>NZ_CP039739.1:0-15318 GCF_014844115.1 Leuconostoc sp. LN180020 | reverse complement strand
AGCCTCACTTTGTTCAATGTCACGATTAATGTCACCTAGCTCCTGGCTAACCGCCACCAAATCCACCGGCGCTTCTTCTTCGAAGGTGTCCACATAACGTGGAATGTTGAGGTTAAAGTCGTTTTCCTTAATCTCTTCAAAACTGGCCACGTGCGCATACTTAGCAACGTCTTCACGCTTTAAGAATGTCTCCACAATTAAGTCCACGTCTTCTTGGCGTAATTTGTTATTGTTCTTCTGCTTTTCAAAGCCCTTTGAAGCATCAATAAAGAGCACATCATCAGTCGTCCGGTTCTTTTCCAGAATCATAATGATGGTTGGTATACCTGTATTCGTAAAAATCTTTTCTGGCAAACCAATCACCGCTGAAATGTGACGGTTTTCAAGTAATTCTTGGCGAATACGACCTTCGGCGGCACCACGGAACAACACCCCGTGTGGCAAAACAATCGCCATGCGGCCATCTTGTTTCAAGTGATACAAGCCGTGTTGTAAGAACGCAAAGTCAGCCTTTGACTTAGGCGCAATCCCTGACTTAAAGCGCGGGTCATCTTCTCGGTTCGTGTTATCCCACTTCAGTGAGTAAGGGGGGTTGGCCATCACGGCATCAAACATACGCGGGCTATCAACCCCACTTTGAACCCCGTCAGGCCAGTCTGAACTCAACGTATCCGCATTATGGATATGGATATCGTTATACTCCACCCCGTGCATCATCAAGTTAATTCGGCCCAAGTTATAGGTTGTCGTGATAACTTCTTGCCCGTAGTACTTAATGGCCCCACGAACACCATCATTCTTCATGTATGAAGCAGTCGTCAAAAGCAATGAACCTGATCCCATGGCTGGGTCATAGAGGCTGTACGTTGGCATCTCTTCACGACCAGCCGTTAGGATCCGCGCCATAATATCTGACACTTGGTGTGGCGTATAGAACTCCCCAGCCTTAGCGCCAGAATTAGCCGCAAACATCCCAATCAAGTATTCGTATAGATCACCCAACACATCCGCGTCTTCATCCAATTCGATTTGGTCAATCAAACTAATCCAATCCATCAAGGTCTTCGTCCGCGTTTGCGTATTGCTACCAAGACGGCTTGAAGCCAAGTCCATGTCGTCAAAGATGCCTTCAAAAGTTGCCTTGGCCCCTTGTTGAATGCCTTGGTTAAAGTGCACTAACGCATCTGCCACGTTGGTAATGTTGAATTGATCCACGTTAATGGCTGCTTGCCAGTCACTAAAGAGTTCGCCTGGTTGAATCACATACCCTAACTTGGTTTGCATAAAGGCCGCGGCCTTTTCAGGATTCTGTTCCCAGACTGAGGCCCAAGATTCGCCACGCAATTGCTGATTCAGCCATGTTTGCGCCTTTTCAGATAGAAACTTATAGAACATCAATCCGAAAATATAGTTCTTATATTCAGAAGGTTCAATCTTACCGCGGGTCTCGTTCAATGTTTTCCAAATTAATGCTTGTTTATCTGCTGTTAATGCCATGTTTAGCTCTTTTCTATCCTGAATAATTTATTTTTTGGTGATTTTAGCAAAGTAGTTCAGTAGTGACTCTTCAAAGTCCGCTAGCTCAAAGAAGCCAATGTCCAATCGACTCTCTAAGTCTTGTAAATATTGATTCAGCGCCGTGTTATCAACTAATGAAATACCGGGACGGTATAGCTCGTAAGCGGCTAGAATATCGTTGCCATTGTAATCATGGTCGGCTGCCCACTTGTAAATTTTTAAGTCTTGTTGCGCAGTGCGGATCGCCTTACGGACTGACTTGAGTGTTTCAGTTGTAAAAGGCTCCGTATACTCCCCTTGTTCGATACCATCTAAGACTTGTCCAATCTCTTCGCGATTATCTTGATCTAAGGGCTGTACATGCTCTTCAACAGCGGCACGGTTGGTAACACTGGTTTCATCCATATACGCATTCAATAAATCGACGAGTTTATCGTAATCAATAATTTCATTCGCGAATGATTGCAACACCAGCTTGATATTCGTTAAATCAACTTGCTTGTCCGGTGGCAAAACCTCATTGACATCGTTCATGCGCGCCTGCAGTGAACTGAGCTGCGTCGCACTCTCAATGCCTAGTGTAATAGGGCCGTCCGGTCCATCAACAGTGTTTCCCAAAACGTACCCTTGTTGCACTAGTTGTTGGACTTGCGAGTTGACTTGGGCCGCTGTCACGGCAAACTCGACTTGTTCTTTTTCAGAACGCGGCATCTGTGAAAAATCATCGCCTGCTAACTGCTGCAAACGCTTGATTTGGGGGTTCAAGTCGATAATTTTATCAGCTGCCTTAGGCGCCAAAATTCCTTCATCAAACAACTCTTTTTGTTCCTGATCATCCGGGGTATTACCCGCATCCGCTAAGGTATCGTTGCCCCCTTTGGTATAGATAACCAACGCATCCTTCACTTTTTCTTCCATGACCGCACCTTGACGATAAAAACGTACTTTACCATGAGGTTTAGCCGTCTTATCAATTGTCCGGTTAGTGCGTGACATTGCTTGAATCAGGGGACCTTCACCCAAAATCTTATCCATGTAGATGATATTGACGAATTTTGAATCAAATCCTGTCAATAATTGATCTGACACAATAATCAAGTCCAGTCGATCGGCATCATTACCCTTATTATAAGGTTTCTTGCGGGCAATGCGCTTGGTCATATCATTGAGGTACGCCCGTTGTGGATCCTTGTCCTCTAAGAAATTACGTGTGCCGTAGAACGTCATGTAGTCTTGCATCGCTTGCTTTAAAGCAGCTTGTAAATCTGACGCCCCCGTCCCATTGGCTTCATCGCGAGAATACGTCATAGCCACCCGTAATTCAGGGGCTAGTTGCTTAAAGAGACTGTAGTAAGAAGCCACGGCTTGCTTACCTGATACGGCTAACATACCTTGGAACTGATTCGGCTCACGGACCCCCATGTTAATTGGTCCGCTAGCATTCGTAGCCCAATTACGCTGAATATCTGCCACAACGGCTTGGCGGAATGGCAGACTGGCATATACTTCTTTTTCCAGTTCCTTTTCCGTTAAACCACTATCCATATCTTGTTCAAAATCAGTCTCATAGTAGGTCACATCAAACCCGAGCACATTCCCGTCACCAATAGCATCCTTAATCGTATAACGGTGTAAACGTGGGCCAAAAATATCATAAGTGGAAACATCTTTAGATGTTTTCACGTCATGGACTTCATCGCTATAAAAATTAGGCGTCCCTGTAAACCCAAACCAAGTGGTTTTGGGTAACGCTTGTTTAATGCGGCTAACGGCATCACCACTGGCTGAGCGGTGGGCCTCATCCATTAAAATAACCATCCGCCTATTAGAGGCCAGACCTGATTTAATCGCCTTATCCAAGCCTTGTACCGTAATCAAATAGATATGGGCCGTGTGATCGTGCTTAAGGGCACGCTTCAATTCACCCCCATTCACCACTTGAATCCGATTTTCAAAGGTCTTATAGGCAAATGACTTAAAGTTTTCATAGGTCTGATTGACTAAGTCAACCCGATCCACAATAAACAAAACATCTTCAACCCTTGGTCGTGAAGCCAGTAGTTGCGCCACTTTAAATGACGTGACTGTTTTACCAGAACCCGTGGTGTGCCAAACATAGCCACCTTCTTTTTCAATCAACCCGTTTTGATCCATTTCACGCATACGATCTAAAATTTGACGCGTGGCTTGAATTTGATATGAGCGCATGACCATTAAGTTATCATTGGCTGCATCCGGAATCATATTCACTGTTACCAAGCGGTGTAAAGCTGGAATACCCATCACCTCATGGATAAAGGTCATGGTATTCGTGACATCTTTACCGGCATCGTCACGCCAACCAAAGGCAAAATCACGGTTATAAGAGTCACTATTCTTTGGTCGCGCAAAATAGTGCGCTGAATTTTGTGACAGAACAAATTGCACTTGCACAAAAGAAAAGAGGCCCGTGTACATGCCGTCACCGTCATACTTTTGGAACTGTTCAAATGCATTCCATTGGTTTTGCAAGGATTCATCTTTTTCTTCAATGTGAGCCACAGGTAGCCCGTTAATCAGCAACATGATATCAATTCGACGCTTAGAGCTGAGACTCGTTGCTAAATCCGTAAACGTAATTTGGTTAACGACTTCATAACGTGAATGTCCACCAGCCACTTCATCACCATAGAATATTTCAAGTTCTAGCTGCGTCCCATCATCACGATTCAACGGTACGGTCCCAACACCACCCGCACCCGCCAACATGAGTTGCGCATCATACGGCGTTTTATTCTTCGTGAGTTCCAACTTCACTTGTTCAAACTCATTATCAGATAACGGGGTATCTTCTAGTCGTTTACGATTGTTGGCATTCAGAATATCTCGCCAGTGATCATATAACCGATCAACTGTGACACCAGAATAATCTGTTAGATATTCCCAACCCTCTTGCTTGAGCTTGTCAATTACAGCTTGTTCAAATTTATCTTCCGCCATTTAAATAGTCTTCTTTTCTTTTTTAGTTGTAACTATTTACCAAACCGCCACCACTTTTTCGGTTTAGGTTGTGACTCCGGGGTGCTATTTTCAGGTTCCGGTTGTTTGTCTGACGCCACTTCTTTTTCGCCATCATCATGCGGTGCCATCGTTAAGGCTTTCAAGTCCTTGATTTCTGCTTTGTATTCCTCTAGCAGCTTTTTGTCTTGCAAAGCTAACCGTTGTTGTTGGTCTAATAAATTTTGCATTTGGTTCAATTGCTTAAAGTGTTGTGATTTAGTTTCTTTTAAATCCTCTATTTGTGCATTCTGATACTTAATAATATCATTTAAGTAGTTAATATCTGAATGTTTTAGGTTGGCGTTTTCAAAGTTTTCGGTTTTTGATTCTGGTTGTTGATATGCGTTTTCGGTTTTCGATTTATGGTTGTCGATTCCAGACGAAAACATTATTCTTATAGCCTTTTGTCCGTTTTCGTTAACCAAAAACCGGTTTCCGTTTTTTGAAAACCATTGTTTTCGTTCGCTATCCGAAACTTTTTTGTTAATTGCAGTCTTACTAACTCCTAACTCATCAGCAAGTTCTCGGATTGTTTTTAAATTGTCACTCATGATCTATATCCTGCCTTTTAACGATTGGTAGATACTGTTCAATCGATTTTTTAAGATACTTAGCAATATTCTTTTTCGAATAGTCATCTTGTTTATCTCTGATATAGGCTAAGTGTTCTTTCACGCCCTTTAAACCACGTAACTCTTTTAATTCGTCATAAAGTGGATAAACATTTTTCTGTAACCCTGACAAAATAGCCGTATCCGTCAAATCAATATATGACAATAAGAAATGTTCCATCAGCAATTTTGTATATGGACTTTTCATAGCTTCGTACACGAGGTCTTTTTCACTTTCTTCTTGCCTTATCTTATCGTCAATATAAGTTGGATCATCTAACTTGTAACTAATATCATCTGCCACCTGCTTTTTAGTGATATGAAAGACGATACTATCAATGCTGCGTCCTTTTTTAACTTTTTCGTATATAACATTAAAGCTGGTATGATTTGTGATTTCTGCTAGAGGTTCTTTCAATACTCTCGTTTCAAAGTGAGTGAATCGTTTGTATTCTGTTATCGTATCAGTCATTTCTCGTAACTCTTTCATACCAATTTCAGGATTACGGTACCTGTCAATTTGTTCTTCTCGGCGTCCACCTTTAACACTATAGTGCTCGTATTGGTTGTAATTCATCGACAACCAACGATACAAAATAACGGCATATTTACTATTCAATTCGGAAATTTCTGACAAGGCATGTTGTGTAAAATTGGTTTTGAGGTTAATTAAATAGGGCATAATTTCAGGACTAAATCGAATTAATACCTCATCATGATAATCTGTCCATTCTACATATGGAATTGGCACAATGCTAACAAACTTAAAACCTTTATCTTGTTCTTTTTTAATCTGAAAAAAAGCCTGTTTTTGCATTTTTTCAATTGCCTCTTTAAAACGACTATGCTTATCGTTGTCATCCACTTTAAAGAAAGCAAACATTTCTTTCTTTGATAAATAAACCGTCTGATCCTGAGGTGGATTGTCGGTATCAATTAAAGACACCGCTAGTTCAAACATTTTGAGTGGTGTCTTATCCATCTTGGCAATGGATGTGATTAAACTATTATGTTCAACGACTTTTCTTTTTGATAATTCATTCAAGGTCTGTAACTGCCTTGTCTTTGATTCTGGTATAATAGTCATATAAATACACTCCTTTGGGTGTGTTGTTGGATAAGCATAAAGAAAAACTTTTAGACGGGAATTTCTTTATGCTTTTATTATAACATTATATAGCCACTTATTTTATTTTTTTGTGGCTATATACACAGTTTTTTGTGGTTATGTACACAGTTTTTTGTGGTTATATACACAGTTTTTTGTGGCTATATAATACGTGAATGCATTGTTATTACTGTATTTATAACTACGCAAAAGAACAAAAGATTAAAATATAAAAGATAAACTTATAATAGGCTCCGCCTTTTTATTGATTCAATAAAAAAACAAAACAAAAAGAACACTACGTACAAAATTTATGTGTACCGGTGTTCTTTTTGTTTTGAATGATTTTAAATGATGGGTTGCTAGTTATCTAACATAGATTGCCACTTATTAAGCCAATGGCGACGTTTTAATCCGTTCAATGATTATTTCTACGCCTTGTGACTAAAAGCGCTTAGAAGGGCAAATAAGCCGTTTTAACGTTAGAGGCTAGGTCCTTTAAAAATATCACGCGTTAATTCAATGATTCGATTAATTAATGCTTTAACTTGTTCGATACCGCGATCTAATCTATTTGGCGCTATTTTCGTATCTGGATCTGCTCTAGCTGTCGTCAGTGTTTTTAACCAGGTCTGGGCTACTTTTTTATTTTGAGTGAGTTCTTCATGATCCAGCTTATAAAGAACATACCGGGCCTCCACATCAGTATGGGCTATCTTGTCGATACCATAATCATTTTTAAGCATGTCACGCATAGCATAATCCATCTGTTGCTGTTCTCGCTGCCGCTTCTGAAGCGCTTGAAGTGTTTCTTTCAGGTTTTGATAGTCTGCTTGGACGTCTGCTAATTGCGCTTTGACTTGCCCTAACGTTTGCTTGAGTTCTTCCGTCTCATGCTGGCTTTGCAAGGTGGCTTTCTTCATCGTGGCTAACACACTTTTAAAGCGATCTAAGTCATCAGGTTTAAGCACCGTCTTACCAAAGAGGTTTTTAGATAAGTCTTGTTTAAAGGCATCAATTTGTTTTTCGGCTAAGTCTACTTCCGTTAAGGCTTGATCCGTGATTTTAAGTACGGCCTGTTTCGCACGAATGTTGTCTTCAATATCGGCTAGTTCCGTTTTTAAGGCATTAAACTGATCATTGTATTTTTTGATTTCAGCGACATTCTCAAACGGTAAGGTTTTGTTATTTAAAATCCCTTGTTCATAAAAAGGCAGCACCTTTTTTAAGTCTTGATCTAGATCCTCATGAAAGGTTTGTAAATCATGGCGCGTGAGCACTTCTTTAGCGGAGACTTTATAACGTGATTTTTTAGCATCAAAAACCACTGGGACAAAGGCATAGTGCAAGTGAGGTGTTGTCTCGTCATAATGCACGACAGCGGCCACGACATTTTCTTGACCATAACGGTCATTCATAAAATTAGTGGTTGCTTCAAAAAAGGCGCTCTGTTGCTCGTAGGGGGCTTCTGTGAGTTCTTCAGGTAAAGTGACTATCCACGTTGCTAACGCCTTCACATCGTCTCTTTTCATGCAATAAACGTCATTTAAACGCTCGTTGAAACGTGAAAGCATATCTGAACCATCTGCCATGAGCTCTTGATTCAGATAGGATTTCGACACATCAATTTCTTTGTTAGTGTGATGGTCGGTTTTACGTTCAAAATGGACCGCTAAACCGGGTACTGCGCCACGCGTATTTTTCTTTAAATGCGCCATCAAAAATGCCTCCTCGAAAAAGGTTTTCCAGGACCAGTATAACACCGTTAAAAATCTGGTATAGCCTGTTATACCAAAATAATATTTTGGACAGGCTCTGCGAGGCGTGTCATCGACAAGCGATGACCGTAGCGTTCCCCCTTCCTACTGGGGAAACTGCTATTTTACAGCGCCTATTATCCGGCTTGTAAAACCTCCGGCGGGTCACGCCGTGACGGGGCAATTTATCATTGCAGGATCGCTTTCAGCGGGAGCATGTCATGCAGAACGCTGCCCGCGTGGGGCAAGCTGACGTCAGCTTAACCACATAAAAAATAAGTTGAGATAGTGTCTGTATCTATCTCAACTTATTTTGAATGCTAATATAATTTCTCATCGTATTAAGTTATGACCAATATTCCCTGTAAGCAAACTACACGCGTTTTTTTGGTAACAATTTTAATAAATCTACACTGGTATGGATTGCTCAGAAGTCAATAAATTGGACTATTTTTATTTGCCACTTATTATTTTGATAAGTCTAACTATTGCTTTTGGCATCAAAAGTGTCTTAGCGATACTGGCGCTACCGAATAATGAGATTGGGACATAACTAGTTTCTTCTCCAACATTGCAGCATAAACGCGGAACAAAACACAGCTTCTTCCGCTCTCATTTTTTTATGAACTATAATAATCATAAATGTTAGGAGATGTTTGAATGGCTTACGAATCAAAATTCATGAAATTAGCAGCCAATGAAGCTCAGAAAAATATTGGTACCAACGTTGGTGGTCCGTTTGGAACAGTAATCGTTAAAGACGGAACAATTATTGCCCAAGGACGTAATCATGTTCTTTCCGACAATGATCCATCAGCCCATGGTGAAATTTATACAATTAGAAAAGCCTGCAAAAAGTTGGGTACTTATGGCTTATCTGGATGTGAACTTTACACTAACGCTTACCCTTGTCCAATGTGTCTTGGGGCTATTATTTGGGCAAATATCAAAGCTTGTTACTACGGAAATACCGCTGAAGATGCTAAAAATATCGGCTTCAGAGATGACTTCATCTATCACTTTTTAGATAATGGCCTCCAAGATAAAAATACTTTGAACTTGGAACAACATGATAGAGATACTACTATTAAAGCTTTTGATAACTTCAAAGATGATTCTACACATACTATCTACTAAAAAAGGTTAAACCTCGATTGGTTTAACCTTTTTGATTCTTAAAACTTCACTGCATTCTTATCTAACTGATAAACTGACGCCTGAACTTTCATATCATTCTCAGAAATAACGTTTAACTTGGCTCCGTCACTATAAAATCTTTCTGTGAAGGTTCTTTCCCCGTTATTAACGAATATTTCAATTGAACTGGTATCAACGTATAAATGGAATTTTAACTGTTCACTTTTTGACAAAATTGCTTCGCGTTCAGGATCATCTCCCGAACGATTTAAAACAATTCTATTATTTCTCTTATCATATACAACTCTTAAAATTAAATTGTTTTCTTCATTTCTTAGTTCAAAACCGGCCTCATCATTATCTCCAACATTAAGATTTAATTTAGCCTCATAGTTTCTAGAATTAGAAACTATATTCTGATTACCTTTAACCAGGTAATTCTTATTCAATAGTTCTCTGGTTCTTAATTTTTCTAATTCCTTAATTGGTTTCATTTTTAGAATTCCATCTTGATAAATCAATTCTCGTGGAATAGTTAATGCTCCAGCCCAACCATCGGCACTTTCTGGCATTGGACTTTCCCACATATCCATCCAACCAATAACGATTCTTCGACCATCTGGGGTTAAGGTAGTCTGTGTTGCATAAAAATCATGTCCATTATCTAGTTCATTAAAATCTCCACGTTCAAAATTATTATCGTTATAACGATAATTACCTACTAAATAACCTGTTTCATGAAGATTCTTAAAACGTCCTTTATCAGCCTCTATTCCTTGTGGAGACATTAGAAGAAAGTCATTATCTCCTAATCTAAAGAAATCTGGACATTCCCACATATAACCTTCTTTTTTTGTATCTTTTGATTCTGCAACTGGACCTACTAAAATCCAATCAATTAAATTGTCCGATTTATAAAGTAATACTCGACCCATTTCTTGCTTATTTTGGCTTCCTAATATCAAATACCATTTTCCATTGTTATACCAGACTTTAGGATCACGAAAATGTTGAGTATTATCTTCAGGCGCTTGAGATATAATCGGATTATTTTCATATTTTTCAAAATGGATCCCATCTTCACTAATTGCCAAATTCTGATTTTGCCAAAAATGATCCGAATCACCATCTCCATAATAATGATGGCCTGTATAAATCAAATACATCTTGCCATTATAGACAACTGCACTTCCTGAGAAACAGCCATCTTCATCTTCTTTATCTCCAGGAGTAAGTGCTATTGGCAAACTCTCCCAATGTACTAAATCCTTACTTCTAGCGTGTCCCCAATGCATTGGTCCCCATTTAGAATCATTAGGATAATGCTGGTAAAAAATATGATAATATCCTTGAAAATAACAAAAACCATTTGGATCATTAATCCATCCAGATGGTGCCATTATATGGTATCCCAATCTATAACGTGTATTATTTAATTTTATCTTTTTACTTTCTACTTCTTGCATAAATTTCTCCTTAACTTTGAACATGAGCATCAATTGAATTTGTTTTAGTTATTTGTGAATTACCCTTTTTCAGAGTAAACACTGCTATTACTGCAAAGGCACAAACAAAAATACCAAGATATAAATAAGTTATTTTAAATCCGAGTGAATCATACATTTTACCTACAAGTGAAGATAACCCAATCGTTCCGATCTGACCAAAAAACTGAAAACCAACCAAATATAGAATAGAGGATAATCTAGCTTCAAAATTGGCATCTAAGTATTTAAATACAGAAACTAACAGAATTGGTAATTCAAATGAGTGAATTAGTTTCATCATTGAAATTAAAATTGGTCCATCAACCAAGCCTGACCCCGTAATTCGAAATGCCATCAGAAATCCTGCTAGCAAAAGTGAATTACGAGCACCAATTTTATTAACAATCTTTGGTGCTAAAAACATCATTCCAGCTTCAAGAAAAACTTGGAATGAATTTAAATAACCAAACATTTGATCACCTAATTTTACTGTTGCAAATTGTTCTGCAAAATAACGTGGAAATTGTTGATCATAAACCCCATAAACACATGTAACACCTAAAACAAAGATAACAAAGAACCAAAAATCCTTTAACTTAAATAAATTGAAAACATCTTTAACGGTAACTGAATCAGCATTCTTAGCTTCAACATCAGTAACTTCAACCTTAGTAGTCAAAATAATTAGGAACATCACAATTGCCGCAATTGATGCGATCCAGAAATTATAACTAGGATTTATGTTAAATAATTGTCCCGCAAAAAATGTTGCTACGGCCCAACCTAATGAACCCCACATCCGAGCACGTCCATATTCAAAATCATATTTACGACTGATTTTTTCAATATAAGATTCAACCGCACCACAAGAGGCCAAATATCCAACCCCTAGAAAAATTCCACCTACTATTGCTCCTATAACTACATTAAATTTTAATAATGGTCCATATACATAAATAAAAAATGGACCTGTGAAAATCAAAATACCGCTTAAATAAACTAGTAAATCTTTACGAGTACCTAACTTATCCGAAATATATCCATACAAAGGTTGCATTAACAAAGTGAAAGCTGCGTTAATTCCAAAAATAATCCCTGTTGCTTCACCATTTAAATGAATTTCTTGACCTAACCAAATTGCAAACAATGAATAACAAGCTGACCAACTGACAAAGAAAAAGAAGAAAAAGGCACTAAGTCTAACATAAGTATTTTTACGCATTATTGATTACTCCTTATTTTGTGTTAACCGGTTGACATTTAATTATTAAAAAATAAGCACTTAACAAAGTTTATTGTAAGCGCTTTCATATTTTATGTCAACGGGTTATCACAAATTTATACTGTCTTTCCTCTCCAAACCTTAACTGGAAGAACCTTATTTTCCCCAGCATCATTATTAGAAATCCTTGCTACTAGCATATTTACAGCTGTTTCTGCCATTCGATCAATGGGTTGAATAATTGTCGTTAAATTCGGTAATAAAATTCTTGTAGTTTCTGCTCCATCATAGCCCACTATTTTCAAGTCTTCAGGTACTTTGTAGCCCAAATCACCAGCAATATCAATGGCTTGAGCAGCATCCACATCATTAGAAATAAACATACCGTCAACATCTGGATGTTCTTTAAAAATATTCTTTAGAAATTTAGCTTTTTGCTCATAACTAACATTGAAGTCGACTGTATAAGTTATTGGTTTTAAGCCATATTGAATCATAGTATCTTCATATGCTTGATATCTTTTTTGAGCTGGAGTTTGTAAAGTTTTTGGTCCATTTGTGTGGATAATCACCTTAGCACCATTTTTTATCAGTAATTCTGTAGCCATTTTACCGCCCTGATAATTATCGGATGATACTACGGGAATATCATTATTCATAATTCTATCAATTGCAATAATGGGTAAATTAGCATTTTGATACTCCTTGATACCTTGATTATGGGCTCCAACAATCAACCCATCGACTTGATGTGCCATTAGCTCTCTCAAATATAACTTTTCTTTTTCAGGATCATTCATAGAGTCACCAAGTAAAACTTTAAATCCTTTACTAAAAAGCTTTTTTTCCATAGTGGCAACCAATTGTCCAAAAAAGGGATTATTGACTGTTGGAAAAATCAACCCCACCAATTTTGTTTCCTGCTTAAATAACTGTCTTGCCACAACATTAGGTTGGTAATTTAATTCATCCATCGCATCATGAACTTTTTTAATTGTTTTCTCACTCAAATAACCCCGTTTATTCATCACCCTTGAAACGGTAGTTTTGGAAACTCCTGCTAATTTCGCTACATCATCTATTTTTGCTTTCATTATTTCACCCATTGGTTATATAACTAATTTAATTATATCATGCTGTCTTGAAACAAATTTCTTCAACTTATGACAATAATTTAGTAATTTATTTTGATAAATTTAATTTGACGTAAAAAAACAGAAAATAGTATCGTGTAATATATTGAAAACGATTACCTAAGAATTGAAGGAGAGATTACATTGCTAGTAGGAAGTATTGAGAGAGCGTAAAATATCTTGTGTAAATGCATAAAAGATTTCTAAATCCATAACCGATACGTTTGAGTTTTTTTATCTTTCCAATGGTCTCTTCAAGAGGACCATTGGATTATGACATTGTACAACTATTCTGTATATAATTTAAATTCTTATGTAACGTTGAAATAGATGTATTCATAGCGATGCCAATTAGACTTGAGTGCTTTATATAAACGGGAATGTTTATCATTTATTTTTTTAAGACAACTGATTCTAACTTGATCCAATGCCCGGCTATATAGCTGAACTATATGAAATCTATTAACTATTATTTGCGCATTGGGAAAAATTTTATGAATGACCGACTGGTAATTAGCGTTCAAATCAATAGAGACAGTCTTAACTGCTTGTCGTTCTGACAAGCTATAATTTTTTATAAAGTGTTCAATAATTGTTTTAGACAGTCGATCATGAATAAACTCAATTAGATGATGATGTTTGTGTATCAATAGCTATAAAAGTAAATATACCGTTAACTGAACGAAATTCAGGGTAGAACATCTAAAGGTATGGATGGTGTCTTTTTGATGTTCTAAAATAGTTTTATTAATAAATGGTATACATAAATAGAGTTGATGGCAAAATGCCTATCAACTCTATTTATCGTACAGCCGGCGCTGGTGTCAAGATTATGGACAGGTTTTTTCGGCACCGAGAGTTGCCGGACTCCGAAAATTTTTCAAAACCCGGATTTCAGCTTAAAACGGCGTGATTTCTGGGTGTTTGTGTAGGTGGAACAGGGCCGTATTTCTAAACTTCTTTTATGGTTTATTATACCACTTAACAAAAAAACAGCCCCCATTATCTACTAGTTAGATAATGGGGGCTGTTTTAATAGTCTTTCCTAGGGGCGATTATGTAATTATAGCCCCTATACAAACATATTTTGTAAAAAGCCTTTTTTCTGTTCTTTCAATAAATCTAACTTACGTTGATGAAGAGCGATAGTGTCATCCAACTGTTTGAAGAACGATCCAATTTTTTGTTGTTCATCAGCATTTGGTAAAGTGATTGGAACCTTTACTAACACATCACGAGTTAATTGAGGTTGTGCTCCCCCAGTCACAAATTTTTTCAAAGAGTTTGCTGTTAAATTAGCAAACAGAAAATATTTATCAATATGAAAGTCATCAACGTTGACTACCATAGAATTACCAGTAATCCATACTGGTCCATGAACATAGCTAGGTGTACCACTTCCTTCTCCACGAGCCGATATTGTGACTTGATCATCAATATGATTAGCTTCGGAAAAAAATCCAATGAAACCATTCGCCCCAAAAACTGGAACCCCATCAGGCAATAAGTCGTTTCCTGTAATCGTTATGGGTTGATACATTCTCGATATTTCTCCCAACTTACGCTCTTCCCAATCGTCAGCAAACCCCGCGAATCGCAATTCAGGAACTTTGGCCCCATTTTTAGGGAACATTTTTTGCAAGTAGCCTTTTTTCTGTTCCTTAAGCAAATCTAACTTACGCTGGTTAGCCGCGATAAGGTTATCGACCAGTGTTAAAAGCTGTCCAATTTTCAATTGTTCGGCAACACTGGGTACCAAAACAGACTGATTTAGAAACTCATCAACAACAAGTTCGTTCATCATGGTTCCCAATTTTGTTGAGTGAACAATCGGGTAACGCATGATTGGCTCATAGTGGATGTACTGTTTCCAAAAAGCGATGGGCATATCCTGAGTCGGACGTAGTGTGGTGAAACGTGGCGACATAATGCCGTCTCCGATGTCATTCAACACAAATCGACCAAACGCGAATTGCTTACTTGTGTGACCCTCAAAGGCAACATCGCCTTCTCGAAGTACTTTGTATGAGGCCAGGGAATCTTCAGAGGCTCCGTTACCTTCCTCTTTAAATCGCATAGTCGCAATCGAGATAGTTCTGTCTGAACCAAATTGCTCTTTGTTACGCTCAAGGTTCTTTTTATACAAATCAGAGAACTTACGCTGTACCCAAGCATCACTATAACCATTAAATCGAATTTTCGGCACTTTATTACTCATCTTTGCCTCCAAATAATTGCTTAGCTGATGCGATAATCGCCTTGCTATCATCGGTGACCGCCAAATCACTAATCATCGCTAATAAGTC
>NZ_CP039738.1:0-15336 GCF_014844115.1 Leuconostoc sp. LN180020 | reverse complement strand
TTGAATCTCAAAATATCAATAAAGATGAACAAATAAAAAGTTTAGTGGAAGCACAAAAACAAACGCAAAATTTGTTAGACCAGCAACAACGATTAGCCTTACAAGATAAAAAGTTGTTAGAAGAATACAAAGCAAAAAACGACAGATTAAAAGCTCTCAAAATGCCCTCACAGGAAACAGAATTCAAACACTTAGATAATCAATATAAAGATGAAGTGAACGCTCTTAAAGAGAAGTTGGAAAATTTGCAGGAACAAATCAAAGATCAAAAAAGGATAGAAGAACAAGAAAAACCAAGAAAATGGTGGGGACTATGGCGAAAATAGATGATTCAGTTAAAAAGAAAGTTCCAGAATTGCGATTTAAAGGATTCACGGATGATTGGGAACAGCGTAAGTTTGATGAATGTTTTAATTTTCCTGTGTCTACAAATTCATTATCTAGAGCATTGTTAAATTATGATGAAGGCGATATTAAAAGCGTTCACTATGGAGATATATTGATTAAATATCCAGCCATTCTAAATATTAAAAATGATAAAATTCCATATATCACAGGTGGTAAATTAGAAAAATATAAATCTAGTTTGCTCGAGAACGGCGATTTGATTTTTGCTGATGCAGCTGAAGATGAAACTGTTGGAAAAGCTGTTGAAGTCAATGGTTTAACTGAAGAAAATCTCGTAGCAGGATTACATACAATAGTTGCAAGACCAAAAGATAAAAAAGCTGAATTTTTTCTAGGATATTATATCAATTCAAATACCTATCATAGACAACTTTTGAGACTGATTCAGGGTTCAAAAGTATCATCAATTAGTAAAGGAAACTTACAAAAAACATTAGTATCTTTTCCAAAAGATTTTGAAGAACAACAAAAAATAGGGGCATTTTTCAAAAAGATAGACGACACTATCGCTCTTCATCAGCGTAAGTTGGATTTACTCAAGGAACAGAAAAAAGGCTACTTGCAAAAGATGTTCCCTAAAAATGGTGCCAAAGTTCCTGAATTGCGATTTGCGGGGTTTGCTGACGATTGGGAAGAGCGTAAGTTAACTGATATAGTATCGAGACTAAGTAAAACATCACACAACAGTGAATTGCCTAAGGTTGAATTTGAAGATATTGTCGCTGGAGAAGGTCGCCTTAATAAAGATGTATCTCATAAATTTGATGATAGAAAAGGTATTTTATTTGAATCACAAAATATTTTATATGGGAAATTGCGTCCTTATTTGAAAAACTGGCTATTGGCTGATTTTAAGGGAATAGCACTAGGCGATTTTTGGGTATTTCAATCAATAAATTCTGATCCTAAATTTGTTTATAGTTTAATTCAATCTAATCATTATCAAAAGGTTGCTAACGATACGTCGGGGACAAAAATGCCTAGATCGGATTGGAAAAAAGTTTCATCAACTGTCTTTACAATTCCAAATTATGAAGAACAAAAGCAAATCGGTGCGTTTTTTAAACAGTTAGATAATACTATCGCTCTTCATCAACGTAAGTTAGATTTATTGAAAGAACAGAAAAAAGGCTTTTTACAAAAGATGTTTGTATAGGGTCTATAATTATAAATGATACCACCTCATGATGATGAAAAAGAGGCGGATGTGGTGGAACAAAATCAACCTGCATCATAAACTATTAATTTGATGTACAAGGACCGCAACTTTTATTAATTCTAACTCATTCACAAAAACGCCTATACTACCATGGTGGTATCTTGAGGATTAAGGAATGCAATTTAAAAAAAAATACAAAAAAGTAATGATATCGTTAATAGTATCTTTGACAGTGATTATTTCTGGAGGTATATACGTAGGATATCAATACGGACCTAACTTCAACTTCTACTTAGTCCCACCAACCCCTAAAAGAGACGCTATGCTGGCTTTTAATAAAATATCGTCTACAGGGATTTATATAGCTAATCAAGCGCAGAAAAACAGGCTAAAAAAAATTCGTAATGATATTTCAAATCAGCATACCTACAAAGAAATTTACCCACTGTTAAAACAAGCCTTGGCAATTAAGAGTGGTAAACACGCTTCTTTGATGACTCCATCGGAAGTAAAAAAAGAATCTTCAAAATTCAAAGCACCAACTAGCAGTGTTAAAGATAATATCTTATACGTTCACTTACCAGAATTCAGTGGATCATCATCACAAGGGGAAAAATACGCAAACACAATTTATTATAAGATGACTAGTAAAATATATAAGGGTATTATCATTGATCTTAGTAATAACCTAGGTGGTGACATTGGTCCAATGTTGGCTGGAATTTCGCCAGTTATCCCTAATGGAAAATTATTTGAAATAGTTAATGCTGCAAACAATCCTACGAGTGTGACATTCCGCGGTAGTGTGACTAACAACATGGGAACTAAGATAGATCTCGGCAATGTAAAAAAAGTCACAGGAATTCCTGTTGCGGTGATACTCAATCGTTGGACTGCTAGTTCAGGTGAGTTAACCGCTTTAGCACTTGAAAACAATCCTAGCGTTAAAACTTTTGGTGGTGAATCTGCAGGGTATACTAGCATCAATGATACGTACATTATGTACAATGGTGCTCAAGTAAACATAACTACTTCAAAAATCAAGAAAAATAATGGTCAAATACTCTTCAATAATAAAATTAAACCTGACGTGCAAACTAACAATCCAATTGTTCAGGCTAATAATTGGATATTAAATCAAAACTAATATTTGGTTAGGGACCTTTGATCTATAGCTTCCACTGTATAATAGATCAAACAGGAAGGTTTCATAGTCAATGAGCATCTGCCAAATACTCTCGTTGCTGTTTGACACGCTTTTAATTGCGCTACTCAACTATTTCGACAAGCACCAAAAATAAAGAAAAGAACTATGAACCTTTCTGAACGTATTTAGTTCGTATTAATGTCATTAACTATGTTTCGTCTTTAAACCCTTGATATGGGCTAATTTGGCCCCCAATTAAGTTCAAAATAGGGGTCGGCTATGATAAGTCCCGGTAGTATATTTCTATAATTACAGATAAAAGGGTCTATAACTACCATTTAGCCCCTATTTACACCAGAATATTCTTCGCAACCAGTAGTTGCTTTTAGTGCGCTAATAATTAGCGTGCTTTTTTCTCGCTTCAATATGATAATTAATCTATTGAAAGTGAGGTTATGTTTATGATTTTAGGGCAAAGGATAAAAGAAGAACGAGAAAAAAGGCAGTGGACACAAGATTATCTTGCAGAAACGCTTAATGTTTCTCGTCAGGCCATTTCTAAGAAGCTGTCTAAAATCTCTTAAGTAATAGTGCTAAAAACGCTAAAACGACCATTTGCAGACTGGTGGTTAATTGACGCTCACAATTTTTCCAAAGTCGCCGACAATTCTCTAGCCAACTAAAAGATCGTTCGACTATCCAACGTTGGGGCATGACTTCGAATCGATGCAACTCATTGCGCTTCGCAACCTGCACGGTTGCGTTTAAATTACTGGCTACATCGAGCTGAAAATTAACGCCTGAATAACCACCATCAACTAAGACATTTTGAACCTGGCGTAAATGCATGGCATGTAAAGCGATCATGGCACTGGCCCCGTCTCGATCAGAGGCGTTCGCTCGCGTCATGTGAATGGCCTGCGGAAAGCCATTGATATCAACTGCCAGATGGCGCTTAATCCCCGAGATTTTCTTACCAGCGTCGTAACCTTTGTTTTCAGCAGTAGCGGTGTTTTTGACGCTCTGAGCGTCAACGATAATAAAGGAAGTTAAAGCTGAACGTCCTTGGTAAGTTCGCCGAGCAATGACAATTTTTTTAAAACTTGTTCCAATAAAGAATCAGCCGTAGGCTCAGCTTTAGTTGACCAAATTTTGTAATAGTTGTAAACTGACCGCCATTCTGGGAAATCACCGGGGACTTGACGCCATTGGCAACCGGTTTTCAAGACATATAGGACCGCACAGAAGACCTCGTAGAGGTCATATTTTCGAGGATTAGTTCGCTTACGAAAATTTTCTAAAGCTGGTCGAATTAATTCAAATTGTTGCCGAGTAATATTGCTGGGATAATTTTTCATAGCTTAAACTCGCTTTTTACATAGAAGTATATCAAAAATCATAGATCTTGGACAGCTTCTAAATAGCTTCTTCTTAGGAAAGGCGTGGGTCAGCACGGGAATGTCCCATTCCTTTTGAAATGCCATTAGCACCTCAACAAACTCATCATATGTAAAGTCAGAGAAGGGGAGCTGTGCAGCGATTGTAGTATAGACTCCAGGGTTAAATTTGCTATGTGCCTCCGCTGTGATATTGTATTTCTCGCTAAGATCGGTAATGGAGACCCAAAGGTTAAGTTTACCGTGAGTGTGCTGCTTGAAATCAGCAATAATCTCATTGCCTTTCTTAATTGCTAATCTAACATTACGAGTTTGATTTTTCATGATTAAATCACCTATAACACACGAAACTAGCTTAGTGCTTTTTTAGCATTTCTGATCATCTTATCAAAGACGTTGGCTACAATATCCAGTTCCTTTTGGCTTAATCCTTTAGTTATTGTCTTTTGGTATTCAATAACAATACTCAAGATCTCGTTATACTTTTTAATTCCATCTTCTGTTAGGGATATTAGCTTTTTGCGGTGATCTTTACTGTCTTGTTGCTGATATATTAATCCTTCATCATCAAGTCTTTGGACTATTTTGACCATACTAGGTCCAGTAATTCCTACTAATTTAGCTAAATTGTTTTGGGAAATTATATCGTGAGAATTAATAAAGTATAGAGAAATCCATGTATTGTAGGTAACGCCAACATCTTTCAAGCGGTCAGTAAGCACCGCTTTGAAAAGTTTGGAGCTAGTGTTGGTAGTAAACATTAAGCAATCTTCCAGGGTAAATTTAGTCACGGCATTTCACTCCTTACAATATGATTTTATCATAGTTTTCTGATTAGATAGTTAGTTAACTATTGATTTAAAAATTGAAAATACTATAATAATTACTGAAAGCGCTTTTAGTATATATTTGAAAGGAATGCTGACTATGACAAAGTACAGTGTAACCGCTAGAAAGACTAATTCAAGTTTACAAGTTGATGCTCATACACGTGGAATTCACAATACATTAGACGAGCCGAAAGCAAACGGGGGAACGAATACTGGACTTAATCCGGTTGAATTAGAGCTTGGCTCCCTCGGTGCTTCGCTCCAAGAAACAGCACGGAAACTTTCTGCATCAAATAATTTTAATTACCAAAAACTCGAAATAAGTCTTGAAGGGGACCTAGATTTTAGGGGATTTATGGGTGATCCAAATGTTCGGAATGGGTTCCAAGAAATTCGGATATCCTTTAATTTTGAAACAAGTCAAAGTAAGGAAGAATGTCAGAAGTTTGTTGAATTAGTTGAAAAAAGTTCTCCTATCTTTGACACGCTAGTTAACGGGACTAATGTCATTATTGATAATATTATTAAGGATTAGGAGGTATTATTATGGCTATCACAACGTTTAAGGCAAAGGTCGTAAGTACAGATGATCCTAACAAGTACATCTCTTATTCACGTGATTTCACAGTTAAATTTCAAACGAATGAATTAAATAATGGATACGATGAAGGAATTACTCCTAATGAAGGGATCTTATGTGCACTTGGGGCATGTGAGGATATTGTTGCAGCTTCCTTCTACAAAAAAGAAAAATTTGAATATAGTTCATTGTACATTCCTGTTAGAGGAGAGATTTCTGGGAAGCGTCCAGGATTTGATAATATTGGTGTTGATATTCACTTCAGGACACCAAAGGAAAAGACAGAGATAACCAAATTCGTTAAATTCATGGAAGATACTTGTCCTGTCAGAGATAATTTGGTTAATACAGTACCAATTGTAACTAAAGAAGTTAAATCTGAAAAATAGTAGTGGCTGAGTAAGATGGCAACAAATATAAAAGCGTCCTATTTTGGGACGCTTTATTGTTTAAACAATTATTGGCCTACCATTTTTTTCAAACGAAATTCACGGGTGGGTTCATTGGCGTTGATGTTTTCTTCACGTTTTCGGGGTTCTTGATCACGGCCCTGATGGTGGACGAGTTTGCTGAATCCAATCAATTCAGACTGCTTGCTTTTTATGGTCGCCGGTTTTACCGGATCGTGCCACCACTTTTTTTAGCCGTTATATTGGCTCTGCCGATGACCGTCTTAGTCGATCATGATTTTGTGACCAACATCGGTTGGCAGGTCGCGGCGGCCCTCGGATTTACGACGAACTATTTTGAAATTGCAACTGGCGGGAGTTATGAAACCAAGTTTATTCCGCACCTATTTGTCCATACGTGGTCGTTAGCCGTTGAAATGCACTTCTATTTATTATGGGGGCTCACTACAAGTTTGGTCGCCAAGATGAGTCGTTATCGGAGCGCGTCGGCGGACGAAGCGTTGGTCCAGTTCCGAAAGTTGCTGATCACCTTAGCAACCCTCCTCGCAACGGGGAGTTTTCTGGCCATGAATTTAGGTGCCGTCGGTTTAACGGATTTTTCACCGGTTTATTTTTCCAGTGTGACCCACAGTTTCCCGTTCTTTATTGGTTGTGTGTTGGGCATCCTCAGTGGGATTCGCTACCAGCTCACGGCGTTTAAGTTGGTCTCACAGCATTGTCCCCGCAACGTAGCAATCGGTCTGATGATTCTTAGTTTTAGCGGCCTGGTCATCCTAGGTGACCTACTAAAATTTGACCGGTTGCAAACGTATCAACAAGGGTTACTGGCCGCAACGCTACTCGCCGCTTGTATGATCTACGGCGCGCGCCTGTTGCACGATCAAACGCCAACAATCAGTGAGCCACGCTGGATGACGTTTTTAGCGGATATCAGCTACAGTGTTTATTTATTTCACTGGCCGTTGTACGTTATTTTTTCACACCGAATGTCGAACTGGGTCGCAGCGATCCTAACGACCGGGGTCTCAATCGGCTTGTCCGCTTTGTCATACTACGTCTTAGAGCCGGTGATCGCCGGTAAACCGGTTCACATTTTTCAATGTAACGTGAACTGGAAAAAACTCTGGTTGCCAACGATGGTGGCCATTGTGCTCCTAGGTGTTAACGGGGAGAGCGTCGTCAAAGCCGCGCCCCCAGTCTCAACACTGGAGCAAAATTTGTGGATCAGCGGAATTCGTCAAGACGTTAATCTGATTCAGTCGACCCATACCGCCATTTTAGCGAACACGGGACCGGTGACAACGGCGGGGGAAAAGACGAAGGTGCACGTGCCCACGGGAATATCAATTATCGGGGACAGCGTGACACTCGGTACTCGTGATTATTTAGGACAACACGTCGCTAACAGTACGATCGACGCCTTAGTGCCCGGTCACCGGCTGATCTTCATGGCGCCGTATAACGCGCAGGCCCAGTCAGATTGGAATTCGAGCAAGTTAGCAGTCTTCGAGTGGATGCTTCCTGCCAAGTACAAATACGTCACGATCGCCGATTGGGAGAAGGTCGCGGGACAACATCCGGCCGTTTTTGCCGGCACGGACGGCGTGCACTTTGGTGGCGTCCACGCGGGTGATGTCTTATACGCGCAGGTGATCAACCAGGCACTGAAGGTGGCCCGGACGAAACCATGTAAATAGATCGTCCTAGTTAATAGGGTTAAAAACACGGTTGCAGCATTGTGGCCGTGTTTTTTGGTGTTAAGAAGCTGTCTAAAATCTCTTAAGTAATAGTGCTAAAAACGCTAAAACGACCATTTGCAGACTGGTGGTTAATTGACGCTCACAATTTTTCCAAAGTCGCCGACAATTCTCTAGCCAACTAAAAGATCGTTCGACTATCCAACGTTGGGGCATGACTTCGAATCGATGCAACTCATTGCGCTTCGCAACCTGCACGGTTGCGTTTAAATTACTGGCTACATCGAGCTGAAAATTAACGCCTGAATAACCACCATCAACTAAGACATTTTGAACCTGGCGTAAATGCATGGCATGTAAAGCGATCATGGCACTGGCCCCGTCTCGATCAGAGGCGTTCGCTCGCGTCATGTGAATGGCCTGCGGAAAGCCATTGATATCAACTGCCAGATGGCGCTTAATCCCCGAGATTTTCTTACCAGCGTCGTAACCTTTGTTTTCAGCAGTAGCGGTGTTTTTGACGCTCTGAGCGTCAACGATAATAAAGGAAGTTAAAGCTGAACGTCCTTGGTAAGTTCGCCGAGCAATGACAATTTTTTTAAAACTTGTTCCAATAAAGAATCAGCCGTAGGCTCAGCTTTAGTTGACCAAATTTTGTAATAGTTGTAAACTGACCGCCATTCTGGGAAATCACCGGGGACTTGACGCCATTGGCAACCGGTTTTCAAGACATATAGGACCGCACAGAAGACCTCGTAGAGGTCATATTTTCGAGGATTAGTTCGCTTACGAAAATTTTCTAAAGCTGGTCGAATTAATTCAAATTGTTGCCGAGTAATATTGCTGGGATAATTTTTCATAGCTTAAACTCGCTTTTTACATAGAAGTATATCAAAAATCATAGATCTTGGACAGCTTCTAAGTGGGAAGTCGGAAGTACTTATCCCGATATTGATCGTTTAGTGCAAATCAGCAATTTATTCGACATTACCTTAGATAGTTTGATCAAGGGCGATGATTCACTAAAAAAAAGCATAGTTATTACCAAAAACGCAAAGGCACAAACTAATGTCTGGGAATTTATGCGCAGTACTGGTTGGATGATGGTAATTGCAATTATTTATTTAGTCACCAAAATGATTATCGCTGTCTTTAGTTAAGAAACCTTTAGGGACTATAATTACATAATCGCCCCTAGGAAAGACTATTAAAACAGCCCCCATTATCTAACCGGTAGATAATGGGGGCTGTTTTTTTGTTCGGTGCTATAATAAACCATAAGAGAAGTTTAGAAATACGGTCCTGGTCATCAATAAATAAACAATTTAATTATTTATTTAATTTCAGAAAGGTATATATAAATCATGGCGCAACAAATTGTCCTACCCATCAAAGACTCCAACGTCTTAAAGATGGTACAAGATACACTTCTCGATAGTTTTCGGGCTGGTCGTCGTAACTACACCATCTTTCAAGTTGGCAAAGCTACCCTACTACGTGTGAGTGATGTCATGACGTTAAAGAAATCAGACGTCTACAATCTTGATGGTTCGGTCAAAAATACAGCCTTTATTCATGATAAAAAGACCGGTAAAGCGAATACATTGTATCTAAAGCCCGTGCAACAAGACTTGTTGCAATATCACGATTGGCTGGTCCAAGAAAATATCAATTCTGAGTGGTTATTCCCCTCGACAGCCCATCACGATCGCCATATCACCGAGAAACAGTTTTATAAAGTGATGGCGCGTGTTGGTGATCTACTAGGTATCAACTATTTAGGCACGCACACTATGCGTAAAACAGGTGCTTATCGCGTCTATACACAATCAAACTACAACATTGGCTTAGTCATGCATTTATTGAATCACTCAAGTGAAGCCATGACACTGACTTATCTTGGGTTAGACCAAGCTAGTCGCGAGACGATGTTAGATCAAATTGATTTTGGTTAACCTATAAAAAAATTTTGCTCGTATGCTGAAAATCCGGATTGCTTTATTTCTAGGACATAATCCGAGATAATCAAGTATAGGTTTTTTTTATTAGGTAGTGAGTTAATTTGGATGGACGGAACCCTTAAGTAAATAAGGGCAAAATTCATAGTACAGTTGAGAGCATCTCATGTATCTATCACACACGCTATTGTCTAAATTAAGTTGCTGATTGTTCCACAACCCCTATTTATAGGGCTAACACGTCAATCTTCCAAATACTAGGGCTGTTCAATTCCCTAGTCCACTTCTTTTGCGCTTGCTGGGTGAGCTTACCCATTACCAATAGTTCATTGCCCACTATAACGCTAATATAGTTTCGGACGTGGTTTGAGCGACCTTTCAGCCCCTCTGAGGGATACACGCCTGTTCCCTAGTTAGTTTGTACGATAACGACCCCAAACGATTCAAAAGCCGTAAAAAAAGGTATATGAGGGGCTTTTACTAAAAAAAACACCTATCTTATTATTACATAAGAAAGATGCTGAATATGTACGGAGAGGAACTACTAACTTACGAAATTCACTTGATTTTCGCAAATTACGTCTCCTTTTTTCTTACACGTAATTTTATTAAGTATACTCAATGTTTCACCACAAAACACCGCAATAATAAAACTAAGTGCTTACCCCTAACAAAACTGTTAGTTCGTTTATAGAATATTAATCAGATATTCTATAGTAAGATGTTTTTACACATCTGTAGTCCCTCTTTATATGTCTTAAAAGACAACGGAGGCTATGCTTTTTGCTTGCTCTTTTTTTGCTACACACAAATTATAACATAGTTGTTATTATTTTTGCTAAATTATTTACAACGTATTACGTTTTTTATGTTAATCTTATATAGGACCGTTTATAGACTAACCATCTTGATACGTGTCTTATACAAAAATAACTGGCTAATCACCAGGTAAAGGAGGCTATGCGGTTTGCTCAACCAAAAGCTACCAGATGGATTCTGGGAACTTTACGCGAGTGCACTATATACGGTGTGCTCGGGTAACACTGAACCGTTGATTATAGCACTATTGGTAATCACTATTCCGTTCTTTGTAAACAAGTTCAAGTAATCCCTCTGAGTGACCTGCATGTCGATATTTGCCGTATCTTGTTTGTATGCCAAGATACTAATTTAAGTTTACATAAAGGTACATAATAACAAAGTCAACAACCCGCATACATTTAGGGGAGTTGGTTTTTTTATTGCCCAAATTTAATAGTACTGGCTTCAACTCTTGCTGATAGTCCTTGAATGCTATTGCTCATATTTTTTATTTCCTTGCTTGCTTTTATAGTTGTTGCTATCACAACTATTGCACCTATTGCCATTAATAGTATAATCATCATCTTTTGTCTACTTTCTTTACCTGTGACTTACTGGTTTTCTTTAGCGTTACTAGGTCATATGTTACAACATTGTTTGATTCGTTAGGTGACACATCTACTACCTCATATATCACTGTCGATTTTTCGACTGTGGTACTCACTGCTCTTATACTAAAAAAATGGACTATTTTTATTCAGTCCGTAAAACGAAAGTATAGGAGTATTTTTATGTCAATTCGTTATTCACAAAATTTCAAAGATTCACTGGTTAAACTTCACTAAGAGGGACGTTTACTTAAATCATTAGTAGAGGAATTTGGAGCTTCAAAAGATTCTATTGCTCTTTGGGTCAAGCAATTAGAAAAACGTCTTGCTATTTTGGAGGAAGAAAACAAAATTTTATCACGCATAGCCTGACAGGCATTGAGCGGCCATCTTACTAGCCAAAAAATAGTCCGTAATGTGGGATTGCCGCTAGTTAATCAATTTTTAGCACAAGGCTACGCGCTTGTGCGTATTTTAAGTGCACTTAAAATCAAATCTAGTACTTATTACAATTGGCGCCATTGGCAGCCCAGTCGACAAGAAAAGCGTAGAGAATCCCTAAAACCTTATATTTTAGACGTTTGGAAAACCTTTAAATTTTATGGCTATCGTCGTATTGCTGCTTATAGTCACCTAAACAATGACTGTCCAAAAATATCTGAATATATGACACTCAAATTAATGCGTGAATTAGGGATTAGATCACGCATGCAAAAACGTTAGCGCAAGCCCAAAAATTTGCTGATCGTTGATCAAAAGCCCAATCTATTGACCCCTGAGCAGGTTAATCCGCCAAAATTTTATTATACACTTACATTTACTGATTATTTTAATGTGGTTAAGCTGACAACAGCTTGCCCCACGCGGGTAGCGTTCTGCATGACATGCTCCCGCTGAAGGTGATCTTGCAATGATAAATTGCCCCGTCACGGCGTGACCCGCCGGAGGTTTTACAAGCCGGATAATAGGCGCTGTAAAATAGCAGTTTCCCCAGTAGGAAGGGGAAACGCTACTGTCATCGCTTGTCGATGACACGCCTCGCAGAGCCTGTCCAAAATAGCATTTTGGTATAACAGGCTATACCAGATTTTTAACGGTGTTATACTGGTCTTGGAAAACCTTTTTCGAGGAGGCATTTTTGATGGCGCATTTAAAGAAAAATACCCGTGGCGCAGTCCCTGGTTTAGCGGTTCACTTTGAACGTAAAACCGACCATCACACGAACAAAGAAATTGATGTGTCGAAATCCTATCTGAATCAAGATCTCATGGCGGATGGTTCTGATATGCTTTCACGCTTCAATGCGCGTTTAAATGACGTTTATTGCATGAAAAGAGACGATGTGAAGGCGTTAGCGACGTGGATAGTCACTTTACCCGAAGAAATCGCAGAAGCGCCCTACGAGCAACAGAGCGCCTTTTTTGAAGCAACCACCAATTTTCTTAATGAACGTTATGGTCAAGAAAATGCCGTGGCCGCTGTCGTGCATTATGACGAGACAACCCCTCACTTGCACTATGCCTTTGTTCCGGTGGTTTTTGATGATAAAAAATCACGTGATAAAGTCTCGGCTAAAGAAGTGCTCACACGCCATGATTTACAAACCTTTCATGAGGATCTAGATCAGGATTTAAAAAAGGTGCTGCCCTTTTATGAAAAAGGCATTTTAAATCACAAAACCTTACCATTTGAGAATGTCGCTGAAATCAAAAAATACAATGATCAGTTCAACGCTTTAAAGTCTGAACTAGTCGATATTGAAGAAAATGTCAGTGCTAAAAAAGCAGTACTAAAAATCACTAATCAAGAATTAGATGAAGTCGACTTGGCCGAAAAACAAATTGATGACTTTAAACAAGCCCTATCTAAAAATCTCTTTGGCAAGACAGTGCTTAAACCAGATGACTTAGATCGCTTTAAAAACGTGTTAGCCACGATGAAGAAAGCCACCTTACAAAGCAAGCATGAGACGGAAGACCTCAAGCAAACATTAGGCCAAGTCAAAGCGCAATTAGGAGACGTCCAAGCAGACTATCAAAACCTGAAAGAAACGCATCAAGCGCTGCAGCAGCGGCAACGAGAACAGCAACAGCTGGATTATGCTATGCGTGACATGCTTAAAAATGATTATGGTGTCGACAAGCTATCGCATACGGATGTGGAAGCTCGGTATGTCCTTTATAAGCTGGATCATGAAGAACTCACAAAAAATAAAAAAGTAGCCCAGTCATGGTTAAAAACCTTGACGACAGCTAGAGCAGATCCAGACACCAAAATAGCGCCAACTAGATTAGATCGCGGTATCGAACAAGTTAAAGCATTAATCAATCGAATCATTGAATTAACGCGTGATATTTTTAAAGGGCCAAGTCTTTAACGTTATAACGGCTTATTTGCCCGTCTAAGCGTTTTTAGCTACGAAACGTAGAAATAGTCATCAAATAGATTAAAACGTCTCTATCGGCTTAATAAGTGGCAATCATATTAGATAACAAGTGATATTTCATTTAAATTCATTCAAAAAAGGACCCCACGTACAAAAGTGACGTACTATGGGGCTCTTTTTGTTTTGTTTTTTTATAGGTTTAATAAAAAGGCGCAGCCTATTATAAGTTTATCTTTTATATTTTAATCTTTTGTTCTTTTGCGTGGTTAGAAATTCAGTAATATCAAGGGTTTAATAGGTAATATAGCGACAAAAAACTATGCATATAGCGACAAAAAACTATGCATATAGCGACAAAAAACTATGCATATAGCGACTTTTTAAAATGTTTTGTCGCTATATAATGTTATAATAAAAGCATAAAGAAATCCCCGACTAAAAGTTTTTCTTTATGCTTATCCAACAACACGCCTAAAGGAGCGTATTTATATGTCTATTATACCAGAATCAAAGACAAGGCAGGTACAGACCTTGAATGAATTATCAAAACGGAAAGTGGTTGAGCATAACAGTTTAATTACATCCATCGCCAAAATGGATAAAACACCGCTTAAAATGTTCGAATTAGCTGTTTCTTTAATTGATACAGAAAATCCACCGAAAGACCAGACAGTTTATTTATCCAAGCAAGAGTTATTTGCTTTTTTTAACGTGGATGATAGCAATAAACATAGTCGTTTTAAAGAAGCAATTGAAAAAATGCAGAAACAAGCATTTTTTAAGATAAAAAATGCCAAAGAAAAGGGATATGAATTTGAAAGTATTGTGCCTATCCCTTATGTTAAATGGGCTGATTATCATGATGAAGTAACTATCCGATTTAGCCCCGAAATCATGCCTTATTTAATCAATCTAAAAACCAATTTTACGCAACATGCCTTATCAGATATTGCAGAATTGAATAGCAAGTATGCAATCATTTTGTACCGTTGGTTATCAATGAATTACAACCAATATGAGCATTACAGCGTTAAAGGTGGGCGAAGAGAAGAGCAAGTGGAAAGTTACCGTAATCCGATAATCACTATTCGGGAATTGCGCGACATGACCGATACGGTGAGTGAATATAAAAAGTTTACTGATTTTGAAAGAAGAGTATTAAAAGATCCGATTAAAGAAATCACAAACCATACCAGCTTTAATGTTACGTATGAAAAAGTAAAAAAAGGACGCAGCATTGATAGTATTGTCTTTCATATTACTAAAAAAACAGTGGCAGATGATATTAGTTACAAGTTAGATGATCCAGCTTATATTGACGATAAGATAAGGCAAGAAGAAAGTGAAAAAGACCTTGTTTATGAGGCTATGAAAAGTCCATATACAAAATTGCTGATGGAACATTTCTTATTGTCGTATATTGATTTGACGGATACGGCTATTTTGTCAGGGCTACAGAAAAATGTTTATCCACTCTATGACGAATTAAAAGAGTTACGTGGTTTAAAGGGCGTGAAAGAACACTTAGCATATATCAGAGATAAACAAGATGACTATTCGAAAAAGAATATTGCTAAGTATCTTAAAAAATCGATTGAACAGTATCTACCAATCGTTAAAAGGCAGGATATAGATCATGAGTGAAAATTTAAAAACAATTCGAGAACTTGCAGATGAGTTAGGAGTTAGCAAGAATAAAATTCATTATCAAGTTTCTAAAATATCAAGCGAATATGTAGTTAGAAATAATAGTATGAAGCTATTAACCGCTGAAGCGGTTAAACAAATAAAAGAAAATCTAGGTATTGAATTAAACAGTAGTTTAAACAGTAAGTTAAATACCGTTAAACACCAAAAAAACACTAATATAAAAGGAAATACAAGTGTTGAAGGCGTTGAATTAAACAGCACTTTAAATAGCTATTTAAACAGTCTTAAACACCAAATTGAATATC
>NZ_CP039737.1:0-38620 GCF_014844115.1 Leuconostoc sp. LN180020 | reverse complement strand
ATATCAAGTGTTAGAAAATAAAACAATCAAGCTCATGAAAAAGAAATTGGTCTAAAAAAGTAAACTTTGTGAAACATGCAAAATTAGCGACTTTGTGAACGACCAAAACTGGCTCCAAATGAGTTTGTGAACTTTCCGATTTCACAAGGAAAAACAACCCCTGATAAAGCCTGTCACAGCGTTACTTTCGATAGTGGTAATTATGTTAACCAATATGGGCATAGTAGATATTTATATCAGTTATGGGTTGTTAATTATGTATGTTTTAGCAAATCGTGTTATAATAAATGTAACCAAAAAAGACATGTGATAGAGACACATGCCTTTAAATCACAAGCCCGCTCAGGCGTTGATGATATTGTTTAAATTTAAAATAACTTAAACCCCTATTACCTCTCAAAGTTAAGGGGTTTTTGTTTGCCTATTTTTTAGGCTTGTTAATCTCTTTGATTAGTTCAACTACTTTAGTAGCCAATCCAACCAAAGCCGTAATTAACACAATTACCGCGGTCCAAAAGACCATTGTTGGTTTTATCCTCTCTTATAACATGAGGTTAAATACATAAGCACCACCCCCTGCTATTGGACTCACCAACGCTTTAACTTGCTTGCCTAATTATTGTACCATATTACCATTTAACAGTTTTTAGATAGCATTTTAAAAACCTACACTCGTATTTTCTATTCTTTCTTCAACTCTCTAAATCGTCTTTGCTGCGTCCGAATACTGATTCCTGTTTTTCGATAAATCATTTTGTATGTCATACCCTGTTCTCGTAATTCATAAGCAAAATTAATCTGTTCATCACTATATGTTTTTGGACGCCCCTCCTTAAAGTTCGGGTCATTTTGCTTAGCATAATTTTTCCCTTCTTGGGTACGCGTCACGATCATATCACGCTCAAATTGCGCAAATGCACTAAATATTGTAAATATAAGCTGGCCAGTTGGTGTACTGTCAATTAATCCCATGTTTAATATGTTAACCTTAATCCCTCGTTCAAATAAGTCTTGGATAATTTCGAGTGCTTCACGTGTATTTCTAGCAAATCGATCTAGTTTAGTCACAATTAACATATCCCCAGTCGTTAGCTGTTGGATTATTTTTTTAAACTCTGGTCGCTTAGTTGTTGTACCTGTAAATTTTTCTTGATAAATTTTTTCAGCACCAGCTTCTTCCAGAATAGAAATCTGATTTTCCAATTTTTGATCACTTGTACTTACACGTGCATAGCCATATTTCATTGTATTAACCTCATTTTCTCTGTCATTTACGTCATTAAGTTATGACGCTCTACAATCCCTTTAATTATAGGCTATAAAAAAAGGCGACACAACTGTTGAGTTATGACGCATTTTAATTAGTATATATATATAGTACTATAACAAATTATTTAACATGCTTTTTACAGTATTTTTAGTTTGTAAGCCTACTTCTCGAGTAATGAGTTTTCCATCTTTATAAAGTAAAAAGGTTGGAATACCTGAAATAGAATGACGAATATTTAATTCCATGTTATTATCAACATTAACCTTCCCAAATTTAATCGATTCATATATTGGGTCTTCTGCTATTTTATCTAAGACAGAATCCATCATTCTACAAGGCGCACACCAATCTGCACGAAAATCAACTAATATAACCCCTTTGGACACAGATTCTTCATAGTTTTCACTTGTTAATTCGATTTCTTTTACCATATAAAATTACTCCTTTTATTTTAATAGACAGATATAAAATTAACTGTCACTATTGTGAGCAATTTCTTGCCAATCATGAACACTACTATTAAGACTATATGCATTTAATCCATATTGGTTCAATTTTTTAACTGCAAAATTAGAATTAGCGCACAATCTCCCACGACAATAAACAATAATTTTTTTATTTTTAGGTATAATATTTATATTATCTATTAATTCATTAAGTGGGATGTTTATTGCGCCTAAAATATGATTTGCAATATACTCATCTTTTGGACGTACATCTAGCAAAAAAATATTATCAATTTCTTGACGCACTTTTTCAAGACTTATTGTTTTCACATACTGATCATTGTCAGCTTCTTTTTGAATATATTTCATCTCAGATGATTCACGTTCACCAACTTTCATTAAAGTACGTACTAGACTAACGACATTGTCTGAAGCTAAACTATATATAATTTGATTACCGTTCCTAGAAGAAGCAACTAAGTGACTTTCTTTTAACACTTGTAAATGACGTGAAGTGTTCGCAACACTATTACCAGTATCTCTAGAAATACTATCTACAGATTTTGATGCTTGTAATAATAAGTCCAGTATTTCTAATCTTTTATTGCTAGCCAATCCTTTACTAAAATGAGCTAATTCGTCATATAAACTATTCTTGTATTGAATAATATCTAAAACCATTTACATTACTACTCCATCTTCTCTAATTGTTATAATCACATAAAATTAAGAAATACAAAAAGGTATGATTGATATATTCTAGTATTATCACAACTATAAATAGATCTAATCAATATTAAAGTAAAAGTAACTGAAATCATTGATTACTATAATATATTTCGTAACTTAAACGCTAATGATGGGAAAGACATTACCATTTTTTCATTCCAGAGATTTTGGTCGATATCTAACGCTATAATTGGTATAAAAATATTGATATCATCACTGGCAGTTTGGCTAATTTCTGATGCTGCTATAATTCTTTGATTCTGATCGTAAACAAGTGATAAATGAGCATTATAGTCATTAGTGCCAGCGTAGAGAAAATCACCCTTTGAAATATCAATATCCTTAACTGTGAGATTTGGATCAAGGCGAGCTTGGTCAATATCAACTCCAGTAGAAGCAAGTTGAGGAAAAGTAAAGGTAACTTTGCCAATAACAGGATAATGAATTTCACTTTTCTTCTTCCCGAGTAAGTAAGCACTTAAATAAGCACCTTCAAACTGAGCAGTTAGAGTTAATCTAGGAATATCCTTTTTAATAACATCTCCAATGGCATAGATATTAGAAGCAGTTGTTCTTAAATACTTATCAACAATCACACCATCTTTATCAAAATCAACTTTTGTATTTTCTAAGTTAAGAGCATTAATATTTGGAATTCTACCAGTAGCGTTAATAACAGTTGAAAATTCTAAATTTTGACCATTATCAGTAGTAACTAGAATTCCATTTGATGTCTTTTCAGCTTTAGTAACCTGAGTATTGAAACGGAAGTCAATACCAAGATTTTCCTTCATGTTTTTAATAAGCATATCAACATGTCGGCTATCGAAATCGCGCAAAGGACGATCTGACCGTTGTAACATTGTTACATTAGAACCAGCAGCGGATAATATAGTTGCAATTTCCATACCAACGTAACCACTACCAATAATAGCAACCGTCGCAGGTAAGTCTTCCATATTAAAGAAATCATCACTTGTTAGGAAGAGATGGCTACCAGGAATATTCATTGGTCGCGGTTTCAAGCCAGTAGCGATAATGAAGTTATCACTAGTAATTAATGTTTCATCAACTTTAATAGTATGTTCATCGACAAAACTAGCTGTGCCTCTAACAGTATCGGCTCCTAATTCTTCATAAGCATGTTGATTATTTGTTGAAACAGGAGAAAATACCCGTTTTTTTTCTAGTATTAGATCATTCCAATTTAACTTAGCTGGAGATTCAATCCCTTTATTTAATAAATCTCTCGAAGTAAGAGCGGTTTTAATAGCACCCTCTAAAAAAATTTTGGGTTCACAACCAGCATTCGGACAAATACCCCCAAAATTATCTGATTCAACGACTAAAATCCGTTTTTTACTTCCTTGCATACCAACTAGGAAACGATAAACAGAAGGACCACTACCAATAATTGTATAATCATACGTTTTCATGTTACATCCTCCTTTATATAGCTAGTCATTACTTATCTTTATTTTCTTCTTCTGTTACTTGTTTATGGTGATCAGCGATAATACAACCGTCTGGTCCGCAAACATCAACGTCATTAGTTACACCAAAAGTTTGGAAAGTCATCTTTTGTTCTTTATTCATAAAATATTTCTCCTTACTATCCTTTAGCTTTATCTTCTTCATCTTGAACTTGTTTTAATGCATTTATAAAGACTTCATAAGGTTGAGCACCATTAATACCATATTTATTGTTAATAACAAAAAAAGGGGCCGCATGAATGCCAGATTGCATTGCTTCAATCTCATCGGCTTTTACTTCTTGAAAGTACTTATCGGAATTAAGGATTACTTCAACTTCATCTTTATATAAGCCAACTTCGGTTGCTGCATTAACTAATACATTATGATCAGCGATTGAACGGCCATCATTAAAGTATACTTGGTAAAAACGGCGAATCAAGTTTTCAGTTAGGACCGGATCATGTTTACTATTAGCGAGTTTAATTAGCCGGTGAGCATCAACAGTATTGGTTGGAATAACACTATTGATATCCATTGATAAGCCATCATCATGAGCCATTTTTTCGATATAAGCCATTTGTTGTTTGGCTTGATCCTCCATTGACTTATTACCTTGGGTAAAATGATTAATGTATCCTTCAGTAGTTTCCTTTGATGTTGTTGGATCGAGCTCAAAAGACTTAAACTCTAACTCAGTTGTATTATAGATACCTAATTCCTTCATGGCTCTTTTCATACGATTAGAGCCAATATAACAAAAAGGACAAGCTATATCTGACCAATATTTTATTTCCATTTTCTTCTCCTATTTTTCGTTAAACTGTTCAATATACTCAAATGAGTTTTGACCTGCAATACCACCATCACCTACTGCAGTGGTTATTTGACGGAGTTTTTTTAACCTTACATCTCCAATTGCAAAAATACCAGGTATATTTGTTTCCATTTCGCTATTAGTAATAATCCATCCTGACTCATCAGTAATGTTTAAATTACTAAACATTTGGGTATTGGGTATGTTTCCAATATAAATAAAAACACCTGTAGTATCGACAGTAGTAAGTTTTCCCGATTGATTATCAACCATTTTAATACCAGTTACGCGGTTATCATCTCCAACTATTTCTACCACATTACTATTCCACGTAAAGTCGATTTTATTATTTGAAAACGCACGATCTTGAAGAACTTTTTGGGCACGCAACTTGTCACGATGATGAACAATGCCAACGTGATCTGTAATATTAGCTAAATAGGTCCCTTCAGAAATTGCTGAATCTCCACCCCCGACAACAGTAACATTCTCATTTTTAAAGAATGCACCATCACAAACAGCGCAATATGAGACACCTTTTCCACTAAATTCTTTTTCTCCTGGAATACCCAACTTACGATTATTAGATCCAGTAGCAATAATAACTACCTTAGATACTAAATCCTCACTATCTGTTTTTACATGTTTATACTGATTATCATCAACAGTTACTTCTTGAACGTCACCAAAAATAAATTCAACTCCTGCGTTAACTGTATTCTGATACATTTTTTCACCTAAATCAGGCCCTTTAATTGTAGGAAATCCAGGATAATTTTCTATATCATCAGTATTATTCATTTGACCGCCATAAACACCACGATCAATCATCGCCACTTTTAAATTAGCTCGTGCAGCATAAAGGGAAGCTGTCATGCCACCTGGTCCTGCACCAATTACAATTACATCATATTCAAGCATACTACCATCATCTTTCTATTGCTTGATCAATAAAACTTATAATTTCATTTTTTGTTTTACGATCTTTATTTACTAATCTATCTATTTCTTTACCGGAATCATAAACTACAAAACTCGGAATACCAAAAATATTAAGTGATCGTGCTATATGCATATTTTTGTCGGTATCAATATTAATAAATTGATATTCACGAAATGTATTCTCAATCTCTGGTAATACAGGTTCAATAAATTTGCAATCTCCACACCAATCAGCAGTGAATACTAAAACATATTTACCATTTTTTATCTTATGTTTTAATTCATTGAAAGAATTATAAAAAACTTTTTCCATCTATATAACGTCCTATTTATTAAATTACGCATAATACGCCAGTACTTTTTTTAATTGATCTTTTGTGTGAAAACCAACTAACTTTTCAACAATTTCTCCATTTTTTTTAACTACTAATGTTGGAATGGATCTAATACCTAAACTAGTTGCAACTTGTTGATTATTATCAACATCAACTTTAGTAAACTTAACTTGATTCCCAATTTCATCATCTAGTTGATCTATAATAGGGCTTTGCATTCGGCAAGGCGCACACCATTCTGCCCAAAAATCGGTTAATACAACTCCTTCAGAAGTGCTGATGTCAAAATTTTCATAAGTCAAATTTTCAACCATGGATAAATTCCTTTCTAAATAAAAAAACAATTAAACTATTCAATATAATAATTGAATAGTTTAATTATAACACATTTTATTATCAATCATATTATTTTGATAGAAAATAACCATTCAGGATATTAGAGTATTAATCATCAATAGGTAAATCACGCTTTATCCTGTATAATGGTTTGAGTAGAGAAGTTAAGGCGGTGGCTATTTCCTTAAAAAGGGGGTGGTGCTTATGGTGTAACAACTATAAACTCACATTCTAGGAAGGGAGTAGCCCAAGTGTCCGTATCGGACGCTTTACAGCTTATGTTGATGTTTGGCACTTTTATAGTTGCCTTACTGACATTAGTTGTTGAGTTGATTAAAAATCAGCAAAAAAAATAACCGCCTTAGCTCTGCAAAGCTAGCGGTTATTTAATAATCATAGTATTGTCACCGTCTTAAACGGCTCTACATAGGAAGTCTTGTTAGCGCAAGGCTTCCTTTTTTCTGTATTCATTATATCATTATTTAATCTTTTCTGCTATATTGTTTGTTCGTCACGTTCAACTTTGGGTTGTTTAAGGGTAGGGGTGTTTTTTGCAAATGCTTGTAGTTCAGATTGTGTTTGCTCACTGATATTTTGGCGTACCTGTTTGAGTTGCTTTTCTGTTTGCTGACTACTGTTATCAGGCTCTTTTTTAAGCGTTGGAATAAATCCAGTACAGGCGTTATTTTAATTATAAGAAAAAAACAGCCCCTAACCAACCGAATCGATTCGTTAGGGGCTGTTTTATTAAGGTTTTACAGGGGTTATCTTATCATTATAGCCCCTTAACTCAATAATTTTTGAATTATTCATCATTTTTATTTTTTGTGGGCCAAATGGGTTTAGTCATGATTATTATGACGACTCCCACTATCATAGTAACAAAGGAAATAATTTTTTGTGGATAATTTACTATTAGCCAAAAAGAGCCAATTATTATTGATAAACCTAACACAATAAACAGTGTTATGAAGCTATATCTAATTATTGGCGATATAGAATCAAAAGGATTTTTATTATCAGTAGGTTCTATCATATATCCAAAAATGAAGCCAACGAATAGCCAAGTTAAAAAAACAACGATACGAAGTGGGGTCTGAATATTTAAAAACCACACCATTGCTAACATACCGGTTAACAGCGAATATAAACTCACCACTATAGCCAGCGCATTGTCACGAAAAACTTTATGACTATCTTTGATTAGTTTATTCTCTAACTGACTATTACCAGTGATTAGTTCATCCAGTGTTACGTCTAAGACTTTAGATATTTTAATAATCAATTCAATATCTGGTAAATTTCTTTCATTCTCCCAGTTTGAAATAGTTTTAGGGGAAACATTCAATTTTTTAGCTAATTGTCTCTGAGATAGTTTATGGCGCAAACGTAATTATTTTAAACTTTTTGCAAATGACATAACATACCTCCGTATTTGCTTTTTTGTTAATGTGAATAAAACTAACTTAACAATAAATAGAGATAGCTATCAAGTATTTTTATCAAAAACGTATCTCGTTATTCGAGAGGAGTAATATTTTTGTGACCTTATGTAAATCATAAAAGGAAGTTATGCTAATTATCACACACTCGTGAGGATTTTTTTGGTATTGATCACCACAAAGCAAGAACTATCTAGTATTTAGTTGATTAATTTCTTAATGTTAATATTATTTGCTTTAAATTTTAATAGATTATCGCTATATTAATTTCTAGAAGGAGGTCATGTATCAATGTTAATTGGTGTGAAAATAAAAATGATTAGAGAGGCTTTTGATTTAACACAAGAGCAACTAGGAAAAGAATTACATCTAACACGCCAAACAATATCTAGCTGGGAAAATGGGAAAAGCTATCCTGGCATAACTGATATTCTGAGCATCAGCAACAAATATAATGTGTCATTAGATGAGTTAATGAAGGAGGATATAGAATTGATTGGACATTTTGAAGCAATCGATCATAGTTTAAATAAGCAAAAAATATTGTACGCGATTGCTTATGTCGCAAATGTTTTATTTCTGGCAGTTTATATATTGGCAAATTATATGCATGTTTTGCCAATATATAAAGTGACTGCGTTAATTATGGGCATGATTGCATTGTTTGTCTTATTTTCAACAGTGCAACAACCAGTTAATTTATATACGAACAAATGGGCCTTAATTGCAATTATCATTGCTTTTATGTATTTTGTGAGTATGGCTATTTTTAGAGGAGTCACTAGCAATAATATTGATGAACAAACTGGTATTTATGTTAGTTTAGGCTTACGCGTTTTACTATTAACTAGTAGTGTCTATTTCGTACCGCAATTACCATTTAGAAAATAGAACAGCGTGTTAGTCATCTATAATCCTGGGGGATAATAAAATCAATTATTTGACAATCGTTTTTAAGTAGATGTTGTTAAATCAAAAGAACAAAGAGCTTGACTCCTTTAATAACTAGAGTTAAGCTCTTTGTTCTGATAACCATGATTATGTTAACCTCAATTGGTCTAGTTGATTATGGTACCCTATTAAAACGAGGTAGATAATTTAATGAAAAAAACTATTACGTATTTTATTTATATACTTATATTTATACTAGTATGTGTAACAACCGTAATTTCATTGTCGCAAGGAAATTGGCAGTGTCCGTTAAGTCTGTTGATCGTACTAATTCTACTGATCCTGATGTTTATATCAATGAAAAAAAAAATAAATCATCACTACGTCATCGAGCATCTTTTTAGCATGATGTACCATGTCAGTTTTCTTTTAACATTAATCATGGCGTTTATAAGTTCTGTCATTATGACTTACCATTTTATAACAGAATTCACAAAATTAGGCCATAACCCCTATGCTCTTATTTCCTACATATTCATATACCTGATTGTCCTGTCCCACCTCTTATTTTCTGTATTTATATATACTAGAAAAGGGCTGACTAAATTAGATACAGACTTAAAATTTAAGTTATCTTGGAAGAGTTTTCTCATGCTGTTTTTTTATGTCTCATACATTATGTTAGTCATTAAATCAAAAGGATCTATACCTTCCACACCCCCGCTTATTGTTTCATTTCTGGGTGTCTCATCAATATTCACCTATATAGAATCTTGTATCGAAGCTATTGGGAAAATTATCCAGAAAGAGTCATCATTTTAGAAAAACGATTATACGTGGAAGCTTCTCCATCAAAGAATATTCCGACTATTGGTTAACTAGTATAACAAGATCGTGAGACACCAAACGTTAACTTAAAAGCAAAAAAAAAAAGAAGCAATCACTTATTTAAAGTAATTGCTTCTTTTTTAGTTTAAATTAGATAAAAATTCTACGAACCTAGCTTCATCGTTTTCTGACAGATAACCCACAAACTTAATCACGACATACTGCTCATCTACTCTACGTATTTTGAACGTGTCAATCCAAGACGGCTTTTTTAATCCCGCATCTACCCAATCTTTAATTTCAAAATACTTACTTTGAAAGTATTCTGATTTGTCATTAAATTGACTAGTGATTCTATAATAAGCAATCTTTTGATTATCATATTTCACAACAAATGCCGGACGTACCTTAGAGCCTGCTTCACGTCCCTCATCATAAGCTAAATCAGCGATCATAATACTGTGCTCACGTATTTGATCACTCATTGCATAAACACCTCACGGTCTTCTTTCTTAGATAAATCTAAATCTTGAATTGGTGATTTTTCAAACGCCAACTCACTAATTCTTTTGCGATTAGCAACTCTTTTATCGGTAAACCAATCATCTGGATACGAACTAGACTGTTTTGAAGACTGAACAGATAAAGGAATTTCTTGCTCATAAGCAGTCTTTGTTATGAACATTTTAATTGCAGTGGCTAATTCTAATCCTTGCCGATCAAATACTTTCTGCGCTTCTTCTTTGATATTTTGATCTACCCGAGCAGATACCTGGACTGTTGTCATGTCTAATCCTCCTATGGTTTTATTCACAATTCAATTATAACACATGATATAACCATATTGTTATCATACGATAGTATTTGTTGTCAATAACTATCAATCAGACACAAGTGTTTCAAATTGCACCTTGTTTACGATAAATTGCGTTGTCTACAACTAGTCGCAAAAAGGTATTAAACTGATCAAACCCATAATCAATCCGTTTTTGAATAAATTCAATTTCAATGTAGTGCCTAATATATTTAACTGTTTGATCGTGGATATTTTCTAATTGGCCAAAGAATAATGCCTTATTTTGCACTTGTAATCGCCGATATTGACTGTGAATATCATCTATTGCTTGATTAACATGATCAATAACCCTACCGTCTAAGCCAACTTTTTCTAACAAAGCCTGATACTGTTTTCGAATAGTTATCATAGCTGAATTGATTACTGCCTCATCATCGTATCTGTGTTCTATCAAACTAATTGTCTGGTCCAAACTTTCTAGTGCCTGGTCACAAGTTGTTAATAATTCAACCAATCGCTCAACCTGTTTAATCTGATCATATAAGTCTTGTGTTAAATATATGGTCATTCGATCATCATAACGCTGATAAAAACGAACTAACTCACTATAAATCGTCTGCATAGCCTTGCTACTCAGTTTGTTTGAACCCTGGTAAATCGTATACACCCGCAAATAATCATTTTTAACCGTGATAAATATTGTCTTGGCTAACTGATACGCACTATCTGGTAAAATACCAATTTCTGAACCAATTTGTACTGCTGTCATTTTTTCCCCTTTCTTACCAATGAAGTTGATACTTTGAATTGTCACCAGGATAAGCAAACGTCATATCCCCATAGCCCACTGCTTGACTGTCTTTACCATAAGCTGACTTAGGTACTAAGGTAATTTCATAATCTTGACTAGTACCAGCATTCTGGCCTGATTTTACGGCATTTTGATTAGCAACAATGAGATCACCATTGGCTAATACTTGAAGCACAACGCCTGTATGGTTTGGCCGATCAGAAGCAAAGACAGCCCCTGCTTTTGGTGTCGTTGTGACTTTAACCCCGGTTACTTTCGCCACTGCTTCTGCTGTGATATTCCCATTGCCTCTAAACGTAAAATTCGGCGACCAAATAGCGTTCATATACGTCTGTGAAAACCCTACGCACTGATTATAAGCATCCGGTGTTGTAAAACTCCAATCAAGCTTTTTTGACGTAATGTTATGCAAATAAGGCTTAACATCATCTGGCACACTATCTTTAGTCCAAAACGTTAAACCGTTTTCTTTAATCTTACCTGTACCATCTACTGAACCATCATCTGAATTACAGTAGGCACTTTGATTATTACTATCACTATCTGAACTATTATTGGCTGACACATTGCTATCTATTACTGAATTACTCCCCATACTAATAGAGCCTTCAAAATTGAGATCATATGTCTTTTTGATTGTTTCCGCCCAGGACTTAACTTCAGATACTTTCCGTTGTGGATCACTTGCCCCCACCCCCTCAAAGCCGGTATCCCAGGCTAATGCTGAACTATCAATATCTTTAGCCGCTGCTAAGCCAATCATTGCTGAACGATGACTACTTGCCAATTCTTTAAAAGCCAAATCGACCTGGGCTTCAACTGTGTCTGCTGTATTTTGATAGCGATCACCGTTGATTCCACCAGCACCCCATTGCCAAATGCCTTTAACAGAGCCAGCAGGATTAACGGCCTGTGGATTTAAATTACTTTCACGCCAACCAATGGCAATAATTGCTGCAATATTATCTCCTGAATAACCCGCTTGTTTAAAGCGATCACTAATATAACTAATCCGCTTCCCAACATCTGAATTTTTATCTGTTAATGAACCATTACTCGAACCACCATCCGAACTTGCTGTCGTAGTAGTATCAGTTTGACATGTGACACTCGGATTATTCATTGTCAATGCAATAATCAAAAGCACTGGTATTAAAATAACTAGCAGTGGCGCACAAATGATAGCAATTTTTGTGACCAGGGCTTTTTTGACTTTACTCTTCACACAATCTCCTTTCCAACACTTTGATCAATAAAAAAATCCTTCATGATCACTCATAAGGATTAAAAGTATTAAAATCAGTGCTTTGATTAACGGCTAGACGACCAATATAATCAATGGTACTAATTTGATTGTCACTGACCTGGTAACTGATATTGAAATAATAGTCACGGCTTTCACCATTGCCGACATCACTATCATGCTTCGTATTAACCGTGACACCAACAACACCACTTGTACTATCATCACTCGTTTCTTTTGGATAATAAGCCACACGATCAACACGAGAAATTAAGCCATTGTTGTCAATATAATCCGCCATACCCCCAACTTTTGGAAATAAGTAGTCATCTAATAAAACTTGATTAGCTACTATATGTGCCTGGTCAATTAATTTAACGCGTTTTTGATAATCCGATCCAGACGACCAATTATAGACAAGGTTAAAAAAAAGCCGGCTTGTACCACTCGCCTTATCAATCGTACTTTTTGCCATTACTTGCTGCACTTTTTGATGACTAGTTTTTGAAGCGACCTGCTCCCGCTTAAATTGTTTAACTTGTCCCGTCAAACGAGCTAGCGTCTGTTGTTGTTGCCAAATTAAATGACTAAACCGTATACCAATAATGACTAAAATAATTAATAGACCATAATAACCAAATTGTGCTTTGCGTGTCATTATTGATCCTCCTTTGTTAAATTACCTAAAGTCAAAGACGTGACTTGAGTGCCTTTAGCGTTGAGTTGGCCAGATAACTGATAGCTGATTGTCCGATCGCCATTCGTAGCACTTAATCCGCCAAAAAATAGTATGTAATCACCTTGCTGACTAAAAATTAATTGGTTATCTGATACATGCCATTTCTTGGCTGCTGCCGGATTATCCTCTAGTTGTCCTAAAAAATGCTGCACTAATTGACGTACCTTATCATTAGCAACCTTTGCCAGCACTTGCTTATCTGATAAATAACCTGCATTAAACAAAGCACTAACAGTTGCTTTTGATTGACTGTCATCTGGTAGCTTATTATCATTTGCTACAACTTGCGTCACTGTGCCACTAGATGTTGTTAAGACTTGCGTTTTTTCGAGTTTAGCAACTGTGGTACTAAAGTGATCAATTTGGGATTTTTGATATTCTGTATAAAAAAAAGCGCCAATAAGCAGAACGCTTACAGCACTTACAATTAACCTAATTTTATTCATGACGCACATTTTACCCTTTCTAATCGCGTTTACTTTATGCCACCTTTGTCTCCATTGGCTCCCTCTTCGACACCAGGGTTCCACCATGAAGCATGTGCATTCGTATTTTTAACTTTTAAATTAAATACTCTTACTAACTTTTGCGGTGCATTATCCCATGTATACGTATTTTTTAGTCTTGCGTGAGTGATAATACGGTAATTTGTTGACGGGAACAAACAACTAATAATTGTCACTTCTATATTTTCAGTTGGATTTAAAATTGATACTGTTTCAGGCGTCACTAACATTTGGCCCGTTATGCGATAATCATAGATCCCTTGTGCATTGGCTAATAAAACCTCTTTCCCGTTCAACCAATCTGAACCTCTTAATTGCCCATTTTTTAAATAGGGTAAATCATGATTAGTCTCTTGTTGCAAGCCACTAAATCCTGTCTGGCCGTCATTAAAGTTGTGAGCAGCTAAGCCATAGTTCCCTTGACCCATGACTGGTTTATTTTCTCCCTTGGGGTCTACATCGGACTTGTTCGCATAATCAGCCCCCGCATTAAGTCCTTTATTACTATAAGCATTATTGTAGATTGGCAACAAGATATTACGGGCAGGAATAGCTACAAAGCCTTGTTTATCTAAACCACTCACTGCTTGACGCATCACCATTTTAGCAATATCTGCCCGAGAGGTTTTATCTTGCTTTGCTTCACGATCGCTTTTCTGACGTTCATAAGCTTGCACATAGTTTAATATCTTGGTTTGCAACAACCACGTATTATCGTGATAAAGCGTTTGTGCACCCATACCAACTAGGCTCAATCCTATAGCCCACATTAAGGCAACATAGCCAATCTTTTGATAACGAATTTGACCTTTACGTAACCGAGTGATGACTAGACAAAGCACAAATAAGACGCTCAATAATACAAAAAAAGCAACCACACTAATCATTGTTGATTGCTCTTTATAAGGTAACTGAATGGCCATTTTTTGAATTAAATTCATCATCATTAGCCTACTTTCTAAATTTTGATATTTGAGCCATACCATTCTTGCAGGATCATATAATCAGCGTTGAACTCAAATGAAAATGGATATTTTTTACCCGTATCTTTTACAACAAAATAGCCTTTAGCCACAAATGAATTCCCGTCTTTTTCCCACTTTGTTGTTAAATTATCTATTTCATGTTCTTTGAAGAAATTAAAGGAAATAACATTATTGTCCCCGGAAAGTCCAACACTGTTATATACCATTCCAGTAATTGTACGATCCCCAACTTTTTCTCCGTCAACATAGGCAGGATTATTATCAACATTTTCAATGTAGCGACCATCATCATTCATTGAAAACATTTCATAATCAACACGCTTCATCACTTTAGCTTGATTGATTTTTGGCAATTTTGTACTACCAGATTGTGAGTTAGTTTTATGTTGTCCCGTCATTATAAAGGAAATAATGATAATCAAAATGACTAACACGCCCCCAACAGATCCCAACGTCAACGCTGATTTTTTATTCATAACTTCCCCACCCCATGTCTTATTCTCTTACAATTTGTGCCATTTGTTCATGCGTTGGCTTCACTAGACGTTTGATCACTGCCCCTTTTTGTACTACTAAGACAGTTGGTGCCACTTGAACATGATACTGTTCAAAATATTGTCGTGTCGCTAAATTCATGTAATCAACGACAATGGTTGCCTGATTATTTTTATCACGCATTTTTTGTACTTTATTGACATCACCCGTCAACTTCTCACAGGTTGAACACCCCTTTTTATGAAAAACGATCACGGTTTTATGCTTACCCAGGGTTTGATGAAACGCCGTTTTTAATTGATCATTTGGTGTATCATGATAGTTATTATTATACCATAAAAACGCCGTAGTTACTACTGCCACAACGATTGTAGCGATTATTAAGCTCATTTTTTTCACGAGTTATCCTTTCCAAATTTATTTTTTAACTGACTGACTTTTTCGTCTCGTAACTGCTGCTTTTGTTCCTTTTGCTTATCACGTTCGGCTAACAATTCACGAGCTATTTTGTCACGATTAACTGTTTTTTTCTTATCATTAGCGATTTCTTGACGCTTTGGTGTCTTTGATTGCTCAAAGCTATGCTGATTATCAGGCACTTTATTAAGTGCCTTAGCTTGTGATTGTGTCGCTTGATCCCCATATAATTGGCGCTTAATCGCTTCACGTTTTTTATCAACTTCCTGTTGACTATCTGAACGATTATCTTTACTTTTTAGATTATTGACCCGACTATTAGGTTGTTTGGCTTCAAAATTTGATTTTGGTAAATGAACTCCGTCTTTTTCAGGCTTTGAACGATTTGGATCATCAGCTTTTTTAGAATCCATTGGCTTTTTAAACTCATCAACCGTCAATGGCTTTTTAGCCTTATCTGACAACTTTTGTGTTTTTGCCTGCTCTTTTCCTAACAACTGATCACGAACACGCGCGAGATTTTGTTGGCGTTTTTCGTCTGCCTGTTGCGTTTTCATCTCATTACGAACTGCCCTTGTTTGAGACATACGCTGCATCGGTCCCATTTGACTAATCTTTTGACCGACGCTAGACTGCTTAATACTCTGCCCCTTTTCCCGTAGATTAGATAAGCGCATGGCTTGTGGCATTTGTCCCTCAATTCGTGAGTAACTAACCCCAACAAATTCAAATAGCTTACCACGATACTTATAGACAATAAAGACTAAGAAAAAGAATAGGAATGCGTTAACTGCGTATGAGCCGAAATCAGTCGCTGGGATAAAACTATCAGTGAAAGTCTGTAAAGCCCCGACCAAAACAATTAAGAAACCAGCCCCAATTTTAGCAATCCCCCACATAATCGTTGCACCAACAATTTTATAGCCATTACGGGCAAATTGTGGAAATAGCGCCATAACCAAAACAAAAGGTGACAATAGATACAAAGCCAATTCAATGACCATAACAAATATATTAAACAAAGCCACTGCGTCATAAGGAATAGCATTAACAATTGATACCACTATTGCAACTAAGCTCATACCCGCTTTATTAAAGGAATTATTTTTATTTAAAGCAGGTATTTTATTTTTCAATTGTGTAATTGTTGACTGCAATTTGTCATCATCACGACTAGTATTAGTAGAAATAAATTGATAAGGATTATTTCCTGTTTGAGTCACTTGATCAGCAGTTGCCTTACCATAATTCATCAAGAAATAAGGACGTTCAATGGATCTCTCAAAATACCCAACTCTTAACGTGTCACCTGGCTTAACATTATCATTACTGTTACCAATGACCTTTAAGACTTGCGCCTGTCCAGCATCACTGGCTTCATTTATCTGATTAAATAACTCATTGCCGTTTCCATACCAAAGCGTAGCAACTAATAAAATACCAACAAAATTAACCACCATTCGAACCGCTGATGACGTACGACCACTAGCAAAGTGCATGAACGCCATAATGGCTAAGACAATAATAGCTAAACCACCAAACAATAACTTACCTTCATCAAAAATAGATTTTACTTTACCTGAAACAGCGTTCTGTGCTTGTGTAAAGGCTTTTGATAAATTGCCGTCATTTGATAAGGCACTCAATAACTCATCATTGATTTGATAAATCAATGTATTCAAATACCAAAAAAACTTGGCCAATCCCATGCCTGTATTATTCGAAAGATCAGTTACCCCAATTTTTTCTGAATAGGGCTGCCACGAAAACAATGACGCATTTAACTTATCAATATTCTGCGCATCACTTGCCTTAAAAGACGTATCTGTCTGATCATTTTCTCCCGCCAATTTTCCTGCGTCCTGGTTAACTTCTGCCACACCCTGTGCCGCTTGCTTAGACGCATCATCGAGCGCTTTTTGCATATCATCAGTTATGACGACACCACTATTATTGCCTGTATCATCTGCCGAAACATTTCCTTGGGACATGCCCAAAACAAAGAAAAAAGAAGCTAAAATCATTAGCTTCCGAAAAAATTTGATCTGCATGTACTTTCCTTTCATCCTTTCAATCATCATGTTATAATTGTGTATAGAAAAAGGAAGTAGCTCGAACTACTCCCTTTAACATCAATAGCCTGCTAAGCAGTGACTATTCACATATTAGTGTTTAATAACCACAACCGTGCAAAGTTGAGTGGTTATTTTTTTTGTTGATTTTTAATCAACTCAACAACCAATGTTAGTAAGGCAACAATAAACGTGCCAAACATAAACATGAGCTGTAAAGCGTCTGAAACAGACACCAGGCTTTTCCTTTCCTAGAGTTCGTGTTTATAGATTTTACACCATAAGCACCACCTCTTTTCTGTTGAAAGAATAGCCACCACTTAACTTAACTATCGACTGTTCTATTTTAACATATTAACGATAAGCTTTTTCGGCTTGTGCCGTGTCACCAGCTTTAACTGTCTGATAGGCACGTTGCATAGCAACCAATGGCTCATCAACCGTTATTTTTTCAACCCGTCCATAAATATCTTTCATGAAACACTGTCCCATGACCATATTACCTAATTCTTTGATGTTGTCATCATTAACTGGTAAGCCAACATGTTGTAAAATATCTGGCTGTTCTTTATCCTCATCAAAGGCAAATAAAACACCAAAATTATCACTTTTAACATCATGAACTGATTGTGTCACGGGAATTAACAAGTTATTGGCAGAACGTCCAATACGTGCCATTTCATTAAAAATTCGACTACCAATATCAGATGTTGTAAACGTCCAAGCTTCATCAAATATTTCAACCGTTTTTTCATCATAATCCCGTGTAGCAAATGTCCGACTAAAGACCCCTAACACCGTCATCACAATCATACTTGCCACCTCAAATTCGGTGTAATCTTGGGTGGATTTGTCATGTTGTGGCAATGTCAATCCTGCTGTTTCAAGAATAGTAATTCGGTTATTTAACTTCAATCCCTCACTTTCACCATGTGAAAATACTAGGGATAATGAGCTACGAGTGACTTTACCTGATAAAAACTTAGCTAAATGTTTCACGTCATCATCTTCATTTTGGGCTAATTCTTCAATGACATCTAACATACCAACCGTTTCACCAGCTTGTCGCTTTTGAATAATTTTATCAATGGCTAGATCTAGCTCTGTTTCACGAATTAGAGAACCATAATCACGGTAAATTTGTTTAAAAATCTCTTGTACCGTAGCCTTTAAACTTTCTTCACCTGACTGTGTTTGTCCCGTTGTATGACGCACATCAATCACAATAAAAGGATCCAAAACACCATAGTTCGTTTTATCAGAAACATCAAGCGTCACAAAGCGCACATTATTCAATAATGTATATTCATCTGGATATTCTTCTTTAAAGGTCTGATCATTTAATACCGCTGAATACCATTTACGCATTTCCTGCTTAGGATCAAAATAGATTGCTTTGGCATTTGAAAGTTGAATAATTTTCAAAATAATTTTAGTGAGGTAAGACTTTCCTCGACCTGTTTTACCCGTAATCATAATGTTAGGACTAGTTGTACTGGTCGATCCGTCTAAAATTTCGTTGGTAATCAACGGATTAAAAAAAACCAAGCGCTTTGAACTATCTAATGCGTCCTGGGTACTATTGGCCACTGTTTTTGGCGCACCACGTCCAATATAAAAGCCAATGTTACTACCAACTTGCTGATTGACGGCAAACAACAACTCACCGATTCCCTCACTGGTCAACAACTGTACCCAATAGCGGTTTTGAGACACATCAGAACCCATTAAATCGTAATAGAAAAGACGCTTTTGTTCACCGATTGGTTTCACAATATTCACTTCTATACTCTTAAATGATTCTATTAAATTAGCAACACGATCATGTAGGGTGTCAATGTCTTCCGCTGATACCGTAAACGTGACTAACGTTGAAAAGAAGTTTTTCTTTTCTGAAATATGATCATTTAGAATTTCAGCAATTTCAATTGTTTTATCATCTTTACTAGAAGAAAATCCCTCTGCCTGATAGCGTTCTTCAACATTATTACTAGCAGTCTTTAACGATTGACTCGCACGAGTCGCTAATCCATAGATACCCTCTGATTTGTAATAATGCGCTTTCAAATTGATATCGATTGGATAACTCATATTTTGTACCAAGCGGAATAAATGAAAGCCTGTGATGTTTTCTGGTGTTGTCGATAACACTAATTTGGCAATATAGCGCACATTGTCATCATTAACCAATTTAACGTAACCACTCACTGCCCCGTCATCAATTACAGTGTCACTTAATTTGAAAATATCACGCTCTTGTCCGACTTTTCTAAAATCATGTAGCTGTCCCTGGATAAAGTTATTACGCATTAAATGAACTAATTCATCAGCCGTTAAACGCCTAGTATGATCCAAGTACCCAACTTTTTCATAAGCCTGTTTTTCACTCGGTTTAAAATCATCGAACAGTTTGTCATCAAATGGCTTTTCATAATTAAACCAACCAGCCAACTCATCTACAAAATTGTTCATAGCATTCGTAGCTTGTTTAATCACTTTACCAGAATTTCTATTATGCAACTTAACACCCAAAACAAAACGCTCAATTGTTTGTGAGACACCAGTAGAAGTGATTGCACTAATTTCATCTACAATCATTTGAACAGGCGTCTCGCCCATATCTGTTGCTAAAGCCGGTTGCAATTCTTTATAACGATTGACCAAATCTAAGTCACGGTTATAAAGACGTAATTCAAAACCTTCAAAATCAGCAAGACGATCAAATAACAGACTCAATTGTGTTTGTCGTTTTGAAATTCCCTCCTCATCATTATCTGAAATACTTAGTGCTTCAATATTAAAATATGCCCAGGCTTCATTGTCCTGGGTTAATAAAATATTATCTTTCACGGCTTTAAATGGTACTGCTAATTTCATTCGTTACTCCTTATTTTTTATTTGTTATGTACCTACAAAGTCCAAACTTTGTAGTTATTATCATTAAGACACGATCACTTTTTTGGTATCTTCCAACACAAAACCACTCACAATCTGCCACCTGATTTGCACTAAGCCCGCGTCGTTATAGTAGCGTACTTCAAGCATGGTTTTGAGATACGTCCATTTGATGTCATAAATGTCTTGACGATACAGCACGTCATTATAAAATGCTTTAAACTCCGCGACTAACACTATTGACCTACATAATTGCCATGTGGTAACTGCATATATTTGCCACCCAAAATCAAATCGTGTCCATACTTTTTAAAATCAAAGTAATACGCAAGATCTTCCTCAGAGAGTTGACTAACACCACCTAGCATATTGATCACTTTGTTGGCTAAGTCATCTTCATCTCCTGCCTTAATAATCACGACATTTTCAACTTGCGTATCAATGGTGTGGTCAACTGATATTAAACCTTGATTAATTAAATCATTCAGCGTTTGATCATCAATCCCTTTTTCAATCGCACGATTAGCGCTCTCAATCATATTATTGAGCTTATCAATTGAATCATAAGGATCAATTTTAAAAGGCGCTTCATAATCACTAATCAGCAATTCTTCATTATCAATCCCTGGACCAATAACACCCTTGTTAGTCAAAACCTGATTCACCTGTCTAGGCGATACAGGTAGTCCAAACCATTGACCAAATGACGGTGCGTTCACAGCACCAACGAATATTTTACTATCTCTAAACTTAATCACAGAAAAACACCCCCTTCAGGTACGCAATAATCACTTTTTAAAACGTTTGAATAGGAATACCCCACTCAGTGCCAAAATGCCTGCCATAGCACTTAAAATGCCAATATTTGATTTTGGTTGCTGCGCGTGTGTTTCCGGCAAAGCTTTAGCAACAGCATCATCAAGTTTTTGTTTGGCTTCAACCACCTTGTCATTGTTACCGTTATTACCATTAGATGTTAGCGCTTGATTATAATCTTGAACAGCACGCGCCACACTCGGTACACTAGCAACTTGAACAGGTACAACCGGTGCTTGGCCTTGACTTGGTTGCTGTACAGGCACTGGTGTCACCTGGTTTAATTCCCCTTGATCATTCACATCTGGCGTACTATTTGTTAAAGGCACTGGTGCCGGTGCTAAACCATGAGTTGGCAATGGTGTATTCACTGTGGGATTTGTCGTTTGAGGTGCTGGATTTGGTGCCGGAGTCGTATTGGTAGTCCCACTGACTGGCGCCTGATTACCTGTCGGCGTTGAAGTTGAAGCTGCGTCCGAACTTGTTGCAGAATTTGAATTGGCACTACTTGGCGCATTTGTCCCAGAAGTTGCTGACCCTGACTGAGATACTGGTAACGTTGAACCATTAGTTTGATTATCACTTGGTGTTGGTACAGGTGTGCCTGACGCTGGATTACCATCAGTTGATTGACTTGCTCCACTCGTACCAGACGGCGTACCGGTATTACCAGTATTACCAGTATTAGTATTAGCAGGCGGCAACTGACTATCATCATTGTCCGAGAAGCCTGATCCACTAGTTTGCGTTGGCCCCGAAATTGTACTAGTGTCCGCGTGAACAGTTTGGCTGCCAAAGGCTAATGCTCCGAGAACCGCACCTGATACCAAAATTGATCGTTTTAACATTTTAAAATCTCTTTTCTATTTAGAATTGGGCTTTGCACCCCACTTGGTTATTTATGATAACGTCACTTATAATGAGTTAAAATGTACTTTTTCGCAGACGCAAAACGGTCATTTAATTCAAGATAATCACCTAAAATAGCCATACTATCGTAATTCCCTTGATTTATTAACTCACGCATTCTTCTTGAAAAGCGCTCTAAAGCACAGTCCAATTCAAAGAAAGCATTAACTTGTCTCATAGTTGGATTTTCCAAAAAAACACTATGGAATCCTAAATATGATTTTTTAGCATTAGCAGCCAACTCTTCAGTTAAACTCATGCCCTCTTCATATTGTGGAAAATATGAATTAACAGAATTAATTAAAATATCCGATAACATGACAATTATTCTTTCTTAAATTTACGCATTGCACCAAGTAGACCCAAACTTGCAATACCCGTAAGCGCTGATAGAATTGATAAATCAGACATTTCATTTGCCCCTGTATGTGGCAAAATACTTGCTTCGACTACCCTTGGTGCTGGTGTAACTGGCGTGGCAGTTGGTGTTGGTGCTGGCACATCAGGTGTCGTTGATACATTGTAGTAATGCACATCAACCTGTTGTGGTGCTGGCGCTTCTGCTTGTGGCATCTCATCAACAGTAATCTTTGTTACACCAGTCTTGGGCGCAATTGGTGCTTCAGGCATTGGCAACTCAGCAACTGTCACCTTATGAACAGCTGCACTTGGTACAGCAGGTGCCGCTGGTTCAGGATTATAGTTAGGCAAGTCAGGCGCTTTGTTAGTATTCTGAAAGGCAATAAATACTTTACCGTGCGTATCATAAATCCAATTGTCGTCAATTTTCAAGAAGTCGAACAAGTCCGATTGTTGCCCAGGCGTCAAAGTAAATGTCTCATTTAGCCCAAAGGTCTTATTAATTGTGTCACTAAATGTGCTCTGTCCGTCATGATACCGCGAGTATAATTCATTGCCGTTATTATCATAAACGTGAAAGTTAATGTTTTTATTAACGGCTGTGTTGACATTCAAATTCGTATACGTATAGCTATACAAATCAATACTAGTGACTTTAACGGTTTCCGTCCCGTCTCCATTTGAAGTCACTTGGTAATTAACTTTACCTTTTAATTCACCTTGACCAATAATTGACACGCCATCATTCATATCATGCTTCAAACTAAATTCACCGGTATTTTGATCGACAACAGCGGTCATAAATGTTTTGTATTGACCAGTTGCCATATCCGTGTCAGTTTGTGCTTGCATGACCGTATTATGATTTGTTGCGTTCAAATAGTCTTGTAAGGCTTTGTCATAGGCTGCCTTTTTATCAGCATTTTCCTGGTCAACCTGAGCCTTATTTGCTTGGTACTGCGCCACCTCTTGATTGTATTCAGTTGTTAAAGCTGCCAAAGTCTGTGTATCTTGGGTTTCGGTTGCCACCCCTTGGACGACCGCCTTTTGATACAGGTCTTTGTTATAAGCCATCGCGTCTAACAAATCTTGCCCCGTTAGACCTGTGAGAGCCTTGTATTCAGGGGATAATTGAGATAAAGCGGTAGAAACTTGAATACCAGATGTAGTCGCGCTGGCGACCACCTTGTCCAAATTCGCTTGAGCTGCTGCCAAATCGGCTTGACCTTGCTTAACTGTGGCATCACGATCATTTGTTGCTTGAGCAAAGTCAGCCTGATTTTTTTGATATTCTGCAACTAATGCCTCTAGCTTGATTGTGTCAGCTGTTTCCGAAGCCACCCCAGAAGCAATCGCTTCCTTATATAAGGTGATATTCTTGGCCATCGCGTCTAACAAATCTTGGCCTGTCAAACCTTGTAATGATTGATACTTAGGTGACGTCTTTGATAGTGCAACGCTCACTTCAATACCAGCTTTTTGGGTCGCGCCCACTTGCTTATTCAAATTATCAGTAGCACTGCCCAAATCAGATTGTCCCTGATTAACTGCGTCGTCACGGTCTTTTGTGGCTGTGTCGTAAGCCTTTTGATTAGCTACCTGTGTAGCCGTTGCTTGTTTAACAGCTTGATCTTGCTTATTTAAATCAGACAAAATGCTATTTACCTTTGAAACGGCATTATCCTTGTTAATAGTGACGTTTTGGGTTGCACCAGTTGTCACATTAACCCCAGCCTTTTGGGCTGTATCAACATCACTCTTGACGCCATCTTGCGCTGTATCAACTGCCTTTTTTGCGTCATCTTGGGTTGTGTTGGCTGGTACTGTGGTTGGCACATCAGAGGTCACGGCTGGCGTTGTCCCTGTCTTGACTGCGGTGTCTGTTGATTGTGCTGGTTGTAAAACCACTTGCTTGTCACTTTGTGCCGTACTGACAGTCTGAACGGCTTGTGCCGTATCGCTTGGTGTCACTGTATCAGCACTAACCTGTGATACGCCTGTTGTGGCCATAACCCCAGCCACAGCGATTGCTCCAATAACAAGACTTTTACCGTCTTTATACAACTTGTATTTCTTAATTGGCATAATTTTCCCTAAATAAAAAGAGCTATCATTTTTAGCTCTATCCTTTCTCTCAAATATTCTTTTGTAATTGATTGATTAAATGCAAACCTCTAAATGTTCGCTGTACTAAAATAAATAAAATGGTCATCACAGTAGCGATTATCATGGCCACATGGCATGATTGACCAAAACTCATCAGGAGCAACAAAAGCGGTAATGTCAAACCAAAATAAACCAACCATGTCCCTGCTATAAAGATTAAATACACTAATTTGTTGCCCATTCTTAATCCCAAAGAAAACTAACTTTTAATTGTTTTCTGCCTTTCTTCTTAATGATTAAATCCTGTAATTGGCACATTAACTGTGCGTCCTAACTCACGTCTTGCCACAAAGCGATTAAAGCGACTAGGTAAGAAAAATAGCCATAATGCAAAGAGAATTATCATAAGGCACTCTGAAAAGGCAAAACTACTCATTACTGCCTGATCAAATAAATGATATGGCAACATTGGTTGCTTTAACCCTTGCTCACTTCTAGCTTGATAATAGGTTATCACGAAAAATACCATCGTAAATGAGGTGATAAAGTAAGAAAAAAAATTAAATACAGTTATCATCACAAAATCAAAATAAATGTCCCAATTACGACGCCATCTATCTGCTAATCCATGAAAAAAATGCTTAACTTTGCTCATCTAGACTCCTTTCTTCGATAATGACTGGCGTGTCCGCCATGTGACTAGCTTCAAAATAACCCGTTGGCAAGACAGAATCATGATAATAAACCGTTCGATTGAGCATTCTTTTAATACAAAATGTCGCTATTGAAAAAAAATAAGCCACTAGCCCTAAGCCGTCAGGTTTAAGTCTGTTTGATAAAGAGACTACACCAATGGGAATGCCAATATATGCGCCGACATAAACTAATTTTCCTAAGTCTGAATTAGCATGGTAAAAGACTTGCAAAGGCTCATGCAAAATGAGATAAATAACACCCAATGAAGCAAAAAAAATAATAGCTGGTCTCAAACTAATCCCAACAGGCAGACTATATTCATCTGAAATTTTCCGAATGACTATATCTTGCTTCAAAGCCTTTTGATAGTTATAAACTTCTGCCATATTAACTAAATATACTTTTAAAGATATCACCAAGAGAATTAAGTGCCGTGTCTGGATTTTTAACAACGAAGTAGACTAGACCGCCAACAGCAAGACTAATCACTATTTGACCAATTGAACCCTTGATAAAGTGCCTGACAACCAAGTACATAACACCCATAGCAATAAACGCTGCAACCCAGCCAGCTACTTCTGATTCTAGACCCGTAAAGCTAATGGATCCTGTGGGAATTTGAAACATAAAATTTGTTACAATTGCTTTCATCATAACCTCCTCTTAATTTAGTAGACCGCCCGCTGTATGAATCATCTTAGCCACATAATAAGTTGATCCCTTTGGCGAAACGGTCAAAGTAACCTGTTCTGTATGTTCTAACTTGGTTTCCGTATCAGCAAGCGTCAACAAGTATTTAATGTTCATATTATCCGTAGATCCTGAAATAGTAACTTGATCAATACTTTTAACTGCGTATTGTCCCTCAAGCCCCTCTGGATCACTCATGATTAATGACATATCACTCGCTTTTGAACTCACATACTTTTCACTAAAGGCTTGAACAAATTTTTGAACCTTATCACTACTTGCCAAATTAGCATTATTCGTATCATCTTGATCAATTGTGCCAACATGACCTACAACATCTTGTTCAGTTGTCGCGTAAGGTAATGCCACGACAGTATACTGCCCTGCTTTTTGAGCAAAAGGCAAATTAAATACGCGAGTTATAATATTTTTATCATCGCCAACCGTATAGCCAACTTGATATTGAGCAATCTTCACATCATTTTTCATAAATGTGTTTAATAATCGTGAACCCACATAAGTTTCTTTTTGAGAATCCTGATTGTCATAAATGGTGCTACTAATATTGGTGGCAAAATACTTTTTTAATGACTTTATACGTTTTTGCTTATCATCATCATTTCCTGATTGCGTAAAATAAATTTGGAAAAACCCTTGCGCATAAAGATTAAGACTAGGTGAATAGACGCTTTGACCCATACTCGCTTTTTCTAGCTTGTCATCATACGTTTTCATCTTTTTAATTAGTTGATGATTAGTTTGGCTCACATTACTGGCTTTAATAAAGGCAATCGCACCACTCAAACCGACTAACACCAGCGAAATTTTAACCAGGCGCCTAATCCACTTGCCTCGCTTTTGAACTTTAGCGTACGGTAATGACTGATCTGGTTTATCACGAGATTTAACATAACCTTTTTTTAGTGACTTTAACTTATCAAACACAAATGTTACATACCCCCGAAACGATCAATTTTTTGCGTAATTTCTTCCACTAAATTAATGACATTGTCCGCGACCTTTGGCAAAGACTTGTATTGCTTATTCAAAACCGCCAAGTTACGACGCAAACTGGCCAGGTCATCACCAATTAAATCACTCCACTTGGGATCATTTTCTAAAACTTCCTTAGCCTTATTCACAGCAGCATACAGATTTGCGTCTTCAATTTTTGATAATGCCTTAAAATTAACGGCTTCTGTTGCAGTAGCACTAAGTGCTTTTTTGAATTGTGTTCCTTGTTCTGACATCTGTGTGTCCTCCAATTTTTAACTTTTAAAAAGGTAAGTTGACCTTTTCGGCAACTGATAACAATTTCTTTTGACGCTGACTCAATTCCGTATCATCAAGAATTTCATCGATCGTTTCTTGACCAAAATATAGGATCAAGGCTTTTAACGTTGGGGCAACTTGTGTAATAAACCAATCAAGCGAACGCGCCATAGATAAATCGACTGGTTGTGCAACATACTCAACCACACTAGCCTGTTGCAAAAAAGCACGCCATGGCGCCCATTGCTGTAACTTATCAATCTCTTTCTGCGCCATTTTATCAACGGACACATCATAGAATCTAACGTATTCTTGAAAGTAAGCAAATAATTCGGGTCCGACTTTACGTTTTTCGACAAGGTGCTGGGCTAGTGTTTGCGCACGATCCTGCTTTAATTCAATTTCATAACGATTTTTTATGCCAATTTCTTCATGTGGAATATGTCTTTTGGTTGCCTGTTCCTTGTCCTTTTCATAAAAACGAAAGAAAACCTGACCACTGCGGGAACCAAAATACATGGTTGCCCCACCTGATTGACCATTACCGATAAAGGTTGGCTCACTTCTAAATTTTTGTGTATAGCGTTTGGCCTCAACAATCTTGTAGAGATCAAAAATATTGAAAATACGCGCCATATCATTAAAAGCATAATCAATTCGTGTCACATGACCACCGTTATCCAAAGCAAGGCTTAGAAAATCAAAAATATTTCTATCCTGTTGCATGAGCATATTTTCCAAAATACGTATGCCTTGCCCTGATACCGTAATCAAACTTTCTGGCGCGTCTTTTTTGCCATACACCGTGATAAAGGCTTGACCTGCAAAAGCGTAGCTAATTGAATAGCCAAAACGTCCACCGTCACGTTGAATAAATAAATCATATCCTGATTGTAAAAGCGTTTTTACTAGCCATTCCGCAGTACGCATTTTAAACGAAATACTTAAATAATCCAGCCATAAACTCATACCGTCTGCATTCAACAACACGCTTAGCGTATGCCGTTGATCTGCATTTAATAATCTGTCAAGCACCTCATCACTAGCTTCAATTTTTTTGATGTACGTTGACCGTGAAACATTAAGAAACAAGGCCATTTGAACTTGCGATAAATCCAACGCTTTACGAAACGCCACTAAATCAATTCCTCTAGTGACTTCACAATCTAACTTAAAATATTTCTCTGACATGTTTTACTTGTTTGTAAATAACGTCCCAAATCTGCATACGATCCATTTTTTCATCAACAGACTTTGTAGCAAACGTCATGTACCAATCACCCTCTCCTTTCTGGTAGACCTGTTCTGGATCCACGATAGTCCCCAATGCAAGCGCTGGGGGTAACTTATCACCCGCAACTTGATATACCCGTATATCAATGACTTGACCGTCTAGGAAATGACCAAATAAAAACGCATAACCTGTATTATGCGTTGTGCCATATAATTCATTTGGTAAAATACCAAGATACTGATATAACAAATCTTGTTTTAATAACCTCTTTTCTATTTTTATTATATAAATTTAATATTTGACCGATTTATTAACATCAGTTTTTAATTTAAAAACAAATTTACACACTGCTTTTAAATCGCTGTAAATCTACTCCCCGTAAGCATGAGGGCTTGTTGCCTATTGGCATTTTTGTAAATTTACCCCCCCTATTAGTAATTTGGGGGGTTGGCGAATTTTACAACTGCTTGTACGTTATTCAGCGCACAATCGGCTACAAAGACACAACGGCACGTAATCCCCTTTTCAAACGCCACCAGTCGCGCACCAGCAGAGCTGGGCGCTTCCTTTTCCACAGCAGAGCTGTTCCATGGCTGAAAAGGGTCAACGTGCTGTAAGTGCTTTGCTTAACGCCTCATGCACCCCGACTGCCTACAATCACTAAATCAAATTAGACCTGCCAAATAACTAATAGGTACTAACTAAAAGTTCAATTCTACATATTTAGCGCTTTTACTATCCAAAAATTCCTTAATCTCACCCATTGGCTCAACTGGAATGGCTGGATATTGCTGACCTAATTCATCAAAATATTTAAACGGGACAAAGTCTTTAGGAATAACAGGCGCAAAAAATGATCTGGCTTGCCCTGGTGTCATAGCTAAATAACCCCACCCCTTTAAATTCTTTGAGAGTTCCTTAAACTGCACTTCGTCAACATCATCAGGGAACATCATAGACAGTCCACTAGATTTCATCTTACCAAGTGCCACACGGAACTGGAATTGATCACGAGACGCACTACCAATCGTATCAGCCGTTGGTTTCTGCATAGCAATCGCTACAAAATAACCTAATTGACGACCTAACATCGTAATTTGTCCCAAAATTTGCTGGATTGCTTCACTTTCGTTATATTTCAACCCAGAAACAAACGCACCAAATTCATCAAAAACAAAAAAATGGGGTTTCAAACCATACTTACGATAATTGCCAACATTTTCTTCTAAATTATCATTCAATAGATCATGATATTCACGCCCACGCTTAATCATTTCAAGATAAAAACGATAAAATGATTTTAAAATACGATCACGACCATAAGTCACACGATATTTTAGTGAAGCGGTTTTACCAAGCACGGATAAATCAGTCTCTTTTGGATCCGCAACATCAACAATCGCACCACTTTTAATCAACCCATTCAGTAAACTAAACAAAAAGAATGATTTACCAGAACCCGTATCACCAGAAATAAGTGCCTGGGGATATTTTTCATAATCCCAAACCACCCCTTTCATAATTTCAATCGTATGATCTGTTATGGTCATGTCAGATAAGCCTAAGCGTAATCCCAACGGATTAGAAATAAATTCAAATGACTTAAACCCAAAAATATCATTTGTTCCCACACCGTCCGCAAACAACATAGCCGACATAGGTTGTGAAATACGTCGATCACGAAAACGATCTTGATACTTTTGTCCGTCCATTGGTAAATAGATTGAAAAACCAACCTTACCATTGTTCTTTAAACTGACTTTTGGCAGCTTAATTTTTTGTTTTACCAATGCCAACCACCTTTCTCACCACCCAAATTGAAACTCAAACGGTGTTCTTTTTCATCAACTTCCTTGACCAAATAATATTGATTAGCAATTAGCCAATTAGATAACCTTTCTAAGCGAAAAATAGTCGCCCAAAACCCTTGAAATTGATAAGTCTTCCAATACCAATAACTTGCACCAAGCACTAAGACAACCATAGCAATCAAAGTTAAATAGAGACCTGGTAACAAACTATTAACAAAAGCCAACCAATCAAATTGTGTAACCAATGCTTTTGTGAAACTGACTAACCCTTTACTAGGTGGCATGATAGCAAGTAAACGAAAAACAATCGTGATCAAAAATACGACCACTGGCACAAGACCAATTGCAATAAAAACATCACGTCTTAAATGCCTATGCCAATAACGAACACGGAAACCACGGGGAAATAATTTACTCATTGATTAACCCCTTTCCTGCCATTACTTAGTTTTGGCTTCAGCAGGCTTAGCAGTTGTTTGTGACTTATTATCAGCAGTTGCCTTTGAAATACCACTAGCAGAGAAGAACAAAACATCTTGATCTGGATCATCATTGGTTGAACCGTCAAATAATGACACAACCAAATTTTCAAATTCAACCTTATCAAATGGCTTAAAGGCACCCTCTGGGAACACTCCCACAGGAACACGAACTGTTAATGCCTTACCATTTTCATCACTCACACGAACATCTTTAGCAATCAAATCACCAACACGAGAACCACGATCTTGTTGTTCCTGATAATTCAAAGTCTCAAAGACATCACGAGTGGCACCATACATAAAGGAACCCGTGAAAAAATCGGTATCAACAACAGGGAAATACTCACCCTTAACCACAACCATAGTACGTGCTGACTCATTCGCCCAGGTAGTCGCTGCTGTTTCATTTTCTTTCTTAATAACAGCAGTCAAACCAGAAACTTTAGTACGTGAACCACCAATTGACACCAAATCAAGCGTCATATTTTCAAACTTCACAACATCTTTTGGCTTCAATCCCTCTGGCAATTTACCAACTGGTGTAACAGTCAAGGCATCAGCGTCAGAACCTTCAATCAAAAACTGTGGTCGCCCATTATCAGGTGTTCCTAAATACAAAAACTTCAAGTTACCCTTTTCAGGTAACAACTTCAACATCTTACTCATAAAAATCAAAACTCGCTTTCTTAATCAAAATAAAAAGAACATTCTAGATTAAATAATCAAAATGCTCTTACCAACACTACATTAGATTTTAGTCTCAACCGACACATGGAACTCATACTTACCAGCCAATGGCTTTAAATCAGCTAACAATTCTGTATGTTCATCTGCCGTTAAAGGCTTTTCAAAATCACCACGCAAGAATATTTTCGTCTTGCCCTCATCATTAGTCATAATAACGTTTAAACCGCCTTTCATGATACGTTTGTTAATACTCACTATGTGGGATATAATTTTCAGGTTTAATCAAACCTTTCAAAATTTGATTATCTTTTTCCTCAAACCACTTAATTAGTTCAATGTCGGTTGTTAATAGACCCTCATCATCTAATGTAAACAAATCAGGATATTCGTCCATAACCACCTACCTACAATAAAACGCCCTGATCAACTAAATTAGCTAAAAAGAACGTGTTTTATAAAAACTATAATTCATCAACAATAAGTCAAGTTGTAAAAAAAACCTAAAAAACAACTTAACTTATCAATCCATATCTGTTTTGAACAACACCAGCGATAATCTCAAATGGATCATAACCAATAATTTCAAACGCTCACACTTTTAAAAAATGATCCTGGCATTCTTTACATCTACAATTTGTGTTCTGCCAAACGCTACTTGACGTTTAACTCCCCCACACTCTGCGCGCCTTTGACACCGCTACGGGTTTGATTTCAGTAGTTAATGATTAATTGTGACATAACGCAGTTAATCATCACGAGCTAGATATGAAAGCTCGACCCCATGACTACTCGCCAGATAACATAACAAAAAAATAAGCACAAAAAACTTGCATTATTTCAATATCTCACATACAATTATCTTGTCTAGAGGTAATTGTAAAAATGAATATAATTGTTATCTAAATGACTGTATATTCAGTTTTTATAACTTCGTCTGGTGCCTTGCGCACCTTTTTTTATTCTCTCATAAGGATAGAAGATAAAAAATTAACTCAAATGGATAAAATTAAATGTCGCCCAATTGCATGGGCTTTTTTTATCAACTAACTTACAAATACTATTATATTCGTATATTTTTGAATGTCAACAGTTTTTAAAAATATTTTTCGTTAATTTACGATTTTAAAACAATAAACAATTTAAGGGAACCAATAATGACAGAGGAATATAACTTATTAGATAGAGTTAAACAACTTGCAAAAGAACAAGGGAAAACACTATCAGACATAGAAAAAGCAGCTAAACTGGGCACTAGAAGTATATATTCTTGGAAAAACATTGCTCCTAATACCAAAAATTTAGAAACAGTTGCAACTGTTTTAAATACATCAACGGACTATCTTTTAGGACGAACTGATGATCCAACGCCAATTGATGTTTATTTTCGTATCGACATGAAAAATGTACCAGAAGAAAAACGAGAAGACTTCAAAAAAGAACTCACACTGTTAAGGGATTTCGCCTTTAAGCGATTACAAGAAGAAGAGAAAAAGTTAGACAATCAGGAAAAAGATAATTAAATGAATACTGACGAGATAGAAAAATATAACGAACTTGAAAATCAGGCAAACCAATTAATTGAAACGGTTGCAACAGAAAATAATTGTGATCCACAAGATCTGAAATGGTGGCATATAGCAAACTATTTAGAAAACAACCATAAGATTGTTCTCGTCCCACTCAATAAAAATGAATTTAGTACGATAATCGCAGATAACTATGGTATTTATGGATTAACTTTGAAAGATAGTCGTATGGCCATGATCTGTTACAACAATGAATGTACAGAAACCCGACAACATTTTACAATCATGCACGAAATCGGTCACTTTTTACTTCACAAAAATAATCAAACATACCCCTCTTTGATGCAGGAAAACGATTATACGGAAGAAGATCAAATCTTTGAAAAAGAAGCCAATAATATGGCTGGCATGTTACTAGCAAATAAAAAAGCTATTCAATCATTGCTAAATGAAAGAAAGCCTTTTAACTATTTATGCAAATATTTTGGAATTAGTAACCAAGCTATGAGAATACGATTATTTATCTTATTTTACTTTCAAACAGCTAAACAAGTCATTGAAGAAGAAAAACAAGTTAATAATATTTTTATCTACTCACAACAAACAATCGCCAACTATATTTATAAAAATTATCAATTAAATATCAAATAAAATCTGCTATCAATATATGGTAGATTGTAAAATTAAACCGAACACTTGAATAAAAAAGCCGCAGCGCCTTTAATGGTAATTGTCTAAAACAACCATAAAGGAACTGCGACTCATGACTAGTTTATCATCTCAAGAACGCACTGTCATTCAAACTTTACTCGAATTGAATTATTCTGTTCGTGCCATTGCGCGCTTTATTAAACGCTCTCCTTCAACCGTTTCGATTGAAATTCATCAAGTCACGCCCTATAAATCTGAGATTGCTCATGCGTTGGCATTGAAAAAACGTCATCTACGTGGTCGTCACGACAAATTAACACCAGCTATCGCAGTCTTTTTGAATGAACACATTGGCATTTTGAAGTGTTCACCAGAAACTGCTGCTCATGTTTTAGGTTTACCTTTTAAAACAATTTATAATTGGCTCAATGCTGGTCGACTCAAACTATCATTGGCTAATTTACCTGACAAAGGTATCCGTCAAAAACGTCAATCTGATGGTAGACGACAAGTATTTGTGCATGGTCGTTCGATTGAAACGAGACCTGAAAGTGTGAAAGCACGACAAACCTTTGGACATTTTGAAGTTGACACCATGCAATCGGGTAAAAGACGTGGCGATGTGCTGGTGACAATTACTGAAAGACTAAGCCGGCAACATATCGTGGGACAGGTCACTGGGCGCAATAGTCAGGCAGTGACACCAGTCTTAATTCATTTTTTTCAAGGGATCAAAAATGCCAAGTCAATCACTGTTGATCGTGGGCGAGAATTTGCAAAATATAACGAAATCGAGCAAAAACTAGGCATTCCAGTCTATTTTGCGCACCCATATTCACCAGAAGAACGTGGGAGTAATGAGATATTAAATCGATACGTCCGTCGTTTTATACCGAAAGAACGCAAAATTGAAACAGTTAGCGCCAAAGAATTAGATAAAATTAATCATTGGATCAATGCGAGACCAATGAAAACACTCAACTGGCAATCACCACGAAAGGTTTTTCAGCAGTTTGCAGTGTTTGGTTAATTCTTGCAATCTACCATATATTTACTTTTTTGTATCATATTTTGTCTATCATATCTAATGTATTTTTCACGTACATATTTAACTCTCCAGTATTTGGAACTTCACTATAACCACTACTAGGATTGATATGATGACTTGGGCTTGAATATTCATTTATGGCGTCTAATTCAGGAAGATATTCTACTAAGCGTTTGAATTTTGTATATTGAGCATCATTTTCTGATTCTCTAATATATCCAAGATAATCTCCCAACCATCTTTTTTTGTGGTCCAGCTCAAATTCATAGAATTTTATTTTAAATATACCTTCTAGGGCAATTCTAATCGTTGATTTAATATATTCGAATTGACTCCTATTTTCAATTCCATTTTCTAAAATGTTATGTAAGTTATGAACTGCATAAATATACTTATCTTCTCCCTCTTCTGATAAATTTATAGATTTTAAAGCACTATTTCCATGTGTTCTATACATATTTAACGATTTAGTCGGATTGGTTCTTTGAAATTTTCGTTCTAAATTAAGACTAAAATTCAAATCGTGAGACAAAACAATTGTTTGATTTACTTTTTGTGACAATTCATCAATCAAAAGAATAGTTTGATTTTTTCTTTGTGAATCAAAGCTAGTGAATGGATCATCAATAACTATCAAATACTGATCTAAGTTAGTAACTGTATCTAGGCGTGCCAAAAATGATGCTAGTGCAATAGCACTTTTATCTCCATCACTTAAAAAGTAATCAAACGAAGTATCCCTACGATTAGTGAATTCGGTTTTTATCCCATCAATTTCTAGACTGAAAACATACTTACTAAAAAAAGGGATTTTTTTACTTAATTCATTAATTCCTCCAAGAACAGTATGTCCTGGTATAGTTTTAATTTTGTCGGTAAATCTATTAAGGTATTTATTAACTAATGTAATATAATCAGATCCTATTTTGTTATATTCATCTAGTAAATTTTGACCTATTTGATGTGATACTTGTTTTTGATCTTCATAATTTTTAGAAAGTTGATTATATGTATTCTTTAGTCGATTCAACTGAACATTATTGTTAGATTCAAATAAAGACGCATGTTTATATTTTTTTGATGCAGTATTTCTTTTCGATCTAGCCCTATCAATTTTTGATTGTGCAGAATGATAATCCTGTATTAAATTATCAATTTTTAAATTACCTTGAATTCTTTTCGCGTAATAATCATTAATATCATTAAAAGTGTAAACATTATTTTTAAAATAAAAACTATTAAATACATCAATAAAATTAATATTTTTATTCCATTTATTGGTTTTTTCCTTAAAGATAACCATATTAATAGGATCATCAAACTTAAGAGAAATAAAAATATCGTCTGAGGATTGTAATCTTTTCTTCTTGTTTAATAAAGAAACATTTTCCGATGCTAATGATTGAAATATCAATGAGAAACTAGTTTTTCCTACACCATTTTCAGCATAAATAATATTATTTTTTAAAAATTGTAAATCTTGTTTATCGGAATAATTTCGTATATTTTCGAAGGTAGAATAATTTTTAATACCCTCAATACTTTTTATAAACATAAAATCGCCTTTTTCTCTTTAATAATTAAAATTATACACATATATCAAATATAATCTAATGTAATATAGTCAATTTTCAATGGAATAATAAAATGTTAAATTTATTCTAATATCATTAGCTAAACCAGAACAGGTATATTGATTTTTAAATATACATCAATATAGAACCATGAATAAGAATGTTGACACAAGCAAGTTACAAATGCTTGATTGAGAGTGAGGGAAGTTTAGAGCCGAAGATAGTTTTTCCCTTGTTTTTAGGAAGAAAAAAACTTTAATCAAACAAACACTTGACCGATCGTTCAGTCGTCCGTCACCTCATCCATACAAGCTTTGGTTTTACCCACTTGCTTTAATCAATTACTTAGTCATTGAACCAATAAAAAAACGCCCTTATTGGCGCTGTATCACTATACTTATTCTTTTTTGTCACGATACAGCTTAAAAACAAGCTCTGTGTCCTTAAACACCGTTTTACCTGCCGAGCCGTTTGTGGTCGCTCTCACCCTACTACACGCCCAGTATGGATTGTTTGTGTAGCACCCAAATGTTTTTGTACAGTAGTGTCTGGGAAAATGGCACTTGTCTATTTTTTCGTACACCTGATATAGCACTTTGGATCTACCGAGTTGCAAGAAACACAACTACCCCCTACCTGTCATATCAGCCATACCCCTTAAAGTGTTTGGCTTCACTATTTTTGAAATCACCCACATTTACAACATAAAGGAAATATTGTATAATATAGACACATAACTTAATGCAAATAAGAAATGCGTGGCTATCAAGGACGGCAATCCTTGGTGGCTTTTTCTTTATTCATTTTTTAATTCAGTATCTATTAAACTAATACTTGTTTTGATAATATCTTATCTATCAATCAAAGTCAACACTATCATATCAATGAAAATCAGTATTAAATAATACTTGACTACTTTAATACAAATATTAAAGTATTATCTATTACTTGTATTACAGTATTAAAATATTATTGAATACTTGTATTAAAATAATAAAATAGTATCGAATACTATACTACTTGTATTAACCATGTTACACAAAGGTTTTATAAGTAATAATTTGACTACCTGAATACTTTAATATATTAATACCTTAATACCTGACTACTAAAATACTTGACTATCTGACTACCTGAATACTATAATACAAATATACAAATAAAAGGAAGTCGAAAAAATGTCAGCAAAAGTCTTAACATTTGGTAATTTTAAAGGTGGCACTGGAAAAACGACTAACAGTACAATGATCGGTTTTGAATTATCAAACCGTGGTCAAAAAGTTCTGCTATTAGACCTAGACCCACAAGGAAATGCTACAAATCTATATTTAAAAACGAAAGCTGTACTCGGTGGAGAAATAGTTATTTTTAACTCAACTTTGATGTCAGCGATTAAAAACAAAGATCTCTCATCAGCAATAATCAACATCAAAGATAATCTAGACGTACTACCATCAGCAACAGACTTTTCACTATTTCCTAGATATATGGAATTTTTAGAAAATTACGAAGATCGTGTACAATATCTAAGTAAATTAATCGAACCATTAAAAGAAAAATATGACTATATTATCATAGATATTCCGCCGACTATCTCACTTATCACGGATTCTGCATTATATATGAGCGATTACTGCATTATCGTATTACAAACGCATGAACGATCATTGCAAGGTGCAGAAGCATTTATCCAATATATTCAAAATGATGTAATTGATAAGTTTGGAGCGCCCAATTTGGACGTTTTAGGCGTACTACCAGTCCTATTAAAAAATGGAGCACCAGTCGATATATCTACACTAGAAAACGCCAAAGAAGAATTCGGTGAAGAAAACATGTTTAAAAAGACAATCCGAAATATGGAACGATTAAAAAGGTATGACATCACAGGAATAACAGATGAAGACATGCACGATAAACGTGTATCTCAAGTTTATATCGAAGTAACTGATGAATTATTAAAAAGAATTGGAGACACAGAATGAGTTTAGTTCAAAACAACAACAAAAAAACTAAAGTAATCCCACGTGGAACTGACATTAAACCTCAACAACAATTCTCTATTAATGATCTCGAAAAAAATAAAGAAACAAAAAAAAATACTACAAGTTCTACCTTTAAATACACGCCGACAGATACAAGCATTAAAGTAGATACAAAAATACGAGACATGATTAATACTCTATCTCTTATGGGATACGGCGATAATCAAAAAGAGGTTATCCAAAATGCACTTGATCACGTTCTTAATGATATGGCGCCAGAAACTAAAAGGAGCTTTGACACCCA
>NZ_CP039736.1:710000-1836816 GCF_014844115.1 Leuconostoc sp. LN180020 | reverse complement strand
CCGATAACGCTTCTTGGGCTGACGCTGTTTATGCGAAAGAATTAAAACAAGACAATATTGCACCAAATCAAACGTTTGTACTAGTTAGGGATAGTTTACAAGCGATGTCGCTATATGGTAGTGATACTTTCAAGGAAATAACTTATGACATCGAAATTCAAATCTGGTATAGCACTAATTCATTACTAGATTATGATGATGTCGAGATACAACTGATGAAAATTCTTGAAAAAAATAGGTGGCGAACACAGAGCATACGTGGACGTGTTCCAGACCCAGACACACAACAAGACTTTCAAACAATATATGTTTCAAAAACAAAGGAGATTAATTAATGGCAACATTAGGAATTAAAAATGTAAAACTTGCTTTAGTTGACAAAACAGGAACTGTCATCACAGGTGCCAATGGTATTTTTAAAGATGCTAAAGATACATCTGGTATTTTCACAGCTGATCAAGACACAGCTAAAGGTATTGCAACCGTTGCACTATCAGGATTAACTGGAACAATTACACCTGTTTGGGGATCTGATGTGATTGTTTATCAATCAGCTGGTAAGGGAACTCCATCTAGTGTCTTGACTATTAATGATTTACCAAATGTTATCAAACAAGCTATTTTAGGTAATGTTTTGACTGCAAAGGGAGGTTACAAAATTTCTGGTAAAGCTAATCCAAATAATTTAGTTGCTTTCCTTGCTGAATCACGTGAAGCATTTGATGATGATGCGCCTGTATATGTAGGCATGTATATGGGTACAGCATCAGAAGCAACGACAACTATGGGAACTAGTAACGCAAATGATGTTCGAAATACAGATGTTATTACTATTTCTGGAATTGAACGAGGTGAGGACGGTTTTGGTGCTCATTGGTTTAGCGATTCAGCTACATTTAAAGAGGCTGATATGCTAGCTGATGTGTTTAAAACAGCAACACAAAGTGGATCAGGAACATCTGGTCAATAATTTTTTATAAGTCGCTGAGGCGGCTTTTTATTATGTCTCAAAATGAGGCTCCAAAACCAATAAATCAGGAGAATAAAAATGACTGTAAATATTTCAGCTAAAAAAGAATTAGGCATCTCAAAGTTAATCGAAGTTAAGGAATCAAACAAGAACATTCGTGCTACTTGGGAATTGCAAAAGATGATGGCTAAGTTATCAATTGATCAGGCGACAACTGAAGATTCTCCAGAAGCGTTTGAAAAGATGATTGATATGATGCTAGACGTACAAAACAAGACGATTGCATATATTGTTTCTATCCTACGACTTGACCAAAAACAGGCTGACAAGTTAGAAGAAATGGAATTTGGTGAAACAACTAGCTTTGCTGTGCGCATTAGCTCGGAATTGTTGCACGTTGAAGCTGAAGAAGCAACGGAAGCAGAAGCGGGTTTATAAGTCTAAAAGAGCGATACAAATCTTTAGATATGGCAATACAAGATTTTGATTACAACGAGCAACAGGTGCTTCAGAACCTGCATATCATGCCTAGCCAGTTTGAAGAAGAAGATTTTTACAGGTTGAACGAAGTGCTATCTGCCTTAGCTCCAGAAGATCGTGTTAAGACAGGCCGTGACTTCTTATCTGAATTCGGTATTACCAAAGAAAATAGCAACAACAAATTATAAGAAAGGAGGTAAATATGGCACAAGTTTATAACGAAATGGGTACCAACCTAACACTTGACGTTAGCAGTGCTCAAAAATCTATCCGTGAATTGACGGCAGACGTTAAGAACTCTAATAATGAGTGGAAGATACAGGAATCGCAACTAAAGGCTTCTGGAGACGCTGCTGAAGCATCTAAAGCAAGATATGATGGATTAAGAGGCACATTAGAAGCACAAAAGACCAAGATTGATTCTTTAAAGCAAGCCTTAGAGAACAACAATACTGAAACGAAAAAAGGACAAGACTTACAGGTTTATCTAACAAATGAGTTAGCTAAGTCTGAGAGACAGTACGCTAGTTATCAAGGTCAATTAGATAAAGCGACACAGGCTTATAAGTACCAAGAATCAGGTCTTGCTGAACTTAATAAAGAGCTAAAGCACGGCACAGATATGACTGATGCTCGTGTCAAGGCTCTGGAAGCTGAAGGGAAATCAGAAGAAGCTAATAAGGTAAAAATTCAAGGGTTGAAAGACACTCAAGAAAATTACACTAAACAGCTGAAAATTCAACAAGATGAACTAAAATCTTTGTCTGAGACAGGCGACAAGTCAAGCGATAGTTATAAACGCCAAGCACTCCGAGTTGAACAAATGGGAGCAAAGCTTGCTGAGACAACTAGAGATATTAAGAACTTCAACAAAACAGACATTAAGCCCGAAGTATCTGGTATTAGTAAAGTTAGACAGCAACTTCACGATTTAGATGATGCGTTGGAGGGAACTAGAAGTCATTTCAAACAGTATCTAGGAGCTAACCTAATTGCTGCTGGAATTAATAATGCCTTCAGCTCAATTAAAAATCATATTACAGGTGTTTTCCAAGCAGGTGTTGAGTATAACAAACAGATTGAAAGCATGCGTATTGGTCTTGATAACTTTACTAATGGTAATAAAGAGTTATCTAATCAATTCACAGATATTATCCAAAAGAATCATGAAGCGTCGGGTTATTCATTAAGCACTTTGGCTTTGATAAGCAAAAAATCTTACGGTTATCTTGGAAAAAACATTGATAAAACTAAAGACGTAGTCCAAGCGTTCACACAAATGGGCCGCGCTACTGGTCAATCAGATGATAGTATGCAAGCGCTGATAGGCACGTTTAACAAGGTAGCGGCTGGCGGAGACATCTCGGCTGCTAGTTTAACCAAAGTCAACAAGCAACTGCCTGGTTTTAGTGCTGCTGTTGCTAAACACATGGGTGTATCAGCTGATAAAATGGCTGCACTTGCCAAGTCTGGTAAGTTATCTATGGAAGACCTGATGAACGGTGTTAACCAGATAGCAGAAGATAAGGGCACACGTGGTTTAGAAAACTATAACAAGTCTTTTGAGGGCTTCACACAGCATTTTAGTGAACGTTATAAGTCTTTATCAGGTAAGATAACCGAGTCATTCTTTAACGCTAATAATGCTGCTTTAGGTAGTCTTAGTAAGGTGCTAGATGGTCCTGATGTCGATAAAGCATTTACACGTATTGGTGATAGTGCATCTAAAGCTATGGGTGCAGTATCAAAAGCATTTGGTAATGTATTTGGTGGTTCTAAGACTAATCCAGTAGCTGATATGGCTAACTGGACAGCTGATGCCATTGAAAAGCTAGGTAACTTTGTTGCTAAACATGCTGAAGACATTAAAACTTTTTTTAAAACTGTTAAAGAACTAGGTTCAGTCGGTTTTGGAATGATGAAAGAAACTTTAAAAGTAGTTATTCCACTGCTGGAGCAAATCGGTGATTTCGCAAAAAAACACCCAACCACATTTAAAGTGTTAGCAGCTTCTATTGTCGGTGTAGATTTGGCGTTAAAAGGAACTCTTGCAACTATGGCTGCCTTTGACAGATTTAAATTAGGGTTTAATGCTCTATCTGGGCTTATCATAAAGCCAAAGGTTGATGGATCAGAGGCAAAGCGCGAATTAGGAATAATAGGGAAATTAGCCAAAGGCATTGGCAAGGGCGTATGGTGGACAGCTAAATTAGCAGCTAAAGCAGTACTGAAAACACTTGAACAAATAGGCAACGTTGTTATTGGTATAGGCAAAGGGCTAGCTTGGACAGCCAAATTAGCATGGACTGGCGTTAAAAAAGCGTTTGGATTGATAAAAATAGGTGCCGTAGCCGTTGGAAAAGGTATGAAATGGACAGCTAGCGTTGCAACTAAAGGCGCTCAACTAGCATTAAAGGGTCTATTAGCTACCGCTAAGGTTACTGGAAACGGTATTAAACTAGCTTTTAACTTCATGAAAGCTAATCCTTTGGTTCTTCTAGCGACAGCTATAACAGCTGTTATTGTTGCATTGGTGGAGCTTTATAAGCATAATAAAAAATTCAAAGCATTCGTCGATGGTATGGCTAAGGTTGCTGGCGACTTTTTCAAAGGAATTGGCAAATGGATCAGTCAAGCTTGGAATACAACGAAAAAGATATTCGGACAAGTCGTTAACTTCTTTAAAAAAGACTGGAAAGAAATACTGCTGCTTATTGTTAACCCGTTTGCGGGTGCCTTTGCATTGCTATATAAGCACAACGATAAGTTTAAAAAGTCAGTAGATAACTTAGTTAAGACTGTTATTAACTTCTGTAAGTCATTATGGAAGGATATAACAAATATTTTCAATAGTATTGTTAAGTTTATAGCTGATACGCTTAAAACTATATGGAATAATTGGGTTAATATTTTTAAGTCTATTTATAACTTCGTAGTTGATACATTTAACAGTATCTTAAAGTCTGTTACCAATATATTCAACTCTATCAAGGACTTTATAGCTAACACCTTAAATAGTATCTGGAAGACATGGGCTAATATTTGGAAGACCATATCAAACGTCTTTGGCGACACTTGGAATTGGTTAAAGAAGACAGGTTCTGATGCCATTAATAGCGTTCACGACACTATATCAGGCGTGTTAGACAAGATTGTTAGTGTATTTAGCAACGCTTGGAAGTCCGTTAAGAACGGTTTTACTGACCTTTGGGACGGTATGAAGAAGTTAGCCGCTGACGGAATTAACATGGTTATTCACCCGATTAACGATGGTATCGGTGGCATTAACAGTATTATCCATGACTTTGGTGGTCCCAAGAACACTATTGGCACGATTGACAAAGTTAAATTTGCTACTGGTACTGGAGCATTTTCAGGGGAACGCAGACCAATTACAAAACCTACATTAGCTTTGCTTAATGATGGTCTTGATAGTCCTGAAACTGGTAACAAAGAAGCCTTAGTACACCCTAATGGCCAGATGGAAATTGTTCAAGGTAATAACGTTAATCGTTGGTTAGCACCTGGGACAGAAGTTCTGAATGCCAAAGAGTTAGCTATGCTCATGGGTGCTACACCTTATGCAAGTGGTACAGGGTTCTTTGGTACTATTTGGGACGGATTAAAGGGTGCAGGTTCTTGGGTAGGTAAAGTAGCTGGTAACGCTTGGGACGGTATGAAAGATGGTGCCGAAAAGTTTACCAAGATGTTGGGTTATATTACCGATGCAGTAGCACACCCAATCGAGAGCTTAACCAAGAAATTTAACCCAAAGACAAATGGTGGTTTAGGAACACTGTTTAATGCCTTTGGTGATGGTGCCTTTGGTAAGGCTACTGATTCTGTTAAGGGTTGGTGGTCTGAACTATGGGGAATGGCTAAAGGTGCTACCGATTCAGGTGATACAGGTTGTCAAGGTGATAACTACCCTTGGAAGTCTGTAGGTAAAGATAGTGGTGCTGACCCTTGGGGTTACTTCTATCGTGAATGTGTATCTTACGTTGCTAATTCTTTGAAAAATATGGGTGTATCAACTAACTTATTCAGTGGACTGGGTAACGGTGCTGATTGGGTTAACGCACCAGTACGACACACTAACGACCCAAAGCCTGGAATGGTTGCTGTTTATGGGCCAGGTTCAGAGTTTGGAAACCACGTGGCGATGGTTCGAGGTGTCAAAGGTGGCACATTTAGTGGTGAAGAATATAACTGGGGTGGCGATGGTAATTACCATACCTACTCAGGACGTTCTAAGTCAGGTGTTACAACATTCTTGGACTTTGGTAAATCTGGTGGTGGAGAAGAAGGCGTAGAAGCAAACAACCCACTACAAAAGCTGATTAAGAGTCAAGTAGGGGGCATGTTTGACTGGATACAGAAGTTTATTGGGCCAGTTAATGATACCAGTACAGGTGTTGGTGGTGATGTTCAATCTTGGTCTAATGACGTAAAGAACGCGTTAGCTAAGTTAGGACTAAGTACAGCGCCAGACATGATACAGCGTGTATTGCGTCAGATTCAAACAGAGTCTGGTGGAAATCCTAGGGCTATTGGTGGCAATGATGGTTTGGCTGACGGTAACGCAACTGGTTTGATGCAAGTTAAGCCTGGTACTTTTGCGGCTAACATGCTACCTGGTCACGGTAATATCATGAATGGTTATGACAACATTCTTGCTGGTCTGAATTACGCTAGGAAACGGTATGGTGATGGTCTATCATTCCTTGGTAATGGTCATGGTTACGCCAATGGTGGTCTAATCACCAAGCACCAAATTGCTGAAATTGGTGAAAACAACCAACCGGAAATGATTATCCCGCTAGATGGCATGAAGTCTAGTCGTGGGTTCGAGTTACTTGGTAAAACAGCCGTAGCAATGGCAGCTCGTGACGGCCAACAAACAGCCATGAATGACACAGGTGTAAAAGACCTTGAAAGTAAGTTCGATACGATGATTAGCTTACTAGCACAGTTGGTAGCAGGGCAATCAAACCCATTACCAGCCATTGTTAGCGCTAATCAAGCCAACGTAGAAATTAACAAAGTTAAAGCCCAAGTTAATGCCTTTCAGACATTAGTAAAAGGTTAAAAAGAACGCACTTTAAGTAGTGCTTTTTTGTACATAGCAAAACCCAAGAAAGGAATATATAGATGGCAACTGATTTTACTAACGAGATGCTACCAGGTGATAACGTTAATGCACCTGATTCGAGCTTCCAACAAGACACGTCTAATAATGGGAATGAAAACCCACCAGAAATGGCCTACACAGAACCCAGTGAAGGTGCTAAACAACTAAAAGCTATTGATGATGAAATAAAAGCTAAATTATACCCAGACCCCCAGAAAGATGAGTTCGTTCTTGGTAGGAACTACGAAGCAGGATATGTTGGGGTTAATAGTAAAGACCTTGGCATGATAGTAGGTCATGTGACCTTACCTGTAGCACCAACTATTAGTGAAATGACCCAGAATATATCAGGTATGTATGGCCAAAGGTGGTTAGGGAATAACTACGGTGCAAAGGTATTCAATATACCTGTTACAGTAGTGGCTAATGATGCTGATGAGTACCTAAAAAATGTCGAGACTATCAGCAAGGCTTTAATTGCTACAAACCACACTGAAACACCTATCGTATTCGGGCAGTTCCCAGACCGTACCTTTTATGGCCACTTCACGTCCTTACCAGAGCCTGCTTATATCGGCCAAGGTTCATGGGACAGCACTTTAACATTACAATTCACAGCGTCAGATCCACACGGGTACTTACCACAGGTCATTGGCCAAGCTGATAACCGAAACAAATTAGAAATAATGCCCGATGGTAATGATGTAGCTAAGCCTGCATATCAGTTCACATTTAGTTCTGATAGTAATAATTTTGGTTACACCAATAGTGATGGCCAGAATGTCTTTGTAGGGTTCCCAGATGACGTCAACACACAGGACTTAATGCCCGTTGTTTATCGTGACCCAATTCAAGATATTGGTACGTTTACACAAGTAACTGACATGAGTACACAAAATTGGGCTTTATCTAATGCTGATGTAGCCAGTGATGCAGCTGTAAAAATGCTAGGTAAGCACGCCATTACAGTCGATAAGTTTTGGACAGTACCCAAAGATTACACAGGTAAGACTACTGCTTATGGTCCACTATTACTAACTAAGAAATTTAACACAGGTAGCACAGGTGATTATCGTGTATCAACAAGAATTAGTCACCAACAGTTCTATGCCAGAGCATACCAAAGAACAGAAGTGTACTTACTTGATAAAGACGGTAACCGTATTGGCCGTATGGGCATGTATGATATTGGTGAATCTAACAACGGCACCTTAAAAGTTATGTTTGGAAGTAACACAGATGAAGAAAATGCCAACTATGCTAAAGGGTTTGGTTATATTGGCCCTGGTAACACAACATGGGCATTAGACCAGACACAGAACAAAGGTGGTCACGAAGTCACACTAACCATCAAGATGGACGAACCAATTATGAGTGTTGATAGACAAGTTACTTTGGATTTTAGCCAGAACTTATTTGATGGTAATAACCCGAAGTTCTTACCTGATGCAGTTCGATGGAACCACTTCACTCGTACCGTTGAAAAGTGGAAAACGCCACGTGATAGTTCGGGTAGAGCGACTGGACCACAAGTCTATTCTAAAGAAGTTGAACAAGACCGAGTTACTAGTCAAACAGTCCCTAATGGTCCTGATATTTGGAAAAATAGTACACAAGACTATCACAGATGGACACAGGTTTGGAATAGCGCCCAGGGTGAAAGCTTAACTTGGTCTACTTGGCACAACGTAGGAACACCTAACCCTGGTTATGGTAATGGTTGGTCATGGCGCAGTACAGATTATCAAAGAGGTTCGTCTTGGGATCAAGGCGCTGGACGTGTTAATCAGCCTGGAACCATTACAACAACCGTTAAAGAATTTATGTATGACGCTCCAAACATTATTACAAACCTATGGGCTAACTTCCAATTAACAAAAATTGGGAACCAGATGCACATACTTGTTAATCAAATAGCGGGTTCAGGTCTTGAAAGTGGGAACACGGTTCTCGATTACACGATGACTATACCTGATGACTTTAATGCCAAGGTAGCACAGATTGGTTATTTCTTTGGAAAAACGCCTATTCATGAAGATAAGATAGTTAAGACCACACCAGCAGATGGTGACAAACCAGCATCTTATCAGTTTGTACAGTCTTATCAAGATGACCGATTAACTGTTACCGACTTAACAGTACAAGGGATAACAACCGCTGAAGCTCTTAAAAAGGCACATACGATTATCCATGCAGGGGACACAGCCACAATAGATACAGAAACAGAAAACGTCTATATAAATGGTCAGATAGCTAATAAATATCTTAGTCCCGCAAGCACATACCCACTATTAAAAGGTGGCCAAAAAGAAGCTATTACGTTCTTCCCAACACCTGATAAAGCAACAGTGAAATATAACTACAGACCAGCAATGAAATAAGCACTTAAAGGTGCTTTTTTTCGTACATAGCAATATAACGAAAGGAACATATAAATGTACACAGTTCTTGATGAAAACTTACAAGTTAAAGGGCGTTTAAGCCTGAATAACGGTCAAGGAAACACAACGTTTTTCAGTGATACCATTACGATACAAATGGCCACGGATAATGCCAACGACCCAGCAGGCCTAACAACGGTTGATTATACGAACCAAGACAAGCAAGGTAACGCTAAGCAATGGTCACATACCTTAACTATTAGTGTTGAAGCTACAGACTTAGGTACAAGTATTAATACGACTAATTACCTGATGTACTTTGATTCAGTGGCTGACCACTATTACCTAATGAAGGTCATTAATGCCGGTACAGACCGTAACAGTGGCTTTATTACAGTTAGTGCAATTAACGCAGCTATTTTTGAGTTAGGTAAGCAACTTATTCAGGCTGAACAAACCCTAGCACAGGTTGATTTAAAGACTTTTGTTAGTAAGATGTATAAGAATGTACCATTTAGCCTAAGAGTAGCTGACGATAACCTAACAGTTATTGATTACGTAGTATCAGCTAACACCAGCTTACAGGCCTTACTACAGGACTTACAGACTAAGTATGATGTTGATGTAGATTCTTGGGTTGAACTTGATACAACAGGCCGTATTGTAGACCGAGTGCTTTATTTTGGGCATTTAGGTTCTGATAATGGTGAGTTAGTACGTTATGGTGGCGCTAAGGGCTTCGAGAACATGACCGCTACCGAAGTATCAGACATTATCTACACTAAGTTGTACGTAACGGGTAAGACTGATGATAAAGATGCTACAAAAGGTCATATTGGAACAGTTAATAATGGCTTAGAGTACATTACAGACGATGATGCCAACCAACTAATGTATGCAATTGGAGCTAGTCAGCAACAACCAGTGTACTTAGAAGGGACGATTACTAATAGCTTACTGAGTGAGCCTAAAGCGCTGTTAGAATGGGCTAAACAACAGATAGGCATCTTTAATCACCCAAGATTTAACTACACTGTAAGCCCATTACACGACCAGATAGTAGCACTTGGTGATACAGTCACCGTACAAGACTTTCACATTAAGCCTGAAATATTAGTTACAAGTAAGGTTATTCAAAAGACGGTATCATTTGCCAGTCCTGAGACTAACACTTTTGTATTAGGTGAATTTAGTTCTATCTTCACTGATAATATGAACAAAAGTGCTAATGTTATTAACTTAATCAAGAAAGATGTGACAGTCACACAAGAAGCTGCACAACAGGCGGCTGATAAGGCTGAATTAGCCCGACAACAAGCAGATGCAGCTCATAATGAAGCTGTTAAAGCACAAGCTGACGCATATAACGCCCAAGTAAGCGCTGATGGTAAGGCAGTTATCTTAACCGTTACAAGTCTTGACCAACTACCTCAAACAGCTAAAGAAGGCACACAGGCCTGGTACGATGCAGCAAATGGTACTTACTTATATGTATTCTTAGATGGCAAATGGGTTAAAAGAATAGACCCAGATATGGCTACTAACATTGAAAACGGTGTTAATCAGGCCATTAATCAAGCTAAAGATTATTCAGATAAAGCTATAGCTGATAACCAAGTAAAAGTAGACGCAAGTATCAAGTCAGTTGATGATAAGGCTAATCAATTAAAACAAGACCAATCAGCATTAGATACTAAGGCTCAAGGGTATGCTAACCAAGCTAAAGCTGATGCTGAAGCCAATGCTGCAGCTATTCAACAGCAATTACAAAAGGCTATTAGTGATGGTGATACAGGTTTACAGTCACAAATCACGTCTAACAAAGATGCCATAGCATTAACTGCTACTAAAACAGAACTAAACGATGCTAAAACAGATTATAATGCACAAATATCTAGTTTAAATGTTAAAGCAGATGGCATTACACAAACTGTTACACAAGTATCTGATAAAGTAGACAACTTGCAGGTTGGTGGCAGGAACTATGTACTAAGTTCTACAGGTATGGGCGCTAGTAATTCAAATAGACCAAACGTAGCTGGCGTTAATAAAACCGTCATCACAAACGCAGCCTTTACCTATGACACTGACGGGATAACTTTAACGGTTAGTAACCCAAGTTCTGAATGGTTCTATTCATTAATAAATGCTTGGACTAGCCTTAGTGATACACCCATGTTGCCAGGTAAAACTTACACTATATCTGTAGATGCAATGGGTACAGTTCCAGGCATATCTTTTCGATTAAACGATGCTTGGGTTGGTTTTAATCCTATTAACAATTCTACATGGACTAGAGTCAGTGCTACATTTACTAATGCTGGTGATGCTACTCGAACTTATATTAGAATAAATGCAGCAACAGGAAGTACCGGAGCTTCTAATTTTACAGCTGGTCAAACTATGCGACTACGTAACTTCAAATTAGAAGACGGAAATACAACAACAGCATGGACACCAGCTCCAGAAGATACTGATAGCAAGTTCAGTCAACAGCAACAAACGATAGATAGTATCAATAGTACAGTTCAGCAACAAGGTACTAATATCAATAACGTATCAACTAGGGTACAAACTGCTGAGGGCAATATTAGTACAGTCCAAAATAATATTACTGGTCTACAAAGTTCACAGAAACAGACTGCTGATGGTTTATCACAAGAAGTGAGTGACCGTAAATCAGGTGATAGTACTGTATTACAGCAAGGCAAAGACTTTACAACGTCACAAGTTTCAAACTCTGAAACTAATATGAAGTCTTTGATTAACCAAAAGGCTGATAGTGCTACAGTTGGCGTTATCCAGAATGATGTTACAACACTAAAGGCTAATACCCAATGGGAAAGAAAAGAACGCTTTGATGATATGAACTTTCTTACTCAAAGTGGTAGGTTCTTTATTGGTGCTTCAGCTGGAACTAATTCAGCTGTATCAGCAAGTTTTTACATTATGGTTGATGCACCACAAGCCGACCGTATTACACAAACACAGTGGAAAGACTTAGACGGCTCGTTAATGTACCGTAGAACTTACAACGGTTCAAGTTGGACACCATGGGCACAAATGGTTATGAGTTCCACACTGCTTAATATCTTCCATGATAGTTGGTCATTAGGTACGTCTACAAATGATGGTATTACTAAGCAACTTATCACAGGTATTAATGGTCAGGCTGATGGTACTTTAGTTCTATCAGGCAAGTCTATCGTATTAAACAGTCAAACGATTAAGGGTAACGACTTTATTATTGGGTCAGCAAATATTGCTAATGGTGCCATTGGTACAGCCCAGATTGGTGATGCAGCCATTACAAGTGCTAAGATAGCCAGTCTTGATGCCCGTAAGATAACCACTGGGCAATTATCAGGACCTAGCCTTAACATTGACTTGGACCAAGGTAATGTGTTCTTTCAAAAAGGACGTATTTACGACAGTAAAACTCAAATAGATGTCAATATTGATCAGGCTTATATCAGAACTACGAACGGTGGCGGAAGTGCTACTTTACAGAATGGTAGACTGCTTCTAACAGGACCTGTTTACAATAATGGCCAAACAATAGACAGTAACCCTTACTTTTCAGTATCAGCAAGTCTATTACCTACCTTTTCTAATCAGCCTGATGGTGCAGTGGGTTCATTACTAGAATCTAAGGACTTTTCAGAAATTAGTGTTAATGGACACGGTAACATTGGTTTTTTGGCTAATATGGCTGCTGAAAGAGGTGCAGGTATTGGTATATCAGCTGTAACTGGTACTTATATAGCTGGTAATGACCAAGGTGTTATCTTATCAGGTGGTAAGGATATTGGTGGCGTGGTCACTGCTGAAAGTCCTAACTTTGTTGTTGGTTATGACGATTCTAAAGGCGTAGATGGTAAAGACGTTGGTGGTAATAGTATTTTAGCTAGAGCCAATAACTTCGTTGTTGCTGCTAATAATTTTAGTATCGACAAGAACGGAAACGGGAAGGTTTCAAACGGCTTTTTTGCACGAAACATAGGAACGAATGGTTATCATACAATCACATCACAAGACAATGGTAGGTTGTATTTTTCAGGTGGAAACAGCAACTTGATTGATATTAGTGTTAAGACTGTAAGCCAATCAAGTTTAGTCAGCTTAAAGGAAAATATTCGAGATATAGATCCCGAATATGCTTTGGCTGAAGTATTAAAGTCTGATGTCAGACAATATAACTTCATTGGGGAAAGCAAGGATAATATACGTGTCTCACCTATGATTGATGATGTTAATCATGAGTTATATATCCCAAAAGATTGGTTGGCTGAAGATGGTAAAAGTGTTGAAAATTATACGATTACAGGGTATTTGATACAGTCAATTAAAGCATTGCAACAAGAAATCAAAGAACTTAAACAGGGCTAATCACGAGCGGTTAGCCTTTTAATATACAGAAAAGAGGAAGAAACAAATGTTTACAGGTAATTTTAATGTGTCATACAAGGATTCAAAGGGTGTTGAAGTAGCAACGGGTTATGCAACATTAGGGCAGACAGTAGATGTTCATCTATCTATCAAGGACAGAGTTTCTTACGAAGCAGATAAGACAAATATCGACAAGCAGGAAGCCGATTTTAGAACTAAAGTATTACAGGTTGCTGACATTATGGGAATTGCAACGGTGGAAAATGGGGTAGGTGAATAATGGAAGTTGATGCGCAGAAAGTAATTAACAATCTTGGCATGCAGCTAGCAAATAAGTCTGTGGAAAACGCAACGTTAGTAGCTCAAGTAGAAACGTTGCAAGAACAACTTAAAGAAGCTAAAGCAGATAAGGAGAAGTGATAAATGCAGATGCCACATGATTTGATTGGTTGGTTGTCGTTAGGGTCAATGCTGTTGGGCGGGTTATGGTGGGTGCTTAAAAATACGATTGTGAATTCAATTAGTGGCTTAAGGCAAGACATTGCTAGTTTGAAAAACGAACTCAAAGAGAGTAACAAACAGGCAAATAATCACGAGGTGCGCTTAACGGCATTGGAAACGTGGAAACACGATAAATGGGAGGTTTGAAAGTGAATAAATTAAAACGATGGGTAGTCGCTTCAATTGGAGCGGTTGCCTTTTTTGGTGCAGTGATTACTGGCGTATCAGCCAATACTAACGGCATTGATGTTGCTAGTTATCAGGGCGACACAACACAGTATTTTAGCTCGTTTAAACAGGTGGGCGACAATTTCACCATGGTTAAACTTGGCGGGCGTGGTGGAGGCGAGGGAGCACATTATGCTAACCCAAAAGCGTATAACCAAATCAATAGTGCTGCCAATGCTGGTATGCAAACTGGCGGTTATTTCTGGGGAGAATTTGGCGATTCGGTAGCTGAAGCAAGTTATCACGCACAATTAGCTGTTCAAGATGCACAGAACGCTGGATTAGCTAAGGGTAGTTACATTGCTTTAGATTATGAAGCAGGGGCCGGCTATAACAAAGCAAACAACACAACCGCTATTTTGACCTTTATGGACGCTATTTATGCGGCTGGCTATAAGCCGATGTTTTACAGCTACACATCTTATGTTGAATCATTTGTAGATTTGAGCCGTATCAATGCACGCTATCCTAATGCATTATGGTTGGCTTGGTACCTTACTACAGCACATCAGGCAACACCACCGATGCAATACTTCCCAAATTACTCTAACGTGAAGATTTGGCAGTACGCTGATAATCACTATGGTGTTGATGGCAACGTTATGGTAGTAGGTTCACTGGATAACAACACACCGGCAGAAAATACAGCTAAGCCGTCTAACCGTCCTAGTGATGATCAGTCATCTAATAAAACACACTATGCTACTTTTAGCGGTGTGTACGTAGCTGACTATTGGACTAAATGGTACGGTGGTTATTATGGTGTGAACGTGGATATGGGTATTCCGATTATTGATTACAACAACTATATGCCAATTAGCGCTTTGACATTGACTGATAAATATGGCCACAAGCTATCTAATCAGACAATTAAGGGTAACAATGGCGAGCAAGAATACTTCACGCTAGAAGGCGAATACAAAGTATTAAGCCAGACAGCTACCAGTGTACAAGTTGAAATTGCAGGCGAACCAGTGTGGATGATGAAGTCATTTGCAACGATTAAATAAAAGAGGAAATCATGACTATTACAAATTTTTCGGACGTTATTGTATCAATAGCAGTAGCAGCGATTACAGCGATTGCTGGCTATGCTTTAAAATATTTTCAATCACATAAGCAAATTACAACCGTGATTACTTTGTTAGAACCTTTAGCCAAGGACGCGGTGACTGCCATGCAGAAAGCGGGCGTTGACAAGTATATCTCTGGTATTATGAAGAAGAACGGCGCTTATGCCATTGTTCAAAGTGAATTGGCTAAGCTAGGTTTTACTACAGCAGATGAAACCCTTATCAAGAACGCGGTTGAACATGCTTATGCTATGTTGATCAACGAATTAAACAACGTTTATCCGCAGGCACAACCAAAGTCAGAAGATGAACAAGCTAAAGCAGATGAGTTAGCAAAGGCGGAACAAGCACTAGCTGATGCACAAGCTAAGGTTAATGCCTTACAAAATTGAATAAATTAAAACACCCAACTAGATAATCTGGTTGGGTGTTTTTTTATTTGCTAATAAGAACAAGTGTTCGTATAATTGTTATGAGGTGAAATTATGGAACAGATAGTCATAGATGAAATCAATAAGTTATTTAAGAAAAAGCGCAACACGCTATATAGAGTTCGTATAGTCTATATCATGTACACGGATACTATTAACGTTTTTTTCGAAGAACAAAAAATAGGTGATCCAACATATTCATATCAGATAGGTCAGTTTACAGGGGATATGAAAGACAAAATGCCAGAGTTCGCAAAGCGAATAACTAAAGAAACAAAGGTCAGTGCAAAGTTATTTAATTTGTAGCACTAATGTAGCACTCTGGCGATAAAATAGTGAAAACTAAAGAAAACTGAACGGAACTCTAAACAACTGAAAATCTCTACATATCAACGTTTAAGCAACAAAAAACCGCTCTACCAACAATTTAGGTAAAACGGTTAATATGCCGCTGACAGGAATCGAACCTGCACGAGATTGCTCTCATACCGACCTGAACGGTACGCGTCTGCCAGTTCCGCCACAGCGGCATTACTCATTCATTATACTAAAAAAAGTATTAAAATAAAAGATTGACTTTAATTAAAGATATAGTAACATGAAAACAGTGACTTGAATTGCAATAAAGTTTGTTTTTTTGTTCTAAAATTGATTTTATTTTAGCTTTTTTGCGAATTATTGTCATTATTCAGCTGTTTTTTTTCTAAATGTTCGTTAAATTGTTGACGTCTATTTTGAAAATTGTTTTTTATTAAGGAAGGATGTGCGCTAGCACGAAATTATGGCAAAAACTTATAATTTTTCTGCGGGTCCTGGTGTTTTGCCAGATGAAGTCATTACCCAGATTAAGCAAGAATTCGAACGTAACGAACACACACATATGAGTATTATTGAAATATCTCATCGATCCGCACAATTTCAAGCCATAGTTACCGAAGCTGAGCAAAAGTTGCGTGAGTTAATGGCTATTCCAGAAGACTATGCCGTTATATTTTTGCAAGGCGGTGGGTCAACGCAGTTTGAGATGATTCCACTTAATTTTGCAACAAATCAGTCACATATTGCCATTCTTGATTCGGGCAACTTTGCAGCTAAAGCAAGTGAAGCAGCAGAAATGTTAGGGAAACAAGCCACAGTATTGAACAGTACAAAGGGAATAAATTATCAAAAACTACCAATTTTACCCGAACATTTCGACCCTGAACTTTACGATTATTTGCATATTGTAACTAATAACACTATCGAAGGCACAACATTTCATCAGGACAATTTGCCAAGTACAACAGGCCGACTTGTAGCCGATATGAGTTCCAATATTTTAGCTGAACCCTATGATATTAACGCATTTGATGCTGTCTTTGCTGGTGGTCAAAAAAATCTTGGCCCAGCTGGTGTGACAGTTGCCATCATTAAAAAAGACTGGTTAGCACAGCAAGATGTACGTCATGTTGGACCGATGATGCGCTATCAAAATCATATTGACAAACAATCCATGTATAACACATCACCAGTGTTTTCAATTTATGCGCTTAACCTTGTATTGGATTGGGTTGTTGCGCAAGGCGGTGTCACTGAAATGCATCGGCGCAATCTAGCAAAAGCCCACAAACTCTACGCCTTCTTAGACCAGTCGGATTTTTATACAGCTCCGGTTGAAACAACTGCACGTTCATTAACCAACGTGGTATTTACCACAGGCGATTTGACACGCGACAAAATGATTGCTAAGCGTGCTGAGTCAGAAGGACTATTTAATTTGAATGGCCACCGCTCAGTTGGTGGCTTTAGAGCATCTCTGTATAATGCACAATCTATGGCAGCTGTTGACGCATTGATAACATTTTTGAAGAAAGTTGAAAAAGAGCAAGTATGACAAATATTAAAACATATAATGCCATTAGTGCAAAAGGCTTAAACTATTTAACAACTCATGGCTATGAAATTGATACCACTGAAGAACCGAAAGCGATTCTGTTACGTTCTCAAAATTTGCATCAGGAAACTATTGCTGATAGCGTGCGTGCAGTTGTCCGTGCTGGCGCCGGCTTTAATAATATTCCCGTTGATGAGTTGTCAAAACGCGGTATTGTTGTCTTTAATACACCAGGTGGCAATGCTAATGCTGTGAAAGAATTAACTATTGCGTCATTGATTTTAGCTGCCCGACCAGTAGTTGGCGCTATTGGTTTTGCTAATGAGACACGCGGTGGAGATGTGTCATTGCGAACAGAAGTGAATAAAGGTGGTTATCGCGGTACAGAATTAGCAGGCAAAACATTAGGGGTTATTGGTTTAGGTAATGTGGGTTCGAAAGTTGCAAATACGGCTTTAGCATTAGATATGGATGTTATTGGCTATGACCCTGGTTTGAACGCCAATACAGCTTGGCGTATTGACCGGCATATTGCACATGCTAAAAGTGTTGATGAAGTGTTGCAACAATCAGATTATGTTACAGTTCACATCCCGCTAACTGAAAAAAACAAATTCTTTATTGCTGCTGATAGCCTTTCAAAAATGAAGCCCGGCGCTGCGTTACTGAATATGTCTCGTGGCGGAATTGTCGATGATTTGGCAGCTAAAGCGGCATTGGATCAAGATAAGTTACGTGTCTACATTACAGACTTTGCCGATGAAGCCTTATTCGATCATCCCAAAGTGATTATTACGCCACATATTGGTGGGTCTACTGTAGAAGCAGAAGATACTAGTGCTTTAATGGCTGCTCGCCAATTAGACACATACTTAACAACAGGGAATATTGTCAATTCAGTTAATTACCCGGATATTAATGAGCCGTTTGTAACAAAATACCGCGTGGGCATTATCCATGAAAATGTTCCTAATATGATTAGCCAAATTTCAAAGTTTTTTGGTGACAATGGGATTAACATCGAGCAATTAAGTAATCGTGCTGTTGGCGCTTACGCCTATACGTTGGTTGCAATTAACGATTTCACAGATGAACAACAAGCGTATGTTAAGACTGCTTTGGATGAGATTCCACATGTTATTTTGACACGACGCTACTTGAATGAAGATTATTGAGGAGTAAAATGATGAAAGATTTACAAGAAGCAGCAATAATCAAACTAGCAGAACGTGGTGTGACCATTGATGATATAGCCGATGGTACACGCATATTTCTGTCAGAAAAGTATAAAGATGCTGTTGACGACACGACATTGATGTCATCCATTGCAAAAGTGTTGCACAAGGACGAAGTAGCTGACATCATTTTGACAGCGCTTTATCTTGATGAACAAGCTGAAACAATGCCAGATAGTCAACCTCTAAAAGCACGGTTACAGCGTGATGCGAATGGACACAATGTTGATGAAATTTTAGCTATTGCGATTACCCAACAGTTTTCAGCAGCAGCAACAGTCCATTATGGTCTATTAGATGATCTTAAGCCAGGATTGATTGGCGAAATTAATGATCGAACCGATACGATTAATGTTTACCTAGATGATATTCTAGCTGCTCTAATTGCAAGTACTGCGATGACATATCTGGAACTGCTTGGTGGTAATACTTATTAAGTTGATTTCAAAAATAATAAAGTAGCAAAGGCTTTTTGTGTTAAATTTATCACTAAAACTAGTCATTGTTACTTTTTTTTGTTAAAATTAAAATTATATTGACAATTTCAAGGAGATGTTAACATGTCAGGACATAGTAAGTGGCATAACATCCAGGGCCGAAAAAATGCCCAAGATGCTAAGCGTGGTAAAATTTTCCAAAAACTAGCACATGATTTATATGTGGCTGCAAAAGCTGGTGGCGCCGACCCAGAAATGAACGCTTCGTTGCGTTTAGTTGTTGAAAAGGCTAAATCTGCTAACATGCCAAAAGACAATATCCAACGTGCGTTAGATAAGGCTTCAGGTGCTGGCGGTCAAAAGTTTGAAGAAGTAACTTATGAAGGTTATGGGACAGCTGGTGTAGCCATTTTGGTTGAAACATCAACTGACAATATCAATCGTACAGTATCAAGTATTCGTAACTCATTTAAGCATTTTGGCGGCGCTTTAGGAACGACAGGTTCAGTCGCATTTCAATTTGATCGCAAGGGCTATTTGGCTATTAATCGTACGGATTTTCCTGATCTTGACGAAGACACGGTGCTAGAAGCCGCATTGGAAGCTGGCGCAGAGGATGTACAGACACAAGATGAAGTGTTTGAAATTTATACAACGCCAGCTGATTTTCAAACTGTTGAAGCTGCTTTGACAGCTGATGGTTATGTTTTTGAAGAAGCAGAAGTAACGATGATTGCACAAAATCCAGCTGAAATTTCTGATGACGATCGTGACAAGCTTGATAAGCTAGTCGATGAGTTAGAAGAAAACGAAGATGTTTTGGCAGTTTATACAACGGCTGATTGATTCGTATATAAAAAGCACTATCTTAATCAAGATAGTGCTTTTTATTATGATCGTGCTTGTGCAGCTTTAATTAATTGCTGTGCAAACGCATTGAGTGTCAGTGTATCTTTTTCGTCTGGTCTGAGGTTAATTTTAACCCCTTCAGCACCTTTAATGGCATGCGTCTTAGCAAATTGGGCTTCGAATTTTGGAACGGCAACGCAGAAATCATCCAAGTAATAGGTGTCTCCAGAGCCTGCGACGCCATAAATGACATTATCTAAATCAACATCAGCTAATTCTTCAAAGAAATCTAAGCCCTCATCAGGTAATGAACCATTATCATAGGTGTAGGGCACAACGACAGCAATATCACTTTCTGCTAACTCTTCTACCTCAGTCTGTGATATTTCTGTTTTTTTGACAGTCACATGGGCAGCTTTTAAGGCCGTGATGATAACATCAGCGACATCTTCATTGTTTCCGGTAATTGTTGCATAAACAACGTGTGCATTCATAACTTATCGTTGACCATACATCGTTTGTTATGGCCATCCTCCCATTAATATATTACTTTCCATTATAAGGCAAGATGACTTAAAAAAGTATCATCATACTTCGTGAAACAAAACACGAAATGTGACGGTTTGTTGACAAAACTATAAAAAGGCTTTACAGCGCCTATTCAAGGCCTTAATATAAGGAATGGAAAAATAACATAAAAAACCGCGACTTCTTGATAGATTTGCGACCGCTTAGGAGATTACAAATGATACACCAGTTGTTGGCTGAGTTCATGGGCACAGCCCTAATGATCATTTTTGGTGTTGGCGTACACGCTGACGAGGTATTAAACCGGACGAAATATCACGGTTCAGGGCATATTTTTGCGATTACGACTTGGGGATTTGGTATCACAATTGTGCTATTTGTATTTGGGGATGTGTTTATTAATCCAGCAATGGCGATGGTTCAGCTGGTATTGGGCAAGATAGATATAACTTATTTTTTAATTGTTAGTGTGGTCGAAGTGTTAGGGGGAATTGCGGGTTCTTTAATTGTTTACGTGATGTATGCTGACCAATTTAAATTATCAGAAAAAGATATTGATCCAGTCATTGTCCGTAATATTTTCTCAACTGCGCCAGCTATTCGCAACCTACCACGTAATTTCTTTGTGGAAGCTTTTGCGACATTTGTGTTTTTGACTAGTATTCTAGCCATTTCAGCAAGAGCAGGTCATGTACCAGGAATGGTGCCATTAGCCATTGGTTTTCTTGTTTGGGCAGTGGGCATGGGAATGGGTGGCACAACTGGCTTTGCAATGAATTTAGCGCGAGATATGGGGCCGCGTTTGGCCTATGCCATGTTACCATGGCAAAATCGCGCAGATGCTGATTTTAAGTATGGTGTCTTGGTACCAGGACTAGCACCTTTTGTTGGTGCCATTTTTGCAGCACTGTTTTCAAAATATTATCTAGGTCTCTAGTGAGACCTTTTTATTTACAATTCAGTGAACCTGTGTGCACTTGAATTTTGTCGTCCCTTCGTTATAATTAAAGTATTAATTTATTTTTTAGAGAGAAGATATTATGACACTAACAAAACAGCAGTATGATGCATTAAAAACGGCTTTTGACAATGGTATTTTAGATCATGATGCAGCGGCTAAGGAAGCATTAGCGCTTGTATTAACAGAAATCAACCCAAAGTAATTGTTGCACAACGGTGTGAACAGTGCTAAAATAATCACAATAACGTTGATAAGGACAACTGGACTGTTTGCAATTTTTAAGAGAATCCATGCTTGGTGAAAATGGGTAATTTGCACGGAAAAGACTACCTTTGAGTAGTGGTGAGTAAGTTTTGAAAACCATTCGGGTGACACCGTTAGCTGTCATTTAAGTCGCACTTTATGTGCTAAACTTGGGTGGTACCACGGTGAAACGTCCCTTTGAGTCGCATGACTCAATGGGACGTTTTTGTTTTTATAAATGTCAGAAACGTTTGCATTAAAACAAACGTCAAATGAAAGGAATATTGTTAATATGTCAGAAATTAGTCTTACTTTTCCAGATGGTGCCGTTAAAGTTTTTCCCGAGGGGACGACACCTTTAGCTGTTGCAGAAAGTATATCAAAGTCATTAGCCAAAAAATCTGTATCGGCTAAGTTGCATGGGGCTTATGTGGGTATGCACGACATGATACCGGCATCAGGCGATTTCCAATTAATTACGACTAGTGATGATGAAGCAATATCATTATTGCGTCATGCTGCTTCACATTTATTGGCACAAGCCTTGAAGCGGATACCAAAGTTTGCTAATATGCATTTTGGTGTCGGACCATTTATTGACAATGGTTTCTATTATGACACTGACAATGGGGCTGGTAACCAGGTTTCTGTGGAGGATTTCCCTGAAATCGAAGCTATGATGCATAAAATAGTTAAAGAAGATTTGCCAATCGTATCACGTGAAATTACACGTGAAGAAGCGTTAAGCATGTTTGCGGAAGATCCTTATAAAATTGCGTTAATCTCTGATTTGCCAGAAGATGAAAAAATTACGATTGCGGTTCAAGGGGATCATATCGAATTGGATAAAGGGGGCCTGGTGCCATCTACTGGCTGGATTAAGCATTTTAAGTTGACTTCTGTTGCTGGTGCCTACTGGCGTGGAAAATCATCCAATCCGATGATGCAAAGAATCTACGGTGTTGCTGAATGGAAGCAAGCAGATGTTGATGCTGAAATTCAACGACGCGAAGAGGCAAAAGAACGCGATCATCGTACGATTGGGCGTGACATGGATTTATTCTTTACTAGTCAAGAAGTTGGCTCTGGCTTGCCCGTTTGGTTACCAAACGGTGCAACGATTCGCCGTCAGGTAGAACGCTATATCATTGATAAAGAATTAGCTAATGGTTATCAGCATGTGTACACACCAGTTTTGTCAAATTTGAACTTATACAAAACTTCAGGCCATTGGGATCATTATCGTGAAGATATGTTCCCACCAATGGACATGGGCGAGGGAGAATTTTTAGAATTACGACCAATGAATTGCCCATCACATATCATGGTTTTCAATCATAAGCCACGATCATACCGTGAGTTACCAATACGTATTGCCGAATTAGGCATGATGCATCGTTATGAAAAGTCAGGTGCTTTAACAGGGCTATCACGTGTTCGCGAAATGACGCTTAACGATGGTCATACATTTGTTGAACCAGAAAAGCTTGAAGAAGAATTTAAATCAATTTTGACGATGATGATGGGCGTTTATCGTGACTTCAATATCACTGACTATCGTTTCCGCTTGTCTTATCGTGATCCTGAAAATACTGAAAAATATTTTGATGATGACGATATGTGGGAAAAATCTCAAGCACAGTTGAAACGTGCCATGGACGATTTGAAGTTGGATTACTATGAAGCAGAAGGTGAAGCCGCTTTCTACGGACCAAAGTTAGATGTTCAAACGAAAACAGCTTTGGGCAGTGAAGAAACGATGTCTACTATTCAATTAGACTTCCTATTGCCAGAACGATTTAATTTGACGTATATTGGCGCAGATGGGCAAGACAATCATCGCCCTGTGATGCTCCATCGTGGTATTGTTGGAACGATGGAACGTTTCACAGCGTACCTTATTGAAATGTATAAGGGCGCTTTCCCAACATGGTTATCACCATTACAAGTGCAAATTATTCCGGTTAACCTTGGTGCTCATGGCGATTATGCTAATGACATTCAAGCACAGCTACAAGCTGCGGGACTTAGAGCACACGTTGAAACAAAAGATGCTAAAATGGGCTATTTGATTCGTGAAGCACAAACTAATAAAATCCCATATACATTAGTATTAGGTGATTCGGAAGTTGACGGACAGACAGTTACAGTACGTAAGTACGGTGAAGAAAAAACAAGAACAATGCGTTTTGCAGATTTCCAAAGTGAAATTCTAGCTGATGTTGCCAATTACTCACGTCCAGTAAATGACTAACTAATTGATTTGTAAAGCATTGAACACAAAGTCGTTCAGTGCTTTGTACATAGTGTGTTAAACGTTAATTGTAGTATAAAGAGGAGATATTTTTTTATGTCAGAAACAACAGAAGACAATGGTCAACCTGCCAAACGAGGTTTACAAAATCGGCATGTGCAGCTTATTGCTATTGGCGGTACTATTGGGACTGGGCTATTTATGGGGGCAGGGAATTCCATTCATTACGCTGGGCCAGCAATATTACTAGTCTATTTGACCATTGGTTTATTCATGTTTGTGATGATGCGGGCGGTTGGTGAATTACTTTATGCCGACCCTACCCAACATACATTTATTACTTTTATAACGAGATATATCGGCAATCGTACCGGCTTTTTTGCGCGTTGGTCTTATTGGCTAACGATTGTCTTCATGGGCATGGCGGAATTAACAGCTGTTGCTAAATATATTCAATATTGGCTACCAGGTATGCCCAGTTGGCTTATTCAAATTATCATGCTTGTAGTACTAACAAGTGTTAATTTAGTTGCCGTGGCACTTTACGGCGAAACTGAGTTCTGGTTTGCTATGATCAAAATTGTTGCCATACTGGCTTTGATTGTGACTGGTATCATTATGGCATTAACAGGTTTTAAGACCCCAGTGGGCGATGTTGCGTTTAGTAATGTCTGGCAACATTTGTCGCTTTTCCCAAACGGCATTGGTAATTTTATTAATGCCTTTCAAATGGTCATGTTTGCTTTCGTTGGTATGGAATTTATTGGTATGACCACAGCAGAGACAGATAATCCACGAGCTGTTCTACCTAAGGCAATTAACCAGATACCTTGGCGTATTTTGTTTTTCTACTTAGGTGCCTTGTTTATTATTATGACAATCTATCCTTGGCAAAAAATTCCCGCTGATCAGAGCCCATTTGTTATGGTTTTTCAATTAGCTGGCGTTAAGTGGGCGGCTGCATTAATTAATTTTGTGGTGTTAACCAGTGCAGCATCTGCATTGAATTCAGTATTGTTTAGTGCAAGTCGTAATTTTTATGCTTTGTCTTTTCAATCGAAATCTGCCTTTTTAAAGCCTTTTAGAAAAATGTCTAAGACACAATTACCAACCAATGCGGTCCTTTTCACAGCATTGATGGTTGGCTTTTCAGCGGTTATATCAGTTGTTCCGGCAGTGACCAATGCATTTAGCTTTGTCACAAGTGCTTCAACAGATTTGTTTTTGATGATTTATATTTTGATATTGATAGCCTACATGAAATATCGTAAATCAGATCGTTATATGCCAGATGGCTTTCTCGTGATTGCACCACGTGTGTTAGTACCATTAGCAATTGTGTTTTTTGCCTTTATTTTTGTGACGTTATTCTTTAACCCGGATTCCCGCGTGCCAGCAATTGGCGCAACATTATGGCTAGTTATCTTTGGTTGGATAGCTTCCCGCCAGCCTAAAACGTTAAAAAAATAATCTTTAATATAAAAGCTATTCAATTTAAATTTAGATTGAATAGCTTTTATTGATTATGATAAACTAGAAGCATTGCAAAAAAAGGGGACGCAAGGCATGAATAATAAAATTTTGAATCTTAGTATTATCCATTTGGTTGTTTTCCTATTTTTCCTATTCGTTCATACCACACCAACACGTTTTACTTTTTTGAACTGGAATGTTTTTTTAGCTTTACTACCATTTGATTTTGCCGTCATTGTTTCGATTGTTCCAAGCCGACTTCTAAAGTGTTTGTTTGGTGTATTGTGGCTATTATTCTTTCCTAACACCATGTATATGATGACGGATTTTATTCATCTCTATGCCATTGGTTCTGATTTGAGCCAAGCGGGACAGTATTTCAATTATGCTATTTTAGCGACGGGCATATTTATTGGCGTTGGCTTGGGGGTCTTGAGTTTAGAAATTATGACACGAGCAGTTTTTCATCGTCATGTTCACCTCACTTATTTTAGTATTACCGCACTGGTATCAGTATTATCTGCTTTAGGGATATATATTGGACGATACCTACGCTTGAACTCCTGGGATATTTTTGTGAATTTTCATGTTGTTTTACGTAACATCGCCATGTCAATGGGTTACCACATGTTTACTTTTGTCATTTTATTTGCTGGCGCCCAGTTTGCCGTCTTGGTAGTATTTCACTATGGTATTCGCATGATTAAATTAGAGCAAACTCAAGCTTGACAATAACTTAATAGTAAGATAGAATAATAACTGTTGAACAAGTAGGAGCACCCGCTTCTCGCCAAGTGATTGTGTTGCTTGGCAGATACAGTTATCCGTATGGATTGCAAGTGTTGAAGTGGGTAAAGATTAGGTTCTTTGTCCACTTTTCTTCTTGATTCACAAAATAAATTTGGAGGTGCCTGACAATAGCACGTCAACCACGACAAGTTGATTTAATCAACGATAATATTCGCGCACCTCGCGTATTGCTTATCCATGAAGGTAAGCAGACAGAAATGTCTACGCGAGACGCACAACAGATTGCTAATGATTTAGACCAGGATTTGGTATTGGTTCAAGCTAACGCTGAACCACCAGTTGCCAAAATCATGGATTGGGGAAAAGCTAAGTTCGAAGCACAAAAAAAGCAAAAAGAACAACGCAAAAACCAAAAAATCGTGCAAGTGAAGGAAGTTCGTATGTCACCGGTCATTGATTCAGGCGATTTCGAAACACGTAAGAAAGCTGCTATTAAGTTCCTTGGACAAGGTAACAAAGTGAAGCTTAATTTGCGTTTCCGTGGTCGTATGATTACCCACCAAGACATCGGACGTCAAGTATTAGACCGTATGGCCGCAGAACTTGATGACATTGCCAAGGTTGAGCAACGTGCCAAGATGGACGGCCGCCAAATGTTTTTGGTCTTGGCACCTAAAGACGCCAAGTAATTAAAGGTTTAATTGCTTGTTTACAAGCTTAAACAAAATCACAAAGTAGGAGAATTAGTCACATGCCAAAGATGAAGACACACCGCGCATCAGCAAAGCGCTTTAAAAAGACAGCCAACGGTGGCTTGAAGTCAGCTTCAGCTTATACTTCACACCGTTTCCACGGTAAGACAAAGAAGCAACGTCGTCAATTGCGTGGCACACGCATGATGGATTCAACGACTGTTAAGACATACGCTAAGATGTTGTCAAACATCTAATTCGCGTTGCGATAGTTCATCTATCTACATTTTGGATTTTAGTCCAACAAGTTATTTTTAAAATTCTAGGAGGAATTACCCATGCGAGTTAAGGGTGGTACAGTTTCACGCGCACGTCGTAAAAAGATGGTTAAGTTGGCCAAGGGTTACCGTGGCCAACGTCGTATTAATTTTAAGGTTGCTAAGCAACAAGTTTGGAAGTCATACTTGTACGCATACCGTGATCGTAAGAACACAAAGCGTAACTTCCGTAAGTTGTGGATTGCGCGTATTAACGCAGCAGCACGTATGAACGGTTTGTCATATTCAAAGTTGATGCACGGTTTGACACTTGCCGGTGTTGAATTAAATCGTAAGATGTTAGCTGAAATCGCTGTAACTGATTTTGATACATTTGCAAAGTTGGCTGACCAAGCTAAAGCAGCTTTAGCATCAGACAACGTATTAGTTCAAGAACGCGTTGCCGCAACATTGGAAACAACTGTTAAGGTTGACCGTTAAGAATAATCAAAAGTGTGGCATGACGCCACACTTTTTTATTTACTATAAACACAGCAAAAAAAATAGCCTACTTAAGGGCTATTTTTTAGTGTTATTGTAAACCAGATTGTACTTTATAATTAGCAACCAATTGCAAATTTTTGTTATCGCCAGTTGGTGTAAAGACAATTGTAACTTTTGCGCCACTCGTACTAATCCAGTTAGCAGTGACCGTGTCAGAAGCAACTAAATTAGTAGGGTTCCCGTAGCTTGCTTTAACTTGATCATAGGTAGCACTACCTAACTTCACCGTATTAAAATTAGCAAGGGTCCAATTACCAAATGTAACAGCCTTAGGGGCTGGTGTTGGTGTTGCTACACTGCTTGACGCTGCGACTTGCGGTGCAGGCGCCTGGTTATCGGCAATCGGTGTTTGTGTGCCATCATTGACCACTGCATGAATGGCTTCTGAGGCTGCTGAACTAGCCGCCGAAGGAACAGATGGGACAACAACTGAAGAGGCTTCATCAGTCGATGACACAGGCGCATTGGAGCTAGTAGCACTAGTTGAACTAGTGCTGCTTGATTTGTTCTGGCTTTGAGAAGATTGACTAGTCGATTGTGTTGTTTCTGATGTTTTTTTACCACCATGTTGACCTAAAATCACGGTTGCCACAATAATAACGGCGACAATTAGAAGACCGACAAGTAAGTAACGAAGGCGGTGAGACTGCTTAAATGGTTTGCGTTGCATAATTAAAATCAGGACGCATTGTCCTGTTCCTTTCCTTAGATAATGATAACAGAAAATGCTTAAAGTATGTTAAAATGGATATAATTACGTATCGAGACAAAAAATAGGATGACTCCGCGTTTTAGAAACCAGCAGTATCCACTTGTTTATATTTACGAAAAAATTATGGCTTATAGCATAAGTCTATTTATAAAGGGAAAAAGATGACAGATTTAAGTATTATTCCATTTGGCGGTGTCCGCGAAAATGGTAAAAACATGTACGCAATTACAGTAAATGATGAAATTTTTATTTTTGACGCTGGTTTGAAATATCCGGAAACAGATCAATTAGGTGTCGATGTTGTCGTACCTGATTTTGATTATTTAATAAAAAATAATGATAAAATTGCCGGTGTTTTTTTGACACATGGTCACGCTGATGCTATTGGTGCCTTACCTTATTTTTTGCAACAAGTACAAGCGCCAATATTTGGTTCAGAATTAACGATTGAGTTAGCTAAGTTAGCTATCAAAGAGCAAGAAGCGCTCAAGGATTACGATGATTACCATGTTGTCAATGCAAAAACTGAAATTGACTTTGGGACTGTGACTGTATCGTTTTTTAATACAACACATTCCATTCCAGATTCAATGGGCATTGTGTTAGGCACACCGTTTGGACAAATTGTTTATACGGGCGATTTTAAGTTTGACCAAACAGCAGAAAAAAATTATCGAACTGACATTGCTCGACTAGTCGAAATTGGTCAAGGTAAAGTATTAGCATTACTTGCCGATGCTGCAGGGACAGAAGGGGATACTGACTCTGTTAATGAATCTAAAATTAGTGATTACATTTTAGAGACATTCCGTGATAATAAAAAGAAACGCATTATTATTGCTGCAGTTGCTTCTAATATTCAACGTATTCAACAGGTCATTGACGCCACTGTGGCAACAAAGCGTAAACTAGTGTTGTCCGGTAATGATATTGAAAATGTTGTTCGAACAGCTATCCGCCTTCGTAAATTATACCTTCCCGTACCGGAAAGTAAATTACTTGTTAATCTTAAAAATGCTAAAAACTTAGCTGCTTCAGAGACAGTGATTCTGGAAACAGGACGTATGGGAGAGCCCATCAAGCATTTGAATCGCATGGCTAATGGTGAAGATCCTTATGTTCGTATAGGAGAAGATGACCTTGTCTTTATTACGACAACACCTTCTACGGCAATGGAAAGTGTTGTTGCCAAAACACGTGATATGCTCTTCAAGCAAGGCGCCAATGTTAAGCAAATCAGCAGTGACTTACGCTCAAGTGGTCATGCATCACGTAACGACTTGCAAATGATGATTAATGTCTTAAAACCAGATTATTTCATGCCAATTCAAGGTGAATATCGCGTGATGTCTTCTGCTAAGTCCGCTGCAGAAGAAGTAAATATTGCAACAGATCATATTATGATGGCAATGAAGGGTGATCAATTCAAATGGCTTGACGATCATTTCGAGTTACAAGATTCATTTACGATTGGCGAAACGCTAATTGATGGGGCTGGTATTGGGGACATTGGTAACGTAGTCTTGCGTGATCGTCGCATTTTGTCTGAAGATGGTATTTTCGTTTCTGTTGTGACGATTGATCGTAAGAAGCGACAAGTGGTTTCTAAGCCAAAATTGACTTCTCGCGGTTTTGTCTACGTGAAGGCTAACCGTGACTTGATGAAAGAAGCGTCAGAAATAACGGTTAAGCAGATTGAAAATTATCTCAATACAACTAAAAACTTTGATTGGAATGAATTGAAGAACGGCGTTCGAGAGGTCTTGTCGCGTTATTTATTTGATCAAACGCGTCGTCGTCCGATGGTGATGCCAGTTGTAATGGAAGTTAACCAGAATCGTCGGCCAACGTCACATAAGAGCAATAATGCCAATAATAAAACTAAAACGCGTCAGGCACAAAACGTTAAATTAAATAAAGAAAAAAATAACACACCTAAGAAGAAAGCTAAAAAGGTTGTTGTGAAGGCAGAGAAGTAACACAATTTAGCATCATTTGAAAGGTTGGAAAGGATAATAGTTATCGTTTTAATAATAACTATGGTATCGTATGACATTGGAAGATCATCTATCACCTGAAATCAAGCAATTAATCGATCGCGCACAGACAGAGATGTCACAAAAAAATTGGCATGATGCTGCGGAAACTTTAATCACTGTGTATGAATCATTAACAACGTTTGATATTAATTACCGGTTAGTTACTGCACTATTCATGGATGAGCAGTATCAATTAGCCGCTTCATATGCTGATGATTTTTTATATAATTACTTAGAAGAAGAAACCAATTTTCGAATGGTTGTGACGCTTGCCATCCAAAATCAAAACTTTGTCTATGCGCAACAAATAGCCGTATTATGGCATGATGAGGTTGTTAAATCGGCAGTCCTTAAAGATATACGGCGTGCTGAATCCGAAGCACAAGAGACCATGGCCACCACTTTTCAGACCATTGGCCGACAATTTTATCATTTGAGTGATTATGATATGCTTCAACAGCGCGATCGCTATGAATCGGCTAGGCATTTGCCCGTGGCTGAATTTGTAAAAGGGGCACAATTTTTACTTGTTGACCCTTATGTAACACCCATTATCCGAGCTACCTTATTTGAAGATTTACAAAAATTACAGGTTGAGGGGGATATCGCCTATCGTTGGTTAGATGATAAGACATATACGATTAATTTAAGTCAAGTGAGCTTATTAGTCGATTCACCTATTTTTGAGACAGTTGCAGATCTCTTAGATGAACGCCTTGGCCATGATGATCCCATTGCAATGGATATGTTAGCCCAGCAAGTACGATTTGAAATGACATTACTTTATCCACGTGTGACAGAAATTATTACTAATCCAGAAGCGTGGGTAACAGCAAGTATTGGCCAATATTACGATAAAAGTACGGATAATGAGCCTGCTGAACAGCGAAAATGGCATCAACATGTTCGTAGCTTGATTGCCTCATTTTTTGCAAATTAATTCGTAAAACTATTTACATTTTCTTAATAACTCGGTATAATAATTTTTGGCTTCAAGAGCCGGAAAAACGCAATTAACTGTTGTCTTTTGACGGCTTGCGTTGTAAAATATATTTATAAACATTTTTCAGAATACTGATAAATGAATTTTGGAGGAAACTACATTGGCTAAGGAAACTTACGTTCGCACTAAGCCCCACGTTAACATTGGTACTATTGGACACGTCGATCACGGAAAGACGACTTTGACAGCCGCAATCTCAAAGGTATTGGCTGAAAAGCAAGGTATCACAGCTACTGATTTTGCTGAAATCGATAACGCGCCTGAAGAAAAAGAACGTGGTATCACGATTAACACTTCACACATCGAATACGAAACAGAAACACGTCACTATGCTCATATCGATGCCCCTGGTCACGCCGATTACGTTAAGAACATGATCACTGGTGCCGCTCAAATGGACGGTGCTATCTTGGTTGTTGCTGCAACTGATGGTCCTATGCCACAGACACGTGAACACATTTTGTTGGCACGTCAAGTTGGTGTTGAATATCTTGTTGTATTCTTGAACAAGACTGATTTGGTTGATGATGAAGAATTAGTTGAATTGGTTGAAATGGAAGTTCGCGAATTGTTGTCAGAATATGACTTCCCAGGCGATGATATTCCTGTAATTAAGGGTTCAGCTTTGAAGGCCCTTGAAGGTGACCCTGAACAAGTTAAGGTTATCGAAGAATTGATGGATACTGTTGATTCATACATTCCAGAACCAAAGCGTGAAACTGACAAGCCTTTCTTGATGCCTGTCGAAGACGTATTTACAATCACTGGTCGTGGTACAGTTGCTTCTGGTCGTGTTGACCGTGGTGTATTGACTACTGGTACAGAAATTGAAATCGTTGGTTTGAAAGACGAAATCAAGAAAACGACTGTTACAGGAATTGAAATGTTCCGTAAGACACTTGACGAAGCACAAGCTGGTGATAACATCGGTGCATTGTTGCGTGGTGTTGACCGTAACGAAATCGAACGTGGCCAAGTTTTGGCAAAGCCAGGTTCAATCAAGACACACAAGAAGTTCAAGGCTGAAGTTTATGTCCTTTCTAAGGAAGAAGGCGGACGTCACACACCATTCTTTACTAACTACCGTCCACAATTCTACTTCCACACAACTGACGTTACAGGTGTTGTTGAATTGCCAGCTGGTGTAGAAATGGTTATGCCTGGTGACCAAGTAACATTCGAAATCGAATTGATTTCACCTGTTGCTATCGAACAAGGCTTGAAGTTTACTGTTCGTGAAGGTGGCCACACTGTTGGTGCCGGAACAGTTACTGAAATCGAAGACTAATTATTTTGAAAACACGCGTAAGCGTGTTTTTTTGTTAAAAAAACTATCACTTTAACATCTCCAAGTATGGTAAAGTAATAGTTTTCTTTATTTTTTTTGATCTTTGTTGTTCTCACGACCAAGCATCGCATCGCGAGAAGAATTACTTTTTTCTTTTTGATCAGCGGGTAGCTGAAATAAATCATCAATCGACTGTGTGACAGATGTCTCATTATTTATAATTTTTGCCATCTTATATACCTCCGTGTGAGTTAAGTATACGCTACTTTTTATGCAATAATATACAATTATTCAGTTATAAAAAGTATATTTAATGCATATAAACTGCATTCATGTATACTATTACTTAGAGACCAAAGGGAGTAATTAATATGGACAATTTATTAACTATAGCCAATTTAAAGAAACAATACGGTGACAAAATTGTTTTTGATAATGTTAATGCAACAGTTAAACAAGGTGAAGTGATTGCAATTTTAGGGCCGTCAGGGGCCGGTAAATCTACCTTTTTACGTGCTGTTAATTTATTAGATTCACCAACGAGTGGTCAAATTACCTTTGAAGGTAGTGAACTCACTAATTTAGGTGAAAATGCACTAAATCAGCTGCGCGAAAAAATGGGTATGGTATTCCAAAGCTTTAATTTATTTCCAAATTTATCTGTTTTAGAAAACGTTAAATTGGCGCCGATGAAAGTGAAAGGTTTGGCAGATGACGCAGCAACACAATTAGCCAAACAGTTGTTAACTCAGGTTGGATTATCTGATAAATATTATGTTTATCCAACAAGTCTTTCTGGCGGACAACAGCAACGTGTGGCCATTGCAAGAGCGTTAGCCATGTCGCCAGACGTGATGCTGTTCGATGAACCAACAAGTGCATTGGATCCTGAAATGGTTGGTGAAGTACTTAATGTTATGAAATCTTTAGCTGAGGCTGGTATGACAATGTTAGTCGTCACACATGAAATGGGCTTTGCTCGTGAAGTGGCAGACACAATTTGGTTCATGGCAGATGGCGGACTACAAGAAGTTGCCACACCAGAAAAGTTCTTTAGTCAACCACAAACTCAGCGTGCACAGGAATTTTTGAAGAAAGTCTTATAATAGTGATTGGTGGTAATCGTGTGTCACATACGATTACTATCAATCTTTTTTTATTTCTGTTATGATAGGCACATGGACAATATATTAGTGGCAAAAAAAAAGGCGGCTATTGCTGCTTCAAAGTTAGTCAAAGATGGTATGACAGTTGGCCTGGGAACAGGGTCGACAATTGCCTTCTTTTTAGATGCCTTAGCTGAGCGTGTACAACATGAGAAGCTAAATATTATTGGTGTAACGACCTCTTTTAAAACAGCTGATCGTGCCAAAGAATTAGGCATTCAAATACAAGATATCGACAGTGCACCCATGATTGATTTAACAATAGATGGCGCAGATGAAGTTGATACAGAACTGAATGGTATTAAAGGTGGTGGCGCGGCGTTTTTAATGGAAAAAATTGTAGCGAAGAATTCTAAACGTGTGGTTTGGATTGTTGATAGTCTTAAAGTACATGATAAGTTAGGTCAGTTTCCGTTACCTGTTGAAGTTGTGCCATTTGGAAGTGGTAAATTGATTACTGAATTTGAACAACATCATTTGTATCCAAAATTGCGTACAGGAGCAGATGGTCAACCAGTTGTGACTGATATGGGGCATTATATTGTTGACCTGGATTTACAAGTTATTGATCAGCCCTACGAGTTAAGCCGATATCTAGACGGACGGATTGGTGTTGTTGAGCATGGTTTATTTTTAGATATTGCCGATGAAGTCATTGTTGGGTCACAACAGGGCGTTAGTTACTTACGACGCACTGATTTACAGAAAAAAATGTAACAATGGACTAAAGCGCTTACATTTTTTATCCATAAGCGGTATAATGAACTTGTAAAGAAATAAACAAAGGAGCATGTCGCGTGATAGGCGCAGCATAGTAAGAGATTATGGCATACAAGAATATTTTAGTTGCAATTGATGGTTCAGATGTATCAAATGTTCTCATCAAGAAAGTGCATGAATTCGCACCCGATGCGCACATTGATATTTTAAATGTAGTAGACACATCAGGTGGTTACTTTGGTACCATTGTTATGAACGCCGATATTATTTATCAGATGGAGCAGGATGCTGAGGTAGTTATTAATAAATCTTACGAGTATGCTCACCAAATTGGGCACAATGACGTTGATGTCCACGTACGTTTTGGAACACCAAAACAAGTTATTGCCCGTGATTTTCCTAAAGATCATAAGAGCGATTTGATTGTCGTTGGGGAAACAGGCTTGAGCCCATTGCAACGCGTTATGGCGGGCACGGTGCCTTCCTTTGTAACCCAAGCATCGCGCACAGATGTTTTGATTATGCGCGTGAGTGAATCATAATTTTAAGTAAAGTAAAAAGCAGTGATTAATCACTGCTTTTTATTTCGCTTCTTTTAGAATAACAATATTTTTGATTTTAATGGGATCAATAGGCGTAGAGCCCTCGCCCTCGGATTTGACCTTGGCTGAGGCAATGTTGTCAACGACAGCCATGCCAGATATGACTTGGCCAAACACGGTATAGCTACCATCTAAAGAGGGATTACCACCATTTTTGTAGGCCGCTACAATTTTTTTTGGATATTGATTTTTATTAAGTTTTTGAGATTGGTCTTGTTTATTTTGGTTAATAAAGAATTGAGAACCATTAGTGTTGGGACCAGCGTTAGCCATAGATAATGCGCCACGGATATTGTATAAAGAAGAGCTGATTTCATTTTTAAAACCTTGGCCACTATCGATATTTTTATCTTTGTTATGCCAGATTGATTCACCACCTTTACCAGTTCCTTGTGGATCGCCACCTTGGATCATGAAATCTGCAAGTACGCGATGAAACGTTGTGTTGTTGTAATAACCTGCTTTAGCATGACTAATAAAATTCTCAACTGCAAGCGGCGCATAGCGATTAAATAGCTTAAGTGTGATGTCACCGGCAGTGGTAACAAGTCTCACTTCGCTCTCGTCACCAGCAATAGTCGTATTAAGTTGTGGCAATGTCATCTGATCAAGCTTGGGATCCCTTTTTACTTGAGAGGTTTGTTGCTTAGCCGTATCGTTGGATGAACCACTATTTTTTTGAGATGTTAGCAGGAAAATAGCGATGACTAGTCCCACAAGTATCGTGACCATTGCAGCAATCGTCACATATTGTTTTTCTTTATTCATGTTGCCTCCTAATGATTAAATACGTTCAATAATAAATAGGGTCCCTTTTTTAGTTCGGTAGGTTGCTTGCGTATAGTCAGCTTTGATTAGTGTATCAAGATAGGCTAGCCAGTCGGTAGGTATGTCTTGAAATTTAATGAGCATAAGGCCACCATGTTTGAGTCGTGGCAACACACGATTGATTTGATCAGTGTAGTCATTAGGATATTGATTCTTATTTTGTGCATCATCTGAGTAGTCAAAAATACCAATACTTGCTTGACTCTGTGAGCCAATTTCTTGTAAAAAATAACGATCTAGCGTTTTACCGAGCAAAGTGACGCGTTCAGACAAGCCACTCATAAATAGTGAGGCAGCTGTTGCATTTGCATTATCTTTTGTCGCCGTGTAACTTAATACTTTGCCAGACTTGCCGACCCTTGTCGCTAGAAAACGCGTATTAATGCCATTGGCAGTCGTCCCGTCAATCACAATATCGCCAACTTTTACAGTTTGTTCAATGAGTTGGTGTGCGAGTGTCTCAATTGATGGTATCATAGGAATCTCCTGTTAAAAATAGATATTTTGAAAGAGTGAGTAAACTATAGCCTAACGACAGTGCAGCAATAATGTCAGTCGGGTAATGTACATTGACATAGATACGACTGATTGGGATGACAAAGAGTAGCAAGGTGAAAATAGTAATTGCTGTTAGTTGCAACCAACTTTTTGACACATAACGCTTGGTTAGCACGATTAATGTACCATAGAATAAAATAGCAACCATCGTGTGTCCAGAAGGAAAACTAAAGCCGTGCTCTGGAATTAACTGTGGCATTGGACGTGGGTTGCGAATAATACGTTTGGTTATTTGTGTCGTTAACCCTGCATATAAAAAAATATTGACCAGTAAAAACTGCAATGCAGGGTAAGCTTTCTTATAACTTAAGAAAATAATCAAGATTAACGTGCTTAATCCAATAAATGTGACACTACCAAGTTGCGTAATATTGATTAGAATAATATCTGCTAATGGCGATCGTTGTTGTATTAAATGTTGACCGATACTATTGAGCTGTTCGAACCACAAAGCTTGTGATACCAAGCCAATCGTTAGACAGAGAAAAATGCTAAAAGTAATTAGCGCAAATATAATCTGTGTTTTTTGCTTTATAATCATAACATACAGTATACCTGATTTTGATTAAACGTGATATAATTAGAGCATTATATTTAACAGTAGTAGACATGGCGTGGTGTGTTAGAGAGTAAGCGGTGGTGAAAGTTTACCGAACAACATGTTGAACTCGGTTAAATCACCTTGAAAGCGAAACTTTAGTAACTTTCAACGTATCGTCGCGTTAAGACGTTTTGAGGCGTAGCAATACGTAAACATAGGTGGTACCGCGATTAATTCGCCCTATGTCATGCTTTTTAGTGTGATATAGGGTGATTTTTCGTTTTTACTTTAATTATTTTAAGGAGGATATGCAGTGATTCTAGTAAATTGCTGTATGAAAAAATATGCCATACGAACATCAACAAATTGAACAAAAGTGGCAAAAGTTTTGGGATGATAATCAAACTTTTGCTACCTCTGATACAACTGATAAGCCAAAGTATTATGCTGTTGACATGTTTCCTTATCCGTCAGGACAGGGCTTACATGTTGGCCATCCAGAAGGTTATACAGCAACAGACATTATGAGCCGTTTTAAGCGAGCTAAGGGATTTAATGTCTTACACCCTATGGGATGGGATGCTTTTGGCTTGCCAGCAGAACAGTATGCAATGAAAACAGGGCATAATCCAGCTGACTTTACGAGTCAAAATATTGATCATTTTCGTGAGCAAATAAAATCATTGGGCCTCTCATACGATTGGAATCGTGAGATAAATACGACAGATCCATCTTATTATAAGTGGACTCAGTGGATTTTTGAAAAATTATATGAAAAAGGTCTAGCATACGAGTCTAACATGATGGTCAATTGGGATCCAATTGACCGTGTTGTCTTGGCTAATGAAGAAGTGATTGATGGTAAGTCAGAACGTTCTGGAAATAAGGTTGAGCGAAAAGCCTTGCGACAATGGGTACTGAAAATCACAGCCTATGCTGACCGATTAGTTGATGACTTAGATGATTTGGATTGGCCAGAAGCGATTAAGGAACAGCAACGTAATTGGATTGGCCGTTCCAAGGGTGCTGCAGTGTTCTTTAATGTTGATCACGCAGATGCTAAAATTGAAGTTTACACAACGAGACCAGATACCTTATTTGGCGCTACGTATATGGTTTTGGCTCCTGAACATGAACTAGTTGACAGTATTGTCACAGCAGAGCAAAAACAAGCTGTTGCAGATTATCGTGCAGCGATTGCTGCTAAATCAGATCTTGAACGTACAGATTTGAACAAGGATAAAACAGGTGTCTTTACAGGTGCTTATGGTATCAATCCAATCAATGGTGAAAAATTGCCAATTTGGATTGCCGATTATGTTTTAGCTTCGTATGGCACAGGTGCAATCATGGCCGTTCCAGCGCATGATGACCGCGATTTTGAGTTTGCAAAAAAGTTTGATTTGGCGATTAAGCCTGTGATTGCTGGTGGCGAGAATGATGATGTTGCATATACTGGCGATGGGGTACACATCAATTCTGATTTCCTAGACGGCTTGGACAAAGCGACCGCTATCGATCAAGCGATTGACTGGTTAGAAGCACATCAAGCTGGACATGCACAAACCAACTTTAGACTACGTGATTGGATTTTTTCTCGTCAGCGTTACTGGGGCGAACCGATTCCTGTCATTCATTGGGAAGATGGGACAACAAGCTTAGTACCAGAAAATGAGTTACCACTTTTGTTGCCACATGCCACAGAATTACGACCATCAGGTAGTGGGGAGTCACCACTAGCTAACTTAACCGATTGGTTAGAAGTGACACGTGACGATGGCGTTAAAGGTCGTCGTGAAACAAATACAATGCCTCAGTGGGCAGGCTCATCCTGGTACTTCTTACGTTATATTGATCCACATAATGATCACCAACTAGCAGACCCTGAAAAATTGAAGTATTGGATGAATGTTGACTTATACGTTGGTGGTGCTGAACATGCTGTGTTACACTTATTGTACGCTCGCTTCTGGCATAAATTCTTATATGATTTGGGCGTTGTACCAACTAAAGAACCATTCCAAAAGTTAGTGAACCAAGGAATGATTTTGGGTGCTAACCACGAAAAAATGTCAAAATCAAAGGGAAATGTTGTCAATCCAGATGATATTGTCCGTGAATATGGTGCTGACACGCTACGTGTTTACGAGATGTTCATGGGACCTTTGACACAAAGTAAGCCTTGGTCTGAAGAAGGCATTACCGGTTCTCGTCGCTGGTTAGATCGTGTTTGGCGATTGTTAATTGACGATGAAGGGCAGTTACGCGATCATGTGACAACTGTTAATCCTGGTGATTTGGATAAAATTTATCATCAGACAGTTAAAAAAGTGACAGATGATTTAGAAAATATGCGCTTTAATACAGCAATTTCACAAATGATGGTTTTTGTTAATGACGCGTATAAGTCTGATGCCTTACCTGTGACTTATATGAATGGCTTTATCCAATTATTGGCACCATTTGCCCCTCACTTAGCAGAAGAACTTTGGGTTCGCTTAGGCAATCGTGAATCAATTTCATACGTCTCTTGGCCAACGTACGATGACACAAAGTTGGTTGATGATACAGTTGAAATTATTTTTCAGGTTAATGGTAAAGTTCGTGGTAAAGCGACCGTCGCGCGTGATATTAATCAAGATGACATGATTACTGCAGCTAAAGCTGATGATAATGTACAAAACTTCATTACGGGTAAGACCGTTCGTAAGGTTATTGCTATTCCTGGTAAGTTTGTCAATATTGTTGTTAGTTAATAAAGTTATTGTGTGATAAAAATAGGCTGACTAAGTATAGTCAGCGTACATAATAGTTTAAGAGGAGTAAACAAATGACGGATGAACAACGTCCCGAAGATCAGAATATACGCGGTCAACATGTTGATAAAATTAATGTGGATGGTCAAATATTAAGTGCTGACGAAATACTGGCACGTGCACGTCAACGTGCACAACAAAAGCAAGTTCAACCTCAATCACAACGTATACAAGCGCGTGACATACCAAGGCAATCGGTGTCTGAGATTGCAGCTATTCAAGCCCAAAACCAACAATCTCGGCAACGGATTATAGCTAAAAAACCAAACTTGAATAAAATTCAAACGCCAGATCCATTTGCTGCTGAAATTGAGACAATTGCTGCCAATCAAACACCAAAAAGAGAAGAAAGTAGCCAAGATGCAAGTCAGGCTACGCTCGTTAAAGGTTCTGCTTGGTTATCAGCAGGCAATATGTTATCACGTATTTTGGGGGCAGTATATATCGTACCTTGGATGGCCTTATTAGGATCTAATTCCAATCGTGCTAATGCCTTATTTGGGCAAGGTTATAATATTTATGCGATGTTTTTGGCAATCGCAACGTTTGGTGTTCCAGCAGCAATATCTAAGTTAGTTGCAGAATATAACGCAAGACATGATGTTTACCAATCACGTCAACTCACACGACAATCATTATTGCTTGGCGTGATACTAGGAATTGTATTTGGCGGAGCCATTTATATTTTGAGTCCCTGGTTATCTAAGGGTAATAGCAACTTTGTGCCAGTGCTACGTTCTCTAGCTCCTGCTGTCGCTATTTTTCCATTAATGTCAATGATTCGAGGTATTTTTCAAGGGTACCAGTTGATGAGTATTTCAGCACTATCACAAGTTGTTGAGCAAATTGCTCGTGTGATTTACATGCTGGTTACGGCTGTAGCAATTTTAAAAATTAACCCAGGAAACTGGAGTGGTGTGGTTGTGCAATCAACGTTTGCCGCGTTTATCGGGGCTATTTTCAGTATGATGGTCTTGATATGGGGATGGTTGAGATATCATCGTATTTTATCTCAGCCACTCGATACAACCCAACCGCATGAAGCGGCTTCGACATGGGGGTTAATTTTTAGTATTTTGAAAGAATCATGGCCTTTTATTATTATCGGTTCAGCAATTACTTTATTTCAACTTGTTGATCAGTATACGTACTTTGATATTATGAATCATTTTTTTGCTTATACTAATGAACAGCTACAGGTGGAGTTTGCATTGTTTAGTGCCAATCCGAATAAGCTAATTATGATTATTGTGCCGTTTTCTACTAGCATTGCAGCCACAGCATTACCAATGTTATCTGGTAGTAAAGCCACACTTACGCGTGAAGATATTCAAATACAATTACGACAGGTGATTAAATTATTTGCATTGGTGATGCTTCCCAGTGCATTAGGTATGTTTGCTATCGCTGGCCCACTATATAAAATGTTTTATCCTATTGACGTGTCTAATCAAGAAGGCATATATCTTTTACAATATTCGACAGTTTTGGCCGTTGTCTTTAGCCTGTTTATGTTACTTTCCTTTATTTTGCAAGCACTGTCCGAAGTGTCTATTGTAATAAAAGCGTTTGTTTTTGGATTATTAGTTAAAGTTGCTTTGCAAGTGCCGTTTATTCGTTATTTTGAAGGGATGGGCGCTTTGATGTCAAGCGTCATTGGCATGGTAATTGCTATTGCGTTTATGCTTAGTTATTTGAAAACAGCCTATCAAGTGTCTCTAAGTGATATTGCGGATGAACTTTGGCAGCTATTTATTGGTGCGGTTGTGATGGCAGTTATCGCTTATCTCATTGTTGTTGTGATGAGTCAGTTCATATTCCCATTAGACAGCAAATTATCAGTAACCCTAACAGCATTAATTAGTGCAGGTGTTGGTGGTGCCGTTGTTTGTTTACTATACTTACGTATGGGGTTTGGCGATGAACTATTAGGTTCGCGCATTAATCGTATCCCAGCAATCTTACGTCCAAAACGATAATTGTGATAATTATCGTTTTTTATTTTCTCTCGACGAAGTCATAAAAAAATATTAACAGGCTATTTTTAACCATCTACTTGGTGTATGCTAAGATTAAGTTTTGTACCGAATGGAGGTATCGTGATGACAAATCAAGAAACACAAACAACCTTACAACCAGATTTGCTTAACCGTATTGATAATAAAATCTTATACTTAGGGCAATTACAATTGGCCATTACAAAGCAACATGTTGCTGAAGTTTATGAACTATTAGCAACAAATAATGATTCGCTGTCATCTGGACAACAGTTACCTTTAATTGTGTCTGATTTAACAGCCGAGCTAACTGATTTTCTAGCACCAGAATTAATGCACTTTTTTGCTGAAAAGTTACCCTTTTTATCGCTTACGCCTTCAAGCACGATTAGCGATACTTATGACGTTTTTTTAGGTGATTGGTGGCACCATCGGCAATTAGGCACGTTAAACATTTTGTCGATAACACTGTCTTTGGAAAAGCAAATGATAACCGAACTTCAGGCAACCGAAAAGTTGTCAGAGGGCCAAAGTATTAATGAAAGTAAAGTTCAAGAAATCAACGAAAATATTAAAGGACTAAAAGCGTTCTTAGCAGATAATACAAAACGAACGTTAGAGTTACAAGTTGTCAAAGATCAGCTTACAGAATTGTCAGCCAACAAGTCAGGCTTATTTAATCGTAATGACAAAAATACACGTGAAGCTTTAGAAAAAAAGCGCGAATTATTAGAGGCGACTCAGAAGCGCATACCAGAAGTTGAACGTAAATTAGTTGATCAAGAAAATGAATTATTAGCTTACGAAAAAGATGACGCCTTGAGACAGTTAGAGTTGCAGGCAATTTTGTCGCAATATTCAAACGTGGCAGCATTTGTGGCAGCGATATCACAATTACATGATGTTTACTTAGATAACCTCAAAAAAGGGTAATGATATGGTAGATTTTGATACACAGGTTTACAGTGAAAGATTAAAACAAGATTTGACGCTCTTTAATCGTTGGCAAATTTTAATTGCTACTTTGGGCGATGTTGATGAGACGGCAGATTTATTAGAAGTTGTTGAGAAAATATTGGCTTTTGATATCCATGAATCAACGATGTTACGAATTGCAAATGATTATTGGTTTCCAAGTACGCATTGGGTGACGGTAGCCTTTGCACGTCTGGCCGAAACTGCCTCACTATCAAATACTGAAACTGTTTTGCCAAGGGGACAAAAATCGGCTGAGTTACATTTTGATGAATGGCCAAATGCGGCTTTCAAATTCGTACCGGCGCCTTTAGCGTCAGGTGGTTTTTATTTGGAAGAAACAGCACAAGAATTGCGGGTATTATATTGGGATATTGTACATAAGCGTTTTTATTTAGACACACAACAGTTTGCTAAGTTAGTGCAAACAGAAGCTGTACAGTTAGCCGGGGTCCAAGCATTAGCGATTTTTCAAAAACGCCTCATAGCTATTGCTGAGCAGCTAGCGTCAGAACAGTTTAGCATTGATTTACCAGGACTTGCTGCCCAACATCAACGAGATTTGGTGATGATTGAAAGAGAGTTGCCGTCGGTTGTTTTAGATAGTTTATTTGTCACAGCAGCCAAGCAGCAATTTGTGTTAAAGCGAGCGCAAGGCCAACAAATTGGGGTGGAAATTGCTGTTGGAGAAATTGCTATCAGATTAACACAAGTATTCAATGACTCAGGGCATCAACAATGGGTTTATGCCATTGTTGATGATAATCAACAGGTCACAATTTTTACACTACTACAGCAACTACCTTTCTTTTACCAATGGTACATCGCGCATATTGACCAAGTTGGTTTGAAAGATAAGCGCGAAGTATTTGTGGAATAAGCCAATATATGAGATGATTATTATGTTATAGTATTAACAAAAAAATATTAGCAAATGCTAATTTAAAAGGGGAACGCTCATGACATTTCTGATTATCATTGCAGTAATTGCCATTGTTGCAATTATTTGGATTAGTGTATATAACGGCTTGGTTAAGTCACGGATGCACACAAAAGAGTCTTGGAGTCAAATAGATGTACAACTCAAACGTCGAAATGATTTGATTCCAAACTTAGTAAATACCGTGAAGGGTTATGCAGACTTTGAGAAGTCAACATTGCAAGCTGTCACAGATGCGCGTACAAAAGTTAACAATGCGCAAGGACCAGCTGATACTATGGTAGCGTCTGATCAGTTATCTGGTGCCTTGACGCACTTGTTTGCTGTGGCAGAAGCTTATCCAGAACTAAAAGCTAGCAACAACTTTACCAAATTGCAAGAAGAGTTGACTAACACCGAAAATAAGATTGCCTATTCTCGTCAGTTGTTTAATACAACAACAGCTAGCTATAATGCCAAGCTTCAGACCTTTCCAAGTAACGTTATTGCGGGCATTCATCACTTTGAACCAAGTGAGTTTATTGCTGTACCTGAAACAGAAAAAGAAGTACCTACGGTTAAGTTTTAATGTTATACGAGCAGATACAATCTAATAAACGTCGAACGGTTTTCTTATTAATTGGTTTTTTGGCGCTGGTTGGTATTGTAGGGGCTGCGGTCGGTTATTTACTTCTAAAATCTTTAGTGACTGGTATTATTGGTGCTCTACTTGTTGGTGTAATTTATGCAGTCATTATGATTAGTAACGCAACAGATGTTGTTATGGCAATGAACCATGGCACAGAAGTCACTTCAGCTGATCAAGCACCAGAGCTCTGGCACACAGTTGAGGATATGGCAATGGTTGCGCAAGTACCTATGCCGCGGGTTTTTATTATTGAAGATGAGAGTCCAAACGCGTTTGCAACTGGTAATAATCCCAAGAATGCTGCTGTTGCTGCAACAACAGGATTAATCGCCTTAATGAACCGAAATGAATTAGAAGGCGTTATTGGTCATGAAATCAGTCATGTCCGGAACTATGATATCCGCATATCGACAATTGCCTTGGCACTAACAGCTGCCATATCGTTTTTGATTAATTTAGGCAGTAATTGGTGGCTTTTCGGTTCGGGTAGCCGTGATCGTGATAATCGCGATAGTGGCGGTGGTGGGCAACTATTGGTTTTTATATTATCGTTAGTAGTCATGATTTTTGCACCTCTAGTAGCGGCTGTTATTCAAATGGCTATCTCACGGAATCGTGAATATTTAGCTGATGCTGGTAGTGTAGCGTTGACACGTAATCCACAAGAATTAATTGCTGCTTTACGTAAGTTGAATTCTGCACCACCAATGTCACATGTAGATGAATCATCGGCAGCATTATATATTAGCGACCCACTAAAGAAAAAGGCGCGCTTATTTGATACACACCCACCGATTGAAGAACGAATTGCAAGGTTAGAAAAAATGTAAGAACATCTAGTTAATGACTAGGTGTTTTTTATTTGTGAAGCAATTAATTGCTTTTTTCTAGGGTTGATTTTTCTCATAAAAACCTGTAAAGTGATATCAACAACTAAATCTTTTGTTTGCAGATATATCGCTGGGAAATGGCCAGCAGTTTCTACCACGCCCCAAAAGTCGTGACTATCCGCAAATGTGAACCGATATATTTTTGTCGTTGAAGCATTTGTGGATCTGTCGTGTCCCGAATGCTTTTTTACTGTCAATAAAATGTGTTTAGTTTCATTCTAAAATATACTCGGCGGATCCGTTAACAATTGTGTTAACAAAAAGGCCTAACATGATAAGTCAGAATCAGTAAATCATTGCACAATTTACTGATGACATTTAAATCTGGAGGATCTCATGCAAAAATTTTTCTTAGACGATGAAAAGCCTAAGTTCAGCTCACGCAATAAGTTTGCTAAGATGGGCTTGACGTTTGATGATATGAAGTTAGTTTATGATCAAAACGCAACAGTTAAGTCAGCTGACATAGATGTTAGCACTGTGTTGACACCGACATTGAAGCTGAAATTACCATTAATTTCAGCGGCCATGGACACTGTCACAGAAGCACGTTTTGCGACAGAATTGGCTAAATTGGGTGGTCTTGGTGTTATTCATAAGAACATGACTATTGCCGAGCAGGCTGATGAAGTGAAGCGTGTGAAAACAGCTACTTTTGACTCAGATATTTATCCTAATGCTGCAACAGATAATCAAGGACGTCTTTTAGTTGCCGGTGCGGTAGGCGTGACTTCTGATACGGTAAAACGTGTCGAAGCCATGGCTGCTGTCGGTGTTGATGCGATTGTACTTGACTCTGCTCATGGTCATTCAGAAGGTGTATTGCGTAAAGTTTCCGAGGTGCGTGACGCGTTCCCAACTTTGAACATTATTGCTGGTAATATTGCGACAACTTCAGGCGCTGCTGCTTTGTATGATGCCGGTGCAGATGTGGTTAAAATTGGTATTGGACCTGGTTCAATTTGCACAACACGTGTTGTTGCAGGGATTGGTGTGCCACAACTTTCTGCTGTGCGTGATGCAGCTGAAGAAGGGGCACGCCGTGGTAAAGCTATTATCGCTGATGGTGGTGCTAAAACTGCAAAAGACATTACAAAGGCATTAGCTGCTGGGGGAAATGCGGTTATGCTCGGTTCAATGTTCTCTGGTACAGAAGAAACACCAGGTGACGTTTTTGAAGACAATGGTAAGCGATACAAAACATACCGTGGCATGGGGTCAATTGCTGCAATGGAAGCTGGTTCTAAAGACCGTTACTTCCAAGGGGAAGTCAATGAAGCTAAAAAAATGGTACCAGAAGGTATCGAAGCCCGCGTCGCTTACAAGGGGGCTTTGGCAGATGTATTAGCCAAGATGATGACCGCTATCCGTGAAGAAATGGCTAAGATGGACGAAAGCTCAGTTGCTGACTTATCAAAAAATGGTCGTATGACACGTGATATCAGTGTGATTGACTATGAAGCGGAAGTAGCACATGTCAAAAAGTCTTATACAATGCCAACATTTTAATGTTTGTATCACGGAGAAAAAATATGTCTGAAAATAATGAAAACAAAGGCTTGGGTTATGACCAAGTATTATTAGTTCCAGGAGCTTCGAATGTGCTCCCTCACACAGTATCTTTGGCAACACGATTGGCAGATGGCTTTGTTTTGAACATGCCATTAGTTTCAGAAGCCAACGGTACAGCAACAGATAATCGTGTTGTGGCAACTGCTTTAAATGGTGGCTTAGGTGTGGTAGCCGAACAAGAAGATATTGCAGCACAAATGGCTGTGATCTCTGCTGCTAAAGCAACAGAAGTAGACAATGAGAAATATCCTAATGCGTTTGTTGACGATAAAGGTCGTGTCCGTGTAGCAGCCGAAGTTTGGTTGACTACAGGTGCACAGGCACGTGTGGATAAACTTGTGGCCGCTGGTGCTGATGCTATTTTCTTCTATTTGCAAGATGACTTAAATCAAGAAACAAATGCTATTGTCAAAGCTGTTCGTAAAGCCTTTCCAAAAACTTTCTTAGCAGTTGGTGCGGTGGAAGACCAGGGTATTGCTGGTGCTTTGTATCAAGATGGTGTTGATGCAGTGATTGCTGGGCGTTCAGTGAACTCACCATTGCCAAATAATGCATTGTACCCATTCTTAACAACAACAATGGCAATTGCAGAAGTAGCCTCAGAGTTTGATAAGACGGTTATTGCCTCAGGTGGTGTCCATTATTCAGGAGATGTAGTTAAAGCGATTTCTGCTGGTGCTGATGCTATTTTGGTTACTGATTTACTCAAGGGTGAAGTCCTTGAAGCTGATGGCACATTTGTTGGTGGTGACATGTCAATTGATGATGCAATCTTTCAAGCAGATGGTGGCTTACGTGCTGGTATGGGTTACACAGGATCATCTACTATTTTGGATTTAAAGCTGGGCGCACAATTCGTGCAAATCACAGATAATGGTTTGAGAGAATCACATCCACACGATGTCGAAATTACAAAAATTGCACCAAACTACGCTAAGTGATGATAACATTAGATCAAAAAGGGAGAGTAACCAAATGGCTGAAGTAAATGCCGATAAGGTCCTAGTTTTAGACTACGGTAGCCAATATAACCAATTAATTACCCGCCGCATTCGTGAGATGGGTGTTTTTTCAGAATTGAAGTCGCGTCATATGACTGCTGAGGAAGTTAAAGCATATAATCCTAAAGCAATTGTCTTATCTGGTGGGCCAAAGTCAGTGTATGAACCCGATGCTTTCGCGATTGATAATGGTATCTTTGAATTAGGTATTCCTGTACTGGGTGTTTGCTACGGCATGCAATTGATGGCTCAAAACCTTGGTGGTCAGGTCGAAGCTAATCCTGGTAATGGTGAATTTGGCCAAACCGTTCTAAAGAAAACAGAGTCAGCTGGTCGTTTATTTGCGCATACGCCCGAATCACAAACTGTGTTGATGAGTCATTCAGACAATGTTGTTTCCTTACCAGAAGGTTTTGTTGTTGCTGGTGGATCAGACAAAACACCAATTGCGGCAATTGCTAATGATGAGCGACGCTTATATGGTGTCCAGTTTCACGCTGAAACGACACTATCTGAACACGGTAAGCAAATTCTCCAAAACTTTGTATTAGATATTGCACAAGCAGAAGCAAATTGGGACATGAGTGGATTCATTGATGAACAAATTGCCCGAATTCGCGAAACTGTGGGTGATAAAAAAGTTTTGTTGGGCTTATCAGGTGGTGTTGATTCATCAGTTGTTGGTGTACTATTACATAAAGCCATTGGTAATCAATTAACTTCCATCTTTGTAGATCATGGTCTGCTGCGCAAAAACGAGGCAGAACAAGTCATGACAATGATGGGCGACCAATTTGGTTTGAATATCATTAAAGTCGATGCACAAGATCGTTTCCTTTCAAAATTAGCTGGTGTCACAGATCCGGAACAAAAACGTAAAATCATTGGTAATGAATTTATTGAAGTCTTCAACGATGAAGCAACTAAGTTAAAAGATATCGATTTCTTAGCACAAGGAACACTTTATACCGATGTTATCGAGTCTGGTACGGATACGGCACAAACAATTAAGTCTCATCATAATGTTGGTGGATTGCCAGAAGATATGCAGTTTAAGTTGATTGAACCATTGAACACACTCTTTAAAGACGAAGTTCGTGAGTTGGGTGAAGCATTGAATATGCCACACGAAATGGTTTGGCGTCAGCCATTCCCAGGTCCTGGCTTAGGTATTCGAATTTTAGGTGATATTACCGAAGATAAGCTAGAAATCGTCCGTGATTCTGATTGGATTTTGCGTGATGAAATTGCAAAAGCAGGTCTTGAAGGCGATGTTTGGCAGTATTTTACTGTCTTGACAGGTGTTCGCTCTGTTGGTGTAATGGGCGATTATCGTACGTATGATTATACAATTGCCATTCGTGCCATCACTTCTGTTGACGGTATGACAGCTGATTTTGCCCAATTACCTTGGCCATTGCTGCAAAAGATTTCAGCACGTATTGTCAATGAAGTTGGACACATTAATCGTGTCGTCTACGACATTACGGCTAAGCCACCAGCAACTGTTGAGTGGGAATAAGCAATGCTAAGGGTATAATGATCATTAGTGCATTATATCAGTTATAGTTTTTTCAGCCGATAAATAAAAAGAGCAAGCCTACTTTGTGCTTGCTCTTTTTATTTTGCCTAGCAAAATGTTAATTTCAAAAATTTAAGAGATACTTTCTATTTTAAAAATAAGTATTGTTTAATATTTATTGTAATAGTGTATGTTTAAAGTTACTGAACTTGCCAGTGGTAGCCAGCAGGCAGTGCACCACCAGGTGCAATTCGCGTTGAATGTCCTTTTCTTGTTTGCCAGTTAAAGCCATCTTGAATGGCCCACTTGTAGGCACCGGTATTATTAATGTTGCCATCTGCGGCTGAGGATGGTGATGGATCAGGCGTAACATAAGTTTGTGCTTGTTGTTGTACTGCTGTATCGGCTGCTTCTTTTGCACGGGACTCTGAATGAGCTAATTCACGTGATAATGACTCACTTGCTTCATGTGAAGCCTTTTCGGCAGAGGCGACTGCTTCTGAACTAGCTTTATCAGCGGCCTCTTTTTCTTCTTTAAGCGTTTTTTCTTTGTTTAGTGTATTACGTGCGGTGCCTGTTGAATAACTAATAATGGCATTTGGACTGTCATTATCAAGATAAACAACTGTTGTTTCATCATTGCCTTTTTCTTCACGATAAGAATGCAGGTTAATCGTTACTTTTTTACCACTTTCTTTGTAACCAACATAGGCTAAACGAATTTGACGTGGTAAAAGTTCGTCATTTCTATACAATGGTGTAACCTGATAATCAAGGCGATAACCCTTGTTTGCCTTAAGCCAAGTAGCTAGATGGTTCTCATAGTAAAGCATGCTTTTCTTATTAGAAGCATTAGTACTTTTCAGCGCACCAGCATTTAAATAAGCAGTTTCAGGAACTAGGTTACGCGCCTCATCGTTTAAACCACTAAATTGATAACCAACAAGGTGACCGCGATTGAATAACCAAGCTTTACTAATTTTACCGTTACTTTTTTCGTACTTAAAACGATAGTTATGCCAACCAACAGGATTATACTCGAGACGTGCTGCGCGTTTTGCCGATGGCTTTTCTGAATAAGATAGTTGAATATGCGCATCAGTAGCACGTTGATGGTTGTCTTTGTCTTTTAGTACCAGTTGTTTTGAGTGATTAAAGTTAAGGGGATGTTGATCTGGATTCGTTAAACTAGTGTCTCTGTAACTGTTATCTGCTGAAATTGTATCAGCAGATGCTAGGCCAGCGAGACTCGATATGGCCAGTACTAACAGTGCTTTTCTGAGTATTTTAAACATAATCTTCTCCCAAACCTTTTATCGTGTTTGCTTGGCACGTTCAACGTAGTGTAAGACATCAAATGCTGACTAATTGTTTTTATAGTTGTTCCGTATAGAATGTCATGTTTCTCCCCAGTGTCCTAACTATTAATTAAGTTTTATAACACTTATGAATTAAATATACACTTAATTATCGAAAAAGAACAATCAACTAGCCATCTTTGGCCATAATATATCTTAAAACAGTGGGGTAGGCATATAAAAAAGCAAGCCCAGATAAGCTTGCTTTTAGGTTATTGTGTTTTAATTGAATTGTTATAAGCATCAATTAATGTTTTGCTTTTTTCGGAATATAAATTCTTAATCTGGGTAGCGTAATCATTATAATTCTGATTATTTTTACCTTTTTCAGACCGTACTTTATCTAACTGACTTAAGCCATTCTTGGCCATATCTTGTAATTTTTGAACATGCGTTTCTGTCATTTTTTTTCGCCCTTCAATATCTTGAGGAGCGTTTTTTAACGACGCATTGAAATCATTTAACATTGTATCAGAAGTTTGTTTGAGATCAACGGAAACTTTATTTAGTATCACTTTATCGTCCTGTGCTTCAGTTGTGGTTTGTAATTTTTGACTTGCAAAAGACTGGGTACTAGAAGAGGTATCTGTTTTAGATGTCATGATTAGAACAGTGATAATTGCTACTATAACGACGACAACTAATATAATTTTTTTCATTGTTATTTTCCTTAAAAAGTTTTTTGTGCTGTTTAACATTTAACAAAAAATTAAACATACGACTGCTTTTATTATTATTAGTAACGTTCCCATTGTATCGTATATTGAAACCAGAATAAAGTGTGCGCTGATGCTAATGACTGAGGCCAAACTACTGACGGATTATTAAATAAGGCATTTAAGTACATGTTTTTTTATTTAAAAAATACTATTTTAATCGAAAATATATTAATTGACGTTAATATAATAACAGACGTAATGTTTGATGAATTTATTTAAAAAATCAAAAGTTGCGTCTAGACCTGTTACTATCGCGACCCTGACGATAAAGCCATGGCTGTGGGCATATATCAAAAAGGTAGGTGGTTATTATGTCGTAAATAGAAAATATTAGTTGTCGTTGTCATTAACAGTAAGATAAGTAGTATGGAGAAGAATAATGCGTTTCAAAAAAATAATTGTTGCATCAATAGTAGTGATTGCGTTTTTTAGCTCAGTCATTGGTGTTAAAGCAGCAATTGATTGGACAGTTGGCCATCAAAACATGCAAGCCACTGCTGATAATATTGATAAATTAGTTAATCGTATTAATAGCTTAAAAGGGGAGGCTTCTCAAAATCAACAAGAACTGGCTGATTTGAAAAATCAGTTAAAGAGCCAACAACAGCAATATCAGGACTTAGTCAACCAGAAAAACAATGAAGAAGAAGCCCTGAAAAAGGAGATTCAGCAAAAAATTGACGAAGGCAATCAAAAAGTCGCTGCAAAGCAACAAGAGATAGATCAATTGAATAGCAAAATTAGTGATTTAAATAAACAATTAGATGATAAAAAACATTCAGAAGATAATCTCTTGCAGGCACTGCAAGATGCGCAAAATTTAAAGAATAAGTCTGATCAAGCTGTGGCGCAAACCAAGTAAATAATCTGGCATGCGTTTCGGGTTATAAGTGTCATAGTCCATTTAATGTTATAAAAAGCATCGTGCTAACGCATACCTGTTAACACGATGTTTTTTTGTTATGAAGCAATAATTTGTTTATAGACTACTGTTGTAGCCCAATATATTAACATATAAATGATGATGAGTAGGGCAATGCAAATGAAACTAACACTTATCAAAATATTAATATTATACATTGAAAAAACCGATAAAACATTTTTGAGTACAGGTAGTGCAAAAGCTAAATTGATGACAGCACCAACAATTGGTAAGAGAAAAACAGTAAGTACTTGGCTATTAATTGCTTTTCTTGTTTCCTGTTGACTAAGACCTAATTGCCGCATAATCGCATAGTTTGCCTTGTCTGAATAACCCTCAGAAACTTGTTTGTAGTAAATAATCATAGCGGTCGCGCAAATCATCACTAAACTAATGAGCACACCAATAAATAAGAAACCACCAAACAGTGAACCAAACAAATCTTTAATGACAAAGCGTGACGTGATGCTGGCAGGATCGGCGTTGAGCAGATTAGGAAGTTTTTCACCAAATTGTTTACAAGCCGATTTAGTTCCAACAGTGTTAAAACTGGTGACGTAAAGTACAGGTGTGGGATTAATTTTTTGTGCGATCGCTTGTGATTTAGCGATAATAAAAATTGGTTTATAGGTGCTATGGTTGTATACAAAAGAAGTGTTAAATGATGTCACTGGTTTAACTTTGTATTTGTGACCATGAATTATAATCTCCTTGCCTTGATAAGTGTTGTCTGGACTGTACAAGAGAATTTCGTCATCAGCCAGATGATAATGTGTGCCTTCTATGTGATTATATTGTTGTAAGTCCAGCGACGATATCGCCACTTCAGTTTTTAAAGAATTATTGGCTTTAAAATAGTTATTTTTCAGTTCACCGTTTGTTGGCATCGTCACAGTCATTTGGCGCCGCGATTGAAGGCTTATATTTGTTTTGCTAGCAAATTGTGTTATCTGTTCATTCTGGACAAGGTTAATTGGTGACCTAGAAACGATTTGAATATCTTTTTGACTCCACAAATTGAGTAGATTATTTTGGCCGGCGACAAGTGAGACAGAGGCGATAATTGATACTAAGGTGGCGGTACACAAAAGACTGATTGTTGCTAGGCCAGCACCGTTTTGCTTCATTCGAAAAAGCATGTTGGCGACAGCAATAAAATTTTTAGGATTATAATAGTAATTTTCATTCTGCTTTAATAGCTTTAGAAACACAATACTTCCAATGATAAAAATCAAATAGGTACCAACCACGACAAGTATAATAGCGACCATCATCTGCAAAAATGCCGAGAGTGATGCTCGGGATGAAATAGAAATATAATAACCCATGATGAGCACGATTAAGCCAGTGATTGCTAAAAATGTATGTCCTTTCGGTACTGTTTCCGCTTTAGAAGATTTATGCCATAGTGTAATAGGATTAATGTGGCGTAGCCCCCAAAAATCGTATAGCGTCAGTAATAAGAAAATAATGGCAAAAATGATAGCAGCGATAGCAATAGGTTTTATGGTGAGTGTTTGATGAAGATGTTCAAAATTAAGCAGCACACGTAAACTCATTACAGAAAGTTTGGAAAAGGTAATACCAATAATTAGTCCAAGACCTGTACTGATGGCATAAAAAAGTAAATTTTCAATGCCGATGACTTGCCGTAAGTTGTGCTTGTTTAAACCAAGCATACTGTACAACCCAAGTTCTTTAGTACGTTGTTTACTTAAGGTTTGTTCAGCATAAATAATGGCTAAACCTGAAACTAATATGACAAAGCCAAGGCCAAGTTGCATAAGCGCAACAGCTATCGCACCAAAAGAAATATTTTTCAGGTTAGTATCATATAACATTGCTAAAAAGATATAAACAACAGCTACCCAAATGGTATTGGAGAAAATAAAGGGTAGGCTTTGATTTTTATTCTTAACAAGATGATGATAGGCGAGCTTAAATTGAATCATTGGCTAGTCACCTCTCTACTTTGTAAAGCAGCTAGACTGTTGATGATTTGTTCGAGGTAGTGACTGCGGTTTTGATTACCACGATAGAGTTCATTGTAAATGATGCCATCTTTAATAAATAATGTGCGTTGAGCATAGCTTGCCGCCTCAGCACTGTGTGTCACCATTAGAATTGTTTGTCCACTTTGATTAATGTGATTAAATAATTGCAAGATTTTTTCGCTATTACCGGAATCCAAAGCGCCTGTCGGTTCATCGGCTAATAATAAATCCGGCTGTGTAATTAATGCTCGGGCAATCGCAATACGCTGTTTTTGTCCACCGGAAATTTCAGATGGCTGACGATCTAATAGGTTATCAATACCTAAAGCTTTGGATAATGGTTTGATACGTTCTATCATGAATTCATGTTTGGCTTTTGATAAAACCAGAGGCAAAAAAATATTATCACGATTATTAAATGTATCCAGTAAATTAAAGCTTTGAAAGACGAAACCCAAATGTTCTCTGCGAAACTGGGACGAGTCTTTTTCTGATAGATGACTAAGGTCAGTTTGATTAAGCGTTATTGTGCCACTAGTAGGCTGATCAAGTGTAGCAATAATATTGAGTAGCGTTGACTTACCGGCGCCAGACTCACCCATGATAGCTACAAACTCACCTTTCTCAACTGAAAGATCAATATCTCTGAGGGCAACAACCTGATTAGTATTTCCCTCGGTAAAAACCTTTTTAATATGTTTTAAATTTAATAAACTCATAATCAAAACTCCTTTTATTGATACCCTGAGTATAAAGAAGATTTGCGATTGGTTGTAGTTACAAAAGCGAGAGAATACTTACAGTTTGTTATATTTTAATTTTTTAGGATTGAATTGAACCGCAACACTGGTTCCCTTTTGTTGATATGATTGGATAGTGACTTGAATATCTAATATAGCAGCAATTCTTTGCACGATATAAAGTCCCATACCTGTGGCTTCATTATTAAGACGGCCATTTGTCCCGGTAAAACCTTGGTCAAAAATACGAGGTAGGTCGCTTTGCGAGATGCCAACGCCAAAATCTTTAATCCATAAAGTGTGGTCGTCAAAAGTTAACGCAATTCGACTATTTTGAGGTGAATATTTAATTGCATTACTAATCAGTTGTGTTAGCATGACACACAACCATTTTTGGTCAGATAACACCATAACTTCTGGTAGGGTAATTATAGGTACTACTTTGTGGGATAAAAAATAAGAGGTATTTTGTTTAACAACATCGGTAACACAAGTAGACAGAGATATGTACTCGAAATAAAGGTCTTTGTTAAAATCAGCCAAACGATCAATCGTTAAGAGTTGCTCAATATGATATGTCAGTAGGTCAGCTTTTTCGCTAACCAAATCACTTGGTACAACGGTATTATTTTCAGCTGCTAAGGTTAAGGTAGTTAAAGGGGTCTTCATTTCGTGACTCCATAAAGTCAAGTAATCTTGACGTTCTTTGAACGCTTCTATGAGTTGTCGGTTATCAGCTTGTGCTTTGTTCATAAAAGTTGTTAGGGTCTTGGCGTATAAGTGACCATAGAACCCGTGCATTTTGATATTTGTGGCTTTCTGTTCAATGATTGCTTTCTGAACCTGCTTTGTATCAATGATTTTTTGATAGATTCGTGTGCTAACGATAATCAAAAGAGGAATGATAGAATAACGTATAAGGTCGATTATGATAACTAAATCAATTTTATAAAGATAGCCTAAAAAGCTTAACAGTAGCATCAATAGGCTATAGGCTAAGATGATAGGCCATTCAGATATGCTGATTTTGGCATAAAGTTTGACAGTGCTCATGAGATAAATTTATAACCTTTCCCGTATTCAGTGGTAAGCCTATTTTTTAGCCCAACTTGCGTTAGTTTATCACGAAGACGACTGATATTAACATTTAGAATGTTTTCATCTGTAAAATCACCATTTTGCCAAATACGCTTGATGATCTTTTCTTTGGAAATAGTCTGGTTTGGATTAAGCATTAATAATCTCAAAATGATACTTTCTGTTGCAGTCAGTTTGATAAAATTTGTTGGGGTTTGCAGGATATTTGTCACAATACTTAAACTATAGTTGCCACATGTAATTGTATCATTGAAGTCATCATATTGACCTATGCGTCGTAAAATTGCTTGAATTTTAGAAATAAAAACCGCTGTTGAAAAAGGTTTAGTTAAGTAATCGTCGGCACCAATGGCTATTGCCCTGATAGCATTAGGATCTAAGCTAGCTGCAGAAACAAAAATAATAGGTACCTGTGAAAAGGTACGAATTTTTTGCGTCCAGAAGAAGCCATCAAAGTAAGGTAGGGTAATATCCATGACGATAATGTTTGGCTGGCACTGTTTAACTTCAGTATCAATTGCCTCAAAATCGGCTACACTAGACACGGCAAAATGCCATTTTTCAAGTGCTTGTCTCATTTGTTGGGTGATGCCTTCATCATCTTCAATAATATAAACTTTTTGCATGGTTGATACTCCAATCTATTGTGCTGTTCAAATGATGTTTTCAAGATGACCAGCACGTAGTTATCAATGATTATTTTAGCATAGTTGCGCCGGCTGGAAAGTCACAGGCTGTTATTGTGTCGCATAATAAAGCGTCGAAAAAACTAGTTTGTCATTTTCCCTTTTATGGTAAAATAGAAAATATATAGTTTAATTTAACGTTGAGGGGATTAATGGCAATTAATTATCCGGCCGGCACACGACGACGAACTGCGCAAGCAAAAAATACAATGCGTACGGGCAAAACAACTAAAAAAGCGTTAACATTTGGCAAACGAGGTATGGGTCTAGAAGACGAGATTAATCTAGCTAATGATTATTATCTCGCCAATCATCTAGCGGTGATACATAAGAAACCGACACCCATTACGATTGTTAAAGTTGATTATCCAGCGCGCTCAGCAGCAAAAATTACTGAAGCTTACTTTAAGCAAGCGTCAACAACGGATTACAATGGTGTCTATCAAGGTAGATATATTGACTTTGACGCAAAAGAAACAAAAAATAAAACTTCTTTCCCACTCAAAAATTTCCACGAACATCAAATTGTGCATTTAGCCAATGTATTGTCTCAAAATGGGGTTGGCTTTGTGATTATCAAATTTACCAGTTTAGATGAATCCTATATTTACCCAGCACAAGCACTGATTAGGCAATGGGAGAAGTTACGTGGTAAACAGTCAATCGCTTACCAAGATATCATTGCTGAAGGCTATCGTGTGCCAGAAAGTCTGAATCCAAGTTTAGATTATCTAAAAGCTGTCGATCAATATTTTGAGAACCTTAACTAATTATTTAGGAGTATGTCGTCAATTATGGCAAATAAGAATCAGTGGTCGCGTGTCAACCGTAACCAAAATATGTACGATAACCATCCGGCGACTGAACCGCCTACTATGCCACCCAATAATGGCAATGGTAATAGCACGGGTGGCCCCCAAAAACCAAAAAAGAAAAAGCGACGTTGGATTTTAGCCACTATTTTATGGCTCTTAGTTATTGGCTTCATTGGGGTGTTAGCAGGCGCAGCTGTTTTTGTGACTTATGCGAATGATGCACCTAACATTACAGCTTCTAATCTAGCTTCAGAACCATCTAGCGCGATATACGATAGTCAAGGTAATCCAATTTGGAAGTTATCTGCTGTTGAGAGAGATTACGCTAATTCTAATGAAATTCCTAAGTCCTTAAAACAAGCAGTTGTCTCAATCGAGGATCGTCGTTTTTATAAACATAACGGCGTCGATCCAGTTCGTATTGCTGGTGCTGCATTAGCCAACTTACGTGGCTCATCATTGGGTATGCAAGGCGGATCAACTTTAACACAGCAACTGGTTAAATTGTCTGTATTTAGTACGTCAACGGCTGACCAAACATTGAAACGAAAGGCACAAGAGGCATGGCTCGCTTTGCGCGTTGAGAAAAATTTCAGTAAAGATGAAATTTTAACGTTCTATATGAACAAAGTTTATATGGGGCATGGTGTTTCTGGTATGAAAACAGCTGCGGAGTATTTCTACGGCAAACCATTGACAGAATTGTCATTACCTCAACTAGCTTTACTAGCAGGTATGCCACAATCACCAACAAATTATGACCCGTACCTTAAAGATAATTCAGCTGCTAAAGAACGTCGTAATACAGTCTTGTTGGCAATGGTTAAGTATGGGGCAATTACCAAAAAAGAAGCAGATGATGCCATCAAGGTACCGATTAATGACGGCTTGCAAGATTTGACATCAAAAACAGCGTTAGCTAATACAAATCGTAAAGTTGTCGATGCTTATGTACAATCAACACTCGCAGAAGCCGCTTCACTCGGTTATGATACGAATAAGTCAGGTCTGAAAATTTATACGAATATGGATTCTAATTTACAACAATCCATGTATGATAATGCCAATGGAACCGCTGTGACTTTCCCATCAGCAGATACGCAAATTGGGGCAACAATGACTGATCCAAGCAACGGTAACGTTGTTGCGCAAATTGGTGGTCGTAATCTTAAAACATTACAAGGCACTAACCACGCCCGACTGAAGACACGTTCGTCAGGCTCATCAATCAAGCCACTATTAGATTATGGTCCTGCTATTGAATACTTGAATTGGCCAACTTATCGAACAGTTGAAGATAAAGAATATAAGTATGCCGGCACAGATAAAAATCTGTCAAACTGGGATGGCAAATTCATGGGTAATATCACCATGCGAACAGCGCTGACGCAGTCACGTAACACACCAGCAGCACGTACATTGGAAGATGTTGGTGGGACTGATGCTGGTAAGTTTATTAATGGTATTGGCGTGCCAATTGATCATACGCCTGGTGGTGCTGATGCGATTGGTATTACAGCCTCTACTGAACAAGAAGCTGGAGCCTTTGGCGCTATAGCAAATGGTGGCACATATTATAAGCCAACTTATATCACAAAAATTGTGACAGCGGATGGCTCTACCCATAATTATAGTGTCAATGGTCAACGTGCTATGAAGACAAGTACTGCTTTCATGTTAACTGATATGATGAAAGGTGTTATTAAGCCTAATGCGACAGCCAGTGATGCTATTATTCCTGGATTACATCAGGCAGGTAAATCTGGCTTGGTTGGTTATGGTGATGATGAAGGCATGCCTAACCAAGCTATTAAGGATGCGTGGTTTACCGGATATACTAAGTCATATGCGTTGTCAGTCTGGACAGGATATGATGTGCCACGGGAAAATTACATTCCGTGGTCTTATCAAGATTTACCGGCGCAATTCTACCAACGTGTGATGTCATATGCTATGCAAAATAAGCCAAATACAGATTGGACGATGCCTGATACAGTGACATCTAAGGTACGTGGCAACATTGTAGAATATGAAGTTAAGGGTGCTAAGTGGAGTAATGGTGGCTTACCATCTGTTAACTCAATACCACAATCAGGTGCAACGCCAGCTGAAGTTGGTAATAATAATAGTCATTAATTTTATGTTTGGAAGTCTTGCACATGCAAGGCTTTTTATTCGAGGTGGTGGGATGTCAAGACTCTGGATAACAGGATATCGCAGCTATGAGATGGGTACTTTTGGCGATAAAGATCCTAAAATATTGGTTATGAAATATGCTATAGAACAATTGGTACGTCAGCAACTTGAAAATGGGTTGGAATGGGTACTAACTGGCGGGCAACTCGGTGTTGAGCAATGGACTATTGAAGTCGTCCTAGCACTCAAAAAGGATTGGCCAATGCTTAAAGTGGCCATGATGTTGCCTTTCGAAGATTTTGGCAGTCAATGGCAGCCCAATAGTCAAAGTAAATTACAGGTACTTAAACAAGGCGTTGATTTTGTTGACAGTGTCTCGCATGCAACATATCAAGGGCCAGGGCAATTACAAAATTATCAAGCTTTTATGTTAAACCATACAGACGCTGCATTGCTATTTTACGATCCTGAGTTTGAAGGCAAAGCTAAATATGACTACAAAATTATTCAACAACATCAACGTAAAACGCCATATCCTTTGACGCTAATTGACATGGATCAATTACAAGATTATGCAACGACGTATAGTGAACAGCAAGCCGAAAACGATTTCTTTGAATAAATGTGTTATAAACTTGTAATTTAATCGATTTATTGGTAATATAGGTTAAGTAAAAAAGTAAATGAGGTGTGACTTGTGGAACAAGTAAAGTACACGCAAAAAGATATTTTAGAACGCGTTTTCAAGCAAAAGCGAATGGGTGTAGGTTACGATCCCGCCGATGTTGACAGCTTTCTAGATGATATTATCAAGGACTATGGCGCTTTTGCTGGTCGTATTGAACAATTACAAGGTGAAGTCGCGAGATTACAGACGGCTTTGAAAGCATCACAGGATCAGTTAGTTGCAATTAAGCAACAACAGACTAATGTTGCTGCTGAACCAGTAGTTGAGGCACCAGTGACACCAGTAGTTGAAACACCAAAAGCTGCTCAAGTTGTGACGAACTTAGATTTGATTAAGCGCGTTGCTAATCTTGAACGTGCAGTCTTTGGACATGATTCTGATAATATCTAATTACCACGTCATTTAATAATTAAATTTTTATACACGACATGTAAGTATCGGGTAATTGCGCGTTATATTTCTAGCGTGAGGAAGGTCCATGCTCGCACAACCTGAGATGGTTGTAGTGATTGTGCTGGGATAAAAAATAAACCCAGGGGCAGTAATGCCACGGCGGTCGAAAGGGCTAAGGCTTCTAGCTATGTCTAAATAGGCTCGAAGGTGCCATAGAAACGTATGCGTTAATGAAAGTTAGCGTTTGAGACGAGGTAAACCCCACAAGCGGGCAACCCAAACTTTTGGTAGGGGCGGCTAATCTAGCGAATTGAAGCGATGGTTGGTATGGTTTGATTACAAACTTAGATAGATGATTACCGAAAGTGATATGTACCTGCATATCACTGGAACAAAACATGGCCTATAGATGCTTACAGCAGGTGACGCCACTTTGTGGCGTTTTTTTATGGCGTTTTATACATATGTACATGTAATATACAAGCTCATTTCGTATATTCGCCTGAAAATGTTGCATAAAAATTCAGAGCGGGTTATGATTAAAAACGTTAATAGTATAGATTCTAGGGAGAATACCGTATGATAAATAAAACATTGAAAAAAATATCATTATTAATGATGAGCATTATCTTGTTGTTGCCATTAATGATGGTTGCAACACCAAAGGCACAAGCAGCTGAAACAGACCCTGCCTATTCTGCTATCAAAAAACGTGGTGTGTTGGTAGTTGGCTTATCAGCTGATTATGCACCGTTTGAGTTTCATGCCACGGTTCAAGGACGTGACCAGATTGTTGGCTTTGAGGTTTCAATGGCTAAGCAGATTGCTAAAGATTTGGGGGTCAAGCTTCAAATTAAAGAAATGGGTTTTGATGGTCTGATTGGTGCCGTGCAAACTGGCAAGATCGATGTGATTATTTCCGGTATTAATGCAACACCAGATCGTGAGAAGGTTGTTGATTTTTCAAAGTCTTATTTATCACCAAAGCAGACAGTACTGGTGTTAAAGAAAAATGCAGCCCAATTTACTTCAAATGTGAATTCATTTGCTGGTAAAAAGGTTGGAGCACAACGTCAGACAACACAAGAGACCTTTGTGCAAAATAATATGTCTAGTGCCACCTTAGTTAGTCTTCAAAAAGTGCCGGACCTTGTTTCACAGTTATCAGCAGGTAAAATAGCTGGTGTTGTATTAAATGATCCAATATCAGAGGCATACGCACAACAAAATAAAGCTTTAAAAGTGATTTATCCGCAACCAAACGAAGCTGAAGGCGCAGTTTCGGTTGCAATGCCTAAAAACTCACCAGTGCTAAAAGAAAAAATTAATCAGGCTATTGATGATATTGTGTCATCAGGTAAATTGAAAGCCTATAAGAAAGAAGCAAATACCTTGATGTTTGCTAAGCAGTCTTTTTGGTCGAAATATGGTAATTTGTTCATTAAAGGAACGCTAATCACGTTGGCGTTGGCTGCTGTGGCAGTTGTCATTGGCTCAATTTTAGGTACTGTATTTGCATTATTTAAGTTGTCACCCAACTTCCTATTAAAGGCCGTTGGTAATATCTATGTTGAATATGTTCGTGGTACACCGCTCTTGGTGCAAGCGTTTATGGTCTTCTTTGGAACGCAAGTTATAGGACTTAATTTATCAGCCTTTGCTGCGGGTGCTTTAGCTATGGGACTGAACTCTGCAGCCTATGTTGCAGAAATTATTCGTTCTGGTATTAACTCAGTCAACTATGGTCAAACTGAAGCTGCACGTTCACTCGGTCTTTCTAAAGGCAAGACCATGCGGTTCATTATTTTACCACAGGCTATTAAGAATATTTTGCCGGCATTGGGTAATGAATTTGTGACAGTCATCAAAGAAGGATCTGTCGTTTCGGTTATTGGTGTTGGTGAATTGATGTTCCAAACTGGGGTTGTGCAGGGGGCAAGTTTTAAACCCTTCTTCCCACTTTTGATTACATCAATGATATACTTTGTGTTAACATTTGGTATTAGCCGTGCATTAGGTTATGCTGAAAAGCGTATGGCGCGTACGGGCCGTTAACATTTCAAGGCATCAACTATTGTTGGTGCTTTTTTTGACCATAAATTTCCGAATATTAAGTTTTATCAATATTGAAAACACTTACAAAGCTAACGTTCGTATATCAATTACAAATTAGGTGAATCGTTCGGTATAAACGAACGATTTTTTTTATTGTGTGAATATTCTTATTTAAAAGCGAAGCATTTTGTTCTTTTTTCTGTTAAATTTAAATTGTAAACGAACTAAATAAGATTAAATCATGTTCTTGCTGTTAAAAAGCGAACAATGGAGGGATTTATGGCTCAGGTTGCAGTTGTCATGGGATCAACGAGTGATTGGCCAGCAATGCAAAAGACAACAGTATTGCTGGATGAATTAGGTGTGACATACGAAAAACATATTATTTCAGCGCATCGTATGCCTCAGCACTTACAAGTGTTTGGTCAACAAGCACAAGACAAAGGTTTAAAAGCTATTATTGCTGGAGCTGGTGGTGCAGCACATTTACCTGGTATGTTAGCCGCTAATACGTTAGTGCCAGTTATTGGTGTTCCAATGCAATCACATGCTTTAAATGGCATTGATTCGTTACTGTCTATTGTGCAAATGCCAGCAGGTATACCAGTAGCTACAGTAGCCATTGGAGAAGCGGGCGCTAAGAATGCAGCGTTATTAGCAGCGCAAATCATTGCCTTACAAGACAATACAATTTTGAAAGCACTAACAACATTTCGTGCAAGGCAAACGCAACAGTCAGTAGATAGTGAGGATGACTTAATATGACTTCACCAATATTACCGCCAGCCACAATAGGCATTATCGGTGGGGGACAATTAGGTCAAATGATGGCTCTTTCTGCTAAAGCAATGGGTTATAAAGTTGGGGTGTTAGATCCAACGCCAGCAGCACCAGCAGGTCAGGTTGCAGACTTTCAAATTGTCGCTGCCTATAACGACATCGTTGCTTTAACGCAATTATCTGAACGTAGTGATGTGTTGACATACGAATTTGAAAACGTTGATGTAGCGGCATTGTCACAGCAAAAGGTTGCCTTGCCACAAGGGACAAAATTACTTGAAATAACAAGTAATCGGTTGACGGAAAAGTCATTTATTCGAGATATTGCTAAGGTGCCAGTTGCTAATTTTGTGGCCGTGGATTCACCAGCAATGTTTAAAGAAGCGATTAAACAAGTTACCTTACCAGCTATTTTAAAAACGGTTAGTGGTGGTTATGACGGTCACGGTCAATGGTCAATAAATAATGATCATGATGTGGCTGACTTATTAAACAATTGGCCTAGTGGTCAGTTAATTTTAGAACAGTGTGTCCCATTTAAAAAAGAATTGAGTATCATGGTTGCCCGTGATGCAAAAGGTCAGGTGACCCATTGGCCAATTGCTGAGAACGTGCATGTCAATCACATTTTGAAAACAAGTGATGCACCTGCAGCAATTAGCAGTGAGGATACTAAAAATATCGAACGTATTGCCACCCGTATTGCTGAAGCATTAACGTTACGTGGTGTGCTTGGTATTGAGTTATTTGTTAATGGCAGTCAGGTTTGGGTTAATGAACTGGCACCACGCCCACATAATTCAGGCCATTATACGATTGAAGCAACGTCTATTTCTCAGTTTGAAGGACATATTAGAAGTATTACAGGTTTACCGTTGTCTGATGTGACATTATATGAGCCTTCGCTGATGTTAAATTTACTGGGTGATGAATTGACGCAAGCTCGTGAAGACCTGGTTAATCATCCAGAATGGCATTTTCACGATTATGGTAAAGCGACAATTAAGGCCAATCGCAAAATGGGTCATATTACTGTTTTAGGCAAAGAAAACATTAGTGCTTTACGAAAATGGGGAGAAACACATGGTCAGCATTGATTATCAAGGGCAAACAATTGAAAAGCAAGCATTGCGTTATCAGGGTAAAGCTAAACAGGTATTTCAAACAAATGATTCAGATATTCTTTGGGTACATTATATGGATCAGGCAACCGCTTTGAACGGTAAAGTTAAAGAAATGATTGCAGGTAAGGGTGAACTCAATAGTGCGATTAGTCATCTGCTGTTTGATTATCTCACTCAAAACGGTATTGAAAATCATTATTTAACAGCAGTTTCCAAAACAGATGAGTTAGTCACTACATTAGATATTCTACCAATTGAAGTTGTGACACGAAATTATGCGTCAGGACACTTTGTTAGTAAGTTTGACGTCACACCTATGCAACAATTAACGCCAACCGTCCAAGAGTTTTATTATAAATCTGATGCATTAGATGATCCATTTATCAATGACTCACAAATCTTAGCTTTGGGTTATGCTAACGCGGTTGAATTGGCACAACTACGTCAAAAATCACAAGATGTGAACCAATTATTACGCGCACGTTTTGAAAAAATTGGGATTCATCTAGTTGACTTCAAGTTAGAATTTGGTCGTACACGAGCCGGTAAAGTGATTTTAGCAGATGAATTATCACCAGATAATATGCGACTTGTCGATATGCGTACAGGTGCATCACTTGATAAAGATGTATTTCGTCAGCATTCTGGTGATGTGACCATTGGCTATCAAGATGTTTTAACACGTTTACAACAGGAAGATTGAGGAGAAAATTCATGTATTTAGCAAAAATCTATGTTACTTATAAGCCATCGATTTTAGACCCGCAGGGTGAGGTGATTAAATCAGCCTTGCACCGTATGGACTATGCAGGCATTTCACAAGTGACACAGGGTAAATACTTCGAAGTAAAATTAAACGCTAAAGATGTTGATGCTGCTACAGCTGAAGTAGAGAGTTTTACGACTGCTTTGTTAATCAACCAAAATACAGAAACCTATCGCTTTGACTTGAGTTTGGTAGAAGATGAGGTGACGCTATGAAAGCGGCAGTTATTAGTTTTCCTGGATCAAACTGCGACTTTGATATGTTATACGCACTGCAAGATTTTGGCGTTGATGCGCAAATTATTTCCGCCAAAAAAAATGATCTTACTGGTTTTGATGCTATTTTTTTACCAGGTGGTTTTTCTTATGGTGATTATCTTAGAACAGGCGCTATTGCCCGTTTTTCACCAATCATGTCGGCAGTTACACAGGCCGCTAATGCCGGTAAACTGATTGTTGGCGTTTGTAATGGCTTTCAAATTTTAACTGAAGCAGGTTTGTTACCCGGCCAATTATTGATGAACGCAACACCAGGATTTATCTGCGATGAAGTTGAGTTAGAAATTGCTAATCCTAATACGGCCTATACCAACGCTTATGACAATGACGATACGATTTTAATTCCTATTGCTCATGGTGAGGGAAATTATTTCGCTGATGAAACAACTTTGGACAAACTTGAAGAAAATCACCAAATTGTTTTTCGTTATGTTGATAACCCAAATGGTTCAGCACATGATATTGCCGGTATTATGAATGAGAAGGGGAATGTTTTTGGTATGATGCCACACCCAGAAAGAGCAGTTGATCAAGTAACGGGAAATATTGATGGGCAAAAATTCTTTAAAAGTATTTTATCAGGGATTCTCACAAAGGCTTAATTTTTCAATCAACCGATTAACGAGTTTTAAATAGCTAAGATATGAAAGGCAATAGACGTATGACAACGGTCACTAATAATGAACTCACACCTGAGCAAGTTCGTGATTCAAAAATATATACACAATGGGGATTAACTGAAGCTGAATATGAGCTGATTGTATCTGAACTAAAACGATTGCCCAATTTTACAGAAACAGGTATTTTTTCTGGTATGTGGTCGGAACATGTTTCCTATAAAAAATCAAAACCGATTTTACGAAAATTTTGGTCAACTAATGAACGGGTATTGCAAGGGCCAGGTGAGGGTGCTGGTATTTTAGATATTGGGGATGGGCAAGCAGTTGTATTCAAAGCTGAAAGCCATAATCATCCAAGTTTTGTAGAACCTTATGAGGGTGCTGCGACTGGTGTCGGTGGCATTTTACGTGATATCTTCTCAATGGGTGCACAACCAATTGCAGTGCTTGATTCGCTTCGTTTTGGGGAACTAGATGATGCACATACACGACATATTGTTGATGGGGTAATTGCCGGTATTGCCGGTTATGGCAATGCCATTGGGATCCCAACAGTTGGTGGTGAAATTAGTTTTGATCCGGTATACGCAGGCAATCCGCTAGTTAACGTGATGGCTGTTGGCCTGATGGATCAAGCAGCTATGCAAGTTGGGCAAGCGAAGGGCGTTGGTAATTCAATTATTTATGTAGGCGCTAAAACAGGGCGAGATGGTATCAATGGCGCGTCGTTTGCATCAGCTGAATTTTCAACAGCACATGAGTCAGATCGCTCGGCTGTTCAGGTTGGTGATCCCTTTTTAGAGAAATTAGTCATGGATGCAACGTTGCAAGCTGTGCGTGAACATTCTGATATTATTGTCGGTATTCAAGATATGGGTGCGGCTGGCTTGTTATCTTCAAGTTCGGAAATGGCAGCAAAAGCGGGTATGGGTATCACGCTTAATCTTGATAGCGTGCCACAACGTGAAACAAACATGACACCGTATGAATTGATGTTGTCAGAATCACAAGAACGGATGCTACTCGTTGTTAAACGTGGTGAGGAACAGGCAATAATTGATTTGTTCCAAGCCGCTGATTTGGATGCAGTAATCATTGGTAATGTCACCGATAATGGTCGCTATATTTTAACCTTTGATGATGAAATAGTTGCTGATGTACCAATTGACTTTTTGACACATGCACCGAAGCAAAATTTGCCAATGGCTGAACCTAAGCGCATCGCTGGATTTTCATCAGCACAGTTTGAACCAGCCGTTAACGATGTGAAACAAACAATTTTAGACTTGATTGCGCAACCAACCATTGCTTCTAAAGCTGTGTTATTCCGTCATTTTGATTCAATGGTACGTGCTGATACGGCCATTAAACCAGGTGGTGACGCTAGTTTGGTACGCGTACGTGGTACAAAAAAAGCGTTAGCTATGACTACAGACGTGAATGCACGTTATCTTTATTTGGATCCATTTGTAGGCGCCCAGATGGCTGTGGCTGAAGCTGCTCGTAATATTGTGGCAACAGGCGCTTTGCCAATTGGCATTACTGATGGTTTGAACTTTGGTTCACCAGACAATCCAGAAGTATATTATGAACTCGATCAAGCGGTAGCCGGTATTAACGCGTTAGCCAAGCAACTCAATACACCAATTATTTCAGGCAATGTGTCACTGTATAACGAAACAGATGGTCAGGCCATTTATCCTACACCAATGATTGGCATGGTTGGTCTGTTATCTGATATTACAAATGCGACAACGGTTAATTTTAAGCATGCTGGTGATAGCATTTACGTTATTGGTGAAACCAATGACAGTTTTAATGGATCAGAAATTCAAAAGATGCAGCACGGTGAGTTAACAGGTCAATTATTTGCGTTTGACGACACAGCCGAAATAGCTGCCCAAAAATTAGTTTATTCAGCTATTTCAAAGCAACTGTTATCGAGTGCGCATGATTTATCAGAGGGTGGTTTAATTGTTGGTTTGCTTGAAAGTAGTTTCGCTGGTGATTTGAGTTTTGATGTTCAGACAAAACAGGCAGATAAGTATTTATTTGCCGAAACACCAAGCCGTTTTGTTGTCAGCGTAGCGGCCGAAAAAGCCGAAGCGTTTGAACAATTAGCAGGGACACAAGCAACTAAAATTGGTATTGTGACAGATGATGACGTCCTAAAAGTAGTGACAACCAATCAAACCATTATGCTATCTCGTACAGCAACAAAAAAGGTATATCAGGAGAGCCTCGCATGTCAATTAAAAGCATAGCGCAAAAGCAAGCGATAGAACAACATGCCCGTGAAAGCGAAAAGACGCGTGTCAATGTACGTAGTTTAAATGAAGAATGTGGTATTTTTGGTGTCTGGGGATGCGAGGATGCGGCCCAGTTAACCTATTATGGGTTGCATGCCTTGCAACATCGTGGTCAAGAAGGGGCAGGAATTGTCGCCAATAACAATGGCCATTTATGGCAAGAACGAGGCTTGGGTTTACTAAGCGATGTTTTCCGCGACCCTGAACGTATCAAAGCTTTAGTGGGCAAGAGTGCGATTGGGCATGTACGTTATGCAACTGCCGGATCACACGGCGTTGAAAATATTCAACCTTTAATGGTGAACTTTCATGATATGCAACTGGCTTTAGCTCATAACGGTAATTTGACGAATGCGATGTCACTGAGGGAGCAACTGGAAGAAGACGGTTCAATTTTCCAAAGTTCATCAGATTCAGAAATTCTACTGCATTTAATTCGCCGTTCTAAAGCGACTACATTTGTGGATAAGTTAAAAGAATCATTAAACACTGTGAAAGGTGGCTTTGCATATTTGCTGCTGACGCCTGAAGGATTATATGCCGCACTTGATCCACATGCATTCCGTCCTTTTGTTGTCGGACAAATGCCAGAAGGAAATTATATTGTTACTTCGGAAACAGCTGCTTTAGATGTTATTGGGGCACGTTTCGTGCGTGATGTACAACCAGGGGAATTACTAATCATTAATGATGATGGTTTGACTATTGACACCTATACCGATAAAACCACATTGAATATTGACGCGATGGAGTATATCTATTTTGCAAGGCCAGACTCAACGATTTATGGTGTCAATGTCCACAAAGCACGTAAACGTATGGGGGCAGCTTTGGCAGCGGAGCAACCTGTACCTGAAGCAGATATTGTGGTAGGTGTACCAAATTCTAGTTTATCAGCGGCCGCTGGTTTTGCGGAAGCAACTGGCCTACCAAACGAATTAGGTTTAGTGAAAAATCAGTATATTGCTCGTACGTTTATTGAGCCAACTCAAGATAAACGTGAACGTGCTGTTCGCATGAAATTGAGTGCAGTGAAGGATGTTGTTCGCAATAAAAACGTGGTCTTAGTTGATGATTCGATTGTTCGTGGGACAACATCAATGTATATCATACGCATGTTAAAAGAAGCTGGCGCCAAGTCGGTGCATGTCCGCATTGCTAGTCCAGTATTCAAGTTTCCATCTTTTTATGGTATTGATATGCAAACAACCGATGAATTAATGGGTGCCAATAACACGTTAGACGAAATGCGTACAAAAATTGAAGCAGATTCGCTTGGTTTCTTATCGGTTAAGGCACTTGTTAAAGCAATTGATTTACCTTATGACGGGAAAGGCACAGGCTTAACAACGGCTTATTTTGACGGTCATTATCCCAGTCCAATTTATGATTATGAAGCAAGTTTATCTCAGTTTATTGCAGCGGGTAGTGTTGATTTTACTGAAGAACCAACGACAACATACCATCCGAGACAAGTTGCTTCATTGCGAAATGAAGCCTTACAGGATGATGGGACAATTCATTTAGATTCACAAACAATTCAGGGAGTAGAAGCATGAGTGAACAAAATGCTTATCAACAAGCTGGTGTTGACATTAAGGCAGGCGAACGTGCTGTTGAGTTAATGAAAGATGCAGTGGCTGATACATACACACCAAATGTTTTGGATGGTATAGGTGGTTTTGGGGCAGCCTTTGCTTTGGGACAAAACTATAAAAATCCGGTATTGGTTTCTGGGGCTGATGGTGTTGGCACAAAATTATTATTAGCTATTGCAGCCAATCAACATCAAACAATTGGCCAAGATTTGGTAGCCATGGTGGCTAATGATATTTTGGCGCAAGGGGCTAAGCCAGCTTTTATGTTGGATTACTTAGCTGTAGATAAGATGCGACCAGAAATCGTCGCTGAAATTGTCACAGGTATTGCAAAAGCAGCAAAAGCATCAGGTATGGCGTTAATTGGTGGTGAGAGTGCGGAACTACCCGGTTTATATGCACCAAATCATTATGATCTTGCAGCCTTTGCAGTTGGCATTGCTGAAAAGGCACAATTGTTGAAGCCTGACAATGCTAGTGTTGGTGATGTTTTAATTGGCCTACCATCTTCTGGCATTCACTCAAATGGTTATTCACTAGTGCGCCACGTATTAGGTATACAAACAGCAGATGACTTTAATGCATTACCTGACGAACAAAAGACAGCACTAATGACACCTACTGCATTGTATGCGGCAGCAGTTTGGCCATTGGTATCAGCTGGTTTAGTTCAATCGATGGCACATATTACTGGTGGTGGCATCACTGAAAATCTACCACGAGCGTTTTCATCACAGCTATCAGCAGAAATTGCTTGGGGTAGTTGGCCAATTTTATCAATTTTCAATACTTTACAGTCGGCAGGTCAGTTGTCAATCGAAGATATGTTATTGACTTTTAACAATGGCTTAGGCATGGTATTAATTATCAAACCAGCAGATAAACAACGTGTTTTGACAATGCTGTCAGAAAGTGGTCAATCTGCATTTGTCATTGGGCAAATGACGTCACGTCAAGATAACCCTGTTGTGTGGACTGGGGATGCCCCATGGTAAGAAAAGTCAAGTTAGCAATATTTGCTTCCGGTACTGGGACAAATTTTCAAGCGTTACATGATGCCATTTTACAACGTCAGTTAAATGCTGAAGTCGTGCGCTTGATTGTTGACAAATCAAGTGCAGGGGCATTAAATTTGGCCAAATTATTTGGTGTACCAGCAACTTTTATTAAATATTCAGATTATGATACAAAAATCGATGCTGAACAGGTAATCTTGGATCAACTCACCCAAGATGAAGTGGATGGTATTTTACTAGCAGGTTATATGCGTATTTTAACACCAAAACTCATTGATGCTTATGCTGGCAAAATTGTCAACTTACATCCAGCACTGTTGCCTCAGTTTCCTGGACGACATAGTATCTTGGATGCTTATGAAGCCGGTGTTGATGAGACTGGTGTTACAGTGCACTTTGTCGATAATGGCATTGACACAGGTGAAATTATTGCGCAACAAGCTGTGCCATGTTTTTCTAGTGATACCTTGCTTGATTTAGAGACACGTATTCATCATGTTGAACATGTTTTATACCCTAATACCTTAGAAAAGTTACTTAACGAAGGAGTATTTTTAAAATGACCCGTGCATTATTGAGTGTTTCAGATAAAACAGGACTTGTCCCATTTGCCGAAAAATTGGTGGCTTTGGGTTATGAATTGGTATCAACAGGTGGGACACATCGTGTACTGGCAGCAGCCGGTTTGGATGTGATCGCCATTGACGATGTGACTGATTTTCCGGAAATGTTGGATGGGCGTGTTAAGACATTGCATCCCCGTGTTCATGCAGGCTTGTTAGCGCGTCGCGATTTACCAGAACATATGGCAAAACTGGCGGAATTCGACATTACACCAATTGATATGGTAGTTGTTAATTTGTATCCTTTCAAGTCAACAATTCAAAAAGACGGTGTGACAGAAGCTGAGGCCATTGAAAATATTGATATTGGTGGTCCTTCAATGTTACGATCAGCCGCAAAAAATTTTGCTGGTGTTTTGCCGATTGTTGATCCCGCCGATTATGATGTCGTCGTAGATAAGTTACAGTCTGGTTCAGTAGATGCTGATTACCGTAAATCATTGGCAGCCAAAGTGTTTCAACATACGGCAGCTTACGATGCATTAATTGCTGACTATTTGACTGTATCAGAATTTCCAAATAACTTGACGCTACCTTATGAAAAGTTTGATGATATGCGTTATGGCGAAAACCCACATCAAAAAGCAGCAGCTTACAAAACAGCTTTGCCTGAAGATTATTCTGTTTTGAATGCCAATATTTTGCACGGTAAACAATTGTCTTATAATAACATTCGCGACGCGGATGCTGCGTTACGTATTATTGCTGAATTCGAAGAAACAACGGTTGTGACTGTTAAGCATATGAATCCTGCAGGTATCGGCCAGGGATCAACAATTGAAACAGCTTGGGATAAGGCTTTTGCTGCAGATGATGTTTCTATCTTTGGCGGTATTGTGGCTTTGAATCGTGAAGTGGATGCTGCTACTGCTGAAAAAATGCACGCTATTTTCTTGGAAATTATTATTGCACCAAGCTTTACACCGGAAGCGTTTGACATTCTGTCAGCTAAAAAGAATTTGCGTTTGTTGACGGTACCATTTACGACAACCGTACCGCAAAAGTTAGAAGTGACATCTGTATTAGGCGGTGTTGTTGTGCAAGAACGTGATTTGTATACTGAATCAAAAGCTAACTTTGAGGTTGTGTCAAAAGTACAGCCGACTGAGGCACAGTTACGTGCCATGATTTTTGCGCAAAAAGTTGTTAAACATGTGAAATCAAATGCAATTATTGTTGCCCGTGATGGGCAGACTTTAGGTATGGGTGCAGGTCAGCCTAACCGTATTGACTCCGTAGTTTATGCAATCCAAAAAGCGGCAGTTAAGTCTGGCTTTGATGAAGCTGTTTTGGCGTCTGATGCATTCTTCCCAATGGATGATTCAGTACAGTATGCGGCAGAAAATGGTATTAGAGCCGTTGTTGAACCAGGAGGCTCTATTAAAGACAAAGATTCAATTGCCAAAGCAGATGAATTAGGCATTGCCTTAGTCTTTTCAGGTACACGTCATTTTAAGCACTAAAATTAGCTAAAACACCCAGCCACTAATGGGTGTTTTTTTTATGCTATACTTTTGATAAGGAGTTATTATGAACCGTACAATACCGATTGAGTTAATGAATATGATTATGATTGAAAATCCAAAAACAAAAGAAATTTTGGTTGAAGATCGCAAAAATCCTGCTTGGCCTGGGGTGACATTTCCTGGTGGTCATATTGAAAATGGTGAGACAATTGTTGCCAGTGTGATTCGTGAGGCTTTTGAAGAGACTGGCTTACATGTTAATCATTTGAGATTTGTAGGTATTAAAGAGTGGCCTTTGACAGCAAATGGTCGATATATTGTGATGTTGTTCAAAACGAACCACTATTATGGCGATATCAAGACTAGTCGTGAGGGGCATATTTTTTGGACGACGCGTGAGGCATTAAAAGACATGGTAACCCCACCAACTTTTATGGCCATGCTACCGGTTTTTGACCAACCAACAATTAGTGAACTGTCACTTGATCAAACGAGTACCGGAGAAACCACGCTCAATTGGTTGTAGATGGTTAAAATACAAACGTTCGTTTAGTAACTTAAAAAACGTCTGATTGTTCGTTATTTACGAATGATTTTTTGTTTTGTTAGAAAAAGATAATTTATATACGAACACAAAGGCTTTTTTTTTTGGTAAACTAGGAATGTATAAGGTCATAAAACGAACATTCAGAGGATAAGATGAAAAAAATATTAATCATTGGTTCAGGGGCAAGAGAGCACGCTTTAGCACAGGCATTTTTACGTAGTGAACAAGTAACAACGGTTATTGTTGCACCAGGAAATGATGGGATGCGTGATACGGGAATACAACTGGCTGAAGTTGCCGTAACTGATTTAATTGGCTTACGTGAGTTAGCAATTCAACAGGCTGTTGATTTGACATTTGTTGGTAACGAGGAACCATTAACACTTGGCGTAGTCGATGTTTTTCAAGCATCGGGATTAACTATTTTTGGACCTAGTAAAGTCGCAGCACAACTAGAAGGGTCAAAGTCATTTACGAAACACATCTTAGAAAAGTATCACATCCCAACAGCCCAATCTTGCACAGTATCTTCAATGGCTGACGCTATAGCTGCTGTAGAAAAACTCGGGTTGCCAATTGTTTTTAAATTAGATGGTTTAGCTTTGGGTAAAGGTGTGTCTATTATTACAAGTGAAGCCGATGCAAAAGCTTATTTATCTAAAGTATATAAGCATGAACCCAAAGCTAAATTAGTTATTGAAGAATATTTAGAAGGTGTCGAATTTTCTATTTTTTCATTGGTGGGGCAAAACGGGATTGTGACACACGCACCGCTGGCTCAAGATCATAAGCGACGCTTTGATCACGATAAAGGACCTAATACTGGTGGAATGGGCGCATATAGTCCCGTACGCTGGATTAATAGCGTAACGCGTCAACGTGCAATTGCTGAACTTGTGATGCCAACGATTGCGGCAATGACAACGGAGGGCACACCGTTTTCTGGTGTGTTATACACAGGGGTCATGCTGACTGCCGATGGGCCAAAGGTCATTGAATTTAATGTGCGCTTTGGGGATCCAGAGGCACAAGTAGTTTTGCCACAATACACTGGTGATTTTTATAATTTAATCAACCAATTATGTCATGGTGAGCAAATCACATCTGACTGGCAAACCTCTGATGTTTATGTTGGTGTTGTTCTAGCGGCTGAGGGCTATCCGGAAGCGCCTATAAAAGGTGCACAAGTGCCAACAGATAAAGATGTTGCACCGTTAGTAATTAATTTTGCTGGTGTGAAAAACGGCATTGCCAGTGGTGGGCGCGTTGCAACAGTGGTAGCCCATGACGTGAACACCACGTTAGCACAACAAAAAGTTTATAATAAAATTGATCAATTAGACACATCACTTCAATACAGACATGATATTGCTTATCAAGCAATAGCACACGAAGCGAAAGAATGAGCTAGTTAATACTTATTATGATGGAACGAGGAGTTAAAACGATGCAGACAGATATCGCCATTGCACAATCAGCTGAAATATTACCAATCACACAAATTGCCGAAAAAGCCGGTTTGAAACCAAATGAAATTTTACCTTATGGTTATGATAAAGCTAAAATTAAATTAGATCCTACAATTTCCCGCAAAAAGGACTTAGGGAAGTTAATTTTGGTAACGTCTATTAATCCAACGCCAGCAGGCGAAGGAAAATCAACCGTGACAGTTGGTCTAGCTGATGCACTGGCGTTAGCTGGTAAAAAAACAATGATTGCTTTGCGTGAACCGTCCCTTGGACCTGTGATGGGAATGAAAGGTGGTGCAACGGGTGGTGGTATGTCACAAGTTATACCGATGGCTGATATTAACCTCCATTTTACAGGCGATTTTCATGCCTTAACTGCCGCACATGACACCTTGGCTGCTGTTGTAGATAATAGCCTACAACAAGGCAACCCATTAAATATTGACCCACGTCGCATCATTTGGAAACGTGTCTTGGACATCAATGATCGCGCTTTGCGCCATATCACAATTGGTATGGGAGGCCCAACATCGGGCGTGCCAAGAGAAGACGGTTTCGATATTACGGTAGCTTCTGAGTTGATGGCTATTTTAACATTATCTACGGATTTGATGGATTTAAAAGCGCGTGTTGCACGTATTGTGGTTGGTTATACTTATGATAAAGTACCTGTAACAGTCGCTGATTTAGGTGTCTCAGGTGCTTTAGCTGTGCTATTAAAAGACGCAATTATGCCTAATTTAGTTCAGACGCTGGCACATACACCAGCGATTGTTCATGGTGGCCCATTCGCTAATATTGCACAGGGAACAAACTCAATTTTGGCGACTAAAACAGCGCTGCAATTAGCTGACTATACAGTCACTGAGGGTGGCTTCGGTGCTGATTTGGGTGGTGAAAAGTTTTTGGATGTTAAAGTCCCAATACTAGGCAAGACACCTGATACAATTGTGGTAGTTGCCACAGTGCGTGCTTTAAAGCATCATGGGGGTGTGGCTTTAGCTGACTTGAATAATGAAAATTTAACAGCACTAGCAGCTGGTTTAGAAAACTTGGGTCAGCATCTTAAGGCAATGGGCCGATACGGTGTACCTGTTGTTGTTGCTATTAATCGTTTTTCTGCTGATACTGATTCGGAAATTCAAGCGATTAAGGACTATGCACAGGCCTTTGGTGCAGCAGCTTATACGACAACAGTTTGGGCAGAAGGTGGCGCCGGAGCACAAGATTTGGCAGCAGCGGTTATTGAAGCAGCTGATCAAGAAGCAGACTACACACCACTCTATCAACCAGAAGATGAAGCAACTGATAAGCTTAATGCGATTGTCACCACAATTTATGGTGGATTAGGCGTTGAATTATCGGCAACAGCGCAAAAACAACTCATGGCTTTTAAGGCGCAAGGGTGGGACAAATTGCCGATTATTATGGCTAAAACGCAATATTCGTTTTCTGATGATCCTAAACGATTGGGCGCACCCAAAGACTTTGTGATACATGTTCGTGAGTTTGTGCCCAAATTAGGCGCAGGTTTTCTCGTGGCGATGACTGGGTCTATTTTAACGATGCCAGGGTTACCAAAACATCCAGCGGCACTTGATATTGACATTGATGAGACAGGGAAAATTACAGGTCTGTTTTAAGAATATGTTGTTCTGCTAGCTGGGAACGCTTGTTTGCGTTGTATAAATTGAGGAAAAGATAATTTGAATGGCGTATTTACAAATTAATTATTACTCCCAAATTTTGGGTATGGATCGTATCATGCATGTGATTTTACCTGAATTGTCTGATCATAATCCACAATGGACAAACACGGACTTGCAAGATATTCCAGTCCTTTATCTTTTGCATGGTATGTCAGGTGATCAGGCAGTTTGGTCACGTCGGACAAGCATTGAAAGACTGGTTCGGCAAACACCAGTGGCTATTGTTATGCCATCCACAGATTTGGCTTGGTATACCAATACGCAATACGGTATGTCATATTTTGATGCACTATTACAAGAATTACCCGAAAAAGTGGCTACTTTATTACCACAACTATCTCGTAGGCGGGAGAAAAATTTCGTTGCAGGTTTGTCAATGGGCGGTTATGGGGCCTTTAAAATGGCCTTTAGCAGCCAACAATTTAGTTATGCAGCTTCATTATCTGGTGCCTTAATGGGCAATCCAAATTTTCCTGAGCGTAGTACATGGCAAAATGATGCTTACTGGCGTGGTATTTTTGGTGATTTGTCAAAATTTGAGGGGTCAGAAAATGATTTGCTGGCGCTTGCACAGCAACAAACGCAACAACAGACGAACCTACCAAAATTATATGCATGGATTGGTGAAGAAGATTATTTGTTTGAAAATAATCAGCAATCGATAGCGCAAATTAAAGCGTTGGGATATGATGTTGTTTTTGAAACAAGTCACGGTGAACATGAATGGTATTACTGGGATAAACAAATTGAGCGTGTGCTTGAGTGGCTACCGATTAATTATCAACAAGAAAAACGACTTTCGTAAAACACGAACTGAAAAAAGTTCGTGTTTTTAATTATATTAATCTCATTTTATTATTAAATATACGTATTTTGTTTACACCGTTTAAAAAATATGATTAAATGATAAGATAAATTATTAGGAGAATCAGTCACATGGAAAATAAGTGGTTACGAGCAGCATTGCCAGCGCTACTCATTCACGGCAGTATTGGAACAGTGTATGCTTGGAGTGTTTTTAAACAAGCAATTGCTGATAACATTGGGCAATCGGTACCAAGCGTTGAATGGGCATTTTCGATAGCTATTTTGTTTTTAGGTTTATCAGCTGCAGTTTTGGGACCTTTTGTTGAGCGGGATATTAAAAAATCAGCTATGTTATCTACTGCTTTCTTTGTTGTGGGTATGGTTGGTACAGGCATCAGTATTCAGCAGAAATCGCTGGTGGGTATTTATATTTTTTATGGGGTAATCATGGGCATTGGTCTTGGTATCGGTTATCTGACACCGGTCAAAAATTTGATGTTATGGTTTAAAGACAATAAAGGACTAGGGACTGGATTAGCGGTTGCTGGATTTGGTTTGTCAAAAATGATTTTTTCACCAATTATGATGTCACTCCAAAAAAGTGCTGGTCTGTGGCAAATGTTTGTGATTTTGAGTGTCATTTTTGCGTTGATGATGTTAAGTGGGGCGTTATTGATTAGAAAACCAGCTAATTGGCATGAAAAACCTTTGAAAAATCGTTTTAGCCCAATGATTTTGATCAAAAACACGAATTTTATTGGTATTTGGTTGATGTTTTATTTAAATATTACTGCTGGGCTAGCCATTATTTCACAAGAAAAAGATATTTTGTCAGGTCTTCATAATGATTCTGGTTCAGCCGTCTTCTCAGTAGCCGCTATTGCTACGATTGTTAGTATTGATGCGTTTTTTAACGCCGCAGGTCGTATTGGCTTTGCTACTTTTTCAGATAGATTGCGTGACCGCAACACGATTTATCGCATTATTTTTGCCATGTCATTAATGATGTCATTGGCCGCATTTTTCTTACCAGATGCTAGTCGCCTCATGCCTATTGTACTGGTTATGACTTTCTTTTTAATTAATGCTGGTTATGGTGGCGGTTTCTCAGCTTTACCACCATTGCTCGCGGATCGCTTTGGTATGCAAGCAATTTCAAAAATTCATGGCGTGGCTTTAACTGCCTGGGCGGCAGCTGGTTTATCAGGTAATCAATTAGCCAGTTTTATTGTACATGGTTTGAAGATGCCCTACCAAAACGTGTTTATTGCAATCGCTGTACTGTACGCTATTGCTTATATCATCGCAACTTGGGTAGTTAAACCCCAGCAAACATTAATTCAATAAAACGTTTACAATCCTAACGTTCGTCTTGATACCATCAAACAGCTCCATTGTTCGCTTTTAGGTGATGAAAAACAGAGTTTGTGAGATAAAACTAATAAAATAACGAACGCAAGGGCACATTTAACTGGTACAATTGAATTGCAAGATAGAACACTAATTAAGCAGAGGAAATCTTAAAATGATAGAACGTTACTCTCGTCAAGCACTTCGTGATATTTGGTCATTACATAATCAATATCAGACTTGGCTTGATGTTGAAATTGCTGTTGATGCTGGTTGGGTTGCCGCAGGGCATATTCCGGCAGCTGACTTAGTCAAAATTCGCAAGCATGCAACATTTGATGTTGATCGTATCGCCGAAATTGAATTATCGACGCGTCATGATGTCGTTGCTTTTACGCGTAACGTTTCTGAATCGTTGGGCGAGGAACGTAAATGGATTCATTATGGCTTAACGTCAACAGATGTTGTTGACACCGCGCAGGCCTTGCGTTTGCGACAGGCTAATGACATTATCAAGAAAGATTTAAAAGCATGGCAGGCAGCCATAAAAGCTTTAGCTTTAAAGTATAAGGACACAGTGATGATGGGACGGACACACGGTGTTCATGCTGAACCAACTACATTTGGTTTGAAGATGGCACGTTTTTACGCGTCAGCATCACGTGCCATTGAACGATTCGACCGTGTATCGGCAGAAGTGGAAACCGGTAAATTATCTGGTGCCGTAGGCACATTTGCCAACGTGCCCCCTTATGTTGAGGCTGTGGCTATGAAAGAACTTGGCTTAACACCACAACCAATTGGATCACAAGTGTTGCCACGTGATTTGCATGCGGATTACATTCAAACCATTGCCTTGATTGGAACACAAATGGAAGAATTAGCAACAGAAATTCGTTCTTTACAACGCTCGGAAATTCATGAAGTTGAAGAAGGCTTTGCCAAGGGACAAAAAGGGTCTTCCGCTATGCCGCATAAGCGTAATCCAATTGGTGATGAAAATATTACTGGTTTGGCACGTGTGTTGCGCGGCTATGCTGTGACAGCACTTGAAAATGTGACTTTATGGCACGAACGTGATATTTCTCATTCTTCTGCTGAACGCATTATTTTAGCTGATGCAACAGCAATATTAGACTATATATTGGACCGCCAAACAGGTATTTTGAATAATTTGGGTGTTTTCCCTGATACAATGCGTCAAAATATGGATCGTACGTACGGTTTAATTTATTCTCAGCGTTTACTTTTGAGTCTTATTGATGCCGGATTATCACGCGAACAGGCATATGATACTGTGCAACCTTTAACAGCACGTTCTTGGGATGAACGCTTAATGTTCCGTGAGTTGGTTGATGCAGATCCCACAATTACAGACAAGTTGAGCAAGGCACAAATTGATGATGCATTTGATTATCATTATCATTTGCGTCATGTTGATGATATTTTCAAGAGAGTGGGTTTGGCATGAAATCATTAATTAACCATCCAGCGATTAAAACAGTTTTAGCAACCGAAACAGATATTCAAGCCCAGGTGCAACGGGTGGCTAACGAATTAACATTGCAATTTGCTGAGCACGAGCAACGGCCAGTTTTTATTGCTGTGTTAAAGGGTGGGGTGATTTTTGCAACCGACTTACTACGCAAAATGGCATTGGATGTTGATTTTGATTTTATTGATGTAAAAAGTTATACTGGCGCATCATCAACAGGTCAAGTTAAAGTGGTTCATGATGTCAGCATGGACTTAACTGGTCGAGATGTTGTGATTGTTGATGAAATTATCGATTCAGGACGTACGATGCAGTGGTTGCATAACTACTTTGAGTTAAAGGGAGCCGCTAGTGTGACGACTGTGGCTTTAGCTGATAAAAAAGCAGCACGTGTTGTTGACTTTGAAGTTGATTATTTTGGTTTAGATGTGCCTGACGAATTTTTAGTAGGCTACGGTATGGACTATAACAATTTTTTCCGAAATCTACCAGTTATTGCTGTTGTTGACTTTGACAAGGTTGATTTAATTAAATAAACTAACAAAAAGCGTCACCTATTTTCAGGTGACGCTTTTTGTTGTGTGATGAAATTTTGTAAAGAGGGTGAGTACAGACGTTGTTTTTCGACGAGCTCTTGGTTGGATTGCGCACCCAGTAGGGTAAGTAATCGTGGTAAAGCAGATTGCCAACCCTCAATTTGTTGTACTAAAGCACTTTGCCCATTATCCATTAATGTTTTTAACATAAAGCCAGCACTAGAGACTAATGTTGCACCCAACATCAAGCTCGTAATCACATCATTGGCTGATTGAATGCCACCAGTTGCAATAATAGGATATTGATTTTGCATGATTTGAGCAGAAATAAGGCTTTCAACTGTTGATAAACCAAATTGATCAATGTTCAATGTTTCAGCTTGGCGATTCCGACGACGTTCAATTACTGCAAAGTTGGTACCGTTAGCGCCACCGATATTGATTGCAGCTGGATTCAATTGTTGAATTGTTTTTATAGCTGATTGGCTCATACCAAAGCCGACCTCTTTAATGATAACGGGGACAGGCGATTTGGCAATAACGTTAGCCAAGTTATCTAGCCAAAAAAATTCTCGATCGCCTTCGGCCATGACTAATTCTTGGGCAACGTTGACATGCATTTCAATGGCATTGGCATCAATCATATCAACAGCTGCGCGAACATTTTCAATTGGATGATCGGCACCTAAATTAGCAATTAAAAAGCCATCCGGATGCTGTTTGCGAGCAACTTTAAAAGTGCTCGCAAGATCGGGTTCTTTGAGTGCAATAGATTGTGAGCCAACCGCCATGGCTAAGTTGGTTGTTCTAGCCACTTCGGCTAGCTGACTATTGATTCGTCCGGTGAGTTCGGAGCCTCCTGTCATAGCCTCGATATAAAAAGGCCAGTCAAAATGATGATTAAACAAATCAACACTTACATCGGTGTCGGATACGGCCATCTCTGGGAACACTACAGGCAACCATCTCACATCTTCGTAACTTGCACCAGGTGTGAGAAAATTTTGCTGACGCCAAAGATTGACGCCGAGTGACAAATGCTCATCTTTGCGATGAGCTTGAGCTGATTCACGCATAGACTAACCTCGCTTTTGTGGTGAAATGATAATAGGTTGTGCAACAATTTGATATCGTTGCCAAACTGATTCTAGTTGTTCAGCATTGTTTTGCAGTACCGCAAAGCCATTATCGCCAAAGCCAGCACCGCTAATTTTACCAGCTATATTGGTCAAGCTTTCGAGTAAGTGGGCAAGTTTAGGCGTAATATAGCCTGTGGGTAAGCTGTTTTGCAGTAGCTCTTGATTGCGACGCAAACCTAGTGCTAATTGTGGATAATCTTCTTGAGTAATGGTGTGGATAAGGCTTTGGACTATTTGTTGACTTTCTGTAATAAATTGTTTTGATAAAATAAAATGTTCTAGCGCTGATTTTGTATCAGCCGACTCCAAAGTTGCGCCCAAAAGTAACTGCCACTTTGGCGGCCAAGGCAACTGCGCAATATGCAATTTTGGCCAAATTTTGTTAGCCAATGATGGTCTAAGCCAATTTTCATCATTTTGTCTAAAACTGGATAAATCAGGACTTTGATAGGCAATCACACCACCATACATAATAGCTGCAATATCACCCAGGGACCCGTTTTTTTGAACATGTAGATGGGCAAGACTAGCCAATTTAAAGCGTGTTAAAATTGGTAGTTTCAGATTAAATTGTGCATTAATAGCTTCAACTATGCCCACAACGACAGCTGCAGAAGAGCCAAGACCGATTTTACCAAAGGGACTGTTAAGATTACTAGTGATGTTGACGTTAATATTGCTTAATGGTTTGAATTGATTTGTTGTGGTATAAGCTTGCATAATATTGACGGCTGCTCTGACATAACGCCAGTCGTCAGTGCTAACTATTGCGGTTTCTGTAATGTTGAAATGCCAATCGGTAGTAATTGTATTGGAATGTATGACCGATGTTTGGGCGGCTGATTCTATTTCAACAGATAAACCAGTCTTTGTTGTCGCAATTAATGCGGTATTTCCTGGATGTGTAATTGCATATTCACCGGCTAAAAATAGTTTGCCGGGGATGAGTATTTTAGTCATAAATAATACCTGAACCGCTTGTAGCGGTTTGAACATGAAGTGCCGGTAATTCAGATAACAAAGCCGCTTCGACTAGCTTAGCGGAATCCAAAGTTGTAATTATTTTAACATTAGGGCCTGCATCTAAGGTAGCAAAAGCTAATATGCCTTGATGACGCAAATCAGAGACAATAGATAAAATACGTTGCGTGTCACAAGTAAAGTATGTAAAAGGCTTTTGACGTGCGGTTAAATTCAAAGCATGCATACTGAGGGCATTTTTTTCGGCGATGGCACCAATTTTTTCAATATCACTGTGCTGAATGGCTTGCTTCATATCAACTAATTGTTTAGCACTTTCACGTAACCATTCTTGATAGTCCGGAGAAGTGACGGCGCGCCGCATCCCTTCTGTGGAACCAACTTTTTTGGCGGCATCAGATACTTCAGCAACGACTAATGCGATTGGCATAGCTGGCGCATTCAAACTTTCGGCAAAAGACGACGTATCATCAATACCTTCATGCCAAATGGCAAAATGGCCATAGAATGAACGTGATGCTGACCCAGAGCCACGGCGAGCGAGCCGGGAGAGTGTCGTTAAGGGTAAATTGAAGTTCAGTTCACGTGCTGTGGCTGCGGTTAAGGCCGCAAAAGCGGATGCCGATGAAGCCAGTCCGGCACTTGTGGGGACATGATTATTGGAAGTGACAGTTAAAGGTTCAAAATCACCTAAATATTGGCGCAAATTATTTAAGAAGTTGTGTACACGCGTTGCGTCGGTGGCGTTGCCATTAATAAATAATTGATCAGCCTGACTATTTGGTGTGACTGTTGTCTTCGTATAAAATTGGTCGAGTGTTAATGAAATTGACGACGTTGTTGGTAAATTCAAACGCGTATTTTTTTTGCCCCAATACTTGATTAGGGCTATATTTGTATGGGCTGTGGCAGTTGAAGGCATATTGTTCTTCCTAAAATTAAACTAACTTAATAATATCATATATTTTAATGGAGAGACACTAACGCAATTTAATTGTGAAACAACCAATCAACGATTACATTTAGAGTATGATATGATGGTATTACAAGCTAAAATTATAAACTAATAAACTAAAAATAGAGGGCCTCTGACAATGAAAAACAACGAAAAGCCATCATGGTATAGGCGCTGGTTTTCCGGCAATAATCTTTTAAACGGGCTGTTAGTTATTTTGCTTATCTTATTAATTATTTTTTTAAGTTGGCAAATTCGATTTATTTTTGAGCCAGTGCGTGCATTATTTACTGCAGTAGGCGCACCAATATTGATTGCCGGTGTGTTATATTATCTGCTGAGTCCGTTGATCAATTTGATGAGTAGATACACGCGCATGCCACGTCGACTTTCCATTGCGATTATTTTGATTTTACTGTTGGCTATCATTGCTGGTATTTTAGCGGTGGTCGTCATTGTCTTGCGTGACCAAATCATTGCCTTTATTAATAACTGGCCTGACTATTGGCGTACGAGTCAAAATTTCATTAATGAAACTTTCAAATCCGCGCAGTTTAGGCCAGTACGCGAGTTTTTGAATAATACAAATACCAACATCAATCAGAGCATGATCGACTGGAGTCGTAAATATTTGACAAGTGGTGTAGCTGGCATAGGTACGTTTGCTTCTACTTTGACAAGTGTAGGGGTTACCGCCGTCTCAACACCTTTTATTCTTTACTATATGCTGTTAGATGGGCACAAATTTTCAGCTTTTATATCTGAAAAATTTCCTAGAAAAGCACAGCGCTCTATTGGGCAATTATTAACAGATATTAGTAAACAAATTGCGCAGTATATTCGAGGCCAATTGGGTGTGGCTTTCGCTGTAATGGTGATGTTTGGTATCGGGTATACGGTCATTGGTTTACCGTATGGTATTTTGCTAGCACTTATGGCAGGTATTTTTAATATGATACCTTACGTTGGATCTATTTTGGCACAAGTGCCGGTCTTTGCGGTCGCCTTGATTGCTGGTGGACCAAAACTATTAATTTTAGCGATTATTGTATTAGCTATTGAGCAACCTATAGAAGGGCATGTGATTGCGCCAAAAATTCTTGGTGAAGCATTATCAATTCATCCGGTAACTGTGATTGTTGTACTGCTAAGCAGTGGTCACATATTTGGCGTGTTAGGTGTCGTGTTGGCTGTTCCAGCTTATGCTGTGATTAAAGTTATTGTCACGCGTATCTATACTTGGTGGCGTAGTAACTCAGAATTTTTTAAAGAAGAATTGGAAGATGGATCAAAATGACAAATCATATCGTATTATTTGAACCCTTGATGCCAGCTAATACTGGTAATATTGCGCGTACCACAGCAGGGACTGATGCTGTTTTACATCTCATTGAACCGCTTGGTTTTGAATTAGATGATAAGCATGTTAAACGTGCAGGCCTTGATTATTGGGATCATGTGCAGTTGGTCAAGCATGCTAGCTTACCTGATTTTCTAGAGACGTTGACTGAAAAAGATCATTTATATCTGGTATCGAAGTTTGCTAATATGGATTATACACAACCTGATTATGCTGAATCTCAGGGTGACCATTACTTCTTGTTTGGTAAAGAAACGACTGGTTTACCAGAGGTATTTATGCGACAGAATCCTGAAAAAGCCATTCGTATACCCCAAGATGATACACACATTAGGTCATTGAACTTATCTAACACGGTTGCGATTGTTTTATATGAAGCATTACGTCAACAAAGTTTTCAAAACTTGGAAACAACGCATACGTATGAACAAGATAAGTTGAAGTAGGCGCTTGACAGCTAGATGTTTTCTTGGTATTATATTATAGTTGTCTAACACAGTTAGACTGCACTGACCATGGCTCGTTGGTCAAGTGGCTAAGACGCTGCCCTTTCACGGCGGAATCGAGAGTTCGATTCTCTCACGAGCTATATCAAGTCGCAACTTCGGTTGCGGCTTTTTATATAGCATGAGGTTAAGCAAAACAAAAACGAACATGTGTTTGTTTTTGTTTCATGCTAAAATAAAAGATGATATATTAATTTAATTTTAAAGGATAAAACCATTGGCAACTCGAAAAACACCACAAAAGAGGCGAACAACTACATCGCGCAAAAAAACAAGCACTCGTGTTGTTGTTGGTAAAAATATCACTATTTTACTCGCAACATTACTAGGAATTTTAGGTCTTTTTAAACTTGGCTTATTAGGTGTCTATGTGGCTGATGCCGGTCGTTTTCTATTTGGAAATTTGTATTGGGTGGCCTTACTACCATTAACCGTATCTTTAGGTTATTATTTTATCTTTAAAAAATGGATCAAAGTGGCACATCATTTTGTTATCGGTTTGGTTATGGCTTTCGTAGCACTTTTGACTTTATCATCACTATTATTTTTCACGTACGACATAAAAAATAGTAATGGTTTTGCTAGTGAAATTCTGCGGTTGATTGCACAAGATGTCGCCAACAAATCAGCTAACACGCCCGTAGGAGGTGGTGTAGTTGGCGCACTACTCTATCAAGTATCATTTACGCTACTCTCTAACATAGGGACTTGGATTATTTCATTGATACTTTTTTTTGGTGGGGTAGTGATTTTCTTCAGGATTCCAGCACGTGATTTAACCCAAAAAGGCTTCGAAAAAGCTCAAGAAGGGGTTGCCTATGTTCAGTCTCAACGTGAAAATAGACCAGAAAAACGACAGTCTTTATTTAGAAAAAAGCCCAAGAAAGATATTACAGATTATGGTGAAGACCCATTAGGTCTTCACCATAAAAAGCAAGCAGAAATTGTGCAATCGGAAATGCCCGCGGTACATCAAGAGCCTGCACAACCTTTTGTTGAGCCGGAAATCAAGTGGCAAGGACCAGTGACTGATGATGTAAATAATGAATCGGACGCACCTAAAAAAGCACCAACAGCCGAAACAACAAACAGCCTTGACAAAACAGCACGCGATGATGATACCGTGATGACGACAGATCAACCAGAAATCGACAATCCAGATTATCAATTACCATCATCCGATTTATTGACACAAGTATCGCCAACTGACCAAACCAACGAGTTTCAGAGTTTAACTGAAAAATCACGTTTGGTACATGATACACTGTCGAGTTTTGGCGTGGAGGCAGAAGTCACGAGTGTGTCTTTAGGGCCGACAGTTACACAATATGAATTGAAGCCAGGGCAAGGTGTAAAAGTCAACCGTATTGCTAATTTAGCTGATGATCTCGCGCTCGCACTTGCGGCAAAATCGATTCGTATTGAAGCACCAATTCCTGGTAAACCATATGTTGGTGTCGAAGTTCCTAATGATACGCAAGCAGTTGTTGGTTTTAGAGATATGATAGAACATGCACCGAAGGATGATAAGCATTTGCTTAGTGTGCCATTAGGGCGCGATGTTACTGGCAATATCATTACAGCTAATCTAGCCGATATGCCGCATTTGCTGATTGCTGGCTCAACTGGTTCGGGAAAATCTGTTGGTTTGAATGGCATTATTGTGTCGCTATTGTTGAAAGCAAAACCGAGTGAATTAAAATTGATGATGGTTGATCCTAAAGTTGTTGAATTATCAATTTATAATGGTATTCCGCATTTATTAACACCGGTGGTATCCGATCCCCGTAAAGCTGCTAAGTCCTTGCAAAAAGTCGTTGACGAAATGGAAAATCGCTATAAGCTTTTGGCACAATTTGGCAAAAGAAATATTGGTGAGTATAACGCAGCTGTTGCCAAGCAGAACGATGAAGCAGCCACTACTGGGGCAGCCATCATGCAAAAAATGCCCTACATTGTTGCTATAGTTGATGAATTTGCTGATTTAATGAGTACAGTAGGATCAGAAATCGAAGTGTCTATAGCACGTTTAGGCGCCAAAGCACGTGCCGCAGGCATTCATATGATTTTAGCCACACAGCGGCCGGATGTTAAAGTAATTAATGGCACAATCAAAAGTAATATTCCGGGACGTATCGCATTCCGAACCGCGTCAGGTACTGATTCTCGGACAATTTTAGACACTAACGGTGCTGAAAAGTTACTTGGTAAAGGGGATATGATTTTTGCCCCACCTGGCAAGCCGAGCCAAAGAATACAAGGTGCTTTTATTAGTAATACAGATGTTACGAATGTTGTTGACTTTGTTAAATCTCAACAGACTGTTCAATATTCTGAAGCGATGACCGTTACCGACGAAGATATTGCACAAGAATCGACTGATGGTACAAATCAAGGAAACAGTGAAGACGAGCTATTCCAAGAAGCGCTACAATTTGTGATTGAACAGCAGAAAGCTTCAACATCTTTGTTGCAGCGTCGTTTTAGGATTGGTTATAATCGCGCAGCACGTTTAATTGATGACTTAGAATCTGGCGGTTATATTGGTCCGTCAGATGGCTCGCGTCCAAGACGTGTGAATATCAGTGATGGTAGTTCTGGGACAGAACATCAGCAAGATATTAATTAATAAAAAGCCTAACGATAAAAGTTAGGCTTTTTTATATTAACTATTTTGATTGTGCTTAAATAATGGTTGTACTTGTTGCGCAAATGAACCAGTCGGGTCGTTTACAAATGGTAAATAGCTATTCCAGTATTCGTCTGATAATAGTGCTGGTTGCGCAATGTTATCCGGAATGTAATTGCGAGGAATGGCACCGTCCTCAGTCAAAGGACCATCATATGTTTTAGAAAAATCATTTAACTTTTTTTCAATCACTAGAGCTTGCGGTCCAAACCAATTATAAGGTTCCCGATGAATGAGTCTGTCATCAGTGTCGAAAATACTGTCGTGCTGCGCAACATGAAAAGGGTGAACCAATGCAACTAGTGTTGCCTGTGATTGATCATCAATGTATACAATACAACCAGCCATCTCAGATGGTAAATTTAGTTGTGCATGTTTATGAGTTGCCAGTAAAAATTGACCACTAGGCGCATGAGGGAGAATCGTTTGTTGCCCGATAAGAATTGTTAGGAGGTTTTGTGGGGAAATACTTAATGTTTGCATAATTAGTCCTGAATGTTGATAAATGAAAATGTATTGAAATCAAATAGCCCTTGATCAGTTATTTTTAGGCTAGGGATGACGGGTAAAGCCATGAAAGACAAAGTTAAGAACGGATCAAAATTAAGATGACTTATCTTTGAAAAAGCAGCTTGCAGAGTGTTGTTTTCTTGAATAACAGTTGTATACGATTGTTCAGACATCAAACCACCAATTGCTAAGGGCAATGTGGTTATTTGTCCGTTGTTGACAACAACTTCACCACCACCAATTTCACGTAATTTGTTTGCTGCCAAAAGCATATCTTCATCATTTGTACCAGCGATAATAATATTATGCGAATCATGGGCTATTGTCGAAGCAATAGCGCCATCTGTCATTTGGAATCCCTTAATGATACCAACACCATGACCGAGATTATGATAACGTTCAGCAACCACGATTTTAGCATAAGTTTTATCGGCGACAAACAAGCCTTCTTGGCTTGGTACATCTTCAACTAAATGGGTAGTTGTAATATGGTGTGGCATAATTTCGATAACATGGGCAGGCTTTTTATCGTTGATTGGCAGCTTGAGGTCATCTACAGTGAGTGTGAAATTGAGCGATTGATTGGCTAGCGGTAAGACTGTGGTTTCCGGTTCAACATACCATTGGCCACTAATCATCACTTTTTTGATATTGAAATCGTCTAATGAATCAATAATAACAAGATCAGCAACATAACCATCTGTGAGTGCCCCAACGTTGTCTAGCCGATGAGCAGTAGCGGCGTTATAACTTGCAATTGTAAAAGCCATAGCCGGGCTCATGCCAGATTGGATGGCGAGTTTTACATTAAAATCAATGGCACCTTCATGTTGAATATCATTAGCGGTTTTGTCATCTGTTGCGAAGGAAAAGTGCGCTTGGTTTGCTACGCTAATTGCCGGTAAAATGGCGGATTCATCGCGTTCTACCGTTCCTTCACGAACAAATACTGAAAAGCCAGCATTTAAACGATCGCGTGCTTGTTGCGCATTTTCGCTTTCATGGTCAGTATCAATGCCATACTTACGATAAATGGCTAGTTGTTCTCGTGAAAGTCCAGAAGCATGTCCGTCAACATGTTTCCCAGCTGCTTGTGCATCGCTGATTTTTTGGTGCATATCTTCATCTTCATTGAAAACTGCCGGAAAATCCATGACTTCTGCAAGACCATTTACTTCTGGAACACTGTAAAAAGGCTTTAATGCATCCGCATGAAGTGTTGCGCCAGCGTGTTCAAAAGGTGTTGCTGGCACAGATGAAGGTAACATATAATGGATATGGAGTTGTGATTGTCTAGCTTCTTCAAGCATATATTGTATACCTGATACGCCAGCAACACTAGCTATTTCATGTGGATCAGCAATGACGCGTGTAATACCATGTGGCACAACTAATTTGCTGAATTCACTTGGGGCCAGCAAAGAACTTTCGATGTGCATATGGGCATCAATTAACCCGGGAACAATATACTGTCCTTGCGCATCAAACGTATGCTGAGCTTGTAAATCTGAACGACGACCGCGATAGACAATTTTATCATGATCAATCCATAGTTCGCTGGTTTCAAAAGTTAAATTAAATACATCTAAAATTTTAGCATTAATAATATGCCATGATACTGTTTTTGCCACAATAAATCCCTCTTTCAGTTTCTAACAGTTTACCATAAATTGCGTGCCGAATACGCTGTTATCTACTTATTTTAGAGGTATACCAATTATTTGATTTCGTTGACAAAACCTTTTTATTGCTTTAGAATAGTGGGTGTTAGTTTGATATTTAATCTTAACCAATTTGAAAAAGAGGAATTTATTTATGTGTGGAATTGTTGGATATACTGGTATCAATCAAGTTTTGCCTAGCCTATTAAAGGGATTAGAAAAGCTTGAATATCGCGGTTATGATTCAGCTGGTGTTTATGTTAGTAATGGTGCAGCGGGGGACTTTTTAATTCGTGAAAAAGGCCGCGTGTCAAAATTAGAAGCTGCAACAAAAGGCAAAGGTATTGCTGGGACAGCAGGTATTGCACATACGCGCTGGGCGACACACGGTGGTGTATCAGTTGAAAATGCGCATCCTCACATGTCAGAAGATGGCCGTTTTTATCTGGTACACAATGGTGTTATTGAAAATTATGATGAATTACGTGACACTTATTTGCAAGGGGTGATACTGCATTCAGAAACTGATACCGAAATCGCGGTACAATTGATTGATAAGTTTTCAAAGGAAGACCAATTGTCAACGTTGGATGCTTTCCGTAAGATGATTGCTTTGTTGGATGACAATTCAGCTTATGGCTTTTTGTTAATGGATCGTGAAACACCCAACTTAATGTATGCTGCTAAGAAAAAGTCACCATTGCTAATTGGTGTATCAGACTCAGGTAATGTTGTGACTTCAGATGCAGCAGCAATGTTGGATGTGACACAAAATTTCATCGAATTGATGGACGGTGAAGTTGCTATTATTGATAAAGCCAAAGTAACTTTATTTGATGCAGCCGGCCAAGAGATTACGCGCGAAGCTTTCCATATTGATATCGATGCTTCAGAAACAGATAAGGGGGTTTACCCATATTACATGTTGAAAGAGGTTGATGAACAAGCCATTGTCGCCAGAACATTATCACAACATTATTTTGATGATGATAATCAGATTCAAAACATTGATCCGGCCATTATTGAAGCAATACAGTCAGCTGATCGATTATATATCGTTGCAGCAGGCACATCTTATCATGCTGGTTTGGTGGGCAAGCGTTACTTTGAGCAATGGACTGGTAAGCCAACTGAGGTTCATATCTCATCAGAATTTGCTTATGATCAGCCATTGTTGAGCGACAAGCCTTTCTTTATTTTCTTAAGTCAATCTGGAGAAACAGCAGATTCCCGTGAAGTATTAGATAATGTCATTAAGCAAGGCTTTGGTTCATTGACTATCGCTAATGTGATGAATTCAACTTTGACGCGTGAAGCTGATTTCGCCCTACCATTGCTTGCTGGACCAGAAATCGCTGTGGCATCAACAAAAGCATATACGGCTCAAATTATTGTGGAAGCTATTTTGGCGCATGCCGCTGGAAATAGCACCTTAGATTTGAAGCATGAGTTGGCAAAGGTTGCTGTTGAAATGCAAGTCATTATCGATCAAAAAGAGGCCTTTAAGACGATTGCGGAATCAGCATTGCGTGACCGTCGTTCTGCTTTCTATATTGGCCGTGGCTTAGATGCAGCTGTTGCCGTTGAAGCGGCATTAAAGCTAAAAGAAATATCATATGTTCAAACAGAAGGTTTTGCCGCCGGAGAATTAAAGCATGGCACCATCTCATTAATTGAAGAAGGAACACCCGTCTTTGCTTTATTGACACAGACAAAAACAGCTGGCCTTGTGCGTGGTGAAATTGCGCAAGTGACCGCTCGCGGTGCCAATGCTGTCATTATTTCAAGTAAAGCGCTGGCTAAAGCTGGTGATGCTTATGTTTTGCCAGAAGTTAATGAACTATTAATGCCATTGTTAACGGTTATTCCAGCACAGCTCATTGCTTATTACGCAACGCTTGATCGTGGTTTAGATGTTGATCGACCAAGAAACCTCGCAAAATCTGTTACGGTTCAGTAATTTTTTAATGCACGTGATAAGAAAATTCTTATCACGTTTTTTTTGTAGGTTCGCAAGACATCTGGTAAAATTAAGTAGATACCATTGCGTAAAAACGCATATGAAGGAGGGGCCAATCTTGGCGCTTTTTAAAAGTAAAAATAATACGGTGGTTGTCGATGGACAACTCAAAATCCCAAACCATATTGCCATTATAATGGATGGTAATGGCAGGTGGGCCAAAAAACGCTTAATGCCACGTGTTGCAGGCCATAAAATTGGCATGAATACTGTCAAAAAAATCGCTACAGCTGCGAGTGACTTAGGCGTTAAGGTTCTGACATTATATGCATTTTCAACAGAGAATTGGTCTCGTCCTAATGACGAGGTCAGTTTTTTGATGAAGTTACCGATTGATTTTTTTAACGAATTCGTACCGGATTTGATTAAAAATAACATCCGTGTCAATGTTATGGGGAATATTGCACAACTACCCGCGGAAACACAACGCGCAGTAAATCGTGCTATTGCCCAAACGGCTGGTGGCACTGGTATGATTTTAAATTTTGCCTTGAATTACGGTGGGCAAATTGAAATTGTGTCAACAGCTAAGAAAATTGCGACCATGGTGGCTGAAGGCCTTATCAAGCCTGAAGATATTGACGCCAAATTATTTGCAGATTCATTACAAACAGGAACTCTGGGTGAATTGGCAGCGCCGGATTTGATGATTCGTACCTCAGGTGAGTTACGTTTAAGCAATTTTATGCCTTATCAATCAGCTTATGCCGAATTGTATTTTACCAATGTGTTATGGCCTGATTATACTGCTGATGACTTAGTAGAAGCGATTGCTTCTTTTACGGCACGTGATCGTCGCTTTGGCGGCTTAAATGTAACTGAAAAGTATGAAAGTGAGTCTTAATAAATGAGAACACGCGTTATAACAGCCGTAGTGGCTTTGATTATTTTTGTACCGCTACTGATTATCGGTAGTTGGCCTTTGTTAATATTGACAATTGCTATGGGTGTCGTTGGTGTTAGTGAAATTTTACGTATGAAGCACCGATTTTTAGTATCTGCAGAAGCAATCATTAGTTTTATTGGTGTGGTTGCAATTATTTTACCGAATAGTTTTTGGCAGACAGTGCCGCTGATTAGAAGTTCGCACATTGTTTTCTACATTTTGGCATTTTTGATGGTCTTAAATACGATATTTGTCAAAAATCGCTTTAATTTCGATGATGCTGGGGCACTTGTACTCACAATGCTGTATGTTGGGATAGGATTTCACTACTTCTATCAAGCCGACAAGGTAGGGTTATCAACAGTGATGTTTGGTATGTTGATCGTTTGGATTACTGATTCTGGGGCATATATGGTGGGTCGTGCGATTGGGAAAAATAAATTAGCACCCAAGATTAGCCCTAACAAAACCTGGGAAGGCTCGATTGGTGGGAGTGTAGTAGCTGTTATTGTTGTGCCAACACTTTTTGCATTGTGTCATTGGCTTCCTGAATACCATTATTTAGAGTTGTTATTCTTTACAATTATGCTTTCTATTGCAGGACAACTTGGTGATTTGATTGAATCAGGGTTTAAAAGACATTATGGTGTTAAAGATTCGGGAAATATCTTACCAGGTCATGGTGGTATACTAGACCGCTTTGATTCAATGCTAGTTGTTATGCCACTGATGTCTATTTTAGGCATGTTAGGATAATCATATGAGTTTAACCGCAGTTATTGCATTCATTTTTATTTTTGGTGTTTTAGTCACTGTGCACGAATTTGGGCATTTTATAGTGGCTAAGAAATCTGGGGTCCTTGTGCGTGAATTTGCCATTGGTATGGGACCAAAATTGTTAAATTGGCGACGCAATCATACAACGTATACCATACGTATTTTGCCAGTCGGTGGCTATGTACGTATGGCAGGTATGGATGAAGAAGCTGATTTGGAGGCTGGACAAAGGATTCGTCTGCAATTTAATGACAATCAAGTTGTCATTAAAATTGATACACGTGCTGATGAGGCGGTTGCCGGAGTACCTTTTCAAGTTGATAGTTTTGATTTAACCAATCAATTAACAGTAACCGGATTTTTGCAGGATAGCACTGAAAAACGGACATTTAATGTTGCGCACGATGCTATTATTTTTGAAAAAAGTGGGGTGGCTGTGCAAATTGCCCCACAAGACACATGGGTTCAGAGCGCAGCTGTTTATAAACGTGCGTTAATTAATATTGCCGGACCAGTCATGAACTTTTTACTAGCGTTGGGAATTTTCATTAGTTTGGGATTTATACAGCAAAGTGTCACTTTAAATGACACAGTTGTTGGCAATGTTCAGTCAAATATGCCAGCTGATCGAGCTGGTATGCGAGCAAATGATGATATTGTCAGTATTGACAAGCACAAAGTGAAGACATGGTTTCAAATGTCTACAATCATTGGTTCAGCTACTAAGCAGCAGAATTTGACAGTTGTTGTCAAACGGCACGGTGAATTAAAGACGCTACATATGACACCCATTGATTTAAAATCTTCAGATGCTCAGCAAAAAGTCATTGGGATAACTGCGAAAACATATACCGATTTTGGGGCACGAGTTAAGTACGGTATAGTATCAACTATTGCCGTTGTACAACGTGTATGGTACGCTTTGTCACATTTGTTTACGGGTGGTTTTAGCTTAAATAAGCTTGGTGGGCCAGTGTCAATTGCGAAACAGACATCAACGGTTGCCAAAACAGGCTTCTTAAATATTTTGATTTTTATGGCCATGTTATCAGTTAATTTAGGTATAATGAATTTGATTCCAATCCCAGCACTAGATGGTGGCAAACTGGTTTTAAACGCAATTGAAGCGATTATCCGTCGGCCATTACCAGCATCATTTGAGAATGGCGTAACCATTGCTGGTGCAATATTTATGATTGCTTTAATGGTAGCCGTAACAATTAACGATTTACTGCGGTAAATTAGTAATTATTATTTTATAACAAAAAAACAGGCGCATTTCGCGTCGTACATAATTAAAAAAGAAAATCGAGGATACTCATGAAACAGTCGAAACTATTAATGCCAACTTTACGAGAAGTGCCGGCAGATGCCGAAGTTAAGAGTCATCAATTATTATTAAAGGCTGGATTTATCCGACCAGTATCAGCAGGCACGTTTTCATACCTACCTATGGCTAAGCGCGTCCTTAATAAAATCGAGCAGATTATTCGTGAAGAAATGGATCGTATTGATGCTAATGAGATGTTAGTACCAGAAATTTTACCAGCTGAGTTATGGCAAAAATCCGGTCGTTATACAACTTATGGCCCTAATCTTTATAAATTTAAGAATCGTCAAGATCGTGACTTTATTTTAGGACCAACTCACGAAGAAACTTTTACACAATTAATGGCTGACGATATCAAGTCATATAAAAAGTTACCTTTGGTGGTTTATCAAATTCAACCAAAATTCCGTGATGAAAATAGACCTCGTTTTGGTTTGTTACGTACACGTGAATTTATTATGAAAGACGCTTATTCTTTTAGCGCTGACCAAGCAGGATTAGACACAGCCTTTCGTAATATGGAATCTGCTTATACCAATGTTTTTGATCGTATTGGTTTAAATTATCGTGCCATTGTTGGTGATGCAGGAGCAATGGGTGGTTCAGATTCTAAAGAATTTTCTGCACCCGCTGCAGCCGGAGAAGATATTATTGCTTACTCCGATACAACTGATTATGCAGCTAATTTAGAAATGGCAAAAGATTTTTATGAGCGTCAAAAGCCAACTCTTTCAGCAGAGCCACTTGAAAAAATTGATACGCCCAATGAAAAAACGATTGAAGAGTTGTCACAATTACTTGATGTCCCGGCTGAAAAGTTAGCCAAAACCATTATGTTTATGGCAGATGGTGAATTGGTCGCAGTGGTAACAACTGGCGATTTTGAAGTTAATGACGTGAAGGTTCAAAATTTCTTGCAGGCTGATACGTTAGAACTAGCAGAAGAAGGACAAGTCAAAGCGTTGATTGGTGCCAGTTTTGGCTCATTGGGACCAGTTAAATTACCTGAGAATGTTCGATTATTGGTTGACGAACGGGCAGCTGATTTAGTGAATTTTGCAGCTGGTGCTAATGAAGATGGTAAGCATTATCTTAATATTAATTGGCAACGTGACGTTCAACTAACCGAAGAAAATATCGGTGATTTCAGAACGGCACGAGAAGGTGATGTCGCTGTTGACGGTCATGGTCATTTAGTGTTTACTAAGGGAATTGAAATAGGGCATATATTTAAGCTCGGAACACGATATTCTAAGGCCATGGGCGCACAAGTGCTTGACGAAAATGGCCGACAGGTGGATATGATTATGGGATCATATGGAATTGGTGTGTCACGACTATTGAGCGCCATTGTGGAGCAAAAAGCTGATGATGACGGTTTGGTTTGGCCAGCCAGTGTCGCACCTTTTGATGTTCATATCGTACCAGTTAATACAAAAGATGAAGAACAAGCACGCGTTGCCAGTCAGCTTGAAGAATTGCTGACAAAGCAAGGACTTGAAGTACTTATTGATGATCGTAAAGAGCGTGCAGGGGTTAAATTTGCTGATGCCGATTTGATTGGATTGCCTATTCGTATTACAGTTGGTAAAAAAGCTAGTGAAGATGTTGTTGAAGTTAAGGTGCGTGCAAGCAACACGAATATTGAAATGCGTGTCAGTGAAGTGGTTGATTCTGTTTCAGTATTATTGAATGGTGACAAGTAAGTAAAACTAGCCGATATAATCGGCTTTTTTACTCGAGAATAGTGAGGGGATTTATGGCATTAACCCAACAAGAACAATTAACGCACTTGATGACGCAGATAGGTTTGTCAGATGATTTACAATCCTACTTTATAAACGGGCGTTTAACGCAAGTGATTGTGTCTAAGCAAGACAAACTATGGACGTTTAAAATAGCATTAACAGCTATTTTGCCAGCCAATGTGTTTGTCCAATTTAGACAACAGTTACATACGGCATTTACAAACATTGCTCAGATTAAGTTAGATATTACAACAACTGACCGCAGTATTAATGAAATACAGATGAATCAGTACTGGCATCTGGCTTTATCAGATTCAAAATTAAATCATACGACAGCGCAACAATTGGCTAGTAATACAAGCTTGGCATTACTAGATGAGACGCAGTATACCGTTGCAGTTGGTGCCGAATCACTCTTTAAAGCGCTCAATCAAGATGTTATCGATTCAATCGTTGCAGCATATCAAACTTTTGGATTTTCTGAAATTACTTTAACACCTCAGCAAGATGAAGCACTAGCCCAACAAATTGAAGATAGTGTTGCCCAGCATCATGCGAAAGCACAAGAAGACTTACAAAAGGCGATTCGTGCTAGCGAGCAGGCGAAGCCGAAAACGACAGCTGAAGGTGTTGCACTCACGCTTGGCCGTAAAATTGCCACTGACGCGGATATTACGCGACTAGAAACAATCGATTCTGAAGAAAATCGTGTGGTTGTTGAAGGATTTATTTTTGCTAATGAAGTGCGTGAATTACGTTCCGGACGCAAACTAATGACGATTAAAATAACTGATTATTCAAGTTCGATTTCAGCAAAAAAATTCTCAAATAATGAGAATGACGAAGCTGTTTTTGATCAAATTAAGCCAGGTATGTGGGTTCGTTTATCTGGTAATGTGCAAGAGGATACATACGCTCGTGAATTAGTTCTTAATATTTATGATCTACAGGTGATAGACCATGCTAATCGTGCAGAGTCGTATCAAGGTGAAACTAAACACATTGAGTTACATGTCCACACAGCAATGTCTGCTATGGATGCAGTGACCGATTATGGTGCGCTGGCAAAGTTAGCAAAAAGTTGGGGGCAAGAGGCCTTAGGTGTGGTTGATACGGCAAACGTTCAAGGCTTTCCAGAAGCTGTTGCGGCCGGTAAAAAAAATGATTTGAAAATGATTTATGGCATGGAAGCTAATCTTGTCGAAGATGGCGAACCAATTGCCTTTAACCTTGCGCCAGTTCCTCTTTTAGGAAAAAAAACAATTTATGTCGCATTTGATTTAGAAACCACCGGATTATCTGCTGTTACGGACAAAATTATTGAATTATCAGCTGTCAAAATGCAGATGGGCAATGTGATTGACAAGTTTTCAGAATATATCAATCCGGGATTTCCGTTGTCTGATTTTACAACTGAGTTGACCTCCATTACTGATGCCATGGTGGCTAATGCAGACACCGAAGAAAGTATAGTATCACGCTTTAGAGCGTGGGTTGGGGATGCTATTTTAGTCGGCCATAATGTTACATTTGATATTGGATTTATGAATGCAGCTTATAGTCGCTACAATCAGCCCGATATCAGTAACCCGATTATTGATACTTTACCATTTACACGCTGGCTTTACCCAGATTATAAGTCGTACCGTTTAGGAACGATTGCAAAACGTTTTAATATCAACTTAGAGCAGGCGCATCGAGCAATTTTTGATTCGGAAACAACGGGACACATTGCTTGGCGACTAATTAAGGAAGCTAATACGACCTATGCTTTAACAGACCATGAACAACTCAATGATCATATGACAGAGGGAGACGCCTGGAAACATGGCCGCCCAGTCCATGCCACATTATTAGTTCAGAATACAGTTGGTCTAAAAAATCTTTATAAATTAGTGTCACGATCAAACATTGAGTTTTTTGCTCGTGTACCACGTATTCCAAGATCCGTGCTTAATCAGTTGCGTGAAGGTTTATTGATTGGTACGGGTGACACCAGCGGCGATGTGATTATGACACTGATTGAAAAGGGCCGTGTAGCTGCTTTACAAAAAGCAAAGTATTATGATTTTATTGAAATTCAACCCACCGCAAATTATGCAACAATGATAGAATCAGGTTTGATTGCTAATGAGTCACAATTGCAATCAATATTAAAAGATATGGTCAGTATTGGTGATGAGCTGGATAAAACGGTTGTTGTGACTGGTGATATTAAGTACACAAATCCTGAAGACCGGATTTATCGTCAAATTTTAATTGGCACGCAGCCCGGTAATCCGCAAAATCGTACGGCACTACCAGAGAATTATTTTCGAACAACACAACAACTTTTGGACGATTTTGCTTTTATGGGTGATACTTTAGCCCGTCAGTTGGTAATTGATAACACGCATAAAATTGCTAATTGCTTGGAAACAATTACGCCATTGAAAAGTGGTTCATATCCGCCAAACATTCCGACAGCTGGGGACGAATTAACTAGACGCACATTTGAAAATGCGAAACGATGGTACGGTGATCCTTTGCCAGAAGTGATACAGGCTCGAATTGATCAAGAATTAGAGGCGATTATTGGAAATGGCTTTGCGCCACACTACATGATTGCACAAAAATTAGTTGAAAAATCGAACAAGGATGGCTACTTAGTAGGCTCGCGTGGGTCAGTTGGTTCTTCTTTTGTCGCTACAATGTCAGGAATAACTGAAGTTAATCCTTTTGCACCGCACTACCGTAGTGCACATGGTGATTATTTTGAGTTAGCTGATCCCAAAATATATGAATCTGGTTATGATTTACCTGATAAGCCTGACCCGAATCACCCTGGGGAGATGCTAATTGGTGACGGTCAAAACATTCCATTTGAAACTTTTATGGGGTTCAAGGGTGATAAAGTGCCCGATATTGATTTGAATTTTTCTGGTGATTATCAACCTATTGCACATAATTACATGAAAGTATTGTTTGGTGAACATAATGTTTACCGTGCAGGAACGATTGCTACCGTAGCAGAAAAAACTGCTTTTGGGTATGTTAAAGGCTTTGAACGTGATCATGATAAAAATTATCGTGGTACTGAGGTAGAACGATTAGCACAAGGTATTACAGGGGTAAAACGGACTACAGGACAACATCCAGGCGGTATTTTAATTGTGCCGCGTGAATATGATGTGTATGATTTTACGCCAGTACAATACCCAGCTGATGATCAAAAGTCATTGTGGCAGACCACACACATGGATTATCATGCTATTCATGATAACCTGTTGAAAATGGATATTTTGGGTCATGATGATCCTACCATGGTTCGTACGTTAAAAGATATGTCTGGTATTGATCCACAATCCATACCAGTTAATGACCCTGGCGTTTTGAGCTTGTTTACGTCGACTGATGCGCTTGGGGTTAACCCTGAACAAATATTTTCTAAAACGGGTACATTAGGATTACCAGAGTTCGGCACAAATTTCGTCCGTGGTATGTTGGAAGAAACGCAGCCGCATACTTATTCCGAGCTACTACAGATTTCTGGACTATCGCACGGCACAGATGTTTGGTTAGGCAACGCCAACGAATTAATTGAAAATGGCACTGCAACGATCGGTACTGTTATTGGAACACGTGACAAAATCATGACCGATTTGATTAACTGGGGCTTTCCAGCGGCGGATGCTTTTAACGTTATGGAAAAAGTCCGTAAAGGTAAAGGCATTACTGATGAATATCAGGCGCAATTAAGAGCGGCTAAAATTCCAGAGTGGTATATCCAATCAATGCTTAAAATTAAGTATATGTTCCCACGTGCACACGCGGCGGCATATGTCTTGATGGCGCTTCGTATTGCTTATTTTAAGGTTTATTTCCCGACAATATATTATGCTACGTATTTTTCTGTGCGGGCCGACCAATTTGATATTGTGGCGATGAGCCGTGGAAAAAATGCAACTAAAGAGGCTTTAAAGCGGTTGCGTGCTTTGGGCAATGATGCGACGGTCGGCGATAAAAATTTGCTAACCGTGTTAGAAATGGCTAATGAAGCTTTAGAACGTGGCATTCAATTCTCAATGGTTGATTTGTATCGGTCGGAAGCAAGTGAGTGGGTGATTGACGGTGATACGTTGATTCCACCATTCTCAGCTGTCCCCAGTTTAGGTGAAAACGTAGCAAAGCAGATTATTGTGGCACGACAAGAAAAGCCGTTTTTAAGTAAAGAGGATTTGAAAAAGCGAGGCAAAGTTTCGCAAACTATTATTGATTATTTATCACAGAATTCGGTCCTTGATGGTATGCCTGATGAAAATCAGCTTAGTTTGTTTGATTTTTAATCAGTCGCACACTTAATATGACCTATAAAACAACGATAGGATATGATTGTTATGAAACATGAATGGCATCAGAAGGTTGCAAATTATTTTGAATATGTTTTAAATGTTGTGATTATTGTTATTGGTGTTGTAATATTTGGCTTTTTGTTGCGGTCAATCTATCATTTATTACACTTACTGCTAATCGTGAACGATATGCGCGCTGACTTTAATGAAATCACTGAGTCAACTTTGGCTGTATTTTTGTTTTTTGAGTTTATGAGTTTAATACGAGAATACTTTATTAAAGATGCGCATATTAGTATGGAAAGTTTTCTATATATTGGGGTCACAGCATTAATTCGAGCTATTTTGGTCTATCACGATCAAACAATGCGAACGCTATTATTAGCATTATCGATATTTTTACTCGTGATTACTTTAACATTTTATCGCTTTTTTCGAGAAAAAACGAAAAGATTACCAAAAAGCAAATGAAGACTACTTATTATCAATAAGTAATAATCATTTGCTTTTTTTTTTAATAATTACAGGCATAGCTATAGGCTCTTTGTTTAAGAAAAAGCGCCTGATTACGCGTTTTTTACTAGGGTCAATATGTTATGATTAAATGGTAATAATCTTTCGGAGGAATGTGTTGTAGGACACAACATACTGAGATCATGACTAAAAAAATTGTAGTTCTCGGCAGCTTAAATGTCGATAATATTATGAAAATGCCACGTATGCCGTTAGAAGGGGAAACAATGGCGTTGACAGATGTCACTACTGCACCTGGTGGTAAAGGCGCTAATCAGGCAGTTGCTGCTGCGCGTCAAGGCGCAGAAGTATCGTTTATAGGTGCAGTCGGCAACGATGCTAATGGCCAGTTTATGCGTGCAACGCTATTAACCAACGGTGTGAATGTTGATGCTGTCACCACCAATGGGGATGTCCCTACTGGCTCTGCTTATATTATGTTACAAGATAGTGGGGCTAACACAATATTAATCCACGGTGGCGCCAATCAAGCGCTTACTGTAGCTGATTTAGACAAAACAATGATTGCTGATGCTGACACACTCATTGCACAGTTCGAAGTGCCGTTGGATGTCATCATTGCAGCTTTTAAAGTTGCTAAGGCCAATGGTGTTCAGACAATTCTCAACCCAGCGCCTGCTGTCTATGATTTGACGCCAGAACTCATGGCGGTGACAGATATTATTTTGCCAAATGAAACAGAAGCCCAACTATTATCAGGGTTGACTGTTGAAAATGATGAAGCAGTATTGAATCGCGTGAGTGATGACCTATTGTCTCAGGGTGTGTCGCGCAGTGTCATCACCTTAGGTGATGCTGGGTCTTTTGTGGCAGATGGTCAGAAACGCTGGTGGGCAAAACCAAATAAAGTTAAGGCGGTAGATACAACAGCTGCTGGAGATACTTTTATTGGCACATTGGCAACGGTTATTGCACCTGATTTTTCTAATTTAGATGATGCCATACATCGTGCAAGTGTTGCTAGTGCAATAGCTGTTACTCGGGCAGGAGCTATTCCTTCTATTCCAACAAGTGATGAGGTAGAGGCTTTTAAATGACCAATTTACCACAAGATTTTATTGATAAATACACGCGATTACTCGGGCAATCAGCGCCTGATTTTTTTGCGTCCTTTAATGCACCTGTGGTAAAAGGCTATCGTATTAATCCATTAAAAGCGAACAGTAAAACATTTGACACACCAAATGATGGCCGCGTGCCATATGGGGAATGGGGTTATTTTGGTACGGTGTCAGGACATGCAGTGGATCATGTTACAGGTGTAGTTTATTCGCAAGAACCATCTGCTCAATTTGTCGGCGAAGTGCTTCATCCAAAACCTGGTGAACGCGTATTAGATTTAGCTGCTGCCCCAGGTGGTAAGTCAACACATTTGGCAGCTTTTATGCAGCAACAAGGTTTACTATGGTCGAATGAAATTTTTTTGAACCGAGCCAAAATATTGAGTGAAAATATTGAACGAATGGGCGTCCAAAACAGTATTGTCAGTTCACAAACACCTGCCGAACTCAGTGCTAAATTACCCCAATATTTCGATAAAATATTATTAGATGCGCCTTGTTCGGGCGAGGGAATGTTTCACAAAAATGAGGCAGCTATTCAGCAGTGGCATAAAGATTTCCCTCAAGAATTAGCGGATTTACAGCGAGATATTTTAAGTGAAGCTGTTAAAATGTTAAAGCCGGGTGGTCAGATTGTTTATTCAACGTGCACATTTGCTCCGGAAGAAGATGAGCAAATGATTGCCTGGTTGTTATCAACATACCCTGAGTTTAGCCTAGAAGTCATTAATAAACCTGTATCGGCACGAATTGATGATGGCGAGCCTGCATGGGCTGATAAAGCTTATACTGATGGCACAAATCATCAAAGCCAAACACAATCACAACAGATACTTAAACAGACAGCTAGACTTTGGCCCAATCACTTGCAAGGCGAAGGGCATTTTGTAGCTAAGCTCTCAAAACAGGCTAACCCAGAAGCGCAACAAGACAATGTTAATCGCATGAAGTCAGTGACTTTAAATGCCACACAACAAGAAATACTAACTACTTTCCTTCATGACACGATGCTTGACTTTAATTTGCAAGGACGCCAATGGCAATTATTTGGGGATCGTTTGTACTTAGCGCCAATCGATTCGCCTGATATTAGCAATCTGAAAATTTTACGCTTGGGACTTGAGGTAGGGACATTCAAAAAGAATCGTTTTGAACCTGCACATGCTTTGGCCTTGGCCTTGCCGGCGAAAGACTTCGTCCAGCACTATGAGATGACTACATTAGAATGGGCAAAATATGTTCACGGCGATGTTATTCGCCCTAGCAAGCAGCTTCAGAAAGGCTGGGTTTTAATGACAGCCAATGGTAATGGTGCTGGGTGGGGTCGCTACGTTGACGGCCAAATTAAAAATTTCTTTCCTAAAGGGTTACGTTTCGTCGTTCAACAAGATAAGGTAAGTGATAATCAATAGGTTATTGTCAATGACTTTATTTGGGCTTGTGTAAGAGTTAAAAAGACCTATAATATTGATTTGTACTTATTAACAAGAGGTTGGTGCTATACAATGTTATACCTCGATAAAGGAGAAAATCACCATGAATCAATCAACTAAAATTATTATTGGTGCTGCTGCAGTTGTGATTGTTGGTGGCGGTATTTATGCTGCTACGACGGGTCAAAAAAAATCCGATGCAGAAACACACAAAGGTGCAAAGCTCGGTCTTGTATTAGATACAGGTGGTGTTGACGACCATTCATTTAACCAGTCAGCTTGGGAAGGCGCTAAAGCTTACGCCAAGGCGAATAATATGAAGTCAGGGCAGAATGCACCAGTAACTTATTTTACAACGGCAGATCATTCTGATTTGGATCAAAACTTCAATTTAGCGACAAAAAACAAAAAGTATAATATTGTTTATGGTATCGGTTATTCGTTGAATCAAGCGATTACAAAATCAGCTCAGCTTAATCCAAAACAGAATTTTGTGTTAGTTGATGATATCGTGACTAATCGGCCAAATGTCGCTTCAGTGATGTTTCGTTCTGAGCAATCATCGTATCTAGCCGGTGTGGCTGCTGCAACAAAAGCCAAGGAGAATGGCGAAAAGACGCTTGGCTTTATTGGTGGCATTCATGGAAACATTATTGATGCCTTTGATGCTGGATTTGAGGCGGGTGTTAAAGCAACTGACCCCACATTAAAAGTTGAAAAACAATATGCTAACTCATTTACAGATTCAGCAAAGGGTAAGACCATCGCTGCAACAATGTATGCATCTGGTATCAAGACAATTTTTGCTGCTGCTGGATTTGTTGGTAATGGTGCATTTTCAGAAGCTAAAGCTGAAAACACTAAATTGACCGCCGATTCAAAGGACCGTCTCTATATTATTGGTGTCGATCGCGATCAAAAATCTGACGGGGCATACACTTCGAAAGATGGTAAGTCAGCAACCTCAACATTAGCTTCATCAATTACTTCTGTTGGCGATGGGGTTAAAAATATAGCAACTGATTACAATAAAACTAAAAAATTCCCTGGTGGCAAGACGATTGCCTATGGCTTAAAAGAACATGGTGTCTATTTAACTGATTCAGAGTTATCAGCTTCAGAAAAAGCAGCAGTAGAAAAAGCTCAAAAAGCAATCATCAACGGTACAATTAAAGTACCCAATCACCCTGAGGGGTCACAATTTAACCAAAAATTCTAAATAGTTATCGTAAAAAGCGTCCGAGTAGGGGTGCTTTTTTGTTATAATGGAATTAGTATTTTTAAGTAGAAAGGCGAGACAAATGGCTTTTAAGCAACAAGTATCGATACCGGGAGATGCAACTTATCAAATAAGTCAAGATATTAAAAAATATACATTGGGTGATTTGGGCTTTATAACTAATAACGCCGGTGCCTATGTGTTACATCGCTCCTTAGAGCCGGAAAAAGCATTGGCAAATGCCATACAATTAAAAGTAACTGTCAATAAAGAGTTAACTGGCTTTAAATTAAGCACTGTCTCTGCTGGTGATTTGGCACGTATTGATATTTTCAAGCATGCACAGGCGACTAACATGGTACAACTGTATCAATTTTTTATGACGGAATTAGTAGCACGTGGTGTGCTGGAAAAGATTTAATATGACGAAATTTTACTTTGTACGACATGGTCAAACTGAATGGAATCTTGAACGGCGCTTTCAGGGTGGCAATGGCGATTCTGAATTATTGCCCTCAAGCTATGACGACATGATTAAGGTCGGCGAATACTTAAAAGATGTTTCTTTTGCGCATGTCTTTGCCTCACCATTACGACGGGCACGAATAACTGCAAAAAACATTTTGCGAACAATGAAATATCGTGGGCATGTCTCATTACGATCTAATATTGCTGAAGTTGGGTTGGGTCAATGGGAAGGCGAATTAGTTGCAAACGTGAAACAAAAATATGCAACAGCATACTATAATTACCGTGAAAATTTAGATGAATTTGAAGGACAAGAATTTGACGGTGAAGGCTACACTAAAGCAGAGAAACGATTTGTTCGATTTATCAAAAATTTAGCAGAAAAGTATCCGGATGATAATATTTTAATTATCTCTCATGGTATGGCATTATCATTTGGTATCAATGGGCTAATTCAGACACCACGAATGGCTATTCGTGAAAGAGGTGGGTTAAGTAATACATCGACTACAATACTGTCAACCGAAGACGGACAAACATTTAAAGTTGTTGACTGGAATAATACGTCTTATCTTAATAAAGCACAAAACGATACAACGACAATATAGTGATAATGGAGACCTGAAGTAAGACGACGCATGGTTTATCAGGAAGAACAACAATTAGATAAGGTATCTGGTACGTTACAACATGTGATTTTTGCGTCTAATGACTCTTATTTCAAGATTTTGTCTATTCAAATAGATAATGCAACGTTAAACCAATGGGATGAACCAGAAATTATTGCTACTGGGACATTTGCTGATGTTCAGGAAGGCAGTATGTATGCTTTTTATGGCACAATCGTGCGACACCCAAAGTATGGTAAACAACTCAAGGTGGTGAGATATGAGCATGAAATGCCGCCAGACGAAAATGGATTAATTAAATACTTTGCTAGTGGACAATTTTCTGGTATTGGTCAAAAAACAGCTGAAAAAATTGTCGAACATCTAGGCTTAAATGCTGTAGATTTAATCTTAAATGACGCCACTGTGTTAGATGGCTTAGTAAAGCCTGCGACAGCACAAAAGTTAGTACGTAATTTACAATTAAATCTAGGGTTAGAACGACTATTTCAAATTGGTAATCAATTTGGTATTGGAGCAGATATTACTGGCCGTTTATATGATCAATACGGTCAAGAGGCACAAGATATTTTGTTGCACGACCCTTATCGTCTCGTGTTTGAATTTGATGGTATATCATTTAAAGTAGCTGATGTAGTCGGTCAACAATTGGGTATCGACAGATTAGATACCAAACGTTTACAGGCTGCAGTATATGCGGCCATCATGAATGTGAGTTTTCAGTATGGCCATACATACGTCACGCGTGAACAACTCCGGCAAATAAGTTATCAATTATTACGTGAAAATCGGATTGACTCAGCTATTGATTCAGCGATAACGATGTTGATTGAACAGCATGTTTTAACAGTTGACGACGATAAAATTTACGCAACGACCCTTTATGTCGCTGAAAATCAGGTTGCACAGCATTTGACACGCTTGGTCCATGCACCAGCACCGATTGACCTAACAGCAGCTGATGTTGATTCAGGGTTTGACACACCAGGCCAATTAATATTAGATGACACACAGATTGCGGCCGTCAAAGCAGGGCTTAATGCGCAGGTGTTTTTATTAACTGGTGGCCCGGGAACTGGTAAAACCACTATTGTTAAATCAATTGTTGCGACGTGGCAAAAAATACTACAGCACCATGCCAAATTTGCCGATAATGCTCAGGATTTTTTAAAGTTATATGCCGTTAAAATGGCCTCCCCAACTGGTCGAGCAGCTAAACGGATGACTGAAGTGACTGGACATGATGCGACAACTATTCATCGTTTACTTGGAATTACTGATTTGGGGGAGCCGGAATTTGATAACGAAAATCCAATTTCCGGTGGACTCTTAATCATCGATGAAGCCTCAATGCTGGATATTGAGTTAACGGCTAAGTTGTTGGCAGCCATTCCTAGTGGTATGAAATTGATTATCGTTGGTGATTCAGATCAATTACCTTCCGTTGGGCCGGGCAATGTCTTAGCTGATTTGGTTAACAGTGGTATTCTGCCACACATTGAGCTTGAAACGATTTATCGACAAGGCCGTGGTAGTAGTATTACCGCATTAGCACAAAATATTAAAAGTGGCCGATTACCTGAGGATTTCTTAGAGAATAAACATGATCGTTCCACGTTCATGGTATCACCAGAGCAAGCAGAAACAGCGATTAAACAAGTAGTACAAGCTGCAATTAAGAAAAACTATACACAAGATGACCTACAAATATTAACACCCATTTATAAAACATCAGCTGGTGTGCTGACATTAAATACGATGGCACAAGCACTATTTAATCCAGAAAAGGCAACGAAAAAGTCACTGCAATTTGGGCACACCTATTTTCGTAAGGGTGATAAAGTTTTACAGTTGGAAAACGATAGCGAGCGGGATGTTTACAATGGTGACATGGGCACAATTATTGCTGTTCAATCTAAACAAGATAAGGGCAATGAAGATCATGAAGACCGTTTGGTCGTTGATTTTGATGGTAAAGAGTTAGCATATACTAAAAAAGATCTCAGTCAACTTACTTTGGCATACGCGACAACAGTTCACAAAGCGCAAGGGAATGAATTTAAATTGGTCATTATGGTCCTGACCTCTCAATTCGGTCTTATGCTGAATAGGAACCTATTGTACACAGGAATCACACGAGCTAAAGAAGCATTAATTTTGGTTGGTGATTATCAAGCTTTCAATCGGGCAGCCAAAACACCGGTGCCACAACGTGCGACTACTTTAAAGCAGCGCTTACAAGCATCAATTGTCGACAATAAAACCTCTGAAAAAACAATTATCAAGCAAGATGAGCCCGAGAAAGCCGTTCTAACTTACCAACTGACAGCTGGTATTATTTCGGCGCAAACCATTGATCCAATGATTGGTATGAACGAGGTCACCCCAGATGATTTCATGTTAAATTAAAAAATGCTGTTATAATAAAATTAGAAAGAAAAATGGAGAGCATGATATGACGCCCCCTGAATATCAAATATTTAGTCTTGGAAGTAATCCACAATTAGCAACAGAGATTGCCCAAATTTTAGACATTGAGTTGTCCACTATTGATGTCAAACAGTTTGCGGATAATGAAATTTATGAACGTATTCACCAAACGGTTCGCGGACGTGATGTTTATGTGATTCAGGGTATTACAGAGCCTGTAAATGATAACTTCATGAAATTGATGATTTTTATTGACGCGGCAAGACGCGCCTCTGCTCGAACAATCAATGTCGTTATTCCATACTTTGGTTACGCACGTTCAGACCGTAAAGCACGCTCTCGCGAACCGATTGTTGCACGGCTAATTGCTAATATGTTAGAATCGCAGGGTGTTAAGCGGGTTATCACACTGGATTTACACGCTGATCAAGTTCAAGGATTTTTTGATATCCCTGTTGACCACCTAATTTCAATGCCGGCACTTGGGCACTATTTTTATGCTAATCAGTTATTAGGTGATGACCTTGTCGTTGTGGCACCAGATCATGCTAGTGTTAGCCGTGCTCGCAAATTTGCGAAATTATTGCATGCCGAATGGGCTGTAGTGGATCATCGTACTGAGGAAAAGGTTAACAATAAGCCTGACAGTGTTACTGGTAACGTCAAAGGAAAAAGAGCAATTCTCTTAGATGATATTATTGATACTGGCTCAAGTATGATGGTTGCCAGTCAGGCATTAGTGGCTGCGGGTGTTACGGAACTATATGCTGTCGCGCCGCATGCTGTTTTATCTGATCATGCTGTTTCTAAATTAAAAAATTCTGCTATTAAACGGGTGTTGGTAACCAATAGTATTGAAGTACCTGAGACAAAGCAGTTTAACAAATTAACGCAAATTTCTGTTGCTGAACCATTTGCTGAAGCGATAAAGCGAGTGGCGGCTTGCGAAAGCATTGAAGATATTTTAAAAAGTCCGGATAATTTGGATGTGAAATTATGAAATCAGTTGATATAAAGCCACTATTATCACCAGAATGGGGGATGGTAGACCAACATGCTGTAACCACGCAATTTGGTGCCACTATTCAATTTAACGCGCATCATGTCAAAAAGGTACAATGTACGTTCCAAAGGTCTTATCCCAGTCTGTCTTTTGCTGTTAAAATTGGTGACACAGTTTGGCAAGATGTCACTGTTGATGGTGAAACTTTATCTTTTGCTGTACCAGATAATATGACAGATGTTGCGATTACCGTCATGCTACGCACTATTGCCTGTGATAGTCTCACACTGTGGTCAGAGCAAGTGATACTGCTAGGTATGAGCGTGGATCAAGGTGATATAACGCCAATTGAAATAAATAAACCTTTTATAACATTTGTCGGTGATTCGATTTCTGCTGGCGAAGATATGGCAATTGATGGGCATCATCCGGAATTAAGTTATCCCTATTTAGTTGCTACTGCACTAAACAAGCCAATGAGTCGTATTGCTTATGGTGGCACTGGGCTTACCGCACATGCGCCTTTTCAGCAGCCAACAGCTATTGAAGCGTTATGGCACGTAGCAGAAAATGTTGCGCGACGACGCGTTATAACAGATTTAGTTATTGTGAACTATGGTACAAATGATTTTAATTACCATGCAACGGCCGACAGTTTTGCTTTTGGGTTACGTATCTATTTGCTTGAGCTGATCAAACGTTTTCATACAGCTAGAATTATTTTACTTGTCCCTTTAAATGGGGCATTTAAAACGGTATTCCAAGAAGAAATCAAGCGTTTTTCGCAGTTTACGTTATTTGACGCTTCACAATGGCTCGCAACAGATGAACGTGTCCACCCAAATATTTTAGAACATCAACAAATTGCAGAATATATTTTGAAAGGAATTTAATTATGGTATATGCAGCAGATGAACAGCGTTATGAAAAATTACCTTACCGTCGAGTGAGTGATTCGGGTTTGATTTTACCAGCCGTGTCATTTGGTTTATGGCGGAATTTAGGTGACCAAATGCCACTTGAAAACTCTAAGAAAGTAATTCTTAAGGCATTTGATAGCGGTATATTTAGTTTTGATAATGCCTCTAATTATGGACCAAGTAATGGTACGGCAGAAGAAACTTTTGGACAAGTTTATCGTAGTGATTTGAAGCCATATCGCGATGAATTGGTCATTACGACAAAGGCAGGATATCACATGTGGCCTGGTCCGCTAGGCGAATTTTCTGGCAAAAAAACACTCACTGCAGCACTTGACTTAAGTCTAAAGCGTATGGGGTTGGATTATGTGGATATCTTTTACGCGCATCGTTGGGATCCCAACACAAGGTTGGAAGAAACAGCACGCGCACTTGATTTAATCGTACGACAAGGTAAAGCACTTTATGTTGGTGTATCAAATTATACAGCTGAACAAACAGAGGCAATTGCAAAAATATTCGATGATTTAGGCACACCATTTATTGGTAATCAAGTATCTTATAATATGTTAAATCGCACGGCAGAAGAAGATGGCTTATTGTCAGTCCTTGATAAGCATCACGCGGGCTTGATTGCATATGGTCCGTTAGCTGAAGGGCTTTTAACTGATCGATATCTGAAAGCTATTCCGGCTGATTATCCTATCCATCGTACAAATGAGTTCTTATTTGAGAATGGTAAGGATAAATTGATTGAGAAACTAAATGCACTAAACTTAGTTGCACAAGCCCGTGGGCAAAAGCTGTCGCAAATGGCGTTAGCTTGGTTACTCAAAGATCAACGTGTTGCCAGCGTCGTGATCGGCGCCAGTAATATTGAACATTTGGTTGATAATTTATCATTCAGTGATCACATGACGTTTAGTACAGATGAAATAGCAAAAATAAATAAAATTTTAGTTTAAAAAATCACCACACATTATGTGTGGTGATTTTTTTATTTTGCACCTTCATTTTTTGTTACAAATGAAGGTGCTGGGAAAAATAGTGTTCGCGAAAATATTTTGGGGTGACCCCAGTTAATTCTCTAAAGGTTTTAACAAAATAGCTTTGCGTTGAAAATGATAGTAATTCAGAGATATCAGCAATACTAGAATCACAACTGATTAATAATTCCTTCGCAACGATAATTTTTTGCGACCTAATAAATTGTGTAATTGTGATACCATGTGCCTTTTTAAATGCCGGGTTAAGTGTTTTCTTCGATGCATATAATGCACTCGAAATATCATTTAATGTTATGTTTTCTCCAATATGCTCATTGACATAGGATTTAATTCTATCAGGGAGAGGCAAAAATGTTGAAGTTCGGTATTTTTTGATTGTTTGGAAATAGTGCCAGGCGATGCCTTGCAGTACTTGGAAAAAGCTAGGAATTTGTTTTATGGACTCTATTTCTTTTATCAGTTCATAATGCATTTTAAACGCTAAAGAAGCGGGATAACCCCATTGAATAATAGCCCGATTAAGAACGGCGAGGTAAGACAACAAATAATTCTTTTGCAATCTAAAATAATCTTTATTTTTAACTGTCTTATCAAATAGTTGAATGTCAGATAAAACATTTAGTGACTCAACTAGCTTGTCTTGTTGAGAATAAACAATGGCCTTAATAATGTTTGTTTCAATTTTAAAGTAAGCGGCAGAATCAAACTTATCGGAAGGGTTCTTACTTATATTTGATCCACCAAGATGATGAAGATGCAAAATATCATCCGGCGCTGTTAGAGAAGTATACATAGAATATATAATTTGTGAAACAGATTTCAAGTTTGTCAAGGTACTGAGCATCATCAACTCGTTAAATTGTGACGCTACGTTGCCATAATCAAACCAAAAAATGATAGCAGAATCACTAGGAACATTAATTGATAAGAAATATCCCTGAGCGTAACTGACGGAGTGATATACACCATCAGTAGGACACGTGGTTTGTTTGATTATACTCTTGAAACGTTGCGTGTCTGTGAAGACAGTACCAATATAAGGTACAAATTGATTAGTCTGGTGACTCAATATGAATACTTTTGCATAAAGTAACTCTGCTAATTTTTCTAATTCTTGCATAATGCTTAAAAAATCCTCTTTCTACTACTATCTTTATAGTGTAAATCAAACACATTTGTATATATTCAGACTTGACTGACAAAAGTGTTTATTCTGATATGAATAACCCTTTTTTAACATGAAGTTCCGTCTTGAATGGATAATAATTGCCATTGTTATAATGGTTTCTATTATATGGAGGTAGAAGATGAAGGCTAGGAAGAGACGGCAAAGTCCTGAGATAAGCAGGGTAACACGTTTTAAGATGTATAAGGATGGTAAGAACTGGGTTTTTTCAGGTCTTAGTAGAATGAAACTATGGGGCAATGTTGCTGATAAAAGCAATATTGTTGCTAGAGCAAGTGAAAGGATGCGATTGCAAAGCACTGTTCTTAAAGGCATAGTGAGTTTTGGAGCTTTATTAGGCGGATCAATTGTAACAAGTCATGAAGTCTTTGCGGACACGAAAACAGCTGTAGAGAAGACTGTTTCTCAAGATGTTTTGGCTAATCGAGGGCAACAAGTGATTTCTGGCACATTATCGACAAGCGTGAGCGAATCGACGAGCACCTCAACCAGTGCTTCAGACTCAGCTTCAACCAGTGCTTCAGACTCAGCTTCAACAAGTGTGAGTGAATCAACAAGTATAAGTGACTCGACATCGGAGTCAACAGGTAGCCAAAGTAATTCGACATCAACATCAGAGTCAACAGGCAATCAAAGTAATTCGACATCAACATCAGAGTCAACAGGCAATCAAAGTAATTCAACATCAACATCAGAGTTGACAGGCAATCAAAGTAATTCGACATCAACATCAGAGTCAACAGGCAATCAAAGTAATTCAACATCAACATCAGAGTTGACAGGCAACCAAAGCAATTCGACATCAACATCAGAGTCGACGAGTTCTGCAAAGTCTGAGACAAGTAATTATACGTTAGACGATTATAAACACGATGTTGTTAGTTACTTCACAAAAAATAATTTAGTCAGTACATCTACAGTAAATTCTGTAGATTTTCAAAGAACATTAAGCGATTCCTTTGTTTCGTTGCGAGCTGCGTCTCAACAGTACCAAACGCCCACTGAGAGTCCAAGTTGGTTTCTCGTATATTGGACAGCAGGGTTTACAAAGCAGCCTCAAAGTCTAAACACAGTTGTTAATAAACAATATAGTTTAAGTTCCTCGGCAACCAGTAATATTTGGGAGACTGTCTCACTTGCTTGGATTATTAGGTATCAGTGGTATGAGTACAATCCAAGTACTAACGCATGGAAGGCTGTGGGAACAGAAAATACCAATAACGCGAATTTTTCATCAAGTAAAGGTAATCCCGGTATCTATTACTATCAAGTTCGGGCACGAATTTTTGACCCAATTGGTGGAATATTTTCGATTCCACGTAACACTGTTTGGTCTGAAGTAGCAGTAGTAAATATTGAAGCAAATGAAGTTAATGCAACGAGTATTACAACGACGATTGATAACAATTACTTGTGGGTACATGAAGATAGTTCAAAACCTACAGATACAACTTACGCTCACGCAGTAATGACACCCTCGAACGCCACGGGGACAGTTACATGGAGCTCTAGTGATAACTCAATTGCTACGGTTGATAAGTATGGTCAAGTATCAGCAGGGTTTGCTACCGGAACTGTTCAAATAACGGCTACTATAACTAATGCTGATGGTACACAATATAGTTCGTCTGTTAGTGTAACCGTTGGTAAAGGCTTGGAAGATCAAACTGTTGTTGAAAAACAAACTGCTACATATGAAGTCAAAGGACTTGATATTCCCAGTGGTGCAACAGTTACATATGAGTGGCACAAAGTGTCTGCTCTGAATGGACAAGATACGACTGTAGGAACATCTTCGATTGGTCAGTACACCACTTTACCAACAACAATGGCAAACAATGGTGATAAGTACTATGTAAATATCACTGTTTCTTCTAATGGACATACAGAAACGATAAGTTCAAACCAAGCAAACCTAACTGTGTTATTTGACTCTAACTCAGCCAGCATTTCTGAATCTACCTCGACTAGCACAATAGCATCAGCTTCAACGAGTGCCTCAGAATCAGCCTCAACAAGTACTTCAGAAAGTGCCTCAACAAGCGTTTCAGAATCAGCTTCAACGAGTGCCTCAGAGTCAGCCTCAACAAGTACTTCAGAAAGTGCCTCAACAAGTGCCTCAGAGTCAGCCTCAACAAGTACTTCAGAAAGTGCTTCAACGAGTGCCTCAGAATCAGCTTCAACAAGTACTTCAGAAAGTGCTTCAACGAGTGCCTCAGAATCAGCTTCAGAAAGTGCTTCCACAAGTGCGTCTGAATCAGCTGCAATAAGTACTTCAGAAAGTGCCTCAACAAGCGTTTCAGAATCAGCTTCAACGAGTGCCTCAGAGTCAGCCTCAACAAGCGTTTCAGAATCAGCTTCAACGAGTGCCTCAGAGTCAGCCTCAACAAGTACTTCAGAAAGTGCTTCAGAAAGTACTTCAGAAAGTGCTTCAGAAAGTGCCTCAGAATCAGCTTCAACAAGTGCCTCAGAGTCAGCCTCAACAAGTACTTCAGAAAGTGCTTCAACGAGTGCCTCAGAGTCAGCTTCAACAAGTACTTCAGAAAGTGCTTCAACGAGTGCCTCAGAATCAGCTTCAACAAGTACTTCAGAAAGTGCTTCAGAAAGTGCTTCAGAAAGTGCTTCAGAAAGTGCCTCAGAATCAGCTTCAACAAGTACTTCAGAAAGTGCCTCAACGAGTGCCTCAGAATCAGCTTCAACAAGTACTTCAGAAAGTGCTTCAACGAGTGCCTCAGAATCAGCTTCGACAAGTGCTTCAGAAAGTGCTTCCACAAGTGCGTCTGAATCAGCTTCCACAAGTACTTCAGAAAGTGCTTCAACGAGTGCCTCAGAATCAGCTTCAGAAAGTGCTTCAACAAGTGCGTCTGAATCAGCTTCAACAAGTACTTCAGAAAGTGCTTCAACGAGTGCCTCAGAATCAGCTTCAACAAGTGCTTCAGAAAGTGCCTCAACAAGCGTTTCAGAATCAGCTTCAACGAGTGCCTCAGAGTCAGCCTCAACAAGTACTTCAGAAAGTGCCTCAACAAGTGCCTCAGAGTCAGCCTCAACAAATACTTCAGAAAGTGCTTCAACGAGTGCCTCAGAATCAGCTTCGACAAGTGCGTCTGAATCAGCTTCCACAAGTACTTCAGAAAGTGCTTCAACGAGTGCCTCAGAATCAGCTTCGACAAGTGCGTCTGAATCAGCTTCCACAAGTACTTCAGAAAGTGCTTCAACGAGTGCCTCAGAATCAGCTTCAACAAGTGCTTCAGAAAGTGCTTCAACAAGTGCGTCTGAATCAGCTTCAACAAGTACTTCAGAAAGTGCTTCAACGAGTGCCTCAGAATCAGCTTCAACAAGTGCTTCAGAAAGTGCCTCAACAAGCGTTTCAGAATCAACTTCAACGAGTGCCTCAGAGTCAGCCTCAACAAGTACTTCAGAAAGTGCCTCAACAAGTGCCTCAACAAGTGCCTCAGAGTCAGCCTCAACAAGTACTTCAGAAAGTGCTTCAACGAGTGCCTCAGAATCAGCTTCAACAAGTGCCTCAGAGTCAGCCTCAACAAGTACTTCAGAAAGTGCTTCAACGAGTGCCTCAGAGTCAGCTTCAACAAGTACTTCAGAAAGTGCTTCAACGAGTGCCTCAGAATCAGCTTCAACAAGTACTTCAGAAAGTGCTTCAGAAAGTGCTTCAGAAAGTGCCTCAGAATCAGCTTCCACAAGTACTTCAGAAAGTGCCTCAACGAGTGCCTCAGAATCAGCTTCAACAAGTACTTCAGAAAGTGCTTCAACGAGTGCCTCAGAATCAGCTTCGACAAGTGCTTCAGAAAGTGCTTCCACAAGTGCGTCTGAATCAGCTTCCACAAGTACTTCAGAAAGTGCTTCAACGAGTGCCTCAGAATCAGCTTCAGAAAGTGCTTCAACAAGTGCGTCTGAATCAGCTTCAACAAGTACTTCAGAAAGTGCTTCAACGAGTGCCTCAGAATCAGCTTCAACAAGTGCTTCAGAAAGTGCCTCAACAAGCGTTTCAGAATCAGCTTCAACAAGTACTTCAGAAAGTGCTTCAACGAGTGCCTCAGAATCAGCTTCGACAAGTGCTTCAGAAAGTGCTTCCACAAGTGCGTCTGAATCAGCTTCCACAAGTACTTCAGAAAGTGCTTCAACGAGTGCCTCAGAATCAGCTTCAGAAAGTGCTTCCACAAGTGCGTCTGAATCAGCTTCAACAAGTACTTCAGAAAGTGCTTCAACGAGTGCCTCAGAATCAGCTTCAACAAGTGCTTCAGAAAGTGCCTCAACAAGCGTTTCAGAATCAGCTTCAACGAGTGCCTCAGAGTCAGCCTCAACAAGTACTTCAGAAAGTGCCTCAACAAGTGCCTCAGAGTCAGCCTCAACAAATACTTCAGAAAGTGCTTCAACGAGTGCCTCAGAATCAGCTTCGACAAGTGCCTCAGAATCAGCTTCAACAAGTACTTCAGAAAGTGCTTCAACGAGTGCCTCAGAATCAGCTTCGACAAGTGCTTCAGAAAGTGCTTCCACAAGTGCGTCTGAATCAGCTTCCACAAGTACTTCAGAAAGTGCTTCAACGAGTGCCTCAGAATCAGCTTCAGAAAGTGCTTCAACAAGTGCGTCTGAATCAGCTTCAACAAGTACTTCAGAAAGTGCTTCAACGAGTGCCTCAGAATCAGCTTCAACAAGTGCTTCAGAAAGTGCCTCAACAAGCGTTTCAGAATCAGCTTCAACGAGTGCCTCAGAGTCAGCCTCAACAAGTACTTCAGAAAGTGCCTCAACAAGTGCCTCAGAGTCAGCCTCAACAAATACTTCAGAAAGTGCTTCAACGAGTGCCTCAGAATCAGCTTCGACAAGTGCGTCTGAATCAGCTTCCACAAGTACTTCAGAAAGTGCTTCAACGAGTGCCTCAGAATCAGCTTCGACAAGTGCGTCTGAATCAGCTTCCACAAGTACTTCAGAAAGTGCTTCAACGAGTGCCTCAGAATCAGCTTCAACAAGTGCTTCAGAAAGTGCTTCAACAAGTGCGTCTGAATCAGCTTCAACAAGTACTTCAGAAAGTGCTTCAACGAGTGCCTCAGAATCAGCTTCAACAAGTGCTTCAGAAAGTGCCTCAACAAGCGTTTCAGAATCAGCTTCAACGAGTGCCTCAGAGTCAGCCTCAACAAGTACTTCAGAAAGTGCCTCAACAAGTGCCTCAACAAGTGCCTCAGAGTCAGCCTCAACAAGTACTTCAGAAAGTGCTTCAACGAGTGCCTCAGAATCAGCTTCAACAAGTACTTCAGAAAGTGCCTCAACAAGCGTTTCAGAATCAGCTTCAACAAGTACTTCAGAAAGTGCTTCAGAAAGTGCTTCAGAAAGTGCTTCAGAAAGTGCCTCAGAATCAGCTTCAACAAGTACTTCAGAAAGTGCCTCAACGAGTGCGTCTGAATCAGCTTCAATAAGTACTTCAGAAAGTGCCTCAACAAGTGCCTCAGAGTCAGCCTCAACAAGTACTTCAGAAAGTGCTTCAACAAGTACTTCAGAAAGTGCTTCAGAAAGTGCCTCAACAAGCGTTTCAGAATCAGCTTCAACGAGTGCCTCAGAGTCAGTCTCAACAAGCGTTTCAGAATCAGCTTCAACGAGTGCCTCAGAGTCAGCCTCAACAAGTACTTCAGAAAGTGCTTCAACGAGTGCCTCAGAATCAGCTTCAACAAGTGCTTCAGAAAGTGCCTCAACAAGCGTTTCAGAATCAGCTTCAACAAGTACTTCAGAAAGTGCTTCAGAAAGTGCTTCAGAAAGTGCTTCAGAAAGTGCCTCAGAATCAGCTTCCACAAGTACTTCAGAAAGTGCCTCAACGAGTGCCTCAGAATCAGCTTCAACAAGTACTTCAGAAAGTGCTTCAACGAGTGCCTCAGAATCAGCTTCGACAAGTGCTTCAGAAAGTGCTTCAACAAGTGCGTCTGAATCAGCTTCCACAAGTACTTCAGAAAGTGCTTCAACGAGTGCCTCAGAATCAGCTTCAGAAAGTGCTTCAACAAGTGCGTCTGAATCAGCTGCAATAAGTACTTCAGAAAGTGCTTCAGAAAGTACTTCAGAAAGTGCCTCAACAAGCGTTTCAGAATCAGCTGCAACGAGTGCCTCAGAATCAGCTTCGACAAGTGCGTCTGAATCAGCTTCCACAAGTACTTCAGAAAGTGCTTCAACAAGTGCGTCTGAATCAGCTGCAATAAGTACTTCAGAAAGTGCCTCAACAAGTGCCTCAGAATCAGCTTCGACAAGTGCGTCTGAATCAGCTTCAACAAGTACTTCAGAAAGTGCCTCAACGAGTGCGTCTGAATCAGCTGCAATAAGTACTTCAGAAAGTGCTTCAACGAGTGCCTCAGAATCAGCTTCAACAAGTGCTTCAGAAAGTGCCTCAACAAGCGTTTCAGAATCAGCTTCAACAAGTACTTCAGAAAGTGCTTCAGAAAGTGCTTCAGAAAGTGCTTCAGAAAGTGCCTCAGAATCAGCTTCCACAAGTACTTCAGAAAGTGCCTCAACGAGTGCCTCAGAATCAGCTTCAACAAGTACTTCAGAAAGTGCTTCAACGAGTGCCTCAGAATCAGCTTCGACAAGTGCTTCAGAAAGTGCTTCAACAAGTGCGTCTGAATCAGCTTCCACAAGTACTTCAGAAAGTGCTTCAACGAGTGCCTCAGAATCAGCTTCAGAAAGTGCTTCAACAAGTGCGTCTGAATCAGCTGCAATAAGTACTTCAGAAAGTGCTTCAGAAAGTACTTCAGAAAGTGCCTCAACAAGCGTTTCAGAATCAGCTGCAACGAGTGCCTCAGAATCAGCTTCGACAAGTGCGTCTGAATCAGCTTCCACAAGTACTTCAGAAAGTGCTTCCACAAGTGCGTCTGAATCAGCTGCAATAAGTACTTCAGAAAGTGCCTCAACAAGTGCCTCAGAATCAGCTTCGACAAGTGCGTCTGAATCAGCTTCCACAAGTACTTCAGAAAGTGCTTCAACGAGTGCCTCAGAATCAGCTTCAACAAGTACTTCAGAAAGTGCTTCAACGAGTGCCTCAGAGTCAGCTTCAACAAGTACTTCAGAAGGTGCTTCAACGAGTGCCTCAGAGTCAGCTGCAACAAGTACTTCAGAAGGTGCTTCAACAAGTGCCTCAGAATCAGCTTCCACAAGTACTTCAGAAAGTGCCTCAACAAGTGCTTCAGAATCAGCTTCAATAGTAAAGCCTTCAGAGTCAACATCAACAAGTACTTCTGATGATGATTCTTCTTCAACCAATTCTTCTGCATCAGAGTCAACTGCAAATATTCCTAATAAGGTTAAGCAAAGCAGCATATTACCAGAAACTGGTGAAAGTGTCGCATCAGTAACGGGATTAGTTGGATTAGGATTGTTAGCTATTCCTATTGGGATTAAAAAGTCTAAGAAAAAAGGAAAAAACTAATTAACTAAACATAAAGAATGTCGAAAGATTATTCTTTATGGTACATAAAGATTATTAAAAACGTCATGAAGTTTGATAGTTAATTCAAAATTGTAAGAGCGTTAATTGCTATATATTACATCAATTTTATGCTTAAGGTTGGTCGAATAGTGTCAAGCACAGGTTAATTGAGGTTAGTGCAATAGTATTATATTTAAAAAAGAAAATTTCCTAAATTAGGGAAGAAATAGTTGGTAATTGTTTTGAGTAGTAAAAGTGATACAGTATTAGTGGTAAAAAAAGTTATATATACAGCGCTGATTTTATTTATATTTGTTCTTGGTCGGCACATATTAATTCCAGGCGTTGATACCAAACAGATATTGGCATTTAGCAGTGATCCATACTTGTTTCAATTTGTTAGTGGTGCAACAGGTGGTGATTTGAGCACTTTGTCCTTATTTTCATTGGGGCTAGGTCCGTGGATGTCAGCGGCGATATTGTGGCGTATTTTAACACTGGGTAAAAAAACAGAGTTAAAAAAGTTGCCAACGGAAAGGGCTTATATATTTAAAATAGTCATAGCTATCATCATTGCAACGGTACAAGCATTAGCTATAAGCACAAATACTGCTGTAGTCAACGCAAATATTTTTTGGGCACAGAATAAATTAACTAGCACGGTCATTGTTACATTGATTATGACAACTGGTTCGGTATTTTTAATTTGGTTGTCAAATATGAATGATCAATTAGGCATTGGTGGCCCAGTTGTCTTAATTTTAGCAGGTATGTTGATTCGATGGCCGGCGATTGCGACGCAATATGTTATTGAAACTTTTAGTGCCGGTATTGAGATGGTAGACATGATTAAAATAGTAATTATTATTTTAGGTGTAATCCTGTTAATTCGCTTATCAGTCACGATGCAGAGAGCAGAATTACGTCTGCCAATAAAAAATATTTTGAGTGATAATGATTTTAGTTCGAAGACCTATTTGCCGATTCAGATTAACCCAGCAGGCGGGATGCCTTTGATGTATGCTATGACGTTAATTGTATTACCGCAGTATCTTTTACAATTGTTGAATTATTGGTTTCCTAAAAATGATATTTTGACGTTATTAATTAAAAATTTCAGTATTTCAGAGCCAATGGGTATTACGGTCTATATTTTGATTTTAGTCATTTTATGTGTTGGATTTGCGTTCATTAATATTGATCCTGAACAAATTAGTGAAGATTTACAGCAAGCTGGCGATTACATTGAAGATGTTACGCCTGGGAAAAAAACAAAAGAATATCTGACTCAAATTGTTTTCAATTTTTCAATGATTGGGGCGGCTTACATTTGTCTGATAGCAGGCTTCCCATTGTATCTTGGTATAGGAAATCCCGATGTTACACAAGTGGTTTTGGCCACTGGGACGGTTATTATTCTAGTTAGCATGGTTACCAACATCAACGATCAAATCCGTGCATTATTAAACAAACACAACTATGATAGTTTGTTAGATTAATACTGTTATATAGTTTAAGCGAGGGAAAAGGCATGTTTTACTTTGTACCATCTTGGTATAAGAACCAATCAGAGCTGTTATTTGATGATACAGTGAACCAAATTAAAATGTTTTACGCGAGTGGGGAAATACCTAAAATAGTCATGCTTAACTACGCCCCTCAGTTACCTTTTTTGCTGCATCAACAAGAGTTATTTGAGATAGATTACTGGTCCGCGTTTGATGAAATACAAATGACAAATCATGTCAACGACAAGTTGTTAAATATAGCGGACTTTTCGTGGCCAAAGGATGCAGAATTCATCTATACACCATTTAATGTCAATGTTATGAGTCAAAATACGCTGTTTGCACAGATTTCTTTTGGTACCGGTGGGTACATCACAGCAATTGATTTTTATGACAAGTTACAGATATCAAAGCGGATAATGATTGATGTTCGTGGATTTGTGTCAAGTATAATTTATTTCGAACAAGGTCAACCACGGTATCAAGATTACTTAAGTCCAGCCGGTGTTTGGCAAATTAGGCAGAACTTTGGCAATGAAATATTCAAAATAGAGGTTAATACAGCAGTGATTAACCGTTTTAAACAACCTGTGTATGTTAATATGGATGAGTTACTCTCAGAAGTCGTGGATAACTATTTCAATCGGCAACAGAAATCAGAAAACGATGCACTTATTATTGCTGCGGATATGCGGCACAATAAATTGCTTCTTCATCTTCATTGCCGTCCTGATAAGGTGGTGTTATCTCTTTTTAAAGACCGCTTTCCTTATGCAGAGAATATGATTGCTTTCCTTGATGAATTAAAATTTGTTAGTTTAGTGGTTGTGGATACACAAGAAAAAGTGACGCAAATCACAAAACAATTAGTAGCTTATCAGTATCCAAAGCAAGAGACAGTTGGTAGAATAGCACATCTTTCACCATATGACACACGTTTTGAATTGGGTCGTAGTCAACAATCACGAAATTTAGATGTTTTGATTAAGGCATCTCAGTTTAGTGAATCCGAAAAAAATAGCATGAATGATATTTTAGATTATATGTTAAACAATGTGTCAGTGAAGCTTTTTATTGCCACAAATAATCAGAATAAAAATGAATGGGATAATTACATCAGACAATATCTATCAATATATTTTCACGTCACTGAAGAAACAATGACAAGTTGGTTAACAGAAAATAGTGACGATACAGCCGAAAACAGTATCAATAAAGCACCACTGGATGATGTCGACTTAAATACTGTTTCAGCTAAATTCATTTATCAACGGATAAGTATCAATGTGTTTTCAGATGAAAATAAGATTATAAAACTTTTCGAACATATTCGATTGATTATCGATCTTAATCCTTTTCCGGATGTTTTTATTCAAATTGCGGGTATTAGTGCAGGGATACCACAAATTAATATGTCTATTTCAGATTATGTTGAAAATCGAAAAAATGGCTTTGTTATTGATGAAAACAACACATTAAACGACGCACTCGACTTTTATCTAAAAGGATTAAAAAATTGGAATGAGGCCCTAATATATTCTGTTAAAAAAATCGAAAAGTATAATAGTGGTGCGATTGTTAATCAATGGCAGGAAATGTTAGGTAATCATTATGCATAAAGAAAAGATGACGGTTTTACAAGTAGGATTAGTCACTTGGGAAGATAAAATCGAACCCTTCAATAATATTCTAAACTGGGTATTTAGTGATAATATTGAGACGATTATCCAGGAAGACGATTTAGAGTCACCCAAGACGTTTGATGTTATCTTATTGACCTCGGATGTTGACAACATAACATTGCAAGACTATCAACAGTTATTGAACAGAACGGAACCTTATGCAATTATTTTTGATGCTAAAATTGAAACATCAAATCCTGATTTAGCAACTTATCTAAAATCTAAATATGCCCAGTCGATTGATATGACTAATCAGGATAGCGTCATATATGATCTTACTAAATACTTCTTTAAGGGCCAATATGGTGATAAATTAAAGATAAGTGATTTGCAAGTTTCACCTAATTTCAGTGGTAGTGTACAGTATCTTGGAAACATTGGTTTAGAGTTATCTGCTGATTTTGGTCAAAATTTTCAGCCCGTTGTTTCTTGGCGTTACAATATCATGGGGAGCGCTGAATTTAATCAAGAAATATGGCTAGAGTATCAGGCGGATTCATCCATTCAGACGCAATTATGCGTTTACTTAATTCAGGGTGGCACATCAAATATAATCAACCAGTGGGTAACTGACGAAAGCAGTAGTCGGAAGCCAATTGTGATAGAGACACATGATGATAGTGAGTATTATTTAGCTGTTTCTTTAAAGGCAAAAGGACAGGGTGAATTAACTGTTGGCAACATTCATAGTCGTCGGTCGAGAAAAGACTACGGGCAACTAATTTTGGGTGGGCAACGACATGTTGATGAATGTAATCAAGAGATATTCTCTTATTTTCATCCTGGCAACATGAAACCGCCCCTAAATGTTTATTTTTCAGGGTATCGTACGGCAGAAGGATTTGAAGGATTTTGGATGATGAAGAAACTTGGTCATCCTTTCTTGTTAATTTCGGATCCTCGTTTAGAGGGTGGTTCATTTTACCTTGGATCAAAGCAATTGGAAGATAGTATTATCAATGTGATCCATGAAAAATTAGATGAGCTAGGGTATACAACTAATCAACTGATCATGTCTGGTCTATCTATGGGAACGTTTGGGGCACTATATTATGGTAGCCAGATACAACCACGTGCAATAATTGTCGGTAAACCATTAGTCAATTTGGGTAATATTGCACGCAATGAAAAAATAGTACGGCCCGGTTTATTTGGTACTTCACTTGATTTGTTATTGTCAATGACAGGCGGAACGACGCAAGAGCATGTTAATCAATTGAATCAACGTTTTTGGCATATTTTTAATCAAGCGGATTTTGATAATACGTTATTTGCCATTGCGTATATGAAAAATGACGATTACGATCAGACGGCATATACGGATATATTAGATGAATTAAGCACGAGTCGGGCCGTTGTCATTGGTAAGGGCATTAATGGCCGACATAACGATGATTCGTTCGCTGTTAATCAGTGGTTCATCTCACAATTTCAGCGAATATTAACTCAGTTTTTTGATGGGGGTAACTGAATCATGGATCAGAATACAATTATTTATTGGCAACATGACGCGGGAAATACTTATTTATATGGTTCAAAAATTACTTATTTAGATACAAATCATGTGTTGTTTGAAAATGAGTTATTTCCCAGTGGCGCAAAAATTCATGCTTGGCAATCACAGGGAAACTATCAAGCGCAGCGCATGTCAGTACAATTACCTATTTTGAGGCGTGACCACAGTTACCGCTTATATATTGATGCACTTGCTGTACCTAAAAAAACATTGTTTGTTCAAGTAACGTTTTATGATCGTTATGATACAGTTATTGATCAAGTTATTATCAAAAAACAAGAACAGTCTTTCATCTACCCAAAACAGGCATTTTGGTATGAAGTGGCGTTGATTAATGCAGGGCTGAGATCATTAGATTTCTATAACATTAGAATCGCTGAAGAGAGCGAAAGCAAAGATAATTGGCGTGCGCAAGATGGTCTGTATTTATCGCATATAAAAAACACGACACCAGATGCCACTGTATTAAATATTATATTTAATGAACCGGTCTCAGGAAGCATGCGTTATGTACCAAAAAATATTGTCAATGAATTACATGATGTGATGGAATTGACGACCAGTCGAATTTCAGATACAAGTTATATCCATGAAAATGATGCTAAACTTTTCATGGATTGGTGTTATCAGCTCAACGAACAATATGAAATTAGGCATATTAATCTTATTGGTTATGGTTCAATTTCAAATCAGGCGGCGCTTTATTTTGCCAATAAATTTCAATATAGCACCGCATATCTGACAGCTAATGCGGAAAGCACATTACCCGTTAATGATAGTCATGAAAAAAATCAATATGTGATTTACGATGAACGCAACCAGAACAAAAGTCTATTGCCTAACTTACCAATTGACGTCACAAATCGGTTACAGAATGTCATTAGTTACATAAAATCTTGAGAGGAGACTCTGTGTCTAATCTGAATAAGCAACGCCTCAGACAATTAAATAAAATATTGAAGCAGGTGAATAAATGGCAATCAAAAATTGCTGAGATGAGCGACACCAAATTACAAAACCAAACCCAGTTATTCAGGCAGCGCTTAAAAAATGGGGAAACGCTAGATAAGTTACTACCTGAAGCGTTTGCTACAATACGAGAGGCAGATAAACGAATTTTGGGGAAGTTCCCATATGACGTTCAGGTTATTGGTGGCATTGTACTTCATCAAGGCAATATTGCTGAAATGAAGACAGGGGAAGGCAAAACATTAACAGCCACTTTACCGGTATATTTAAATGCTTTGACGGGTCAGGGCACAATGGTTATCACAACTAACAGTTACCTTGCCATTAGAGATTATAGTGAGTTACGTTCAGTCTATGAATGGTTGGGTTTGTCAGTGGCCGTTGGTGTGAATGAAGATCCTGACTACGAATTTAGTGTATATGAAAAATCACAAATGTATCATGCTGATGTGTTGTACACGACAAATGATGCGGTTGGTTTTGATTATTTACAAGAGAATCTTGCAAGCAACAAAGAAGATCAATTTTTACGTCAATATAATTATGCTATCTTAGATGAAGTTGATGCGATTTTGCTAGATTCAGCGCAAATGCCATTAATTATTTCTGGTGCGCCACGTGTGCAATCAAACTTATTTGAAATCGCAAATAAGTTTGTCATGACCTTAGATGCCGATGTTGATTTTGAAATGGATGATGAGAAAAAACATGTGTGGCTCACCAGTAATGGCATCGAAGCAGCACAACGATTTTTTGAACAAAAGTTTCTGTTTTCAGCTGAAAACTACTTAGTTATACGGCATATTCAGTTAGCATTACACGCAAAAATGTTATTCGAAAAAAATGAAGATTATGTTATTGATGATGACCAGGTCAAATTATTAGATGATAAAAATGGCCGTATCATGTCTGGCACGAAATTACAATCTGGCCTTCATCAAGCAATAGAGGCAAAGGAACATGTTCCCATTACCCCACAAATGCGCGCGATGGCATCAATCACTTATCAAAATTTATTCAGAATGTTTAAAAAATTAGCGGGCATGACAGGTACTGGGCGACATGATGAAGAAGAATTTATTGAAACGTACAATATGTCTGTTACCGTTGTACCAACACATAAACCAGTTATCAGAAAAGATTATCCTGATAAAATTTATACAACGTTACCGGAAAAACTATATGCATCTATAGCACTGGTTAAACACTGTTATAACCGCCAACAGCCGGTCTTGCTAACAACCGGATCAGTTGAACTCTCAGAAATATATTCTCAAATGCTTCTGAAAGAAGGTATTGCACATAGTGTGCTGAATGCTAGGAACGTTGCCAAGGAATCAGCAATTATTTCAGAAGCTGGCCAGTTAGGATCGGTTACTGTGGCAACTGTAATGGCAGGCCGAGGGACGGATATTAAGCTAGGTCCTGGTGTGGCTGAACTGGGTGGTCTTGCCGTCATTGGGACTGAACGTATGACAAGTAAAAGAATAGACCAGCAGTTAAGAGGGCGCTCCGGACGTCAAGGAGACCCAGGGTTTAGCCAATTTTTTGTTAGCCTTGAGGATGATATTGTGATTCAACGTGGGTCTGAGAAAAGTCATCGTTATTTACGAAAGCATAGTTCAGATGTGAATATCAGCCAACCTAAAGAATTGAAACATATGTGGTTTAGAAAAATTATTGACCGGGCCCAATTCAGTGAAGAAAGCCAAGCAAGATTATCTCGACTTAATACACTTCAGTTTGATGAAAGCGTGCGTATTCAAAGAAATATTGTTTATCAAGAAAGAGCACGATTGATTAATAATCACGAGTTGCTGGACGATACAATTATGGGCATGACCAACCGGGTTATCACAGACTTTCTAAATGTAACACCCAATTTAACCGAACAAGCTTTGAGCCGATTTATTTTGGATAACATTAATTATAATTTGAAGAATACGGATAATATTTTAAGTTTGAAGCAAAAAGAAGACGTTAGACATGAGTTGTTGCTATTGGTTCAAAGTATTTTACGGGAAAAAGCGAAGCTACTGCCTGAAACTTCTCAAGTCGTTGAATATCAACGGCTAACAATGTTGAAGGCATTGGATGTTTGTTGGATTGAACAGGTGGACCACTTACAACAATTACGTACTATTGTAGTGAATAGACGCTTCTCACAACATAATCCTATTTTTGAGTATCAAAAAGAAGCAAAACTCTCATACAATGAAATGAAAAAACATTTAGATCAAACAATTTTACGAAATGTGATGTTGACAGAAATAACACACGGAAAGAATGGCGAAATCTTGCTATCATTTCCATAATTAATTAAGGAGAAGTTTTAGAAATCATGAGAACCCATATTACGAATTTGTATGGTCAAGCACCGCAAAGCACAGCGTTAATTGCACAAAACATGGTGGCAGATGTTGCTAAAACATTAGGGTTTAACGAAATCGGCATCTATTCATACCCGGTTCATACTGATACTGACTCCGAAGTTCGCAAGAGAATAGATGGCATGATTGCAGGAGTTGGTGCTGATGATCTTGTCGTCGCACAATTTCCAAGTTGGAATTCAATTGAATTTGATGACCTATTAGTGAATAAATTATTGTCGTATTCGGAAGTGAAAGTTGCGATTTTTATTCACGATGTTATTCCGTTAATGTTTGAAAATAATTATTATTTAATGGGTAAGTTTATTGCACTTTGCAACAAATCAGAAGTTATTATTGTACCAACAGAAAAAATGTTAAATCGTCTACGAAAAGAAGGTTTAACGGTATCCAAGGTAGTGATTCAAAATCTCTGGGATCATACAACAGCCATTCAATACAAACAACCGAAATTTAGCAAACTAATCAATTTTGCGGGAGCTGTAACAAGATTTCCTTTTGTGAAGGACTGGCATTATCAAACACCATTAAGAGTATTTTCGAATATTGATGAACCAGTGACAGCACAAAACGTTGAATTTTCGGGTTGGATACCTGACGATGAAATGATGCTGCAATTATCTCAGGGATTTGGTTTGGTTTGGAGTGAACAAATTGAAAATCAAAACGAAAGAGAATATTCAACGTATAATCTATCCTATAAATTGAGCACATATTTGGCTGCAGGTATACCACTTATTGTGAATCGCGGTATATCCACGCAAAAATTTATAGAGGATAATCACTTAGGTTTTGTTGTGGATTCACTCTCAGAAGCTAGCGAGATCGTTCAAAATATGACGGAAAAAGAATATGCTGACTTGGCTACTAATGTTAAACAAGTGAGCTATATAATTCGTAACGGTTACTTTACTAAAAAATTATTGATTGATACAGTGCATGCAGCATTCACAAAATAATTGTTAGGAGTTAATATGACGATATATAACATAAATTTAGGCATTGGTTGGGCCAGTAGTGGTGTTGAGTATGCACAATTGTATCGTGCAGAAGTATTGAGAAGAACTAATCAGCAAGCAAAATTTGTTTTTCTAGATTTTATTTCAAATAACAATATTGCCAATCTCACTAAAAACATTGGCTTTCGTAATGATGAGGTCATATGGTTATATCAGTATTTTACAGATGTACCGGTAAGTCCAACAACATATTCGCCAGAACAATTGGAAAAGACATTTAGTTATCCAATTACTCGCGTCGAAAGACAAGAACATCTCATTCGTTATTTTTTTGATGACCAAGAAATGATGGCCACGGCATATCTAGCAAAAAACAATGATTTAGCGGTGGAGAGAGTTGAGCTAGTTTCACGAGGAAACTTGATTAGGAAAGATTTCTTTGTTGCAACGCGACTGTTTGCTGAATACTATTCACCAAGAGATAACCGTGCCTACCTTTATCAAAGAAAATTTTTCAACTTAGATGGTTCTGTTGCTTATGAAGAGATTATTGATGGTGATAATATCATGTATCGTTTTAGGGAACAGGTGTTTTATAGCAAAACTGAATTTATTGCTTATTTTTTAACCTGTCTTAAGTTATCTTCTGAAGATGTTGTCATTTTGGATCGCGCCACAGATATTGGAAACACTGTAATCAAGCACAGTAAACCAGCTAAAATTGGGGTGGTTGTGCACGCGGAACACTACAGTAAAAACTATACTGATAGTCATCACATTTTGTGGAATAATTTTTATGAGTATCAATTTGATCAGGCACGACATGTTGATTTTTTTGTGACAGCGACGCGTGCGCAAATGGTTGTCCTTAAGAGACAGTTTGAACAGTATACGCTGGATAGACCACGCGTATTTGATATACCAGTTGGTAGTTTATCGATGCTGAAAAAACCAACTTCAAATCGCACAAAGGATAGTTTAATCACTGCCTCTAGGTTGGCCGGAGAAAAACATGTTGATTTGTTGGTGTGGGCAGTTATCGAAGCAAAAAAGCAGATTCCTAATTTAACATTTAGCATTTATGGGACTGGTGGCGAAGAAGCAAAAATTGCAAAAATAATCTCAGACAACCATGCGGAAAACTATATTAAATTAATGGGGCATGCTAAGCTTGATGACATTTATCAAACGTATGAGGCATACATATCTGCTTCAACAAGCGAAGGCTTTGGTTTAACGTTGATGGAAGCTGTCGGATCTGGGCTGCCTATTGTAGGCTTTAATGTGCCTTATGGGAATCAAAACTTTATTATGGATGGTGAAAATGGTTATCTCGTACCATATGATGAAGAATTCAAGCCAAAGGACTTGATTACCTATTTGGCTGAGGGAATTATGAAATTGTTTTATGAAGATAAGATAATGCAATTTTCACAAGCATCATACAAGCTTGCAGAGTTGTATTTAACGTCTGAGGTACAGGAAAAATGGGAAAATACTATTAGAGAGGTCATTAATGATTAATTTATTCGATAATTATCAAGAGGCCAGCCGAGACTTACATCAATCATTAATGTCAGCTGGGTATAATCAATTAACTGTTGTAGTGAACGAAAACGGTTTTTTACCTGATAATGTGACATCACCATTTGCTTATTTTACTGAAATGTATGAAACTGAGGGAAAACCGTTATACTTTAATCAGGTATTGCGACCAGATTACTGGGAAGTGAGGGGCACGAATAGCGAAGCGACTATTTATGATGAAAATATAAAACGAGCAAATATAATTTATGAGCCAACTATGCTGAATCAACGTATTGTTCAGCGTGTTGAGTGGTTAGATACTAATAATAATATCCGAAGTGTTGACTATTATAATAAAAAAGGGTGGCGGTATGCTCAAACGAGCTACAACCTTGGTTTTCAACCAACAATGACCTCATATTATAATCAAGATGGTCAAGAAGTTATTGTTGAAAATTACACGACGAAAGATATTATTCTCAATATCCAAAAGAAAGTGATTATATTTCAATCACGTATTACTTTCATCAATTATTTTTTAAAGCAGTTTGTTGGTAAAATTGATAGAATAATTTATAATTCGTTGTCAGTACCTTTTCTTGTGTCATATAATATGAGTGAGCCAGGGGATGATATTTTATTCTGGCAAGAAAAGATTTCTGAAAATGGCGAATTACCAGGAAATATGGTTGCTTTACTGGAACAAGATGGTCGTACTAAAAAGATAATTATTCAAGATGAAGCACAATATAAGTTGATAATCAACACGCATCCAGATTTGGCGGATGCTTTTGAATATGCAGGTATAATTTACCCAATTAAGCATAAAACTGTATCATCAGCAAATTCTAATGCGCTGGTTTTAACAAATTCTGATCAGATAGAGCAACTGGAACAGCTAGTTATTGGATTACCACAAGTTGATTTTTACGTTGCTGCGTTAACAGAAATGTCCGCGAAGTTAACAAAAATGTCAGAATATAGGAATGTAAGACTTTATCCAAACGTCAATTATGAACAGGTAGACCGGTTACTTCAATTATCAGATTTCTATGTAGATATTAATCATGGCTCAGAAATTCTGGCGGGCGTTCGTCAGGCATTTTTAAACGACCTATTGATTTTGTCCTTTGAGAATACTATTCATAACCAACAGTTTATATCTAAGGAAATGGTCTATAAAAATGATCAGGTCTTACAAATGATTGAGACCATAAAACAATGTGTAGATGATAAAGACTATACACATTTGTTGTTAGACAAACAACATCAGCATAGTAACCAGAGCAGTATTGACACCTATAAAACTATACTAGGTTAAGTAAGGTTCAAAGAACGGTAAAGTATGAATAAAGATGATTTAATTCAAAAAAAAATCGACGAGCGATTGGAAAAAGCAAGACATCACGCGACCAATAATATTAAAAAAAAATCAGCTAATAAGATGCAGATAGTTTTTTCTGCATTAATGGCTATTGGTGTATTAGCAGGGCTAATAGCTATTTTAGTTCAGGTGTTTTTACTCAGGTAATATTTATTATAAAAAGAAAGCAATAGAGTCAATGGTACAACTAACATTGTTTGCAAAAGAAAACACGAACATGGATAGTATTTTAAGTCACTACAATTATTTATTTCTGATTTTTGGTTGCACACTAATACTTGTTTTTCTTATCAAGTTATTACAGCAAAGGCTTAAACACGTATTAAATGCGCTGTATGTAGCAGTCATTACAGCCTTTTTAGTTATATCTTTTTCTAGTTTTGCGGTTTTTTTATATCAAAAAAATGTTTTAAACGTTAGTGATCAAATACGTGATGTAGTTCGGAAAAACAACAGAGCCAAGACTAATAGACTAATTGCTCAAGACAAGACTTCAGTTACTGAGATTAAAGCAATGGTGATGCGCGAGGCTCAAAAATATCATCAATTAAAAAAACAAGGGTTTGTCTCTATACCTAATCAAAGTATTTTGCTCCCAATATACAATGACGCATACTCAAATACAGGACTAAATGCAGGTGCCAATTATGCTAATCGGTCACAAGATGATCCTCAAGGTGAAAAACTGCCAATTATGGGCCAAGGAAACTATGGCTTAGCGGCGCATAATTTTAATGACGGGCACACGGGATTTAGTGGACTACAGGAGTCGACAAATCACGATAAACCTTATTTTGAAAATGGGCAGTTGAAGAAGTCTTGTTGGCTTAACGGGGCAGATGTTTTGTTGGCGAATAACCTTGGGATATATCGGTATGTTATCGATGGGCAAGATACGGTGAAAGAAACAGATACTAAAATATTGAATGCTACGCAAACGCCAAAATTGACAATTATCAGTTGCCTCTTTCCTGCAGTAAAGTATCGTATTATTACAAACGCAAAACTAGTAAACACATATACATGGTCACATGCACCTAAAAAGTACATTGATCAGTTTAATTTAAAAATTCAGACGACAAATGCGCATGTAAACTGGTACAATCCTGGTGTTGAAGAGGGGGCTAATGGTGACGCTGGTGGTACAAAGAAATAGTAAACATAAAAAAGGCACAGCGACAGGTCGTGCCTTTTTTATGTTTTTATAATGGCTGAATCCATGTATTTTGTGCCCCAGATTTAGTAAGTGCATTGGCAATTGTGATTGCTTCATCATTATTTTTAGCCAGAGCAAACATTGCGCCACCAATGCCTGCACCCGTCAGTTTTGCGCCTAATGCACCAGCATGAATTGCTGCATTAACTAAATTATCTAGCTTTGGATGGGATATACCTAATGACTGTAACTCATGATGGGCAGCCGTAAATAGTAAACCAGCATGCTCTGGCTGATTCTGAGCTAAGTCGATACGCACTTTTTCAGCGATCTTGCCGAGATGGGCAATTTTTTGCCAGGTTAAGTCATAATCGCTGTCTAGATTACCTTTTACAATATTGACAGCATGCATGGTTTGACCATGAATACCAGTATCGGCAACCACGAGGGTGCCTGTTAATGACATTTTGAAGGGGGTTGGTAAATCATTTTTAACAAACCAGATGGGATCTGTTGAATTAACAGTTGCTGCATCAAGTCCGGAAGCTGAACCATGAGAAATGCTTTCTTCAAGGTCCGTAAAATATTTTAATTGCTCGGGAGATAAGGGTGCATTAGCAAAGTCAAAAAAAGCCTTTGTAATAGACGTTGCAAAAGCAGCCGAAGCACCAAAGCCTCGTTCTTGTGGGATATTTGTATCGATTTCAATCGTGAATGGTGCTTTTTGTAGTTGAAAGTGTGTAATTAAGCGTAAAATTAATTGCCGTAAGCCTTCGACGTTAGCGCCGAGTTCATCAAGGCCACCATGAAACGTATTGCTTTCAATTGTTTGCCCAACAAAAGCGGGTTGAATGGTTGTTGTGACGGTAAGATTTGTTAACGGGATGGCGATTGCGGGCTGGTTATATACAACAGCATGCTCACCAACTAAAATTATTTTGGCATGGGCTTTACCAACACCAATCATTTGACTGATCATGTTTTTTCTCCAATTTGTCCTACACTATTGTACCGCAAGATAGTAAATAGTGTAAAATGATAGAAGAATAGCGTTGTTAAGTTTAATCTAGGTGATTTGTTTAGGTGAAAGTTAACAGCGCTATTCGAAAATAACATAAAAGAAAGGTGTTTTTATGAACGCCAACAAAACATTTGTGGTTGTTGATTTAGAAACAACAGGGCAAAGCGTCGCGAAGGGTGGTAGAATCATCCAAATTGGGATGACCTTTATTAAAAACCGTCGAATCATTGATCATTTTGAATCATTTGTTAACCCAGCACAACCAATTGATCGTAATATCCAACAGTTAACGCATATTTCTCAAAAAGAAGTCAAAAATGCGCCTTATTTTGAAGAAATCGCGCCTGTGATTCAAAATCTATTGACAGATACGGTAATTATTGCCCATAACGTGAATTTTGATTATCCTTATCTCAATGATGAGTTTGCACGTACCGGTTTTCCTGAGTTAACAAATGCTGCAATTGATACGGTGCAATTAGCACAGATTTTATTGCCAACTGCACCGGGATATCGTTTACTGGATTTGACAACCTATCTCAATATTACTTTAAATAATGCTCACCGTGCCAATGCAGATGCGCATGCTACTGCATTACTATTTCTAAGTCTGTGGCAACGTGCAGAGCAACTACCGACATTAGTATTACAGCAGCTACAAAATGGTAATTGGCCATTACTGCGTCAAACACAGGCATTTTTGCAACTTATTAAAGCAAAGTCAAAAAGATCAGATATCGAAGTTGTTTCACAATTGGCAGTTAAAAAGCCAACGCCAGTTATTGAGAGTGGCCCACAAAAATTGCCGGTATACCCAACGACTGCCCAAGACAAAGCTGCGCAGTTTGGGCATTGGCTCACACCAAAGGAAGCTCAAAATGAGCTAATGAATCGGGTAAATGTTTTTATATCGAAACGAGCGGACGGCATTTTAACCATGTTAACGGCGCCTAAAATCGGTAAAACATTGGGTTATTTAGTCCCCTTATTGTTAAATGCTGCATCAAAGCCTTTAATGCTGTTGACTAATGATGAAAGTTTACAAATACAGCAACGCGAGTTAGTACAAAAAATTGCTAAGCTACTTGATATTCGTGTCCAAGTTGCTACGCTATATGATGCCTCAGACTACATTGATGTTGCTATCTTTAATCAATTATGCCAACGTACTGAAGATACGGCACAAGTACAATTTTTTAAAGCACGAGTATTAGTTTGGCTGACGCAAACCAATACTGGCTTATTACATGAAATTCAAGTTGGAGCCAGTAACATACCCTTGATTGATGAAATACGCAGTGACGCGTCAGGTCTGTTTTTTAAGCGTGCGCAAGCGACTGTTGATGCCTCGGACGTGTTAATCATGAATTTTGAGACATACTTTAACCAAGCCAATACATTATTAACAGCACGTCATCTAAAAAAATGGCCCGTGGTCACGATGGAGACGCCGAACCAATTTGTTAGTGATTTAGAAGCGTTTTATTATGTTAGCATTGATCTTAAAGCCTTGCAAAATAGCTTAAAAAGTATTGTTAATCAGGAAATTGTTGGTTTAACACACAAGCAACGATTGTTTATCAAACAAAGTGTTGGTGAGGCTTTAAAGCTTATTCGTCAGATTTATCAATCGCAACACACAGTGACAAATTTAAAACGAATAGAACGCCTATTGATTATTATCTCGCGCTTATCGGAAGTCTTGCAAATTAGTGGACACAGTTCATTACCGCGTGAATGGCAAAGTGTGAAGCAACAGTTAGCTAAGGTAAGAAGATTACAACAGCAAACAGTAATTGAAAATCAAATCGATGAAACGTTAGTAAACGATCAAAAAGCCATTATTTATCACTATCGTGTACCAATTACGTATGCCTATCACAATATGTTTATCAACCACATTCATAAACTATTGGTCATCAGTGAGTATTTGGATACTAAAATTAGCGAATTTTTACGTGATACACCTGAAAATATGACGGTAGAGCGTGACTTTATTCATAATGATACGCAAGCCATCAGTTTAGTTCAACTTGGTAAAACATCACCGATACTTCATTTACAGGCGATGACACAAAAAAACATTGGTGAAATTGTGGTCATTGTACCTGATATAGAACGTGTGAATCATTGGTATCAAAAGTTAAGACATGTGATTACAACAGATTATAATCTGGTAGCTGAGGGCATTACAGGATCATTAGAAAAAATCCAGAGACAAAGTCACAGTGAACAACCCAATATCGTTATTTTGACGCCAAAAGTTTTAACCACAATGTGGCTCCGTGATCAAGAGTTGCCACGTATTGTCGTGGTACCAGAACGCTCTGTTTGGCAGCCGGTTTCCCGTTTGGCATTGGTCTTGACGGAAATGCAGCGTCATCCTGCCGCGTTATTGGTCACACAATTGAACGCCATGCAGCGTCATCGATTCAAATCACAACTGAAAATTATATCTAATTTGAATCATAAACAAAATTTGATAACACAGTATGACCATATTTTGAATGATTTTTGATATAATTAATCTAGTTATGCGTTGGAGGAAAAGATAAGATGATGCAATTTAGAGACGATATTCGAATTCGCCAACGTCAACGCCGGCGACATGTGCACTGGGCGCGTGTTTGGTTTATTATCGCTGGTATCGGTATCGTCATCGCTGCATTAGTTTTGGGCTATTTTTATATCGCTTTGTCACCTATAAGACAGGATGAAGACCGTTTACAGAAGTTGGTAAAAGCACATTCTGATATTGCTACCGTGCAGCAGGTCAGCGTTGATTATCGTAAAGGAACAACTTACGCAGTTATAGGGACAACAACTTCTGGTCATGAAAAAGTAGCCATTGTCCATGGTCAGTCGTCACAAGTTAAAACTTATGATAGGGCGGCTGGCTTATCCAATGACCAATTACGTCGTTTAATTTTAAAAACGTATCAGCCTAAAAAAGTGTATTCAGCTAATATTAGCGATTACAAAGGTGCATTGGTTTGGGAAGTGAGCTATCGTTCACAAAATAATAGTTTGAATTTTGTGACACTAGATTTTAAGACCGGTCAATCTTATCGTACAATTAATGGTTTGTAAGGGAGATAAAATGATTTCAAAGCGTATACAAGCAGTACAACCTGCAGCAACTTTGGCAATGAGCCGTATGGCAAAGGATATGCAAGCTCAAGGTATTGATGTCATTAATTTAGGTGTGGGGGAATCTGATTTTCAAACACCTGATAATATCACGCAAGCGGCTATTAAAGCCATTGAGAATCATCAAACGAGTTTTTATACACCAACCAGTGGTTTGAACGCTTTAAAGTCTGCCATTGTTAGTCAGGTAAAAACGCGATATGCTGCTGATATTTTGATAGATAACGTCACAGTAACCACTGGTGCAAAATTATCGCTATTTGCTTTGATGCAAGTGTTACTAAATCCAGGAGACAATGTTGTTTCAGCGGCGCCGCTATGGGTGAGTTACGTAGAACAAATCAAGCTGGCTTCAGGGAAGCTTCATGCGATTATTCCAAACAATCCAGAATTGAAATTAACTCGCGAAGACTTAGACGCTTTTCCTGAGCAAATTAAGTTAATCATTGTTAATTCCCCTAATAATCCGACAGGACAAGTGTATTCTAAAGCCGAAATAATGGCGATTTTAGAATGGGCAGAAGCGCATGAGACTTATGTCATTTTGGATGAAATTTATGGACAATTAGTATATAATGGCACAACTTTCACATCTGGTCTGCAAATTCAGTCCCTTGAAAATAGCCGTATGATTATTGTCGATGGTGTGTCAAAGGCTTATGCTATGACTGGTTGGCGGATTGGTTGGACCTTAGCATCATCGGAAATCATTAAGGGAATGAATAAGTTGTTGGATCACATGACATCCAATCCAACAGCTGTGGCACAGTATGCAGCGATTGAAGCTTTACTTGGTGACCAATCAACCGTGGAAACGATGCGTTTAGCATTTGAACAGCGCTTGAACAAAACATTCGATGCACTCAATAGTGTGCCAGGGCTTCAAGTTGCTGTTAAACCGCAAGGCGCTTTTTATCTCTTTCCGAAAGTCGATAACAGCATAATGTTGGCTGCTGGTGTGAATAATACAAATGATCTTTCAATGAAATTGTTACAAGAGGCTCATGTTGCACTGCCTGCAGGCGAAGGCTTCAGTATGCCGGGTTATTTACGTATGGGTTACGCAAAAGATCAGGCAGTCTTAAACGAAGCGGTTCAAAGATTGACAAATTTTTTTCAACAATATAAATAATTTTAAAATAGGAGTAGTATATTGATTTCGCATTTAGCGGGCGATATACAGAAACAAAATGTCACAAGAAATACCTACCATTCAAATCATTGATGCTAAGAAATATGTCGGACAAACCGTAAAAATCGGCGCATGGCTCCGTCAAAAGCGTGGTTCTGGGAAAATAGCTTTCCTACAATTGCGCGACGGTACAGCTTTCTTTCAAGGCGTCGTAGCCAAAGCAGATGTTCCCGAATCAGTATTTGACGTTGTCAAGAGTTTGAAACAAGAAACAAGCCTTTATGTTGTCGGCGAAATTCACGAAGATGAACGGTCATCTTTTGGTTATGAAATTGCTATTTCTGATGTGGAAATTATCGGCGAGAGTCATGATTACCCAATCACACCAAAAGAGCATGGGACAGAGTTTTTGTTCGATGAACGTCACCTTTATCTGAGACATTTAAAACCATTTGCGACCTTGAAAATTCGTAATACATTGATTGCTGCGACCTACGAATTTTTCAATGAACGTGGCTTTACTAAACTTGATTCACCATTGCTTACTGGCTCTGCCCCAGAAGGTACAACAGAGCTGTTTGAAACAGACTATTTTGGGGAACCAGCATTTTTGTCACAAACAGGACAATTGTACGCTGAAGCAGGGGCTATGGCCTTTGGAAAGGTCTTTACTTTCGGCCCTACTTTTAGAGCTGAAAAATCAAAAACACGACGCCATCTTACTGAATTTTGGATGGTTGAACCCGAAATGGCATTTATGCATCAAGAAGAAAGTTTGGAGATACAAGAGGCGTATATTGCCTTCTTGATTGCCAAGGTATTAGAACGTAACGAGCAGGAGCTTGATATATTAGAACGAGATAAGGATTTGTTACGGTCATATACTGAGTTGCCTTATCCACGCGTGAGTTATGATGATGCTATTAAGTTACTCCAAGATAATGGTTTTGATGTTGCGTGGGGTGTTGATTTTGGGTCACCTGAAGAAACTTTCTTAGCTAATCACTTTGCTAAACCAGTATTTATTGTGAATTTTCCGAAGGCCATCAAAGCGTTTTATATGAAGCGCCATGCAACGCGTGATGATGTGGTTATATCTGCTGATTTGTTGGCACCTGAAGGTTATGGTGAAATTATTGGTGGTTCTGAGCGTGATACGGATTATGACTACCTCAAGGAACGTATTGCGGCCGAAGGGTTGAATCAGGATGAATACGAATGGTATCTTGATTTACGTAAATATGGTTCTGTACCACATTCTGGTTTTGGATTAGGACTAGAGCGTATGGTAACTTTCGTAACAGGGGAGGAACACATTAGAGAAGCGATTCCATTCCCACGTATGACAAACCGTCTGAGACCTTAAGTGGCAGTATCAATTTTATCCTTTACCACTGGGTAAAAAATGTTAAAATTGACTATAGTAAAAAACGTCCAAGTTAGACTTGGACGTTTTTATCAAGTGTTTTAGATAGAATATGATGGTAGGATATGGCGTTAGAAAAAAGATTACAACAATATATTCAGGCAGGACAAACGAATATTAATAATGATTTGCTGCTACATTATCAAGATATAGGGATGGATAATGATGACCTCGCGTTATATCTTCAGGTGATGCGTATTCAAGCGCAAGGCAATCAAGCAACGCCTAAAATTTTAGCACAAGTGCTACATATTACAGAGACCGTTGTGATTGCGCGGTTGAAAAGCCTGATAGCGCGAGACCTAATGGTTATTTCAACAGCGACCAAGCAAGTTGAAACGTATGATTTTCTGCCTATGATTGAAAAATTAGTACAAGGTCAAAAGATTAGTACCACACCAATTATGTCAGATGGTAAGTCGACACGACGTGAAATCTTTCAAACAATTGAATCAGAATTCGGTCGACCATTAACACCTATGGAAATGCAAACAATTGGGCAATGGTTTGATCAAGATCATTTTGAGCCTGATTTGATGTTGCTTGCGATACAGGAGGCTGTGGCGAATAATGCTCGGAGTTTAAGATATATTGAAACAATTCTGATTAACTGGCAACGAGACCAAATTAAAACGCCAGCGCAAGCACAGATTGCTAAACAAAAAAGGCGAGGGGTCACTTATACATATGATAATTTATTTTAAAATAATTTTGGGTACAGCTTTTTCTAAGTCCAAATGAAAGCCATAAATTGGTTTTAAGTTAGGCGAATAAAGTTGTGTTTCACGTCCCATGTCTTGTAACCTAGCGGTTAATTGAGACAATGTCATGGCCTTTTTGCTAGTTTCTAAGCAAATATTTGGGGAATCTGGTAAATATTGTAGCTCGCCTATCGCTAATATTTGATCGTTATTTTGCCAAAAAATAAGACTTTTATTAGACATAAATTGTGTTAAGTCTTGAAAATCACTAAGTTTCATCATGCATCTCCTGCCTGACTAGCATATTTTTATTAATCACATCACTACATAGTAGTATAAAGGAAAAATAATGGAAAAAAAATATCAAATTATGGCTACTGCTGCAGCGGGGCTTGAGTCTTTAGTTGGAAAAGAATTAGATCGATTAGGTTATGATAACCAAGTTGAAAATTATCGTGTGCGTTTTACGGGCACTGCACGTGATATTTTGACGGCAAATGTCTGGTTACGCACGGCGGATAGAATTAAAATCATTGTCGGAGAGTTTGATGCCAGAACCTTTGACGACTTGTTTGAAGGTGTTAAAGCATTACCTTGGGAAGATTTTTTGAATTATGATTCTGAATTTCCGGTCGCTGGTCGTTCAAAAAAATCAGAATTATTTAGTGTCCCTGATGTGCAAGCCATTACTAAAAAAGCGATTGTTAACCGATTACAAGAGGCCTATCATATTCGTACGCGGTTACCAGAAAATGGTTATTTTGCGCAATTAGAGGTCATGATTGATAAAGATCATGTTATGGTGACATTAGATACCACTGGACCATCTTTGTTCAAACGTGGTTATCGTGTGAACAAGGGCGGTGCACCATTAAAGGAAAACTTTGCGGCTGCACTCGTCTTACTTACTAATTGGCATCCTGATCGGCCTTTTGTTGATCCGACAACTGGATCAGGCACGATTGCAATTGAAGCAGCACTAATCGGTCGCAATATTGCCCCTGGCTTAATTCGTGATTTTGACATTGAACAAATGGATTGGTTTGATAAGTCATTATCTGACATTGTACGCGATGAGGCTGAAGCACAGGCAGATTACGATCGACAGTTGGATATTGAAGCTTTTGATATCGATGAAAATATGGTTAATATTGCCATCGAAAATGCTAAACATGCTGGTCTAGGAAAAGATATCACCTTTAAACAATTAGCTGCTAAGGACTGGACTACGGACAAAGTGAATGGTGTGCTCGTGTCAAATCCACCTTATGGTGAAAGATTAGGTGAGTTAGAGGCCGCTCGTGAACTTTATACAGAAATGGGTGACGTCTATCGTCAATTACCGAGCTGGAGTAAATACATTCTTACAAGTGATTTGGATTTTGAAACTTCATTCGGGGAAAAAGCAACTAAACGTCGTAAATTATATAATGGCGCTATGCGAGTTGATTATTTCCAATATTGGGGTAAGCGTGCAAAATAAAAAACAAGTTTTATGCATCATGCATAAAGTTTGTTTTTTATTTTGTCTATTACTGAGCATTATGTACGATTATTTGTTGTTAGAATGGTGAGCAGATTAATGATTTTTAGAAAGAGAGTGTCATTATGTCAAAAGAAGCCAAGATGATAGATATTTTTTCTGCCCAATTAAAGACAGTCACACCTAGTCCTATTCATACATTTAGTGAAGCGGTCGATCATGTCCCAAACATTCTAAAATTAACAATTGGCGAACCGGATTTTAATGTTCCGGAACACATAAAACAAGCCGCCGTTGCAGCGATTAGTTCAGATGATTCACATTATTCAGTATCCGCTGGTACCTTGGCATTGAGACAGGCAGCTAGTCAATTTTTAAAAAGACACTATGATTTGAACTATCGAGCAACGACAGATATATTAATTACGATTGGTGCGACTGAAGCACTGTATGTTGTCTTAGCCAGTATTTTAGATGAAAATGATGAGATACTGATACCTACGCCGGCTTACCCGATTTATGCACAAATGACGCGCATCAATGGTGGTCAACCAGTGCTCATAGATGTTTCTGATGACGACTTTGTGTTAACGCCAGAAAAGCTAAAGCAGACAATAGCAACGCATCACCATATTAAAGCAATTATTATCAATAATCCATCCAATCCCACAGGAATCACTTACTCTGAAACACAAATTAAGGCACTAGTTAGTGTATTAAAAGATACTAATATTTTGATTATTTCAGATGAAATATATTCTGAATTAACATATAATGGACAGCATGAATCTATTGCTCGCTATCTACCTGAACAAACTGTTGTCATTAATGGGGTTTCTAAAGCGTATGCCATGACAGGTTATCGCATTGGCGTATTGGCAGGGCCAACACTACTAATAAATGAATTCAATAAGGTCCACAGTTTTATTATTATGACACCTTCTAATCCCGCGATGGCTGCAGCTAAAGTGGCTTTTAGTAGCCAAGAAAGCCTAGTATCAACTGCTAAAATGAAACAAGATTATCAGCATCGACGTGACTATTTAGTCAAGGCACTAAAGCAATTAGAGTTCGAATGCATAGTGCCCAATGGCGCTTTTTATGTTTTTGCTAAAGTACCAGATGATTTTATACAAGATGACGTGGCGTTTGCTAACGATTTGGTAGACAAAGTACAATTAGCAGTTGTTGCGGGGGCGGGATTTGGCCCCGGTGGTGCGGGATATATTAGAGTCAGTTATGCTGCTGCGATGTCTAAGTTAGAAGAGGCTGTAGCGCGATTGACTTGTTACGCAGGAATTATTAGGAAATAGTCTGTATTTTTATCAGGCACATGGTAAAATGTGACTACTCAACTTACTTTAGTTGTTAGTTTTTATCTATGAATCATGAAAAAAGGAGATATATTTGGTTAACTTGATATGCTATCAAAAATTAATCGAGTATTTTAATAATAATGCCAGCAGTATACATGCGAGAAGCTCAGCAGTCTGATTGCACAGTGATTGAGCAAATCATCAATCAAGGTCGCGCTTTTTTAAAAGCTCAAGGTTTAAATCAATGGCAAGGGACATATCCCAACAAAGACACGATTAGTGATGATATAGCGCGTCAACAAGGTTATGTTTTGCTATTAGATAATTCAGTTGTTGGTTATGCAGCGGTGATCGAAGGGCAAGACCCAATTTATGATGCGATTGAAAATGGCGAATGGTTAAATTCAACCACTAACTATGCTGCGATTCATCGTTTTGTTATTTCTAATCGTTATCATGGTCAAAAACTAGCCCAACGTTTGATGTCATGTATTTTTACTTATTTCATAGCATTAAATTGTCGTGATTTCAGAATAGATACCCATCCAAATAATGTCCCTATGCAGGCTGTTATCACTGGTAATGGCTTTCATTTAAAGGGGCATGTTTACATTAATGATGGACAATCGCGTGAGTTGAGATGGGCATATCAAATTGTGATTTAGTGTTTATTTACTTATTATTAGTAAGCTGATATGATAATAAGGTATCTATTTGCAAAAGGAGGAAATACACGCTCTTAAAAAAAGCACGTGTATTCAATGATATGTTATTTAAACAACTACAACAGCAACGGCGCTCTATTTACTCACTCGGAAAAAATATTGCGCAGACACCAGAAACAATATCTGATATTGTAACCACAGCGGTTAAGGCCTCTCCAACAGCGTTTAACAATCAATCCGTCAGAGTAGTGGTACTGACTGGAAATTCACATGACAAACTATGGCAAATTGTAATCGACAGTTTAAAAACGCAAGTATCTGATCAAGCGGCTTATACTAAGTCAATAGAAAAAATTAAGAATAGCTTTTTATCTGCCTATGGTACTGTGCTTTTTTACACAGATATGAGCGTGGTTAAGTCTTTTGAACAGAATGTGCCATTGTATGCTGAAAATTTTTATGATTGGTCAGAGCAGGGTCACGCCATTGCAGAGTATGCTACATGGCTTGCATTGACGGAGAATGGTATGGGTGCTTCGTTACAACATTACAATCCATTAATTGATGATCAAGTTGCTGCAGCATTTAATATCCCTAACGCGTGGCGTTTACGTGCGCAAATGCCTTTTGGGGAAATTTTGGCAGTACCATCAAATAAAGATACTATTGCTGATGATGAGCGTTTTAAGTATTTTAACTAATTAAGCATTGTTTTGTCACCGATGATAATCATGGGTGGCTTTTTAAATTGTGACAACCTAGACATTTAAGTGTAATACATATTTAGTATAATCGTAATGAATATAAATATTGGAGAATGGCATTGTGAAGAAGACTAAATGGATTGTGTTAGTTTTATCGACGACATTTTTTATTGGCATAGAGCGCGTCTCTGCCTCAAGTGCAGTGAATGACTATATTTTAAAAAACAATATTACACCTGCAAGAGAACAAGTGAATTATCGTATTACGATGCAAAATCCTGCCAATAATGGTGGGATTAATATGAACTTTAAATTTGGCAAACCACAGATGGTGATTATTCACGATGTCGGGGTCGAATTTAGTACCATAGATAATGAAATTACTTATATGGTCAACCATCAGGACAGTGCATTTGTGCATAGTTTTGTTGACGGCAGTCAATTAAAAACAATTGCGGATACTTCTAAAATTGCCTGGGGTGCTGGCCCTTTTGGTAATCGCTATGCTGACCAAATTGAGCAAATTCGAGTGAACAGTAAAGGCGAATTTGCGCAACAGATTGCCTCACTGGCAAATTGGACAGCTAACCAAATGATTAGGTATGGTATGGGAGCGCCAAAGTTAGTGTCAATTGCCAATAAAGACTTAGATGGTAATTTGGCTAGTCATGAAAATATTTCGTATAAATGGGGCGGGACAGATCACGTTGACCCTGTGGCTTACTGGAATGGTCGTGGGCAAAAGTATTTTTATCAAAAATATGATATGAATCAATTCCGTGATTTGGTTGCTTATTATTACAACAAAAGTTCATTTGACACGATGAGCAATCAAAAAACAGTGAACTATTCAGCACAAATTAATGAAAATGGTCGTAATGACGGCTTGTTTATTGGTGGGCCATGGCGTGCTACAAACAGCAGTATGCGTGCAGCAGGTATGGCACCACAGTATGATCAACAACGGGTGACAGTTACACAAACTGCTGATACAACGAATGGCAGCTGGGCTGAAATCGTATTAACCAATGGTCAAAAGTACTGGGTTGACATAAAAGCATTGCAAGCTGTCGACACGATAAGTAATCAAAAAATAGTGAACTACACAGCACAAGTTAACGAGAACGGTCGTAACGATGGCTTGTTTATTGACGGGCCATGGCGTGCAACTATCAACAGTATGCGTGCAGCAGGTATGGCGCCACAATACGATCAGCAGCATGTGACAGTGACTCAGACTGCTGACACAAAGAATGGTAGCTGGTCTGAAATTATGTTATCAACTGGTCAAAAGTACTGGATTGACAGTAGAGCGTTACAAGCTGTGGACGCCATGAGCAATCAGAAAGTAGTCAATTACGCAGCGGAAATTAATGAAAATGGGCGTAATGATGGCTTGTTTGTCGGCGGGCCATGGCGCGCAACAATTAGTAGTTTGCGTGCAGCAAGTATGGCACCGCAATATGATCATCAGACAGTGACAGTGACTCAGACTGCTGATACAAAGAACGGTAGTTGGGCTGAAATTCTATTAACAAGTGGTCAGAAATATTGGATTGACATTAAAGCGCTAAAGTCCATAAATGCTTTTGATGCCATGAGTAACCAAAAAACAGTTAACTATTCAGCACAAATCAATGAAAACGGTCGAAATGATGGTTTGTTCATCGGCGGACCATGGCGTGCAACTGTTAGTAGCATGCGTGCAGCAGGTATGGCACCACAATACCATCAACAACGTGTCACTGTCACACAAACAGCTGACACAAAGAATGGTCGTTGGGCTGAAATTACCTTAACAAGCGGCCAAAGGTATTGGATTGATATCAGGGCACTGAAGACACTAGAATCATTTGATGCTATGAGTAATCAAAAGGCTGTTAATTATCAGGCACGCATTAATGAGAATGGCCGTAATGATGGTTTGTTTATCGGTGGACCATGGCGTGCGACATTAAATAGCATGCATGCGGCTGGTATGGCACCACAGTATGATCAACAGACCGTTACTGTCACACAAACGGCCGATACAAAGAATGGTAGTTGGGCCGAGATTACAATGCGGAGCGGTCAAAAGTATTGGATTGATTTGCGGGCGTTATCAGCTAGTCAAACACCTACTGGACAAAAAGATATCAATATTAATCAGTTATCATTAACAGGGGTTTCTGCAACACAGAAACAATGGCTCAGCAACTTGTTGCCAGATGCTGTAACGGTTGCAAGGAATAATAATTTGTGGCCATCAGTTGTGTTGTCACAAGCAATTACTGAAAGTGCTTGGGGCCAAAGTGAACTTGCAACGCAGGCGAATAATTTGTTTGGTGTCAAAGCCACATCAGATTGGCATGGTGCTGTATATAATGTGAAGACACGCGAAGTCGCTCATCAGGAGATGTCGGTTGTCGATTTTACCAATAAAACCATACATGTTAAAAAAGGTGATAGCTATTATGTGATGGCAGCATTTAAAAAATATACGACACAAGCGGATGGTTTAAATGATTATGTCGATAAAATGGCTACCAATTATCGTCAAGCATTAAGATCAAATTCAACAAATTATCGTGATGCCGCAACACATTTGCAACAAGCAGGTTATGCAACTGATCCGAATTATGCAAGTAGTATGATTACGCGTATAGCAAGGTATGTACTCAATGCGTTTGATTAATAATTAATATTAGGGGGCAAAGAATGTTAAAAAAAATAATTAGTGGTGTGATTGTTTTGATTGTTATCGTTGGTGGATTAGTCGTGTGGGGACATAGTAACAAAAAAACGCCGACAACTGTCACAGAGAAGGCGACATCACAATCGCAATCTAAAACCACCATGTCGAGTGAACCGTCAGATAAAAGTATCGCAACGTCTCAGACGGAACAAACGTCACAAGCAACGACAACTGATGCACAACCTAGTGCAAGCAGTAGTGTTGTTCCTAATGGTGCCGGACATGAGTCGGAAGAAAAGCAAATTGCGCAACAATCAAGTCAAGCTGGCCAAATCATGACAGTTGCGGCTGCAAGACAGGCTATGAGGCAAGCAGGGATTGACGATGGTGCATTTTCTAATAACGATATTAATGGCTATATCATCAAGTCAAATGCCGCCAAGCAAGACTTTATTAGTTATCTTAAGTCACAAGGATTTTAATTAAAAAGCAAGTAATCCGTATTAACGGGTTACTTGCTTTTTGTTTTCAAAAATTTTTCTTTCATCTCAGCTAGTTTTTCAGCTTTTGTCAGTTGTGTTTGTTGTGTTGATTTGTATTTAGCGTTAGCTTGTTTTTGTTTAAAATCAATTTGATAACGGCCCATTGTCAATCCTCCTGTTTATTTACTTTATCTAGTATACGTTATTTGCTGAGTTACTGCCATTAAATTGATGTGAACATGATAAAATAACACTAATAACAATGAATCAGTAGGAGTATAAAATGGTTAATTTAGCTGATGTTGCGCGACAAGCGCATGTTTCCCAAATGACAGTCAGTCGCGTCATTAATCACCCAAATCTCGTGTCTGACGAAGTACGTGACTTGGTTAACCAAGCCATTAAGGCGGTAGGCTATCAACCAAATCGAATAGCTAAAGCATTAGTTAATCAGCAAAACTATGTTATCCAATTTATTGTATTAGAAGATATTGCTACCGTTGAACCGAATTATGCCATATTATTATTAGAAATTGCTGAAGTGTTGAATCAAAAAGGCTATACTCTAGAAATTAGTACCATACTGGAACCAAATAGTCACGTTGATGGACTGATTGTTAGTGGCTGGCGTGATTCAGATCTTGAACGTCTATCAGCAATTAATGTGCCAATGGTGCTCTATGGGCAAGCGCCTACATGGTATGATTTACCTTACGTTGATGTGAATAATCGTATGGGAACAAGCTTAGCTACAACACATCTCATTGAAGCAGGATACAAAAAGGTGATTTATATTGGTATGACAATGGCACTCCCTTTTGTACGGGAGCGAGAACAAGGGTATTTGGAAACAATGGCTAAACATCATCTTGTCTCCAGAACTTATGACGTGTCTAATCATTCGCACGATGCAGAAAAGTTAATCCAGAATATTATAGCGCACCTACCAAAAAATACAGGCATTGTTTGCGCTACGGACCGCATTGCGTTAGGAGTTGTCAGAGCATTGAAAGCACAAAGCCAGATACCTGAAAACTATGGTGTTGTCGGATTTGATGGTGTCTTTATTGATCAAATCACATCACCTAAGTTAACCACGATTAAGCAACCATTTCGGCAGTTGGCTAATACTTTAGTGTCTAATTTGCTGAACCAGTTGCATCATAGTGAATTAAAAACGGAGTTAATTCAGCCACGGTTAGTAAAAAGAGATTCAACGCGTCAAGTATAAAAACATGTTATCGTTAACATGTAAAACACTATATCATTTTTTGCAAGACGACTTTATACTAAATTTTGTAAGCGTTTACAAAATTTAGTATAAAGGAGTTTATCATGCGTAATCAACAACGCGGCAAGGGTTTACCAAATTTGCCACTGCGTACAATTTGGATGTTGAGTTTTGGTTTTCTTGGCGTCCAAATGGCCTTTTCACTGCAAAGTTCGCAGATGGGTCGTATTTTTCAGACACTCGGTGCAGATCCAACAAAACTTGGATTTTTCTTTATTTTGCCACCTTTAGCTGGTCTTTTTGTCCAACCTATTGTGGGTTATTTTTCAGATAGAACTTGGACCAAACGTTTTGGCCGACGAATGCCTTATTTATTGGTGGGCGCATTGGTGTCAGTCATTGTCATGTTTTTATTGCCCAACTCAGGTAGTTTTGGTTTTTCAACTACTGCAGGTCTCTGGTTTGGTGCCATTACAATTTTGTTTATGGACTTGAGTTCGAATGTTGCCATGCAACCATTTAAAATGGTTGTTGGAGATATGGTCAATGAAGAACAAAAATCATATGCTTATGCAATACAAAGCTTTTTATCTAATACGGGGTCTGTATTGGCTACAATTTTCCCTTTTTTACTCACGATAATCGGTGTTGCTAACACGGCACCAAAAGGTGAAGTACCACCGTCTGTGGTGATTTCATTTTATGCTGGGGCGGTTGTCTTAGTTATCTTTTCGTTAATTGCAGTGTTTAATGTGAAAGAGTACGATGACAAAACTTATGAATTGTATCATGGTTATGCATTAAATAAACCAGAAGACGGGCAATCTGACTTCTTGACTTTGTTAAAACGTGCACCCAAAACATTCTGGCTGGTCACTGTGACACAATTTTTTAGTTGGATGGCTTTTCAATATTTATGGACTTATGGCACAGGAGCTGTCGCTGACAATGTGTTTAACGCTATTAATCCAACAAGTTCCGGCTATCAAAATGGGGGTAACTGGTTCGGTATTTTATCGGCTGTCTATGCTATCTCAGCGGTATTGTGGTCATTAGTGTTGTCTAAGATACCTGCAGGTAAAAATAAATTGGGCTACGCACTATCATTATTTTTAGGTGCTATCGGCTTTGTTTCGGTTTTCTTTATTCACTCGCAGTACGCCCTCATTGGTTCGTTTGTATTAATTGGTGTATCATGGGCGGGTATGATGGCGTATCCATTCATTATGGTCACTAATGCATTACCTGGAGACCATATGGGCACTTATTTGGGTCTGTTTAATGGATCGATTTGTTTACCACAAATCGTTGCCTCAGTTGCCAGTTTCGCAATTTTCCCAGCATTAGGGTCACATTTTCCAACCATGATTTTGGTGTCAGGTTGTTTAATGCTACTTGGCGCACTAAGTGTTGGCTTTATTAAAGAAGCCCAGCACAACATTAATTAGTTTGATATTTATTAGTAAGAAATAAAAGGGGTAGAAATAATGAAACGTATATTTGATATTGATCCTTGGTTAATTACAACGCATGAGCTTAACTCGGAAAATAAACGGTTACAAGAATCAATGACGAGTTTAGGAAATGAATATATGGGTATGCGCGGTATGTTTGAAGAAACCTACTCGGGCGACACGCATCAAGGCATTTATATTGGTGGTGTTTGGTTTCCGGATAAGACACGCGTTGGCTGGTGGAAAAATGGTTATCCAGAATATTTTGGTAAAGCCATCAACGCTTTGAATTTTGTTAAGGCTGATATTTATATTGACGACCAGCAAATTGATTTAGCGCGTAATCCTTTTTCTGATTTTGAGCTTTCTCTCGATATGAAAACAGGGGTCTTGAATCGCACATTTGCCGTATTTGGCGTCCAAGTGAAAATTACACGATTGGTTTCAGCTGCGATGAAGGAACTCATGGTCAGTCATTATGAATTTATGTCGCTAGACGGTGTAGCGCATCGTGTGAGGTTTGATGCAACAATTGATGCGGATGTTACTAACGAAGATGCCAATTATGATGAGCAGTTTTGGCAAGTTTTAGCTGCTGGTCATGAACAGCAGACAGCATTTATGGCAACACAAACAATGCCCAATCCTTTCAAGGTGCCGCAATTTACGGTGGTGGCACGTCAAAGTTTTCAAGGTGGCACACAACAAGCAGCACACGAAACAGAAAAAGCAGTCACAGATACTTTCAATATTGAGGTGCCAGCTAAAGGACAAGCAAGCTTTGAAAAACGCGTGATTGTGACCACTTCACGCGATTATGATGATTTAACAGCCACGATTGCAGCAAGCCAGCACTTAACTGAAACTATTCAGTCCACCACTTATCAAGAATTGTATCAAGCACACCAAGATGAATGGGCTCAAAGGTGGGCTAAAGCTGATATTCAAATTGTTGGTGACGATGCGGCTCAACAAGGCATTCGTTTTAACTTGTTCCAGCTATTCTCAACTTATTATGGTAATGACCCACGTCTTAACATTGGGCCCAAAGGTTTTACTGGTGAAAAATATGGTGGGGCAACTTATTGGGATACGGAAGCCTTTGCTATTCCGGTTTATTTAGGTGTTGCTGATCCTGCTGTAACGCGGGCGCTATTGCAATATCGATTCAATCAATTAGAAGGGGCGTTCCATAACGCAAAGATGCAGGGACTTAAGGGCGCTTTGTATCCAATGGTGACGTTTGATGGGATTGAATCACATAACGAATGGGAAATTACTTTTGAAGAAATTCACCGTAACGCAACGATTGCTTATGGCATTTACAATTATACTAATATTACTGGAGACCACTCGTGGTTTAACGGTTATGGCGCACAAGTCTTTTATAATATTGCGCGATTTTGGGCTGACCGTGTACATTACGTAACACGTCGAGATTGCTATATGATTCATGGTGTAACTGGGCCTAATGAATATGAAAATAATGTCAATAATAATTTTTATACAAACTGGATGGCAAAATGGGTTTTGAGCTATGCAGTATCACACTATGATGAGATTGATAAAGCACAACAGGCAGTATTAAACATTGAATCAAAAGAGCTTGCGCACTGGCAAGACATTGTCGATAAAATGTATTTACCTGAAGCAGATATTGATTTACATGGTAAGAAGACGCATATTTTTGTCCAACATGATACCTTCCTAGACAAAGATTTAACGCCTATTGCCGACATGCCACAAACTATTCGCCCGATTAATCAACATTGGTCTTGGGATCGTATTTTACGATCACCGTACATCAAACAGTCAGATACATTGCACGCGATGTTTTATTTTCCTGATGCTTTTACGACTGAAGAAAAACAGCAGAATTTTGATTTTTATGAACCTTTGACTGTACATGAATCGTCATTGTCGCCTTCGGTTCACTCAGTTCTTGCGGCTGACTTACAAATGGCTGAGAAAGCTGTTGAAATGTACGAACGTGCAGCTAGACTTGATTTAGATAATTATAATAATGACACAGCTGATGGTCTACATATTACCTCAATGACAGGCTCTTGGTTAGCTATTGTGCAAGGTTTTGCGGGTATGAGAGTGCGAGAAAATAAATTATATTTGAAACCATTTTTACCAGAAAAATGGCAACAGTATAGTTTTCGTCTAGTATTTAGAGGTCGCGTACTAGAAGTCACTGTTAATCAAAAAGAAACAACAGTGGCATTAATATCAGGCAAAAATTTAACAATTAATTTATTAGGGGCGGATGTTTTTTTGACATCTAAATAGGCCCTACCATGTAGCCATAGCAATTGAAATGCAAACATGACTTGCTAACGTCACAAAGGCTTATCACGTGACATATGCAATTAAAGGAGAGCGTATATGAAGTTTGAAAATATTAAGGGTTTCGCATTTGATTTAGATGGGGTCATTGCTGACACTGCTAAATTTCATGCATTGGCTTGGCAAAAAATAGCTGAGGAAGTCGGAACAACTTGGACAACATCTTTGGCAGAGTCATTAAAAGGGGTTAGTCGCATGGCATCGTTGCAGATAATTCTTGATGCTAGTAATCGTTTACTAGCGTTATCAATGGCCGCCAAAAAAGAGCTCGCTGACAAAAAAAATCAACATTACCAGCAACTAATTGTGACACTAACACCAAAAGATATTTTGCCTGGTATGTTGAAATTTATTGATTCTGCCTATGACAATGGCTATAAAATGGCTATTGCTTCGGCATCGAAAAATGCACCACTCATTTTGTCACAACTACAGCTAACTGATTATTTTGATGGGATTGTTGATCCAACGGCCCTAAAAAATGGTAAACCAAACCCAGAAATATTTTTACGTTCAGCAGACATCATGTCATTAGATAATACACAAGTCATAGGTTTAGAAGATGCCACTGCTGGTATTACAGCGATTAACGCTGCTGGACAAACCTCACTTGGTATTGGTAACGCAACAGTTTTATCGGCAGCAAATTTAATTTATCCGTCGACGGAAAGTGTGACACTTGCCAATATTGCACATGATATGAAAAATATATGATATCAAATAAAAAGTACAGTAATATTTGTTAATTCTGTGCTTTTTATGATGCTATGATTTTTTCAACCGTGCCACCAGCTATTAATTTGGTTTCAGTAAAAAGGACAGCGCTTGGCGATAAAGTTTGTTCGACAAGTGCGGTAATTGCTAGACTACCCATTAAATGAAAATTTTGTTGCACAGTATTAAGTGGTGGTCGTGTCAGCTGGGTTAATTCAGTTCCATCAACGCTAATAATAGAAAAATCAGTTGGGACAACAATCCCAGCATCTTTGGCACCGTTCAGTAAGCCGACACTGATAATATCTGCAGAACCGATAGCAGCAGTAAATGGTAGTGGTGTTTTAAAATGTTTGATTGCTGCTAAACCAGTCTCGTAGTTGTTTTTATCACCCCAAATAAATTCGGGATGATACGGCAGGTTATGTTTGGCCAAAGCTTCAATGAAACCTTGCCGACGCAAGCGCGCTACGATAGGATCCGGCTCGGAAGAACCAATAAGAGCGATGTCACGGTGACCCTTCTGATATAGAAAATCGACAACTTGATGCATCATAGCATAGTTATCCGATGAGATTGATGGGATTTTTGTATTTAATTGGTTAGAAATACTGATTAACTGCACATCGCTACGCGTTAACATCTCCAGCAAGGCATTTGAAGGATCAATAGCTAACATAAAAATTGCCAACACTTGTCGGGATAGCAATGACTGAACTGTCTGTAGTTGACGTACTTCATCACTTTCAATAAAGGTGACCAATAGTTCATAATTTAACTCATGCGCTTTGGCTTGCATACCCTTAATAATTTCATCGGCAAAGTTCGTATGTTCGGTTGGTACTAAGACACCAACCACGTGGCTCTGCTTTTGTGCTAAATCAGCAGCAGACTGATTTTTTAAATATCCCATAGCTGTTGCAATGGCACGAACGCGCACTGCCGTATCAGCATTAAAACGCCCGCGATTAGTTAAAATACGCGAGACAGAAGCAGGCGAAATACCAGCTTTATTAGCAATGTCTTTTATGGTTACTTTCATATTTTATATTATAAACTAAAAAGGTTGACAGGAATAATGAAAGCGGTTACAATTTAATGCGTAAACGTTTACGCAAATTATTGTTAGTGTTCGATACAAGGCTAAAGGAAATTAATATGACAGGTGAACAGTGGTGGCAACAAGCAGTTGTCTACCAGATTTATCCAAGAAGTTTTCAAGATAGTAATCATGACGGTATCGGTGATATACCAGGCATTATCGCACGTCTACCTTATCTGAAGTCATTAGGCGTTCAGGTGATTTGGTTAAGTCCAATCTATGAATCCCCTAATGACGATAATGGCTATGATATTAGCGACTACTGTCGTATTTTACCAGAATTTGGCACCATGGCAGACGTCCAAGAAATGTTTTCAGTTGCACATCGTCTAGGTTTAAAAATCATGATGGACCTAGTTGTTAATCATACATCTGATGAACATGCTTGGTTTAAGGCTAGTCGCCAAAGTAAAGATAATCCTTATCGACAATATTATATATGGCGTGATCCGGTCGATGGTCACGAACCAAACAATTGGCAATCAGATTTTGGTGGTTCAGCGTGGGCATTTGATGACACGACGCAACAGTACTATCTTCACCTATTTTCAAAAAAGCAGCCCGACCTAAACTGGGAAAACCCAACATTACGTCACGAAATTTATAGCATGATGACATGGTGGTTAAATCAGGGGGTTGATGGTTTTAGGATGGATGTCATTAACTTGCTATCGAAGCCAGTGCATTTCGTTGATGATCCAAATGTTACAACAGAAAATCATAGCTCATCGATGAATTTTATAGCTAATGGGCCAAAAATTCATGCGTATTTGCAGGAAATGAATCATGAAGTTTTATCAAAATATGACATTATAACAGTTGGTGAAACACCCGGTGTCACAACAGAAGATGCAATTAAATATGCTGGTACGACTGCTAATCAATTACAGATGATTTTTCAATTTGAGCATACCGAAGTCGATAATAGTCGTGAAGGTTTTGGGAAGTGGAGTGATGAGCGATTTAATTTAGTGATGCTTAAGCGCATTTTGTCAAAATGGCAAAATGATTTATATGGCAAAGCTTGGAATAGTCTGTACTGGAACAATCATGATCGCCCTAGAGTTGTTTCGCGATTTGGCAATGACTCTGACCAATATCGTGTGATATCAGCCAAAATGTTAGCGACAACGCTACATTTTATGCAAGGAACCCCTTATATTTACCAAGGTGAAGAAATTGGTATGACGAATGTCAAATGGCCAAGTATTACGCAATACAAAGATATTGATACGCGAAATGCTTACGATGATTTGGTGTTAAAACAAAAGCGCATGACACCTGACAAAATGATGTCCTATATTTACCATTCATCACGTGACAATGCGCGAACACCGATGCAATGGGATAAGACGTTAAACGCTGGTTTTACCGACGATAAGCCCTGGTTACCAGTAAATAACAATTATTCAGAAATCAATGTGTCAGCTGCATTGTCAGATAAACAATCACTTTTCTATTATTACCAAAAATTAATTCACTTAAGGCAAACAATGCCACTTATAACAACTGGCAAATATGTTGTGTTAGATATAGCGGATGACTCAGTTTATGCTTACCGTCGAATAAGCGACGATGCACAGCTCTTAGTTATTAGTAATTTTACAGAAAAGATGCAAAAGCGTCACTATGAGCGACCTGATTCTGCAACTGTGTTGATAAGTAATTATGATGATGATTTGGGCGATACTTTGCGCCCTTACGAAGCCAAGGTATATTTATTTTAAAATCTGAAGTAGTGGCCTGAATAATTGATTCAAGCGAATAAAGTCACTTCAAGAAGGAGAAGAGAATATGTTGCGTAGTACGGTTCAAAAAAGAGGCCAACTACCCATGTTGAGCAGCATGCAGCTGTTTTTGATGACATTTGGGTATGCGGGTGTGCAAGTTGCTTTCTCAGTTCAAACAGGAAACATGGGACGTATTTTCCAAACGTTGGGTTCTGACCCGACAAAGCTAGGTTTTTTCTTTATATTGCCGCCATTAGCAGGAATGATTACTCAACCAGTGATTGGTTTGTTGTCCGATAAAACATGGATTCCAAAGCTAGGAAGACGAATGCCCTATTTGATTGGGGGATGCTTAGTTTCGTTGATTGTGTTATTGTTGTTACCAAATACGGGGTCCTTTGGTTTTGGTTATGGGTCAATGACCGCCTTGTGGTTTGGGGCAGTGACAGTATTGTTCATGGACTTATCAGCTAATGTATCAATGCAACCTTTTAAAATGATTATTCCGGATATGGTTAACGCTGCGCAGACAGATCGCGCTTGGAGCTTACAAAATATTTGGGGAAGTTTAGGCGGCGTCATTGCGTTTGTATTTCCCTTTATTCTAACTTCGATGGGTGTTGCTAACACGGCAGCACGAGGTGTTGTGCCTGATTCAGTTAAAATATCATTTTATGTTGCTGCAGCGATATTGCTATTATCAACTATTTTTACAATTATGAATGTTAAAGAGTATGATCCAGAAACATTAGCTTATTGTCATGGCTATCAAGCCAACGATAAAGTACGAGAATCATTCGGGGATATTTTAAGACATGCACCAAAAGTTTTTTGGACGTTAGGATTGGTTGAATTTTTCGTTTGGTTCGGTATTCCTTATATGTGGACTTACTCAACGGGTGCCTTGTCAGAGAATATCTGGGGGGTTAGCGATCCAGCATCAGCAGGTTATCAGGCCGCTGGTAATTGGTTTGGTATACTGCAGGCAGTTTATTCAATTGTTGCCATTATCGTTGGTATTGCATTCCAAAGGTTGAACAATCGTACGCGAAAGATGGCATACTTTTTGAGCCTCATTGCTGGTGGTATTGGCTTCATGGTGGTGGCTTATGGTCATACACATGCGTCATCACTTATCGGTTTCGTATTAATTGGTATTGGCTGGATTGCTCTAATTTCAATTCCGTTCACAATCTTAACCAATGCTTTAGATGGCAAGCATGATGGCGTATATCTCGGTTTGTTTAACTGCTTTATTTGTATTCCGCAAATTGTTGCCTCTGTGGCTAGTTTTGTTATTTTCCCAGCAGTTGGAAAATCTATGGCTCATATGTTAGCGATTGCTGGCATCTTTCTGATTATTGGTGGTTGTTTGATTTGGATTGTGAAAGAAGAAAAAACACAAGTGTATACGACAAAAAAGGAGAAATAAAATGACAGAAAATATTAAGTGGTGGCAAAAAGCCGTTGTTTACCAAGTTTATCCACGCTCTTTTCAGGATGCAAACGGGGATGGTATTGGTGATTTGAAAGGGGTTGAGCAACATCTGGATTACATCGCAAAACTTGGTGCAGATGTTATCTGGCTGAATCCGGTTTATGCTTCACCTGATGAGGATAACGGTTATGATATTTCAGATTATGAAGATATTAATGCAAAATTTGGCAATATGGCAGATTTTGACCGTCTACTGCAAAAAGCACACGATAAGCATATTAAAATATTGATGGATCTAGTTGTTAATCACACTTCTAATCAGCATCAATGGTTCATCGAAAGTCGCAAGTCGAAGGATAACCCTAAACGTGACTTTTACATCTGGCGCGACTCGGTTGCGGGGCATGAACCAAATAACTGGGGATCATTTTTCTCAGGGCCAGCTTGGCAATACGATGACGCAACTGGTCAATACTACTTACACTTATTTGCGGAAGGACAACCCGATTTGAATTGGGTTAATCCGGAAGTACGACAAGCGGTATTTGATATGATGAATTTTTGGGTTGATAAGGGTATTGATGGCTTCAGAATGGATGTTATTTCATTGATTTCAAAGCCAGACGGTTTACCGGATGGTCAAGTGCCGACAGGTGGGGTGTATGGTAATGCCGATAAGGCTGTTGCTAATGGGCCACATGTTCATGACTATTTGAAAGAGATGCGTGACAAGGTGTTAAACCGTGCAGACATGATGACGGTGGGTGAAGCGTCTGGTGTTGACATACAAAATGCTATTCAATATGCCAACCAAGATACATCAGAATTAAATATGGTCTTTCAGTTTGAACATATGGGACTTGATAACAATCCTAACCCTGCTTTAGGAAAGTGGTATGATCAAAAAGTGTCACTAACGGCATTGAAAGAAAATCTCTCTAAATGGCAAAATAAACTTGCTGGTAAAGCATGGAATTCACTTTACTGGGATAACCATGACCAACCACGTGCTGTTAGTCGCTATGGAAATGACACACCAGCTTATCGTGTCATTTCAGCTAAAATGGTTGCGACACTATTGCACTTCATGCAAGGCACACCGTACATTTACCAAGGTGAAGAAATTGGGATGACGAATGCCTATAACTTAAAACGGGAAGATTTTGATGATATTGAAATTAAAAATGCCTTTAAATATTTGATTGACAAAGACAATTTGTTAGACGAAGAAACGATGCTACGTTATGTTCATGCTAAAGGTCGCGACAATGCTCGTACACCAATGCAATGGAATAATAGCGATAATGCGGGCTTTACAACGGGACAACCTTGGCTTAAATTGAACGATAATTATCAAACAATTAATGTGGCAGATGCGCTCGCAGATCCGAAATCAGTCTTTTACTATTATCAGAAATTAATTCAGTTACGGCATGATTTACCAATCATGACAACAGGCAAATACCAGTTATTAGATCCTGAAGACAACGACGTTTATGCTTATCGTCGGATTGGTCAGGGTGAGCAATTATTAGTGATTAACAATTTTACTGATCAAGTATTGACAAGAAACTATAGTGTGCCTGATGATGCTAGGTTGTTAATTGGTAACTATGATGACGATGAAGGTCAAACGTTACGACCTTATGAAGCAAAGGTATACCAATTCTAAGCATAATTTGTGATAAAATCTTGACTTTCTAATAGGGAACATATATGATTGAAACATATATTAAAGCCGATGAATTGGAAAAATCATAGTTTGGACAGATAGAAATTTTGCGGACGATGGAAGCAAAACAACAACTTGATTTGTGACACCTTGGAGGTCGCTGTTGTATAAGACAGTGCGTGGTTGCGCGATAAGCAGTCTAAGTAATGCGTAAGCATTAACATACAAGGTGGTACCGTGCAAAAGCGCCCTTAGTAACAGATGTTACTAAGGGCGCTTTTTAGGCTTGTAATGATAATAAAGGAGAATCTGTTGTCATTGAAACAGGTGTTTCAATGACAGTAGTTAAATAAAAATGGCAAAACCAACTTTTCAAAAACCAAAAGGAACGGCTGATTTGTTACCCGAACAAACGGCACAATGGCAACATATTGAAAGCATCGCGCGGTTGTTATTTGGTGATTATAACTTTAGAGAAATTAGAACGCCATTATTTGAAAATTTTGACGTCTTTTCCCGGTCAGCCGGAGATACATCCGATGTTGTGACTAAAGAAATGTATGATTTTCATGATAAAGGCAATCGCCACATCGCTTTACGCCCTGAAGGCACGGCAGGGGTAGTGCGCGCCTATGTTGAAAATAAACTGTATGGTCCAGAGTTTGATAAGCCCTACAAGGCCTTTTACATTGGGCCAATGTTTCGTTATGAACGACCACAAGCCGGTCGTTTTCGTCAATTCCATCAAATTGGTGTCGAGGCATTTGGTGCGACGGCACCTGCTCTAGATGTTGAAATTATTGCCATGGCGGTCGACTTCTTTCAAACATTAGGCTTAAAAAATTTAAAGGTAGCAATTAACACACTAGGTGACCAAGCTTCTCGAGAAGCTTACCGAAAAGCACTTATTGCTTACTTGAAACCACACTTTGATGAATTATCGCCAGACTCACAAGCACGATTAGAAAAGAATCCATTACGTGTTTTGGACTCAAAAGACCCGCGTGATCAAGTATTTGTTGAAGATGCGCCTTCTATTCTAGATTTTCTTTCTGATGATTCGAGTCAACATTGGCAAACGGTTCAAGAACTACTGACAGCACTTGATATTACTTTTGAAGTTGACTCGACTATGGTGCGCGGGCTAGATTACTATAATGATACGATTTTTGAGATTATGACAGTTGATGATAGCTTGAAAGGCGCAGCCACAATTGCTGGCGGTGGTCGTTATTCAGGTTTGGTAGCTGAATTTGGTGGGCCAGAAACACCTGGTGTTGGCTTTGGTATTGGCGTTGAGCGCTTAATTAGTTTGCTTGCAGCACAGGGCGTTGCACCTGTAAAAGATGATGGTTTAGATTTTTATGTTGTCAATATTGGGACATCAACAAATGTCGTTGCAACGCAGATTGTACAAGCCATTCGTTCATTTGGCTATGTTGCTGAACGTGATTATCTCGGACGATCTGCCAAGTCACAATTCAAATCGGCCGATCGCCACCATAGTCGTTATGTGGTGACTGTAGGAGAGACTGAGTTAGCAAATCACGTTGCTAATATTAAAAATATGGCAACAGGCATGCAGCAGACTGTGAAATTAGCCGATTTATATACCGATTTACCAACAATTATTGATTCACAAGGAGATGAAGCACAATGAAAAGAACAACATATGCTGGATTAGTTGACGAAAAATATCTTAACCAAACGGTTACCCTGTCGGGTTGGGTTCAGAAACGTCGTGATTTTGGCGATTTGATTTTCGTTGACTTACGTGATCGTGAAGGTATTGTACAATTGACGTTTAATGCGACACATGCTGAGGCGCTTGCAGTCGCTGAGAATATGCGCAATGAGTATGTTATATCGGTTAAAGGTCAAGTGGTGCGGCGTGAAGCAAGTCAAATTAATAACAAAATTCATTCAGGTCAAATTGAAATTGATGTCATTGAGGCAGAAATTTTAGCAACGTCAAAAACACCACCATTTTATATTGAAGATAATGTCAATGCTAATGAAGAGCTGAAGTTACAGTATCGTTATTTAGATTTACGTCGTCCGGAAATGCAAAAGAATTTGCGTATTCGTTCAAAAATCATGTCTAGTGCCATGCACTTCATGGATCAAAATGACTTCATTAATATTGAAACGCCTATTTTAGCCAAATCAACCCCGGAAGGGGCACGTGATTATTTAGTGCCATCACGTATTTTCCCTGGTTCATTTTACGCTTTGCCACAATCACCACAGCTGTTCAAACAATTGTTGATGGGTTCTGGCTTCGATCGTTACTTCCAAATTGCCCGTGCTTTCCGTGATGAAGATTTACGTGGCGATCGTCAACCAGAATTTACGCAAATGGATGTCGAGACATCATTTATGTCAGCCGATGAAATTCGTGAATTAGTCAATGCATGGGTTAAGGCTATGATGTCTGATGTCGTTAATTTTGATTTAGATACAACAAAGATTCCAACATTAACTTGGCAAGAATCAATGGATCGTTTTGGAACAGATAAACCAGATTTGCGTATTGCTTATGAATTAAAAGACGTTTCAGAAACTGTCAAATCATCTGAATTTGGTGTGTTTGCTAAAGCTGTCGAAGCCGGTGGTGTTGTGAAAGCGATTGCTGTACCGGGTGGCGCAGAAAACTATTCTCGCAAAGACATCGACAAAATGGCGCAATACATTGAACGCTTTGGCGCTAAAGGCCTGGCCTGGCTTAAAGTAACCGATGAAGGTATTTCAGGACCTATTGCAAAGTTTTTCCCTAATCATGCAGCATTATTACAGGTTACCGGTGCAAAGCCAGGCGACTTACTGCTATTTGGTGCTGGTCGAAACGATATTGTTGCGGCAACCTTAGATTACTTACGTCGTCAAACCGCTAAAGATTTGAATTTGATTGATATGACAAATCCATGGGCATTTGCTTGGATTGTAGACTGGCCATTATTTGAATATTCTGAAGATTTTGATCGTTGGATTGCTGCGCATCATCCATTTACAATGCCAAATGAAGAAGATTTGCATTATCTTGACGATGGTGAGGATCCACATCAAGCTCATGCACAAAGTTATGATTTAGTATTAAATGGTTACGAACTTGGTTCTGGTTCAATCCGTATTCATCGCATGGATATACAAGAAAAAATGCTCAAAGCACTTGGATTTACACCGGAAGCTGCTCATGAAGCATTTGGGTTTTTGCTTGAAGGTATGACGTTTGGGTTCCCACCAATGGGCGGTATTGCACTTGGTTTGGACCGATTAGCCATGTTATTGGCAGGCCAAGAAAATATTCGTGAAGTGATTGCCTTCCCAAAGAATTCTCGTGCCACAGAACCCATGACGCAAGCACCAACCCGTGTTGACCACAAACAATTAAATGATTTGGGATTGTTTGTATCAGACGTTGAATAGTTTCTAATAATTGTGGTAGGACTTTAGTTCTGCCTGTGATATAGTGAGTATATAGACAAGAGGGATGTACGTGAACGTACGAAAATAATGCAAAAATTTTTTCACAACTTTATGAAGAACCAATATGCGGGTCGACTTGGCGGTGCAATCTTTTATGGCGTGATTGTCGCCTTCGCTATGAATTATTTTTGGCGACCGGGTCATATTTATTCATCTGGATTTACAGGATTTGCCCAGTTAGTGTCGACCTTATCAGGGGGCAGAGTACCTGTTGCGTTAGCACTGGCACTTGTCAATCTACCGATGTTGGTCATTGCATGGGTGAAGCTTTCTTGGCGATTTGCGACATTTACAACGTTAGCCGTGTTGCTTAGTGCGGCGTTGATGCCAGTATTTGATACAACGCGTATACTAACGCCTGACCCGTTAATTAACGCGATGTTTGGTGGCGCCTTAAACGGTATGGCCGTTGGTACCGCATTACGTTATGGTGTGGGAACTGGCGGACTAGATGTGATTGGCATTTTGGTTAAGAAAAAGTTTGGCTTCAAGATGGGACCTGTTAATCTTGGTGTGAACGCGCTAATCATGATAGGTGCTGGTTTGACTTATGGTTGGAAGTACGCTTTGTATTCCATTGTTGGTGTGATTATCAGTTCACGTATGATTGATGCTTTTTATACTAGACAACAGCAAATGCAGGTTATGATTATCACAACAAAACCTGATCAAATGGTCCAAGGTATCTACGATAAAATGCGGCGTGGTGTCACAATCATTAACGACGCGCGCGGTGGTTATACGGGTGAAGGGCGTTATGTTTTGCTTACTGTTATTACCCAGCAAGAACGTTATGAACTACGTGAGGCGATTAAATCTGTTGATGAAAAAGCATTTTCTTCGACATGGAAAATTGAACACACAGTTGGTCGATTTTATGAGCCAGAGCTATAAAAAAGCAGAATCTGATGATTCTGCTTTTTGATTACTTACGATTTTCCAGCAAATTTTCTATGCGCTAATGTACCAAAAATCAAGGTGAAAATAATTGCGCCGATGGCTGGCATTCGTGAGTCGGATTGGAAAAAGAGGCTCACATAAATAGCAGCGAAGAATAATAAAGTGAGCGGGCTCGTTAATGAATAAGCGGGCATGGTAAAACCATTAGGTAGGTAGTCAGATGATGCGCGGAATTTTCGGTGTGCATACATCGTCATTGCGTAGACAATAATATACATGTTTGAAGAGACGGCGGTAATGAAGCTAAATGATGATGTGATTTGGGGAATGGCGTTGATGACTGGAGACAATAAAACTAAAGTGGCAGTCAGCAAAATTGCATTTGCAGGCACACCGTGTTTAGAAATTTTTTCAAATCTTGACATCACAGGAATATGCGATTCTTGTGCTAATTGATAGAAGTGTCGTCCCGCAGAATAGATAGCAGAATTTAAAGCAGAAGCAGCTGAGGTCAATACGACAAAGTTAATTACAGCGGCGGCGGCCTTGAAACCAGCCAATTGAAAGACCATAACAAAGGGACTTTGTTCAGGTGTTTTGGCAATAACATGCCAGTCAATAATGGACATAATAATTGTCATAGCACCAAGATAGAAGATTAAAATACGTAAAATAATTGTATTGATTGCACGCGGTAACACGCCGCGAGGGTTTTCTGTTTCTGCGGTTGTAATACCAACGAATTCCATTCCTTGAAAGGCAAAGAATACCATTGGGAAAGCAGCGAAAAACATAGCAGGGCCATTTGGAAATAATGAAAAATGATGCGTAATATTGCTAAATGATGCGACCGTATTACCACCCGACGCAGGGGCTTTAAATCCAGTAAAAATTAGGAAGAGACCAGTAACAATCATAGCGATAATAGCAATAATTTTAATCATGGCAAACCAATATTCGGTTTCTCCAAAAACTTTAACAGCAACCAAATTCACCAGTGTCAGAATAGCTAAAAAGAAAATTTGGATTAACCATGTTTGCCATGTCGGAAACCAGAATTTAACATAAGTTGAAACAGCTGTAAGCTCGGCCATGGCAACGAATGTCAGACCAATCCAATAAGACCAGCCCGCAAAGTAGCCAGCACCTGGACTGACGTATTTACTGATGAAGGCAACGAAAGTGTGTTGAGAAGGATCAGCATACAACATTTCGCCAATACCACGCATCATCAGAAAGAAAAATAGACCTAAAATAGCATAAACAATTAAAATTGAAGGTCCTGTCTTGGCGATTGAGTTACCTGCACCAAGAAATAAGCCAGTGCCAATTGTGCCACCTATGGCAATCATTTGCACGTGTTTCTTTTTTAATCCACGTTTTGTGCCGTCTGCGTTGATTGCTAAATCTGAATATTCAATCATAAAAAGCCCTCCGTTATAAAGCATATGATATCGTGTTGTTTAACAATATTAACATGACATAGTCTCTTGAAGTGTCTAAAGTTAACAATTTATTAATTTGTTTTTGTTTAATCTGCACAATCACAATAGCATCAAAGCCAATCTAATATCTAGCAGCACATCGGGCATTTCTAAATCGACCCCGAGTATATCACTAACACGTTTAAGTCGATAAGTTATTGTATTGCGGTGCACAAATAAGGTTTTGGCAACCGCAGTGACATTTTGGTGTAAAAAAATATATGTCTTCAAGGTATCAAGCAATTCAGAATTACTAAGAATAGGGCCTAGTGTTTGCTCGATAAATGTTTGCGATTCTTGCTCTGGGAGGAGATGTAACAATTCTTCGGCACTTTTTGGACGGAAGCGCATGATTGGCTGTTGTATAGAAGTTAATTTTAATGCATGATTGGCTTGACTGTATAACTCGGCTAAATTATGAATTGATTCAGATATTCTAGAAAAGCCTATTCGTAGCGGGTGATGCAAAGTTTGCTGCGCAGACAAAAAATGACGTAAAGCTGTCAAAAATTCTTGCGGTGCAATGGTTTCATGCATGAGTAAAACAAGTTGTTGACGATGTGAGAAAGTTAAAACGTGCCAATGAAATTCTTGTATAAACCAACGTGTTAATTGTTGACGAATATCGAGTTGATGAGATTCAATAATTTTTTCTTTTTCCGCAAAGTCGACAATTGCGACACGAAAATGCTGTTTACTATCGATTTTTGCTTCATACAAATAATTGTCAATGGCTTCAGTGTTAAGACCACCCTGCATCACATTTAAAAAGAACCCAGAACGATTACGAAATGCAGTTTCGTTTAATAAGTCTGTCCGTGAATTAGCTAAGCCAAGTGTGTTCATGACTTGTTGTCGTTTAAGAATTTGAAAGCTAGAAGGTTCATCCTCGTTCACTACAAAGGCAGCAAAAGCTTTATTTTCATTCAATGCTGAAAAAATGGGTAAGATATCAATCGCGTGGTGGTTAAAAGTGACACGTGTAGGTGTAGTTAAGTTAAGATAATCAATTTTAGAGTCATGGCGTAAAAAGTGTGTTAAAAATTCACGTTGCGCAACCCATTCACTGCTGGCGTACAGTGCGGTAAAGTGAGCATTAAGTAGGGCCAATGATGTATCTAAAATATGTGCACTTTGGTCTAGTAAATGTTGGTACGTAATGTTTTGTGCGTTTAGATCAGATAATTGTTGATTAATTGAGATAATTTGTTTGAGCTCGGTGTTTTGTGTTGCCAATATAACGGCGGTAAGACGTTTTACAGTAAGCGACAAAAAATCACTTGCAGGTGTCCACAATATTGGTATATTGAGTTCATCAGCTAACTTCAGAATATTGGGTGGTATCGTTGTCATATAACGGCCTTTTTTAATCGCAATACCACTCGCGTTATTTTTGGCCATACCAATTATGAGGTCTCGTAAAAGCGATGGTTGCTGTTGAAAATGGTAACCAGAAGTTACCAATAATTGACCGTCAAATAAGAAGTCCGTAATGTCTGGGGCATCAATCATGCCGACCTGAGAAACATCTCGTGTTAGTCCGTCAAAGCCAGCAACAACTCTGATATTGGCTAAGACCTTGTGATTGAGCATCTCATTTAATTTCATATTCTCACCTCACATTAGTTTTTTCTTATTCTACTCTTATTATCCAATGTGCACAAATTTAATCAGTTTATGCTGCACTTTGCATGACACTCTGCTTTTCATAAGCGAATAAATTGCGCTATAATGATTAAAAGGAGTGTGCCTTATGCGAACTGAAAAGAAGATTATAAGTAATGTATTAAAGGGTTCTTTGGGTAATCTCATTGAATGGTTTGATTGGTATGTTTATGCCTCATTTGCCGTTTATTTTGCACCATCGTTTTTCCCAGCACATGATAAAACGGCAGAGCTATTGAGCACGGCAGCAGTCTTTGCCATTGGTTTTTTGATGCGACCTTTAGGCAGTTTAATTCTAGGTAAATATGCTGATCAACATGGCCGTCGAGCGGCTTTAACCTTATCAGTTTTGATTATGGCTGCTGGGTCATTTGTGATTGCTATTACGCCTAGCTATGCCAGAATCGGTATTCTCGCACCAATTATTTTGGTGTTAGCGCGATTATTCCAAGGTTTATCCTTGGGTGGTGAGTATGGCACCTCAGCGACTTATTTGTCAGAAATGGCTAGCCCAGGACATCGCGGCTTTTATGCGTCGTTTCAATATGTCACTCTGATTAGTGGACAGTTAATTGCCTTAGGGGTTCAGATTGTGTTGCAAATGACCTTATCTGAAAGCACTTTGCTGCAGTGGGGCTGGCGTATACCTTTTGTAATTGGTGCGTTGGGTGCTATTATTGTGTTATTTCTTCGTCTTAGTATGGAAGAATCAGATCAATTTACCGCACAAGAAAACCATGATAAAGGGCAGTTGCGGGCATTGTTACGCTACCCTAAAGCTGTGCTGACAGTTGTTGGTCTAACATTGGGGGGAACCATTGCGTTTTATACGTATACAACTTATCTTCAAAAATTTATGATTAACACTGTGGGATTGCCTAAAAAAGAGGTCACTTGGATTAACTTTGCAGCATTATTTATCTTTATGATGATACAGCCTATTGCCGGAGCGTTATCAGATAAAATTGGTCGTAAACCTTTATTATTCTGGTTTGGTGGTCTCGGCACGCTCTTCACGATTCCTATTTTTACTGCATTATCACACACAAAAAATGGCTGGGTTGCTTTTGGCTTGATGTTAGCTGGGCTTGTGATTGTTAGTGGTTACACATCAATTAATGCTATTGTCAAAGCAGAGATGTTTCCAACAGAAATTAGGGCATTGGGTGTTGGCTTACCTTATGGATTAACAGTTGCCATATTTGGCGGAACTGTTGAATATCTTGCTTTATATTTAAAGAAAATTCAGCATGAATCTTTGTTTTTTGTTTACGTAACAGTGGTTATTGCGATTAGTTTAATTGTTTATTGGCGAATGTCTGACACAAAGCATACATCTACCTTAGATGCACGATAGATTGAAGGGGCACCAAGGCTAACGCAATCGATTGAAAATGTCATTGACACCAGAAGATATTTTTGATAAAATTAATAAGTATTTACAGCATGTCGTTAAAACGAAATAAAATGCGAGAAAGGAGGGTTATCACATGGCAAAGGTCATCGTACGTAAGAACGAATCTTTGGATGATGCATTGCGTCGCTTTAAGCGCGGTGTTTCAAAGGACGGTACTCTCCAAGAATACCGTAAGCGCGAATTCTATGTTAAGCCTTCAGTTGCTCGTAAATTGAAGTCTGAAGCAGCACAAAAGCGTAACAAGAAGAAGGGCCGTTAATTGGTTCTAAACGTCACTTAGGTGGCGTTTTTCTTTTGTATTCTATGTTAAAATAAAGGCATACAAACTAGAAAGAAGAAATATAATGAGCTTATTAGAAACACTAAACGCTGATATGAAGCAAGCAATGAAGAATAAGGACAAGGAGGCTTTATCTGTCATTCGAATGGTTAAATCAACGGTGATGAATGAGGAAATTAATTTAGGGCACACTTTGACAACGGATGAAGAATTAACTGTTTTGTCACGTGAGGTTAAGCAACGTCATGACTCCCTTTCTGAATTTGAAAAAGGTAATCGTGAAGATTTAGCGGCAGGTATTCGTAGCGAACTTGATGTATTATCTAAGTACTTGCCAAAGCAGCTATCTGATGATGAAGTGAAAGCCATTATTCAAGAAGCGATTACGCAGACAGGTGCTACAACACCCAAAGATATGGGAAAAGTTATGGGGATTGTTACACCCCAAGTTAAGGGGAAGGCAGATGGCAAGTTAGTTGCTAACTTGGTCAAAGCGGCATTGGCATAAGCGTTTATAAGTATGTAGGTAAAATCGGCTCAGCCGATTTTTTAGCATAATGTCAACAATACATGTTAAACTAAAGTATTAAAGAAAAACGCGTGAAGTTGCGCGTCAGAGGAAAAAATAATGACGAACCCAACAGTTGGCGAAATAATCAAAGCCCAAGTAACAGATGAAAATGACGCCTATTTTTTTGCCCAAGTAGACGGTTACACATACGAAGTGGATAAACTCGAACTAGAAAAGCCGCTAAAATTAGGTGGTTTTGTGACGGGTTTTGCTTACGAAAACGAAAATCATAAGTTGCAGATTACAAAAAAAATACCCACAGTGCAAAAAGACAGTTATGGCTGGGGCACAGTTGTCGCTACGCGCCATGACTTAGGTGTGTTTGTAGCTATCGGTTTACCTAATAAAGATTTGGTTGTTTCATTAGATGATTTACCAACGATAACCACATTGTGGCCACAAAAAGGTGACCGCCTGATGGTGGCAATGAAATCTGATAGTAAGGGACGTTTGTGGGGCGAGATTGCACAGCAATCGATTTTTGATGCCGTTTCACGACGCGCACCAGAAGAAATGAAATCTAAAAAGGTGAAAGCAACCGTTTATCGTAACAAAATTGCGGGAACACTCATTGTGACAGAAGAGTACTATCTTGGCTTCATTCATCCTTCGCAACGATACGATGAACCCCGCTTAGGTCAAGTTGTTGACGCGCGAGTAATTGGCGTTCGAGAAGATGGCAGCTTGAATCTATCTGTTAAGCCATTAGCGTATAAGACAATGGATGAAGATGCGCAATTCTTACTGCTACAGTTACAACGTCGTGCTGATCATTTTCTACCTTTTAATGATAAAAGTGCCCCTGAAGCGATTAAAAAGCAGTTTGGCTTTAGTAAAAGTCAATTTAAACGGGCACTGGGTCATTTATATAAAGCACGTTTAATTACGCAAGTGGATCAAGGTATTCAGTTAGTTGAAAGTGATGACACAACAAATTGAAGATGCAATTTCGGATTATATACACTACATTCGAATCGAACGTGGGCTATCCGAAAATACCATTACAAGTTATCGTCAGGATTTGAATCAATTCGGTATGTATTTATCTCAAGAGCATTTACTATTGGGAGAAGTTGATCATATCGTTGTTTTGTCGTGGTTAAATCGCTTACGAACAAACGGTAAATCCAACAGTTCAGTCATCCGAATGGTCACATCTTTACGTCGTTTTTTTGGCTATCTCACCCAGGAAAATATGATTACGCATAATCCAATGAGTCATGTAAAGCCGCCTAAGAAAGCCGCACATTTACCCGCAGTTTTAAGTTTTGAAGAAATTGATACACTTTTAGGCGTGCCAGTACCTAGTACACCTTTGGGGATGCGAAATCGGACCTTATTAGAGGTGATGTACGCTACAGGCTTGCGTGTGAGTGAGCTAGTTAATCTGAAAATGAGTGATTTACATATACAATTAGGCCTCATTCAGACGCTTGGTAAGGGCGATAAAGAGCGGATTATACCAATCGGTGAAGTGGCAGTTGATTGGTTAGAACGATACTTTGCTGGTGCTCGTTTAACGCTGTTAAAAGCACAAGAGTCACCTTACGTATTTGTTAATGATCGTGGTGGTCAGTTAACAAGGCAAGGTGTTTGGAAGATTATTAAAAAATTGGTACTGGAAGCTGGCATTACAAAAGATGTTTCACCGCATACATTGCGTCATTCTTTTGCAACGCATATTCTTGAAAATGGTGCTGATTTACGTATTGTGCAAGAGTTATTAGGCCATGCCGACATTTCGACAACTCAAATATATACTCACATTTCAAAAAAGCGATTAAGTGAAGTATACGATGAGTACCACCCACGCGCATAAACAGGGTCATCTAGTAGTGATACAGGAGAATATATGTTAACGCAGGCAAGAAATGACAATGAAAAAACAGTGATGGGTATTTTATCATTACTACCAGGTCTAAGAGAATTACAACATCTTAACGCTGAAATCGCTTGGTATAATGACCGTGATACAAGACGATTATATATTTGGCGTGGTGAAGAACAAGCGCAAGGCGTTTTGGGTGTAGAATTCTTAAAAAAAGACATTGTACTCATTCGTCATCTAGCATTGACACCGGAGGCACGTTCAGCGAGCCATTATTTTGCTATGCTCACTGAGTTTCAGAAACAAAATCCAGATGTTTTCTTAATGGGTACTTTGGATAATCAAAAGTTGATTAATAAATGGAGAAGAACATTGTGACTCAGCGTTTAACAATCAAATTAAGTGAATTTGAGGGGCCATTAGATCTGCTGCTACATCTTATTAAGAAAGCGGAATTAGATATTTTTGATCTGCCTATTGCTGTGATAACTGAACAATATTTATCATTCATTCAAAAACAACAGAGCATGCAATTAGATGTTGCTAGTGAGTATTTGGTCATGGCAGCAACGCTTGTTCAAATTAAATCATCTGATTTACTGCCAAATGACACAATTGAAGTTGACGATATTGAAATGGATTTTCTTGATCCTAAAGAGACACTAATGTTGCAATTGTTAACGTACAAGCAATTTCAAGTGGCAAGTGAATCCTTGCGAGAACGCGAAAATACCAACCAACAATCATTTTCGCGTTTACCAGCCTTGTCACCGGAATTCAATCAAATGGCAATAAAGCCGCTCGCACCAGGGCTTGAACTGATAGATTTACAAGTTGCTTTTGAACATCTTTTACGTAAAAAAAGGCAGCAACAACCAATTAGTAGACGTGTTGTCAGTGAAAAATTTACGTTAACGATGGCATTTGATTATATTGCCCAACAGCTACAAGGACAACCCAGAGGCGCAATTATAGCCTTTGATGACTTGTTTGAGAATATGGCTGATAAGGAAGCAATGGTTATGATTTTTTTGGCTTTACTTGAAATGGCTAAGGAAACTAAAATTTCGTTTCACCAAGCTGATGCATCAGCTGATATTTTTTTAGAAATTGAGACATTAAGTGATGATGAATAATTTAGCGCAAATAGAGGCCTTGTTATTTGTGGCTGGCGATGAAGGGATTACTAGTCAAGCGTTATGCCAAATAACACAATTTGATAAGCCGGCAGTGATTGCATTAATTGAACAATTAGCTAATAAATATGCTAATGACACGATGAGCGCTCTAGAAGTAAGAGAAACTGATGGCGCTTACCGATTGGTCACCAAGCCTAGCTTAGGGGGCATAGTTAAAAACTTTTTTGATGCACCTGACAATGCCACACTTTCCCAAGCACAACTTGAAACATTAGTTATCGTAGCTTATAAACAACCTGTGACACGTGTGGAAATTGACCAAATTCGTGGTGTACAGTCGGCGGGCACGCTTCAAAAATTGATGTTACGCCAGTTGCTTGTTGAAACTGGGCGAAAAGATGAACCGGGACGGCCAATTATGTATGGTACTTCAGCGATGTTTTTAGATTATTTTGGTCTCAAGTCGTTAACTGAGTTGCCACCGTTACCTGATTTTGAAACGTTAGATGTTGATGATGGTGGGACATTATTTGCAAACGTACTGGAATCAGAAAATTTAGAAATGAAAGAAGGGCAAAAAAATGTCTGAAGAAGAAATGCGTTTACAAAAAGTTGTTGCCCAAGCGGGGCTAGCTTCACGAAGAGGAGCTGAAACAATGATTACTGAGGGGCGTGTCAAAGTCAATGGTGAGACTGTCACAACACTTGGTGTCAAAGTTGGCATACATGACACTGTGGAAGTAGATGGTGCGCCGATTGAAGGACGTGAAAAGCTAGTTTATTACCTATTGAATAAACCCCGTGGTGTCGTTACCACAACTAGCGACGAGAAGGGTCGTAAGACAGTTCTGGACTTACTAGAAGATATTGATCAACGTGTTTACCCTGTTGGACGACTAGACTATGATACGACTGGCGCCTTGTTACTGACTAACGATGGCACTATTGCTAACCAATTAATGCATCCAAAGTCACGTGTCGACAAAATTTATCTTGCTAAGGTGTCTGGGATTGCGACTGTTGAAAAATTAGCGCCTTTGAAGCAAGGCGTTATCATCAAAGGCCGAAAAACAGCGCCAGCTCGTGTCACGATTGAACGTGTCGACAAAGATAAAAAAACTAGTATGGTACGTATTATTATTCATGAAGGACGTAATCATCAAGTCAAAGATATGCTGCAAAAAGTGGGCTTACCAGTGGATAAATTAACGCGTGAACAATATGCTTTCTTTGATTTAATTGGCTTACAGTCCGGTGAATATCGTAAATTAACTGGTGTTGAGGTTAAACGACTCAAAGCACAGGATTATAAAAATTATCGTAGAAAATAAATAGATTGCTTTTAATCAGTAATTTTGTTATGATATCAGTTGTAAAATTAAATATTACTTCAGGGTCGGGTGTAATTCCCAACCGGCGGTGAGACATGTTGAACATGGTAAGCCCGCGACCTGTGCAAACAGCTGATCTGGTCAAATTCCAGAGCCGACCGTAAAGTCGGGTATAAAGAAGTTAAAAAAGAAAGTTAAGACTGCCTTTTTGTGATACCCTGACAAATTGTGCAGTTTTTTTGAGGCAAAGAATATGTCTATTTCATTTACACGTACACAGCATCTGACCTTGATTGCTATTTTAAGCGCAATCTCATTTGGTCTAATGCTTTTTCCGCAGGTACCCTTGATTCCGGGAGCGGATTTCTTAAAGCTTGATTTTTCCATTGTGCCTGTCTTACTAGCTGGTTATTGGCTTAATGTCACGGCCGCTATGTGGGTTGTCATACTGCGAACAGTCTTAAAGCTCATTTTGGCAAATGAGGGAATTAATACCTATCTGGGGTTGCCTGTCAATTTAGTAGCAGTAATGGTATTTACCTTGTTAATGTTTTGGGTCATGCCAATGTTTGAAACGCGTCAATTCCCACGCCAATTATTAGCAATAATCATAGCAACAGTTGGGTTAACTGTTGCTGCTGTGTTGATGAATTGGTTCGTTGCTGTGCCACTTTATTCGCAGTTTGCACATTTTGACATTGCGCGAATTATTGGCCTGGGACGTTATTTTATAGCCATGGTGATACCATTCAATATTGCACAAGGCATTATTTGGGGGCTAACAAGTATTATTGTGCTTTCGGTTCTGAAACCGATGCAACGTAAAGTGATATCTTAATGAAACGTTATAAACAGAGACGACCTCAATGTGGTAAACTTTTAAGTGAACCTATTATAATGGAGGTCGTTTTATTATGAGCGATTTTGACCCAAATAACATGAGCCGTATGGCACGTTCAAAAAAACAAAAAGTTGAGCCTGAATTTGCGCGCCAATCAGATAGAAGCAGCCATAAGCATAAGGGCTTTAAAATATTTTTGATTGTTTTGGGATTTGCTATTTTATCAAGTGTGCCCATTTATGGTGCACTTGATCACCAGAAAACGCCACAGCAGATAGCGACAGCAACTAGTAAAAAGTCGACATCACAGTCTCAAAAAGCTTCATCTGAACAATCATCTGAGACATCAGCACAAAGTTCCTCAGAACAAGCAAGTTCATCGGAAACAGTGGCTAGTAGCACAGAAGCGCCAGCTGCGGCTTCAAGTGAAGTAGCTGCCAGCAGTGCACCGACGGCACCAAGTACGCCAACAACTAATTCAGCAGTGTTGGGCGCTAGCCAAACACTATATAATTTTGCCGTGACACATGGCATGACAACGGATCAAGTCATTGCGCTTAATCCTGGTTTGTCAGTGAATAATTATACACAATATGCTGGCAGAACACTAAATGTTAAATAACTAATTTTAGAGGTTGATATGAGTCACAATTTTCAGATTGCAATTGATGGGCCAGCGTCGGCTGGAAAATCAACAATTGCTAAAATATTAGCAACAAATTTAAAGTATGTTTATGTCGATACCGGAGCCATGTACCGCACCATGACTTTAGCCGCTAAACAGGCAGGTCTGGCTTATGAAGATGAACAAGGTGTTGTTGATTTACTTGCAAAAACAGTGATTCGTTTTGAGCCCGGAGTGCCAACGCAGCGTGTTTTTCTGAACGATAGTGAAGTGACAGAGGCGATTCGTTCGACTGAAGTCACTAATAATGTGTCGTTGATTGCTTCTTATAAAGCTGTCCGAGCAGACTTGGTTCGTCGCCAACGTGACATAGCCAATAGTCAAAATGTCATTATGGATGGACGTGATATTGGGACAACGGTGTTACCAAATGCTCAAGTTAAAATTTTCTTGGTAGCTAGTGTGTTAGAAAGAGCAGAGCGACGTTACAAAGAAAATAAAGCCAAGGGCATGACAGTTGATTTAGAAACACTAAAAAGTGATATTGAAACACGAGACTACAAAGACTCTCATCGAGCGATCAGTCCTTTGATACAGGCAAAAGACGCGATTTTGGTAGATACTACCGGACAAAGTATCCAAGCTGTAGTATCAGAGATTACAAAGATTATTGAAAAAAAACAGAAACCCTAAGTTACAGCGTGAAAACGCTGTTTTTTACTATACAAGTGGCAATTATTCTGGTAAACTATACCCATAGTGTAAATTGTAGGAGGACGTTAGACGTCATGAGTGAAACAAACAACGAGTTCTTAGCAGCTCTCGAAAGCGCAGCAGATCAAATTAAGGTGGGAGATGTTGTCACTGGTGAACTTTTAGCCATTGATAATGATAACCAAGCGGTTGTTGGTTTGTCTACCGGTGAAGAAGGAGTTGTGCCAGCACGTGAGTACTCAGACGATCGTAACATCAACCTGGCAGACGAATTGAAAATTGGAGACAGCATTGAAGCTGTTGTTATTTCTAATGTTACTAGCGACAAGGAAGGCGTAGCTTACTTGTTGTCAAAGAAGCGTTTAGATGCACGCAAAGCATGGGAAAACTTGGACTTTGCTGAAGGCGACACTGTCGATGCAAAGGTTGTTAATGCAGTTCGCGGTGGCTTGATTGTCATGGTTAACGGCGTACGCGGTTTCGTGCCAGCATCAATGGTTGCAGAACGCTTCGTTTCTGATTTGAACCAATTTAAGAACAAAGATATTAAAGCACAAGTTATTGAAATTGACGCTGCTAATGCACGTTTGATTTTGTCACGTAAGGCTGTTGCTGCGCAAGAACGTGCTGCTCAGTTGGCTGAAGTATTTAGTAAGTTGTCAGTTGGTGAAGTGGTTGAAGGAACTGTTGCTCGCTTGACAGACTTCGGTGCTTTCGTTGACTTGGGTGGTGTAGATGGTTTGGTTCACGTATCAGAAATCTCACATGATCGTGTCAAGAACCCAGCCGATGTTTTGACAAAGGGTGACAAGGTTAACGTCAAGATTTTGGCTTTGGACACTGAAAAGGGTCGTATTTCATTGTCAATCAAGGCAACACAGCGTGGACCTTGGGACGAAGCAGCTGATAAGATTGCTGCTGGATCAGTTCTTGAAGGTACAGTTAAGCGCGTGAAAGACTTTGGTGCCTTTGTTGAAATTTTGCCTGGTATCGAAGGACTTGTCCATGTATCACAAATTTCAAACAAGCGTATTGAAAACCCTTCAGAAGTTTTGAAGTCAGGTGACAAAGTACAAGTTAAGGTATTGGATATTAAGCCAGCCGAAGAACGTATTTCATTGTCAATGAAAGCTTTGGAAGAAAAGCCACAACGTGAAGACCGTCGTAACAATGATGGTTCAGCATCACGTGCGGATATCGCTGCATACAAGCAACAAGATGATTCAGCTGCAACATTGGGTGACATCTTCGGCGATAAGTTGTAAGATATGACTAGGTAAGAGAGCTGGTTCGCCAGTTCTTTTATTTTGAAAAAAGTTGAGTGGATAGTTTTTGGTAGTCCACGGTAAGAAAAAAGGAGGTGTCAGCATGGCAGCACCAGTAGTAGCTATTGTTGGTCGACCAAACGTCGGCAAGTCAACGATTTTTAATCGTATGGCCGGTGAACGTATTGCGATTGTTGAAGATAAACCTGGCGTAACGCGAGACCGCTTGTACGCGCCAGCAGAATGGTTGAACTATGAGTTCAGAATGATTGATACAGGTGGTATTGAGCTTGGAGATGAACCATTTCTAGCTGAGATTAGAGCACAAGTTGAATTAGCCATTGATGAGGCTGACGTCATTGTCATGGTAGCATCTGGTCGAGAAGGTGTAACCGCAGCTGACGAAGTTGTCGCAAAAATGTTATACAAGACAGATAAACCAGTGATTTTAGCTGTCAATAAAGTAGATAACCCTGAGATGCGTCAGGATATTTATGATTTTTATTCACTTGGTTTGGGTGATCTATTTCCTGTTTCTGGATCACATGGCCTGGGTCTAGGAGATTTACTTGATGCTGTTGTTAAGCATTTTCCTGATGAGGCAGCCGAACAAGAAGATGACGGAGCCATCCGTTTTAGTATTATTGGTCGCCCGAATGTCGGGAAATCATCTATTGTTAATGCGATGCTTGGTGAAGATCGTGTGATTGTTTCTGATATTGAAGGGACAACACGTGATGCCATTGATTCGCGCTTTGTGACGGCAGAAGGCGATGAGTTTATCATGGTTGACACTGCCGGTATGCGTAAACGTGGTAAAGTTTACGAGAATACAGAAAAGTATTCAGTCATGCGCGCGTTAAAAGCAATTGACAATAGTAATGTGATTTTAATGGTGCTAGATGCTGAAGCTGGCATCAGAGAACAAGACAAGCACGTGGCAGGTTTTGCTCATGATGCAGGTCGTGCGATGATTATTATTGTTAATAAGTGGGATGCGATTGAAAAAGACGGTCACACGATGAAAGAATTCGAAAATTTGATTCGTTCAGAGTTTAAGTTTTTGGACTATGCGCCAATTATGTTTGTCTCAGCAAAAACAGGTCAGCGCTTAGATCGTATTCCACAGTTGGTTAAAGATGTCGACGATAATCATCGTAAGCGTATCTCGTCGTCAACATTAAATGATGTGATTATGGATGCCATTGCTGTTAATCCAACACCTACAGACAATGGGCGCCGTTTACGAGTGTATTACGCGACGCAAGTTGCCATTCAGCCACCAACATTTGTTATATTTGTTAATGATGTTGAATTGATGCACTTCTCATACGAGCGCTTCTTAGAAAACAAAATTCGTGAAGCATTTGATTTTACTGGCACACCAATAAAGCTGATTGTACGTGCACGTAAGTAAGCAGCATTGTTGCAATTAAAAAACGTTGTGCCCATCATCTTTTCGAACCTATGTTTTTTATGTGACAAAAAGATTACGAAACGCTGAAAACCCGCGTAAACACTACACATTGGGCGTTTCTTATGTTATTCTAATTACATGAAATAATGTTTCGGCACATTTCAAAACACTTCAAAACCGTATAGCGGTTAATAAATACTCTTAGGAGAAACAACATGGCTAACAAGCAAGAATTAGTAGATTCAGTTGCAAAGGCAACAGGTTTGACAAAGAAAGATGCTACGGCATCAGTTGATGCAGTATTTGCATCAATCGAAGAAGCTTTGAAGAACGGCGAAAAAGTACAATTGATTGGTTTTGGTAACTTCGAAGTTCGTGATCGTGCTGCTCGTAAGGGTCGCAACCCACAAACTGGCGCAGAAATCGAAATTCCTGCATCAAAGGTACCAGCATTCAAGCCTGGTAAAGCTTTGAAGGAAGCTGTTAAGTAAACTATTCCACGTCTAGCGGTTTATAGATGTTCTTATTAGTAGACATTTTTATGTGTTTAACTAATAAGCATACTTGGAGTAAGCTCTTAATGGGTTTGCTCTTTTATTTTACATAGACTAGGCCTTGATTTTTTCACACGTTCAAGATTAATCATGTATTTAAAGGGAGATACACTATGATTGTATTACATGTTTTATTTGGTTTAATGATTTTAGTTGGTACAATTTTGACTGGCATTTCTTTCCAAGGGGACACACAGAAGTTAACAAAGTTACAAAAATTTTCTTTGATTTTTACCACTTCAGCGATTGGATTGACGGTTATTGCTGTCATTAGTATCTCAAGTTCAGTTTACCTCGGCATAGCGTTGTTTGTTATTTTGGCAGTTTATGAATATTTTTCATTTCTACGTCAAACAAACTAATTATTATAAAAAGCCTAATCAGATCTGATTAGGCTTTTTTGATGCGCTGAAATTATTCGACATTGCGATTTCAGAAAGAAAAGTCTAGAATTGTCTTAAGTTAAAAATTATTATTATAGGAGGACGACATAATGTCAGTTGTATCATTAAGCGACGGTTTTAAGATACCACGTATTGGTTTTGGTACCTATAAATTAAATGGTTTTTCAGGGGCACAGGCGATTAGCTCAGCTTTAACAGTGGGTTATCGGCTAATCGACACGGCCTATAATTATCAAAACGAAGGGACAGTTGGTCGTGGTATTAAGGCGTCAATGGTGCCTAGAAATGAACTATTTATTCAATCTAAGTTACCGGGTAAGTATTATGCAGATGAGCAGGCCACTATAGCATTGGTTCAAGAATCACTATATCGTACGGGGTTAGATTATTTTGATCTATATTTGTTGCATTGGCCAAATCCAATCGACGACCACTATTTAACGGCTTGGCAAACACTCATCCAGCTGCAAAAATTTGGGTTGGTAAAATCCATTGGTGTTAGTAATTTTTTGCCAGAACATATTGAACGCCTTCAGAGAGAGACTGGCGTTTTACCAGTAGTTAATCAAATTGAGCTGCATCCGTATTTCAATCAAAAAGAAATGATTCAGTACAATACAGAAAAAAATATTCTGACACAAGCTTGGAGTCCTTTGGGACGAGCAAGTCGACTTTTAAAGGATAATCTATTGTTAGAGCTTGCTGAAAAATATCATAAAAATGTTGGTCAAATTATTTTACGCTGGGAAACACAACAGGGTGTCATTCCGATTCCTAAAGCAGTCAGTTATACTCGACAAGTTGGCAATTTAAATGTATTTGACTTTGAGCTTGAATCGGCAGAAATGTTAGCAATTGATCGTCTTACTAAAAAAGATGGGCGTACGAACAACCAAGATCCTGCTGTTTACCAGGAATTTTAAGCATAACTTTTAGTTCTCTATCATTCATGAGATTTGTATAATGCCTTTCTGTAGCATTTCTCATCAACAATATGATATAATACAAATGTAACATCAAATAAATTTCAAGGAGAACATCAATATGTCAGTCGAAGAAAAGTTTGATAATGCTAAGGACAAGGTTGCTGGTAAGGCAAAAGAAGTAGAAGGCAAGGTTACCGGGGATAAGGCGCGTGAAGCCGAAGGTAAAGCGCAAGGATTTTTTGGCAAAGCCAAAGATAAGCTATCAGATGCTGCTGAAACAGTTAAAGATAAGGCAGAAGAGGCGGTTGATGCCGTTAAGGATAGCGTTGATAATTTAAAAAAGTAAGCAGTGACGTCAAGGCCATCTCTTAAGAGATGGCCTTTTTTAGTTGTTTAGACGCTTTATATGATAAAATTAAATGTTATTAAAAGTATGCGATGACTGAATGTCGAGAAATCAATCATAAAAAATGAGTCACCAAGCAAGGAGTATGTCATGGAAGTCAATTACGCCCAAGAAATGTTGGACGCCTTATCACAAGGACAAATGGATGCTGCGCAATCTGCGTTTGCCAAATCGTTGCGACAGGATAGTGATGAATTAATCTACAGTTTAGCTGAGGAACTGTATGCACTTGGCTTTTTAAACCAGTCGAGGCGAGCATATAAAAAATTATTGGCAAAATATCCCGATGAAGATGACATTCGTACGGCGCTAGCCGATATTGCTATTGAAGATGGTGAAGTGGATGAGGCACAGAATTATTTAGCGCAAATCAAACCAGACTCGCCAGCTTATTTGCAAGCCTTGCTTGTCAAGGCAGACATTTACCAAGCCGAAGGGCTGACAGAATCGGCTGAATATAGCTTATTGCAAGCAGAAGATTTGGCACCAGAAGAAATAATCATCCAATTTGCTTTGGCAGAATTTTATTATGCTAACCTTGCTTACCAAAAAGCCATCCCCAGATATCGTAAGCTACTACTCCAAGGCGAGAGAGAAATTAGCCGGGTAGATATTGTTGCACGTTTAGGCGTTGCCTATGCTGCTGTTGGTAATTACGATAATGCGATTGGTTACTTGGAACAGATTAAACCACAGCAAATGACTTTGGATACACAATTTCAACTTGCTGTGCTGTATCAAGAAACAAATCGGGAAGAAGAAGCGATTAAGTTATTTAATGCGATTTTGGATAGCGACCCTAAATATACGTCAATATATCCATTATTGGGCCAGAGTTATGAACGATTACAACAACCTGAGGAAGCTTTTCGCGTTTATCAAGCTGGCTTAATTCAAGATGAAACGAACACGAAACTTTACCATTTGGCTGGTCATGCAGCAGAAAAAAGTGGGGATGATACCGCAGCGGAGGCTTATTACCAAAAGGCATTGTCAATTGACGAGAGTGATACCACGGCGCTGTTTATGTTGGCTGACTTATACTTACAACATCATCAGTATGCGCAAGCGTTATCACTATTAGAAAAAGAGAATAAAGAAATAGAGGATGAGCGTTTCAATTGGTATTTGGCGCGTATCTATCAGGCTATTGGCGATGATGGCAAGGCAAAGCAATATTGGCAAGAAGCTACACCGTTATTTCAAGAAAATTCAGATTTCATGTTGGACTTAATTAATTGGTATCATGAGCAAGGACAACCTGAAGCTGAGATTGAAGCACTTCAGCGCTATCTATTCCTCGTACCTGATGATTTAGATATGCAAATGCGTTTAGAAGATTTGGCTTATTAATTAAGTAGATATCGCATGATATAAATGATTATTGTTTTGTATACAGTAATTTTTGGTATAATAAATTCAAGGACTTTAACATGAAAATCAGTACGTTGCCACAAGAATTTATGCAAGCACAACCCATTTTGGAACATATCGAATCAGCTGGATTTGAAGCTTACTTTGTGGGTGGCGCTGTGCGTGATATGTTATTAAATAAGCCAATTCATGATGTGGATATTGCTACTTCTGCTTTTCCCGAAGAAATAAAAGCCCTATTTACTAAAACAGTTGACACGGGTATTCAGCATGGCACGGTTATGATTTTGGATCATGGTGATGGCTACGAAATCACGACCTTTAGGACGGAGTCAACTTATACAGATTTTCGCCGACCAGACAAAGTTACTTTTGTACGTAGTTTAGCGGAAGACTTAAAAAGACGTGATTTTACAATCAATGCCATTGCAATGACTAAAGATGGTGACATCATCGATTTATTTGATGGGTTAACTGATATGGCACAAAAACGTATTCGAGCTGTTGGAGATGCTGAGGTGCGCTTTAACGAGGATGCCCTGCGAATTATGCGTGCGTTGCGATTCAGTGCACAACTTGGTTTTGATATTGCGCCACATACTAAGGCAGCCTTGAAGCAAATAGGCCCCAATCTTGAAAAGATTGCGGTTGAGCGTATTCGCGTCGAGTTTGAAAAATTGTTAATGGGGCAATATGCTTCAAATAGTTTGTCTGTCGCTATTGAAGCTGACTTAATCCGGTATTTACCCGGACACATTAAAAGAGAAGATTGGTTGACCATCACAGCTGATCTCAAGCGCAATCAGCCACAGGCAAGAACAGTCATCTGGCCTTACTTTTTATCACGGCTGTCGCTTCGACTAAATGAATTACAGTTATTTATGCGAAGTTGGAAGACTAGTCGGGAAGATATGCGTGCGGTATTAAGTATCGTCCCTATTGTTAAACATGTGCAAACTGTTAGTGTTTTTGAACTGTACGCAATTTATGATTATCAGGCATTATTGTTTGAAGTGTTAACCCTTGTTGGTACACCGTTGGCGACACAACAGCGTGTCAAACAAATATTTGATGCGCTACCTATAACACACAATCGCGATATGTGTATTAGTGGGGGCGACCTCCTGGCTAACAACATTGTTACTCCCGGACCACAAATGGGACGCATTTTGACACAATTAGAGCATGCCGTTATTCAGCGTATCATCAGTAATCGACCAGATAGTTTGTTAGAATATGCAAAGGAATTGGTAGATAATGAAAAAAATTAGAATGGTCTGGGCAGAAGATAGCACGCATGCAATCGGTAAAAACGGTCAACTCGCTTGGCATTTGCCTGATGATTTAAAGTTGTTTAAAGCAGAAACTATGAATACATTAATGGTGATGGGGCGAACGACTTGGGATACAATTGGTCGCCCATTACCAGGACGGACGAGTTTAGTTTTAACACATCAAAAAGATTTTAAAACACCGTATGATGATGTTATCATTGCGCACTCTGTTGATGAAGTCCTAGATTATATTGAAAAAGAAACTAGAGATATTTCCATTGCTGGTGGCGCTGCAATATATCATGAGTTCATGCCCTACGCAACTGATTTGATTGTGACGCGCATTGACGTGACAATTGCCGGTGATACTTTTGTTGATGCGATTGACTTATCGCAATTTAAGCTAGTCAGTGCAACAGCACATGACAAAGATGATAAACACGATTATAGTTTCGTTGTTGAACGCTATGAACGTCAGAACTGAGGAGCCTTATGTCTAATATTAGAATTGTAACGGATTCAGCCGTTGCTTTAACACCAGAAGAAATTCAAAAGTATGAAATTACTGTGGTACCATTGACAGTACAAATTGATGGCGTAGTCTATGAGGACGGTGTGACACTACAGCGTGAAGCTTTTTTGGAGCAAATGGCAGTTAGTCAAAATTTACCGCAGACATCGCAACCATCTATTGGTAAATTTCAAGCAGCATACGAAGATATTCGTACACATTATCCCGATGCAGAAATTTTAAGTATTCATTTATCTTCTGGTCTGTCAGGGACAGTTCATGCTGCTGAGCAAGCGGCTGCTTTAACTTCAGCTGAAATTACTACGTTTGATACGTTAAACGCGGATCGTTCTCAAGCCTTTCAAGTGCTTGTAGCAGCTAAAATGGCGCAATCGGGGGCAAAAATGTCTGATATTTTGACTGAACTAGAACAAGTCCGTCAAGAGTCACATACTTTCTTGAGTTTCACCTCGTTAGATAACATGGTCGCCGGTGGGCGCCTTAGCAAAGCATCTGGTATCATTGGTAATCTATTGAATATTAAAGTTGGTGCCGGTGTGGATACTACTGGTTCTGTAGAAGTCTTAGCCAAGGGCCGTGGTATGAAAGCCATTGCTAAGTTTAATGACGGCGTGATTGCTAAGATGCAGGACTACTCAGAAATGTTAGCTATTGGTGTGTCGCATGCGGGTGTACCGGAAGTCGCCGAAAAAATGGCGCAGCGTTTAAATGCTATCTGGCCAGAAATAAAAATTGAAGTGATGACGACTGGTCCAATTATCTCAACGCATACTGGTATCGGTGCTTTAGCGATATTATATCGTGCACGTTAAATAAAACCCAAAACGGTGAAAAATCGTTTTGGGTTTTATTTTGCTCATTTTTCTGCTATGCTTAATAAGCATTTATCAAAAGCAACACAATGTGTTGGACTAGTTCGGAAACTTCCTAGGATAAAAAACCAAGTAACCTTGAAAGGTAGGAGAGATAATGCAAAAACAAAAAGTAATCATTGATGTCGACCCAGGGATCGATGATAGCCTAGCACTACTTATGGCACTCAATTCACCAGAGTTGGATGTCATCGGTATATCTATTGTCGCGGGTAATGTGCCAGTAACAATTGGCGTACAAAACGCTTTAAAAGTGTTACAAGAAGCAAAGCGTTTAGATATACCAGTATTTGCGGGGGCAACACACCCACAACATCATGAGTATGTCAGTGCGCAAGACACACACGGTATGGATGGTTTGGGTGAAAGCGATTTATCGTCAGTTGAAGGCGTTACGACCTATAATTTGAACGAGGTCGATGGCTACAGTCAATTGCTGGCATCGGCGCAAGATGTTTGGTTTATGGCACTTGGTCCGCTAACAAATGTTGCAGCATCTATACAGCGACAACCGGCATTGTGGCAACATGTGTCACGTTTAATTATCATGGGTGGGGCGTATAAAACAAATGGGAATACATCGCCTGTAGCAGAATATAATTTTTGGGTCGATCCTGATGCAGCCGATTATGTCTTACAAAACAGTCCTATCATGATTGAATTAGTGCCATTAGATGTCACAAGAAAAATAGTGATGACGCCTAATATATTGCAAATGATGCAATACATTAACCCAGAAAAATCAGAATTTGTAACAAAGATTATTCAATTTTATTTTGATTTTCATTGGCAGCAGGAACATGTTTTAGGCGCAGTCATTAATGACCCATTAGTTGTTTTTTATGCGCTAAATCCAAAATTATCAAGACAGCTTACAACCTTCATGACAGTCGTCACGAGTGGCATTGCATTGGGTCAGAGTATTGTTGATATCGCTGACTTTTGGCATAAAAAGCCAAATGCCATACTTCTACAAGCAATTGATGCGCGAGCAGCGATGGCCTTTATAATAGCTCGCTTACTGAATGTTTCCTTAGAAAGAGCTATGGAAGAGTTAGACAACATTGCGACTGATTTGGAGTGCTTATCATGACTAGGCATATTTCAGCACAGAAAATAGCTTTAATCGCACTTTTTATTGTCATCAATATTGTTGGAGGCCATTTGGCTTTATATACAAAATTGCCAATTTATCTTGACACTATTGGCACTTTACTAGGCAGTGCATTTTTTGGTCCGGTTGGTGGCTTAATCACTGGTGTGTTAACGGCTTTAATTAACGGCACAACCGGTGATTTATTTTCAATATATTTTATGCCAAGTCAAATGACAACAGCGCTAGTCTCTGGTTTTATTTATCGTCGTGTACGGGCAACGGATGTAAAAAATATTTGGTGGCTAGCCTTGATTATCTCTGTACCGGCGACAATCGTGAGTACAATTATTACAGTGATTCTATTTCATGGGATTACTTCTTCAGGTTCGAGTTTACTGGTTCAAATACTGTATGGTCTCGGTTTCAATCAAGCCTTATCCGTCTTTATTATTCAAGTTGGGACGGACTTTCTTGATCGCTTAATCGGGGTCTATGTTGTTGCAGCTGTTTATAAGACCATAACGCATTATATTAAATGAGATTTAATCACATTTTATTTTAACATATTAGTTGACAATTCTAATTAATCATTATATGATATAAGCATTAATAGAAATGAGAAAAATTATGAACACATCAATCTTGAAAAGCAATCGTTATTATTACTTCTGGTTTATGTAGAACCGTCGCATGCTAAGTGCGTCGGTATACGACGCACTTAGCGACCAGAAGCTTTTCGAGGCTGAGTCACTAGGTGAGCATCACTTAGTGGCTTTTTATTTGTCAATTGATGACTATTTAGAAAATCGTACTAGGTGAACTGCACCTAGTACGATTTTTTTGGAGGAATAGTATGAGCGAATTATTAACTACGACTGAGATTGACTTGAAACATGTGAATCATTTACGTGTTTTAGCAAATCAAATGATTACCGAAGCTGGATCTGGTCATCCTGGTATTGCATTAGGTGCTGCACCCATATTATATGAATTATATGCTAATCAAATGCGTATTAATCCGCAAGATCCGGGAATGCTCAACCGCGACCGCTTTGTTTTGTCTGCTGGTCATGGCGCGGCTTTATTATACGCTACGCTATATGCTGCTGGTTTTGATATTAAGCCATCTGATTTATCACAATTTCGTACCTTGCATTCGAAAACACCCGGTCATCCAGAAAAAGGGGTAACACCTGGCGTTGAAGCGACGACAGGGCCGTTGGGGCAGGGGTTAGGCATGGCTGTTGGCATGGCCATGGCAGAGGCACGACAGCATGCATTATTTCCTAGCGTTATTAATCATTTAACATTCGCATTAGTCGGTGATGGTGATTTAATGGAGGGGGTTAGTCATGAAGTAGCTAGTCTCGCAGGTCAACAACAATTATCTAAACTGATTGTGTTATACGATGATAATGACGTCACGTTAGATGGTTCGAAATCACGTTCGGATACATCAAATCAACTACAACGTTTTGAAAGTTACGGCTGGGATATACACCATGTTGCTGATGGTAATGATATTAGCATGATTCACGATGCGATTGAAAATGCCAAGTTATCACCCGAACCAACGTTGATTGCTGTTAAGAATATTATTGGCATTCATGGACCATTTGAAAATAGTCACAGAGCACATGGCACACCTTTAACAGCCAAACAGTTAGAGGATTTATCAACTGTACTTGATGTGCAAATGACACGATTTACATTAGATGAAGAGATCTTGTCTTCAATACGTACACGTATTAAACACCGCTTGTCTACGATGCCTGTCCCTAGGAAAGCTGAGTTGATAGCTTATAAGCAGCAGATGGCCGAGATTCCGTTAGAATTACCAAATCTATCAGAACATATCAAGTCACGCCCTGGACGACAAATAGCGGGTCGCGTTTTACAACAGTTTGCAAAACAAATGCCCCAGATATGGGGTGGATCGGCTGATTTAGTCGCTTCCACGCAAGCCGAGATAGTTGGTTCTGGTTTATTTTCACCTGATAATCGCACGGAACGTAACATTGCTTTTGGTGTCCGAGAATTTGGTATGGGCAGTATTATGAATGGTATTGCACTACACGGTGACACAAAAATATTTGGAGCAACATTCTTAGCTTTTTCGGATTATATGAAAGCAGCTATTCGTTTAAGTGCTTTACAGAAGTTACCAGTGATTTACGTTTTTACGCATGATAGTCTTACCGTAGGTGAGGATGGCCCGACACACCAACCAATAGAACAGTTAATGGGGTTGCGATTAATACCAGGCGTTGATGTCTTGCGGCCTGGTACAGCAGAAGAAATTGCTTCCGCCTGGCAATTTGCTCTATCATCGAAAAAGCGACCAACAGTATTGATTCTGAGTCGCGGTGTGATTGGCACACAAGGCGATAAATTATCGGGACAATTAGCCATTCAACATGGAGCGACACAAATAGTGGCACATGAAAGTCCTGAGGTCAATATCATCGCTTCTGGGTCTGAAGTACAATTAGCTTTGGCAGTTAGTCAACAACTACAGCAAACTAATCGTGTCATTTCTATGCCTAATATGACTCGATTTTTAGCTCAAAGTTCAGATAGTAAAGCAGAAATCATACCCAAAGATGGTGTGAAAAATGTGATAATAGAGGCAGGCACAACGCTGGGATGGCAAGCCGTAGCAGGTGATAATGGTCTAGTCATCGGTATTGATGAGTTTGGCTTAAGTGCCAAGCCACAGACACTATTAGATACATTCGGCATGACCACCAGTTGTATTGTTGCTAAAATTAATCAACATTTGGAGAAATAACGCATGACTTTATATGGCTTAATTGCTCACCCAGCAGCACACTCGTTATCACCTACCATGCAGAATGAGATGATGATAGCACGACAAATTAACGGTCATTATCATAGTTTTGATATTATACCCAGCGATTTAGAATCAGCAGTTTTGGGTTTGCGTGCCTTGCATGTGGGTGGCTTTAACGTATCGACGCCATTTAAATCAGCTATTGTACCATTTTTAGATGAATTGACGCCTTTAGCGCAACGATTACAGGCTGTTAACACAGTTAAAAACATTAATGGCCGTTTGGTAGGTACATCAACAGACGGTGATGGTTTTTGGCAAAGTATTAATCCGCATCAACCACATGAACATGTTGTCATACTTGGTAACGGTGGGGCTGCTAAATCGGTTATTGCTACAGCACAGCATTATGGTGTACGTCATTTGGCAGTTTTTAATCGTTCACACACTGATTGGTCGCAACGAGAGACACAAGTTGCTTACCTAAGCCAAGGTATTGGTCAGTTATCAGATTTAGCTGACAATCAGGCGTTGACTGACGCGTTAGTCAATGCCGACATGCTAATCAATGCCACAACCGTTGGGATGAATGATGCCAGAACACTACTTACAGACTATCAAATTAGTCTATTACCACAACATGCATTGGTTGTGGATATGATTTATCGCAATCAGCAAACTGGTCTGCTTAAGACCGCACAAAAACAACAACTTTTAATACAAAATGGCCTGTCGATGTTAATTAACCAAGGCGCACTAAGCTTCGAATTTTGGTTTAATCAACCGGCAGACCGTCAATTAATGGCAAATGCAGTAAGAGGAAAAGATAATGATATTAGTAACTAAAGACAATGATACAGCTCATAGAATCGCACAGAAACTTGACACAAATAATCCCATCAAACCTGTTTTTGTACATCATAATCGGGTGGCGTTGGCTGGTGTTAAGATTTTACCTGAAGCAACGTTAGACGATTTAAAAAATGATATTTTAGAAGTGATTACCAATCACCATACAGCTATCGCATCATCACGAGATTTTCATCCAGAAGACACCATCATTAAAACGAAGCACAGTATGATTGGTGGTAAACATTTTGTATTCATGGCAGGACCAGATGCCATTGAAAGTGCAGCACACGTGCTTGAGATGGGAAGAGCTGTGAAAGCAGCCGGTGCAACTGTTTTACGTGGTGGTGCTTTTAAGCCAAGAACGTCGCCTTATTCATTCCAGGGGAATGGTGAAGCGGGATTAAAGGCTCATCGTGCGGCAGCTGATGCTTTAGAAATGGATATGGTAACAGAAATACTAGATACCAAAGATGTTGATTTAGTTGCCGAATACACAGATATTTTCCAAGTTGGCACACGTAATATGCAAAACTTTGCTTTACTAAAAGCACTTGGACAAAAACGCAAACCAGTGGTCTTAAAACGAGGCATGTCAGCAACAATAGACGACCTATTAAATGCTGCTGAATACATTGTAGCAGGTGGTAATAATCAAATTATTTTAATGGAGCGCGGTATTCGTACTTATGACAACAAGTACACTAGAAATACTATCGACGTGTCAGCCATACCAGTGTTGCAAAGTTTAACTCATTTTCCGGTTATTGCTGATGCATCACATGCTGCTGGCGTTGCAAAGTTTGTCACACCACTAGCATTGGCCGCTGTGGCTGCTGGTGCGCAAGGACTCATGACAGAAATACACGATGATCCAGTGCATGCATTCGTTGATGGCGCACAGGCGTTAACACCTGATCAATTTGCCAAACTGAGTCAGAAAGTTAATGGCATTCGTGCGGTGATAGAAGAATAAAAGACAAAAAACGAAGGGAATTTTGACGCATGACAGTCATCACAGTGTCCTTAGAAAAAAAACAGTATCAAGTGAAAATAGACCGCCGTCTACATCAAGAAATTGGGCAAGCAGTTAGCCTTGTCTGGACACCAAGACGAATAGCGTTACTGACAGATAGTCATGTTGGGCCACTTTATTTAACAGTGGTGCAACAACAACTTGAGATGTCTGGATTTGAGGTTTTACCATTACAAGTACCAGCTGGGGAAAGTTCTAAATCCTTGAAGACAGTAGGTGAATTGATTGGCAAGATGGCCGAAAAAGGTTTTACGCGTGATGACGGTTTAATTGCCTTAGGTGGTGGTGTCATTGGTGACTTAGGTGGTGTTGTGGCATCGCTTTACATGCGCGGTATTGCTTTGATACAAATTGCGACATCACTTACTGCACAGGTCGATTCATCTGTCGGCGGCAAAACGGCTATTAATTTGTCGCACACGAAAAATATTGCAGGTACTTTTTATCAACCTGATTTAGTCCTTGTCGATCCGACCTACCTTGATACACTAGCAGATCGCGATTTGGTTGAAGGTTATGCAGAAGTTGTCAAGACATCGGTGTTAGCCGGTGGTAGTTTCTTTGATTTAACAGGCCGTATTTATGGTGTGACTGACATACGTGACAATGCGGAAGAATTATCGACCCGTGCGGTTGCATATAAAGCACAAGTGGTAATGGCTGATGAAAAAGAAGCAGGACAAAGGCAATTTTTGAACTTTGGTCATACTATTGGTCATGCCATTGAATTATTGGCTCATGGTGAATTACGCCATGGTGAAGCTGTTGCTATTGGTATGATTGCTATGTCATCACGTATGACACGTGACGGTCTGACACCGGCTTCATTAACCGCGGCTTTGCGTGTCAGACTTGAAACAGTTGATTTACCAACAACATCTGATTTGATTGGCACGCCAGCTTTTTTCAAACACATGGTTAACGATAAAAAAAATCGCGGTGGGCGATTAAATTTAGTTGTACTTAAAGATATAGGTCAGCCGATGATTGTGCAAAAAGCGATTGTCGACATGCCAGATTTTATTAATGAAAATGAAGGGAATAACAGATAGCAATATTTATTTGTTAGATAAAACATCATGAGATATACAACTGCTGGTGAAAGCCACGGACCAGAAGAAATTGCGGTTATTGAAGGTATTCCTGCCGGATTACACATCACACAGGAAGATGTTAATGCGCAATTGGCTAGACGACAAAAAGGATATGGCCGAGGAGAACGACAAAAAATCGAAACGGATACAGTCACTTTTCTGACTGGCATACGTCATCAAAAGACTTTAGGTTCGCCAATTACCCTAAATGTACATAATGATGACCACAATAATTGGTCAAAGATTATGGCACCAAACGAGCCACAAACATCAGAAAATAGTCTTCGTAAGGTCTTACGGCCCCGTCCAGGTCACGCTGATTTAGTTGGTGGAATTAAATATCGTCACCATGATGATTTGCGTAATGTTTTAGAAAGATCATCTGCACGTGAAACAACAATGCGAGTAGCAGTTGGGGCTGTGGCTAAAAAATTATTAGCCGAAATTGGTGTTGATGTACATGGCTTTGTTGTTAATGTTGGCCCAGCTAAATCGGATTTATCAACGTTAACACAATATCAAGATTTAGAAGCATTACGTCAGGTGACTGAGAGCTTTGAGACGCGTGCATTAGATGCTGCTGCTGATAAAGCGATTCGAGATGTAATTGATAGCACTAAACGTGATGCCAATACCGTGGGCGGTCAGGTTCAAGTAATGGCAACAGGGGTGCCTGTAGGCTTAGGTTCCTATATTTCAGCTGACGATAAATTAGACGCTAAAATTGCACGGGCTATTGTTGGCATTAATGCTTTTAAAGGGGTGCAATTTGGTGGTGGTTTTGATAATGCAGAAAAGTATGGCGACCAAGTCATGGATGAAATTTTTTGGCGACCTGAGAAGGGATTTTATCGTGGCTCTGATAATTTAGGTGGGTTTGAAGGGGGGATGACCACAGGTGAAGCCATCGTTGTACGAGGTGTTGTTAAGCCCATTCCGACACTCTACCGTCCAATGCAATCTGTTGATATTGATACACATCAAGATCATCGGGCATCAATTGAACGTTCTGATACAACGGCTGTGACTGCTGCGGCTGTTATTGCTGAAGCGATGGTAGCTATTGAGTTGGCCAAAGCGGTTTTAGATAAATTTGATGCCGATAACATCGATCGTATGAAAGAGCAAGTTGCTGCCTACCGTCAAGAGGTCAAAGCATTTTAATAGACAATAATGATATCATTTCAGGAGGAATAGCATGATTAGACTCACGCCTGCCTCAGCACATGGGTTACATGGACATGTCACTGTGCCTGGTGACAAATCAATATCACATCGTGCGTTAATGTTTGGCGCTATTGCCAAAGGGCAAACGGTAATTACTAATTTTTTAGCTTCAGATGATGTGTTACACACGATGACAGTTTTTCGTAATTTAGGTGTGACTATTCAACAAAATGAAAATAGTGTGCGTATTCAAGGGCAAGGGTTTGACGGTTTAACACCACCTAAAAAGCCACTTGACATGGGTAACTCTGGTACATCCACACGGCTGCTCATGGGGTTACTGAGCAAACAAAATTTTGATATGTCAATCATTGGCGATGAATCATTAAGCCAGCGACCAATGACACGTGTGATGAAACCCTTAACAGAGATGGGCGCCAAAATTGATTTAACTGCCAACGGGACTTTACCAGGTGTCATTCAGGCTAATGCAACACTGCGTGGCATCACTTACGATATGCCAGTAGCCTCAGCACAAGTTAAAAGTGCTATTTTATTAGCGGGTATTCAGGCTGAAGGTGAAACGCGTGTGATTGAAAAAATAGCATCACGAGATCATACTGAGCGTATGTTGCGACAATTTGGTGGTCAACTTGAATCTAAAAACGGTGTTATCACGCTAAAAAAACAGCAACAACTTCAAGGCCAACAGGTTGACGTACCGGCAGATATCTCCAGTGCAGCCTTTTTCTTAGTGGCTGCCTTAATTACACCAAACTCTGAATTAACCATTAATCGTGTTGGTATTAACCCGACGCGTGATGGTATCTTAAAAATATTAACGCGCATGGGCGCTAGTATTGAAGTGACGCCGATAGACACGCAAGGTGAACCCTTAGCTGATTTGACAGTTAGAACACAAACTTTGCATGGTATTGATATTACGGCTGCTGATATTCCCAGTGCAGTAGATGAACTACCAATTATTGCTCTAGCAGCGACACAAGCCGATGGCGATACGATAATTTCTGGCGCAGAAGAGTTACGTGTCAAAGAGACAGATCGTATTGCGACTGTTATCTCAGAGTTAAGTAAGCTTGGAGCCAATATTGAAGAAAAACCCGACGGTATGATTATTCATGGTGGTCAGTCATTGACTGCAGATAATGATGCTGTGCTGCTCGACTCCTGTGGGGATCATCGTATTGCAATGATGAATGCCATCGCTGCACTGATTACAACAGGCGATGTGATATTGACTGGCGAAGATGCGATGAGTGTATCTTATCCTGGCTTTTTAGAAGATTTATCTGAGGTTATGCTATGATTATTGTGATTCAAGGTCTCGGGGAGATGGGGGCGTCATTAGCAAGTGCTTTAAGTCAGCGTGTTGATAATCACGTGATAGGGATTGATAATCAGCTGTTATCACGCCAATATGCGATGGCAAACAACATTGTAGATGAGACGGCCACTAGTTTAGCTGATGTCGTCAGTCGCGCCGAAGTTATTATTTTAGCGACACCGATTGCTGTCATTAAGCAAACACTAAAACAATTAGCAGTGTTACCACTTAAACCCAATGTTATTATTACAGATACGGGGTCGACTAAGTCAGAAATTATGTCACTGGCTGAAGCGTTTGTCCCTAAAACAGCGACTTTCATTGGTGGCCATGCAATGGCTGGGACACAGAATAGCGGTGTTAGCGCCGCAAATAGTGATTTATATCGTGAAGTACCATATTTTCTAGTGACAAAACATGCGCCAAAAGAGACGGTTATCAAATTACAGAGTATTCTGGCACCGATAGCGGCACGCTTCATTGAAATAGATGCGCAGCAACATGATGAATTGGTGTCATGGATTAGTGATGTGCCACATATTGTCTCATTTGCCTTAATGAATGCAGTTATGCAACATTTCCATTCAGTTTCTGATTTTGGTCCCTATGTGGCCGGTGGTTTCAAAGACACAACACGTATTGCAGCAAGTAATCCAGAAGTTTGGCGTGATATATTACTCAGTAATAAAGCTGCTATTTTATCGAGTAATCAGGACTTGATTGATGAATTGCATCGCTTTAATCAAGTTTTACGTCAAAATGACAGTCTTGGTTTAGAAAAGCTCATCACACAAGCGCAACACGCACGACAACAATTATGAGGTAATAATGATGATTAAAGAACCAGAAACACTCATTTTAGTTGGCTTTATGGGAGCAGGAAAAACAACCGTTGGCCAAGAGATTGCCCGTCAACACCACTCACAGTTTGTAGATATTGATTCTGAAATTGAACGTATAGTGCAACAGTCTATTCCTGAACTCTTTCGGTCACGGGGTGAAGCAGGTTTCCGCCAGATTGAATCAGAGGTATTAGCTAGTTTACAAACATTTAAAGGTATCGTAGCAACAGGTGGCGGTGTGGTTGAACGCATGGAAAATTTAGAGATACTGAAGCAATCTGCTGCAACAGTTATTTACTTGCACGGTAATTTAGAGAGTACCATTAATCGATTATTAATAGAGGGCCAGCGGCCGTTATTACAAGAAAAATCAACAGCTGATTTTTTTAATTTATGGCAGTTACGTGATCCTAAATACAAAATGATTGCTAATTTTACAGTTGAAACTGTTGGCAAAACACCGGAAAGAATTGCCGCAGAGATTATTGCGCTATTTAGTACTAATGAAGATGAGTTGGCACTACTGCAATTACGCTCAGAAATAGATGCGTTCGATCGTCAAATTTTTCAGATTATTGAGCGGCGGATGCAAGTGGTCACAGCTGTCGCTCACTATAAAGCGCAATTTGGTATGGCAACCATACAGAAGGAAAGAATGCGTAACATGCGTACGTTACTAAAATATGATTTTGAACAATCTGAAGATATTACAGATGAAATGATTGATCAGATAATGACAATTTTGACGTCATCAGCTATTGCAAAGGAAAATAAGCAGTTGAAACGATGAAATTACACACATTAGGCCCTACAGGAACTGATTCACAACGTGCTGCAATGCATTTCGTAACGACGCAAAAAATAATACTCCATGACAGTTTTGAAGAAATTTTTTTACATTTAGACGATTATGTCGGTGATCAATTAATTGTGCCTGTGGCATTTAAATCTAATCGTTTACCGGAACTCAATTGGGCTGATATTAATTATTCAGAATGGCAACGCCTTGCTATAGTGACAACTTTTGCTTTACCATTACTGACACTTAGTTTGGTTGAAAATACAAAGTTTAAGCGAAATGTGGCAATTATCCATGCTGCCACAGAAGGCTTGCTTTTGCGCTACTTACGTGAGCAAGATTTAGATAATGCTTGGGGGCCTTCTGTCGTTTTTTCACCAAGTAAGCCAGTTGCCTTGGCGGGCTTTATAAATGATCAGAATCGGTTTACAATAGTATCGGAAGAACAGTTTCTAAAATTACCAGAAAGTGAAGACCCTAAGTACCAAGTACGCCAAAGTTTGCAGCCGCAGATGGTATGGGTCGTTTATCAAATTAAATGACATTAAGAGAATTATTGAAGTTACCAGCTAGCTTAGATGATAAGCCAATTATTGCCGTACCATTGACATTGGGACCAACTGATAAGTTAACGCCCTTTGCTCGGGCGCTACAAGAAAAAAATCCAGATATTGTTGAATGGCGCGCTGACTATATTGCTGATGAATTTAGTCAAGTCATGGTGTGGCAACAAGTCAAAGCGGGCGCACAAGCAGAGTTATCACAGAAAAATGTATCGGCAATGACAGAAGCTAAAAAGCTGGCTGAGATGGACCGTGCTCAGGAAGAGTTTAACGCAAACTGGCCAATCATGAACAGTCAAATTATTAAAGAATTGGCTGGGTCCGTCTTTAACACCATTGGTAGTTTTCCAATTATATTGACTTATCGCACAAAGGCGCAAGGTGGACAAGGCGAACTTTCACCGATTGAATACACTACTTTCATGGTTTCAGCATTGCACTCAGGTTACCATTTTGCTGCTGTTGATGTTGAGTATACACTTGCGAGTGAGTTGCGAGATAAAATTATTGCTGCTGCCCATGAAACAAACACACCCGTTATCTTGTCGTATCACGATTTCAATGAAACACGGGCAGTTGATCAGTTCATAACCGATATGAGTCGTACAGGCGCTGATATTATCAAGTTGGCTGTCATGCCAAAAACGGTAGCAGATGTGCAACTATTACTTGATGCAACGCAAGAGGCGTCAGTCCAACAACCATTAATTACGATAAGCATGGGACTGATTGGACAGCAGTCACGTGTAGTTGGTTATCGCTATGGCTCAGAAATGACATTTGCCACATTAGATAATCAACAAACAAGCGCACCCGGTCAATTAACAATAGATGAATTATTACAAGCTTGGCAAAAATAAAAAAGACGTGCAAACTCGCACGTCTTTTTTATTTTTCAGCTAACGTTTCTTTTGAGGCAGCTGAACCAGAAATAGCAGGTATCGCAACAAGTGCAATTTCGCCAACAACAATGGCGATAATGGCAACGGTTGTAAATGAATAAGTGCCTGCTGTTAATTGGGAAACGATGTAGCCTAAAATTTCGCCGAAAATAGCTGACCAGACAGCAACTGTAATAAATTTCATGTGTTCCACCTCTTTACAAAACTATCATACGCCTTTTTGTGAAAAGCGCAACCTTTTTAAGAGGTTTTCGTGTATAATTAAAGGGAACAAAGTTTCGTATTAGAATACGGCAAGTAACGGAGGCCTAATGTACGCACCTTTACAAATTTTAAGCGCATATAGCTTATTGAAAAATCCTAATACAATAACGCAAATTATTAGAACTGCGAAAGACCGCCATTATGGGGCTATTGCTTTAACGGACATTAATGTCATGTATGGGGCGGTTGAGTTTTATCAAAAAGCAAAAGACATGGGGATTAAGCCACTCTTTGGTGTCACGCTTCAAGTGAATGGCTTAGTTAATACATCAACGACATTTCCACTGGTACTGATTGCAGAAAACCAAACTGGCTATCAAAATCTGATGTGGTTATCATCCGCCAAAATGACAGCTCAGGACACGACGATGACTTTTGACCTGTTGGTGGATCATTTGCAAGGTATTCATGTCATTTTACCGCATGATAGTGAGTTATCACAATTAATTGCCTCTGAGTATCAAGAGGTTGATAATTATTGGCATCAGCTATCGAATAAGATTGATGATCAACATTTATATATTGGCATTCATCCGCAACTTGCGCCACAAATACGGGCGCGACTGGCACAGTTTAGTCAAATACATCAAGCGTCATTGGTAGCTTTAGACGATGTTGATTATTTAAACGCTGACGATGCCTTCACAACACAAGTTTTGAAAGCAATTGATGCTAATGTTAAGTTAGATGGTATCAAGGCTTTAGCACAACAATCGGGCTCACATGTTTTAGTAGACTTTGAGCAATTAAGACAAAGCTATCAAGATGATGAGGCGCTTAAGCTAGCTTTTAAAAACAATGAACAGCTTGTTGCACGTAGCCATGTGTCATTAACATTTAAGCAAACAACAGCTTTACCACCATTTCAGCTCCCACCTGAAACAGCCAATGCGGCTGAATATCTCAAAAATCTAGCTATGACAGGCTTGAATGCTAAAATGCATATTACAAGCCAGCAACACGGCCAGTATTTAGAGCGTTTACACAACGAATTAGCAATTATTAATAAACTAGGTTTTAATGATTACTTTTTGATTGTGTGGGATATTGTTAATTTTGCAAAACAAAATCACATTCAATTGGGTGCTGGCAGAGGTTCTGCTGCTGGGTCACTTGTAGCGTTTTCATTAGGAATTACCGATATTGATCCTGTTAAATTTGGTCTTTTGTTTGAGCGCTTTTTGAATGCAGAGCGTGTGCAAATGCCGGATATTGACATTGATTGGCCAGATAATCGGCGAGAAGATGTTCTAGCATATCTTCATCAAAAATACGGCCAGCGTAATTTTGCGCAAATTATTACTTTTGGTACACTGGCTGCTAAACAGGCTTTGCGTGATACCGCACGTGTTTTTGGCGTATCACAAACGATGATGAGTCGCATTAGTAATGCCGTACCACAGGGTAAGCAAGGAAGAAGGGTAACAATTGGGGAGGCTTTAAAAGACTCTGATGCGTTATCTCGCGTTTTAGGTGATATTGATAATGGTGATTTATTGCTGAAAACGGCACAAAAGATAGAAGGTTTACCACGAAATTATTCAACACATGCTGCAGGTGTGGTTTTGAGTGATTCGCCACTTGTGAATACATTGCCCGTACAATCAGGCTCGGAATCACGATTGTTAACACAATTTGAGAAAAACCCAGTTGAGGCATTAGGACTACTAAAAATTGATATTTTGGGCTTGTCAAACTTAACGATTTTGGCACAGACCTTGTATTATGCAAAACAATATTTACCTGATCGCTTTGATATTGGCCACGTGCCTTTAGATGATAAAGCAACGTTGGCATTATATGCCAAAGGTGATACTAATGGTGTCTTTCAATTTGAATCATCAGGTATTAAGCATGTTTTGAAGCAACTGCAACCTGCTACATTTGAACATATTGTTGCCGTAAATGCGCTTTATCGTCCAGGACCAAGTCGTAATATTGAATCTTTTATTAAGCGTCGTCACGGTCAAGAAACTGTTACCGTCTTAGACCCGAGCTTAAAAACTATTTTAGCCCCTACTTTTGGTATTATTGTTTATCAGGAACAGGTTATGTTGGTAGCAGAAAAATATGCCGGATTCACTTTAGGTGAAGCCGATGTCTTGCGTAGTGCTATGTCTAAGAAAAAATTAGCACAAATGGCCGATATGCACGGTAAGTTTATTTCCGGGGCGGTTAGTCAAGGCCATGACCAATCACAAGCGGAGCAGATTTTTGCATATATTGATGAATTTGCCAATTATGGTTTTAATCGGTCTCATGCTGTAGCGTATAGCAAATTGTCATTTCAATTGGCGTATATGAAAGTACATTATCCCATTGCTTTTTTTACAGCATTACTTAACGCTAATCTAGGGTCACCTGACAAAATTCGACTTTACGTCACAGAAGCAAAAGCACGTGGCATTGTTGTGAAGGCCCCTAATGTCAACCAATCAGACCGTTTTTGGACTATCAATAAAGATTTTCTACAAATGGGTTTGCACAGCATCAAGGGTGTACGCACAGATTTTGTAGCAGCACTCATTGACGAAAGAAAAAATAATGGTCCGTTTGAGTCGATACAGTCACTCGTTCGCCGTCTCCCAGAAAAATTTCGAAAGCGGGATATTTTAACGCAAATGGTCTATGCTGGTGCACTTGACAGTTTTGGTTATAATCGTGTTGAGTTAGTCACTGCATTAGATGATTTAATTGAGGCTACCAGTTTCGGTGAGTTAATTTTGAGTGAGACTAAAATCAAGAAAATGGCCGACATAACGCTCACTGAAAAATTAGTGCATGAAAAAGAGACTATCGGCGTTAATTTATCAGGTCATCCATTAGACACTTTTGCCAGTATTATAAAACAAAATGATTTTCAACAAATTGCAGATGTGTCGCTGGCTAAAGAACCAGTGAAAATGATTGTCATGATTGATAGTGTTAGACAAACACGTACAAAAAAAGGTGAAACAATGGCCTTTGTCACTGTCTCAGATACTACTGGAACAATTAGTCTGACTATTTTTCATCAACTATTTGTCAAAATTAGTGACATGTTGAAGACAGGCAACATGATTCAAATAACTGGTCAATCTGATAGTTATAACGGCAAAATGTCAGTTATTGCACGTCAGATAACGGCACCACCGCAAATACCGACTGCTGAAAGTGGTACCTGGTTTTTGCGGTTTGATGAAGAACACGATAACGAGGCTAACCGACACGCTGTGATAGAGATTTTTAAAAAACATCATGGTGATAATCCTATCATCATTCACTGGCAAAAAAGTGATCAAAATCAGCAAATTGACGCGAAGTTTTGGATGAATAGTGAAACCGCTATCATTCGTGAACTAGCGCCATTACTAGGCTACGACAATATTGTATTCAGAAGAAGTCGTTAAGATTATGGCTTGTATAAATAAATAATAATGTATAAAATAGAGTTTGGGTAGAGTTGCACAAGCAACAACCAAGATAACTAAGGAGCTATTTAACCATGAAAAAGACGAAAATCGTCTCAACACTTGGTCCGTCATCATCTGATGTCGAAACAATCGTTAAGTTGATCGAGGCGGGCGCAAACGTATTCCGTTTCAACTTCTCACACGGAGATCACGAGGAACATTTGGGTCGCATGAACGCAGTTCATGAGGCAGAAAAGATTACTGGTAAGACAGTAGGTATTTTGTTGGACACAAAGGGTGCTGAAATCCGTACAACAAAGCAAGTCGACGGTAAGATTGAATTCCATACAGGTGACACACTTCGTATCTCAATGGATGATAACATTGAGGGTACTAAAGAAAAGATTGCTGTGACTTACGCCGGATTGTTTGATGACGTTAATGTCAATGGACAAGTTTTGTTTGACGATGGTTTGCTTGGTACGACTGTTCTTGAAAAAGATGATGCCAACCGTGAACTTGTTGTTCGCATTGACAACGATGGTATCTTGGGATCACGTAAGGGTGTTAACGCACCAGGTGTATCAATTAACTTACCAGGTATTACAGAAAAAGACGCTGATGATATTCGTTTTGGTTTAGACCACGAAATCAATTATATTGCAGCATCATTTGTTCGTAAGCCAGAAGACGTGTTAGAAATTCGTGAACTTTTGAAAGAAAAGAACATGGAACACGTTCAAATTATTCCTAAGATTGAATCACAAGAAGGTATCGACAACTTAGATGCTATTCTTGAAGTTTCAGACGCCTTGATGGTACCACGTGGTGACATGGGTGTTGAAATTCCTGCTGAAAATGTGCCTTTGGTTCAAAAGGACATGATTCGCAAGATGAACAAGATTGGTTTGCCAGTTATTACAGCAACACAGATGCTTGACTCAATGGAAGAGAACCCACGTCCAACACGTGCCGAAGCTTCCGATGTTGCCAATGCCGTCTTTGATGGTACAGATGCAACAATGTTGTCAGGTGAATCAGCTAATGGTGATTATCCAGTTGAATCTGTTGCCACAATGGCTGCTATTGATGAAAAGGCTGAAACATCATTACGTGAAAATGGTCGTCATGAAGAAATCGTCTTCGATGAATCTGATTCAACTGAAGCTGTTGCTTCAGCTGTCACACGTATTGCACGCAGTGTTAATGCCAAGGCAGTTGTTGTTTCAACAAACTCAGGTTACACTGCCCGCATGGTATCAAAACACCGTCCTGATGTGAATGTTTTGGCCGTAACGTACTCAGAACGCGTACAACGTGGCTTGACTTTGAATTATGGTGTGTTGCCAGTTGTTTATGATGCACCATCAACAATTGATGAAATGATTGCGTTAGCTAAGACAGCTGTTAAGGAACAAGGCTTGGCAGAAAGCGGTGATACAATCGTTATCGCTGCCGGTGTGCCAATGTCACAATCTGGTACAACTAACATGATTACTGTGCAAACAGTATAATGGTTTCAAAGACTACAGAAGTGTAGTCTTTTTTTATGTCATCGTTTTCTGAAATGACATGTCACAAAACCTATCATCTTTCATTTATATAATTGGTCTACCTGATAAAATTATATCAATGAGAAATGGAGGCATGTTCTTTTATGAATACAGGTGATTTGGCTTGGGTATTAATATCAGCGGCATTAGTTTGGTTAATGACACCGGGATTGGCACTATTTTACGGCGGTCTTGGTGAAAAACGCAATCTATTACATACTATGTTTGTGCCAGTTTTAATTATTGGTATTGCTACTTTGGTTTGGTTTTTTGCAGGTTATTCGCTAGCGTTTGGCGGTAGTGGTGATGTGATTGGTAATTTAAATCATATTTTGATGTTCGACGTTTCCTTTAATCGATCAAGTAGAGGGTTAACAATACCTGATGGTGCTTTTGCATTATTTCAAGGCATGTTTCCAATTATCACAGCTGCTATTATCACTGGCTCAGTCATAGGACGTGTTCGAATTAAAGCAATGATTGTCTTTATGATTTTATGGTTAATTGTTATCTATTCTCCTTTAGCACACATGGTTTGGGGTGGTGGCTTCCTGGCTAAATTAGGAGCAATCGACTTCGCTGGTGGTACTGTTGTGCATATTTCTAGTGGTGTTACAGGTCTTGTCTTAGCGCTAATGATTGGTCATCGGCACCAATCAAAGCATATTCCAGTTCGGCCGTCTTACGTCTTGATTGGTGGTGCCTTACTATGGGTTGGGTGGTTTGGATTCAACTCAGGTTCTGCACTAGCTGCTAATGGAACAGCGGTATTGGCATTGGTCAACACTTGGTTAGCTTCGGCTGCTGCCGTCTTAACGTGGGCATTAGCTGAATACTACTTACACCAACGTGCGACGTTAACCGGTATTACAAGTGGTGGCGTGGCTGGTCTAGTCGCCATTACACCTGCTGCTGGCTTTGTTGCACCATGGGCTGCGGTAATTATGGGATTGATTGCTGGCTTTGTAGGATTCGCTGGCATAACATTTGTTAAAAATAGTTTTGGGTATGACGATACCCTTGATGCCTTTGGGATACATGGTATTGGTGGCGCTGTTGGTGCGTTACTAACAGGTGTTTTTGCAGATAAACAAATTGGTGGCGTGGCCGGCTTAATTAGTGGTGACGCTTCACTACTTTGGAAACAGTTAGTGGCTATTTTATTTACAGTCGTCTTTGCTGCAGTGGGTACTTTTATATTAGCTAAAATTACTGAAATTATTGCTGCACCATTGCGGTTAACTCCTGAAGAAGAGGCTAAGGGCTATGATGTGATTATGCATGATTTAACAGTGGAATAACGGGCATTAGCCCTTTTTTTGTGTTAAAATGAAAAGAAATAAGGTAAAGGGGATTTGCAATTTGTCAGCACAAATACAGCAAATTTTTACATTTGAAAACGCAGAACAACAGACAAAATTGATTGGGGTTAATGACAATTTCCTCCGTTTAATTGAAGAAGGACTATCAGTTCAATTACATGCGCGTGGCGATCAAATGACCATTTCTGGCGATGAATCGCAAGTGCAGTTGGCGCGGGCAGTGTTATCAGAATTAACTAACTTGATTAAACATCAAATCAATCTGTCACCGACAGATGTCGTTAGTGCCGTAACAATGGCACAAAGAGGGACGCTGGAATATTTTGGCGATTTATACTCGGAAACACTAATCAGAGATAACAAGGGACGAGCTGTTCGAGTTAAAAACTTTGGCCAACGTCAATATATACAAGCAATCAGAAAAAATGATATAACCTTTGGTATTGGTCCGGCAGGTACGGGAAAAACCTACCTAGCCGTTGTTATGGCAATTTCATCTCTAAAACGTGGTGAAGTTGAACGTATTATTATTACGCGACCTGCTGTTGAAGCTGGTGAATCATTGGGATTTTTGCCTGGTGACCTTAAAGAAAAAGTTGACCCATATTTGCGTCCAATATATGATGCTATGAATGCGATTATTGGTGCTGAGCAAACACAGCGTTTGATGGATCGGGGTGTAATTGAAATTGCGCCACTGGCTTATATGCGTGGCCGTACTTTAGATGATGCATTTATCATTTTGGATGAAGCGCAAAATACAACAAATCAGCAAATGAAAATGTTCTTGACCCGTTTGGGTTTTGGCTCTAAGATGATCGTTAACGGCGATGTGTCCCAAATTGATTTACCTCGTGGGGCCAAGTCTGGTTTGATTTCAGCACAAAAGATTTTGGCAGATGTGAATCGTATTGCATTTGTACGCTTTAGTAGTGCAGATGTTGTTCGTCATCCTGTTGTTGGTCTAATTGTTAATGCTTATGAGGCAGCAGAAGAGCGACTTGCATTGCTGAAAAAGGAGCATTAAAAATGGACTTAGCTATTATTGATCAAACGCATGATGGTGTTAGCCGTTACCATCATGATTTAGTTGAAAGTGTTTTGAATTTTGCTGGGGAGGCTTTGAAATTACCCGTTAATACTGAAATGTCCGTGACATTTGTTAACAATGATGAAATTCAGCGCTATAATCGAGATTATCGAGGCGTAGATAAACCAACCGATGTTATTAGTTTTGCAATCGAAGAAGGGGAAGATGATTTTGATATAATATCAGATGATGCTTGGACTGAAGATATCGCTAAGAATATCGGAGATATTATTGTTTCGGTAGATATTATTGGCGCGCAAGCCGAATATTTAGGACATAGTTATGAGCGTGAATTAGGCTTTTTGGTAGTCCACGGCTTCCTACATTTGAATGGTTATGATCATATGTTAGGTGACGCTGAAGAAAAAGAGATGTTTGACTTGCAACGGGAAATTCTGGATAATTATGGCCTCAAGAGATAATGAAAAAACGACATTAGAAGGCATGCCTGAATCACAAAAAAAACAGACGACTAGAAATAGTAATTTTTTTAGAGCTTTACGTAATTCTCTCAATGGTATCTGGATGATTTTGGTCCGGGAACGAAATATGCGGATTCATATTTTGTTAGCCTTTTTGATATTGGTCACAGGTTTACACTATGGTTTGTATCGTGCAGATTGGCTCTGGGTGACAATGGCTGTGTTTATTGTAATTTTTAGTGAGTTTTTGAATACAATTATTGAAGCAGTTGTGGACTTAGTTGTTGAAAAAAAATATCATCCACTTGCAAAATTAGCTAAAGACGTCGCTGCTGGTGCCGTCTTAGTGGCCGTTGGTGTTGAAATTATTATTTTGTTATTAATATTTCAACCATATATATGGCGTCAGTTTGGTATTGTTACTAATTTTTCTGATTTGTTACATCATTTTCAGAAGTAATGACATTGCCAACATGCTTGAATGAGAAGATGAATAGGAGAAAGTCGACCATTAGGTCGCAATAAATTTATGGCAGAGAGTACTTTCAAATCAGGATTTGTAGCTATTATTGGACGTCCAAACGTTGGTAAATCAACTTTACTCAATCGTATTGTTGGTGAAAAAATCGCAATTATGTCTGATAAAGCACAAACAACAAGAAACAAGATACAAGGAATTTATACAACAGATAATGCTCAAGTTGTCTTTATTGACACACCAGGTGTTCACAAGCCACAAAATTCTTTGGGTAATTTTATGGTGAAATCAGCTTTTTCTGCCTTACATGAAGCTGATGCCATTTGGTTCGTTGTCGATGCATCAATGCCAAGAGGACGTGGCGATGACTTTATTATTAGTCGATTAAATGAAGTCACTGAAACACCAATATACTTGCTAATCAATAAGGTTGATCTCATTGCGCGTGAAGAATTATTAGCAATTATCGAAAGCTATCAAGTTGACGCACCGACATGGACTGAAGTATTTCCAATTTCTGCTACTGAAGGTGATAATGTACCGGAACTGTTAGATAATGTAGTGTCTCATTTAGATGAAGGACCACAGTATTTTGATGCCGACCAGCTAACGGATCATCCAGAAAGATTTGTCATTGGTGAATTAATTCGTGAAAAAGTACTGCAATTGACACGTCAGGAAGTGCCGCATTCAGTAGCAGTAGTTATTGATAAAATTGCCCGTGAAGATGAAGAAAAAATTCATATTCAAGCTTCCATTATTGTTGAACGGCCAACGCAAAAAAATATTATTATTGGGAAGCAAGGGACAATGATTAAAAACATCGGTACACGTGCCCGCAAAGATATTGAGCGACTGATGGGAGACAAAGTCTTTTTAGAAACTTGGGTAAAAGTAGAGCCACGATGGCGTGACAGGCCACAGGCATTACAAACCTTAGGTTATAATGAAGAAAACTATTAACACTATTTTGATATAAACCACATTATTTGTTTATCCTGTGGTTATTGGTTAATAATAATGACAGTAATTAGCGGGATTATCCTTAGTACGCGACAATATAAAGACAACGATCTATTAGTTCGTATTCTCACCGAGACAGGTGGTCTGCGAACTTTTTTGGCGCGTGGTGCTAAAAAACCAAAGTCCGCATTAGGCTCAGCATTACAGCCACATGCAGTGCTTAGCTTTGAAGGTGCTTTTCCGAAAAATAATCAAGGCTTAGGTTATATTAACGATATACAGACAATAAAAATATATCAACGGCTTATTGATGATATTGAAGTCAATGCTTATGCAGCTTTGATTGCTAGTTTAATTGATCAAACATTTGAGGAGGGTGAACAATTAACACGTTGGTACAATCAATTCGTGTTAGGTTTACAGAAGTTGGATGAAGGACTGGATCCGCAGATTATAGCCAATATTTTCGAAATCCAACTCTTAGTCCCATTAGGTGTTGCACCTAATTGGCGTCAAGACCCAATTAGCGGTGAATCGGTTGGTCAGTTTGATTATTCTGAGAAGTATAATGGCATTATTTCGGACAAACATTACGACTTAGATGATCATCGATTAATGTTAGATCAGAAAACTGTCTTTTATTTGAGACAATTTAGTATTATTGATTTGCGGCAAATTAATCAAATCAATATTTCGGAAACGACTAAGCGTGGGTTACAGCGTGTTATTGACCATATTTATGATAATCAAATCGGTTTGAAGCCAAAGGCTAAAACGTTTATCGAACAAATGCATGCTTGGCAAAATACGTTGATTAATTTTAGGCAAAATGGGGAAGGAAAGTCAGAATAATGAAGAAAATATTAGTACTCCACACGGGTGGTACGATTTCAATGCACGAAGATGAAGATGGAGATGTGGAGACAGGTATTGAAAATCCATTGACAGGGGCACAGGTTACGTTACCTGATGTGGATTTAACGGTAGAAAATATTTTTAATCTGCCAAGCGAGCATATTGGGCCGATACACATGTTACAGCTGCAACAACGTATTTTAAAAGCTGAGGGGGCTTTTGATGGTGTCGTTATTACACATGGCACAGATACCCTGGAAGAAACATCGTTTTTCTTGGATAGCACATTGGATGTGTCAATGCCAATTGTTATGACAGGTGCTATGCGTTCATCTAATGAACTAGGCTCTGATGGGCTGTATAATTATCAATCAGCCCTACGCGTTGCAGCTGAACATGAATCTCAGCATCGTGGTGTTTTGGTTGTGATGAATGATGAAATTCATGCGGCACGTTTCGTCACTAAAACGCATACGACTAATGTGGCCACATTTGGCTCACCAATTAGTGGAACTATGGGTTTACTAACTAAAAGGCAAATTATTTATTTTTATGATCTTCCTAAGCGACACATACTGCCTATAGCCCATGTTGATAAAAGAATTCCTGTTCTAAAGGCTTATGCAGGTATGGATGGTCAATTATTGGAATTGCTAGCGGCTTCGAATATTGATGGCATTATTATCGAAGCGTTAGGAGCAGGTAATTTATCCAGAGAAGCTGCGCAAGGCGTGCAATATATACTGTCACGAAACATTCCGGTCGTTGTTGTATCAAGGAGTTTTAATGGCGTTGCTGAGCCAGTTTATGATTATTTAGGTGGTGGTGTGCAGCTTGAAAAAGCAGGCGTCATCTTTGCTACCAGTATTAATGGTCAAAAAGCAAGGTTGAAGTTACTAATTGGGTTAGACAATAGGTTAGATGATTCGGCCTTGCACACTTATTTGCATCAACTTTAAGATAACCAGCATTTACATGTTTATTAATAGAAAAACTGCTATTACCAAACCATTGGTACTGTAGAATCAAAATTTAATGAAAAATATATAAAAAAAGCGCTTCGCCTATCAATTTAGGATGAAGTGCTTTTTTGTGGGCACCAATTTGTCCATGCTTAGATTCTTTTGTGAGACGTTAGTTAGGCCTTAAAATTGATAGTGTTGTTCTTCATCTTTGTTGATAAAAATAAAAGTATAGGTTAAAAATACTATCAGAAAGCATACTGGTCCTATAAGCGATTTAGGCGTTGCAGAATGCGTTGCACTAAGTGATGAATTATCTAAAAACGATGGTAGGTTCAATAAAAAATGAGTTATAAATGGTATTAACAAGCTGCGCGAGCGAATATACAGCATACTAAGCAAACACCCAAAACCAAAAGTATAAATCATCTGGCTGAGCGTTTGTAAAGGATTTTGGTTAAGTAAGTTCATCAAATGAGATAAGGAAAATATGAAAGCAGAGAATAAAATACTTAGTTGTACACGCCAATAATGTTGTTTAAAATAAACAAGGAATGAACCAAAAATAAGACCACGAACGAGATATTCTTCGAAAAAAGTACTCGTAACAACAACCAGCAAAATGATTAGATAGTGTGGTATACGATTTGCAATCGTACATAACAGGGTAGGTTCGTCAAAAAAAATTGAGACAGCACGTAAAGAATATAAAATAATCGGAATAGTGTAGACTAATTTGTCTAACCAAGTATCATGTGCTGGTCTTATAAATATCTTGGTCAATTTGTATTTATGATTCACTAGGCAAAGCATACTTATCATTAATAGAGCATTGAGTATCAGGATAGTGTATTTAGACAGCTGCGTAAAATAGGTTAGTAAATTCTCAAAAGCAATTGTGAATATAAGGCTGAAAAACCATAATAGGAAAACCTGTAAAAGTAAATTTTTTTTAAATAGCATATTGTTAGTTTATCATAAGTGAATCATATTAAAAGTGATAATTTTGGTATGTCTACGCTTGTTTCGGCCTCGTCATATTTGAACAACTTGATGATGCAATATCAACTTCAAAATGATCGAGTGGCTTGCTTTCTGATAAGGATTGTCGGATTGTTTGCATTTGAACGCTTATAAGCAAGAACATGACGATGTTTGTCAAGTTAACGTTGATGGCGAATATTTTTATTAATCAAATTCAGAAATTAGATGTTATCTAAACCATAGTGAACTTACTTTTATTTTGTAAAAAAAAAGTTATTATTATGTAGAAAAAATGGAATTATATGCTACAATTAAATCAGGAAGGGGAACTAAATGTATGAAGCAAGAAGAAAAAGAATATAGGGTCGGCACGCATGCTACCAGCATAGGACATCAAATAAAATTGACTCACAAAGCATTTGATAGTAAGTATTTTAAAGGCAATCAACGCAAGGGTTTCATTTTTTTTGAAGAGAGTTCTGGCAAAATTGTTAAAAAGTTTGCTAAATTAGACGAGATTAGTAGAGCAACAAAAGGATTGGGGTTTAAACCAGATTATAATTATCAATATTCCAGTGTTTCGGAAGACTTTGTTAGTGTCTTTTTGAGTAGTATAGTTACAAAGGATCCTGATTTCTATTCTGTTAATAGTTATCTCTTTAACCTATTTTCATTAGAGAATAGGCTAGTTACTGGCGTATTAGTAGACAATTTTGTTATTCCAGGACATCTCGAAAAAATTTTGGCTAGTCCTAATGAAGATGAACCTTATAATCAGTACTTAGTGAAATATTCTGATTTCATTGCTGAAGTTGCTACTGGATCGAATTTGAACGATATACTAGATAGCTTAATTGCTTTCTTTGAGCAATATGGTGTGCCATATGAGCGAGCAAAACATTTTATTATTCAACAAGCAGGTTTTGATCTTTTACTTGGTAACATCGGTCGAAAGGAAAATTCGGGAAACTTTGTGATGATTTCTAATCAAAATACAACAAAGCCGGTTAATTTTGATTATGGGCGGATGCTGCAAATAATCTGGAGTGAAACAACAGAAAATCAATTTAGAACGGGCATTTTTTCAGAAAATGATATTGAGGAGATAGTTTCAGATTATGTGGATAGTGTAATTCAAGCCCGTGGAGGGATTTTTAACAACATAGATTTTGAAAAAAATATTGATTTCTTATTAGAAAACGGTTTCAAGCCTTTGCGAATAAATTTAAATCAATTGACAACGCAGTTGTCCCAACACGTTGATCAAATACGACTAAAAGCACCGCAAATTACGTTTTTCTCGACAGTCAAAGCTGCTGTCTTATTAAAATTGGTTCAAGATAAACGTGTTATGAGATTAGTTGAGATTGACGAGGAGGCGATTCAATGAATGTTATTTTTAAAGTTAATGACAAACCTATTTTAGTTATTGAGACAATCAATAATAGTATTACAAAAGTTGATATTATCAGTGAAAGTTTAACACAAGCTGCTTTTCCTGCAGCGCTAGAGTATCCTAATATAGCAAATTTAAATAATTTATTGCGCATATACACAAATACAGTAATAGAAATGTCATTAGAAGACATTGCCGAGAAATATGACGGTGAAATTTCATTTATTGAATTCAAACCTAATTTAACGATTCATTTTATAAAAGGTAAAAATGACATACGAAAGGACAACGACTTCAAGATTACTGAGCAGATGTAGTTAAAGCTGTTATTGAATATACTAATGTTCATGCTGCTGGTCAATATCAAATTTCTCAGAAAACGATAGGCGCACAATTAAACATAATGTTTTGATTACTTTTATTTTCATATTTGAACGTATTTTTAAAATGAACTGGTGCCTGAGTAAGGTGTTGGCAAAAACACTTTTTTGTCGACACCGTTAGAGGGTGTACGTGTACCAGAAAATGTGAATTAACAGTGCAAACGCATCGATAATTTTGTTAAAAACTTCGTTTTCTTGGAGAGATTAGAGACACAAAGGATAGGAAAAGAATGAAAATAAGATATATTTTGTTGACTAGTTTAGTCACCATTTTAGTAGTAGGTGGCGGATTAGTTTATATTGGCCATGATAAATCAGGCAAAAGTGTCACGGGGACGACGACCCAAAAAAAGTCTCATGCAATATCTTCAACACAAAACGTAAGAGATTCAAGCTCAAAAGTTGATACAATCACTGCTAGTGGAACTGATTACCAAATTTCTATGGCAAATGGTCTAGGTGGTGCCTTTGCTAAACCGGTATCTATAACAAAGATTACTAACGAAAAAACAGCGCTAGATATTATTGCGTCTATTCCTAACTTAAATAATTTTCGGTTGAAAACAATAGTTGCTAATAATGACATGTGGGTTGCTAAAATAAACGTTCAAGGAAATGAGTATGCTATTTTTTTGTCTCATTACACTGGTACGAGAGGACTTATCTCATTAACTGATAGTGATAATAAAAAAAATCAGTATGTTTTCAAAATTCCAGAAACTCTTTATGCCCCTTATCGTAGTGCTGATAAAGAAAGTCAAGATGCTTTTTCTCAGTCAATAGCAGCTACTGCAAAGTCGGACAATGAACTTACTGAAAATGAAGTAGTGAAACTCGCTAATAAATACGTAAATGATTCTGAAAGCACAAATATTAATCGTTTTAAATTCAAAGCTAAAAACGGTGATAGCTATAACCTCATGACTGATATTAAAAAGGGCAGTAATGGCTCGCCGGATGTTGCAACATATGCAACAGTGCAGCTGACTGATAATAATAATGTTCATATTACTGCCGGTGTGTGGACTTCAACCATGTCATCGCATGCCCCGTTTTATGATAAAATCGTTCCGAGATAAGTTTAAATTGTCAGTGGTTAATATGTCTAACAAAAAAAGCACATCTAACTAATGTGCCTTTTTGTTAGAAACTTACTTATGAGATAGCTCATCGAGTTTACTAGCCAGATTATCCAAAATATTATTGATGTCTGCCTGAGCTTCCTTTATCAGCATCTTCAAATCAGTATCTTTTGTTTCTATTTGTTTCTCTATCATTTTTTCGAACTTGAAATTATTTCGCTTGATAAAGGTAGATTGATAGTCTGTGTTTATCACAATGTATGCGGATTTAAGTATTTCTCTTATAACAACTCCCATTGTGACATATTGTGCTTCTAGTGCTACTGGTAATTGATTTTTTATATCAATTATAAATTGATGTGTCTCTGGGTTAATGTTTACTTTTATGAGATTACTATTTTCCGGTAAATCTAAGTTAGCCGTTTTAATATCAGGAATAGGGGTATTGTGAATAGCATTCCAAACTTCATCAAAATCGTGTTTTTTAGTCCATCCTGAAATAAGATATGCGCGGTTTAAAACATCACCTTTACTAACGAACCCACCAGACTCTTGCTCAAAGTACTGACGCAGATATTCAAGTAATGCAGCTGTTTGTAATGAAATTCTTGCTTGGTATATCATATAAATTATTTACTTTCTAAATTTAGTAGTTATATATTCATGATAACACATGTATATAAAAAAATTTTTAAAGTAAACAAGTGGCAACATTGTTTAATAATATAACTTTATACCTAGTTATTATTTTGCCCTGAGCACGGCGATAAATTTTAGAAACTGATATAGCGCAAAGTCTCTGAAATAACCAGACAATGTGTTTTATTCAATTTTAAAAATATTATTATAGATCGCCTTTACTGCACTATCTGCAAGGTCTGGTTGAATACCTAACATAATTGAAATTTCACTTGCCCCTTGATTGACCATTTGCAGACTAATGCCATTTTCTTTTAATGGTGTGACAATTTCTGTTAACGCACCAATACGGTTTCGCATACCTTCGCCAACAATCATGATAATGCCATAACTGGGCAACCATTTCAGCGTGTCTGGCTTGATGTCTGCAGCAATATCAGCCAGCATGGCATCGACTTTATCTTGAGAAAGATTTGTTTTGTCAAAAATAATGGTTAAATCATCAATTCCTGACGGCATATGCTCGTAGGAAATGTTATGACGCTTTAAAATTTCTAGAATACGAAGCGTGAAGCCAACTTCCTTGTTTAGTAAGTAACGATGTAAGTATAATGCAGCAAATCGGTTAGAGTTGGCAATACCAGTTACAGGTCGTGTTTCTTGGACTTCAGTTGGTGGCACAATAAATGTTCCGGGCGCATCAGGATCGTTTGTATTTTTAATATTAATACGAATACCACCTTGGATAGCAGGAATAATCGCTTCATCGTGAAATACAGCAAAGCCAGCATAAGATAATTCACGCATTTCATCGTATGTCATCTGGTGAATAGCAGCAGGATGAGTAATAATATTTGGGTTAACAGCATAAATTGCACTAACGTCTGTGAAGTTTTCATATAGATCAGCACTTAAAGCGCGTGCCATAATGGCGCCAGTGATGTCAGAACCACCTCGTGAGAAAGTTGCCATATCACCATTATTTGTATAGCCAAAGAATCCTGGGATAATGAGTCTTTCACTGGTGGAAAGATCTAATTTGGCAATTGTTTCATAAGATTGTGTATTGAAAGTTGCAGAACGTGCATTATCATCAACTAATAGACCAATTTCCTTTGGGTCAATGAAACGGGCGGGTAAGCCCAAGTAAGTAAAAACTTTAGCAATTAACTGCGCATTGAGGTATTCACCATGTGCAGCAAAAGCAGCAAATAAATAATCAAACGAACGATAATGCTTTTTAGCCAAATGATCAATTTGTTGGTCAATATCTGTCAATGATTCCTGTGGTAGACCAAAATGATAAGCAATATCATGATAGCGTTGTTTGATGTCTGAAATAATTGTCTCTGTATTTTGATCGTTGATTGTGGCCTCAGCATATTTAATGAGCAGGTCAGTAACTTTAATATCATCTGTAAAACGTTTACCCGGCGCAGAGACAACAATTATTTTACGGTTGCTATCCGCATTAACAATATTAAAAACACGCTGTAACTGGTGTCCATCAGCTAGTGATGAACCACCAAACTTTGAAACCTTCATGTGATTATTCTTCTTTCGTAATAGTTAAGCCGGAACGATTTAAATGGCACTGTATAATCCTTCCAGACGTTGTAAGATGGGTTAAGGCTGGGAGTAAAATTTTGGCCTCATTTTCGGGTGCCATCGTGATAACGGTTGGCCCAGCCCCAGATAAATAAGTTCCTAGTACATCATGCTGATGTGCAATGTGACGAATTTCTAATAAATGAGGAACGAGATGATGACGTTGTTGTTCATGAAACTGATCTTTTTCAATCAATTGTTTTGCAGTTTGCCAGTCATCATTGGCTAGTGCCGCAATCAGTGTGTTACTAATGGCACTACCAGCAATGCTCTTTTTAAAAGGGAAGTCATCAGGTAAAGCATTTCTGGCTTCAGCCGTTTTTAATTCATAATCTGGAATAAATACCGTAAAGATGATGTTTTCAGGTATGTGGAAACTGCTGTTATAGACCTGATGACCGTCATAATAAGCTGAAATGGCGCCACCAAGCAAAGCAGGCGCCACATTGTCAGGATGGCCCTCTAACATTGTAGCTTGCTTGAGTATTTCTTTTGGGGATAAATTAAGATCGGCAAGTATGTTAGCCATAGTTAAACCAGCTAATAAAGCAGCCGATGAAGAACCAAGACCTCTAGCCAAGGGAATATCTGACTTCACCACAAGACGATGTGGTTGCATGTTGCTAGTTAATGTTAGCGCTGCTTGCACAATAAAATGGGTGATATCATGTGGTAAATCTGGCTCTTCATGAATGACTTGCCAGGTTGTTGTTGCCTCATGTATTTCAAGGGTGAGAAAAAGATCTAGCGCAAGACCCAACGAATCAAAACCAGGACCAATATTGGCGCTAGTAGCTGGTACTTTAATTTTTATCATGAGAAAATTTTATACTCCGCTGCTAGGTTAATACCATCCGCATTGCGTATTGTCGTTTGAATGACATTAAGTTGTGCATCGCTTGCTGGATGAGTGAGTGCAACTAATCGCGCTGTGCCGTTAGCTGCTGGTGTTTGTTTTAAATCAGAAAAACTAATCTTTGCTGCCGCAAACATGCCCGTTACTGAATACATAGCACCGGGTGTATCATCGACTTCAATTACAATGAATCGTCTTGATAGGCGTTGAGAGGGTTTGGCGATATCTAAGTTTTGATTAAATGAATTGAATGGTCTGCCTGGTGTGTTTAAAGCAATATCCGTGGCAATGTTGGTTAAGTCACTCAGAACAGAGTTGGCGGTTGGTAGTTCACCGGCACCGGGACCATACAACATGATTTCTCCAACAGATTCACCATTAACAAGGACAGCGTTATTCTCATTATGAACTGTTGCCAGAGGATGTGTGAAAGGAACTAAATAGGGTGATACATCAATGCTAATAGCATTAGCATCTTGACCAACACGTTGTGCAACACCTAGCAATTTAACAGCATAACCAAAAGCATTAGCGTCTTCAATATCGGCATCGGTAAGGTGTGTGATGCCGTTGATAGTGAGATCGTCCAAAGCTGGCTGAACACCGAAAGCAAAATTAGATAGAATGATCAGTTTATAGGCAGCGTCAAATCCTGCCACGTCATTGGTGGGATCAGCTTCAGCAAAGCCCTTTTTTTGTGCTAACTGTAAAGCATTTGCATATGATAATTTGTTGGTTGTCATTTGTGTCAATATAAAATTGCTCGTCCCATTGATAATACCGGCAACACGAGAAATTTCATCAGCTGTAAAACTATTGGCGAGGGTTCTGAGAATTGGAATACCACCGGCAACTGCTGCTTCAAAAAATAAATCCACGCCATTAGCTTCAGCAATAGCAACTAGCTCTTGTCCACGACTGGCGATAAGGTCTTTATTAGCGGTCACAACATGCTTTTTAGCAGTGAGGGAATCTTTAATAATTTTATAAGCCTGATCTAATGTCCCCATGACCTCAACTACAATTTGAATTTCCGGATTGTTTAAAATATCTTTGGCATCATTTGTAATGGGGAAATTGTTAATAAATCCAGTGCGCTTTTTCTCTAAATTATTAACAACAGCATGCTTAACAAGCAGATGAGTGCCAGTACGTTTCGCTATTTGATCAGCGTTATCTTGTAGTATTTTTACGACACCACTGCCCACGGTGCCTAATCCAAAAAGCCCAATTCCAATATCCATAGTTAATTCCTTTTCGTGTTATTCTTAATAATACTATCATTTTTCTTCATAATTTTGAAGTTTTTTGTTATAATTTAGTCAATAATGCAAAAGGAACCAAGATAAGATGAACTATATTTCTACGCGTGGTCAAGCACCAGCGGTGACAGCTAGCCAAGCTATAATCAATGGCATAGCACCTGACGGCGGACTATATGTACCAGAAAGTTGGCCAAATATTGAATTGGATTGGACGCAACTGCAAAAACAAACTTATGCTGATATCGCAACATTAATCTTTGACGGTTTCTTTGATGACTTTAGTGTTAATGAAATTGATTGTGTGATAGACAAAGCTTATGGTAAACAGTGGACGACTGAGGACATTGTGTCATATCATCAAGCCGATGATTTGTTTTATATTGAATTATTTCATGGCCCAACATTAGCTTTTAAAGATGTTGCATTACAAGCTTTGCCACATTTGATGACAACGGCTGCCAAAAAGCAAGGTCTTGATGATGGCATTGTCATTTTAACTGCAACTTCTGGTGATACCGGAACAGCTGCTATGAGTGGTTTTGGAGATGTACAACATACTGATATTGTTGTATTTTATCCAGAGGTTGGTGTTAGTGACATTCAAAGACGACAAATGCAAACCGAGCCAGCGCACAATGCTCACGTAACGGCTATTAGTGGTAATTTTGACGATGCGCAGAAAGCTGTTAAATCATTATTGTCAGACCAATCGTTAGCAGCCGATTTAGCCGACAAGCATTTGCGATTCTCTTCGGCAAATTCCATTAATATCGGGCGGTTAGTGCCACAAATTGTTTATTATATTCATGCCTATGCGCAATTAGTTAAACAACATCAAATTGCAAGTGGTGAGGCCATTAATATCGTTGTACCTACCGGTAATTTTGGTAATATGTTGGCGGCATACTATGCTAGTCAGATTGGCTTGCCTGTTGCACAATTTGTTGTGGCTTCAAATGAAAATAATGTTTTAACAGACTTCTTTAACACTGGCACATATGATCGACAACGCACATTTAAAGTAACCAACGCCCCTGCAATGGACATCTTAGTTTCCAGTAACTTAGAGCGTTTATTATACTTTGCGTCTGGTCGTAATACTGAGGAAGTAAGAGAATATATGAATGCCTTAGATGAACAAGGGCATTACACTTTAAAGCCGTCAACACAGGCCAACTTATCACAGTTTAAAGCCGCGAGTGCTTCACAAACAGCAGTTTTGAAGACAATTAAACGTGTGTTTGAAGAGGGAAATTATGTAATTGATCCACACACAGCTGTTGGGCAATATGTTTATAACCAACTTGACATATCTGGGACAACTATCTTAGCTGCTACTGCTAGTCCGTTTAAATTCGCTGATACGGTACTCAATGCGCTAGGTGAAACACCCCTGAATGAATATGATGGCCTAAAGCAACTCGCTGACAAAAGCAATGTCGCCATACCGGAACAAATTCAGTTACTTTTTCAGCGACCAGTGATTCATACGCAAACTATCGCACCAAATCAAATGACAACAGTTTTAAGGCATCAAATCTTTTAATGACGAACATTTCTAGATAAAAAAACCAATAATTCGTTTTTACACGTATAATTAAAAGTGAAAAAAGTCAAAAAACAAGTTATAATTAAGCTATTAATGAATTTAGGAGAACGTCATGTCATTTAAAGAACTAGACCCTGAGGTATGGAGTGCTATTCAACAAGAGGGTGCCCGTCAAAATCGTACAATCGAGTTAATTGCATCTGAAAATTTCGCGTCAAAGGGTGTTCGTGCAGCCCAAGGATCAGTATTGACGAACAAGTATGCTGAGGGATATCCTTACAAACGTTATTATGGCGGAACGGAATATGTTGATGTTGTCGAGCAATTGGCTATTGATCGTTTGAAGGCACTTTTTGGTGCTGAATATGCCAACGTTCAACCACATTCTGGTTCTCAGGCTAATGCAGCTGCATACATGGCATTTTTGCAGCCAGGCGATAAGATTTTAGGTATGGATCTTGATGCCGGTGGACATTTGACACATGGTGCTAAGGTATCGTTTTCAGGTAAAATGTATCAATCATATACTTACGGTCTAGATGCAGAAAGTGAACAGTTAGATTATGAAGCAATTGCTAAACAAGCTCGTGAAGTACAACCACAAATGATTGTTGCTGGTGCTTCTGCTTATTCACGTATCATTGATTTCAATAAATTCCGTGAAATAGCTGATGAAGTGGGTGCTTATTTGATGGTTGATATGGCGCATATTGCTGGTTTAGTGGCCGCTGGGTTACATCCAAATCCAGTTGGTATTGCTGATGTAGTCACTTCCACAACACATAAAACATTACGTGGACCACGTGGTGGTGTGATTTTGTCGCAAGAAAAATATGCGAAAAAAATTAATTCTGCCATTTTCCCAGGTTCTCAGGGTGGCCCATTAGAGCATGTCATTGCAGGAAAGGCTATTGCATTTGGCGAAGCATTGCAGCCTGAATTTAAAGCGTATGCGGCACAAATTATTAAAAATGCACAAGCCATGGCTGAAGTTTTCACAGCAACCGAAGATATTCGTGTTGTTGCTGGCGGTACAGACAACCATTTGTTTAACTTAGATTTGACAAAAACTGGTTTGAATGGCAAACAGACACAAGAACTCTTAGACAGTGTTTCGATTACAACAAATAAAGAGGCACTTCCCAATGAAACATTGAGTCCATTCATCACTTCAGGTATTCGTATTGGGACACCAGCGATTACGACACGGGGATTCAATGAAGCGGATGCACGCCACGTGGCAGAACTTATTGTGACAGCTATTCATCATTATGATGATGCAAAAGTGCTGAAAGACGTTAAAAAAGAAGCTGAAATTTTAGCTATGACACATTTATTTGAATAATATAATCAGCTGGGTTACCAGCTTTTTTATATTGGAGATTAGTCATGTTAGATAAAAAAAAATTACGAATACAGCAAAAAGAACGCTTAGTTGAATTTGTTGGGGTACCTAGACAAACCGAAGAGAACAACTTACGCCGTCAATTATTTCATTCATCACAATGGCAACAAGCACAAGTTATTGCTGTCGTATTAAGTACAGCTTTTGAACTAGATACGCAACCTATCATTCAAAAAGCATGGGATGAACATAAAATGGTGGTGGTACCAAAAATCATGGATCATCAAATGCAATTTATTGCTATTAACGCTGATTCAATGTATACTCGTGCAGCATTTGATATTAAAGAGCCGACAAGTAATCATACTTTTAATGCAGCGGCCATTGATTTGGTTATTGTACCCGGATTAGCATATACTATATCGGGTCAGCGCTTAGGGTTTGGCGCGGGGTATTATGATCGCTTTTTAGCTCAGTATACTAGCAATAGTGTGGCATTGGCTTTAAGTGTACAAATGTTAGCAGTATTACCAGTTGAGCAGCATGATCAAAAAGTGGCACATATCATAACAGTATAAAAAGCACATGTAATCTGATAAGATCAGCATGTGCTTTTTTAGCATTTCATTCAACTAGAGGTAAAATATTAACAATTGCGATACGGTCGCTATCGTCATTTTTTAGGCGTTCGATAATTTCGTGATAGCGCTGTTCTGACAACGGCTCTTTTTTATCAAAAGTCAAAATTTTATTATCGATATGATTGCTTGTGCTAGGATATTGTTCAATGCGGTAGATGATGAGTAGTTTTTTATAAGCGAAAGGCTGTACGAGTAAACCTTCTAAATGTGTTTCCACCTTTTCGGTAGTTTGCGTATCAATTGTAGCTTTTAATTTTTGTTTTGCTTTGTTAAAAAGTGGCATTATTTTCTCTCCATGGTTTGTTTGAAATAAGATTGCAGACCTGCAGTTACAGCGTTAGCAATTTCTTTTTGATAGACTGCTGTACGAATATGTTTAAAATCAGAAGGATTATTAATGTACCCTAACTCTAAAAGCGTTGCAGGGCGAGTCACTTGATCTAGGACAACGTACTTAGCGGTATCACTTCCTCGGTTAGGTAGCGGGAGTTGGTTTAACGACTGATGAAGTGCTTCAGTGAGTTGCTTACCATTGTTATGATAATAGTATTGGGAAATTCCCGTGGCACTGGTTGCATTATTTTCATCCCCATCATGATCAAAATGAATAGATATTTGCGCGTCTGCTTGGTACTTTTCTGTTAGGCGTGGAATGTGTAGTAGGGGGATGATAACGTCTGAATCGCGTGTCATGAAGACGCGAGCGCCGGTCTGTTGAAGTTTGTCGCGAATTGCTCTGGCAGTGCTAAGTGTATATGTTTTTTCGAAATGCTTTCCGTCAGCTGAAGATGAGCCATTATCACCTGGCAAGCCATCATACCTTTTATCTGGATCACCACCATGCCCAGGATCAAGGACAATTGTTGCCTCGCTGATAGGGGTGGCAACACGCAATGTTTTCGCTTCAGCGACCCAACTTGCAACCCAACCAATTTTTTCATTGTCTGTACGACGCACTTTGTACCAGCCACGTACTTTCTCCATAATTAGTAAGTTGGTACCCTTTTTTAACGTTGCTGCTGATTGATATTGTATACCAGGACCAGTTCGCAATTGTACGTTCATTGGTCGCGTTGTGATACGGTCTTTGTTAGCAAGCGTGTATATTGATCCAAAAGTGGTTATTAAAACAAAAACCGTAATAATAACACCGATTAAATTGCTTAACAACCATTTTTTTATCATTTCTTACCTACTGAAAATACTTTTTAATGTATAAATATTGTAACATATTACTGTTATATCAACGTGTTCTTTATTTTCAAAAAATGTTACAATGTTTTTATGACATAATAGGGTGAACACTGTTATGAATACATTTAAAGGTTAAAAAGGTAGACACGATGTCAAAAGTCATGGCGGTTAACGCTGGTAGCTCATCATTGAAATTCCAATTGCTAGAAATGCCTGAGGAAACAGTATTGATGCAAGGAATTATCGAACGTATTGGTCAAGATAATGACGAAATTACAATTAAGTACGGTAAAGATATTGAACCAAAGCGTTTAATTGGTGCCGAAGAAGGTCATATTTCACTAACAAAAAATGGTGGTCAAAAATTTGAACATGAGATGGCAATTAAAAATCACGATCAGGCCATTGATGTCTTACTGCAGAAGTTAACAGATCTTGGTATTGTTAAGGATTTCAGTGAAATTACAGGGGTTGGACATCGTGTTGTTGCCGGTGGTGAGTGGTTTAATCACTCAGTTGTTGTCACAGAAGAAGTCTTGGCAAAAATTGATCGTTTAGCAGACTATGCACCGCTTCACAATCCAGCGAATGCGATGGGTATTCGTGCTTTCCAAAAGCTATTGCCAGATGCGCTCTCAGTTGCTGTTTTTGATACATCATTCCATCAAACAATGCCTGAAAAGAACTATCTTTATAGTATTCCTTACGAATATTATGCACGTTATGGCGCACGTAAGTATGGTGCTCATGGTACATCACATCGTTACGTTACAGAACGTGCTGCTGAAATGTTAAACATACCATTAGAACAGTTCAACGCGATTTCTTTCCATTTGGGTGCTGGAGCATCAATTACAGCAATCAAAAATGGTAAATCGTATGACACGTCTATGGGATTCACACCTTTAGCAGGTGTCACAATGGCAACGCGTTCGGGCGATGTTGATCCATCATTGGTTTATTATATTCAAGAACGTGAAGGATTATCTAACGAAGAGATGCTATCTGTTTTGAATAAAAAATCCGGCCTACTGGGTATCTCAACTATTTCAAGTGACATGCGTGATTTAGAAGATGTTCAAGACACAAATACGCATGCCAAGTTAGCATTAGATATGTTTTATGATCGTGTTATTCGTTACGCTGGACAATACTTTGCTGAACTGGGCCGTGTTGATGCGGTTATCTTCACAGCTGGTATCGGTGAAAACGATGCAGTAACACGTGCTAAGGTGTTAGAATCACTTGCTTTTGCTGGTGTGAAGCTCGACGCTGAAGCCAATAACGTTCGTGGTAAAGAAACTATTTTGACAACACAAGACTCATCTGTTGCTGGATTATTGATTCCAACTAACGAAGAGTTGATGATTGCACGTGATGTTGAAGCATTACGTTAACTAAAAAAAGCACGAGTCAATGCGCAGAGACATTTGGCTAGTGCTTTTTTGTTGGGCATATGAGAATGATTTGCCTAATCAAATAACGCTACCTTAAAGATAGATTTTTTTCATTAGTTTGCTATTATAGTTCAAAAATCAAGTATAATGGAAATATGAAACAATTTAGAGTAGAAAACTTAAAAAGTACATACGGCGAAAAAATTTTATTTGATGACATCTCGTTTTTAATCACCGAGGGTGATCGCGTTGGACTTATCGGCGTCAATGGTTCTGGCAAGACATCATTACTGAATGCTATTTCGGGTGTTCATCTTGCTGACGGTGGCACGATTACCACACAAAACGACTATACCATTGGCTATTTAACTCAAGACCCGAAATTAAACGATGATGCTTTAGTAATGGATGCCATTCTATCGGGAAGTCAACCTATTTTTAAAACAATTCGCGCTTATGAGTATGCTTTACAGCAGTTTAGCGCAAATCCCACGGATCCTAAAATTGCCCAAAAATTTGAAATTGCTCAGAATGAAATGGATACGGAGGATGCGTGGACAACAGAGGCGCATATCAAATCGATTTTAACGCAGCTACATATGCCAGAATTACAACATCGCGTACGCGAACTTTCTGGTGGTCAACGCAAGCGTGTTGGTTTAGCGCAAGTACTAATTGAAGCACCGGATTTATTGATTCTAGACGAGCCAACCAACCATCTTGATTTTGATTCTATCGCTTGGTTGGAAAAATTTTTGAGTGACTATAAAGGTGCAGTTCTGGTGGTGACGCATGATCGTTACTTTTTAGATGCTGTCACAAATCGTATTTTTGAATTATCTTTCGGTCAGTTATACGAATATAAAGGTAACTACCAAGATTACATGACCGGTAAAGCAGAGCGCGTTGCACAAAGTAAACTAGCTGAACATAAGCAACAACAGTTGTATAAGCGCGAATTAGCATGGATGAGAAAATCTGCCAGAGCACGAACAACAAAACAGACAGCCAGAGAAAATGCTTTTGCCGAGTTAGAATCACAAATGGGAAATTTACAGGTCGATGAAGATGTTGCTGTTAACCTTGGGCAACAGCGACTTGGTAAAAAAGTCATTGTCATTGAACATGCTGGTGTGACGTTTGGACAACAAGTTATTTTAAATGACTTTAGTCTGCGTGTGTCTTCTGGCGATCGCATTGGCATTACTGGTGCAAATGGTGCAGGAAAATCAACGCTTCTCAATGCTATCGCAGGGAAATTACCCTTAACCAGTGGCACAATAGAACTAGGAGATACCGTTAAGTTAGCCTATTATACTCAAGTCACAGAAGATATTCCTGAGGATAAGCGTGTGATTGCTTATCTTTCTGATGTTGCTAGTGCTGTAACAGACAAAGATGGCAACCAAATTAGTGTATCTGACTTATTAGAGCAGTTTTTATTTCCACCGTTTATGCACGGTACGTTAATTCGTAAGTTATCTGGTGGCGAGAAACGGCGGCTGTATTTGTTGAAACTACTTTTGCAACAGCCAAATGTTTTGTTACTTGATGAACCGACAAACGATTTAGATATTGGCACGTTAACCGTTTTAGAAGATTTTTTGTCACGTTTTTCTGGTGCTGTCATTACGGTTTCCCACGATCGTTATTTCTTGGATAAGGTAGCAACAAAACTATACATGTTCCAAGGTAATGGTAATATTGAGCAATATAATGGTTTATTTAGTGACTATTTAGATGAGCAATTATTACAGTCACCAGAAACTGATAAAATAGCGCCGAACGCCAAGCCTGTGATAACCAAAGCAACCAAGAAAAAATTGACTTATCAAGAAAAAAAAGAGTGGGCCACGATTGAAGATGAAATTACTGAAATCGAGTCAAGCATTCGAACCATTCCTGATAAAATGGCACAGTTTGGTACTGATTATGTTAAATTGGGCGAATTACAAAAAGAACAAGAGCAACTAGAAACACAGTTAGATGAAAAAATGACACGCTGGAGTTATTTGAGCGAGATTGTTGAGGGATAGGCAGATGATTAATCAATCATCTGCTTTTTTAGCGTTTTTAGATTGATTTCGTATTATTTGTGGAGGTAATCATGATGAATTTAAGAACACAATTATTAGCACTAACAATGACCGAAGGGATTGGTCTAGTCACCCGCACGCGCTTATTGCATTTTATAATTTCTGGTAATTTACCAACACAGTATCCTTGGTCATTAGAAACGATTACACGATTAGCTGAACCACAACAATGTATGCGCATTGCGCAATCTTATGATAAAGCGCTGGATAGGGCGTCGACTTTTCAATTACCTTATCTTAGTTATTTTGATGAAGCCTATCCTGAGGCATTACGCGAAATCCACCAGCCACCGTTGATATTGTTTTATGAAGGTAATTTAGATGCACTTAAATTACCAAGTTTATCTGTTGTTGGGACACGGCTAGCTACACCATACGGACTAGAAACGATTCGTCATTTATTACCAACGGTGATTTCCAAGGGTATATCAATTGTGTCAGGTCTAGCGCAAGGGATAGATGTTATGGCACACCAGATAACTTTTGCAGCGTGTGGTGTGCCTATTGGTGTCATTGGTACAGGATTAGATGTGGTATATCCTAATCGACATGCTGCCTTACAAAAACAAATAGCGAATTCAGGCTTATTGATTAGTGAGTATCCAGCCGGTAGCAAACCACTCAGGTCACATTTTCCCGAGCGTAATCGTATTATTGCTGGTTTATCATCTGCAACATTAGTCATTGAGGCTAAAAAACGTTCGGGTAGTCTAATTACAGCTAATTTAGCGTTACAAAATAATCGTGATGTTCTGGCGGTGCCTGGTAGTATTTTTTCAGAGACAGCGCAAGGCACCAACGAACTATTGAGCTTGGGTGCAAAACTCGTCGTTCAGCCGGAAGATATTTTAGAAAGTGTGCAATTACTTAATACAATCTGATATGCTATATACTAAGAAGTAAAAAATAAGGCATATACCAGATGGCAGAATCAGAAAAAAAGAAAACAACCACAACAAAAAAAACTAAAAAAACGACAACAAAAACAAGAAAAAAGAATCTTGTCATTGTGGAAAGTCCTTCGAAGGCAAAAACAATTGAGAAATATCTCGGAAGTACCTACAAAGTAATTGCTAGCCTAGGACACGTGAGAGATTTACCTAAATCAACATTAGGGGTTGATGTCGATAATAACTATGAACCAAAGTATATTAATATTCGTGGCAAAGGCGATATTATTAAAGGTTTGCGTCAAGCAGCTAAGGCAGCCAAAAATGTTTACCTAGCAAGTGACCCGGATCGTGAAGGCGAGGCAATTGCTTGGCATCTGCAGCATATACTACAACTCGACGATACGGCACCAAATCGTGTAGTATTCAACGAGATAACAAAAGATACTGTAAAAAATGCTTTTAAAACCCCACGTTTAATCAATCAAGATTTAGTAGACGCGCAGCAAGCACGTCGCATACTCGATCGGTTAGTGGGATACTCTATTTCGCCAATTCTTTGGAAAACAGTCAAGCGTGGGTTGTCAGCTGGACGAGTACAATCTGTTGCTCTCGGCCTTATTATTAAACGAGAAAAAGAAATTCAGTCTTTTGAACCGGAAGAGTATTGGACATTAGACGCTGTATTTAAAAAAGGACGCTCAAAAATTCAATCAGTTTTTTATGGTGTGGATGATAAGAAGCAGCAGCTACCAGATAATGATAGTGTTCAAGATGTTTTAAAGCGTCTTAATCGCAATGAGCCCTTTGAAATTGCAAAAGTTGAAGCGAAAGAACGGAAACGTAATCCGCAGCGTCCGTTTACAACTTCTACTTTACAACAGACAGCTAACACTCAGTTGAATTTTAGAACACGAAAAACAATGATGGCAGCACAACAGCTGTATGAAGGCATTAATCTTGGTAGGGGTGTTGGACAGACAGGACTCATTACCTACATGCGTACAGACTCAACGAGAATTTCTGAGATGGCGCGTCACGCCGCAACACAGTATATACATGAAACTTGGGGAGAAGAATACGCGCAGCATCAACTAGTTAAACAACCTAGTGCTGAAGGCATACAAGATGCCCATGAGGCAGTTCGACCAACAGATGTGACACGAACACCGGATAGTATCAAAGATAAATTAACCCCTGATCAGTTCAAACTATATAGTCTCATTTGGTCGCGATTTGTTGCAAGTCAAATGACCCCAGAAATTTTAGATACAATGGCCGTGACAATTACGCAAAACGGTGTCTTATTCCGAGCAAATGGTTCCAAAACGAAATTCCCGGGGTTTACTAAAGCTTATCCAGCCGCTAAAGAGAAAGATAATACATTACCTCATTTAGAAGAGGGCGATCAAGTTAAAATAGAACAAACCGATCCAGAACAACATTTTACCCAACCGCCTGCACGGTACTCCGAAGCTGCTTTAATTAAAGCTTTGGAAGAAAATGGTGTTGGTAGACCTTCGACTTATGCGCCAACTCTTGAAACGATTCAAAAGCGAAATTATGTACGATTAGACGCACGTAAATTTGTGCCTACTGAACTCGGTGAAATTGTGCAGACAATTGTTGAAGAAAGCTTCCCTGACGTGACCAATACACAGTTTACAGCTAGAATTGAGCATGAGTTAGACGAGGTCGAAGTTGGTGCAAAATATTGGGTTCCGGTCATTGATGAATTTTTCAAACCATTTTCAAAAGAAGTTGAAAAAGCTGAAACAACATTAGAAAAGATTATCATGCATGATGAGTTGGCTGGCATTGATTGTTCAGTTTGTGGAGCGCCTATGCTTGTAAAAATGGGGCGTTATGGCAAGTTCTATGCGTGTGCTCGTTTCCCAGATTGTCGCCACACGGAGACAATTGTTAAAGAAATTGGGCTTTTGTGCCCAAAATGTCACAAAGGACAAATTGTTGAGAGGAAAACCAAAAAACAACGTACTTTTTATGGTTGCTCAAGATACCCTGATTGCGACTTTGTTTCTTGGGAGAAACCAACAGATAAAACTCTACCAGATGGCACAACACCAAAAGAAAATAGTGAAAATCAAACAAAAACTACAGACTAAGATTAAGTTCTCACAATGTCAATACCATGACATTATGAGAACTTTTTTCTCTAGCATATATAGATTAAATAAAAATAACATTTTACTAAAATAGGATTGTTTTTTATGAAAATTAAGAGTAGAATATGATTTAGGTTATGGAAGCGCTTACATTTAAACCGTGAAACCTACATTTTAATTATGGAAAGTGAGAGGAATAAGGATGAACTACCTCATATTGGTAAGTCATGGTCAGTTTTCAGAGGGATTAAGAGATGCTTTGAGCATGTTCATTGGTGATGATATTGAGCAGGTTAGAGCTATTGGATTAAAATCGGGTGAAGATACGACGAACTTTGCAGTCGATTTAAATCATTACTCAGTGATATAGCGCCTGATGACGGCTTAATTGTTTTGGGTGATATCATAGGTGGCAGCCCATTAACGACAGTAACTGATATACTTAATCAGCAACAGCGTCTATCAGAGACGATAGTCTTGGGGGGGATGAACTTCCCCATGGCTTTGAATGCTGCCATTTTAAAGAACACGATGAGCGGGGACGACTTAGTATCAGCTGTATTGCATGAGGCGACCACAGCAGTGAAACAGTTTGAACTCATTGAAGCAGACGAAGATGAAGACGAAATTTGAAGGGAATTAATATTATGAGTATTTCATTTGTACGTATTGACGATAGAATTATTCACGGGCAAACTGTTACGCGTTGGGCCAAAGAATACCCCTGTGATGGACTGATTGCAGTCAACGATGCTGCGGCAACTAATCCAGTATTAAAAGATGCTTTCAAAAGTGCATCAGAAAAAAAGACCTTTGTCTGGACTTTAGCTCATTTTAAAGAAAAAGCGCAACAAGTACTTGACTCTGAGAGACAATATTTCTTAATTACCAAAACACCACAAGATATGAAAACTATTCTTGTTGATTATGGGTTTGTGCCTAGCGATATTAAAAAAGTAATTGTCGGGCCTGCTAATGATCGTCCTGAGGCTATTAAATTAGGAAACAACCAATCCATCACACCTGAGGAGGCACAGGCATTTGAAGCAATTCAAGCTAAAGGCTATCAGGTTAAACTGCAACTCTTACCTGATGTTTCGATTGGCTACTGGAATGACTTCAAAAGTAAATTTAATCTGTAATTCAGGTAAATGAGAGGTTGAGAATATGACGATTAGTTGGTTACAAGCAAGTATCTTAGGTATATTTGCCAGTTTGTCATCCATGCCTGGTATGGCCGGGTCGACAATTGGTAATTACACTTTGGGACGACCATTAGTGGGTGGTTTAGTCTGTGGGTTAATCTTAGGCGACTTAAAAATGGGTATTGCTGCAGGTGTCGCCATGCAGTTGGTCTATATTGCCTTGGTTACACCAGGTGGTACAGTGTCGGCTGATGTGCGTGCGGTTTCATATATTGGTATTCCATTAGCAATGGTAGCCATTCACTCACAGGGGTTAGCAGCAACATCAGCAAACGCAGCCGATTTAGCCAAGTCAATGGGTACTTTGGTTGGTACTGTTGGTACAGTCCTTTTCTATGGTACAGCAACAATGAACCTTGTGTGGCAACACATGGGTTGGCGAGCTGTTGAAAGAGGTGAATTCAGAAAATTGTATGCCGTTGATTGGGGCTATCCTTGGATTTCACATCTTATATTTTCTTTTATCCCAACAGTTTTAATGACACATTTCGGTTCTAGCGCTGTCCAGGCACTAAAAACCGCGTTACCAATGGATGGGATACCAATGAAAACGTTGTTTACCGTTGGCGCTTTACTACCATGTGTGGGTATTGCAATTTTGCTTAAGCAGATAGTTGATGGTCCGGTTGATTTCATTCCGTTCTTTGTTGGATTCACTTTTGCGGCTTCCTTAAAATTGAACTTAGTATCTGTTACAGTGGTATCGTTAATTTTTGCTATGATTTCTTATAAGTTAGATATGGCGATTAATACAAATCGACAAGCCGCGCCAGCTAATACAGGTGGCACAGTTGATGATGAAGAAGATGAGGACATATAAAATGGAGAATACAGGTAAGAAAATTTCTCGTAAGACGTTGAATAAGTCTTTTCATCACTGGTTTTATGGTCATCTGACGGCATTTTCACAAGAGCATATGCAGACTTTTGGTTATTTAACATCAATGCTGCCTATTGTTGAAGAATTATATGATAATAAAGAAGATCAAGAAAAGGCAATGAAGACCTATACAGCCTTTTTCAACACTGAACCACAGTTAGGCTCAATTATTGTGGGGATTACCGCCAGCTTGGAAGAAGCACGAGCAAATGATGGGCATGTTGATGATGCAACGATTAATGGCTTGCGCGCTGGTTTGATGGGTCCGATTGCTGGTATTGGTGATTCGCTAGTTGTTGGCACGCTAATTCCAGTTATTCTAGGTATTGCTTTAGGTATGTCAGATGGTGGTTCACCACTTGGTGCCATTTTCTATATTATTGTATGGAATTTGCTTGGTTACTTTGGTATGCGTTTTGCCTACTTTAAAGGTTATGAATTAGGCGATAAAGCGGTTGGTATTTTAGTTGGCGCCCAGGGAAAAGCGATTCGTAAGGCCATCGCCACTGTTGGTGGTATGGTTGTCGGCGGTGTTGCTGCAACCTGGGTGACTGTAAAAACATCATTTACTTTGCGAAATGGTTCAGGAAAAGCATACTTGGTGCTACAGGATAAGCTTGATTCAGTTTATCCAGGATTATTAACAGCCGCTTTTATTGTTTTATGCTGGTGGCTTATGGCAAAAAAGAATATTTCGCCTATCAAAGTCATGTTAATTTTGGTTGTAGTAGCGTTGATTGGTGTACTAACTGGCTTCTTTAACCCAGGACTCAAGTATTAAAGGAAGGGAGATAACCAATGGTTCATAATTTACAAGCTATTGACAAAGGATATAAAAATGAAATTATCTTTCAACGGCAGATGATTCGTAATTTGCAACGTTGGCAGTCTTTTCTATCCATGATTGTGGGTGTTGGTATTGTATTAACCTATCTATTTAGGCAACATCATTTATGGTTGTTCGTTGCAGGTATTACATGTGCAACTGTTGGTTTACTTCTGATTCTTGCAGTTGGGTATGCTATATATCATGGCAAAAAAAATCTTGACAAGGTCATTGACCAGTATGCCAAGATAAATCAAGTAGTCAGTAAATAACTTGAAATTGTTTGACATCTTGTTTTTACAGCCAGCACCAGTTTATATTGGTGTTGGCTGTTGAGCAAGATGTTTTTTATCGGTAATCAAGTCAGGTTTTGCCATTCTTTTTTTAGAATGGCATATTGTTGTGTATTCTCGTATTTATCGGTACCATCAGGGTTTTTTACAAAAGAGATAAACTCGATAAATGTGCCTTCCTGTCGCATACCAAGGCGTTTGCAAAGATTCTGAGAAGGGATATTATCTTCTTCAACGTAAGCATATATTCGTCGCGCGCTTTTGTCATTAAAGAGATAATTTAGTAAAGCATCTGCTGCCTCTGTTGCATAACCTTGACCACTATATGTCGGGTTAAAATGCCAGCCAACACTATAAGTATCTTGGCCCTCATCATCTTCTTGATGAGCAAATAGGTGGCCAATCAAGTGATTATTATCCTTCGTGGCAACAGCAAATTGCAGTTCATCTTTCATTCGTACTTTGATGTCAGCTTGTGCTTCGGCGAGTGTATGGATACGTTCATCAGCAAAACAATTGACGCTGGGTTGGGACATATAAGCTAATAGGTCTGGTGCATCTTTATCCGAAAAAGGTCTAATGATTAAACGCTCAGTTTGAATGTTTGACATATTTAACTCCTATTGTTAATTAGTTGTGATACTTTAATCAAAACATAGCGTGAAAGATTTTGTCAATTAATATGCTGTATAAGTTAAACCTACTGAGTTGTTTATTGTTTTGATAGTTGCTATATATTAGAAATAGCAGTGAGCGTGATGTTTTAATCGAGCATGAATTTATTTCAACTCAAACGGAAATAGTCTCCCGACATGCATGTAGATTATTCTGTAATATAATCTTCAGATAACAAGGAGGCAATACATCATGGCAATTTTAAATGCATCAAAACGTCATCAACCAAATACTGGTCTCAAAATGACTGATTTATTTGCGCAAGCCAATCAAGCAAACAATATTTCATTTGGCATGGGGCTGCCAGACGAAACTGTTTTTCCTAGTGCAGCTTTACAAAAAGCTTTTACGCAAGCAATTGCGCAAGAAGGAGCAGATATATTTCAGTACCATAGCACGCAAGGCCCGGCATCGTTACGCCAAAAAATTGCGGCAATGACAAAAACATACTTTGGTTTGACTGCCAGTGCCGAGCAGGTGATATTGACTCAAGGCGGGCAACAAGCGATTGACATGGTTGGCAGAGCTTTTCTTGATAAAAATGATCATATTGTTGTTGAAGGGCCGACATACATGGGGGCTTTAGAAGCGTTTGATAGTTATGAGCCGACTTATCATGAGGTGCCAGTTAATGACGATGGGATGGACATTGCGCATCTTAAACAAATTTTGAGACAATTTCCGGATATCAAGTTTGTGTATACGGTACCAGATTTTCAAAATCCAACCGGTGTAACGATGAGCTTAGCGAAAAGAAAAGCTTTGCTAGCATTGGCTGAAGAATATGACTTTTATATCATTGAAGATAGTCCTTACCGCTATTTAAGATACACAGGTGATATGGTGCCATCAATTGCATCACTAGATACCAGTGGAAAAGTTATTTTAATTTCTAGTTTCTCAAAAATTTTATCACCAGCACTGCGTACAGGCTGGTTGATTGCTAATAAACAGTTAATCGCATTATTTTTAGATATCAAATCAGCTTTAGATGTTCAGCCATCTCAAATTAGTTTATTAGCGATTGATCAATTTTTAGCTGAAAACAATATTGATGAGCATATACGAGCAGTTAATGCGGTTTATAAAGATAAATGTGCAACAATGGTGCATTATCTTGAGACCTATTTACCAGCTCATGTGCAATTTACTAAACCTGAAGGGGGGTTCTTTCTTTGGCTTAGCTTACCTGAAGCACAAGATGCAGGTAAACTATTGCTGGGACCAGTTTTACAAGAAGCCAACGTTGTTTACGTACCATCCGAAATACAATATGCTTCACGTCAAATTAAAAATCAATTAAGATTAAATTTCACGTATCCATCGCATGATGATATTAAAGATGGCATTATGCGCTTAGCACAGGTATTAAAAAGCATCTAATAATAAAAACACACACTAATGCTGTTAGTGTGTTTTTATTATCAAGCGACATTAAGATAAGTTTTTATAGCTTGAACGAGTGCATCAACGGCTGGTGGAATTAGCGAATTTTTGCTCTGCACAAGAGATATTGTACGGTAAAAAGGCTCATCGAATGGAAAGACGCTGACATCTCCACTCAATTTTTGTAAGGCCAAATCTGGTAAAATACCAAACCCCAGACCGGCTTCGACCATTGAAACAATGGATTGATCGTCAATTGAAAAGTTAATTGTGTTAGGTTGGACGTCGTAATAATCTAGCGTTTCTTTTGTATCGCGGTCATAGTCAGCTTTCTGAAGGATGAAATGTAAGCCCTGTAAGTCAGCTTGTGTGATTGTTTGCCCGTTAAGTGGTTTAAAGTTAGAAGGGGTGACACACTTTATTTCATCTTTTAATAATTCTGTTACCTTAACATTATTTGTTACGGGTAGGAGTGTAAAGCCTAAATCTAACTCTTCATACTCAACAAGTTGGCTGATTTCAGAAAAATTACCCTGTGTTAGAGAAATATCAATATTAGGAAAATGGCCAGAATAGTTTCTGAGTATATCGGGGAGCCAATTGATACAAACACTACTAAAAGCGCCAATTTTAATGATGCCAGATTCGAGTCCCTGGATTGACTGGACGGCTTTTTCTAATTCTTTTTCTTCGGCAAGAATTTTCCGTAGTATAGGGTAAAGTTTTTGGCCATTTGAGGTTAATACCACATCTGAGCGATTACGAATAAAGATAGGAAAACCGTATTTTTTCTCGATTTGGTTGATTGCGTGACTAACAGCACTAGCAGTCACGTTTAAATGTTCAGATGCACGTTGAAAGGATTTTTCCTCGACAATTGACACGATAGTTTCATAAACAAAAGTATTCATTGTAAACCGCCTCCTAGCGTGTAAAAATATATGCTATCGTTATTTTTTAATGAAAATGAGTAATTTAATTATAATATAGTTGATGGTGGTTAGGGTATAAATTAATCATCACAATTTATCTTGTGATGAGTTACAACAAATTGTAGATAAATTAAAAGACTTGGCGTATACTCGAGTGCGTTAGTAATTTGACAAACTAATCGATTATGAGTGGGAGCAAACATGAAAAATATTGTCATTACTGGGGGTTCATCAGGGGTTGGATTTGCCATTGCAAAAGATTTGTCGCGTGACAATAAGGTGATTATTATTGGCAGAGATGAGACCAAATTAGTATCATCAGTCGCACATTTAGGGCCAAATGTCAGCAGTATATCAGCTGATTTGTCTAAGCGCGTAGGTATCGACAAGGCGGTTGAAAAGATAAATGCCACTTTTTCAAGCGTTGATGTGTTGATTCACAGTGCTGGTATAATGCCACAAACTGCTGATGAAAATATTAAAAATAATTTGTTATCACACTATGAACTTACCGTAGGCTTGAATGAGAGATTAAATAATGCCCGTGTGTTAATCGTCAGTGGCAATCCCAAAGCAATCAGTCTCGCACCAATATGCGAACTGCAAACAAATCAGTTAGCAAGGGCAGCTTGGGTTGTAACACATAAAACGTTATTAATGGTGCTGTTAGCGGATAGACTTGCGCATCAAAATACAACGGTTAATTCTTTTTTTCCTGGTGATGTCCGCAGCCAATTGATGCCATACACAAAAAATTTAGCAAAAAATGATGTGCCGTTTGCTCGCAATCTTGCGCTTTCTTCAGATTTTGATGGTGTCACAGGATATTTTTTTGATGATGTTGGGCACAATGTTGTGCTGAAGCCAACGAAATACCACTTATCAGTTGCTGTGAAAGTGCTGAAATCATATATCCAATCGATTTAGCATAATCACCAAATTTTTGAAAACATGACTGTTTTTGGGGGAGTCTTTTGAAGAAATACATACAATCCTACCTAGGATTACATCTTATCTTTTTAATTATCGCTATGATATTATTTTTGCCGTTGCTGTTAAATGGCGAGCTAGTAACTTGGCGTGATAGTCAATTTCACATTGCCCGTTTTCATGAGTTAATCATGGCACAGCAAAATGGCCATTTTTTCCCAGACATCATTAGATACTCAGGGACAAATAGTTGGGGTTATGGTTTAAATTTTTTTTATCCGACGTATTTGTTTTATCCGCTAATATTTTTATGGCGTCTAACAAAATTACCAGTGACCTCAATTTTGATTTTTGATATTATCGTAGTTTATTTTGCATTATGGTCTAATTTTGCGATTGTTTATAAAATAACCTCTAAAATAAAACTAGCATTCACATTTGCTTTGACATATGTGTTGACGGCTGCCATTGGTAACGCCATTTTAGATAATGTGGCTGTTGTTAGAATTGCGTATATGACGCAATATGCATCAAATATAGTGATTCTACTAGCACCGGTTGTTGTCCTAAGCTTCTATAACATTATTTTCCTTCATGATAATCGCACCTGGTTACGTGCAGCAATTTATAGTAGTTTTGCCGTGATGTTATCAATTCCAACAACATTGGGCATTGTCTTAACTGTTTTATGTATGGTCGTTGTGGCTTACTTCAAGAGGCAATTGTCTATTAATGACATGAATCAGTTATTACGATCAGTGTTGCTCACGTTAGGCCTGTCTGCTGCCTTTGTTTTTCCGTTTATCGAGCAAAGATTGGCTAATAATTGGGCGAATTTACCGAATAACCCTGATTTGTTTGGTGCGAACTTTAGTACCGTGTTGATGAGAATATTCAACCTATCTGATGTCTTGTCGCTCCTAATTATAGGTCTTACTGCGCTACTTATTTTCTACAAAAAATTTAATTATGTTTATAAAATATTGGGCTTATCTTATATCGTAGCCTTACTATTCCTGTATTCTAATCTATTTCCCTGGTATCTATTTAACCGTGAGCTGAGTGGCGCTCTTCAGATGACGTATCGTTGGCATTTTATGCCAGCGATTTTGGGTAGTCTATTTGTTGCTTTTGCTATAACAGACTTAATGAAAATCAAGCAAAAAATGCTGCCAATTGTGTCAGTCATGTTAATATACCTATCATTTAATGGCATGATGCTTAATACGGTTGCCAAAAATTGCCATGTTGATGGTTTTAATAATGCAACGAACCATATTGTTGCACCTAACAAGGATAATCTTAAAACCGATTCATTGTTTGGCGTGACTAATGATAATATTCAAGTGATGTTAGATAGACCATCTCTCGCCTTGGATGATTATCGTGCGCAAGGCCAAGAGCGTAACGCTAAAAGAATTTATTCAGATTCTCTTGTTCAGTTTGATAAGCAAATATTGCCTAATCGAACAATGGTCAAAGGCCAAGATTTTTATATTATTGGTGTACCGCGCAATACTAGAAGTGTTCAAACACCGATTACTTATCTTAAAGGATTTGCTGCTTTTGATACGCAAGGTAAACGACTAAAGGCATACAAAAATAAGGGTGGCTTTTTATCTGTTAATCCAAGTGGCGCAAAAACAATTCGTCTGACATATCATAAAACCTTAGTACATCAAATTAGTCTGATTATATTTATTAATACATGGCTTGCACTTGGCGGCTATTGGTTGATTTACTTTATTAAAGGCATGTTTTATACAAGTAGATTGAAACATTAATTATGACCATAATGTAACGTGCTAAGTTTGTACTTCGTATGATTTAAAAAGGGATTGCGATGATTATCAATCACAATTCCATGTTTAGTACAGGTTGCACACCATATTATGAAGTAGAATATTTTCATTTTTAAGGGTTATAAACCTTGATATGACAATGTTTCTAAACTACTTCATGATATGGTGTTTTTTTGTTCAATTTACTTTTGTTCATAAGCACGTTATTGAATTGTTTTAGATTTGTAACACAAATTTATGCTATCGGAGGATTTCTATGTATGAGTGTTGGTGAATTTATGCGTAAAAGACGAGAAGAGCTGGGAATATCATTGCGTCAGTTATCCAAGTTGACGGATTTGTCAGAAAATCGTCTGTTTCGCATCGAACATGACCGAACTAATTTGTACGCTTTTGAGGTTAATCGTTTATCGCAGGGTTTGTATTTGTCTGTAAGTGACATTATGGTGACTGTCGAAAAATATGATACAGAGACAGTTAGCTATGCAGATCGTATGTTGTATCAGCGTTTGAAGGAGAGGATGGGAGACCTTGATGGAAAGGACTAAATTAAATCAAGTAGTCACCAGCGAGCGGTTCATTATGTTTTCTAAAGCATTAATTGAAGATGATTATTATAAAAAAATGAAGCCAGAATCTAAATTGGCTTACAGCCTTTTACGCAATCGCTTTAATTTATCAATTTCAAACGAATGGATTGATTCTAAAGGTGATGTTTATTTGTATTATCCTAATGAGAAATTAGCCAAAGATCTTAATGTTGGGAAAGATAAAGTAATTCGCATCAAAAAGGAGTTACACGAATTTGGTCTTCTAGAAGAAGAACGGCAGGGATTTAATAAGCCAAATCGTATTTATGTTGGTAACTTGGAAGTTAGAAAAGTCAAAGAAAACAGCTTGGATATCAGTGATACCAAGGTAGTCGCAAAATGCGACTTCCGGAAGTCTCAAAATGCGAATACCGGAAGTCGTAAAACGAGACTTCAAGAAGTCGCAAATTACGACACTAGTAATACTGAGTTAAGTAAGACTGAGTTTAGTAATACTGAAACAAATTCTTTGGATGAGGATGAGGATAAAACAAATAATAATAAAAGTTCAAATAATTCTCAACAACCTTTGGTGGTTATCGGACAGATCATTCAAAAAAATCCTGCCTTAAGGGTGGTAGTTCAAACCTTGATTCCTGACTTACTGCTGAACGAACCCGAACAAGCGCAAACTGTTGTCGCCGCTCTTGATCAGGGATATAAATTTTTGATAACTGAGCTTGAAACAGGAAATACTGTTTTGGCATTACAAAAACAGCTGCAGGGTGATGACAGTGTCAAATTATTTTTGTTAAAGATTGGTGGTAAGCAATTGGAGTATATGCGAGACCACTTAGTTGATATTAGCCAGTACGGTAATTATTTTTCTAAAGGACTTGAAAATCGTCTGAAAATAGCTGTTACAACTAGTCAATCAGCATCAGGCTTTTAACTTTAAATCGGAGAGAGGAGAGATACAATGGCAAACCAATACAACGTATTTATTGCAGTAGACTTTTCCAACTCAGACATACTTTTTGTGGCTAACTCATCAGGTGAACTCAGACGAAAAGTTATCAAAGCAATTGAAAATCATGAATTAGAAAGTGATGGCGCAGTGAGGTTATATCGTACCTCTTATCAATCATTTAAGGCTATAAAACATTTCATGGAACGTTATCACTTACCATTTCATGAAGCTGCAAGACCGAAAGGAAGAGATTATGAAAGCCAGACAACTAACGCTGTTGGATGAGCATAGTTTACAAGAACTTCACCAAACTAAATATGTCGTCATTCTTGTTAAAGAATTAAAAAATAATCTCGTTCAACCAACAAAAAAACAAGCCTTTGTTTGCTTAAAACCAAATGAGATGAAAGTCAAAGGTGAGTTGTTTGACGATTGCTTAGGAAATCATTACGTCGGTTGTACAGTCCTAAAGGGCATTCATTATTCTGAAGCTGGCAACCAAATTCCCGTGTCTAAACTACCAAATAATATCCAATACTATTTAACTACCCAATTAACCCCGATTATTAATTTACTGGATCAAAAAAGGAGAAATTATTATGCAAATTAATCACCACGTAGGACGTTTAGTCCGTGACGTAAACTTCACCGTAAGAGGTGAAAATGAAACCAAGATTGCCTACTTCAAATTAGCCATTAATGATTTAAAAGATGGTAAAGCAACTTACATTGATTACGTTGCTTTTAACAAAACGGCAGAATTGATTCGTGATTATGTGACTGATGTTGGCCAAGTAGTTGAGGTTGAATTTGTGATGCGCAATCACAACTACACCGATAAAAATACTGGTCAAAAAATTTATGCTATGCAAAATCAAGTGACACAATTCCGCATCTATAAATCTAGTCAGTCATCAAAAAATCCTGCTGTTCAAACACAGATTGCTGACACTCAGGGAAGTGAAATGGCCGATAATGATTTGCCACCATACCCTGACTTTAGCAGTAACGCATTTGAATACGTAGAGGGGTAAGACAATGACTGCAATAATCACAATAGCTGATAAGTTTAGAAATATCTTTCAAAGATTTAGTCGCTTTGGGACTTGGTTTTTGGAACATCAACGGCGCAATTTAATTGCCATATTTAGCCTATTTATTCTGATAGCTTTTAGTACAACCGTGATGGTTAACATTACACCTCGACCTTCAAATTTGCCTAGTACGGATTTAAATACGCCAGTGTCATTTGGCACTTTGAACAAAACCGCTAGTCTAACAAAAAGTGTTTTTAATAAAAATAATGGTGTTTTGGAACTGCATTATACAATCTCTGACGGAGCTGTTTCTGATCAAGATTTGGTTGATATTAGCAAAATTAAATTTACTGCCATGACTGATCATGGTGGTAGTCAAGTGACAGGTCGTGTCGTACCAACTTCAAATAATACGCTTGTAGTTCAATTCAAAAACCTGAGTCATAACTTCAATGCTGTAACACTAACAGCTAATGATAAAAGTATCAACACTGCCACAATCGAAGCACCAAGTAGCGTTAGTGCTGAGAGTTCAAGTGCAAAGATAACTAACGCAAACAGTAATACCGCAAGCGGTAAATTCATCATCAATCGTGACAAAGTTTCTAAGTCAAATTTTCTGACATTTGCAACTCAAAAGGAACTCGAAGTTAGCGAAAGTGATGCCAAAATTTCGGCACAACAAAAACTGATTGCAAAGAATACGAACGCGATTGTTGAATATCAAAAAGCAATTGATCAACAACAGGCTTCCATTAAAAAGTACCAGAAAAGACTCGCTCAGTCTGATGACTCAGATACACAAACTAGCATTGATAATGCGCGTGATGCCATTACACAAATACGAACACAAATCAGTGATGCACAAAAAAATATTCAACGTGCTAAGACAAATATTAGTCAATATCAAAAGACTAAGAAGCAAGTTCAAGAAGGAAAAACATTGTTGCCAAAACCAACCGATTTGTAATTCTAAATAGTTCAAAGATTTCCCTATTGGGCTATTTTTTTCAATCAAATAAAGGTTTAAAAAGGGTTAAACGCAGGTTAAAAAATAGTTTAACTGTAATTCATTTAGGTAATCCCTTGAAAGGCCCGCACGGCGGGATTAAAACCACAAGGTTTTCCTTTCCCCTTAACCTGTTCCCAGCTTATTAAATATTTTACGGAGGTTGTATGAAAGGTATAACAAAAACAATTAAAAACATTGATGAACATGCTTTGAAAATCATTGAAGCACAAGCATCAAAAGAAAATGTCTCGTCAAGTCAATTAATTCGAGAACAAATTGAAGACTATGCTAAGCGACTTGAAGAAGATAGCGCAGCAAAAACATTGCATACTTATCTCGACGATTTAATCATGGCTAACAATAACGTTGTGCACGGATTAAATGACAATACAATTGCGATAGGTGAAATGTTTAAAACAATTCTAGCGCGACTTGAAATGTATTTTCCAGGCTTAAATGATGAGGTAGAACGAATTCAAAAAAACGCTCGCCCTCAGGAAAAAAATTTTCCAAAGTCGATTTACTTTGATGAGTTTGAATAAGCAGAAGAGGTTCAAATGAAAAATTATAAACGCGGTCGGTTTGCGAGAAGAATCCTATTAGGTATTGTCATATTCATAGGTATTGTGTATTTAAATCGTGTATCGATTTTGCAAAGAATTGTAGCACTAGGTTCGCAATCACAACTGATTAATATTGATAAACAAAGTAACTCTCCAACACAAAATGATGAGCTTGTTAATTTGAAATATACTGGGCAAACAGTTGTTGAAATCAATCATAATCAACCAACATTTAGTCAGAATGATTTACAAATAAAAGAGGGTGGCTGGCAAAAACTGTCATCATTAGATTGGTTAGGCAGACCACAAGTTGCTAATGCGTTGCTTAACCTAAAATTGATGCCCCCCTCTCAAAAGTATCAAACCCGTGAACGATTAACAATCAAAACGCCAGGCTACCATGCTATTAAAACGGGAACGAATAATATCGACTGGTTATACAACCGTAGTCATCTGATTGGATATCAATTTACTGGTCTAAACAATGAAGCCAAAAATTTGATCACGGGGACACGACAGTTGAACGCAGACAGTCGTGTCAATGCTAAAAGTATGGTGACTTACGAAACAGAAATTGCGGATTATTTGCATCAATCAAAAAATAATTATGTTCGTTATCAAGTCACACCAATTTACAAAAATGTTGAGTTAGTTCCCCGCGGTGTTCACATGATGGCAGAGTCAAATGACAAGACTTTGAAATTTAATGTCTATGTTTTCAACGTTCAAGATGGCTGGACAATCAACTACTTAAACGGTAATGCTGAAAGGCGTGAATAAATGAAAGATGCAATAGAATTCAAAACAAGTCAAATGAAGGCACTCATCAAAAGAAGAAATGTTTTGAATAAAAAATATGATACAACGCTACCCGAAGATATTCCTTTAGAGGTTAAATCAGAACTAGAGCTTATTGAAAATTTGTTAAATGAATTTGACATCAATCAATCAACTTTTGATGAAAGACCAACAATGATTGGAATTAAAAATTCACGAGATGAAGAATGGTATTTTCAACAAATGAAGCATTGGATAGAAAGACACCCAAATGCTCTTAATGCGAAGTTTAGTCGAAGTAGTGTCTATAAGTTTGCTTTGCACTTCTTCGTAGAAAATATTGCCATTAATGCTAACAATGCTCGTCTCAATTACTCGGAACTAGCCCAGAAGGTAAATGATGCCAACTCCACAAAAAGTGATTCAAAATTGACTGCGCAATTGGCAAATATAGAGAATTTATTAGGCTTTCTATTAACTATGCAACAACGTCAACTTGAATACATTCCAGAAGGCATTAATTTAGAAAATGGTTTTGTTAAATATGCCATCAACCCAATTAATCCAACAGAGTTCCAACAATTTGGTACACCAACCGAACTCAATCCAAACAATGAATTGGCACAATCTTATGAAGAATATAAAAAAATTCGGAGTCGCGATAAGCAGCTGATCAAAAAATATCACCAAACAGGAGGACAACTCGATGACGATTAAAAAGCATAATAAAAGAAAAGCACAATTGACAAAGTATTTAGAACAACTTGATGAATTCAATTGGCACCATCCTACTCAAGTTAGTGAGATGGCTGACAGTCAACATGAACGCGATAATCGTACGTACTATTTGGCTCAGATAAGTTTAATTCTGTTTAATAACTATCAACAATCCTACATGCAAATTGCTCAATTGCTGAACATGTCTTCCAGAACAGCCCGCCGTTTGACAATTGATTATGAACAAGATTTCGATAGTTTAGAAGAGATTATGGAGGAATTGCAAAATGGCGAAGACTGGTGAAATTGCTGCATTTGCCTTGGGTGAAAAAAAGACGGCAATGGTCAATTTACCAGTACAATTTGTCACGTCCAATACCGCAGATATGAAGGGACAAAAATACTCAGATTTAGTTGACTATGCTAATAATTCGGAGAAGACAAACGATCTTAATAATGAGTCCATGAACGATTTAATTGACTTAAAGAAACAATTTAGCAAGCCTGGCTATGCTAACCGCAATTCTGCGGTAACAGAAACGCATCCAATATTTGGTCGCGATAAACTAAATTATGATAATCACGATATTTCTGTATTGAGAAAAGACTTGGATGAGGCTCAAAAAAATGGCAATAATATCCATGAACTCGCTTTTTCAATAAGAGGCGATTGGTTAGTTAAAAACAATCTCTATGATCCCGAAACCCGTATGATAGACCAAAATAAATTGAAGCATGCAGAACAAGAGGTTGCTAAAACGCTAATTAACAAAGGATTTAATTTACCTTTGGGAGAAGATGAAAATGACGCTGTTTGGTTTGGTGTGATTCATCAGGATACTGACCACCTAAACATGCATCTGTGGTTTGCTAAAAAAAGCCAAGAAACGCGGTCTGAGATGGTCAAGCAAGAAGGTAAGTACAAAGGACAGCCAATCGGCGTTATACCTCTAGAAGTGATTGAACAAGCCAAGAGACAGTTTAGAAAACAATTAATGTCGTCACAGGAACTAAGACGGCATCAGGAAATATTAAAAGGTGTTGGGGGCTTTAAAAAAGAAATTCTTGAGGCAGCGCCTGACAACCTATTAAATGATCGTCATGCTAAAGCCATCAAGAACATTTATGATGCTTTACCTCAAGACATGAAAGGACGGTGGCAAGTTGGTAACGCACACTTAACAGCTGGAAAAGGCAAGATGGCAAAAGCAAATCAATTAACAAATCAACTATTAGACGATTTGTTTGCCAAAGAGCTTAAACCTGAATATGAGGGCTTTAAGTCGTTAGCTCAAGAATATGATGTCATTAATATTGAAGACCAAGGTGTGATGCATAAGGGGCAACACAAGTGGTCTAAGAATAAGGAAGATGAATTAAGAAAACGCTTAGCGAATCAACTCTACAAACATTTAGCACAAATTGAAGATACCTCGTTAAATGATATTGACCAACAGATGTCTGAGTTACTAAGCCATGTTAAACAGAGCGACAAGGGCAATAACGCAGATAAAAATAAACTAATAGCTAGCCCTCAGGGGAAAAAATTGGCCCCAAAATCGCCGGCCAACAATGTAAAACAAAATTCAAAGCACATAGGTGATCAGATGCCAGTGCGGGGTGGTTCGTTTAATAAAATTAGTCGCTTGTGGCGGCAGGACATCCGTGCTGAGACAAACGCAGAACGTCAATTCTTAAGAAACCAAAAGAAAGTTGAACAGGAAAAGGCCCAAGAAGAATATGAATCACAAATATCTCTAAAACTCTAAAAGAATCACAATATTATTAAAAAACATTTATCAGACGATATTTCTTTAATAAAAAAGCCAACGATGTGTTTATTTAGTAACACACTGTTGGCTTTGGTTGACAAAGTAATACATGGAATTGAAATCATCAATTATTGTAATCATATGTTATATCCGAAAAAGTGTCTTCTACAACTTTTCCATCTTTAATGACTAATAGAGTTTTCTTCTCGTTTTCAGGGTTCATTATTTCAAAACGAGACCCTTTTCCTTGACGTTCTTGGCTTCTAGCTTGAAGAGAAGTGATAACAGTTGATCGCCAATCCTTTATGAACGAAGCGCTAACTTCATCGTTTGAAGCGTATTCTTCGACATTATTAGTCAGCTCTGTTTGCCAGTCACCACTGGCAAAACACTCAAATGCATCGCGAGAGGCAACGTATTTCACTGTGTAATTGCTGTCATTGGTTATTTGTTGTGCTAAATCTCTCTTATCATTTAATTTATTGTTATGAATAATTAAGACTGAGACAGCCAATATCGCTACAATGGCAGTGATACCAACAGCAATTAAAATTTTCCAATTAAATTGGCTGGTCGATGATAACTTATCAACATTTGATTTATCAGTCGCTTGTTCCCCTAATATTTCTTTATTCAACGACTTTTCCCCTGAAAGAATGTTATTCCGCAAAGAATTATATTCTTCATTAGTAATCAGTCCATCGTTCAACAGTGAACGTAGTTTTTTCAGTTGTTCTTCCATTATTGATTTTCTCTCTTTCTCTCAAATATAGCGTCCCACAAGAATGTTGATATGTCAATATAACATATGACTTTTTTATACATGTGTTATATAATCATTAGGGTTACATTAAACTATGATTTAGGAGAAAATTTCTGTGAGTTCTGAAGATATACAAGTTAAACTAAGAGAGTACAAAAAGCTATTGGACGAGGGGATTATAAACAATCAAGAATTTGATGATCTCAAAAAGAGCGCCCTACAAAACTTTCAAACCTCTGGCGACATGAAAGAAGCAGTTGAGCTGAAAACAATAAGTGAGCCAAAGCCAATAAATGATAGTCAAGAGAAGATAGTTGATAGAAGCACCAACCCTGTAATTCAATCTAAGCCAATGTCAGAAAGAGAGAAAGACACACTTTTCACTGTACTTGGGTATGTTTTTGCTGTTGTAGCAATTCTTATTGTACCAATAGTATTTGGAGCTGGAGGTGTTATTTTTGGATATCTTTTGACACGTAAAGAACAAACTAAGACCAACGGTGTAATTATCATAATAGTCAATATTGCTGCCACTATTCTAGGTATGCTTTTCGGTTATGCCGTTTGGGGTAACATGATGGGATAAATTAGTAATTAGATTTTTAGTTGGGTATTTATAGCAACGGTCAATTTAGTAAGTGCCTTTACCTAATTGTACTAAATCATTTTAAAATTAATTCTTTAAAGTTTGCAGATAAATATTTTGCACAACTTTTTTTAATGGGAGAGAGTTCAATGAAAAAGATCACAGTAATTGTTGGAACAGCAGCGTCTGCTATTGTTTTATTGGCCGGCGGATCAGTATACCATTGGTCTGGACATTCCAATCAAAATAACAAAAACGCTGATAGTGTGCGTAATATTAGTTCACAAAAGCATAGTAGTTCAAAAATTGCTAGTCATTCGAGCGCCATATCAAATAATGTTTTAAATGCTAGTGGAACCGACTACGGAATAAGACTTGCAGGTGGAGTTGGTGGTGTTTTCGCTAAACCTACACCGATGAACAAGATATTTGATCGCGCTGAAGCTCTTGATATTGTTGCTTCAGTTCCAACGTTTAATCATTCTAAACTTGTTAGCATTTCAAGAAAGGGTGATGACTGGCATGTTGTTGTTTTACAAGACGGCTTAACCAGTGATTTTGATATTACACATTACCAAGGAATACTAGGACTAATTCAGCTTACTCAGAACGGGAAGACGACTCAATACGGAATGAACATTCCTGAATCTTATTACGCACCATACAAGGAGGCTGAACAAAAAGCAAATGCAGCCTTTTCTTCATCAATTTCATCTCAGCAAACCGACGTTGACACAATTTCTCTGGAAGAGGGGATAGCTTTAATTAAAAAAGCGGGAGCCGAAGCTGCTAGTAACGATTCTGAAATAATTTCTAGCAATGATCACTCGATTACAATTGGTAGTGAAGTTGGTGCCAAGGGATATGATAAAACAACGTTAACTCCAAATAACGATGGTACCGTGCACATATATCAGGAATATGGCACATTAGACGGCGGCACATATTCCATTTTGGACTATATGCCTGCAAAAGAGTTTAATGTTCCAAGATAATTATTAATAACAAAAGATGACATAGTCCCCTAAATGATTAAAAATGCGGATTTGGGTGTCATAGGCAAATTAGTCTTACAAAGCTCAGCAAAAAGACGCTCAACAGTAATGTAGTTGAGCGTCTTTTTTTGGTGACTTGCGAACTCGGACTAGTTTATACAAAAACAAAAAATATTTTTTATGAATAATCAAATAGAGGACAGCATTTAATTGATTTACGCTGACGTACTCTTGATAAAAAAATTTTCATCTCATTCACTTGCGGACAGCGTGATGGATTTGATGGCCCATCTTTCACTTTAACTCATCTGGGTAATTATTTTTGTGTTTCGTTACTTAGTTGCGACAATAATAAATTAGATAAAATCGATCATTGTTTAATACATTGGAGCCTGGGAACTTAATCGCTGCAAACATCATACTAATGAAATAAAAACACACTGGTTTTAAATTTCAACGGTAACTTCAATTTATTTACAATTGAAATATTTTCAGAAAGGCAAATTTAAACTTTTAAAGTAAGTACTTTTAGTTGTTTCAGGGTTCATCTCGGAGGCTTTATTAGAATTACCACTTGAATCGTTGAAAATAGCTACCGAATCATTTCCAACATAGTGATTAAAAGCAGTCATTTCTAGTCCATCTAAATTAAAACTTATGTTTTCATCCATACTACCAGTGAACTTAGATTGAGAGATAGAATGATCATCAGTGGTTGTTTCGTAAATTGTTGAGGTATTTTTATCAATTAGGTATTCAATGGCATAGTCATTGAACCGCACCTCGTATGCCTTGACATTTTCTTTATATGGTAGATTGCAAGAATTAACCGAATACTGCGAACTGCTGAAAAACCTTTCGTGGTGATTGCCAGTTGAGTGTTTTCATTGGTCTCGCATTGATCCAATGATTAATTTGATCTAATTCTTTGACGCTAACTGTTTCAATTTTGCGTTCTTTCGGTATAAAACGACGGACGTATCGATTTAATATCTCATTACTCCCACGTTCTTCTGGTGAATATGGGTGCGCAAAATAGACTGGAATGCCTAGTTTTTGCTCGATTTCGTTATATTTTGCAAATTCTCGCCCACGATCCACAGTGATTGACTTGGCATTTTTGATCCCTTGAAAAAAACGAATTAAGACTGGTGTCACTGCCTGACTATTGCGCCCAGTGACCCGTCTCACGATATGTTGTCGGCTTAGTCTTTCAGTAATTGTCACCAGCACATCGCCACGTCTTTTACCCGATTGCATGGTGTCAACTTCAAAATGTCCAAAGGTTTGTCGTGCTTTCACACTTTCAGGTCTCGTTTCAATCGAACGACCATGCACAAATACTTGTCGTCTACCATCAGATTGACGCTTTTGACGGATACCTTTGTCAGGTAAATCAGCCAATGATAGTTTGAGTCGACCAGCATTGAGCCAATTATAAATTGTTTTGAAAGGTAACCCTAAAACATGCGCAGCGGTTTCTGGTGACCACTTCAATATACCAATGTGGTGATTCAAAAAGATAGCGATAGCTGGTGTTAGCGTGTCATGACGACCACGTAGATGACGTTTTTTCAATGCCAACGCATGAGCAATCTCAGCTTTATAGGGTGTAACTTGATGAATTTCAATCGAAACGGTTGAAGGAGAGCGTTTAATAAAGCGCGTAATGGCACGAACAGAATAATTCAATTCCAGCAAAGTTTGAATGACAGTACGTTCTTGAGATGATAAACTAGTCATGAGTCGTAGTTCCTTTATGGTTGTTTTGGACAATTACCATTAAAGGCGCTGCGGCTTTTTTATTCAAGTGTTCGGTTTAATTTTACAATCTACCTTATATATACATGACGATTTAAAGGAGTGACATCCATGACAACAACGATTAATATTGATAAACGCAGTGTTAAGCAGCTTTTAGAGACCGGCAAGAATAAAAAATTCGTGATTCCTGAATATCAGCGGCCTTATGCTTGGTCAGATGAACCGATTCAAGTTTTATTTGATGACCTGTCTGAATATACACACAATACAAATGACGACGACGAAAGCACCTATTTTCTTGGAACTATTGTGTCCTATGAAAACGAAAATCATGAGCAAGAAATAATTGATGGCCAACAACGCATTACCACCTTGTTCCTATTGTTGCGAGCTATTTATACCAAGCTAGAAAAAAGTGGGTCTGAAGCTGATTTCTTGAAAAGCCAAATAGTTCCAACAATTTGGAAGCAAAATCCAACTACTGGTGAAGTTGACTTTGACAAAATTCTTATTACTTCTCGAGTAATGGGTGATGAAGGGAATCAGGAATTTGCAAACATATTAATAACTGGACAATCTGATGAAAAGTCAAATAGCAATTACGCTAAGAACTACAGACTTCTTCAGCAACTCGTTGATGAATACGCGGCAGAACAACCCTTGGCTTTTTATAGCTTCATTAGCAATATTTTGAATCGAGCAATCTTGCTTCCAATTACTGCCGACACTCAAGATACCGCATTGACCATCTTTTCCACATTGAATGATAGAGGATTAGCACTATCAGATGCAGATATCTTTAAAGCAAAAATTTATAATCACTTGGATCAAATCGGGAAGAAGAACTTCATTGAGCGTTGGCAGCAGTTAGATGAGGAAGCCAGCAATGCTGGTGAAAGTATTCAAAAACTTTTTTATTACTACATGTTTTATTTGAGGGCCAAGGAAAATGACCGAAAGACAACAACCCCAGGTATTAGAAAATATTACGCAAAAAACAATTTTGAACGGTTGTACTCAGATGACATTATGGAAAATTTGAATACGATTTTAAACTTATGGATTGTAATTAATAATAGGAATGCTGTCGATAATGAAAAATGGTCTGAGAACCGAGAAATAAAACAAATCCTGGATGCACTAACCTCCTATCCTAATGAATTTTGGAAGTATCCAGTTGTCATCTACTATTTGCACTATCATCAAAATGATACCTTTGAGGATGAATTTCTTCTTTTTGTAAAGAGGTTATTAGCCGTGCTTTCGGCAAGGTACATTGTAACGCCAACGATTAATGCTGTAAAAACGGGTATTTTAAATTTAAATGCTGAAATAATTAAGTCACCGCAGCCAAAATTTGATTTTAGTAAAGTCGACGAGAAAGAGTTATCAGACAAAATTAAAAATGCACATCGGAATACAGTAAGGATGATTTTGAAGATAATCGCGTATCAACACCAAGCTGACTTGCTTCCTGAAAAATGGGAAATTGAGCATATTCTTCCACAAAAGTGGCAATCAAGTTATTTCTCAACAAGTACAGATTCTGAGGTTAAAGAATTAGTTGAGCATATTGGAAATAAGATACCTTTTGAAAAGAAGCTTAATATCATTGCCAGCAACGGATATTTTGCCAAGAAAAAGGAAAGTTACAATAAATCAAAAGTTGAGATATTGCTCGAACTATCTAAAAACCACAATGATTGGGGCCTTGACGAGATTAGGGAACGTGACATTCGGATTTCAGATGAGCTTGTTACGTTACTTAATGAATGGGGGCTAAATCAAATTGATGCTCAGCCAGAAGAAGTATTGACCTTCATGCCTGATGATAAATTTTCGGATTATCAAACCTTCATCAAAATGTTTAAAATGGAAGATTCAAATGAATCAAGAGAAAAATTTTTGAACATGTAAATGATTATTAAAGGCCCTCAAGCCAGCAGTGCACAACGCGAAGCTAGCTTGAGGGCTTTTTGCTATATCCAAAAATCATACAATTACAAACTGCCTACCCAATTTGTAATTGTACAAGGGCAATTTGTAAAAGTATCCGACCCAGTTTGTAAAAGTACAAAGAGGTAATTTGTAATTGTATCATGGGGAACGTCTAAATAGATCCGCCTTACAATACGGGATCGGATGGGGGTTTCACTAAAAACAATAACTAAAGTTTTCCTAACTATCATTATCTTCGTATTGACGCTTCAAAATGCTTATTTCTGGCTTCAGTTTCTCATTGGCAATTGGCAACGAGAAGGGACAAAGGTGGGGTAGTTGATTACCAAAAATCTCATAATAATGATCAAGCTCACCACTTTCAAATGCCTCTATATAATCATGTAATCCAGAGTTGCCGCCGATATCTTCGATTAGTCCATAGCCCGATCCTCCAGTGACCCTAGGAATGTCATGCAACAATATTTCTTTTGTTTCTATTGATTCAACGTTTAAAGAAATCTTCCAACTATCTCCGAAGTCGTACTGAAATGTGAATTGATTGTTGAGATTTGAAGGCGAAAAAAATTGATTCAAATTTGTTTCCGCGACACTATAATGCTTACCGGTTGATACGAATTCTGGTAAATCCATTTCTGGTAATAAATAATAGTAAGATTGCTGATGATTAAAAAGTTCAAAACTCTTTTGAAAACCAAATAGGTGGGAGCCTTCTAATCCAAAAGCAGATATTAGGGTATAACCAAAATATGCAAGTGAGCGTTCCGCATTAATCAAAATCGTTCGACCAATAACTGGTTGAAAATCATCGAGTTTAGCTTCAATTTGATAGATTGTATGAGTGGCCATTGTTTATTTCTCTCAAGTTATTTTTGTTTGTTAAAAATAAGTTTAGCACATCATCCTTAAGGCTAGTATAAATTTATAAGACTGAGATTATTGCTACACTATACTGAAGTTTATTGCTGTTAATTGTTGATAAATAATTTTACTTAAGAAATGCCTTGACATTAGCAAAGAAATATTATAAATTTAATTCAACAAATAAATCACGTGTTATATCAAGAGCTAGTGAGTGGTTACACACTTTGACCTAGCAGCAACCTGCCGACCGGTAAGGTGCTCCACTGTAAACGGATATACGTCACTTAACCGTGTTCGTATATCGAGCGCGGTTTTTTTGTGACAAAGTCCCAGTGACGTTAAACAGGAGAAATAGATGTCAAGTATACTAGATAATCAACTACGATTCATGGCTTTAAAGCAATACGGGTTAATTGAATCAATTAAAACACCCGACATTTCTGAAGCAGATTTAGCATTAATACTGAAAAATACGGAAAATGAAACTATTGAACAATTAGCAACTGAACAGCTGCAACATCTTAATAGTCAGGCCATCCAAAATAATTTGAATTTGTATCACAAATTCTATGATTTGAACGGTATGGCAGCTTACAGGGCGAGAACACAAAGTGTTATCGAACTGAAAAACCGATATAAGAAAGCTAATCCTGATGAAAAAGTTAAAATTCTGGATATTTTATATAATGCTAAATAATGTGATGGAATACTCAAACCAGGATTTTTTGTGTCTGTCGTGATATCAAGTGCTGTTTAAAAGCTAAATTAGATTATTGATTTGATAGAACGCAATCTTGTTCAATTAGTATGGTCAATTTACGTTGAATAGTGTCATAATATAATTAACTTAACTTTGGAGAAAATTGAGAATATGGAAGAGAAAAGTGTCATTAGTACTGCTAACGAGATTGTTCTACAAAATACAATAGGTGACGAACTAAGTCTCATTCGGACGGCCCCTAATAATTTGAAGTCTGATGGTTTTCAGGAAATTTTAATTAACAGCGAAGTGATTGGTAGTTCAATGTATGGGTTGAACAATTTAACCCAAGCTTTAAATTTTTCTTCTGAGGGCCTACACCTCTTTACAAACACGGTACCAGTAACACAATTAAAGCAGTATGCTAATCAAACATTATCCTCAATGGTGAAAGGTGATGGGGGAAAAATAATTAGTCATTCTGGATTTAAACAAGTTAGCGCATTATCGTCTACCTTCGCAAATCCCGCAGTAGCCTTAACCGTTTTGACAACAGTTATTATCAAGCAACAGTTCAATCAAATCAATCAAAAGATTGACGATATTGCTACAAAGTTAGATAGCGTTATTGGTATGATGCACGCCGAAAAATTGGCTGTATTACAGACTATCGATGCACGAATCAAAACAATTACACAGCAAGAAAATATTTCGTCAGCTAATATACAAGAACTAAGCCAATTGGCAAACGACGCACAAATTATTTTCAGACAATTCCGTATTTTACTTAACCAATTTGATCAGTCAAAACTTTTAAAAACAAAAGGGCTAAATGATGCGGCCAAAATTGCGTATATGTTAAAAAATATTCAAAATAGTGACTTCATGATGGATTTCAAAATGGCCTATTTTGCGGATTCTTTATCCTGGTTGGTCAGACTAACTATTATTACGTCGTTAGTTAAAATAGGGACTGATTCAAAAACTATTGAAGAACGAATTGATACATTCAAGAGAGAGTATGAATCGAGTTTTTCTAATCATGCCACTGATTATATTGAGAAAGTAAAAGAACCTATTATTGAGAGAGCACTCAACGTCATTACAAAAACCGACACCGTTGGTGACGTTGGTACTAAAGCGGTTGAGGCATTAGGGCACGTTACAGACAAAATTCCTGGGAAAGCAACAAAATTTCTAGGAAATAAATCACAGGCCTTCAAAAAGCATTCAGAGACAATCAAAGAGAATGCTACTGTTGAACTTGAAGATGAATTTAACAACATGGTTCAACCTATTTTTGGCGAACCTGTCGATGAAATAGCCTCAAATATTATCGATAAATTGACTGCACCTACAGAGGTTATCTACGCGATAGATGATAAATCGCAAGATATTAGAATGTTTATCGGAAAATCATCAGCAAAAACAATATAGTAACATGTGATTAACAATTTAATCCATTAGCTGACTATAGAGATGAACAATACGTGGGCAATGGCGTAGCTACAATTATAAAATACACACATAGAAAGATTAGACCAATTCATGGCAGAAGATAAATTTGAAGAAGCCGTTATAGAAAAGTTGAAAAGTGAAGGTTGGGATTACCTGGCTGATTATTCAGGCGTAACTGTTAATCACCTCTATGATCATTGGCGTGATATATTGAATGATAATAATCGTACAAGGTTAGAGGGCGTCTTATTATCTGACAATGAGTTTGAGCAGGTAAAATTGGAATTATTGAAAAACAAAACACCTTATGACGCTCAGCTAATGCTTGCTGGGGCTGGTGGAGTTGGAACCATCCCATTAATTCGTGATGATGGAACGCAATTAGAGTTAGAGATTTTTTATGGTGATGAAGTAGCTGGTGGACATTCTCGCTATGAAATTGTGAATCAAATTACCTTTAATGATTTGACGTTTAGTTTGAGTTCAAAGCGGCGCGTCGATATTGTTTTATTAATTAATGGCTTGCCAGTCGCTCACGTGGAAGAAAAAGACGAATCTCTTCAAAATCAATGGAACGCATTCGAACAACTTTAAAAATATGATAGTGATGGTATGTATACGGGACTTTTTTCTTTTGTTCAAGTGCAGTTTGTTTTATCGCAAAATTCAGCACATTATTTTGCGCGTCCAAAGAATAGTGATACTTATAATAGAGACTTTGTTTTTGGATGGCGCGATGATAATGGCCAAGATGTCACAAATACGATGGCCTTTATTCATGAAGTAATGGGCATTCCTGCCTTGCATCGTTTAGTGACGACAAATATGATTCCCGATGCGGCCAATGATAATTTGATGGTCATGAGATCTTATCAAATTCAGGCCACTCGCCAAATCCTTGATCGCATGCGTGAGATGAATCAAAATGATTTTGTTGAAAAAGAGGGCGGCTACATCTGGTGCTCTTATGCTAGATTTACGGACAGATTTTCTTCTGCCCTGTAAACTAATAGCATAGGAGCATTTTTGAATATGATTCGATACAAAAAAAAATTTAAGCAGTCTCTTGTTGAGATGCACAATTAAGGCCGTTCATATACTGATCTATCAACTGAATACGGACCTTCGGTCGACTCAATCCGTAACTGGGTCAAGTTGTACGCGGTCCACGAAGTGGACGGCGAAAAATGGACGCAAGCTGATGTAAACGCATTACAAAAGGAAAACGACAAACTTCGCGAAGAACTTGAGATTTTAAAACGAGCCGCGGTGTTACTTTCGAAGTACAACTAACGCAAAATCGCGAGTTAGGACTGGAAATCATTGACCGTTCGCTCGCAATGGGACACCGCATAACAAGCGTTTTATCAGCTTTGAATATAGCTCGAAGCACTTATTATCAATGGAAAAATTGGCATCCCAGCCAACAAGAGACGCGTCGCAACGCTCTAAAAACGGCAATCAAAGCCGTCTACAACACCAATCGTGGGATCTATGGCTACCGACGCATCGCCGCATTTTTACGGTTCATTTTGAACACTGAAGTTGGTGATCGTTTGGTTTGGAAGCTCATGAATGAGATGAGCCTTACATCTCGCATGGTCAGGAAGTCATATAAGAAGCCGACGACGACCACTGACACACCACAAAAGCCCAATCTCATGAAGAATTTGAATAATTTGAGTGGCGTTCTAACGACTGACATCACGTACATCCAGCTAATGAATAGAAACTGGGTTTACCTGGCGACGGTCTATGACCCAGAAAAACGCCGTGTTGTCTCATATGGACTGAGTTCAGAGATGACCAAAGAATTCGCAACATCTGTTGTCGTGAAAGCTCTAAGAGCCAACGGTAAACCAAAGATGATTCACAGCGACATGGGAAGCCAGTACACTTCAAGTCTGTTCGAAGGAACGTTGCAAAACGCTGGGATAGATCATTCTTACTCGCGTAAGGGGCATCCTTACGACAACGCACGTATCGAGAGCTTTCATTCGCTCATCAAGCGTGAGCTGATTTATCACGAAGAATACAGAACCATTGATGATGTCAGGTCATCTGTCGAATGGTATGTGAACTGGTACAACAACGAACGTATTAATTCACGCACTGAATGGCTTCAAGCCGCCTAGACCAATGTCTGGTTTACTTAATTTCGATTATCGGCACTAGCCGGTACGACGCCGTTTATAAGCCGTCACTTGTGAATTTCAAAAATTCGCCTTGTGAAGGCTTATTTGTTGCACGATACAACTTGTGAAATCCGGTCGGTTCACAATCTATACCACCCGTTTTCTCTCACCGGCAGGGCTAAGCCCTGTTCCACCTACAAAAACACCCAGAAATCACGCCGTTTTAAGCTGAAATCCGGGTTTTGAAAAATTTTCGGAGTCCGGCACCTCTCGGTGCCGAAAAAACCTGTCCATAATCTTGACATCAGCGCCCTTTTTAACTTTTTTATTATTTCAGTGTGGTTAAATGTATAATGAATAGGTATGCATGTAGAATGATTTCTACACCAATTAACAAATAAATTTTCATAACAGAACCGACGAAGTCGATGAATAAATAGCATCAATTTGACGGTGTAATTGGAGGTAGTATGAAGAAAAAATACTCGGCAGGACAAGTGTCGCAATCTTTCTGGCAAAAAGAATTTGGTATAGGTGTTAATCTATTCTTGGCGGGAAAGTCTCCTATTGAAATGCGTGAGATGAGCTTGAATGAAAATATTTATCTTCAGGCATCAAAGGGAAGTCGTATTCGAGTTGCGCAAGCTATGAATCAACGATTGTCGGTCATTCCTGATGGTCTGCTTAATTTATATAATGATGTTGATTCACAAAATCAAAAGCTTATAAACTTAACAGCAATAATGAAACTTAATCAATTGCTTGAGGACTTTATCATTGAAGATTTTCGAAATGAGATTATGTTGGGCGATTCTAAAATAGAAGATTATGAGTGGAAAGCTTTTATGCGACGCAAAGAAGGCGAAAGCGAAATTGTCGATAACTGGACGAATGAAACGAAACGACGAATGCTAGTGCTGTTAAAAAATTTCGTACGTTCGTCTGGCCTAAGTGTGGTTGACGAACAAGGCGTGGATATTATTCAGCGACATTTGCTAGATTCACAAGTTTTAATTGAATTGGAAAAAGAAAATCTAGGGATTTACATAACCGCATTTACAGGAGTATAGAAATTGAGTGAACTGACTGAGAAATTTGAAAATTTGAGGCACAGACTAAAAGTGGACGGCTTAACAGCCCATCACGGTCTTTCAGGTGAGGTGCCATACTTTATCCTTGATTACCGTCCTCAAGATGAGTTGTATGTACGTGATGAGACTAATCAAATTGTCAATGGCGGACCATATGGTGAGCGTCAAATGAATATTAAGCTGTTCAACTTGTTCGATATTATGATGGATACTCTGAATGAATTTGGGTATACGGAAATAATTTATCAATTCGAAAAAGAACAAGGGATGGACTTTGTTATTGAGCAAATTAACAATTTAATGGCTACAAACGAAGAAAATAATCGATTTGTCGAATATATTAAGAGTCGAGTTAATCCGGATGAGGATATTATCTTTATTGAGGGGATTGGACAAATTTTCCCGCTTGTCCGTACACACAAAATTTTAAATACAATGACACAAGTGATTGACTACATGCCAGTTGTGTTGTTTTATCCTGGAAAGTTCGATAACATTAAACTAAGTATGTTTGGCGAGTTAAACGATGATAATTACTATCGAGCAACACAAATTAATTAATTTTAGAGAGTGAAAAAATGAAAATTCAAGATATTTTTGAAAAGGATATTACCCGTGATATTCAAGGGGTTATCAAGGTGGGACAGGATGATGTCCAAACCATTAAACAGGATTTAGATGAGTATGTTGTGACGTCTGAGTTGCAACGTTATTTCGCTGATTTTTTTGATGCATATCAAAAAGGAATTAACGGTACGACAGACAAGATGGGTGTTTGGATTTCTGGTTTCTTCGGCTCTGGTAAGTCTCACTTCCTTAAAATCTTGTCATACCTTTTGAATTCTAAAGTTCAGGTTGATGGCATGAGTGCGGTCGAATTTTTCAAGCAGCAAAATAAGGTTGCTGACCCGATGACAATTGCTAATATGGATTTGGCAGCTAGTGTTCCTTCGGATGTTATTTTGTTTAACATTGACTCTGAATCAAAATCAGGCAATAAGTCATCTGAAAATGCTATTCGTAACGTGTTTTTGCAAGTCTTTAATAAGATGCAAGGTTTTACGGACAAAAACTTTTGGCTAGCTGACATGGAACAAATGCTTGTTGCAGACGGACTATATGATGACTTTAAGGCTGCTTATAAGGAATTGAATCCTAAGCATGATGATTGGGAGAAGGGCCGTGATCGTTATGCATTTGAGGCGAAAATTGCAATCGAACCAGCTTTGAAGCAAGTTGGATATCAATATGATATGCCTAATTTCTATGCAGATTACGAACTGAATATTAAAGATTTTGCAGAGCGTGTTGCTACCTATATCAATGCTAAGGGCGACAATCACCACGTTGTGTTCCTAGTGGACGAGGTTGGTCAATTTATTGGTGATGATATTAAGCGCATGTTGAATCTTCAAACAATTGTCGAAGAGCTCGGTGTTGCCACTGGCGGAAAAGCTTGGGTAATTGTTACTTCTCAGCAAGCAATTGATGAGGTTACCACTAATTTAAGTGGTACTGATTTTTCAAAGATTCAAGGCCGATTTGATACAAAGATTTCTATGAGTTCTGCAGACGTTGCCGAAGTAATTAAGAAGCGATTGCTCGCAAAAACAAATGATGCTGCTGGATTCTTGGAAGGTGACTTTGAAAACAATAAGCAAGCCATTTTGAATAAGTTTAACTTTGGTAGTGAACGTAAGTGGCGAAAGTACAAGTCTGCTCAGGATTATGCAGACGTGTATCCATTCGTACCTTATCAGTTCGAGCTGTTGCAATCAGTTTTGACAGCGGTGCGAGAACACGGATCTGACGGGAAACACTTGTCAGAAGGTGAACGCTCTATGCTGGCTATTTTCAAAGAGTCTGCAGAAAAGGTTGGCGAAGACGACACCAGTACGCTCATTCCATTTAGTTCATTCTACGATGGGCTTGAGGGATTTATTGATCACGAACACCGCATTGTTATTTCGAACGCTGAGAAAAATGAAGCGGTGAATCCGAATGAAGAAAAAAATCCGTTTGCCCTTCGTGTTCTACAAACGTTGTTCATGGTGAAGCACGTTGATTCTTTCGAAAAAAATATCGATGGAATTACAACCTTGTTGATTTCAAGCAATGATGAAGATGTTATTGAATTGCGTAAGCGTGTTGAAGACGCACTGAATGTGCTGATTAAGCAAGGTTTTGTTGAAAAAACGACAAAGGGATATGAATTCCTTACTAACACAGAACAAGATATTAAACGACAAATTGACAAGCAAATGGTTAATGACAGTGATGTTGATAAAAGTTTGGGTGATTTCTTGTTTGCTGAAATGCCTACTACATTCACACCAGATGGAATGGGAAAAGACTATAACTTTAAGTTCAACACATTTGTGGATGAGTATCTTCAAGGTTCAAATCGAAACGCACTAAATATGAAGGTCATCACGCCACTGAATGACATGAATAATGTTGATGTGAAGCTTGAGATGGAGAGCACAGAAGCTAACACTCTAGTGATTGATTTACCAAATAATGCTGAGTATATTGATGAATTACGTCAGGCTATTCGAATTGCGCAGTACCTCAGCCGATCATCCTCGCTTGATTCTAAAGCTAGCCAATTGATTAGCGTGCAATCAGAAGAACGAAAAAGCTTGATGGATGCCGCTAAGAAACATGCGCTTGATGCACTTTCAGAGGCGCGTGTATTTGTTAATGGAAATCAAATTGAGGGTAGCGTCATAAAGACGCGTTTGGAATCAGGAATGAAAAATGTTGTTGGAAACACATTCCGAAAGTTAAATGATTTGGTTCAGACACATACAGACCGTGACATCGTTTCACTTTTCGCATCTGATGACGGCATTGTATTGGATGCGGCCGATGTAAATCAAAATGCATTGGAAGATGTAAAAAACAAGATATCTAAAGAACTGACAAAGAATCCTAAAGTGTCATTGGAAACCATTATTTCGCAATTTCAAGCTATTCCATATGGATTCTCACCAATTGATACGCAATGGCTAGTTGCTAAGCTGTTCGTTGACGGTAAAATAGACATTGAGAGTGATGGTGAAAAAATCCTTGTTAAGGATGAACATTATTCTAATAAGCAAAAAGCTGATTTGTTCTTAAGGAATCAAAAGAGACTCGCATTGACGATTAAGCAAGATATTCCGATGAAGCAACGTAAGACGTTGAAAAATCTGGCTAAAGAGGTCTTTGGTAAGCGCGCCTTTCAGGATGAGACAGACGATGGTATGGTGCTTGAATTGCGAGATGCAACAATCAAGTATGAATATGACCGATTGTCAGATTACGAGGGGCGTGATTCAAAATTCCCTGGGCACGTTGAATTGCAAAAGGGAATTCAGTTGCTCAAGCGATTGCTGGGTGTGAAAGATACGGCCGAATTTTATGCGCAAATGTCGTCTATGGAGGAAGAATTGCTTGATTGGCATGAAGCTATGGAAGACAAAGATGTTAAGGACTTTTATGGTAATAAATCTTCTCAAGCAATCTGGGAGCAAGGAATAAAGAATGTTGATATTTATCATCGTTCCGAAGGCTTTATCACGAATGTTGAGCTAAATGAACTTGTAGACAACTTGGAATCGTTAATCAAATCAGGCACGGCTAAGAAAGTGCAAGATGTTAAAGCAAAGAATGAAGAGTTTTCAAACCTATTTAACTCGGTTCTGGATGATGAACAACAAAGAGTAATCTTGAGGGTACAGGATTACCAAGAACGTGGAGAAACGCTGATTTCTGAGACTGATTTGAGCGATTCTACAAAGTCACTGTTAACGTCAGATTATATTTCTGAAATTGAAAACATCCGATCTCAGGCTACGAAGGCTGTTGATTTAGAAACTTTGAATGGTAAGCTACCATTGGCTAGTTCAAAACTTAAGCAATTGATGGCTAAAGTGCAGTCGGAAGTGGCAAAGCAGCAAGTGCCTCCCGTTACTAATCAGGATGAGGGTGAAGGAATGAGTCGACCTGCTGAACCAGTCAAGATTCCACGCTTCGAAAGTTTACGTGACTACACCGGTACAACGAGCTGGCACATTACTTCTGAGTCAGACTTGGATGAGCAACTAGCGGAATTGAAGCAACGAGTTTTGGCACAACTAAATGATGGGAAAACGTCATTTATTGATTTGAACATCTAAAAAATTAGTCCAAGAATCTATTCTTGGACTGTACATAACCTAATGAAGGCGAGAAATAAAAATGGACAAACGGGCAATAAATAATTTTGCCGTTAAAGCACGTCGTGACTTAATTCGTGACATTACGAATAAGTTGGGGCTACTTGGTATTGATGAAGCTGGCATTCAAGAAAAACGTGCTGAATCAACAGCTGAAATCGAGTATTATGGTGAGTTAGCTTACGAGATTAGTGGTGATGATATCAGGTTACGCCGAGAACTAGTGAGCCACTTAAAGTCACGTGTAGCTGATGATTGGAATACGGTGCTTCAGGACTTTATTGAAGAGGTAGCATATACCTGGTTCAATCGAATTATTGCGATTCGATTTATGGAAGTTAATGACTATTTACCATCTAAAACACGAGTTCTATCATCTGAAAATGGGCGTACAGAGCCTGATATTTTGACAGAAGCGTTTGATATTGAAGACGATTTGCACGGATTTAACAGCAATCAGCGTGCTTTGTTAGCTAAAGCACTTGATACTGAAATTCCAGAAGACTTGGATAAGGCGTATACAATGCTATTCATTAAGCAAGCTAATGCATTGAATGACAATTTGCCTTATCTGTTTGAGCGTACCAGTGATTACATGCAATTATTGTTCACCCCCAGCTATCACGATGGGGTCATTAAGGACTTAATTGATGGTATTCCAGAGAGTGACTTTGATGTTCAACTTGAAGGTCAGGTTGAAATTATTGGCTGGCTGTACCAGTACTATAATGAAGAGCCAAAAGACTTGGCATTTAAAAAGAAGTCATACAAGAAAGAAGATATTCCAGCAGTTACCCAGCTTTTTACCCCGGATTGGGTAGTACGCTACATGGTTGAAAATTCGATAGGTCGTTATTGGATACGCGGTCTATTAAAAAAAGGCGACCCTCGAAGCGAAAAGGAAATTGCGCAATCTTTCGGTTGGGAATACTACCTTCCAGAATCAGCTGATAACCAAGAACTACTAGTTTCAAGTTCCACACCAGAACAATTTGCTACACCTGAAGATATAACCGTCATTGATCCTGCCATGGGCTCAGGCCATATTTTGGTTTATGCTTATGATGTTTTGCAACAAATTTACGAATCCGAAGGTTTTTCAAAGAAGGACTCGGCAGAATTAATATTGCAAAAAAACTTGTTTGGCTTGGATATCGATAACAGAGCTTTTCAGTTATCTTACTTTGCAATAATGATGAAAGCTAGACAAGACAATCGTAAGGTGTTGTCGCAAGGAATTCGGCCAAATGTGTTTGATGTGCCAAACATATCTGATTCAGTTGACTTCGCAGATCTGCTTATCAAGAAGGCGGATGTCGTTGATACGAATGGAATAAAACTTACTAACATTAAAGGTGAAGATTAATCTCGACGGAGATAGTCTTCACCTATTTTTGATTTATTCTAAAATAGGTTGTGAAGCATAGGTCGCGGAGTTTTTTGGCACTGGATGTCGTGAATAAAAGTGGCCGTTTCACTGGTGTTACCACACAATTTGTTCTTAGTAAGTTAGACGCTAGACGTCGAGTATAGAAAATTAGATGGTGATGGCTGCCAGTGACTGTTTCAATCAATTATTCTTTGGAGGTGCACTGATGCACGCTGTTATTGGTATTGATGTTTCGAAGGCAACCAGTCAAGTTGCCGTCGCTGTTGATGGTAAGGTTGTACAGAATTTTAAGATCACCCATGATGTCTTTGGGTTCAATCAGTTAAATACGGTCATTATGCAGTTTAATACGTTCCCAGATATCGTGTTTGAGGCGACAGGCGTTTATTCGAGACGTTTAAAAACTTTCTTAGAGGCCCACAATTATCCTTATACTTACCTGAATCCTTTGACCGCTAAAAAGCAATTGGATCAATTACGTCCTAACAAAAATGATCTTAACGATGCCAAGCATTTGGCGGAAACGCAATTCATTTTAAAGCGTGCTAAAAGTTACGTCCAGAATCCGATTTATATTGAACTACAAGATATGAGTCGTTTTTACCAACAGTTAAACCACGATATTGTGTCCGCTAAAAATCGGCTACATCGTTTGCTTCAATTGACTTTCCCAGAAATTGAAACTTTGTTTTCAACTACCGATAGCCAACAATATTGGGAGATTGTGTCGTTAATCCCTCATGCCACAATGGCTAAGCATTCACGACAAACGTTATCCGATACGATTCAAAGCAGCGTCAGTCGTCAAATCGGTGTTGCGCGTTTAACACGACTCGTTGATAAACTAGTGGCGCTTGGCAGCCTATCAGCGCCTGCTGTTGCCGTTGCTTCGTATAATGTCACCGAGGTGCGTTATTATGCGCAGCGCTTAATTGCGTTATCTCAAAGCAAGGCCAATGTCTTAGCGACTATGGTTGATCAGGCCAAAGATTTACCTGAATATGACATTTATCAGAGTATACCAGGATTTTCGGACAAAACAGTGGTTTCTCTAATCGCTGAATTAGGTGATTTGCATCGTTTTGCGACTAGTAACAAATTGAATGCCTTTGTCGGGATTGACTTACGATTTAATGATTCAGGTGATTATAAAAGTTCTGGGTTCATCACAAAGCGAGGTAATACAATCGCCAGAAAAGTGCTATTCAAAGCCATTAGTAACATTGCTAGTACGGCAACTTATGGTCATCAAAATCATATCAATGATTGGTATCAAAAGAAAAAGCAATCTTCAATGTCAAAGGGAACAAAGAAAATTGCTATTGGTGCGATGTCACGTCTCTTACGAACAATGCACTATCTGGTTTTGAATAACCAATTGTACGATTACGATACAGCGTCAAAGCGCTAGAATTGTACATTTATAAGCCTAACATTTTGCAAAACCAATGTGAAGACATCGGTTTATTTTAGTAGTGCTTGATGACCAATTGCAGCATCATAAAAAGAAGCTAAATGCCTTGAAACACTTGACTTCTGGTAGAAAAAATTCTCTGCGTCAATTACTTTCTGTTTTTTCACATGGAGATTCACTTGGGTCAATTATTGAAATTAATCCAGCAATAGATTTTAAGGAACTACAAAAACTAACAAAATCAAATTTGCTTATTAACGAAGACGGATTTGATGCGATTGAAGCTGGTAAAATGCAGCAGACGCTTCGAAACATGTTGCCAGTGGCCAAGATTTTGAGTAGTCGCTTTACTATAGCTATAACTAACCCGCCATATATGCAAGCTAGCAAAATGCCAAAAGATTTAAAGGCCTATGTGATATCAAATTATGTTGACTCAAAGTCTGATTTATTTGCCGTGTTCATTGAACGACTTGCAAAGTTTGTTGGTTCAAATGGTTTGTATGCTATGATTACTCAGCATCAGTGGATGTTTTTATCTAGTTTTGAACGCTTAAGAAATAAAATTAATAAGCAATCTATTATTAATATGGCTCACCTCGGAACTAAAGCTTTCGAAGAAATAGGCGGAGAGGTTGTTCAAACAACGGCATTTGTAATGCAAAATACACAAATGTCCGATTACGTTGGGGCTTTTGTTCGTTTGGTAGACTACGACTCACAAAAAAAGAAGCAAGTTGCATATCTTAATGCTGTAAATTCGACGGAATCAAAGAACGTTTATCGAACTAACCAATCGATTTTTAAAAAAATACCTGAACATCGAATTTCATATTGGCTTTCAAATAATTTGATTAAATCCTTTGACGTCCTCCCACCACTGGGCACGTACTTTGGCGGTGGTAATGGTATAACAACTGGGAATAATGCTCATTACCTACGGTATTGGTTCGAGTTAAATAATCTCGATACTAAATGGGTTCCCTATAATAAAGGTGGAAAATACCGAAAATGGTATGGAAACATTTTGGACTACCTGTATTGGGGAGATGAAGGTCGTGAACTTATTTCAGACTCACACTCAGTGATGAGAAATTCTGACTATTATTTCAAAATCGGGCTCACTTGGTCTAAAATTTCATCCGGAAAGATTGCTATCAGGCAACTAAATTCGGGTTCCTTATTTGATGTTGCTGGAATGTCTTTGTTTGATAAAACAGATTCTAAGACACTGTCCAAGGCTATGGGATTCTTAAATTCAAATACTGCTTTAGCCATTATTGAAGGCATGTCACAAACTTTAAACTTTGAATCAGGGACTATCAAGTCACTGCCATTCGATCCTAAAAAGGTTCCTGACCAAGTGGATATATTAGTTGATAGTAATATATTTATAAGCAAACACGATTGGGACTCATTTGAAACTTCAGCTGATTTTTCAGTCCATCCTTTTGTAATGCATATCGATGAACATAATCGAAATTGGAATATCATCCCTATACTTAACCACTGCAATGTGCCAAACTTGAGCCAAAAAATATTTTTGGAGGTCAACTATGGTTAGTTATCGAAAGCGTGGCTCAGTCTGGCAGTATGAAATTTCATATAAAGATACATCTGGTAAATATAAAAAGTTGCGAAAATCTGGGTTTCCTAGAAAATCAGACGCCATTTCTGCAGCAGCTCAACTCCAAACAAATCATCCAAATTTAATTTCATTTCAATCTGGCAAACAGATTTTCTCAGATTACTTCGAACACTGGATAAATCTGTATAAAAAGCCTACCGTTTCAAACATAACCTTTATTAAATATCAAAATACATTGCAACATGCAAAACAATTATTTAAGGGAATTCGCCTTTCTGATCTTTCTCGTACTGTGTACCAACAGAAAATCAATAAATTTGCAGAAACACATAGCATCCGTACGGTACACACATTTCACAAGCAACTAAAATCCGCACTTCTTGATGCATTTGATGAAAAAATCATCTCTATTGATCCCACGAGAAAAACTGTAATTAACGGGACTCCACCTCGCAAGCAGCGCATGACATTAGACTACAAAGAGACCAAGCTGCTTGTTAAACATCTTGATTTAAATATGCTAGAAGACCTTGTAATCTACGTTGCAATCGTGACCGGAATGCGCTTCGCCGAAATATTAGGACTAACTCCTGCTGACATAGACACCCAGAACAATATAATTTCAATAACTAAAACTTGGGACTATAAGTTTAATAGTGGATTCAAACCAACTAAGACGAAATCATCTCAAAGGGACATCGTCGTAGATTCCGAGACAATTAAAGCTATTCACAAATTTGTCAGCCATCACAAGATTCCGGAAACGAATCCAATTTTCGTATATAACAGTCATAGCATCGTCAGCGCCGAAATAAATAAGATTCTCTCTTCCAAATTGAATGGATTAGGCATCGCAAGAATTCCGTTTCACGGACTTAGACACACTCATGCATCAATTTTGTTGTACAGCGGGGTAAATCTCCTTTCTGTGTCAAAGAGACTAGGCCACAGCAATGTTACCACAACACAGCAGACATACTTGCACATTATTAAAGAAATGGAAGAACAGGACGATAACAAAATAATAATCCTTCTTCAAGCTATAAAATAATTGGCACAATATTTGGCACAAAAAAGGAGATTCCAATTTTGGAATCTCCTTTTCCACTATTTTATTTTTGTTAACAACTTTTGTCCGTCTTGGATCTTTACATGATTTTCGACCACACCATCATCTAAATCAATTTCAATTCGTGCCGTCGCTAAGTGTTGCAATACTTGATCAAACATTTTCATTTCATCAATTTGATTTGTTAAACGAGTTACTTTCTTTTCGTAAACCTTACGAATCTTTGCTACTGTTTCTGATTCAACAAGTGATTCGAAATTGACCAGTGCGTTTTCATAGGCTTCCTGAAGTGGCAACAAATAGTCCGTCCTTATCATTCCTGTTGTGTCGGCATCATAACGGTGAACATACATCAATGCTCGTAACCCTTCTTTCTTTCCAGAGTTATATTCCCAGTAAATGGGCCTCTTTGAGTACACAGAGACATGATCTGCATAAAAATCTTTGATGAAGTATTGCCGAATCTTTTCTTCCGCGGTGCCGCCACCTTTGCCGACAATTTGAGCGATATATTCTAGATTTGCCTGAACATTCTCATTTCCAAATGCAACTCTCAAGAACTCTTTCAAACGATTGATAATGTCCCGAGAATCATTAAAGTATGCATCATCAGACAAAATCAGAACATTATCCTTATTAGGTTGGAAAGACTTGTATTGATCAGAATTCCAATCGCCACCAGCATAAATCAATCCTGGCACATCCAAAGAATAACGTCCAAATACAAGTCCCACGAAATATGATAAGAACGACTTTATATCACGAACCTCGTCTGCTAAGCGCACGGAAACATCCTTGTTCGCTACGTCTGGTGTCAATTCGTCTTGCAGACCATATAAATCAATAAAAATACGGTTTAATTCTTCTTCATTGTCCTTCAATTGATCAAATCTATCTTGTGCTTCACTTTTCCACACTTCAAAAGCTTCTTTAAGGTTCCAATTTCGATTATGTTCATCGATATGTTGAACAAAAGGATGTTTCGAATAATTCCAAGCAGTTTCGTAAGAATTCCAATCATTTTCTGAAATTGAAATCGATTGTTTGACCCTAGTTTCTATGTTAAGAGGGTTTAGGGCCGGAAGTATTGGGATTCTTTGAACATCACCAGCTTGAATATTGATGGTAGGATTTAGCGCATTTAAAATGAACGTGGTTACTTTGGAATTAAGTAGGCCAAGCAAGACGAATGAATTGTTATCATTTTTCAAGAATATGCTATACCCGCCCGATCCACCTACGAATCCGCCACCTGAATACCTAAACGAAGGCTTACCAGAAGTTACTGCGGACCAAGTCATTGCCGTACTAAAATAATATTCTGGCGAACGATGTCCGTGATTATTTTGAATTAATTTATAATTTTCATCATCAAATTTAATTACGTATTCGATATTGCCAAACCAATTTCTACGAGATCCGCCTTTGTTCATCGGTACATAGAGCTTATTATTTTCTACGCCATCTTTTGTAGTTGATTTAAATGAAATGCTACTGAATTTTGGTTCAAACCACAATCTCATAAATTTTTTGTTATCACCTGAAACTAATCCTTTCTTTGCCGGATATTCTTCCCCAAGCAGCGTACCATTTCGATAGTCTTGGTACATTGCATCAGGTAACCAATAAGCAACTGGATTACCAGGTACATTGATGTAATTCGATTGGTTAGTTCGATATAGATAATCAACATCGGGATTTTCAATCGCTTCTAATGTTTTCACTTTTTGAACGTCCATGCCACCTTTAAAGTCAGACAATTTAATATACACACCATTTTCCGATGTGCTTGAATTTTTTAAAACAAACGTATTGATAGGAACTGTAGCTTCTTCAAAGGCAGAATACTCCATTTGAATCAGGCTAGAAATTAGTTTAGTGTTCAAAATTGACTTTCGCAAATTCTCGTAACTCTTTATGAACATCCATACAAATGGAGTCATATATGCGGCATATCCGTTGGTCACTGTCATGTTGATGTTGTGCCAAATAAAAACGGAAAACAAATCACTTGAATAATCTTTATAATGCGTTTTCACATATTCTTTCAGGACCTTGTTCATTTTGTTTAGATATGGCGGGTTCGTGATGACTACTTCGTACTTGTTTTGCATTGTTTCAACTATGTCTAACAGACGCAATAGTTGATAAGTAATTTCACGAGTGTTGTTTAAGTCTAGCGAAGTGTCCTGTGGAATGTTAGTTAGAACTGTTCGCAAATTACCTGTTTTTACAGGTTTATCGATTTGAATGATTGATCCTAGCGTACGTGAATCATGGAAAAGAGACACAATGTATTTCAAATCTTGAATGTTAGATTCAGACACAGGTAGACTTTCGAAATAGTTGTCATTGATGTTTGAAGTGTCCTCAAAAACATAAACCTTTGGTGAAATATTCGAAGTTAAAGCTCGACGATTATACTCGCGAGCTTTCATCATAAGTGCAAAGTAAGCCAGTTGATAAGCGCGTTTATCTATTTCCAATCCAAATAAATTGTTTTCAAGAATTAGGCTTGATGCTTCGCGAGACGAATACCCTTGCTCAGCATACATCTTCATCAAAACATCAAATGCGTACACGAGAATGTGTCCTGAACCCATTGCGTTATCAATTACTTTAATTTGGGTAACGTCTAAATCATCAGAAACCATCTCCAAGCTATCAGGAAGTAAAAATTCTAGATGAGTTCCTAACTCTGAATGAGCATTACGTTCAAGATAATATTTTCCCAATGAGTTATCAACCATATATCGAACAACCCAGTCAGTAGTAAATAGTTGTGTGGCTGCAGGTATGTCATTAGTTTTGACAGTACCTCCATTTATATTTACTACTGCATTATGAGGTTCTTCATTATAGTACTGGTAGAGCCAGCCAATAATTTCAACTTGACCTTCAAGCTGCACATCAAAGTCACTCTCTGGAATACCATCAATCAAGTCCTTAATGACCCCATCGTGATAGCTGGGGGTGAACGATAATTTATATGTGATAATAGGGAATGCTGACTAATTTTGATATAATGAATTAAACACCGTTTATGACGGGACAACGTATAAAAGGAATGAGTATCAGTACATGGTTGAATTAAATACAGGGGAGATTGTTGAACGGATTCGTACGTTATTCGCGCAAGGAAAACAGTTTGTTTTTTGGTATGACGCAAATGCGGATTTCGCAGATAATATCGGAGAAATCACTGCGCAATTGACTCAAACAACAATTGAAATGCTTCCGGGTGAACAATTTAAGACTAAGTTAGAGGTTTTGAGTCTTGAGAAGAATGGGGAAGCTGCATTAATATATTCGCCTGCAAAAAAGCCTGGCTTATCACAAAATTTAATGGCCGATGTAGAACGCTACTCGGTTGAATTTACAGCGGACGCAACTGTAATGCTTCGTGAAGAATTAGGACTGGAAGAGAAACACCAACAGTTTGTTGTGGACAACATGAAGTTCTTCGGAAATAAGGAGCGCATTAATAAATTTAAGGCGTTAACTAAAGAACGAAAAATTAACAATCCGGTTATTGTTATTTTAGCCGTTCTTGCAAAGGCTAACGGCATTTCATCTCTGGACATTCTTAAGTCGGTTATTCAAACGGACTTAGAAGATAATCAAGCGTTGAATGAGTTTAAAAAATTCAATGTTTATGATCACTTTTGGCAAGGAATGAGTAGCCAATTTGGTTATTTTACTTCAGAGCCGAAGTTGAAAGAATTGTTAAGTGGTATGCTTGTTATTACGGCATTCGATCAAATGGAACTGGATCTTCCTTCCCAAGTAAATGTTTATCAATCGTTTGCGAAGACTAATGTTATAGCTGCAGTTTCGCAATTGATGAATATGGCTAATTTCACGTCTCGTATGAAACAAATTGCCGATGAAGTCTGGCAATTTATTAACGGAGAATCGGTTTTTAAAAACGTCGAGATGAATGATTTGATTAAATCTGATATATTTAGAAATTTTGATTTAAAAATCATGGATTGGGCTGCTACTAGTTTAGTGAACTCAGAGCTTCAGCCTAATGGGGTTGATTTACGTTTCTTGACTCATGAACGACAGGATACGATGTATGCGAATGAGTACGAATCGGCGTACAAGATGATTCGAAAGGCGGTACCAGTATTAGCTGGTAAAGCGTTTGGTGATTACGAAAACGTAGAAAAATTTGCAGAAGCGTATGTGGATACAAAAAGCGGGCTTGCTAATATCGATACATCATATCGTAAGTTTGTTGACTATCGTTGGACGTTAGATTCTGAATTGTTTGACTCGTTTGATACGCTTGCACAACGTGTAGAACAAAGTTATTTAAATGGCTTTTTGAACCCGATGATTAAGCGCTGGTCTGATGTGTATGATATTAAGTCCATTGAATCACAAAAATTGCAGAGAAATTTCTATCGAAACAAGGTTGCTTCAAGCAAAAATCCAGTTGTCGTAATTGTTTCTGATGCATTGAGGTTTGAGGCAGGACAAGATTTAGCGAAGTTTATTAATAGAGAAAATCAACTATCTGCTGAAGTTGATTATATGATTACCGGCGTGCCGTCGGTGACATACTTCGGTATGCCGTCATTACTTCCTCATGAAGAGCTGACGTATGATGCGTCAGTGCCTACGGTTTTGGTGGATGGTGTTAAAGCAACAGATTTGGCTTCAAGAGAGTTGGTTTTGCAAAAACGCAATGCTAAATCAATGACGATTGCTGCAGATAAGGTGATGAGTACCAAAACGGAAGACTTAAAGTCTGAATTCGTGGGTAAAGATGTTATTTACGTATATCACAACGGCATTGATGCAATTAGCGACAATGCAAAAACCGAACGTAAAACGTTCGAAGCGACTGCTCAGACTGTCAGCGAAATTCAATCAATTATCAAGCGGTTAAGAAGCGCAAATCGCACAAACTTTATTGTGACTGCGGATCATGGATTTATTTATCGTGATTCCGAACTGGACACCACAGATAAGATTGATCTTAAGCCAGCTAACTTTATGAAAAAAGCACCAAGATACGCCGTTTCGAAAGAAAAATTTGAACAGACGGGCGTTGATTCAGTGGCGATTAGTGATGTTTTGGACAATGACCAAGAGGAAATAGTGTACTATCCAACTTCCGCAAACGTCTTTATGTCGCAAGGGGCTGGTAAAAATTACGTTCACGGCGGTGTTTCGCCACAAGAAATGATTGTGCCGGTGATTGCTGTTCACTCAAAGCGTGGGGCAGATACATCTGAAACTGTGGAAGTTCAACTGAGTCCAGTCCCACACCGCATTACTTCTCGAACTATTATTGTCAGCTTTAACCAATTGCAACCAATTAGTTCCGATGTGAATGGCGCTACGTTTGAAGCGAAGTTTGTGGACCAAGCGGGTGACGTCATTTCTTCTACGGAAGTTATTAATGCGTTTAGTGATGACCAAAATCCAAGTAAGCGAATTATTAAGAAACGCTTTGTAATCGCGGACCAAGTGTATGATCAAACGCAAAGTTACTTCTTGATTGTCGAAAATGTTGAAAATAAGCAAGAAATAATTCGAGAAGAATTTACGATGGATCTTGCAATCACTGGAGGTTTCGATTTTGACTTTAGTTAATGATGACAACAACTTACACGATGACTTAGAGAGTTCAAATGACGACGTAGATATTACTGCCACTGAAGTTTTAGCCTCTGGGAGTGATAGTAATTTCGACTTGCTGGACAAGTTGGAAATTAACTTTCCTGGTCGTTTTGTTCGTAAGGATTTGACGCAGCGAATCAAAGAAGGCGCAAACGTGCCGTCTTATGTGTTGGAGTATCTGCTTGGTATGTATGCAAACTCATCGGATCCAGCAACTATCGAGCAAGGTGTAGAAAACGTCAAGAAAACACTAGCAAACAATTATGTTCGTCCAGACGAGGCGGAGAAAATTAAGTCAAAAATTCGAGAGAACGGTGCTTATACCGTAATTGATAAATTGACTGTTACTTTGAACACGCGATTAGATCGGTATGAGGCGGCGTTCAGTAGTTTAGGCATTACAGGAGTGCCAGTGGACTCACGTTATCCTCAGGATTATGAGCGTTTGCTAGGCGGAGGTATCTGGGCGATTGTGCGACTAAGTTATTATCACGATGATATGGAAAGTGATAGCACAGCGCCATTCAATGTAGAAAAGCTTACTCCAATTCAAGTTGCCGGACTGGACATGTCTGAAGTTCGACAGGGAAGAGAAAAATTCACTACGGACGAGTGGATCGATTTGTTGCTTCGAACGATTGGGATGGAACCAACTCAATTTGAAAAGCGACAAAAGTGGTTATTCATTTCACGTCTAATTCCAATGGTGGAAAACAACTACAACTTCGTGGAACTGGGTCCTCGTGGAACCGGAAAGTCACACGTGTATAAAGAATTATCACCAAATTCTATTTTGGTTTCAGGTGGTCAAACGACTGTTGCAAACTTGTTTTATAACATGAGCCGCCACCAAGTAGGGCTGGTTGGAATGTGGGATACTGTCGCTTTCGACGAAGTAGCGGGTATTACATTTAAAGATAAAGACGGCGTTCAAATTATGAAAGACTACATGGCATCGGGATCATTCGCACGAGGCAAGGATGAAATTCAAGCAAGTGCGTCAATGGTGTTTGTTGGAAATATCAACCAAAGTGTAGATGTTGTTATGCGGACATCACATTTGTTTGATCCATTCCCCGATGTAATGGCCAACGATTCGGCATTTTTGGACCGAATTCATAATTACTTGCCTGGCTGGGAAATTCCAAAGTATAAGCCTTCTTTTTTTACAAAGGGATATGGCTTCATCACTGATTATTTTGCGGAAGTGATGCGTGAGTTGCGTAAAATTTCATATGGTGATGCTTTCGAAGCGTACTTCAAACTAGGGAATCAATTGAATCAACGTGATACAATCGCGGTTCGTAAGACAGTGTCTGGAATGATCAAGCTTATCTATCCTCATGGAGAGTTTAGCAAGGAAGACGTTGAAGAAGTACTTCGATTCGCCATTGAAATGCGACGACGTGTTAAGGAACAACTTAAGAAAATTGGTGGCATGGAGTTTTTCGATGTGAACTTAAGTTACATTGATAATGAAACGTTTGAAGAGAAGTTTGTCGCAGTACCTGAACAAGGATCTTCAACATTAATTCCCGTTGGAACTGAGAAGCCGGGGCATGTTTACTCAGTCGGTTATGATGCTGGAAACCGACTGAGTTTGTTTAAGATTGAGACTCAAATGACTGCGGGTAACGGCAAGTTTGCGACTACTGGTATTGGTGGTCACCGTGGCGCGAAGGAAAGTATGGATACAGCATATAAGTATCTGAAAGCAAATGCAGGCCAGGTTAGTGGTACTATCTCGTTGTCACAACATGACTTTATATTGAACGCTACCAACTTAAATAATGGCTTGATGACAGACCATTTGTCATTGGCGACGTACCTTGCTTTGATTTCAATTAGTCTCGCAAAGCCAACCGTTGATAGCCTTGTTGTTGTAGGAGATTTAACAATTGGCGGATCAGTAGTTAAGCCTGAGAATCTTGCTGATACGCTACAGGTTGCACGGGATAGCGGTGCAAAGAAAGTGTTACTACCAATGACCTCAGCTGCCGATTTTGGCACTGTCCCTAGCGATTTGCTAGGATCATTTACAATTATTTTCTATAATACGATTGAAGAAGCTGCTTTTAAGGCTTTGGGTGTTGAATAGTTACAACGTATAGTGATTTTAATACAACTATTGGGTTGATTCGTTTGAATCAACCCCTTTTTGTCTGTATTTGCTCTATTAAAAAACTAAAATTTGAATGGTTTTATGATATGGCAGATTGCAAGAAATAACTTGAACGAATTTAGTGACGTAGATTAAGTAAGAAGATCTCGATTGGTGTATGCCAATTAAGACATTTAAGTGGCCGTGAATTCAGATACCAATTGATTTGAACCAGTTGGTAATCACTTAGTTCTTCAATGGCTTGTCCCTTGGGAATAAACCGTCGCAAAACTCGGTTACGGTTCTCATTACTACCGCGTTCATGTGGTGAATAAGCATGGGCAAAATAAACCTGAGTACCTGTTAGCTGTTCAATTGTCTGGTAGTTAGCGAACTCTTTACCATGATCCACAGTAAGCGTCTTGAGCTTGTCTTGAAGTTGACTAGCTAGTTCAAGTACGGCTTGAGTCATGGACTGACTGTCGCGACCATGGAGCCGTTTAACAATTGTCAGGCGACTTTTACGCTCCACAAAAGTAGCCACAGCTTGACCTTTACGTTTACCAGAAAGTACGGTATCAGCTTCAAAGTGGCCGAATTCCTGGCGAGTTTCGACTTTATGAGGACGCTCCTCAATGGAGCGGCCGTGATTGAACGTACCACGCTTTTCTTTAGCACGATGACGACGAATTCCATGATCAGGCAAATCGGGCAACTGTATATCAAGCCATCCTTGATCAATCCAGTTATAGACCGTCTTGTAGGCAATCCCCACCACATGGGCAACTTGTTCAGGGGACCACTTCTGGACTTGAATCTTTTCCTCGATCAAGTGTTTAAGGTTTTTAGTGAGCGAAGACTTCCGCCCCCGTTGACTAACCTTCCGTTCAAAGTCAGTTTGCGCTAGCCCAGCCTGGTACTCACTATTTAGCCGGTGAAGTTCGTTAAAGATGGTGGTCTTACTAAAGTCTAAGTAGTTAGCGATGTATCGCAAGGAACGTCCTTCATTATGAAGCGTTTCAATGACAACACGGTTCTGGAATGATAAAATAGTGGTGCTCATCAAGGTCCTTCTTTCTAATGGATTGTGTGGTAACACCATTAAAGACCTTGATGGGTTTTTCTGTCCACTTAAATGTTCAACTTAAATTTTACAATCTGCCATTTTAAAAACTCTGATTATCAGGCTTTTTATTTTGTTATGAATTGTGATGACGCGGCCCATATATCAATAGTCCTAATGCGAGGGACAGAATGATAACAATCAAGGCCAGCATCGCTAAGATACTTTTGATGCCAAAAACAATAGCCTGACTTATCAAAATAATAAGTGATAAATAAAAGTACCAATATGAAATGAAATGACCAACAAATAGGATACTCAAATACAGGATGGTGCCCATGATGTGGCCAAATAGCCAAAACAGAAACATTGCTAATAGACATAAACAAAAGATTAACATGCTAGGTTCCTCCTAATTAGAGAGTTGTGCGAGACAAAGTGAAAAGAGCTCCTTTGTCACTGAGGGATAGTTCAACAAATTCTTAATACCAAAATGCGTTTGCGTATAAGCACAGACCAGATAACCAAAATACCAGTCATGACCTGATTCACTCAGACCATCGGGGTGGTCAACAAAGAGGCGTTGCAGCCGCTTTAAAATACGCGGACCAAAAATAGCATCGTCAAAGATTTCTTGTGCTAAACCTGGATAGATATATTGACCGTTGCTTTTTAAAATGACTAACACGTTAGCATTAGTAGTGTTAGACAATGTTTTAGTTGTGAGTTTTGACATGAGTTTTCTCCTTATGGGGCAGGTGACCAGTGTCGATCCAGCTACGCGTGGCTTTATAAGCGGGCTGCTTAAAAGCCAAACATGCTAAGACATAAAAGCCAGCCAGGGTGAGTAAGACATACAGCATCGTGCCATTGATGACCATTAGTAAAATATCCAAACTGATAATTGTTGCGGCAATAGTAGTGATAACTTTGGTAATTCGATTCATAGTAGTTCTCCTTGATTATGTACGCACCAGGCAGAAACCATTTCCTGTCGGCCCTGCCTGTGATTAGTGTGTTATTTCGTTTTGACGAAGAACATGGGGACACAAGCAGCGCAGAATACAAGGGTGAGCGTAGCAAATTTACGAAGCCCTTTTATTCTGGGCTAGTGCTTGTTGCTGTGGTATCACCACCACAGCTTACAAGTCACTGGTTGTGGCACAATGTTTGACTCAAAGCGAAGTGGCACCCAAGAGCTTGGCAGGACAAGCGTAGCGTGTTTGATCCCGCTTGCGGGTCTGGGGAGCACGGCAAAAAAATTTTTACCGCTCATCATCTTCATGTGCAATCATAATCACACCAACTATGTAATAGAGTATGTAAACCAATAAAATGATTAACACAAATAATTTAAAAACAAATGTCCCCATATTGCCACGCTCCTATTTGTGATTAAAATTCCTCGTAATCCGTTGTCTCTTGTTTGTACTCCGCACTGATTTCACGTAAATCTAAATCATCTGCCCCTAAAATCACTTTTTCATCAAAATAGTGACGTTTACCAATTTCAACAGCTTGTGTCAGTTTCTGCTCATCTGTGAGTGTATCAGGGACATTAACTACCACTGTTCTAACGAATGTTTCCATATATTTAACGTTGACGATTGCCGTATTATTCTCCTTAAATTGTGGTTCTTAGGGTAACGTGTTTACCCTCAGCCAATTCTTCCATGATAAATGCGCTTAATCGCAGTGCTTCATCATCTGATAAATCAATTTCGCCAGAACTATTGCTTTGATTTTCGCTTGCCAGTATTTCTGAGCCACCCATAGGTTGTTTATCAGACCAAGAAAAGTAACGTATTGCTATATTTTCAATCACTTCATCATTCATTGTCATCTGTCTCCTGTTGGTTTTGCGTGTAATAGGTGAGTCCGTTTTCTTCAACTTGATTGAATAGCTGGATAAAGTCCTTATCAAGGATATTTTTCTTTTTGTTCAATTCAAATTGTGACCAAGTAAATTCCATTGCTTGATATTGACTGGGGGTAATACTGCTAGGCTTTACTTTGGTATCAAGGCAGAGCATAGCTTGATAAAACAATTTGGGGCTTTCTTTTTGCAAAGCTTGTAAAGTGTTGAAAATGGTGTTGACTAATGAAACACTAACGCTTGCTTCAACCATTTCTTCAAAGCCTTTACTTAATTGCGCCTTATAGTGATTAGTTGGCACTTTGGTCTCATTGAACAAATAAGTCATATCAGCGATTGATTGTGCCATTTTGGCGATTGGTAATTTGCTAAAATCATCATAGAATTGCTTTGTCATTATTTTGTCTCCAGTTCATCAACATTGACTAATTTAATATTGTTGCCGTATCGGGTGGCTAAAAAGGCAAACGTGTCTTTCAAAATATAATCGGTAGAACGATTAACGCCATAGATTTGTAAATAAATTGGGTAGCCATGCGTGAGAACAACTTGCTTATCAGTTGAGGCATAACGCACGGTATGACCGCTGTTGCGAATGAGTTGATAATAAACTTCCATAAGAAATAAACCTTTCCAAAACTTTTCCCTGTCGGCAATCGCTCCAATTGAGCTGGTTGCGTCGTGACGGGTAACAATTGGCATGATAACCAAAGAAACACAAGGATTGCGCAGCAACTTGCCACGTCCTTGTGTTTCTTTGTAGAGACTGTTTGGCGCTTGCGCCTTACAGACTCTTTATCATGCGATTGTGAAAACGGCACAGAGCAAACAGAACAATTTGGTGCGATGCGAACGGAAGTGAGCCTTTTGAACCCCCAATTAACTTTACTGGTGTGGTATCAACCACGCCTGTCAAGTTAATGATCAGGGGGACTGGGGGAAGGGCTATGACTACAGAATAGTCATGGCTTTTTTTATTAAGAAATTGACTGAGCAATAGCGTCAAGCACTGTATCAATTGGAACACTCGCTGAAATCCAAACATCCATTGGTTCGTTTATAAATTTTTGTATTCGTAACCATTTGACATGGGGACAAAGCAACGCAAAAAAAATAACCCAACTTATTGACTTCAGAACATTGATAGTGTCTATAATATAAAGGGTATTGTTGCAATTAAAATGAAAAAATATCATTGGAAGAGTGCCTTCATCACTGAATTTAATATTGGCATGAGAACAGAGTAGTTAGGTGGAAATAATGGTTAATTTGTCATTACAAGGTTCTATGGCTGTGGGGAAAACTACTGCCTTAAGGCTTATTGAAAAACATGATTCTACAATTCATATTAGTTATGAAAAAAATAAACAGGTTGTTGATGAGATCAGGAATAGAAAATTAGACAAAAATAGATACAACGACTATATAGAAATACAAAGATTATTTATTTTAAACGAGGTTAAAAGATATCAATTGGCTTCTCAATATAATTGTTCCATAATGGATTTTGGAGCAGAAGAGATTAAATTCTACACGTTAAATTATCCAAAAGCAATCGGAGTTGATTGGGAAGTAGCTAAACCTTTAGAAACAGAGCTAGAACTTTTAAAAAGATGTTTCCCGAAAAGAATTCTTTACTTGAATGCTGCAAACGAAACATTAGTAGAACGAAAAAAAAGAGATATTTCAAGAAACAGAGAATTTTTTGATTTCTATGTTCAAAAATTATTACCCTTAAAGCGAGAATGGTTTTTTAATCAGGATGTTGTTGATGTTATAGAAGTCGATAGTAAATCAGAGAGAGAAGTAAGTGATTACGTTTATGAATGGATTGGTATCCAAATGAATAAATAGCGACTGTCATTTGTTCCGATACTAAAAAGATCAACTACATTGAAGGTGGAGATACATTTTCACCTTTTGGGATTCACTTTAACATTTAAAGGATGCAACATATTTAACCCCTAGATTTGTTTAGCTTGTTAGAGTTTTGGTAGTCACAAAAGCAAGAACAGATGGTGCATAACAGCCAGCAGGCAGGAAAGCCATCACATTTAAACGGTTTGAAAATCGTTTGAATGTGATGGCTTTTTTTGAACCCCCAATTAACTTTACTGGTGTGGTATCAACCACGCCTGTCAGGTTAATGATGAGGGGGACTGGGGGAATTTGTGTGGTCTCAGGAAAAACCATTTACTTTTATGAAGTTATTCAAAAGGTTGATATATTGACCCTATATTAAACAAAAGGGAGCTACAAAATGGCTAAAAAAACGATTGACCAACAAATTAAAGAAAAGCAAACACGTTTAGATGAACTAGATTTACAGGCAAAAGTAATTCAGGACGAAAAGCGGGCGATCAAAAAAGACATCAAACTACTTAATGATGCACTTGTGGCTGAATTGGGACGGTCACTGTTAGCCAAAATGAATTTGGAAACAGATGACATTGAACAGGCATTTGCTGAATTGAATCACTTACCAATTGACAAACAAGTGGGAGGACAAGCTCATGGCGATCAGTAAAGAAGAACGTGCGCAGCTTAAATTATTACCAATTCGTGGCTATTGTGATTGGAAAGGTATTCCATACACGACAGACACTCCCACTGAGCTACGCATGGTTGATCATGACAGTTTAGTTGTTAGAACAAAATTAAACCGCTTTGTCTGGAACTCAACTGGCGTTAAAGGTGACTTGGTTGATTTCATCCACTACTACGAATTAGGCAAATCAGACGGGGACAGCAAAGGTGCCGCTATTAAAAATCAACTGGCTTACGCACGCTTTGTCAAGGGTGAAAATATTGATGTCTCTAAACTGTACGAAGACAATACACCGCGTTACAAGTTTGATTATGACAAGGTCTTCAAAACTCAGGAAACAAACGTAGCCAAAGATTATTTAGTTAATCAACGAAAACTCAATCCACAGTTCGTTGATAATTTATTGAAAAGTGGCGCAGTTGTGCAAGGTAGTCGTTATCGTGAGGGTGACAAGTTACATCAAAACCCCGTCATCTTTCCCTGGAAGGATGTTAATGGCAAAATTGTGGGCGCTGACCGTCAAGGAACTGAACAAGACTTTGAACATTACAAAAAGCGTGGTACATCCAAAAAAATCTTTGCTGGCAGTGATACCTCAACAGGCTATAACCTCTCTTTTGGATCAGGCGACAAAACATTAATTTTATTTGAAAGCCCAATTGATTTATTAAGTTATGCCCAACAAAATCATCAAGACATGGTAAAAAGTAACGCCATACTATTGTCTGTGTCTGGTACTGATGCGAAACGTGGCTTGCAATATTTGAATGATGCAGTTGCTGCTAAGCAAGCCAAATTTAATAAGATTATTGTGTCTTTTGATAACGATGTCGCAGGATTTAAAGCCGCTGATTACTTTGATCGTTTTAGTTTTAAAAATCCAATTACTGGTGAAGCGATTGAAGCAGAACGTCATATTCCCTTAAAAGGCAAGGATTGGAACGAGCAACTTAAAGCAGGTATTACAGGGCGGCGCGTTATGAGTATGACGGATAATGCTAATCGCTTAGATGCCTTAGAAAAACTTGCAGTGCAAGAGACACAAACAGGCAAACCAGATTATGTCGATGTCAAAATGAGCACCATTCAACCTGTGAGGCCTACCGCTGAGAAACAAACACCTAAAAAGAGTAAAGAACGCCGTTCCAAAGCTGATCGTCGTAAGGAAAATGCTTTAAAAAATAAGCAGATTATTCAAGAGGCAATGGGAAAGGTGGCTAAGTACCAACAAGATCCCGCTGAACTTAAAAAGCTCCTTGACTTTACCGCGACTGGCTTAAATTATTCGGCTCGTAATTCAATGTTGATTCAACTACAAAATCCAAAAGCCACCTTGTTAAAAGGCTACAAACAATGGTCTGCTGATGGTATCCAAGTTAATAAAGGTGAGAAGGGTATCAAGATATTTGGTGCCCCTACCAACTTAAAAACAATTATTGCTGCCAATGGCGAAAAAATACGTTGGACTGATGCAACCCCTGAACAAAAGCAATTAGCCAATAACAATCAATTGGGAGTCCGCAGTGTAAAACATTATCCAGTCGAAACCGTATTTGATGTTCGTCAAACTAATGCCACAGCTGAGCAATTGCCAAGTATGTTACCGAATCGTCCAATTGACTTAGCCACTGATAAAAGTCCAAAACATTTGGATGCGGCCTATAAAACGTTGTTGAAGTTCGCCGACAAGCTTAAAGTGCCCGTCATTGACCAAGGTGTAGACGAACAAATTGCCAAGCGGCCAATGACCTGGCAAGGACAAGCAAAAGGCGCCTTTGTTCAATCAAAAACCAATAAGGATGAAAAATATATCCTGTTGCGCAGTGATCTTACCCCAACCGATAAAATTCATACCTTAGCGCACGAAATAGCGCACGCGCAGCTTCATTCCCTGCAAAGTCAAAATAATTGGCCAACAGCCATTAAAGAAACGCAGGCTGAGTTATCCAGCTATGTGATTACTAAAAACCTAGGCATTGAACCTGGTGAGAAAAGCGTTGATTATATTGCGGGTTGGTCAAGGAATTTAAAGGCACTTGAGGGTCAAAACACTGGCAAAATCATTAGTCAGGCACTTAAAGCCAGCACTGATGTTACTCAGTATCTATCGGATAACTTGAGCAACGGCGAAGTCCGTCAACCAAAAACAACAAAATTGCTTAAGCCTGATAAGTTAGCGGTTGTCGAACAAAACTATCAGGCCATTAATCAAACAACTACACGACACATGTAAAAGGAGCAAAACATGTCACAAGAAAACATTCAAGAACTTACAGGCTTTATCACAGGCATTACAACGTCTGCTGAAGTTAATATTTTATCCTTCCAGGAAAAAGGGCAACCAGGTGCCATTGCTTTGACAATTGAAACCAGGCGCTACCACGAATTATTTCCAGCAGGCGATCCAATTTTAGGTATTGAAATGGTGGCTGTATTACAACAAGTTGGCAAGAAATTACAAGTGGTCTCAATTTATGATCCCGAAGGTGATTTTATTGCCGCTGATGAAGTGCCAGAACTGGGTCAATTGAATCATCAATTAGATGATGTCAAAAGCACTGATGTCTACACAAGTTTAATCGCTGACCGACAAAAAGCAGTTGATCACATTGATGCGAGTACAAGCGAATTAGAGGATTTAGCCAGAGAACACGATGCTGCAAATCAAGTCCCTGAAAGCGATACGAATTATGGTGATCCTGTCACCGACCAGGGAGGAAATGAATGACTGAATCAAAACACAATAATTCCACACCTTACCTTGATCGCTATACAACAGACATTAGTGCCAAAGTGATGTCTGAAACAGACAAATATCATGCCTACGAACGTGAAAGTATAACGCGTCGTATCATGGTCTCTTTGATGAAACAAATTCAAAATGCGCCTTTGTTAGTTGGGTTACCTGGAGTTGGTAAAACGGCTATTGTAGAAGATCTAGCCAGGCAATTAATTGATACAAAGGTTGCTAGTTTACAGGGAAAACATCTGATTCAAATAAGTTTGGCCAACTTGATGAAAAGCAGCGATGGTGAGTCATTTGCTCATAAATTTCAAGCCATCATTGATGAATTGATTGTCAATAAAGACACTGTAATTGCTTTTATTGATGAAATTCATCAAATTGTTGGCACTGGTGCTGAAACGTCAGGTAGTTCATTGGATGCGGGTAATATTATCAAACCAGCTTTGAGTCGTGATGATCTCCAAATTATTGGGGCAACGACTACGAAAGAATTTCACGAATATGTGGCGCGTGATGGCGCACTGATGCGGCGATTTGATTTGATTGAAGTGCCAGAACTGAGCTTTGACCAAACGAAACGTGTTTTATCTAAAGTCGCCTTACAACTAAATAACGGTATTGAAGTGCCAGAAACAGTACAAGACAGAATTATGGCACTATCGCAACGCTATATCACTGACCGTTACTTTCCTGAAAAGGCAATTATGTTATTGGATGGTGCGTTAAGTGTGGCACGATTAGCCAATAAATCTAGAGTGGAAGACACAGACGTGGCTACGATTATCCATGATGACTACCATGTGCCCGAATATGTGATTAATCAGACGACAGATGAACGCCTATTGAATTTATTACCGCAGCTTAAAAGCCGAGTAATTGGTCAGGACACAGCCTTAGAAAAAGTTGCGATGAAACTGACTAATCGTGAGGCAGGTCTGGCCGATACCTCAAAGCCTGAGTCATTTCTCTTTATGGGGCCAACTGGTGTTGGTAAGACTGAGACCGCCAAACAACTAGCGCTAAATCTATTTGGTAACGCTCAAAACTTTATTCGCTTTGATATGTCTGAGTTTAAGTTTGCAGGGACTAGCCTAGAAAGATTTAAAGATCAACTCACAACTAGAGTCAGGCACACGCCTTATGCCGTATTGTTGTTGGATGAAATTGAAAAGGCTGATCCAGAAGTCATGGATTTACTTTTGCAGGTCTTAGATGATGGTCGTTTGAGTGATGAATATGGGCGTGTCATTAACTTTAAAGACTTAATCGTTGTCATGACAACCAACTCAGGGGCCACAGCAGTGATGAATCGTGATGCCAAATCAGATGCTGTTAAAGAAGACAAAAAGCGTCAAGCAAATTTTGAAGAACAACTCGAAATTGCCTTGCAAAGTGATGGTTACCGTCCTGAGTTTATCGCAAGAATTGGTGCCATTATTGTCTTTGATGTCTTAAAGATGGCGGACATGGTGCGAATTGTTGAATTGAAGTTGTCACGACTCAATCAAAAAGCACAAGGGAGTGGTTTCAATATTGTTTTTGACACACAAGAAGTGGCACGCTATATCCCATCATTTGACCTGGGCTTTGAGTATCTAAATGGTACACAGGAAGTCAGCTCACCAATTGCCAACTACATCGCAGACGTTGGTTATAAACCGTCTCGAGGAGTCAGACCAATTGATGACACGATTGCTACGTATGTGAGTGATCCAGTGTCTGCCGCAATTATCCGAAAGCGACAAGGACTAGGACAGGACTTTGATACTTTCATCTTTAGAGCCATTGGTAATCCACCATCTTTGACAAGTCCTTATGGTGAATGGCAAGTTGTGGTTTCCACAGCTAGGGAGGCAGCAGATAATGAAGCTATTTAAAAAAGATTATCGTGCCGAAAGACAATTCATGCGCGAAAGTTACATTCGTTGGCGTGGTCGTCCCTGGTTCTTGTGGTTGTATGGCATTATAGCAACTATTGGTGTCATCGTTGTTTCATTGTATATCACCATCATAGTTGATTTGATTATTCGCATTGTTGGGCCATACGCTCAAGCGTTTAAGTTCTACATGCAAAGTGGTGTTGCTCAATGGCCTGAATTCAATGATGTCATGAACATGACAGTCACTGTGCTCAATCCACTCAATATTTTCACTATTCTGTCGCGACTAACTTTAGTGACAAGCGTGGTACTAATCATTTGCTTGTTACTCCTACTCAAAAAATATGTCTTCCAACGCATCTATGACTGGTACCAATTGTTTAGAGACCAAACTCGTAATACCAATCGTTTTGCGGAAGTACGTGAGGTGGATAAGGTTTACAAATTGATTCCTGATCGCAATAAGAATTTTAAGGGTCGTCCAGGACAACCAGTGCTGCACACACAAGGATATACCTTCGAATTCTTTATGATTCATCCGTTCCTGTGGGCGTGGCAATGGTTTAAGCGACCACTGGGTATGAATTCACTAGAATTTAGCGGGGTGTACAAAAAAATACGTCCCGTTTTACTGGTACGTTTGCCAAAGTTATTTGAAAAGCAACTGAATGTTCAAGGCGGTTTTGATGGTTTTTATTGGGTGGATACTAGTAACACACATTCAAAGACCACTGGGATGACGCGTTCTTCAAAATACCAAATGCGAGGCTATACCCTAATTGACATCATTCGTCGTGCCGAAATCAAATGGAACATTATTGATACTGATGCCAAAAACGAAGATGCCAAAATGAGTTACAAGTCATTACGCACAGCAGGTTATGACGTGAAACTACTTAATATCATGGAGCCAAGTGAGTCTGAGTCCTGGAATCCACTTGAAATTGCGATTGATTATGCCTTTGATGGTGACTGGGACAGTGCCAATACGGAATTGCGTAAGGTTGTACAGGTTATTGGTGGTTCCAGTGGTGAAGAAAGTAGCCACAAAGATATTTGGGATAGTGCCGCTGAAAGTACCATCCAGGCAGTCATGCTCACGGTATTAGATATTGCTGTACGTCACCAGGACAAATCAATGGTGACCATCTCAAACGTTTTGCAGTTCATCAATGATATGAACAAGTTCACGGACAAGGAAGGTGATGGCTTAACTAAGTACATTACTAACATTGGTAAACTACCGCGAACACCAGCGCGCAATATGATTATTCTAAACGCCGCTGAGTACCTATCTGCCACAGGGGATACAAAATCATCAATTTCTTTCTCAGTTATGAATCGTTTGAATTTGTTTGCCTCAGAGTCAATCACACGTTTGACAACCTTCAACACTATCAATTTGACCGATTTAGGGTTTCCAAGAATGCTAAAGATTAAGTTCTCTGACCGCTATAAAGGGGTTTATGTTAGCATTCATGTTTATGAATCAGGTAAAAAGCATGCAATAGAAAAGGACAAGCTAACCGTGTCCCAATCAGGCACGCTAACTTATCCGATTCATAACCATTTACCCGTCTCATGGCAAATTGAGTTGTCACTCGATAATGACGGCAATTCAATTGCGATGCGTAAACAAAAGTTTACATTGACTGGTAAGATTGTACAACGAAAATTACTCAATGGCAAGATTAAGCGGGACTTGTTTTCTAAGCAGCCTGTCATCCAATGCCTGGTTGATCAGATTAAACCACAAAGTACTACTGAGACACCAGGTGTTACCTTGCGTTACTCAGAAAATCCAATGGCAGTCTTCATCATCACGCCACAATCTAACGATGATTTCTCTGCTTTGGCCAGCTTGTTTATCTCACAAGTCTTCTCGGTTAACACCGATATTGCTTCAACGATTACCCGCAGGAAAATGGACAGTTGGATCCTTTATAAGCTCAATGAGTTTTCTATGTTCCCACGTATTCCAGGTTTTACCAATATTCTAACGCGTGGTTTAACCTACGGGCATTTGGTTGATTTGTATATTCAAACCTTAACACAACCACGATTGCATTATTCTGAAATGGAAACCAATGACATCAATGGTAACACAGGTAACTGGTTCCACATTTTAACTAATGATGAGCCAACTAATGAAGCCTTATCCAAACAATTAGGTGAGGTTGAAGTCCAAACTGAATCAGTCAATTCACAGATTGGGTTAGATCGTCAAGATCGTGGTAACCGTCATGCACAAGTTAGCAAGGTTCGGCTGTTAGATGCCAAAGAAATTAGTGAATTGAGTCCGCGTGAGATGATTACCATCCGTACGATCAAACGTGCGGATAAGAAGGGAAGATCAGTTAGACCTTTGCCAATTTTCTCTACGGGTGCTTACCGAATGCCGTTTGCCTACGAATTATTGGGTAAGCAGTATTCACTTGATTACTATACGGCAGACTTGAACATCAAAGCGCAGCATAACGATTTGAAATATGATGACCTCTATCATGACTTTGTGCCTTACTTTGATGAGCTAGATCAACAAGTTCAACTAGAAATTGAGGAGGAAGGCGCAGGTGGCAATCAAATTGATAATCGTCAACTCAACACGTTAGCTGATGATGAAATCAACAACATTTTGGCCAAAGCGCATCAAGGTATCGAAAGAGCGACAATGCAAACACAACAAGAACTCTCTGATGAGGAACGTTACTTGCAGTGGAAACATGACTTTAACCCTGATGAACCATTTATGACCGAAGAACAACTAGACAATGTTGAGCTACGTCAAATTGTAGAGAAATCCATCAAAATGAGGATACCACGCTCAAATAAAACGGAAGAACAAAACAGTGCCGTTGCTTACTTAAATCGTGGCAAATATCTGACACTTTCTGGCAACAATAATAACGGTAAAGTTCTACGATTACTAAACAACGAACCCGCATACATGTGGGAAATATATAAGCAGCTTAAAGCTGCAACAACTCAAGGAGAAGTCGAATGACAAATCTATTCTCGGGCATCAATACATTAGCGGGTAGTTTACCAACTTTACCTAATAATGGCCCAACAGCCGATTTTTACAACCAATGGTCGCAATACCTATCACCATTGCCACATATTTTCTTAACGCTGATCATGTTATTCATGCACAGCATTGCATTGATTTTCTATTACATTGCGAATGCAGTCTTTACGGCTTATCAGTCATCTTTCAAACTGTTAGACTTTATGAATATCTTTTTTGAGCCAAATAGCGATGTTTATCAAAATTGGAATTTAGGTAATATTCTTAAAGACTTTCTGTACCTGGGTTTTGTCATATTTAGCATCATGATGATGGTGCAGTGGATACAATATACCGCTACTTCTGGTCGCAAGGGTAGGGAATGGCCTAAGGGTATAACCATTACAGTTGCCGTTATCACGGCTTTACCCTGGGCGATTGGATTGATGAGCGGCATTGGGACAGCCACGGTCAATGATACATCCGGTACAAAGGACAAGAACATTGTTAAACAATTATGGCAGGGTAATTCTACAAATTTAAAGGAATTAGCAAAAAATAATTTTGACTTATCAAAATATAAGAACCAACATGTTTTAACTAATGATCAAATTGAAGGTTCGGATTTCCACTCAGTAATGAGTGATGCTGGTTACACCGACGGTTTAAGTGACGCTCAAAAGTCTGTATTTACCAAAAAAATAGGTGGCAATGGCAACATGGTTGATATTACCGGTGACTCACTTGTTCTGGGTAAGACATTTGCGGATGATTATCCAGTTATGAAAACTAATTGGTTAGGCATTATTGGTGGTGAAATAGTCTTTATTATCGTCGTAACCAGTGCGATTGTGCGTTTGCTGTCCTCAGTCTATAAAATGGCTTTTATGGCAGGTTCAATTGTGTACTTTGGCCTCAGAGATGGCACACAAGGCAAACGTGTCCAACAAGTTCTGGGAATGATTGAGGGACAAATAACAGGTATTGTCATGATGCCAATTTCATTAATCTTCTTCTTTGCCTGGGTAGAATTTGCCTTTAATACCATTAATGGTTTAGGTCTAGATATGTGGCCATTTACAATTTTGTCGATTGCCGCTCTGTTAGCTGGTGGTAAAGGGCTCGCAGGCGGCTTTGAAATGATTGAACAATGGACTGGTGTTCGCTCAGGTCATAATCCTGTTGCTTCGATGATGTTAGCCAATCAAGCTGCTCACATGATAGGTGGCGCCACAAGGGTTACCAAGAAAAATATTGGCAAGGGGCTCAACGCAATTTCACCAGAACAGAAAAAGAAGAATCGTGAACTAGGTAAGAAGATTGCCAACTCAGGTGGCAATCAAGCCTTAGATAATAGTAAAGCACTGACTGATCATAGCTTAAATGATACTGGTGTAGATGCATCCGTACAAGCCACAGGTAAGGCGGCAAAGGCGGCTGAGGTAGCAGGGCGTACAGTCGGAGCAATGAAACATCCAGGTAGTTTATTGAAAAACACTGGTCGTGCGGCTGGTGATAAAGTTAAAGGTGGCGTGAATAAAGCCGTTGGCAATGTCAAAGATTATGCTGGTGGTGTCGCCGACAACTTTGCAGGAGGACAACAAGCCGTTGAAGCCTTTAACAAACGTTATTCGCCTGTGACACCCAAAGCAGGTAGTGGCGATTCACCATCTAATTCTTCTCAACCACGTAATGTTCATGAAGCACTTTCAAAGGCAGCGACAGATTCACCTAATGCTCATCCAACGGATACAGCAAATACGCCTCAATCTAACATGAGCCACGCTATGTCAGATGCACACCGTGGCTTACCTACTAGAACTAATGCACCCAAGTCTAGCGCTGCTAATTCAACTAAGCCAATTGTGAGTGGTGGAACAGTTGTTCAACCTAAGGGAGTCGGTGCAACACCAGCAACCATGTCACGTCCAAACACCCCAAGTTTGAGCGGTACATTGCCTGGCAAAAAGACGGTGACTCAACCGTTGACAGCAGCGCAACAAAAAGAAAAGGATCGCGCCTGGGCTGAGAGTGTTATTGCAAAACAAAAAGCGAAAATGCAGAATCAACAAAGCGTATCAAGTAAAGAAGACAAGTGAAACTTTTAATTTGTGGGCTAATACTGTAAAACTAACAGTAGTTGATTTTAGGGAGTATACTGATGGAGAAAATTAAGCAAAATAAAATTTGGATTACAATTGTGGTGATTGGAATTATCGTTATCGGAATTTTGTTAGCCATGTTGCACCGACAAAAACAAAACAGTCCTGAGGCACAATCATCAAGTTACGTGTCAAGTGCTAAGGCTTCATCCGCATCCACCTCAGTTCAAGACAAGAACAATGAAAAAGCCTATGCTAAAAAAGCTGCAAAAATGAGTGGTCACGTCCTGGAAGTAAATGGAAAAGAGTATTTTACATCATGGACAAAAGCCGATTTCCAAAAATGGGCTAACTCCTATATGTCAATGAATTTGGATGATCGGCATAAAGATGGTGTGAAGGAAAGCTTTGGCACATCTACCACTATTGAAAATAGCGATACTCAAATGCTATATCCTTTAGATAATTGGGCTAAGGAAATACAAGATAAGGGAACCCCGTCAAACTACTTTAATACAGTGAAAGAGTTCAATAAACAATACCCAGGTGTTAATCCTGATGATATAAAGAAATAGCTAAATTAAAAGGCAGTGATTACTTAAAAATCACTGCCTTTTTTGCCCTAAATCATTTTGATTGATTTAAGACTTGCTCAAGCACTAGATCTACAAAGGCGCTTGATGAGCGGAATCCTTGTTTGCTTGCTAATTTCTCAATCCCTTGCTTTATCTCAGGGCGAATGGTGTAAGTCGTTTGTATTTTACGACTACTATGATTTGAAGAAGGTAACTTAAACCCTTCACCTAACGATACCTCTGATTGTGGTTCGTCTCGACTAAACGCATCTGCCATTTGTTTTTGAGCACTGACTTCATCAAACATACGGGGGTCTTTTTTATCGTAATCCATTATTTCACACTTTCTAATAGCTTTTGATAAGCATCATTAATTTGCTGCAGGGTTTTAGGGTTGCGCTTGGCTTGGTCTAAATCAAACACTGGGGTTTTAAGCATGGTTGAACTATTAAACACTTCACGCTCATTTAAGACAGCGACAAGGTTTTCAATTTGGTCAATAAGTTGCCCAAACTCATGACTTGAACGGGTATTATGCTTTACACGATTTGCAAGGTACAAAACTTTCGTTTCAATCAGTGATTCGCGTGTTCTAATATCAACGGCATCATCACGGAACTCTTTCATCCGTAAATCAAATTGTTGTTTTGATTGAATAAAACCATACTCTGAGGGTTCTAGTGGCACCACAACATAATCAGAAACGGCAATCATATTCTTCGTTAACGTTCCGAATTCTGGATGGGTGTCAATTAGAATATAGTCATAATCTTTGATTTCCTCAAGGTGATCTTGAAGCCACATCATCATCAAAAAGTTTTTATTATTCTTTGATTGTAATGTACCTTCTAATTCGTCTAAATGAGGGCTAGCAGGTAACAAACCTAATTGTGGGGTGATTTGTCTAATTTGGGCTAAACCGCCTGTAAAGACGTCATATAGCGTATTTTTATTAGTATAGCTTTCATAGGTAGAGGACAAGTTACCTTGATAGTCTGAATCAATTAACAAAACCTTGTAGCCTTGTCGAACCAGAAAACTTGCAAAGTTAAATGTCATCGTTGTTTTACCAACGCCACCTTTAGATGCTGAAAATGTAATTGTTTTACTCATGATGAAGCTCCTTAGTTATTTTATTTGTCAAAACGAAATAACGATGAAACCATCAATCCAGGCATGTAAAACTTGTTTACATATATATTATATCATACGTATAACATGTATATCAATATACTATACTTTAAATATAGGTAAAGGTATGTTTGTGTTATAAGATGAATATAACACATCTATCAATATCTTATATAGATTGGATACACAAAAAGATAACAAGCAAATCATTGTCTCCTGTTCGTGCAGGGGCTTTTTCTTTGGCTCAAGAAAAACCATTTACCTTTATGACATTCTTTCGATACCTTGTACACTGACCACAGATTGAACTTCAATCCAGGCAAAAATAACTTGTTAAAGGAGAAATTATATGTATGAACACTTTACCCCTGGACGCAATATTTGGAAGAAAGTGTCACGGTGGATGTTTTTCACGATGGAACGAATCTTCGTATTAGTCATTGTTTTTGGGATTACTTACCTGATGATTAAGTCTTTCTATCCTTACAACATTGGCAGGTATGGACTAATCCTGATTATCAGTAATGCGCTGCTAGCTGGCTTTTTGATTTTACCTAGTCCAAGTAACCCCATGGGTCTCATGTATCAAGAAATTCTACGTGGCATCTTAAAGTCCAGCAAGCACGCCACAGGTGATCTAACTGCGATTACTGAAAACAAGAAACGAGAGGAAAACTAATGGGAATAAAAGCTAAACAAACTCAAAAGGGACGGGGTTTAACCGTTGTCAAACAAGCATTAGACAACCGCAAACCAATTCCAATATACTTTGCTTTACCTTATAAAGATATTTTGAATAAAAAGGGGCATCCAATTTTATTGGCCGATGACACGTACGCTGACATGCTGAACCTTCCTGGAAAAGATTTGGATTTCCTGAATGCAGAAGGTGATAAGAGTTCTAACGCCATTATCGCTGATTTTCATCAATTGTTATCAGTTTATGTTGAAGACTTTGATATTTTTGTTAGTCAACTACCTGCTGACACGCGTATCCAGCAAGCTTCATGGGGACAAGAGTTAGTGAGAGTGGAGAGTCAATTAAATAGTGGTGACCTAGATGATCGTCACTACCAACAATTGTTAATGATGCGTCAAACTATTTTGCAAGAAATTAATATTGAAAAAAATGTGGTCGGTGACATTAAGCACCAAGAATATACCGCTGTGCTCTATGGTAAGACCTTAGCTGCCTTAGATAAAAACCGTCGTGACTTTATGGCACACGCAGGTATGGCATTTACACCTGAGCCAGTCTCAATTAATCGTAAAAAGATGGTCATGTACCAAATTAACAATCCTGGGGAAACCTTAGAACTGGAGGAAAAATAAGCATGCGCACAAGTTTAAATACAGCAAAACGTTCCGCTCTAAAAGTACGCGGCTATAATTTAGAACTTATTGAAGAAGTTCAAAACCCTAGTGGCATTGAATTTCACACCACCTACTTTGATGATGGTATGGCAAGTAGTGCCATTATTAACGTCTACGACTATCCCAAAAATGAACAATTACAAGGCTGGTTTAAGGAACTCATTAATCACAAGAACACCATTGTAGACATTAAGATTGGGACTGAAAACAAGTTTGAAGTGCAAAAAGCACTTGAAACAGCTACTAACACGTTGCGTAGTAAGGCCCGCAGTGAGGTGACCTCACAAGGTGATGCGTTGGAAGCCGAACAAGATGCTGACATTACGCTACAAGATTTGAATGAAGCCCGCAATGGTCGTGAAATTTACAAACGTGTCTACGTTAGGTTATTGGTATCAGATGTTTCTCCAGAAGAATTACGTCATCGTGTTAAAGAAATTCAACAACAGCTTTCTAACTACCGCATGAAAGTCTATCCTTCTGAGCAATTGACACACTTCCAACAGTTTTTTATGCCCGCCATGTCTATTGAAAATCAAACGATTAAGGACAAAGGATTTCCAATGAAAGCCTATGCGTTAGCTGGTTCTTATGCTTTCAACCAAACCTTTATCGCACATCCTCGTGGTTCATACATGGGTTTGACGATGCAACGTGGTGAGGTTATGTATGATCCCAGCTACAACGACCACCGTACGCAGTTAACCGCTTATAACCTAGTTGTGGGTGGTGAGCGCTCAGGTAAAAGCTCGTTTGCCAAAAAGAACTTGGGTCCATTAGTTTCTCGTGGTGATACAGTTTGGGTATTTGATAAGGCTAATGAATGGCGTGATCTCGTCAATTATTATTATGGTGTCACTTTGACACTTGATGGCAGTCAAAACATTATCAATTTGATGCAAGTGTTTGGGACAGTCTTAGATGCCAATGGTAATGTTGATGTCATTGCTAGCTTCAACCAACACCGCACAAAGGTGATTACTTATTACGCTACGCTTAACCCGCAAGCAAATAAAAAAGAATTAGAAATGTTGGGTAACCTGATCACTGATTTCTACGTTGAACGTCGTATGTGGTCATTATCACCAAAAGATAACCCACAAGATCTACGCGTGATTGGGCTACGAAATGAAGACTATCCAATTCTCGAAGATTTTCAAACCTTCCTAGAAACCCGTAGCATGCTGACGCGCAACATGACACAGCCTGCCGTAGAACGTTTGGATAACATCTTATCGACAATTAGCAGCTTAATACAAAACCATGGCGACATGGTGAATGGTGTAACGACCATGCCTGATCTGTCTGGTGAGCGTTTGATTCGTTTTGATACGAGTGGTCTTTCAAGATTAGAAGATGATCTCTACAACGCCCAATACTTTACCATTTTGTCTTTGATGGAAAGCTACATCACGATTAATGGAACTAAGCAACGTGAGCGCATTAAACGTGGTGAAGTCTCAACTCAGGCCAACAACAATGGTAATCCACCAAAATATTTCTGGTGGATACAGGATGAAGCGGATGATATTTTCAATGCTAAACATTCATTAGGCATTACCTTCGGTGACAACATGATGGCGCAACACGGTAAAGATTTCTTCGGGATGTTTGCTATCTTCCCAGGACTCAAAAATGTTGTGCCAACAGGTAATGCATCAGACACTGAGGCTAGTCGTGCCGCATCTTCCTTCTTCGGCCGATTCCCAAAGCAAACGATTGGACGTCTATCAAAAACGGATACAACTCGTTTACGTAGTGTGGTGAGTGAAACTAATATCACTGATGGTCAACTACAAGCGCTACAAGGATTAGATCAAGGTGATTTCTTAATGAACTTGGTGGGTAAGCAATCTACGTTTATGCACGTTGATCTTAATGACTCAGAAATTAATTTGTTTGGTGGAGGACTGTAAGATGAAATTGCCACATCCATTAAAGAAGGCGCGTGATAACCGTGAAAAAATGAAGCAAGAGGCGCAACAAATCGTTGAAAACTATGACAAAGGTCAAAAGCCTCAACCAGTGGATAACAAAATTATTTGGTATGTCATTGGTGGTTTTGTTTTTGTTTTTATTCTCAAAGGCCTCAGCCTTTTAATCGGAGGTTAGACCATGTTAGAACGTTGGATGCAAGATAAGAAGCGCCGTTTGTATGTCATCATCGGCATTATTACCACAGCTATTCTGTCAATATCAGTTATTGCTTTAATGTGCGTCATGGTCTTTTCAACTCAGAATGCCAATTGTTGGAATGATGATACAACAATTGATGATGGTGGCACTTCAATCGGTGGCGATTGGAAAGATCCCAACTCAGCAACGCACAAAGCCATACAACATGCAAATGACCGTTTTCATAAAGAAATTAAAATGTCAGGCGATAATATCGCTGCTGCAATTGCGATTGGTCTTAGAGAAAGTGGCTTTAATCCGAAAGCCGTCAATCCTGCTGGCTCTGTAAAAGGCATTTGGCAGTGGGGTGCTGGTGGTATCAACGGTAATCGGTTTGGTGACACGGCTGATACAGTGCAAGCACAAGTTCAACTGGCAATCAATGAATTGCATAGTAGTCATAAAGCAACTCTAATTGGCTTAGCGGCCGCTAACAACATTAACAGCTCAATGGTGGCTTGGGATACAAAGTTTGAAGGGGTCGGAGAAAATGATCCACAACGAAAAGTCGCCGACACCGCAAAAACTGCCGAAGAAGTCAAAAAGGTTTTCAAACTTGATTATGCAGGTGATATTGATGTCTTTGATGGCGGCAACAACGATTCTGGTTCAAGCGATACCTCAGATGATGCCAATTCAAGTGCTATGTCTGATGCCTCATGTGACACAGGCTTGGATACCAACACAGACGACTTACCAGTTAAAGGAAAGTACAACATAACAGGTGGCTATCCAAACTATGCAGGCCTAACAGGCGCAGAACATTATGGTGTCGATTTTCAAACCGTCAACCACACTATGACTGGTGGTGAAAGTAATGTGTACGCTGTTCATGATGGCACGGTAGTAGCCAAAAGTTTTGATTCAGTTGGGGGTAATTGGCTAGTGATTAAAGGCACTGACGGGGTGTTTACCTATTATGGTCACGCACCAACTCAGTCAGCCATTGTTGTCAATACAGGTGATAAGGTTTCTGCTGGTCAACACATTAGTCATGAAGGACAAACTGGTGAAGCAACAGGTATTCACGTTCACTTCGCCGTACAAACAAAAGATCAATATAATTGGGCGCCTCAAAGTAAAGGACTCAAATCACCTGGGCTTTATCTCAAGCTACCTGCAAAGGCAGGCACTAACGTTGTTATTCCTAGTGGGCCATTTGATTCTAGTACAGACAAAACAGATAAATAGGAGTATTCAAATATGAATAAATTAAAGAAATGGAAGATTGCAGTGTTCTCTTTAGCCGTCATTGCGACATTGACTGCAATTGGTGGGACTTATTATTACAACACGGAAGTGAATGGTTATCCAGATACCAAGAACTTCGCTGACAAGATTGACCAGTTAGATGCCAGTAGCAAGCAAAAAACAGTCTTAATCTTCCATAAGCCTGGTTGCCCTGACTGTAAGAAAGCGCGTAGCACGATTAAAAAGACGATCAAGACACATCAAAAGACAATTGATTATGTTGTCATCAACGTCAAGAAGTCTGATGCACAAGCATATCTTGCTAAGTACGGCGTGACACAAGTACCCACAGTTATTGCTTTAAAAAGTAATCAAGTGATTGACAGTACCGGTTCAAACAACAACGAAACAATTGCCAAAGTGGTCGCGGGAGATTAACCATGACAAAATTCAATTTAAAATGGGTCTACGCGTTTGTGTTAACGCTTGCTTGCCTGTTTTTAGTCCAACAAGGACTTAGCTATCAACGCACGGTCAAGAGTGTGACTATCGTGCATCAAGAAATCAAGGCAACAAAAGCTAAGTCAAGTCAGTATAGTGTTCAAGCTAAACAACTTGATAAGGTTAAAACCGCTGATATTCGAGATACGCAAAACATTCAAAAAATTGGCAATACTTTTCTCAATGAAATGTTTGCCATCTTACCAAAGTTAAATAAGTCAGATGCTAAAAGCAGTGTAGCAACCGATGACGTTGTGTCAGCTTTTCTAGGGGCAACGTTTGGTGGTGATGTGGATGAAGGTGTGCCAACTTTTCATTTAGAAAGCAATGATATTGTCTATTCCAATGCAGCCGATGGCTCAGGTCTAGGATTTGGGACGGTTAAATACAATTTAGGCAAAGAGGAAACCAGCACAACACTATTGATGCACATTGAGAATGGCAAAATTACAGAACTCCAAACGGGTGCTGTAAAAGATACCTCAGGAGGGAAATAACCATGACAAAAATAAATAAAAAAATAGCCTTATTGTTGGCTATTCCAGTGTTGATGGTGGCTGCTGGACTGGGCCTTTGGTTAGCTACTCAAGCCGCTGTTAAAACGCATCAAAGTGCCTCAAATGAACTGGCCGTGCAACAAAGCAAACTCATCAACAAGAAATCAAAGGTCGGCACGATACTGGATTCAAAGCAACCTAATGTGTCGGCAGCCTCTGCCTTGCTAGATAAACTATTTACTCTCGATTGGACAATTGTCTCTCAAAAGGAATTTGATGCCAAAGCCAAACAGATGACACCTTATGTGACTCAGGATGTCGTCAAAAATAGTTTAGACTTCAAGGCTGATCCTGATAAAATGATTACACAGACAGGTGTGGTGATGACCTATGGTCACATGGACTTCTTACCCACCTCAGCAAGTGCCAAAGCAGTGAAGGGGAAGGTGATTGTCTTTGTTAAAAGCCACCTCAAGGACTCGGCAGATGCCACCACACGTTTTGTCTATAATGTCAGCTACAATCCTAAAACAAATCTTGTGACACAACTAGACCGCATCGGAACTTATCAATTACATAGTGACAGCAGTGTGTTGTAGCATAAAATAAAAAATCAACATTTTTTGATTAGATTATAAAGCTCATTTTCAAAATTCTTATTCACAAATGTTTGATAAATTATAAATTTTAATTTGTGCTATAATAATATTCTAATATATCTTATATAAATTAACATTTTAAAGAAAAAAGATTTTATTAACAATGAATAAATTGTTACTTACTGCTTTTGGATTTTCAACACCAAAAATTATAAATGTTGCTCAAAAAATGATTCAAGAGAATAAAATAACAAAGGCTTGTATTATTTCCACATCTTGGCCAAAAGAAAAAGAAAAGCACCCTCAGATGCAACAAATAAAAAGAGATCTCCTCAGCATGAATATACAGCAAGTAGATTTCTTAGATGTGGAATTTGAAGATGCTAACAAACTCTTTGATTACGACCTAATTTTTCTGAATGGGGGCTATCCATTTTACCTTTTGCACTACATCAAAAAAAGTGGTGCTGATCAGATTTTGAAGAGAATAAACCAAAATGGAGAACTTATATTCGGTTTAAGTGCTGGTTCAATTATTTTAGGCCCTTCCATAGCTCTGATGCAGTACCTTTATCCAGAAGATAATCAGTTTAATGACTCGAATTTAGATGGCCTTAATTTAACAGATATTCATGTGTATCCACACTTTAAAGAAATGCTAACCCGCGATCCTACAATAAAAGATAAAATTAATAAATATGAAAATGAAACCGGAATTAACATTACAAGACTTAATAACGACCAAGCCTTAGCTGTTAATAACGACACTCAAACTTTTTTGGATTGAGTGTCGTTGAATTATTTTTTGTAAATTAACTAAAGCTCATCCCGTTGGATGGGCTTTTTTGTTTGCCTCAGGAAAAACCATTTACCTTTATGACAATTTTTTGATTCTTGTTATTCTGTGCGTGTGTTGATAACACAACAAAGAAAAAGGAGGACTTTTTGAATGAAAAAGTCAAATGCACATAACAAGTTTCTATGGGAGCGTCATCCGATTTCACGCTTACAACAAACATTAGCGGGATTGGTTGCTTCATTACCAATGTGGCTACCGACTGTTGCCTCAGCGGACATTGGTGATGCTGCCAAAACGAGTGGTTCAAAGGTCATCACAATTCTTTATATTGTGTTGATCGTTGTGGGCGCTATTTGCTTATTGATTGGTTTCATCATGCGTGCTACTGGTAATGAACAGATGGCGCAAAAGAGTAACAGCAAGCTAATGCACGCCATGTTCGGTATTGGTGGTGGCGCCTTAACTGGACTATTGCTGACATGGATTTGGCAAACAGCTACAATCGCTGGTGGCGGAAACGTCATCAACTGGCCATTCTGAACGGGGGAATAAGATATGTTTCGGAAGAAAAAACAAACTAGTATTGGTGATCCATTTTTTGCCCGCGTTGAACAAACTGAAATTGATCTCAATGATGAGGTGATTAAAGACCTGGCAGAAAAAAGTGGGGTAAGTGAAAGCTGGCCGAATGTATCACTGTCAGGGCTACAACAATTCGCTGCTGGTTTGGTCAATGATGTGGTTCGCGCAGGTGATCATGATGTTCGTTTAGGCAATGTCGTCTACTTTATCACTAACGAAAAAGGTCGTGCTGAGCCAACCGGATTAAGTTGGGAAAGAGCGACATTAACAGCAGGGTTTGAAAACATTGTTGTTAGTACCGCTGATCATATTTTTAATGACACAGAAATTCGTCAAGATGAAGATATGACTTATGACATTATTGTTGAAGCCTTACAACCGCTGGTGGATGCCGTGCTTGCTGATGGTAGTCTATCATCAGATGATTTGCCAGCGTTACCTTCTGAGGAACAGTTTAGACAAGCGCGCGAAACTGGTGAAGTCCTAACAGTTGAGCCTAATAAGTTCCAACGCACAACGATTGAAGTCAAGCCACCAGTAGTTCAAGCTGTTGACAATGAAACTAGTGACCGATCACAGGAAAAGGTCGTAAAGACTGTACCTGATATTCCTAAGATAGTTGACCAGCCAAAGCAGCCTTCGCGTGACGAAACAGTGAAGCCAACTGTTCAAGCTGTTGTTCCGACTCAAGACAACGCAGAGGGTATCATGACCGAAAGTGATCCCACACAGAAGTTAATTGATCGTGTCAACCTGGCACCAAATGCTTTTGAAATGAGTGATGTCAAAGCTGATTTGCCTGCGGAACACCCCGATTACGTGGTTAGTCGTTTGAACGCAGACAAAGCCAAAGTAAATGACTTTCTGAATTATACCAGCAACATTTACACGCAAAAGATACGCAAAGCGATGTCCGACTTGTTGAAGCAACAACAAGCAAAGACGAAGGCAGCAGTTGAACAGTTACGTGATACTAATGTTTCTGAGACGGTTGATGCACAAATGAAAGAAGAACGGGCAACTGAGTTTGAAACCCGTTATGCGCAAGCACATCAAGCTCGTGAAGCAGGTTATCGCACTGCTGTGGAAGATGAGAATGCGCGTCATGATAATACACTCAAAACGCTCAAGAGTGACTTTGTAAGCGACTTAGAGGCTTTGAAAGTATCTGTTAACCAAGAGCTGGATAACTGGTTTATAGAACGTTCTAAAGACTTGCAAAGTAATCTTCAAGCCACAGTAGACGACCAGGTCTCAGAAGTGACGTCACAAGCGCAAACAGAGACGCTAACCAGTCTTAAAGCTTTGCGTGATGACTTATTAGCTCAGAACACACAATCCTTGCTAGACATGCATCAAAAGCTGGAAGAAGACATCAGTAACAAGCGAGCACAATATCAATCAGAGCATGAAAAAGCGATGATCAGTGCCACTGAGTTAGAAAGTGCTAAAACGCATGCTGGTAACCTCAGTGAACTTGAGCAACAAGTCCAGATTTTGAAGCAAACTAATCTGAACCTCGAGCAACAATTAAAAGGTAAAGATGCTGTCAATAGTGATGAGGTTTCCCAACTTCGTCAACAACTGCAAATGCTTCAAAATGCCCCCAAGACAACATCACATGATGAAACTAACCAACAATTGATGACTTTGTTAGCAGCGCAAATAAAGCAGCCTCAAGTTGAACAAAAGAAAACAAGTGCTTGGCAATCATCGGCGATTGGTTTCTTGGCTGTTCTGGCTATTGGTAGTGCGGGCTTTGGTGGTTATGCGATGGCACAACACAAAACCGATGCCACTGCACAATCATCAAAAGCAGTCTCTGTGAGTGGTCACAACGAAGGCAACGCAACCGTAACCTTAGCACCCGAATCATCTGAAGCTGGTTCTTCTTCAAAGGTAAGTGCTTCAAGTAGTCAATCAAACTCATCAAGCTCACAAGCTAACACTTCTTCTACTTTAGCTGATCGCTATCATGTCGGTGAAGACGTAGATGCCACAATCAATGGTCAAACAGTCACCGCTAAAGTCGTTTCGGTACAAGACAAAACCATCACAGTGCATCATGATGGCTACGATTATGTTGTCCCGTTTGACAATTAGGCGGTGAACTATGGCAATCAACATTGAACAAGTCAAGAGCCGTCGAAAGAGAGCGCAACCGAGACGTCCAAATTACCATCGTTTGAAAAGGCACCATCCAATTCTAAAAACACTGTTATTAGCCATGTTTGGCATCTTAATTGTCACTGGCGCTGTGATTTACGGTAACCATACGCAGTGGCAAACAACGCAGAAGGTTCAAAAAGCTAGTCATAAGGCTGTTGCTCAAGCAAAAAAACAACCTGTTGTCAAAGCAAGTCAAGTCAAACAAGTGGCGGCACAGAAAAGTGTCAAACCTGATTACTCAGGGACTGGCGGTTTATCTAGCAAGGAAGATATGTTGAAACTAGCCCAAAGCAATCAAGCTGAAATCCTACGTGGACATGTGGCTGTGCCAAGTTTTAGCATTAGTGAGCCAATCTATGAAGGCACTAGTAACCACGTCTTAGCCATTGGTGCGGGCATGAATGCACCCAACCTAAAGTTTGGAACTAGATTAGTGCCAATATTTGCTCACAATATGGGTGATTATAATGCCGTGTGGCCATACCATCCTACCAAGTTTAGTGCCTTACAAAACATGACTGAAAAAACCATCATAGGGAAAGATATTTATCTCTCTGATGGTCATACAGTTTATCGTTATAAAGCGACCAAATTGGATTATGGTATCGCTGTGGGCGCGATAAATCAAGAATTATCTATTGAGAACACAGGCAAACCAAAGGTTAAATTGGTTGCTTGTTTGGAAGATCAAGAATTTTGGCAGCAGGTTAAAGCGAGTCACTACACAAATTTCACCGCTAAAAAGCGAATCGTACTGACTGGTGAATTAGTTGGTCAACAATCAATTAATTCCCTGGACAGCAGTTTAAAGCAACAAATGCAATAAAACCTATAAAGGGGGTCGGGATTTACGACCCCCTCCAAAAATCGGAAGAGAGAATATTTGTTATGTCACATAACATTAAGCACAAATTGCGCCATCATATTTTTGAAGGGGCAGCCATTGCCACGATTATGATTCCAATGGCTTCACCAATCATTGCCCATGCCACAGATACACCAACGCCTGTTAAGGTATCTACAATTGGGACGAAAGTAAAAATTGATGATGCGGATTTGCAAAAATCTATCGCTGATGCCAAAGCCGCCGGTGTGGACTTAACGCAAGAAAAGACCGATACACAAACCGTTAAATCAAGTGAAGTCGCCTTAGCCAAGAGTAAGATTTCTGAGAGTTACAAGTCACAAATATCTTCCCTTGAGGCAGCTACTAAGGCACAAAAAGCACAAGACGATGGCTACAACAAAAAAGAAGCGCAATACGAAAAGAACAAAGCGGCTTTTGATAAACAGGAGGAAGAAAATAAAGATAAAGATGGTCATCCATCTGAAACTGTCCTTCAACAGCTATTGCTACAAGCAGAAGACAATGTCAAAATGTCTTCTTCCTTAAAGTCTACAGATGGTCATTATTATGATGGTAAAACTAACGATGTTGGGAATAAGGCGACACTCGTTTATCGCTATGATAATAAAGACGATTCATCTAATAAAAATGCTAATGGTGTGTCCTCATCTTGGTATCATGTTCAACTAAAAAAAGGTAAAAGTTTTACAACGACCCATGAAAATTTGCAAAATGCAAGTTATAAAGGTCGCAAAATTACCAAAATGGTTCAAGTGGTTACTAACAATGATAATAATACTGATGACGGTAATATTGACCTAATGGTAGCTTCAGACCCTTCGTTAGGAGTTTGGTATAATGGTGCTGTTGATAAAACTAATGGTGCCAAACGTACGATTACAGATGATCGTACTTATTACTACGCTGATGGTTCAAAAGTTATATTTGATGATAATAATGCCTATATTAGTGTCGGTTCATTGAATACCGGTTACTTGAGTAATAATGGTAAGTCGGATTCATTGCACATCGAAAAAAGCAAAGCTAATGCTGGTACGCTAGTTCCAATTAACGGTGGTACCATTAAAGCTCAGAAAGATGGCTTTGACTATGCAGATATGAATAGTTGGTTTAACGCAGACGGTAGTGTGTTCCAGTCACCTTTTAATAATGGGCAAAAATGGGCCAACGACATATGGGATACTGGATCATCGCAATATAGATGGTATGGAACAGGTGTTTACAAACTTAAATCTGGAACAAGTACTATTAGTCTGAGTGCCGAAACAATATCACAGCGAGCTGATAGTAATCCAACAACTTGGTGGACATCATCAACCACAATGCCTTTCAATACGGCGCCAATTCCACCTGTTAAGCCGACACCCAAAAAAGCAACTTATAAGCTAAGTGAGCTTTACACAACACCAGAGCCACACAAATCAGAAACGGATGATAGTGGTAAGGACAACAACGGTCAAAATGTTAAGCCAGGTCAAACTTTGAAATATAAGTTGACGTGGGACTTGAAAGGCCTAGAAGCCATTGACGTGGATAAGGATACTTTAGCTAAGGGCTTGTCATTCATGGATGATTATGATGAGACTAAGCTTGATATTACTGATCAAACTAAAAAAGACTTCACTGTCATTGATGCCAAAACACAAAAGTCAGTGATGGATGAACTCCAACAAGATTGGGATATCAAGAACGGTAAGTGGACTTTGAAAGCAAAGAACGTGCAGGACTTTTTGACTAATCATGCAGGTCATGAATTGACCATCACGTTTAATCCAGTGGTTAAAAAAGATGCCACAGGGACGGTAACAAACACTGCGGTTCAAAATGACTTTGGTCAGGATTTTGATACTGAAACAGTCAAGAATCCAATCACGCCTGATACGCCAAAGCCCGATACACCATCAACACCTAATACAAGTTATGGTGAAGCGCCAAAGGGTTGGTTATATGGTGCTATTGCAGCGATTGCACTAGCAGGCACAGCCTTTGGATTCCGCAAGCCAATCAAGAAGTGGTTCCACAAATAACAATATTTAACAGTGCCTTGGGGCATTGTTTTTTTGTTTTGTCCTTATCAATCAATAAAATAATGAACAATACACCTTGTTTTGTTCTTCACAAAGTGGTATATTTAAGAGGTTCAGAAGAGGTCTTGACATGCAATATCAGTAGTTTGCTTTCAGCATTATTACAGTTAACCTGTAAGAAATTATCATATCTCACTTCATACACTTTACTGTTGTTGCATGGCTTTTCATAACATTTTTCCTAAGTTAAGCAGTGAGTCAGGCAGATTCCAAAGACTCACTGCAAAATATAGCCATCTATTGATGGCTTTTTGTGTGTCTATCAAAGTATTTAACGGATGGAAATCACGGAGTTGAAATCATATTGGTAAATATATTATGTATATCAAGGCGAATATATTTATCCTATCATTATATAAGATGAAAAAAGTGTACATCTAATATATTACGTATATAGTGATGTATATGAATGCTAATATGTTCGCCTATATGATTTAAACATATACATCGTTGCTGTTCAATTATCATTTAACTAATTAGAGGAGAATAAGGACACAATGGGGAAAAAGTATATTCATATGCAGTACGCAGAAAGGCAGCAAATTGAGGCTTTGAGAGCAGCTGGACATACATACGCCTTTATTGCCAAACAGCTAAACCGCTCAATTTCAACGATACATAACGAGATACACAGAAATACCATGCGTCAAGATGTGACAAACCATACGAAGGTGTTTGCCTATGACGCCGATATCGCAGATGGTAAAGCAATTAAACGACGGTCAATTGCTTCCAGACAAAAAGTGAAATTGACACGCCATTGGCAAAAAGTCATTAATACCTATCTTAAAAAGCGTTGGTCATTAGAACAAATTTCAAAGGGGACTAAGGTGCCTTATGCAACCAATACCTTGTATAACTATGCTAAAGATGGTTACTTACGCTATCGACCCAAAACTTATCGGATCAAAAAGAAAAAATACCACGGGGTTAAGACGGACCGTGGTGTTTTTGCGATTCATCACATATCATTAAGGCCTAAAAAAGTTGAAGAACGACAAGAGTTTGGTCACTGGGAAGTTGACGGGGTTGAAGGACCACGAGGTAGTGATGCCATATTGTTGACCTTCCTAGAACGCAAGACGCGTTATTTAGTTGCAGTCAAGGCAAGAAGTAAAACCAACAAATCTATCAACGAAGCGATGGATTTCTTTTTTCGGTTTTATGATAAGCAAGTTAAAAGTTGTACGTTTGACCGAGGAAATGAGTTTACTAATGGGGGTAATGTGATGAACATTACTCATGCCCACAACAAAAAAATCTATTTTACCGATGCCTTTGCTCCTTGGCAGCGTGGGTCAAATGAAGAACGTAATTCACGCATTAGGGAATACTATCCAAAAGGAACAGCTTTTGGTCATGAATTACAAGTGCGTTTGAATGCCGTCACAAAAGAAATCAACAATAAGCCGATGGGTGTCCTAGATTGGCATTCTCCGCAGTTTAAATTTAATATGGCAACCAAAAGGACTAAACGTAAGCAAGTGAGTTAAAAAGCTCACAATGCGCTAATAAGCCGCTTAGAAGAGGGCGGCTTATTTGTCGTTGCTAAACAATAATATATTTGACGACACTATCAAAAAATTAAGATGATGGTTACCCAAAATGTTAGAAAATAATCCTAAAAATCGAAAGAAAGGCATCAAAAAGAAAAAACGTGTTGAAAATCATGAAAACTCTGCCAAAAACAGGAAATTGTAAAGAAAATGTAATATTCTGTTTTAACGGTGATTTAATGCGGTTTTAAGGCTGGATTTTATCAATATAACATCAAAAATTACTTTTAATTTTCGGCTTGAGGTTGACATCTGCCTGTTTAGTACAGGTTGACATAATCTGGCAAGTCTAAAACGAAAATGTTGATGTGTCAAGGTTTATCGGGCAATTCAACCTCTTGACAAATTGTTATTTCTTAACGTATAATGTAATACAGTTCGATTGTAGTGTCGCAAATTGCTATTTGCGACTTTTGTTGTTGAAAGGTGATTTATGGCGAATCGTATTCCAGAATCATTCATTGCAGAAGTGCGTCAGAAAGTCAACATTGTTGATGTCATCGGTCAATACACACAGTTAGTAAAGCGTGGCCGACAGTGGACTGGTTCCTGTCCATTCCATGATGACCGTCATCCTTCATTATTCGTGGAAGAAAATAAGCAAGTTTTTAATTGCTTTTCTTGTGGACGATCAGGCTCGGTTTTTTCATTTGTGATGGAAAAAGAGGGTATGAGCTACCCTGAAGCAATCATATCATTGGCTGAGTCAGTTGATATGCAAGTTGACAGTCAATTTGTGGCGGACGCCACACCAAGAATTGACCCAAAAACACAAGCTATCTTTGACTTGCAGGCTGCAGCACAGCGATTGTATCAACATATTTTACAGCATACAACGTCAGGCGAAACGGCGCTACATTATTTACACGATAAGCGACAATTGACTGATGAAACAATTAAACAATTTGGCATTGGTTTTGTACCTGATGATAATGTGTTGTTGCAATATGCTGAGACCCAAAATATTTCACGTGAAATTATGCTAGCGTCTGACTTGTTTTTGAGCAATGATGAGGGCCGCTTGCGAGATCGTTTTGCCGGACGTGTTGTTTGGCCCATACGATCTACGAATGGTCAAGTTGTCGGCTTTTCCGGTAGGACACTGGATTCAAAAAATAGTATTAAATATATGAATAGTCCTGAAAGCCCTTTTTTCAATAAAGGTCAAATACTTTATAACTTTGATTTGGCTAAAGGTGACATTCGTAAAACTGGTACAGCAATGATTTTCGAAGGGTTTATGGATGTCATATCTTCGGAAATAGCTGGTAGACCGGCAGCAGTTGCAACGATGGGCACAGCGTTGACCCAAGACCATGTGAGACAACTGACGCGATTAGCTAAACGTATTTTGTTAGTATATGATGGTGATGAAGCAGGTCAAAATGCTGCCAAACGGTCAATTCATCTCATACAGGCGCAAAAACAAGACGTTGATATTGGCATTGTGCATTTGCCAGATGACCTTGATCCTGATGAAGTACGTGTGCAAAAGGGCAAAGAGGTTTTAAAGCAAGCTTTAGACCAAAACATTCAGACGCCGATTGCTTTCTTGATTCAATCAGCTAGATACAATAAGAATCTGAGTAATCAAACGCAATATTTGGCTTTCTTAGGTGAAGTGATGACAATTCTTCAGCAGGCGACGCCTGTTGAGCAAGATATGCAGCTAACCCGCATTGCTAATGAATTTGGTACATCCAAACAAGCACTGATTGAACAGTTAAAACAAACGCCAAAGCGGCAGTCAAAAGAAACTGTCAATAGGACATCACAACATTTTCATCAGCAGTCGCCACAAATAACGGATATGGAAGAGCCACCATTGACTGGGGATGAGGCGGCCTTTAGCAGTAATCAGCAAAGTACTAACCAAATTGAACAAGCTGAAAGAGCATTAATTATGGCGATGATTAAGTCACCGCAAGTATTAGAACAGGTCAGCGACACCACTGGCTTTGCATTTGTTCATCCAGAGTATCAATTATTAATGATGTTAATTGCCATCTATCAAAAGCAACAGGCTCATTTCGATTTGGCACAGTTTATGGATTTTATTCAGAAGCCTGAGTTGAATCAGCGTATTTTGGCAATTGATCGTACTTTTGGCGATTTGGCAGTAGAGCCTGGGGCTATATCCGATTATTTACGCATTATTATGCACGACGCACCAGTTGAAGCACAAATTAAAACACTACAACAAGCCATTGATGTTGCCAAACAGCAACATGATGATAATAAATTATTACAGTTAACCACTGAATTAATTAACATAAAAAAACAGCGAAACAAGTAGTCGTATTTGAGAAACGACTTTTATTGAGGAGAGATATTAATGGCAACAATTTTAGCTTCAAGCAAGATTTCAGATATCAAAGCATATTTGGATTCACAGAACATCTCATATAACAGCCGTGCTAAAAAAGCTGAATTGCTTGCGCTTGCGCAAGGGAAAACACCGGAAGAAGCAGCAGCCGCCGGTAAAGCTTCCAAGCCCAAGGCAGCTAAAAAGTCTGGTATTATCAAAAATCCTGAGTACGATAAAGCTGTTAAAGCTTTGATTACAGAATATAAGCCAGCTAAGGAAGTGACTTATGCGATTCTTTCAAAGCGTTTGGCAGAACCATTTAATCTTGATGGTGAAAATATTGAACGTTTGATGGAAAAAGTTGAAGACGCCGGTGTTGCTATTGTTGATGAAAAAGGTGAACCAGCGCCGGAAGTTCTTCAGGCTAAGCAAAATAAGCCTTCTAAAGAAGAGTTAGCGCAAGCTGAAGAAACACCAGCAGGCATTAAAATTAACGACCCAGTTCGCATGTATTTGAAAGAAATTGGGCGCGTTAATCTACTAAAAGGTGACGAAGAAATAAATATTGCTAAGCGTATCGAAGATGGGGATGTTGAAGCTAAACAAGAATTGGCTGAGGCTAATTTGCGTTTGGTTGTGTCTATCGCTAAACGTTACGTGGGCCGTGGCATGCAGTTCCTCGATTTGATTCAAGAAGGTAATATGGGCTTGATGAAAGCCGTGGATAAATTTGATTATACCAAAGGATTCAAATTCTCAACTTATGCAACTTGGTGGATTCGTCAGGCGATTACACGCGCAATCGCTGACCAAGCTCGAACAATTCGTATCCCTGTTCATATGGTCGAGACAATCAATAAGTTAATCCGTATCCAACGTCAACTCTTACAAGACTTAGGCCGTGAACCTTTGCCTGAAGAAATAGGGGCGGAAATGGATTTGACACCAGATAAGGTGCGTGAAATCTTGAAAATTGCGCAAGAACCAGTATCCCTAGAGACACCAATTGGGGAAGAAGATGATTCGCATTTGGGTGACTTTATTGAAGATAACGAAGCTATTTCACCTGCTGATTCTGCAGCGTACGAAATGTTACGAGATCAACTTGAGTCTGTACTTGAAACATTGACTGATCGAGAAGAAAATGTTTTGCGCTTACGTTTTGGTTTAGAAGATGGTAGAACACGTACCTTAGAAGAAGTTGGTCGCGTCTTTGGTGTGACACGTGAACGCATTCGCCAAATTGAAGCAAAAGCGTTGCGTAAGTTGCGCCATCCTAGCCGTTCAAAGCAACTTAAAGATTTTATGGATGATGGTAACAACTAATAATAGTGCAAGAAGTCACGTATAACGTGGCTTTTTTTATTGTGCTATGCTATGCTAATAAATAGCGGTTCATCAACCATCCCGCTTATCAAAACTAGGAGATTTTTTATGGAGAATAATAATTTACCGACATCACCAAACAAGGCTAGAAACATCACGTTAGTTGCGATTGTCGCTGCCATATATGCGGCAATCACTTTTGTGATTCAACCCATAGCTTTCGGACCAGTACAATTACGTGTTTCTGAGGGGCTAAATCATTTAGCTGCTTGGAATAAAAGATATATTATCTCATTGGGTATTGGTGTTTTGATTGCTAACCTGGTATCACCGCTAGGCTGGATTGATTGGATTTTCGGTACTTTAGGCACAGTAATTATGACTGGTATCACTTACTTGTTGACACGCCGTGTGACGCAACCAATCATTAAGATATTGATTAGTACATTTGTGGTGGCAACACTTGGGATGGCGATACTTGCAGCAGAATTTACCTTTGCATTTAATATTGGTGCACATGGTGCCTCACCATCAGGTGCTAAGGGTGGGTTGTTGGCACAATGGGGAGCTTATTACGTTAGTTTAGTACCGGGCGAAGTTGTATCATTAATTATTGGTGGTATTGTGGTTTATGCACTGAGCAAGATTATTAATTTGGAAAGATAACGATGACGCAAGATTATAGTAATAAAAATATCTTATTAACCGGTGCTGCTTCAGGCATCGGTTTTTCGCAATTAGAGGCATATCTGGCGGCGGGCGCGATAGTTTATGCTGTAGACAGGCAAGACATTGCTTATCAACACATTAATTTGAAAACATTTAAATTGGATATTAGTCAACATAAACAACTTAAGGTATGGCTTGAAACACTAACACAATCGGTATCTTTTGACATATTATTGAATACAGCTGGTGTATTAGATGATTACAAGACATCCTTAGACACCACGCTGGATGACTGGCAGCATGTGCTTGACATTAATTTGACCCCAATGTTTATTCTGACAAATGCTGTTTTGCCAGCAATGCTATCTCGAGGCTACGGTCATATTATTAATATGGCTTCCATTGCCGGTTTTTCTGCCGGTGGTGGTGGTGTAGCTTATACTTCAGCTAAACATGCAATTGTGGGTTATACGAAACAATTAGCTTTTGATTATGCTGCAAAAGGCTTACATGTTAATGCTATTGCACCAGGTGCGATTAAAACGCCGATGAATGCAGCAGATTTTGCAGGTGACGCTGAGATGGCAAAACAGGTGGCTGCGCAAACACCTGCCAAACGTTGGGCTAATCCTGATGAAGTTGCGCAATTATCTTTGTATCTGACTAGTCAACAAGCTGATTACATCAACGGCACTGTAATACCCATTGATGGTGGCTGGACTTTGGGACACTGAGCTTCTGTTGCGTGATTTGAATGTGATATACTTAGGAAAGATATAAGTTTGGGGGCAATTGATATGTCATTATTTGAAGAAATTGCAAATGATGAGGACAATAAGGTATATAAAGCAAAGGGATGGCTGCCTATATACGCTGCACCGAGAACGGCAGAAATATTGATTATTGGGCAAGCACCAAGTAAGCGTGTTCAAGAGACTGGTATTATGTGGCATGATGCGTCGGGTGATCGTTTACGCGATTGGTTGGGTGTGTCGGAGACAGTATTTTATCAGTCTGGTAAAATTGGTGTTATTCCCATGGATTTTTACTATCCGGGAAAAGCCGCTTCGGGTGATAAGGCACCTCGAAAGGGTGTTGCTGAAAAATGGCACCCTAAATTACTCGCTGAAATGCCAAATGTCAAGTTGATTATTTTGATTGGGGCTTATGCACAGCGTTATTATTTGAATTTGACAAACAAAGAAACGATAACAGCGACTATTAAAAATTATCAGCATTATTTACCAAAGTATTTTCCGATTGTCCATCCATCACCAAGGAACAATATTTGGTTGAAGAAGAATCCGTGGTTTGAGCAAGAAGTATTGCCAATGCTTAAGCAAGAAGTGCAGGCAATTTTGAAACAATAATCAAAGGACGTGTTTGAATACAATCAGACAGGTGCTTTTTTAGTTATTTACCATAGTATAAATTAAAAAGGTAACTTTTAATGCGTATATGCGTTATAATTATCATCAGTGATTACGTGTAGATAATCACAAATTATAGAAGTGAGTACAGATGATGCGCATAAATAAACCGCCATAAAGTTAGTTAAACTATCATTAAATTGACAAATTCACGTAGCGTTGCTTCCGAACACGGCTACTAAAAAACAATAGGAGATAAAAGTCAATGAACACATTAACAGGTACCGTAGCACAAAAATGGAATCATTTTAAAACAGGCATGATATTGTTACCCAAACAGCTACAATACACTTTCAGCCTCAAAGCAAATTTAACCGACATACAGGCGTTAACTAAAACTTCAAGGTTATTGATGGGCGTTATGCTATTGGCAACGGTTGTGGCATTTATATTTGGTGATAATTTTTCACCAATTGGTTGGATTAGCCTGATCACAGGTATTTCAACAGTTATTAATTTAATTTTGGTCGACCAAGGTCGCCTAACTAATTATAGTTGGGGTATGTTAAGCACCGTCGTTTGGCTAATTGTAGCATTAAATAACCACTTGATTGGTGATATTGCCTCGCAATCGTTTTACTTTGTAATGCAGTTTATCGGTATTTCAGTTTGGCATCAAAATCAAAGTAGCCGTCATGTCGTTGAGTCAAAAAAACTCTCTTTTCAAAAGGGAATGGCTTATTTTGCGATGACGATTATTATATATGGCGTAGTTTTATTTGTTAGTCACTCACTTCATGGTTCGCAAATTTATTTAGATGCAACGTTATTGCCACTGGGTCTTGTCGGACAAATTTTAATGACTTATGGCTATCGCTCACAATGGATTGCTTGGATAACTCTTGATATTATTAATGTTATTATCTGGGCGAGAGCGTTAAGTATGGATGGCTCAGCCGGCGCAACCTCAATGCTAGTATTGCAAGTTATCATGTTAATTAATGCTTTCTATGGGCAGTATATGTGGTTTAATCAGTCTAAACAAAACTTAGTGCAATAAACAGCACGCATCATATCATAAATAAAAAGCAGTGCCAGCAATAAAAAAATTGCTGGCACTGCTTTATTTAGATGAATAAAATTAAACTGCCAATAATAACAAAAATAATTAAATAAATTAAATTCAGCCAAGTAAAAGTCTTAAAGAAAGTGACAGATGTTCTGTCTTGCGAAAAAATATTATATTGACGCAAGGCGAGCAGGTTAGCTAAGGAGGCAATGAGTGTGCCTAGACCACCAACTGTAACCCCTAAATAAATACCATAAAAATGATCTGTAAACTTGGATAACAGCACAGCAGCAGGTACATTACTGACGAATTGGCTTGATATAATTGCTGCAAAAAATGCATGAAATTGTGTTTGGGTTGTCGCTACTAGGAGCTGATGGATAATATCGATTCTGCTAACAGCACCGACAATAATAAAGAAATTGATGAAAGTTAAAATAATCCCATAATCAACTTGTTGGAATACTTGTTTATCAAGCAAGAAGGCACTTAATACACTTGCTAATAAGGACCACCAAATCGCAATAAAAGACAAAATTCCTAATAAGACAATCACTGTTGCAAGTATTAACCACCATACCTTCTGATGGTCTAGTGACACAGGATCAGTTGAGATATTATCAATAGGTTTGGCTGGAAATAGAAAACTCACAGCAAAGAGACTAATCAGTCCAATTAAACCCAAAGGGATAGACATGCCCAAAAATGTTGGTAAGCTTAAATGATAAAAAGAAACAAGGTACAGGTTTTGCGGATTACCAAAAGGTGTCAGCGCACTTCCAAGATTAGCATAGATTGTCAGTAGACTAATTGGAACAATTTTTTTGATGGCCACTTGCTGACTAATTTTAAAAAAAATAGGTACCAATGTCAGAATGGCCACATCGTTAGTGAACAGCATAGAACCGACAAATGAAAATAAAAGCATGACGCGTATGATGTCACGAGTCGATCGACATTTGATGACAACTGTATTGGCGATATACTTTAACACATGTAATTGCTCATATACTGAAACGATGATGATAAGCGATAGTAGCGATAAAATTGTTTTGAGATCAATATCTTCAACAGTGACGTGCCCGAAAATAAAAGCAATAATTGCTAGGAATAGGGTAATTAAAAATGTTTTATCGGTGGCGATTTTTCTGATGACACTTGACATAATTATGCGATGTCCTTTGTGAATTTAGTATGATGATGCTTGTTCAATTATAACTGATTTTAAAGTAGAAACCAGCAAAAAATAGGCAATGGCCATTTCGGCTATAGTTGTTGGGATAAGATATTCATTAACATACGTTCTTCAGTTGTTAATACATGATTTTTCCTGAATGCTACATTCACATTGAATGTTGGTTGTGATGAATCAAGTAAAGGCACCATGATAATATCGTCGTGATTGGATTTGACAATATTGGTAAGGATGGCAATGCCAAGGTTTTCAGCAACTAGACTCATTAGAAAATAAACATCACTTGTTTTCATAAAAGTCTTAGGTCGATATCCGGCTTTTCTAGATAAAAGTTTAATAGCTTGCTCATGAATAAAACTACTATCCAAGGAAATAAATAGCTGCTCTTTTAGTGCTTCAAAATATAGACCAGGATTTTTGGCTAATGGATTTTTAGCAGACATATAAACATAGAATGTAGTTTTGGCAAAAGGAAAAATTTGTAATTTATCATCGACGGCATCACCTAAGGAACCCAACAGGGCAATATCGATGTCGCCATCAATCAGAGATTGCTTTAAACTATTGGATCCAGCTTCGTAAATATTCATGTGACTAATGTTAAATTGACGATCGAATTCTTTAGTAGCCATCGCGATTTTAGCAAAGTAGGCATTTTTGATAATTGGTGGTAGGCCTATTGTCGTGGTATGTGAACGCAAATGATCTAATTCGTGTTTGGCACTATCAATTTCGTTTAAAATCGATAAACTATGCTCGTGTAATTGTTCACCAGCAGCGGTAAATTTTAACTCGGATTGGGCATTACCACGAATAACTAATTTAATCTGAAAAAAATTTTCTAGTCGTTTTATAGCACTACTAATGGAGGGCTGACTGATACCAAAAATTTTAGCAACTTTTGTAAAATTTTTTTCTCTGTATAATGCATTGTAGTACATTAAGTCATTGACTTGCATGTTTTTATCCTTTATTATCAACACTTTAGGCTAATGCTATAACTTTTAGTTATGACATGTTACTCATTTGACTATAAACTAAATAGCCGTGTATAGTCAAGGCTGTTATTAATCAATAAACATAATATTTGGAGGAAATAAGGCAATGACGATGACAGGATATGATGTATTACGTAACCCATTTTTGAATAAAGGGACAGGCTTCACAATAGAAGAACGTGAAGCGCTCGGTTTGACAGGTGCTTTGCCAAGTCGTGTGCAAACAATTGATGAACAGGCTGATCAAGCATATCATCAGTTTCAATCAAAGGATGCTCCTTTAGAAAAGCGTATTTTTTTGATGAATCTTTTTAATGAAAATGTGACTTTGTTTTATCACCTCATGGACCAGCACGTATCAGAATTTATGCCGATTGTTTATGACCCGGTTGTGGCAGAATCAATTGAAAAATATAATGATATTTTTACTAATCCACAAAATGCTGCATTCTTATCAGTTGATCGACCAGAAGATATTAAACAATCCTTGGTTAATGCTGCTGCAGGACGTGATATCAAGCTGGTGGTTGTAACAGATGCCGAGGGTATTCTTGGTATGGGTGACTGGGGTGTCAATGGCGTTGATATTGCAGTAGGTAAATTAATGGTTTATACAGCTGCTGCAGGCATTGACCCAGCCAGTGTATTAGCAATCAGTATTGATGCAGGGACTAACAATCAAGCACTTTTGGAAGATCCTCGTTACCTTGGTAATCGGCATACACGTATTGAAGGGGATTCTTATTTGGCATTTATTGACCAGTTTGTACAAGCTGAGCAATCATTGTTCCCTGAATCATTGCTACACTGGGAAGATTTTGGTCGAGGCAATGCGCAAGTGATTCTAGATAAGTATAAGGACCAAATTGCAACGTTTAACGATGATATTCAAGGTACAGGTATGATTGTTTTAGCAGGTATTTTTGGCGCTTTGAATATTTCAAAAGAAAAGTTAGTTGACCAAACATTTGTAACTTTTGGTGCTGGAACCGCTGGTATGGGTATTGTCAATCAAATATTTGCAGAGTTGCAACAAGCTGGTTTGACAGCAGATGAAGCACGCCAACATTTTTATCTTGTTGATAAGCAAGGTTTGTTATTTAATGACACACCAGATTTAACAGCTGCACAAATACCTTTCACACGTTCACGTGATGAGTTTGCTGATGCCGAAACATTGACGTCATTATCAGCCGTTGTAAAGGCACTGCATCCAACAGTTTTGATTGGTACATCAACACAGCCGGGAACGTTTACTGAAGAAATTGTGAAAGAGATGGCCGCACATACTGAACGTCCAATTATTTTCCCACTATCAAATCCTACAAAGTTGGCCGAAGCCAAAGCTGAAGATTTGATCAAATGGACCGACGGAAAGGCGTTGGTTTCAACTGGAATACCGGCAGCAGATGTTGACTACCAGGGTGTGACCTATAAAATTGGTCAAGGGAACAATGCTTTGATTTATCCAGGACTTGGTTTTGGTTTGGTAGCGTCGACAGCAAAGTTGTTAACACAGGAAACAATTTCAGCTGCAATTCATGCATTAGGTGGCTTGGTAGATTCTGAAGAGCCTGGTGCAGCAGTCTTACCACCGGTCTCTCATTTAACGACATTCTCACAGAAAATTGCTGAAGTAACAGCGCAAAGCGTTTTGGACCAAAAGCTAAACCGTGAAGCTATAACTGATGCAAAAAAGGCTGTGCAAGATGCCAAGTGGTCAGCAGAATACTAATAGGAATATAATTTATGATATCTCAAAAATTTTGGGGCACAAAAATTAGTGGTGTGAGTCTACCACTTTATGTTGCCATGATGGTCGTTTTAGCTGCAACAATTGCTCTGAATAAATTGCCTTTAAATATGTTGGGACTGACGTTGATGTTAGTGTTGTTTGGCCATCTATTCTTTTATATTGGCAATAGGTTACCAATTGTCAAGTCATATCTTGGTGGTGGATCAGTATTTACGATTTTTGCTTCGGCTGCACTAGCAACGTCCGGAATCATTTCTGCACCAATCGTTAATGCAACAAAAACGTTTATGAATGATAACGGGTTGTTGGATTTCTATATCGCTGCACTTATTGTAGGGTCAATATTAGGTATGAATCGGAATTTGCTTTTAAAGGCCGCTGTGCGCTTTATACCGGTATCTTTGGCAGCAATGATTATTGGTTTCTTTTCTGTCGGACTGGTGGGCATGATTTTGGGTGTTGGTTTTGGCCATGCAGTCATGTTTATTTCGATGCCGATGATGGCAGGCGGTATAGGAGCGGGCGCTGTGCCACTTTCTCATATCTACGCACAAGGCTTGGGTGTTAGTTCTGGCACAATGTTCTCTGAAATTATTCCAGCAATTACGTTAGGCAATGTGCTGGCGGTAATTGGTGCTGCATTGATTGCAAAAGTTGGTGCCAACACTAAGTATGATGGACATGGTGTGTTACTCCCAATTAGCGAAGATGAAAAAACCAAACCACTACGCACGTTAGACGCAACGCAAATCGGCGTCGGTATGATGATTGCATTTACGTTTTTCCTTTTGGGAACAATATTGAATTATTTTGTACCTAAAGTACACACTTATGCTTTTATTATTATTTTAGTAATTATATTTAAGGCGTTTAATTGGGTTCCTAAGCAATTAGAGGAATCTGTGGTTATGTTTAATAAAGTAATTATGGGTAATTTAACACATGCTGTGTTGGCCGGTATCGGTTTAGCACTGATTAACTTACATGTCTTGGCGCAATCTTTGACTTGGAAGTTCGTTATTTTGACCTTAACAAGCGTAGTTGTCATGGGCATTGCTAGTGCTTTTATTGGTAAATTATTTGGGCTATATCCTGTTGAGTCAGCTATTGCTGCAGGTATGAGTGATAATAGTATGGGTGGCACAGGTAATGTTGCCGTACTATCTGCGTCAAATCGTATGGAAATGATTGCCTTTGCACAAATGGGTAATCGGATGGGTGGTGCGCTTGTTTTGATATTTGGCGGCATTTTGATTCATTATTTACATTAATTAATATTTGACTTTTGACGATATAATCTTACGGTTATATCGTTTTTTCATGGTTATGTGAAAGAGAGTTGCAACTTTTAATTTTTAGGCGTATACTAACAAATAGTAAGTGAAAAGAAGAATTAATTGTATGACCAAGTTTGGTGTTGTTGTTGGATCGACGCGTAAGAATTCATATTCTCATGGCGTCGCTGAAGCTATTGTTGCTGGATTGCCTGAAGAAGCGGAGGTAACTTTCTTGAACATTGCAGAGTTGCCACTTTATAATCAAGATTTTGATGAAGAATCACCAGAAGTTTACACGCAATTTAGAGCAACAGTGGCAGCACAAGATGCATTTATTTTTGTCACGCCAGAGCACAATCGTAGTATTTCTGCTGCATTAAAAAATGCTTTAGATGTTGCTTCAAGGCCTTGGGGACAAAACGTTTGGCAAGGCAAGCCAGCTTTGGTGGCCTCACAATCTATTTCTGGTATCTCTGGTGTCTTAGCGCATCATATCTTGCGTCAATCATTAGTTTTCTTGGATATGCCAACGATGCAACAACCAGAACTCTATATAGGTAATGTTGCTAATCTTGCTGATGAAACAGGCCAGATTAGTAATGCTGATACGAAAGCGTTTCTTGCCAACGCAGGGAACCAATTTGCTGATTTTGCTCAGCACTTTATTAAGTAATAAGCGATTAAGTCATTCACAAAAAAGCCAATGCGGTTGAGCATAGGCTTTTTTTTCATCATTATCTACGGTATAAACTTGTTGAAACGTTTTAACATGCTTTTTTGATGCAAAATCGAGGTGACTTGATAGGCATTAGCAATTAATGTGTTATCACTTAAAATAACCCCTTGCCAAAATAACAACCATGTCTGTAATGCTAAATCATCTGTTAATATAGCCATGCTTTTGAGTTGATTAATAAGATGTTGTGTGAAAGTATAATTATTTTGAACAACGCTAGCTTCTAATAAGTTATTAATTACTTTTTTTAATGTGCGTTCTGAGTGTGTAGATAGTTCATGCTGTCTGTATTGGTTTAGTATATCTTTAATGTATGGTGAAAGTCGGTTAACTGGTACCATGTATACAATACGGCTAAACAATAGGATATCGTAATACTGCCAGTTTTCTATGTCAAAAAAATAGTCGACTAATTCATCTTGTATCGCATGAGGCGCTAGCTGTTTTTTTAGATGGTACTTTGTTGCTTTTGTCATCAAGAATAAGTGGCGATTAAGCAAGCTATCAGGTTGGCTACGTGACTGTGACTGGGTTAACACGTATAATTTATCGAGCATGACACCATCGTTGTTGTGATCAATTATTTCTAACTGGTTTGCTAAGGCAGATAGCTTGGATTGCTTTTTATCAAAAATACTATAAAAGTATTCTTCAAATGTAATCATTAATGCATCACAAAGCATTAAAACAGTTTGATCACTTGGGTCAGTTTGATTGTTTTCTATTCTGGAAACCATTGACTGTGATCCGATTAGCGCACCAAGCTTGGCTTGAGACATGCCACGCTTTTGCCTTGTTTTACGAATGAGTTCACCATTTTTGTAATTCATATTTTCCCCTAGACCTAATATTAAGATTTGTATATTATAAGGCCCATTATTTCACACTGTCTATGGAAATGGTTAACGTTTCACAATTGGTTTTTTTGATGTCGTTGCGCTGTGAAGTATTCAGCGAATAAAAGTAAATGAAAATTATAAAACAGTCACAATATACTTATTATTGAGACATTATATAGTCTGAAAAAATTAATAAAAAGACGAAATCAAGTGTTATAATGAAGCTAGAGGCAAAGGACTTGTCTTGTCACATATACAGTAAAGGAGTATATTACTTATGAAAGCAGCAGTATGGCATGGTGTTAAAGACGTTCGTGTTGAGGACGTTGAACTAAAACCCATGAAGTCAAATGAAGTCGTTGTTCGTGTTGCTTATGCTGGCATTTGCGGTAGTGATTTACATGAATACCTTGAAGGACCAGTGTTCATTCCAGTTGATAAACAAGATGAGTTGACTGGTGGACAAGCACCATTGACAATGGGCCATGAATTTTCAGGCATTATTGACAAAGTTGGTGCCGATGTGACTAACTTCAAAGTCGGGGATCATGTATCTATTAATCCAACAGTTACAAAGGGTAACTGGGCAGATGATGTCGATGTTTATGATGGTTATAGTTTTATTGGCTTAAGTACAGATGGTGGTTTTACGTCATTTGTCAATGTGCCTGAAGAGAATTTGTATCATTTACCCGAAGACTTCTCATTGAAGCTGGCTGCAACAATCGAACCAACTGCTGTGGCTGTTCAAGCCGTTAAAGAGGGTGGTTTGCGCTTTGGTCAAAAAGTTGTTATTTTTGGTGCTGGGCCTATTGGTGTTTTGGTAGCGGCTGCAGCAAAAGCTGCCGGTGCAACTAAAATTGTCGTTGTCGATTTATCTGAGGTGCGTTTGAATAAAGCACTTGAGATGGGTGCAACAGATGTGATTAACCCTAGTCAAGTTAAAGACGCCATCGGTGCTATTAAGGCGATTATTCCTGAAGGAGCAGATGTTTCCTTTGAAGTTGCTGGTGTACAACCTACGTTTGAACAAGCAATTGATGCTACGCGACCACGTGGAACCATGGTAATTGTATCTATTTTTGCTCGGCCAATTAGTTTTAATCCAATGCAACTAATGAATGCAGGGGTTAAACTGACAACAACGATTGCCTATTCAAAAGAAACATTCCAACAAACTGTTGACCTTGTAAGTAGTGGGCAAATTAATGTTGAGCCTGTTATTACAGATACGATTGTATTAGACAATATTGTAGAAGCAGGATTTGAATCGTTAACACATGACAAGTCTCAAGCAAAGATTTTGGTTGATCTTAGCCAAGAATAAATATTGATTTTTAAGTGGTCGTTATCCACATCAAAACGACTGCTTTTCTTTTTAACTAATTATGATAGTTGGAGGTGTAGTATGGCAGATACAGTATATAATTTTGATGTGGTAAAAGAAGACGGGAAACTATATTCTTTGGCTACACTAAAGGGCAAAATCATTATTATCGTTAATACGGCAACTAAATGTGGCTTCGCACCACAATTTGAAGAATTAGAAACGTTATACCGGACGTATGGTGATAAGGGACTAGTTATTTTAGGGTTTCCATCAAATCAGTTTAAACAAGAGGTTAATTCGAGCCACGAAGCTGCTGAAGCCTGTCGATTAACCTATGGTGTTTCTTTTCCGATGCACCAAATTATTGCAGTGAATGGCAAAAATACTGATCCGTTGTTTAAATATCTCAAACAGAATACCCCAAGCCCATTGGGTAGCACAATTAAATGGAATTTTACTAAGTTTTTGGTTGGACGTGATGGCGTACCAGTGAAACGTTATGCTCCAAAAACACGACCACAGGATATGACTGCAGATATTGAACGGTTATTATAGTAATGTCATGTCGTATTAATTTAAACGATGACTTGATTAAGGAGATATTATGTTATTTCAAAATGTAATGTTTGGGACATATACGCGTCGCCAATCATCAGGGATTTATCAGGCTGTTTTAGACTTAGAGACTGGTAAACTAACCAAACCAACACTATTGATTCAAACTGGATCGCCTACCTACACTGTGATGAGTCAGGCAGGTTTTTTATACGCGGTTAATCGACAAAATGGTCAAGGGCCAACAGGTGGTCTTGGTGGTTTCAATGTGTATGATTTTAACAATTCTGGCGAACCAAAAAAAGTTCAAGAATGGCTAACCCCTGATGCTTCAGAAGCTTATTTAGCAATTGACGAGAAACGTCAGCTGCTTTTTGCGGCAAATTATCATTTAGCAACATTAACTATTTTTAAAATCAAAAGTGATGGGACTGTGACGCAAACCGATCAGTATACGGCTTCTGGTAAGGGACCAAGACCGGAACAAAATAAAGCACATATTCATTTTGCTAATTTAACGCCTGATGGTCGGCTTGCAATCGTTGATTTAGGATCTGACAAAGTTACAATATTTGATGTGACGGATGGCAAGTTGACGTTACAAAATGTTTTTGAGACTGGGACTGGATTTGGCCCGAGACACATGCGCTTTAATCCAATTTACCAAAATGTTGCCTATGTGTTAGGCGAACTCTCATCACTTATCTCAGTTGTTAAATACGATACAGACACTGCTGCATTGATATTGCATAAAACTTACCCTACTATTCCCAATGATTGGACTGCTCACAATGGGGCAGCAGCTATTCGTGTATCTCATGATGGTCGATTTGTTTATGTTTCTAATCGTGGGCACAACTCGCTAGCTGTATTTAAAGTGACACATCAAGGTAGAGTGTTAGATTTAGTACAAACTATTGGCACTGCAGGCGATTTTCCTAGAGACTTTAACATTGATCCGTCTGGACAATATATTGTTGTGGCTAATCAAAATACCGATAATGTCACTGTATTTAGGCGTAATCAAGAAAGCGGTTTACTAACTAAAATACAACAGGATTTTCCGATACCAGAAGGTGTCCGTGTGATGTTTTATTAATGATAAACGACTTGTATCCGTATGCAAGTCGTTTTTTGTATTGATTTTATGATGCAAAAAAATAGCTATATATTTCTTTGCAAATGTGAGATAATAATCGCCATACAGAAGTAATTAATTAAATTCACAGAGGTGAAAAATGGCTATGGAAAAAAGTCCTAAATGGCTACCGATAGGCGCAGTAATTGCCTTAGGCATTGTATATGGGGATATTGGTACTTCTCCACTGTATACTATGAATTCTATCCTAAACAGTGCACGTAGTGCCGAGCAAATTAACACGTTTGTATTAGGTTCGGTGTCTTTGGTATTTTGGACACTGATGCTTATTACGACTGTTAAATACGTGTGGATTGCTTTGCGAGCTGACAACCATGGCGAAGGTGGTATATTTGCTTTATATAGTCGTGTCAAACAGAGCAATAAGAAGTGGCTGTTAATTCCCGCCCTAATTGGCGGTTCTGCTTTACTGGCTGACGGAACTTTAACACCAGCAGTGACTGTCACAACCGCAATAGAAGGACTAAAAAATCAAAAAATTGGTTCTTTCTTGTTCCCCGATAATCAAACTGTCGTAGTTGCTGTGGTGACAGTCCTTTTGTTGATTATATTTGCATTTCAAAAAGCTGGAACGAAAAAAATTGGTAATATATTTGGACCAGTCATGTTGTTATGGTTTCTTTTTATCGGGACATTTGGTTTATTAAACATTTTTTCTGATCTCAGCATTTTAAAAGCACTTTCACCAACATACGCAATTAGCGTGTTAATGAGTCCAGAAAACAAAAGCGGCCTTTTTATTTTAGGTAGTGTTTTCTTGGCAACTACTGGTGCTGAAGCATTGTATTCAGATATGGGCCATGTTGGCAAACGTAATATTTATATCAGTTGGCCGTTTGTATATACGATGTTAATCTTAAATTATATGGGCCAAGGCGCATGGATTATGACACATGCGACCAAGGTGAACATACGAGCACAATCTGTTAATCCTTTTTTTGAAATTTTACCAGGACAGTGGCGCTTTATTGGTGTCATATTAGCCACGTTAGCCGCAATAATTGCTTCTCAAGCACTCATTTCCGGCGCGTATACGTTAGTTAGTGAAGCAATTAATCTGAAAGTCGTACCACGATTACGAACTTTTTATCCTAGTGTTGCACGTGGTCAAATGTATATTGGCACCGTGAACTGGATTTTATGTGCTATTGGTTTAATGGTTGTATGGTTTTTCCAGACATCGCACAATATGGAGGCTGCCTATGGTTTGGCCATCACAATTACGATGTTGATGACAACATTGCTCTTGTTTGAATTTATTAGACAAAATGGTCAACGCGTTTTGGCTATGGTCTTTATTGTTGTCTTTGGTTTCATTGAAACTGTTTTCCTAATTGCTAGCCTAGGTAAATTCATGCATGGTGGTTATGCAACATTAATTATTATGCTTGGTATTTTGTTAATTATGGTGGTGTGGTTTTACGGTAATAAGCGACGTGAAGCAATTTCTAAACAGAACGACTATTTATCTTTAAAAGATTACCGTAAGCAGTTAATTAATTTGTCAAAAGATACTGAGGAATCTGTGTTTGCCACGAATTTAGTGTATATTGCCAATATGCATCAGAACTATATGTTGAAGCGTTCGATTATATACTCATTGATTGGTTCAAGACCCAAACGAGCTGCCATTTATTGGTTTGTGACCATGCGTGAATCTTCGGATCCGTTTGGAAAAAGTTATGAAGTTGATATGTTGGGAACAGATAATATCGTGCATGTCACATTTTATTTAGGTTTTAAGGTAGAACCACAAATTCATATTTATCTGAAACAAATTGCAAGTCTTTTGATTAAACAAGGCGTTTTGAAGCCACAATTTCAAAAGTATGCGATGGAAAAGCACGGTAACGTTGGTGATTTTAAGTATGTTATTGCTAGCCAATACTATGCAGATCTGTTAAATTTGCCTAATATTCATGCCTGGGACCGCTTTTTAATTGGTGGCCGTGTTTGGTTACAATCACATACAGCGACGCCAAGCGACTTTTATGGTTTAGAATTTAGTGATGTCGTCGAAGAAATCGTACCATTATTTATATCTAGCACGAACCGCAAAAAACTAACACAATTGACAGTTAAAAATGTCGTTAAACCAGATGCTGAATAAGTAATCAATCGTTTGATTTTTGTGAAAGAAAAAGCGAGCTATAATTAATTTAAATTGTTAATTTGGCTCGTTTTGTGTTAAATTTAATATTATATAAAAAATAGCATATTGCCGGGGGATAGACCTTCATGTCTAACGAAAACAAACGCTCAGACAATTTATCAGATCAAGATCGAACAACTATGAGCCGTGTTGAGCAACGTCAGCCAAAAAAACGAAGCAAAAAACGAATTATTTTAATGATTTTAGGATTTCTCATACTTCTAGGTGCAGGTTTTGGTACCTACTATGCAAGTAGTGTGAAGAGTTCGTTGGATAAAGCCTACTTTGCAACCGGACTAGGTTCAGAAAAAGAAGCAAGCACACTAATTAAAGAAAAAAAGCCGATTTCATTTCTAGTGCTCGGGACAGACACTGGAACGGATGGTGGATTTGGCTCTGGAAGAGACAGAGTTGGGCTAACTGATTCCTTGATGTTAGTGACGGTGAATCCACAAAAAGAGACAACAACATTAGTTTCAGTACCCCGAGATATTATGACCTCTATTTCAGGATTTGAAAGCAGCTTTCCACAAAAGCTAAATGCCGCGTATGCATTTCGTGAAGCCTCAGACGATAAAGCCTCTTTAGGAGACGGTGTTGGGACAACTATGGAAACGATTCAAAAAATGTTTAACATACCGATTAACTATTTTGCCATGGTTAACATGAGTGGTTTGGGAGATGTTGTTGATCAATTAGGAGGTGTCAAAGCCAAATCACCATTGAGCTTTAAGTTTAGCCAAGACACGGCGCATGAGGACGGTAATAATTTGTACGATTTTACCGAAGGCAAAACAAGCTTTGAATACGCTGCAGACGGCGAAAACTTTAAAAAGTATGACAAGATGGATGGCAAGGCGGCGTTAGCCTTTTCACGTATGAGATATCAAGATCCGCAAGGCGATTATGGTCGTACGCAACGCCAACGAATTTTGTTGCAGGCCATTATGACAAAAATTAAATCTGATCCGTCAACGATTCTCAATACGAAGTTTATTAGTGCCACAACTAAAAACATTGCATCAAATATGAAGATGTCGGATATGTTGGCACTCGGCTCAAATTATATGAATGCGACAAAGACAATTGACTCATATACAGTTCAGGGTGAAGGTGAGATGTATGACGGTGTATCTTACCAGCGTGTGACAACGGCGCAACGACAGGCTATTACTAACAAGTTGAGAGCAGCACTTGAATTAAAACCTGAAGATACTGGTTCGGAATTTGGTAGTACAGTGACAGAATCACAGATTGCACAAGTGGGTTCTGCCGATACATTATTCTCACAATTCAATACAAAATCGAACGAAAATTTGACATCTAACTAATCTTGTCATGTACTAAGTTAGTGTGTTAAAGAGGGAGCACTACATGAACATATTTTCATCATTTCAAAATCGCCGATTCTATCGGTATTTTGTTTTGTCTGTCATTATTTTACTGATTGTTTTACTCAAACAGTTTATGACGTTACTGTTATTAACAATTATTTTTTCTTATCTTGCGATGAATGCTGGCAAAAGGGTGCAACGCGTGACACGCCTGTCACGGTCATTATCAATTGCGCTTGTTTATATCGTCGTGATGGCTTTTATCATCTGGGCTGTCGAACACGGGGCAAATACTGTTGCACATCAAGTTAAGAGCATGATTCACTTAGCAACCGATTCTAGCTGGCACACAACGGGTATTTTTAAAGAAGTTTACAAAAATATTCAGCAGTACAGTAACTCCTTGAATACAGAGCAGTTAATCTCTAAAGGATTTACCCAATTGAATCAAGTTGGACACGTCCTTTATGAACTGATTTTGGCGTTACTGTTTAGTTTTATATTCAGCATGACTTACCCACAATTACGGTCATGGTCTATGACTTTCATACATAGCCCTTATAAAAGATTTTTTGGTGAGTTTTATATTATCGTGCATCGCTTTATCATTATTTTAGGCCGTTTATTTGAAGTCCAGCTAATGATTTGTGTAATTAACACGATTGCAATGGTTATCGTATTAACCTTTTTGAATTTCCCTTATTTAATTGGTTTTGCGATTTTGATTTTCATCTTAGGTTTGATTCCGGTTGTCGGTGTGCTTATTTCACTTGTACCGCTGACAGTGACCGCGTTTATTATCGGTGACTGGCATACAGTATTGGTTATATTGGTTGCTGTTGCTGTAATTCATTTTATGGAGTCATATTTTTTACATCCGCACTTTATGTCACAACGCACGCATATGCCAATATTAGTTATTTTACTTAATCTAATTATTATGGAAAAAGTTTTTGGTGTTTGGGGTTTAATCATTGGGTTGCCAATCTTAACATTCTTGTTAGATTTCTTCCGAATACAAAAATTCAAAGCGTAATATCAGAATAATTTGTTTACAGCGTACATTATTGTGCGTTTTTTTATTGACATAGCATTGTTCAGATGTTAATCTGTAAAGGTTAAATTAATTAATCTTCGGGGCAGGGTGTAATTCCCGACCGACGGTAAAGATCTTTAAGATCTAAGTCCGTGACCTGCATTATTTATTAATAATGCAGTTGACACAGTGTAATTCTGTGACCGACAGTTAAAGTCTGGATGGGAGAAGATTTAAAATAATAGACTTAGCTAGGATAAGTCTGTCTTTTTTGAATCGATCTAAATACTTTAAACCCGATGTTAATAAAATACGTCGGGTTTTTTGTCCTGAACAAACAGGAGGTAAAAGATGGATGATTTAACATATATGGCATTAGCAGCAAAAGTAGCTGCCAAAGCAGGACCAGATGAAACATATGAAAATCCACGCGTCGGAGCAATTATTGTTAAAAATGGGCGGGTCTTGGCGACTGGATATCATCATTCTTTTGGCGCAGCGCATGCTGAAATTAATGCTTTTGAAAATTTAAGGGATCAAACATATATTGTTGATTCAACGATGTATGTCACATTAGAGCCGTGCTTTGTCACGGGAAAGGTAGGTGCGTGTGCGTTAGCAATAGCCCAATGGGGAGTCAAACGTGTTGTAGTTGGTAGTTTTGATCCTAATCCCGATACACATGGACGTAGTGTTACATTTTTAAGACAAGCAGGTATCCGTGTCGATGTTTTGGGAACAGAAGATAGTCAAATATTAAATCCCGCATTTTATCATTATTTTGAAAGACATTTACCATATGTACAGTTGAAACTAGCGGAGTCTGCTAATCACTTTGTGGCGTCTTCACAAGGACAATCCACAAAAATTACAAATCGGTTAGCTGACATTGATGTGCACAAAGAGCGTGCTAGTAAAAGTGCTATTCTAATTGGTAGTGAAACTATGTTGATTGACCAACCAAATTTAACAGTCCGACATGTACCAATAAATCATCAACAACCTTTAAGGGTAGTGATCGATCGACGTGGCCGCTTACAAAATAAAATGGATCGAGCGACAAATAATTGGTTAATCTTCACGACAAACACGGACTTTGCAAAACAATATGACAACGTTCTTTTAATGTCACATGGTTTACTTAGTGTCCTGACAAGTTTAGCTAGTAAGAATATTCAGTCTGTTATGGTAGAGGGTGGGCCGTCATTGATTACAGCATTCTTAAAAGCGAATCTCTGGCAAGAATTCATTGTTTATACAGCAGATAGTATATTACCTGAAGACGGGGTGCCCAGTGTACAACCATTGTTTAATTCAGTGTCTTCATATCGTGTGGGTAATACGCTTAAGAGTCGTTATCTAAATGATAGGAGTGTGTCATGTTTACAGGAATAACACAGACAGTGGGTCAAGTTATAACAAATGAAAGTCTCAAAAAAAATAATCAGCATATCACAATTGAAACAAAAACGCCCTATTTTTCAGAGGCAACTATCGGTGATAGCATAATGGTCGACGGCGTATGTTTAACTATTACTCATAAAACAGACCATACTGCTAAATTTGGTATTATGAGACCAACTTATGAAACAACCATTATTGGTGATTACATGATGAGACAATCAGTTAATCTTGAAAAGGCAATAAGTGCGGGGGAGAGATTTGATGGCCACTTTGTCCTTGGTCATGTTGACGGCAAAGCTGAAATTGTGAATAAGCAGGTGATAGATAACACGATTTTACTTAGCTTCAAGCCTAAAGAGTCTATCTTGATGAGAGAAATAGTTGCTAAAGGTTCTGTCGCAATATCAGGCGTAAGCCTCACGGTGATTGAAAAAACCAGTCAGACGTTTCAAATTGGATTGATTCCCCATACGCAGTTACAAACAACATTATCAAAATTAACTGTTGGTCATTGGGTAAATATAGAAACGGATATTTTGGCTAAATATATGACAGGAGGGCAATATGTTGGATAATGTTGTTGAACAAAGCGTGCGAAAAGCAGTTACTGCCCTAAAACAAGGCGCATTTGTGATCTTGACTGATGACCAAAATCGCGAACACGAGGGTGACTTAGTAGGACTTGCATCGTTTGTGACACCTGAACGAATCAATAGTGCATTGACATTGGCTCGTGGTGTGCTGGCCGTTCCTATGAGTAAACAACGCGCAGATAAGCTAGGTCTGAGGCAAATGACAGACCATAATTCTGAAAAATTTGCCACACAATTTACCGTCAGTGTTGATCATATCATGAGCACGACTGGTGTATCCGCTTTTGAACGGGCAAAAACTATTCGTGAGCTTGCAAATCTTAGTGCGTCAGCTGAAGATTTTGAGACACCGGGACACGTATTTCCTCTAGTAGCTAACGAAGGTGGCGTGTTATCAAGGCAAGGGCACACAGAAGGGGCTGTTGAATTAGCCAAAATTGCTGGAGTACCACCGATTGCTTATATTATTGAAATTCTTGATAAAGACGGTCAAATGGCCCGAGAAAAAGCATTAGAAAGTTTGGCAGAACAGGAAGGCATGATTAAATTGGCGATTTCAGATATCGTTGCCTTTAAACAAGCCCAAAATCAGTATCACGTTAAAGAAGGTGTGACTGTGAATCTGCCCAGTACCTATGGCAGCTTTCAGATGACTGACTATAATACAGGTGACAAAGAACCGGCTCTGTTGATTCGTAGTCAAACACAAACTGCGACGACAAATAACCCTTTAGTTCGGCTCCATTCTGAATGTGCGACGGGCGATATATTTGGCTCATATCGCTGCGATTGCGGACCGCAACTTCAAGCATCATTGCGTCAGATTAATGAAGAAGGTGGTGCGCTTTTATACCTTAGACAAGAGGGACGAGGTATTGGACTCGCAGAAAAACTGAAAACGTATGTTTTGCAGGAAAATAATTATGATACCTATGAAGCCAATGTCCACCTAAATCATGCACCGGATGAAAGAGACTATCAACAAGCAGCAGAAATTTTGAAACTAGCTGGTCTAACGAAAATAAGATTGTTGACCAACAATCCAGATAAAATCAATCATTTAAAAGTGGCTGGCATTGAGATAGTTGACCAAGTTCCGTTAATTACTGGGATAAACGATATTAATAAGCACTATCTTGCGACGAAGAGAAAAAAATTTAAGCACATACTCTAAAAATAGAAACCGAGGAAATGACAATGATATACACAGGAAAATTAACAGGGCATGAAGAACGGCGTATTGCCATCGTAGTTAGCCGCTTTAATTCATTAGTGACTGAGCCTTTATTAAAAGGCGCGCGGGATACATTAAGTATGCATGGTGTTGACGATCATCACATCAGTGTTTTCTGGGTTCCAGGTGCTTTGGAGATTCCTATGGTCTCGAGTCAGTTGGCAGAATCAGGTATGTTTGATGGGATTGTCACATTGGGCGCAGTTATTAAGGGCGATACAGATCACTACAATCTTGTCATCAACGGCGTAGCAAATGGGGTATCTCAAGTTAGCTTAAGTACGAATATGCCTATCGTGTTTGGTGTCTTAACAACAGATACACTAGAACAAGCGCAACAGCGTGCAGGTGCTAAGGCAGGAAATAAGGGTGCTGAAGTCACGGTAAGCTTGTTAGAAATATTAAGTTTATATGATGACATAAAACAACTGTCTTGACAATATTGGTTATAATTTTAAAATATCTGATTTAAGCGTATACTTAAACCAGATATTTTCTTTTGCTTTAATTGGGGGCATATATAATGGCGCAATTTATTCAAACAAAACATGGGAAACCAGTTTCAGTCAACTTGAATCAACTATTATCACATCACTTACTCATTACCGGTATGACGGGTAGTGGTAAATCAAGCACCTTGTTAAGCTTGGCTGAACAATTACAACGTGAAAATCACATTGGTATTATTTTTGATGCGACCGGTGAATTTAATCACTTGCATGATGCCATTATTTATAAGTTAGGTGTTAACGCTAACTTGCCGCTATCACAGTTATCGGTTGATAATATTGCTCGGATATTATCTTTTGATGCATCAACGCTGTATAAAAAATTGGTTGCCGCAGTGCAGTCTTTAAAAATAAATCAGAATATAATGCATCAATCTGGTACTTATATCAAAATCAATCAAGAGTTGACAACGTATAACAAACGGGTACAAGCTTTACGTTATGCTGGTAGCGATTACGATGCATCAAAATTGGCTGATCAAATAACAGAGGAATTTATTCAACCACTAAAGAATAGCACAGCCAATTTTAACTTCTTAGGTCAGCAATACAATCATGCTGAAATTCAGAAATATTGGGATGATATTTTACATGCTAAATTACTATTATCCAACCGTCACACGCAAAAAGTCTTTGGTTTACCTCATTCTTTCGCTAATAGTGATCAAGATAATGAAACACAATTTGATTTAATCTATGTGTTGAAGTTATTTTCAGGAATGAAGAGTAGGCATCGTACATTAATTATCGATATTAGTGACATACAAGACGATACTAAGACCAGTCAACTTGTGATGGATATCTTACTCAAACAATTATTATTTATTCGTGCAAAAAGTAATCTTCGCCTACCGGTCACTGTATTGTTAGATGAGTATCATCGATACGTACCAAAAAATGCTGAGGTAATGGATTCAGGTGTTTTTAAATTACTTCGGGAAGGTCGTAAATATGGTCTTTATGCGGTATTATCAACACAATCACCACTAGATTTACCGACTCAAATTCGTGGCCAATTTGGTAGTGTTTTGGCACATCGATTGCAAGATAGTAGTGAAATTGATAGTATTTTAGCTAAACAGAGTCGAAAAAAACTACCACAATTAGCAAATGGGGATGGTCTGCTTAAATTATATGAAAGCAAAAAGCCCAAATTATTTCATGTTGTGGCACCTGAGACGCAGCATGACACAGATTCACCACGTTTTTGAATGGCGAGTCAGGATGATTTTCATTTTATTAATCAGTAATAGTACATCATGATGTCGGTCAATTAATAGGTTGTGGGTATGATAAAACAGTCATTTAAAGCACTTGGAACAAAAATTAATTTAACAATTTTTGATGATGTCTCAGATTATATACTTGTAGAGACGCGTCGCTTAGTTACAAATTATGAGAATCGCTTAACTGTTAACCGAGACCATTCAGAGGTTGTCAGTATTAATCAAAATGCTGGTATTAGACCGGTTAAAGTGTCGATGGATACTTTTTTCTTGATACAGCAAGCTGTGCAGGCTAGTCAATTAGGACTTGGATTCAATGTTGCCATTGGGCCACTAGTTAAACTATGGCAAATTGGCTTTGAAGGGGCTCATAAGCCTGAAAAAAAAGCTATTGAAGCTGTTATAACACAGATTAATCCTGAGAATATTATATTAAATAAAGCCCAGTGTAGCGTTTTTTTGACGAAAAAAGGTATGGCCCTTGATTTAGGTGGTATAGCGAAAGGTTACATTGCTGATTGTATCAAAACGATATGGCTCAAAAATCATATTAAATCAGGCATAATCGATCTTGGGGGTAATATTTTACTAGTTGGACAGCATTTATCTGATAATCAAGCATGGCGAATAGGTATCCAAAATCCAAGTGATTTACGTCACAAAGTTGTTGGTTATATTAGAACGTCAGCGTGTGCTATTGGCACTTCTGGTATCTATGAAAGGCGACTCATAGTAGGAAATCGGACATATCACCATATGTTTGACAGCCAAACAGGATTTCCCATTGAAAATAGTTTGGCCAGTGTGACGATTGTCAGCAAGTTATCTATTGACGGCGAAATTTGGTCAACAATTGCGTTCTATCAAGGATTAGAGGCCGGTAAACGATTAGTTGAAAGTTTGCCAAATATTGAAGCAATATTTATTACAAAGCAAAATGAAGTTGTGTTAACCTCTGGGTTAATCCAACGTTTTGATAGCGTACGCTGACATTTATTTGATACACAATAACAATTGATTTGTCATCAATAACGATGTACAATGCACTTGTGAAAATAAAGACAAGAAAATGAGGCGATATGATGAAAAACTTTGTTGCATTAGTTGGCTCCGAATCCTCGACTTCGACAAATAGACATTTGTTACAGTACATGAAAACACATTTTTCAGCGGAAGCGACTATCGAGCTTATTAGTTTAACTAATTTACCGATTTTCAAGAAAACTGACGACCGATTCATGCCAGAACCAGCATTAGCGCTAATAAAAAAAATTCTGCCAGCAGACGGTGTCATCATTGGTACGCCAGAATATGATCATGCTGTTCCGGCATTATTACTCAATGCGCTAGCATGGGCATCGTATACTTCACATCCTTTTGTGAATAAACCAGTCATGATTACTGGCGCTTCTTATGGTTCATTGGGTTCCTCGCGGGCACAAGCCCAACTTCGACAGGTGCTTGATTCACCAGAAATTAAGGCGCGTGTCATGCCAGGGTCTGAATTTTTATTAGGACATTCATTGGAAGCATTTTCGGAACAAGGACTGATTGATGAAGAAACAAGTCAACAATTAGATGGCCTGTTTAAGGACTTTTTGTTATTTGTGGATATATCTGCAGCGCTGAACAATACGGATGATATAAAAAAAGCCCAGTCTGAGGCTTTTTCTTGGGATGACAAGTGAGGGATTTCAAATGATAAAATTAGTTGGTATCGCAGGCTCCATTGCAGAAGAATCATACAATCGCACACTATTAAAGTTTATTGCTATGCAATTTAATCAAGAGGTTGACATTGAGTTGTTAGATATTAATGATGTACCAATGTTTACCCAAGATGATGCAACAGTGGATAATCATGCCGTAGCATTTTTAAGTCAAAAAATACAGTCAGCTGATGGTGTAATTATTGCGACCCCAGAACATAATCACACAGTTCCGGCAGCATTAAAAAGTGTGATTGAATGGTTATCTTATAAAGTACACCCGTTTGATGGGAAACCAGTGATGATTGTGGGTGCTTCTTACTTAACGCAAGGCACATCCCGCGCACAATTACATCTACGTCAAATTTTAGAAGCGCCGGGTGTCAATGCAGTTGTGTTGCCAGGCAACGAGGTCCTGGTTGCTAATGCTAAGCAAGCGTTTGATGACTTTGGTATTTTAAAAGATACTGACACGGTTAATTTCATACATGCTGTGTTACGTAAGTTTATTACTTTTGTTAAGGTGATTAATACATTAGATAAGCAAGAAGATACAGCGTACGAATCGGAGAATTTGGATGCCACCAATGGTACCGACACGACAGTTTTGGATGTCGATATGACAGCTAGTGATTGGCTAGAACAAGCTGCACTTAAAACAAATGCAGTTGAGGGGAATGCTTATGTCAAGTTAGACAGAGGATTGCTGACAGTTAATCAATTGAACTATTTTCTTAACACAATGCCAATAGAATTAACTTTTGCTGATGATAATAATCAGTTTATTTACTATAATAAGAATTTAGCTACTGAAGATATGCTTGCGCCCAGAAAGCCAGGACAGGTAGGAAATCCTATGTCTGCTGTTCATCCGCCACGTGCTGTTAAACATGTTAAGCAAGTTATTCATGCTTTACGGGAAGGAAAAGTGGCGCGCATTGAAATGCCAGTACCGGGTAATGGTCCAAAAAAGCATGTTATGCATTATTACCAGGCGATGCATGATGAAACAGGTCAGTACCGTGGCATTAACGAATGGGTAGTTGATTTATGGCCTATTGTGGCTTCTTATCTCAGACAGACAGGCAAAATTCTAATAGACAATCCTATGTCAGTAAAGGATGCGGATACAGGTGCCTCAGAACATTCAGCGACATCTGATAGCCATCAGACTACTGATGCAGATACAGGTGCTTCAGAGCACGCTAATGACGAACCAGTAACAACTAATAAAGCGGCTGATGCGGATACTGGCGCCTCAGAACATCAATAAAATAAATTGGATTAAACAAAAGGAGCAAAGTATTTTGCTCCTTTTATGGTGAAAATATGATTTTATAGCCATAAAAAGAATAGGTAAACCTGAGAAAAACAGTTTCAATGCCAATCACAAGTCATCTGTTACTAAAAATAATGTTACCTGAATGATATCGAACAATTAAGCCTGGTCGCGTACATCTCTGCTGATTAAATGCCGAAAAACCAAAAAAAACGTTGCTATATAGTCAATCGATAAAATCTTACTAAATTATAATGTTAACAACTGCGTGGCATATCGTATAATAGGCTTAACAAATTAGCATGAATAGCATTGGAGGCATAAAATGAACGATAAAGAATTAGCTGCTCGTAAGACAGCATTAGAGCCATTAGTTTACGATGTCACACAAAATCGTGCCACTGAAAAACCTTTTTCTGGTCAATATGATGCTTTCTATGAAGATGGCATATATGTTGATATTGTTAGTGGAGAGGCCTTGTTTAGCTCCAGAGACAAGTATGATGCGGGTTGTGGTTGGCCGTCTTTTACGCAACCAATTGACAAGCATATAACAGAGATTGCCGACCATTCTCATGGTATGAAACGTATTGAAGTGCGCTCAACAGAAGCCGATTCGCATTTGGGTCATGTATTTCCTGATGGTCCAAGCGAAAGCGGTGGGATGAGATATTGTATTAATTCAGCTGCTCTGAAATTTATACCAAAAAAGGATATGGCGAAAGCGGGTTATGCTGAGTACCTCAGCACGTTGTAATGACTATGTCAACACATGTTGGCTGAATATCATGCTTTTAGCTTAGGAAAGATTATGAATAAGAAAATATGGTTGAGCAGTCTCATTGCTGTGCTTGTTGTCTTAGCGGTTGTTACAACCATTTTTTATTATCTGCCACAATGGCAGCGTGCTCGTGAGGGATCAACTAAAACAACGCAACAAGCAAAAAACAAGTCTATTGAGCCAGCCAAGCAACCGGAAACATTGTCAACAGTCACTGCCGATACTAACCTAGATCGTTACATTTCGGAACTTGGATTCTCAGGTTCTGTTTTGGTTGTAAAAGATAATAAAGTTATCTTACGTAAAGGCTACGGTGAAGCTAATTATGAGCAAAAGATACCGAATAGTCCCAATACTTTATTTCCGATTGGATCAACACAAAAAGCAATGATTGCGACAGCTATTCTACAGTTACAAGAAAAGAAACAGCTTCAAGTAACAGATGCCATTGCAAAATATTTTCCTGATTTTCCAAATGGCCAAAATATTAGGCTATTCAACTTGCTCAATCATACATCGGGTATTTTTGGTCGAAATCAAACAAATCAGGCTGAGACGAGTGATGAATTGGTCAATGAAATTAAAGCCAATGGGACGGTAGGACAACCAGGGCGCTGGCATTATTTAGATGCTAATTATATTATTCTGACCAAACTGTTAGAAAAAATTACGCATACCGATTATCGTACTTATCTAAAGCAACATATTATAGCGCCAAGTTATATGACGGGGACAGGCTTTATGAATGATACGACTTATCAGCAATCTAAGCAAGCCTCGGTTGGTTATGAATTGGAAAAAGGGCATATGACACCGGGCGCGTTACCTAATTTTTCTCAACTATTTGGTGTTGGGGATATGTATATGAACCCTACTGACATGTACCTTTTTGATAGGGCGCTCTTTACACACAAACTATTAAAATCAGACAGCTTAAACGCCATGTTAAAACCAGGCAGTAGTTCACAATATGGGATGGGTTTCTATAATGATCCTGCCTTAATTGTTAATCGTGGGTATTTGTCTGGTTGGAGTGTGTCAAATGGCTTTAGTCATGGTGGGCGAATTTACATTGTTTTATTTTCTAATGTTAGAAATCATGCCATTTCGTTAAGCGACATGAATAGTAAAATATACACACAACTTACTAACTAAATTAAAAACATACTAGTGATTTTTTGCTGGTGTGTTTTTAATTTGATGTGATTTAATTCACTTACTGAAACAAATGAAAAAATTTAAGACATATTGTAAGCGTTTTCATTGTGTGATATAATTTATATAATAAGTAGCGCTACTTAGAACATCCGATTTTAAAAGGAGGATAGAATTATGATTTGGTCATTAATTGTTGGTGCTATTATTGGTGCCATTGCAGGTGCGATTACCAATCGTGGCGAATCAATGGGGTGGATTAGTAATATTATTGCTGGATTAGTTGGTTCAGCAATTGGTCAGTGGCTCTTAGGACATTGGGGTCCAAGCTTGGCTGGCATGGCACTTATCCCTTCTATTATTGGTGCAGTTATTCTTGTTTTGGTGGTTTCATACCTGTTCGGTATTAGATCCAGAGGATAAGCTCAGCCAGTAAAGAGGTGAGATATGAAAAAATGGCAAAAAGTAGTATTAAGTTTTTCGAGTATTGTGTACTTAGTCGGGATTGCTTTATTAATCTGGCCTGACAGTTTAGAGCGTGCCTCTGACAAATTGAATGATGTTGGTTTCAAATGGGCCATTGATAGTCAAATGATTATCACCGATTATGGTTTTGTGCTATTGGCCTTAACAGTTCTTATCTTTTTAGCCGTAGTCATGCAGCCAACACAGAAAAAAGATATTCTTTTGCTTGAAGGTAAGCAAGGTCGATTGGCTTTAAGCAATGACGGGATAAATCATTTTATTAGGACAGAATTATCAGGTGAAGGCTTAACTAATGTGCGTGTTAAGATGAAAAATACGCGACGACAAAAGCAGTTTAAGATTTTAGCTGATGCAACTTATCAGCAGCATGTTATCGCTAAGTTGCCAGAAATGACTGAGAAACTCACGCAACAAATATCAACACTTCTGGCAGGCGTTGATCAAGCACCGATTAAGGTCAATATTCAAATTAATAAATCATCCAGTGGTCAGCGTAAGACATCACGTGTGATTTAAGAGCTGGGGTATAATTATGATTAAAAATAACAAAATGGTTATCGGTGGCATATCGGGATTAGTGTTTGCCACCTTATGGATGACAATTGGCTTTCCAAAAACTATCTTTGTCCTGCTAATCACAGTCATTGCAGCTTGGATAGGGTATTTGTTAGATAGCTATCATGTTGATTTATCCCGTATTACCGATATATTTGATCAGAAAAACTAATAGTAGAATAATTGGAGGAATGAATAATGGTTACTGAGAACAAAAGTGTACAGGCAACAGAAACAGCACCTAAAGGCGAATTGACGTTTAATGACAAAGTCATTCAAAAGGTTGTCGGTTATGCCATTGAAAACGTTTCTGGTCTACTAGGCGTTGATGGTGGCTTTATGGCCAATATCAAGAATAAAATTGTGAACAGTGATAACCCAGTAGATGGTATTGAAGTTGAGGTAGGCAAGGAGCAAGTAGCTGTTGATTTAAATATTATTATGGCTTTTGGTCATAATGCACATGATATTTACAAAGAATTAACCAAGGTTATTACTAAACAGTTAACTGAAACAACGAGCTTAGAGCTAGTGGAACTAAATGTTGAGGTGATTGATATTCAGACAAAGGCGGAATTTGATAATGCGCAAGTGTCTCTTCAAGATCGTGTGACAGATGCAGGCAACACACTCAAAGAAAAAACAAGTGATGGTGTTAATGCCGTTAAGCGCTCCGCTTCGGAAATGGGCGATGATGCTGACCGTGTTAAGTAAGACAGTAAGAAAAATTTCTTATCCCAAAAATGACATGTTACATAGCATGTCGTTTTTTTAATGGTCTTGCCTGATCTGATTGATTTCTTTAAGTAATGAAGTGAATGTCATAATTTCCGCATTGGAATACTTTGACATAACAGTTTGTAATGCTTGGTCATTATCTTCATGATATTGTTGATGTATGGTCGCAATGATTTTGCCAAATTGCGTCAACGTTAAATAAGTCTCTTTTTTGTTGTTAGGGTGGTGAGATTTACTAACAAAGCCTAACTTGGTTAAACGAGTGGCTATTTTAGACACTGCCCCTTGGGTTAAAGTTGTATGTGCTAGTAAATCACTGATACGAGAATCGTCATGATGATAAATTAATGTGATGACATCAAGATCAGAAATATTCAATTGCTGACTATTTGGTACTTGATCATAATTTGTCAGATAACGGTGAATATTTTCTTCTCCAGAATGTTGACGAAAAATATTTAGTTCGGAAACGAGTAGATGGTATGAATTTTTCATTTTAAATTCCTTGGAATATATATTGACAGATATTAATTTTAGACTATACTTATTATATTCCTTGGAATATAAAATAACAACAAATATTATCGATGGAGGTATATATTTATGAAAGTAGTGATTGTCTTTGATCATCCTTATGGTCAAAATTCAGGCTATAATGAGCCACATAACCGATCCTTTACAGCGGCTTTACTTGTTGCTACGGTAAAGTCTCTAACAGCTCAAGGTAAAGAAGTTGATATTATTGATTTAAATCAAGATAATTTTGATCCGAGAATGCAACGTCGTGATTTAGTCAATTGGCGTACAGCACCCTTTGTTGATGCGCAAACGGAAAATTATTTTACCAGATTATACGATGCTGATGAAATAATTATGCTCTTTCCAATATGGTGGGAAATGATGCCCGCTATGACAAAAGGTTTTTTGGATAAAGTATTAGCAAAAGGTCAAGTCAAGCGCTCTGGAAAGGGCGCACCACGACAAATGTTTCCAGTGAATAAACCAATCCGCATATTGACTATTTCAGGTACACCTACTTGGATTTATCGGTTAGTTTATGGTAATCCGATTGAAAAAATGTTGAAACGGGGTGTTTTTGGCAAGCTGGGTATGAAAAATTTTAAATGGCATAATTTTAATGCTGAAGATACAAATGCGGCAGGTCGTGCCAAAATGTTAACTACTGTGGGGAAGTACATTTAACCTGACGCGCACCACAAAATTTTTGTTTTACAAGTTAGCTATGTTATCATGATAACAAGATGATTTGTGGAGATAAAATAACATGTCAATAATTCCAAAAAAGCTAATAGTGGGCGATCAGATTAGAGTGATTTCGCCAAGTTCTTCTATAGACAGAGTTGGCGGATTTGAGGATAACCTTATTGCTAAAGTGCGTTTGGAAGCAATGGGTTTTCATGTCACTTTTGGACAACATATACACGATAATGATGAATTTTACTCCAGTAGTATTAATGCTCGCGTGATGGATCTGCATGCTGCTTTTTTAGACAAGCAGGTTGCTGCTGTTTTAACGACAATAGGTGGCCTTAATTCGAATGAGTTATTACCATATATTGATTGGGATATTATTAGAAATAACCCAAAGCCATTTATCGGCTACTCTGACATTACTAGTTTACATAATGCTATTAGAGCCAAAACTGGTTTAATTACTTATTACGGACCGTGTTATTCTTCATTTAAGATGGATGCGCTACAGTTATATCAGACAAATGCTTGGTTTCTAGCGTTGACAAAGACTAGTTATGAGCTTTTGCCAAGTGATGTCTGGACAAGCGATCCATGGTTTGATAAAACTAAAGCAAGAAAGCCATTATCCAATCAATGGCGTATTTTTCAGCATGGTAGTGCTCAGGGCATTATAACAGGTGGCAATATACAAACGTATTATCTACAGGCCGGCACAACATTTTTTCCGCAAGTCCTGAACCCCATTGTCTTTGTTGAAGAAGCTGAAGGGGGACAACCACTAGAGTTTTCACGTGAACTAGCACAAATTATGCAGATACATCCTGATTTAAAAGCGTTAGTGATCGGACGTTTTCCAATTGAAAACAATATGACTGAATCCGCACTACACATGATACTGCATAAATTTCCTAAATTAAGGCAAGTACCAGTGATTTATGGTGTGGACTTTGGGCACACGCAGCCTATATTCACTATGCCTCTGGGGGGAGAAGTGTTGATTGATGCAACGACAGATACACCGAAAATTACTATTTTGAAAGGGTAAGAGAGGATAATTAAAATCTTGCATTTTGCAATAGCTATATGATTAGGGGCTTTAGTATCGTGAGATAGCATTAATAATTGAATATGACATGGTATACTCATATATAAGAGGGAGGCATAAATGAAACAACATCGTCAAGAGACATTAGCTTTTTGGATTTACATTGTTTTTATCATCAGTGTATGGTGTGTTTATTTTGTGCTGACAACAGTTATTTTGCTATTTTTTCTAAAATTATCGCTCGCGCTTACTGTTGGTTTAATTGTGGCAACCGTCATGACTTTATTATTTGTGTTAGTTCAGCGAATTTTTCATAGTCTTAGTCAATAATCGTTGATTGCTGTTTTCATTGTAATAATAAAAGTCACTAAATACTGTCATTAGTATTTAGTGACTTTTAAATTGTTGGTATTGTAATCATGTGGAATGGGGCAGCATATGCATTTAAAAGTTAATCGTTTTATTAAATGGCTGATTTTAACAGTTATAGCAATAGTTACGTTAGTTATTGTTGCTTTGACAGTATCACCTTGGCCAAGTGCATATCTCGTTAGTCGTCTGTTCAGTGGTCCTGTTGTCATACAAGATACGACAAGTTATGATGTTGCTAAACAACATGTTATTATTCAAAAAAATATACTTTACCCGTCATCCCAATCAAAAAATACATTAGATGTTTATACGCCAAAGGCGATGAGTAAGCCAACAACACTGGTTATATGGGTGCATGGTGGTGGTTATGTTGGTGGCGATAAATCTGGCGTGCAAGAATTTGCAACAAGACTAGTCAATGATACACATGTGGCCTTTATCAGCATTAATTATCAAACTGCGCCTGCTGCGATTTATCCGAGTCAAGTCAAACAACTAAATGATGCTGTCCTTTTTTTAAAAAAGGACGCCCGTTTGCGTGAAAGGTATAATTTTCAGCAAACTATTCTGGGTGGTGATTCGGCTGGTGCACAAATTGCTTTACAATACGCTGCCGTGCAGACAAATTCGCAATATGCTAAATCGCTAGGCATGGCCAGAGTGCTGCATGTTAATCAACTACGTGCCACGGTGTCTTACTGTGGGCCGTTGGATTTACAGCAAATCCGACATGAGAAAAGTGCATCAATCATGATGAAGTGGTTTATTAATACGGTAGCATGGAGTGAATTGGGCACTCAAAAATGGCAATCTTCTACTGCCCTACAACAAGCGTCTCTTGTGCAACATGTCAATAAGGCGTTTCCACCGACATATATTACAGATGGCAATATTTATTCTTTTCAGTCACAAGGTATGGCATTTGCCAATAGACTACGTGAGTTAGATGTTAGTGTCGAAAGCCGTTTTTTTAATGCGCAGTCAGAAAAAGTTTCACATGAGTATCAGTTTAACTATAAAACCAAAATTGCGCAACAAACTTATATAGAGACACGCAACTTTGTAAATCGTTTTAAATAGACCATTATTCCGTCAAGACCCATCAAGTTAATTCATCAATCATCTTATATTATAAGTAAGTGGTAACAAAACATAAATTCAAATAATAATTAACATTGTAATTTTTATTTGAATAATAATAATGCGAATGATAGAATTATATTATATTAAAGATGTAATTACGGAGGGTATCAATGCAAAAAACAACTATAAAACATATGTTTTTAATTGCAGCAACATTAGCCACGTTAGCAGCCACTGAAGTGGTCAGTCAAGAATTAGATTTAACTCAGGAGGTATCGGCAGCTACTATGACACAATCTGATATTGTGGTTAGTCAAAATAATCGTGATGATGCCTTTTGGACCAAACCATATGGTCAAGATGGGGCACAATATTTGGGCAGTATGAAACAGTATGAAGGTCTAAAAATACCGGCTGCTGAAGTTGGCGAGACAATTACGATTGGCGAAACAACTTGGCGGCATATCACCATTCATGGTCAAACTGGGTACGCTGATGTGAATGCGTTTGCTAATGTTGTTCGTGGTGCAGTTATTGACATCAGTCCATTCCGATATCAAGTTGCCTTTAACTCAGGTGGTGGCGGTATCTGGACAAAACCATATGGTGTTCCAGGTGCAGAATATTTAGGCGGGACAGCTGGCGACATGCGTTCTTTCTATGTTGACAAGATAGCTAAAATTCAAAATAATGGTATTACCACAGAATGGATTCACTTACAAAATTATGGGTGGGTTGATCGGACAAATACACGTTCTCAAATTATTATGTCTGAAATCAACTACACGTTATTTGGTAGATATGGCATTTTGCCACGTAATTATGATTTATATAGTGAATATGGTTCACAATTGCGGCAAGCTGGATTGACGGGCATCAATCAATTAAATTTTTAACAAGATAGATAATTGCTTTAATCAGGAAAAGATTTTCCTGATTTTTTTGTAGGCATTTCAGCTATTTTAATTCGTTGAAAGTTATGATAATATCGAGATAGTGTTGTCACAAAATTTTTACAATTTAGCAACCATAAATGTTGGATTCGAGACAATCTTGTCTAAGAAGAAAAGGCATACAATAATCATAGCCTAAAAGATAAATATATAATCTTTTAACGCATTATGATGAATAAAGGAGAATTTAAAATGACTGCCAAATTTCAGTCGTTCATTGTTTGGAGCATGGTTGTATTAGCTGGCCTAATTAGTCTCTCTGTACTTTTTTCTGGTCATCTTTTTTCACCTAATGCTACTTTTAATGGTAAATTTGAAGCCTACGCCTTAGTGAAAGATATAATCTTGTGCGTTTTTTTGATTATTGTTGTAACCCTAATTGCCAAAATATCGCATAAATATCATCGTTTTGTTAGACTGTTGCTGTGGTTATTAATTATTAGTGTTGTTGCTGGTGCATTAATATATCAGCCCTATGCACCGGTCTATGATAGTATGGCTGTTAATGTGCAAGTGTATAGATTATTGCAACCAGAATCAGGCGCTGGTGCGTTGTGGTCACATTATTTTAGTACGTTTCCAAACAATGTGCCAATAACTGTTTTTCTATTCTGGCTTGATTCGCCTTTTAAATCTATTGTGCACCATTTTGATGATTTATTATTATTGCACGCTATTTTTGGACAATTATTGCTACTATTTTCAATATACCACCTAGCTAAAATTATCGACGTTATTTTTGGGAAAAGAGTAGGGAATACTTTTTTACTTTTTTGCTTATTTATGCCAACTTATCTCATGCAATTTACACAAATTGCTTATTCTGACACGTTTGCATTACCATTTTTAATCGTTGGTGTGAGATTTGCGATTGCAATATTTGATCATCAAGCGCAGCATAAATATGCTCATATGGCGTCAAACTATTGGCTAACGACTAAAAATATTATCTTGTCAGCATTATTTTTAGCAATATCTATATTTCTAAGACCCAACGTCATCGTGGTCATATTAGCGCTTAGCATCATTTTAATTATTTTTTATGCGCGACAGTGGCGTTTAATGTTAGCATTAATCTGTGCTTTAGCAGTTTTTTCATTCTCAACTAAGGCCGTTGCTAATGTAACATTGTCAGAGACGCACTACCAAAAAGTTCAAGATAAAAATAGTCAAATGCCTATTGAGTCATGGTTCTTGACAGCCTATTATCTTGGTGGCCGCTCCGGAAATGAAATTAATGCAATCACAGACAAATATCATAATTATGATCAACGGAAAGCCTATATTAGAGAGAAACTATTTGAGAAGTTTGCTGCGTTGAAACTAACAGGCATTATTAGAACATGGCATAATAAAATTAATGTTTTGTTTGGTATTAAAACTGATTTTGGTATGCAGTATTTTAATTCCTTTAGAAAAAAATCAGATGTGCAAGCTCAAAAAAAATATTTAAAAATTTATCATCAGTTAACACCAAAAATGATACATTTGTCAACAATAACAGTATTAACTGCTGTCCTATCGCTGTTTATATTACCCATTTATTACTTGTTTAAAAATAATGGTGACCTTAAAAATGAACAGCAACGTTACGCTATGAGCATGCTGCTCATGACATTTGAGGCGTTGACGTTATTCTATGTACTATTTTGGGAGGTGCAAGAACATTACATCTATATGATGTTGCCATTCTTATTAGCTATTGGTGCAATTTTATCCACTTTTTTGGCAGATAAGATACTGAGTTCAATGTTTGGTGGCAAAAAGCTGAAGGGATTATGATGAGATGAGTTTAACGTTAGAACCAATGTCACAGGGAAGTTTTCGTAATTACTTAAACTATGCAATAAAAAACTACGCACTCGAAAAAGAAAAAATTGGTACTTGGACATCTGACACTGCTGTCGACAAAGCTTATGAATCCTATGAACGCTTATTGCCAAAAGGCTTAGCAACACCCAATAACTACCTTTTTTCTATTATGTTTAATAGCGTAACAGTTGGTTATATCTGGATTGCAAAAGATGTAGAAAACGAGACTGCCGCGTTTATTTTTGATTTTGAAATCTACTCAGATTACAGAAATCAGGGTTTTGGCACGGAAGCCATAGCGCTAATAGGTCAAAAGGCCCAAAAAATTGGATTTTCTGCGTTAGGACTTCATGTTTTTGGCAACAATTCAGCTGCAATACATGTTTACGACAAAGCAGTTTTTTTTGCAACTGACATACGAATGAAGAAAATGCTCTAAATTTTTGCCTGATTACCAGTCACATGACGATGTTGATCACTATGAATAGCAACATTATTTAAGATAACATCCTATCAAGACATGCGATTGCGCATGTCTTTTAATTTTGATGTTTCTGTTGATCCCACAGTTTTCGCGTACCCGTATGAGAGTCAGAATAAAAGTTTGACATCTTATATGGCTTTGCACGGGATGACGGGTATTTTCTTATGATAACCAGGTATTATTGGAAACTGTATGGCAAATAGTTTAAGACAAATACCAAGATTTATGGTGACTAATTCAAGTGTTAAAGCACTTCAAAAGTGTCTCGAAGGTAAAGCATAAACTAGACTGTAAATGATAGAGAGTAAACTTACGTTCGTCGTGTTAGGGCGCTTAAATAATAGGTGGATAGGACAATATTAATGGCTCTTTATCCCAAATTGACAAAATGTATACCAAAACTATAATGTTGTCTGGTAGCCTTAACATAGAGGTGATTTATGAAAAAAATAGTGAGGCGTTTTTCGCCAGCAGAACGTGGTTGGATGCTATATGATTGGGCGAATTCGGGCTTTAGTTTGATTGTTGTAACAGCTGTTTTGCCCCTCTGGTTGAATGCAGTTGGACATAATATTGGCCTATCCACTGCTCAGACGACATCATGGTGGTCTTATGCCAATGCTTTTTCGACACTATTAGTGGCATTTTTGGCACCGCTATTAGGCTCACTAGCCGACTTTAGAGGTTGGAAGAAAACATCATGGCTTGTGACCACATTAATGGGCATTGTTGCGACATTCTTACTGGCGTTCGTACCTGATCAAGGTTTTTGGTTGTTGCTAATATTATTTATTATTGCAAATATTGGTTTTAGTGTGGCTAATATTTATTATGACGCGTTTTTGACAGATGTAACGACACCGGAGAGAATGGGACAGATATCAAGCTGGGGTTTTGCAGTAGGTTACATTGGTGGTGTTTTACCATTTATTATATTCTATGTTTTGCAAAATGTGATATCTAATAAGCAAAGTATTATGCTCGCATTTATCTTAGCAAGTTTATGGTGGGCTTTGTTTTCTTTGCCGATGTTGTTGCGCGTCCAGCAAAAATATTTTATTAGTGTGCCAAGAGACCCATTCCATCAAACGTTAATTCGGTTGAAAACAACATTAAAGCATCTTGCTGAATATCCTAAAATTGTCGGTTTTCTAGTTGCTTATTTCTTCTACATTGATGGCGTTAATACCATTATCACCGAAGCCTCTTTATTCGCAACGGCAATTGGTATTCAGATGACACAGTTACTCACTATATTATTGTTCGTCCAAATCGTCGCATTTCCTGCTTCAATTATGTTTGGATATTTAGCCAAAAGTGTTGGTGAGCGTTTGATGATTATTATAGGTATTATTATTTATATTGTTATTGCCATTATGTCTGTTTTTATTACCCATGCTTGGGGCTTTTGGGTAATGGCCTTTCTGATTGGTAGTGCACAAGGGGGTATTCAAGCATTGAGTCGTTCGTACTTTGGCAAAATTATTCCAAAAGCTTTCGCGGGTGAGTTCTTTGGTTTTTATAACATCTTTGGCAAATTTTCTGCTGTTCTAGGCCCGTTACTTTTTGGTAGTGTTGCAGCAATAACAGGACAGGTGCAATTAGGCGCAGCGTCGCTGTTAATTTTCTTTGTTTTAGGAGGCTGGATTTTCATCAAGTATGCATAGATAAGAGCTAAGTAATAATTTGTTTTTTTAATCACAAAATTTTGTGAAATAAATGTTTTATGCACGATAGCAAGTAAAAAAGACCAAGTTTGAGAACTCAGTCTTTTTTATTAGACTATTTATAACGAGGTAATGAATGTAATTGTGCCTAGAACAACGCCAGCCAAGTTAGGTGTAATAAGAATATAGTCTCTTTTAGGCGTATTTGTGAAACCGTATATAACCCAAAGTAAACAAGAAAAGGCAGCAACCAGTGGCTGCCAAGGTTGCCCTTTGTCACCAGCTAGATTAGCCATAATTTGAGGAATATAAGCGATAAATACAAAAGTGCCAATCAGCGCACCAATTGATCCGACAAAATTATGAATTTTTGCTTTCATAGATAATTTCTCCTGCGATATATTATAGCATAGGCATTTTTAGTTTGGCGTGAGAGTCATAGTTATCGTAAAGCACAGGTTTAAAATTTTGAAAGTGTTTTCATAAAATGTTATATTGTTGGATAACGATACAGTATTGTTTGATATTGTTTAAAGTAGGTTTTCAAGGAGGCGCGTCATGGCGGAAAAAGAAAAACACAACTTGTACAATCAACATGGTTTTCCCACACAAAGTCAAAAAGAACCAGGTATACAGAGTCAGATGTCACCGATTCCTGATGATGGTGCCACAACATATGTTGGGCATAATCGGTTGAAGCATAAGAAAGCAGTCATTACTGGTGGTGATTCTGGTATTGGCCGCGCTGTTGCTATTGCCTATGCCCATGAAGGCGCTGACATTGTTTTAAACTATTTGCCCGAAGAAGAAAGTGATGCATTAGAAGTTAAAGGCATCGTTGAATCATTAGGTAGGCGTATTAAGCTAGTGGCTGGTGATTTAAAGTCAGAGGCATTCAATCAACAGTTAGTTACCGAAGCAGTCACGTTTTTGGGAGATATTAATGTTTTAGTGATGGTTGCAGGTAAGCAGCAATCAGTACAAGATGTTTTGCAATTGAAAACACAGCAATTAATTGATACTTATACGACAAATGTGTTTAGTATGATTTGGTTAGTTAAAGCAGCATTACCGCATTTACAGCCAAATAGTAGTATTATCACAACAAATTCTATTCAAGCTGAGCAGCCAGCTGCTTTCTTAGTAGATTACGCAGGCACAAAGGCGGCAATTAAAAATACCACAATGAGTTTAGCAAAACAATTAGCTAATCGTGGGATTCGTGTTAATAGTGTTGCACCAGGTCCTGTCTGGACACCATTACAGGTCTCAGGTGGCCAGTTGCCCGAAAACATTCCTGAATTTGGGCAAAACACACCAATTGGTCGGGCGGGTCAACCCTCTGAGATTGCGGGTGCATATGTTTTCTTAGCGTCTGATGAAGCCAGTTATGTGACAGGTGAATCGATTAATGTCACCGGTGGTTTAAAATAGTTAAATATTGCTAATCAAATCTTATGGTTAGCAGTTAAATTTGAAAAAGGAGAGACTAATTATTATGTGGCAAGAAGAACGATATGAACTTAATGACGGTCATTTTTTACCAAAAATTGGATTAGGCACATTTCAAGTTCGTGGGGCGCAAGGTGTTAACCAAATCCTTAATGCCATTCAAAGCGGCTACCGATTAATTGATACTTCTACAAATTACGATAGTGAAGGGGCAGTTGGTGAGGCTATTAGGCAGTCGGACCTACCGCGTTCGGCGTTTTATGTGACCACAAAACTACCAGGTCAATATCATCATTTTGATGATGCATTGAAAATAATCGAAGAATCACTTTTACGTTTACGCTTGGATTATTTAGATTTGTATCTGATTCATTGGCCATTGCCGAAACGTGATAACTATATTGAAGCTTGGCAAGCACTTATTGAAGCTAAAAAAAGAGGTTTGGTCAGATCTATCGGGGTATCTAATTTTGAAAAAGCGCATTTAGATAAGATTATCAAGGCCACTGGTGTTGTACCAGCAGTCAATCAAAATGAAATTCATCCATACTGGCCACAAAAAGATTTGGTTGCAGTCAATCAAAAGTACAATATTTTAACAGAAGCTTGGAGTCCTTTAGGACGTGGTAATCAGGCTGAATTATCGGAAGAAACGATCAAAATACTTGCTGAAAAGTACAATAAAAATAATGGACAAATCATTATTAAGTGGCTATTACAACGAGGTATTTTGCCCGTTGTTAAATCTGCATCCCCACAAAATCAACGCGCCAATCTTAATGTTTTTGATTTTCAGTTAACAAGTGATGATATGAAACAACTGGATCAGCTTGGAAGAGCAGACGGTCGTGTTGATAACCAAGATCCCAAAACTTATGAAGAATTTGTTTAAGGTGTAGACAATTTGGAGACTTTGACAGTCTCTTTTTTATTTTTCCCGCATTGTCACAAAGCCAAAATAATTTTTAAAAGTTGAAGTAAGGTATAATGGTATATTGAAAAGGGGGAGATATAATGCAGAACATTTCAATAGTAGGCGCCGGTGTTGGTGGATTAACTACTGGTATCTATTTACAGAGTGAGGGTTACCAGGTCACGATTTATGAAAAAAATGATCATCCCGGTGGTAAAATGGATACCATTCAAGCCAATGGCTTTAAGTTTGATACTGGACCGACAATAGTTATGATGCCTGATATTTATAAAAAACCTTTTGCCGATACAGGGGTTAATTATGAAGATTATTTCACCATGATACGCGTTAATCCGTTTATGGATGTTTGGACGGATGGCGAAAAGATTCCCTTATCTTCTGATTTAGCCGACATCGCCAAGGTGTTTGAAGCACAAGGTGAAACTGAAATGCTAGGCTTTCTTAAATATTTAACAGATATTTATGGCAAATATATTAATGCTAAGAATAACTTTATTTATCAAAGTTTTCGTGGCCCACGCGATTTTTTTAATCTGAAAACACTTTGGCATGCGTACCAACTTAAAACATTTTCTTCGTCTTATGCTGCAATTAAAAAAAATATTTCAAGTACTAACTTACAGTATTTGATGTCGTTTCAAACGCTATATATTGGTATCTCACCATTTAACGGGCCGTCCATTTACAACATTATTCCAATGATTGAACTGATTTATGGCGTTTGGTTTATTAAAGGCGGCATGTTTCAATATGCTAAAGCCTTAGAAAAGCGATTTATAGAGTTAGGCGGGCAAATTGTCTATCAAGCTGAAGTTCAAGAAATTGCGGTTTCTGATCAAAAGCATGTTACCGGGCTTAAAATTAATGAAGAATTTAAAACCGCTGATGCGGTAGTTGCTAATGCCGATTTCCCATACACAATGACAAACTTGTTAGGGGTAGCCGACAAGGCAAAAGGTAAATATAAGCAGGAAAAAATCGAAAAAATGGATTATTCAATGTCTTGTTTTTTGCTATATTTAGGCGTTGACAAAAAATATGATGAATTACGGCTACATACAATTAAAATGGCTAGTGACTTCGAGAAAAATGTTGCAGACATTGATCATGGCATACTACCTGAAGACCCTTCATTTTATGTTTACAATCCAAGTGTGATTGATGACACTTTTGCCCCAGATAATCAGTCAGCGCTTTATGTATTAGTACCAGTAGCTAATTTAAAAGAAAATAATAACTGGGATAAGGAACAGATTGATCTGTTTGCTGAGAAAATCATTGCTAAAGTTGAAAACGAGTTAGCGCTAGAAGGTTTATCGCGCCACATTGTTTATAAAAATATTTACACACCTAAAACGTTTGAATCTAGATATAATAGTGCTTTTGGGTCAACATTTGGTTTAAAACCAACGCTTAAACAGAGTAATTACTTTAGACCACACAACAAACATGCTAAGATTGATAATCTTTATTTTGCTGGTGCTAGCGTCCACCCTGGTGCTGGTGTACCTATTGTCATTACTAGTGGCGAATTAGCGGCGAGGGAAGTGATGAAGGATAATTAATGAATACAAAAGCAAAAAAGCAAGCCATTGACTCAGTCTTAGTGCATTTATTAGATAGCCGACAGGCAATAAAAAAGAAATCATCGTCTTTTTACTTCGCCTTTTCAAGATTACCGCGTTATCAAGCGTTTAGTATCTTTGTTTTATATGATTTTTTGCGACAATTAGATGATGCTGCCGATACAGGAAACGCAGATGCTTTCAATGCGTTGGTCAATAGTTGGCAGACTGCAATGATTGCTCACGACATTATTGTGACCTCTCTTTCTACAATTGGCGAAAAAGTTGCTTACATATTCCATGTGTTTGATATAGATGCGCAAGATATGCTTGATATGATTGCTGGGCAAAAGTCAGATCTCAATCATGTCTCATTTGAAACTGTCCAAGAGCTTGAAGTCTATTGTTATCAAGTTGCTGGTACGGTGGGTTGTATGATTTATACCATTTTATCGGGAAAACCTATTCAAATGATGAAGCAAGATATTATCAACGTTGGCATAGCCTTGCAATTAACTAACATTATTAGAGATTTCCATGAAGATTTGTTGGCGCAGCGTTGTTTTATACCAAAATCGTTGTTACAATTCGATGCCGAGTTATCCAGCGAAGATATCATGCTGAAAAAAGAACAGGATATAAAAAAAGCATTACAACAGCTCAGTGACATTGCTATCAGTCACTATAACTGTAGTGCAAAAATAATACAACATTTAGATAACAAAACATCGCAATTTGCCCTTGAATTGTCAATAGAAGTTTATAAAAAAATATTATTGAAGATGATAGCTAACAAATTTGAATTGTCAGACCAAAGAGTATTTGTCACACGAACTGAAAAAATAATGTTATTTCAAGCAATTGCGGTGAAATATATTGTGGCATAAACCATAACCTATTTTGTGGGGGAACAACTAATGACCAATCAACTTTATAACCAAGCGCAAGCGTTTCACCGCTTTTTTGATGATCGAGAACCAGCCACGCCAAAAAAATTACAGCAGGCTGACCTGATGAACCGAGTTGGCTTTATTTTGGAAGAACTAACTGAACTCGCAGTAAGTAATTGTGATAAAGAGGAGGAAATAGCGCAAACATTTCGAGAAATTAATCGTCGTTTACTGGCTGCAAAAGAGAAAATTATGACTAAGGGAATGAACCAAAATGATGTCATTGTGCAACAAGCTGATTCACTTGGAGACATTATTTATTTATCATTTGGCAGTTATGTTTTAATGGGTGTTGATCCAACCGAAATATTAGATATTATACACAATGCGAACATGCAGAAATTATTTCCTGATGGTACAGTTCATCGTGATAAGGTCACTAATAAAGTTCTCAAGCCAGTGCGTTGGGCAGAGAAGTACGCACCAGAGAGACAGATTAAACAGGTAATCACTACGCAACGGCAGTCTTGATAGGTGACCAATATACAGCTTGTTTGAAAATAAGCGTTTAAAAGGGTATAATTAGGACAAGGTTAGAAATACCAGAAGCAGAAAGAGGTGTTTATTATGAAAAAATTAAGAACCGGAACGGGATTTTGGAGTAAGTTATCACTTTTACTTGCTGTTGCACAACTGATGTTCAGTGTTTATCATGAAATTAAAGCGACACGCCCTAAAATTGAGAAAAAATAAGGGTGTATAACTAAAGTTAAGATTAATGGAGGAATAGTATATGCTGAAGTCTATTTTTAAGTTTATGGTTGCCTCGAGCCTTATTGTTGGTGGAATTGTTGTGGCGGGAACTATTTTCACTGCAAAAAGTATTGATAAAGCTGGTGACAAGCTGGAAGACCAGATTCATGGTTAAACGCTATAAAATGATGAGATACATGTGTAATTGATTAAATCATCCTGTAGTAGTATAATAGATAATAGTTCTAAAAGGAACTAGAAAGTGAGGGTATTATGGGATTGATATGGACACTTATTGTTGGCGCAATTATCGGTGCTATTGCTGGTGCCATTACTAGTCGTGGTGCAGCCATGGGATGGGTTAGCAATATTGTTGCAGGATTAGTTGGTTCTTGGCTTGGCGAGCATTTACTAGGTGCATGGGGCCCAAGTCTTGCTGGTATGGCTCTAATTCCTTCGATAATCGGTGCGGTAATTCTGGTACTTATTGTTTCATGGATTACAAGCAAAACAAGTAAATAGTAGTTACCATAGTCGACAGGTTATAACTTGACTAAGCTGTTTGTACAGATATAAAAAGGAGAATAATCACATGACTAATAACGAAGAAGATATTGATGTAAAGAAGCAAAATAAAAAAGACGATCCAAACTCAACGGATAAGGAAAATGTGTTTGAACACAATCCGAAAAACGCTGATTATAAAAAAGCGGATTAATATTAATGTAACAAAAAAGCACAACGTTAGTCGTTGTGCTTTTTTAATTGTTCAAGAATTTGGTGTTGAAGTGCAATTGTTTTTTCGTTTTGTTGCTGGAGTTTTAGTGCATCAGCGTGTGCTTGATTATATCCCCACTTATCAACCGAGTTGACAATTAGAGTATCATTGATAAATTTTATTGTATAAAAAACAATAAAAGCAATAAAAATCATCGTAATTAAACTATTAAAAAATGCACCAAAGGGTTTTGTAATGAAGGTATAGTTCATGACATGTGATTTTGAAAAAAGCCATAGATGTACAAAGGCTAATACACCAGAAACAGTGTTGACTAATTCCTTGACTGTTGCACCAAAACTATTACCAACAACAACTGAGATAACAAATGTTAACAGGTTTGGGGCAAAAAGAAATTGTTTGAATTGGCCAAAAGATTCAGTTGATTTATTGATGACTTGGTTCGTTTGTGCTTTAAAAAATTGTTGGGGATTTTTCATAATGTCCTCTTAGATAGATGTCATGATCTTAGTTACGTGCAAGATAATCGTAGTAACAATAAAAATGACCACCATATTCGATGGCCATTCATTAACATGTTTAAGAAAATTGCGCGCCTATTAGGTTTGTAGGCGATTTATATATACAATTGACCATTGCTACGGATTTATTATAACATAGCCAGTTTTTGATGTCATGTAACGTTAAACCATTGGCACTTTATTAAATACTACAATGCTTCCTTTATCATAGCGGTGACGTGTCTGTGCATATTCGAATATACGACCATCTTTTAAACTAACAGTTTGTGAGACTTGCAAAATAGGGTCGTGCGTTTCACAGTCAAGGTATTGGATATCGTCATTTTTCGTTTTGTCTGCACTTATTCGTCGAACAGCATTACCGATTTCGAGTCCTAAATCATGCTGGATAAAGGCAAAAATAGAACGCTCTGCAACTTCCTTAGTTAAATTTGAAATGACAGATAACGGCATGATAGATTTAGTTAATTCGTATGGATTATTATCTAATTTTCTTAAGCGGTAGATATCATACACAGGTATTGTACTTTCAATATGTAGTTTTTGACTTTCTTCATCTGTTGGCAGGCGAATTTCAAAGTGCAATACTTGTGTTGAAACAGTTGCTTTGCCAGCAAATAACTGTGTTGTACCACCATATTGAGATGAAATAATGTCTAGCGCTGAAGAATAAGTGGGCGAGACGTACGTACCACTACCTTGTTTCCTAATAATTAAGTTATCGTTAAAAAGAATGTCTAATGCCTTCTGGATTGTGACGCGAGATGTATTAAATTCTAGTGCTAATTCAGCTTGTCTCGGTAATGCTTCGCCTGGTTGGTAATTACCTGCTTCGATGCGCTGACGTAATTTTTTTGCAACTTGTTGGTATAAGCTCATACTGGAAATCCTTTTTCTAGTTAATCAACACTATAATACCATATTTTATATAGATAAATATATATTCTTATGTTGTAAATATAAATATATAATTTGTATTGACAAATTATATAAAAGCGAGATAATACGTGTATAAGTTACTTATTTTTTATGCGGAGGTTATGTTTTATGGTAAAAAAACGGTTTTTATGGGGTAATTCGGTTTCAAGTATGCAAACCGAAGGCGCTTGGAATATAGCGGGAAAGGGACCATCAGTTTACGATATTAAGCAAGCTAGTCAGGAACAAAGCGACTTTAAGATTGCAATTGATTCGTACCACAAGTATAAAGAAGATTTTGTTTTGATGAAGCATGCCGGAATGAATGCTTATAGATTTCAAATCTCTTGGTCACGTGTTATTCCAGATGGTGATGGCGCTGTTAATGAACAAGGACTAAAATTCTATGAACAATTTATTGATGACTTAATAGCCCAAGATATTACACCAATTGTTTGCTTATATCATTTTGATATGCCGCTATCGCTAGCGCAAAGATTTAATGGACTTATCAGTGATCATGTCAGAGAAGCTTTTGTACAATTTGCCAAAATTGTAATTGATAAATTTGCTAAAAAGGTGCCTTACTGGATTCCGATTAATGAACAAAATTGTATGACCTTTGCAGAAGGGTTTGGCAATTCGGGTTATTTGGTCGGGGAACAAACGCTTACTGAGCTGTACAAAATAGCCAACAACTCGCTCATTGCTTATGTTGAAATTGCTGATTATATACATCACTTTTCGAACCTTAAAGTTGGTGGGATGGTTGCCTATCAAGAAATGTATCCAGCATCTCAACTACCTAACGATGTGATGTATACACGTAAAGCAATGGAATTTATAAATGAAGATTTTCTCAGTTTTTTTGCTACAGGTAAACGTTCACCAGAAGTGATCAAGTATATGCAGAAACATGGTTTCACGCAACTGCTTGATGAATTGGAACAAGCTGTGTTGAACTATCCCAATATAACCAGCGACTTTCTAGCTTTCAGTTATTATTATAGTTTGGTTATTGATAGTAACTTAATCGATAACAAGCGTGCACCAAATACATTTATGTCAGATGGGCATATTGCTAATGTCAACCTAAAGACGTCTGATTTTGGTTGGCAAATTGATGCAATAGGCTTTAGAAATACAATTACAAAAATGCATAATCGCTATAATTTACCAATTTTAGCTGCAGAAAATGGTATTGATGCGATTGAACATTACGATGGCAAAAACATGATTAACGATGATTACCGTATAGCATATCATCAAGAGCATATTAACGAAATGTGTAAAGCCATTGAGATAGATGGCGCAAATGTTATTGGGTATTTAGGTTGGGGATTAATTGATATTCCAAGTTCAAAAGGGAATGTTGAAAAAAGGTATGGTCTAGTCTATGTTAATCGTACAAATAAAGATACAAAAGATCTCAAACGCATTCCTAAAAAAAGTTATTTTTGGTTTAAAAAGTTCATAGCTGAAAAAGATACTCAGCTGAGTCAGAAAGGAGAAGTGTATAATGACGACTAAAAATCTTTGGCAACGCTTCATAGAAAGGTTCACGCAAATTTCTATCAAAGTGGGAAATCAAATTTATCTAAGATCCTTAAGGGACGCTTTTGCGATGATTATGCCTTTATTTATTTTGGCCGGTTTAGGTGTATTGATTAACAATGTGTTTTTTCCACTATTCTTAAAGGGCAGTTTATTAACAAATTACCAAACTTTTGGAAATCTGATAGTTAATGGTACGCTAAATATAGCTGGACTACTGATTGCACCAGTTGTTGCTTATTGCCTAGCACAAAATCGTAATTACAAAAATGCATTAGGTACAGCAATTGTTGCATTAGCTGGTTTAATTGTCGTGATGCCGACAACGATACAAGCGTTACCAGTGGGAACAAAGAAACTAGTTGATATATCAGGTTTCTTGTCTTATAGTAATATTGGTGTGACAGGTATGTTTGCAGGCATTATTATTGGTTTATTTGCCGCTGAATTATTTATCAAGCTGTCTAGGATTGAAAAAATAAAAATTAATCTTGGCGAAAACGTACCACCAGCAGTTAGTGCCTCTTTTCTCACGTTGATTCCAACCATAGTTGTTATTGCAATCTTGGCCATTATTTCTGCAGTCTTACTGGTTGTGTTTCATACTGATCTTATCAAGCTGATTACAACGATTATTCAAGAACCTTTACGACGCGTAAATACCAGTCTGCCTTGCTTTTTATTAATTTACACAGTGGGTAATCTACTATTTGGATTTGGCATACATCAGGCTGTAATAAATGGGACGTTATTGGATCCGGTACTATTGATTAATACAAATAAAAATATGCAGGCTTTCGCAGCCGGGGATCATGTACCATATATTATTACCAGTGTTTTCAGAGATACGTTTGGTATGATGGGTGGGACTGGTAGTACCTTGTGTTTATTAGTTGCTACGTTCATATTCTCGTGAGTCAAAGCAAGTCGAGAAGTTACTAAACTGTCCATAGTCCCTGGTATTTTTAATATTAACGAGCCAGTTATTTATGGGTATCCTATTGTTTTTAATATTCCACTACTCATTCCATTCGTTTTAACACCAATTATTTCGTTGTTAATTGCCTATTCTGCTACTGTCCTTGGTCTAATGAATAAAACGGTGGTATTAGTGCCATGGACGACACCGCCGTTGCTTAATGGCTTTTTGGCAACTGGTGGCGATTGGCGAGCCATTGTTGTTCAAGTTATTAGTTTTACCGTTGGAGTCTTGTTTTATATACCATTTATGAAGATAAGCGAGGCTGTTTTGGCCAAGCAACGTTAAGAAATAGGAGTAGACTATTATGTCAAAAAAAACAATTATGCTATGTTGCGCAGCTGGTATGAGTACCAGTTTACTTGTGAATAAAATGAAGAAATCAGCTGAAACGTTAAAAGTTGATGTTGATATTTTTGCGACGGCTGTTTCTGGTTTTGACCAAGAACTGGCTAGTCGACAGGTCGACTGTGTGATGTTAGGACCACAAGTTAGTTATATGGCGGATGACTTTAAAGCAAAGTTATCAGAACGAAACATTCCTTTGGTTGTAATCAGTATGCAAGATTATGGTCTGATGAATGGTGAACGCGTTTTGAAACAAGCACTCGATTTGTTGAATTAACTTGTTACCATACCATTGTGTTACAAAAAATATAACACAAACAAAAAACGCCAAAACGGCGTTTTTTGTTTGTGACTACATTGAATATTCATCGTTTTCACGCTGATGTTTAATTGCTAAATCTTGATTCATCTGCTTTTCTTTCTCTGCAGTTAAATTATAAAAAACGACAAGCATAAAGCCAATAAAGAGAGCGATGAGAGGAATCCAAACGTAATTAAATTCGATACTCAACAGCGAAGAGGCACTTTGCGTCTTATTTGGAACATATTGTCCCAGTGCTAAGAGCCAACCTGTGATTGCGCCACCTAATCCCATACCAAATTTAGCGGTAAAACTGGAAGCTGAAGTGACAATACCTTCTGCACGTACGCCGTTTTTCCATTCACCGTAATCAACAGCATCAGATAACAATACCGCTGGTAGTGCACCCACAAAGCCATTACCAAAATTACCGACGATTATACCAATAATAACAATTGGAATATTTAACATATGCGCGCCAATGCCTAGAATGGCTTGACCAATAATGCCAATAAATAACCCAGCCAGCATGGTATTCTTCTTGCCTAATTTGCCAACCACATATGGCGTTAAGAAAACCGAAATGATACCTGCTGCATTAAAGAATAGCGCTAACGGAATTAAACCTGGGGCGTTTAGATTATACTTGAAGAAGTACATCGTTACCTGTCCCTTAGCACTCATGCCAATCCAATAAATAAAAATTTCCAAAACAACAATTAACCAGGGCCAATTTCTTTTTAGTGCTTTTAAAGACTCTTTAATTGGCAAAGCTTGTTGCGATGAACGTGTTTGAACGTGTTCTCTTAAGTTGAAAAACGCGACTAGATAGAGTACAAAGAATACTGAGGCGCCTAGTACAGCTACCCAGAAAAAACCGCGGCTTTGATCTTTACCACCAATCAGTGTAACTAAGGGTAAGGCAATAACGGATATTAAAGTACCACCAAAGTTAGAGAACAACGAACGGATTGTTGATAGTAAAACACGTTCTTTTGGATCAGTTGTCATACTTGGTAAAATTGATGTTAATGGAATATTGATGGCTGAATATAAAACGTCTACACCAATATAGGTGACATAGGCCCAGACAATTTTCCAAGTCATGGGTAAGTCGGGCGTTGTGAAGCAAAGAATGGAGAAAAAAGTGAAGGGGGCATTAAACCACAAAAAATAAGGTCGACTTTTCCCCCATCTTGTGTGTGTGTGATCAATTAAAATCCCCCAAATAGGGCCGTCAATAGCATCAATAACGCGGGCTACGAGCATTAAAGTACCGACGGCACTAGCTGTAATACCGAATACATCAGTATAAAAATACATTAAATAGGTGCCAACAAGGTTAAAGCTAAAGCTACAAGCAAAATCACTAATACCATAGCTTAGACGCTCATTCCAAGGTAGCTTGCCGCTATTTTGTTCAATACTTACATTACTTGCCATAATAATAACCTTCTTTATTCATTAATTTTCTATGGAAACATTAAGCGTTCGGGGCATATTGATAAACTTTAACTTCGTATGGACGGATTATATCTAACAAATCATCATGATAATTTTGAATGAGACACTTATAATGTTTTGGTAAATCAAAGTGCCGGTTGACCGTTTTGTCGGTGAAATTAGCAATGATGAGTAATACCATGTCACTGTTTTGTCGCGTATAGGCAAAAATTTGATCATCTGTTTCATTATTTGCTACAAGATCAAATCGGCCATTCGTGATGACAGGCAATTTGTGACGTAAGGCAATGAGTTGTTGGTAAAAATAAAAGATGGAATTTTGATTTTCAAGGGCGGCCTCGGCATTAATGGTTTTATAATTAGGATTAACTTCTAACCAAGGTTTATGCGCGCTGAATCCAGCATATAACTGGTTACCCCATTGCATAGGCGTTCTTGCATTGTCGCGAGAATGTACGCGAAGATAATCTAGCATGTCATTTGAGGTTGCCAAACCTTTTTCTAGCACGGTAGTACGGTATAGGTTGATTGCTTCAACATCACGATATTGTGAAATATCGTGAAAGTTATCATTATTGGTCATGCCAAGTTCTTCACCTTGATAAATATACGGTGTGCCTTGCATGAAATGGAGGAGTGCTGCCAGCATTTTAGCCGATAAGTCACGAAATTCCGGAGCTTTATTGCCAAACCAGGATACAGCCCTTGGCTGATCATGGTTACTCCAATACAAACTAGTCCAGGCACTGCCAGCAAAGGCCTTTTGCCATTTTACGAGACTCTTTCTGATGTCATGCAACGTTGGTTTGTATCCGGAAAATTGTCCTAAAGCTGCATTTGAGTTGCCATCATAGCCAACATGTTCAAATTGAAAAAGCATGTTCAGTTCGTTTCCATCCAAACTTGCATACCTTTTTGCTTCATCAGTCGTGACACCAGTTGTTTCTCCAACCGTCATCCAATGATGCTTTGAGAGCACTTTTTGGTTCATTTCTTGAATATACTGATGGACACGTGGACCGTTAGAAACTACTACGCCTGGGTTACCGTAGGTATCATTTTCTTCGACTGGGGCATCAGGTAAATTCTTAGGTTTAGAAATCAGTGAAATGACATCCATTCTAAATCCGTCGATACCTTTGTCTGCCCACCAATTCATCATTGCAAAAATAGATTCTCTAACATCAGGATTATCCCAGTTTAAATCAGGTTGTTCTTTTGTGAATAAATGCAAGTAATATTGACCAGTAGGCTCATCATACGTCCATGCAGGACCCGAAAAAAAAGAGCCCCAATTATTTGGTTCGTGTCCGTTTACTGGGTCTCGCCAAACATAATAATCACGATATTTGTTTGTTGCTGGCTTGCTGACCATACTTTTTTGGAACCACTCATGTTGAGATGACGTGTGATTCACTACTAAGTCCATAATGATTTTCACATCTAGATGATGGGCTTCGCTAATTAACGACTCAAAGTCAGACATCGTACCCAGTTGCGGATTGATACTTTGATAATCAGAAATATCATAGCCGCCATCAATATCCGGTGTTTGATAGATAGGGTTTAGCCAAATGACATCAACACCTAATGCTTTGATATAGGGTAAACGATTAATAATACCTTGTATATCTCCGACGCCATCGTTATTGCTATCTTGAAAACTTTTTGGATAAATTTGATAGACAACAGCCTTTTGCCACCACTTATCATAAGTCATAATAGGTTACTCCTTTTGTTAGTTCGTGCGTATTCGATGCTTTAAATAACTAGCAGTAGGATAAATAAATATCACATACTAAATGGAACGTTCCAAGTTATGCCACAATTATATAGCTTAAAATAATAAAATGCAAGCGCTTACATTTTATTATTTATCATTTATTGGCAATTGATGTATACAAAAAAGTGATTACCATTGTTGGTAATCACTTCTAAAATCTTTAGCGTAATCGTATTGTTTTACATTTTAAAAAGCTGGTTCTCCGAGGGCATGTTGTGCTGCTAAGTTGAGTAGACTCCATTGACGGTCAAATTCTGGTTGAAAGAAAAAGTCTGCTTCAGCTAAATCTTCTAAGCGGAGATGATGTTGAATAGCTAGCGCAATGACATTGCCCTGGGCAGTAATGTCATAAGTAGAGAGAACTGCGCCGCCCAAAAGACGATGAGTTTGTGGCTCATAATCTAAGGTGACATAGACATCACAGTTTCCTTTACTTTTGGGCACATAATTTGGTCTTAATTGATCTTGATAATATGCACTCCGCAATGTTACGTTAGCCTTTTCTGCTGTAGTTGTATTTAAACCGGCCGTGGCAAATCTATAATTAAAGACACTCAATGCAGATGATCCCACAACACCATTAAAAGGTAATGCAGGTTGATTTTCAAACAAGTGGGTAATCACATAACGTACCTGACGACGAACGACTGATGCCAAAGCAATAGGTAATTTAGTTTGTGCAGGTATCGAGTAGGAGAGAACAGCATCTCCTACAGCATATACATCTGATACATTCGTGCGTAAATACTCATCAGTCTTAATCCAGCCACGATTATCAAGTGCAACAACGCCATCTAACCAACTTGTATTTGGTTGAACACCAACAGCTTGAATGACCAGATCTGTCGGATAATTATTGTTGTTGGTCTTAACAGCAGTGACTTTATCTTGACCTTCAAAACTTTGAATGTTGGCGCCAGTAATAACGGTCACACCATTATCTTTTAGTTCCTTTTCTATGATGGTTGTTAGCGGTGCATTTAAATAGTTACCCAAAGGACGATCGATGACATCTATGAGTGTCACGTTTTTACCTGCTTTGACGCTTGCTTCTACAGCCTCAATGCCAATATAACCAGCACCAACCACTGTAATGTTTTGAACTGAGGGATCTTCCAATTTGGCTTTTATTTTTGTCGCCCAATCTTTGCCACGCATTAAATAAACGTTTTCAAGTGTACTACCGGCAACTGGCAATCGTTTAGGTGTAACGCCAGAACTTAGTATCAACTTGTCATAATCATATTCTTGTGTTTGATTAGCCGTTGTGTCCCTGACTGTTACAGTTTTCTGTTGTGTATTGATTGCGATGACTTCGCTGTTATTATAAATTTCTGCACCGAGGTGACTGATATTTTCCGGACTGAAATTGCGAACATCATTGACGTTAGTTACACTATCTTCCAGATAAAGTTCCATCCCACATGACATGAATGACACAAAATCTCCGGCTTCAAATAACTTAATATCAAGCTCAGGATATTGACGCGTTAACTCTAAAATAGCTTGGTGTCCACCGTGTGAAGCACCAACTACAATAACTTTTGTCTTTGACATCTTATGTCCTCCTTAACATCATTGTAAAACAGTTGCGCTTGTAATGAAAGTTTCGAATAACTGCAGCATATTTGCGGTATGAAAAACCCGTAACAAAAGACTTGTATAAATTCTAAGGTTAAGACATGTTTTGCGTAATGATTGTCAACATATCATGATAGTTTTGCGCAACATAATCAGGCTGAATCGTAGTACTTGATTGTTCATTACGTGGATTAAACCATATGTTTGGTAATGCAGCATTTACTGCCCCTTGTATATCTGCAGATAAACGATCACCAACCATGACAGTATTATTTCGGGTTATATGATGCCCATGTTTTAATATATGGGTAAAGAATTGTGGATTAGGCTTGTTATAACCAATTTCTTCTGAGATGAAAACATCATCAAAATAGGGCATTAAACCTGCACCTTGTAACCGCGCATATTGTGTTTTGGCAACGCCATTTGTGCCAACGATAAGTTGATAGTTTTGTTGTTTCAGGCTATCAAGCAACGCTATAGCTCCTGGGATAACATGATAATTTTGGTTTAGTTTAGCGCGATAAGTTTTTTCTAATTGCCCACCGTCAGCTGATATACCGAATTGGGCAAGTGTGTCTGAAAATCTGGTGTTAAGTAATGGTTGCGCTGGATGGCCATTTTCAATTTGGAGCCATACTTGTGTGTTTATTTTGTTATAGGTTTGGAAAACCTTGTCTAAATCTTTGATCCCTTGGGCAATAAAAATGTCACGTAACCCTTCATATTCACCACGTTTAAAATCTAAAAGGGTGTCATCCAAATCAAATATAATATTTTTAAGCATCGTTATTATAGCTCCTGTTCAATCGTTCAATCTTTTTGCTAGTACAAGTAAGTATACTGAATATGTTAAAATAATAATATGCTATAATGCACATTTGGAGTAACTATGCTTGATGTCAAAATTATTGAAGATAATCAATTACAATTTCTACCATCGGCAGTCGTTAACGGTAGTTTTTTAACACATTTTAAAAACGGAGACATAATTACCACCTCAGAAAGCAATAACCACACGGCCAGACTATATTATATGGTTAAGGGTCGTGCAAAAGTCATTTTTTTATCACAAGAAGGCCAGACCAATTTGATTCAATTTCTAAAGCCCAATGATTGGATAGGTGAACTAGAATTTTTAACGACTGAAAATACTTCAAAACAGGTTATTGCTATTGGGGATACAACGTGTATCACAATACCTAATGTACTGGTCAATCAGTATTTATTAACTAACGTTGACTACTTAAAAAACATGAACCAATACCTGACAAGAAAACTATTAGAGCGTACAGACATGATGATTGTTGGCCAATCTTATCCGTTCAAATTTCGTTTAGCATCATTTATTTTAGCTGATACTTATCGCGGTGAATATAGCGAACCACACGCTGTTGTGATGGCTTATCTTGGTATCAGTTACAGGCACTTATTAAACACCTATCAGCAGTTTGAAACGGCACAGCTATTGATAAAAGTCGGGCGTAATCGTTATCAAGTCAATACCGCAAAACTAAAACAATTAGCTGGCAAAGCTATTTCGCGCTAAAACAGTACAGAGCCTAAGATAAAGTAACCAAATTGATTGAGTTTTATATCTCAACCGTTGTATAATAAAGAAATTTAAAAATCAAACAAAGGATGTCAAGTGCATGTCAAACTTATTTTCAGTTGATACACCGGCTATCGAACCACATAATAATCAATATGAACCGCAATCTGTTACTGCAAAGGCGTTGATGTCTGATTCTGAAGTGATTAAAATAGCTGACAGTATTGATTTGACAAATACGGTCGCTTTATATGATTTAGGGAAAGAACCAGCAGATGAAATGTCAGGCATTGCTGGTAAACTACTTGATAAACTCACTGTTGCTGATACTATTGGCTCAACTAAAATTCTAGACGCATTAGTCAAATTAACAAAACAAATTGAGTTTAAGGAACTTAAGTTAGATCAAGAACGTGGACTGAGGGCTTTATTTCATAAGGCAGAAGCAACACTGAAAGCACGTGTAGCAAAATACCAGTCAATTGGTGGTGAGGTTAAAACGTTATTTGTGGAGCTCAAATCCTATGAAAACACCATTCAAAAACGTGTGGATGATATGGATCAGCTTGCTGTGGCCAATACAACATATGCTAAAAATTTGGATCAATATATTGCGTTAATTTATATTTTGCGTAATCGACAAGCTATCACGATTCAAAATACACTGTTGTCCGCACAAGGTGGTGACGAAGATGCGCAAATTGCATTACCAAAGTTGCAACAAGCAGCTGAAGTTTTGGATAAACGCGCATTTGATTTAGAGCAGGCTAAAACGATGGCAACCATTACAGCCCCTCAAATCAAACAAACCCAAGATAACAATCTGAATTTAATTCAACAGTACCATTCGGCATTTATTAACACGATTCCGGCCTTACAAACAGGCCTTATTCAAGCTGTTACAGCGTTGCAAGGCAATTATGCGCAACAGGGACTTAATGCACAAAAACAGGCAACAGCAGACTTGATGAAGAAAAATGCGGAGCGTTTGGCCGTCAACAATAAATTTATTTTGGAATCAAGTGGTCAACCAACGGTCTCTGTTGAAGATATGCAAAGTATTGTCACAACAATATTAGATGCAGTTCAAGAAACTAAAACGATTGAGCAGGCGAATGCTAAAAAGCGTGAAGCATCACGTCAGCAGATGAACAAAATAATGACTGATTTTAAATCAGCCGTTAATGATGTTAAGGTAGACAATAATGGTCAAGAAAACAATTAAAACATTAGCACGTCAGGCGCAAGATGAACTTCTTGAAGAATCACAAAACAGTGCTTTATTGCAGGAAGATTTTGCCACAAAGGCTTATCAAATGGATGTTGTGCGGATTGAAACAACATTAGCTGAATTAAATATTTTGCTTGGTATGCCAGCAGTTATTCGTTCTGGTTTTGTACAAGATGATGCTAATAAATTAATCACTATCCCGACCGTTTTTGCTAAGGTTGATGGGCTGCCAGCTAATGAAAAACCATATTGGCAACACCTTGACAGTATTCGTGATACAAATGGGTTACAAGCATTAGTTACGCGTCATATGAACACAAGTGACTGGCGAATTTCATCAGAAGACTTTAATGCTATTATGTCTAATTTTACGGCACAAGCGTTACAACAATCTGATGCTTGGGCTTATCAATTACTGAATAAGTTATTGCAAAACCAAATTGCCGAAGCAATTGTTGCACTGCTTAGTGATTGGCCGTTCAGTGTCTCGCAAACAATCGAAAATCAGCAGTTTGTTTTATCGGTATTGCTAGACCTACCTAAAGAGTTATTAGAAATGAGTCTGGAAGTTGACTATCCAAAAGAAGTCCCATTATTGGCCGTGGTACATCAAGAGTCTCTGGGTGAATTAACATTCGAAGATATTGTGGCTTTTAACATGTTTCATCAGCTAGGTTGGGATGTTGTTGTTTATTCACCACATGCTTTTGCATCGTTAGAAAATTATATGACAACAGGCAGCTATGATAAATTCAGTTACGATAAAGTCAGAACAACCTCATCAGCAACTGGTGATCCGAAAAAATCCTTCCTACAAAAGTGGTTTGGTAATTAGGAGAAAGAAATTGAAAAGTATTACACATCACATGGCCAAATTATGGCTAATATTATTGATTGCGCCATTGGTCGCTTTTGCACCGGAGAATGCTGCGGCTCGCAGTTTCAGTGGTGGGAGTCATACAACTGGTGGTGGACGCACCACATCACGTTCAAACCCATCGTCAACGTTTAGAAGCTATCAAACACCTAAATCAGAGACACCACGTTCTGGCACTGACAGAGTGCAACAAAAAAAGTATCGTATCAATCGCGACAATAATAGGCAAACACGCTATCAATCTTATCGTTCGCAACCCAGACAAGGTGGCATCATGTCTGACTTTGGGCGTAGTTTAACGCGTGGCATCGGTTGGGGTGTTGGTTGGTCGATTGGTAGTCATATGGGAAATTCCTTATGGCATACTATGTTTGGATTTGGCAACAACACTTACTATGATCAAGACGGTCGCATGCAAACACAATCGGGTGGTTTTGCTGGCTGGTTTATCTTAATCTTATTAATTATCATCATTGTAGTGGTGGTTAAATTGCTACGGCGCTCAGGAAATAATTATCGACGCCATGAATACTAACCTGATAATAGGTCTAATTATGCTTAGAAACGATGACTATCGTTTCTTTTTTATTTGTGATAAATGGTTCAAAATAGGAATATATAGTGTTTTTCGATATAATATAATTAACAGGTTAGTTGGAGACACATCGTCTGTAACACCCGGAATGAACTTGGAGGAAAACTAAATGGCAACATATGATTATGACGTTTTGTACATTGGTAGTGGGCACGGTACCTTTGATGGGGCTATTCCCTTAGGTGCCAAAGGCAAAAAAGTAGCCGTGGTGGAGCAGGACTTAGTAGGTGGAACATGCCCTAATCGTGGTTGCAATGCAAAAATTATTCTTGATTCCCCAGTTGCGTTACAAAGACATATGGAAAATGTGCATGGGGTTGTTACTGGTGAGACAACAATTAATTGGCCAGCTAATCAGGCACACAAGCATGCCGTAATTGATGGTTTGCCAGCCTTCATTCAAGGTTTATTAGATAACAATAATATTGATATTATCTTTGGCCGTGGCATCTTAGCCGATGAGCACACGGTAAAGATCAATGGGCAAGCCAAGACAGCAAATAAAATTGTGATATCAACAGGTCTACGCTCAAATCGATTAGATATTCCTGGCACAAATTTTGCTCATGATTCTGAAGAATTTTTAAACTTAGAGCAGATACCACAGCACGTTACAGTGATTGGTGCGGGTTATATTGCCATGGAGTTTGCAACGATGGCAAATGCAGCGGGTGCAAAAGTGACAGTCTTGTTGCGAGGCGATAAAGCGCTCCGAGCATATCATCAGCCGTTTGTAGAAGAAATCATTAACGATTTAACTCAGCGCGGTGTAACCTTTATGCGTGGCGTAACTGTCGAAGAAATCACTGAAAATGGGCAGCAATATACTGTTAATACTGGCAGTGCAGCGATTGAGACCGATTGGGTACTTGATGCGACAGGGCGTATCCCCAACGTTGAAAATATTGGCCTAGAAGAAGTTGGTGTGAAATACAACGCGAAGGGTATTGTCGTTGATGATTATTTGCGCACTTCGGTCCCTAACATCTATGCTTCTGGGGATGTTATTGATAAGTCTCAGCCTAAGCTAACGCCTACAGCTATTTTTGAATCATTGTATTTGATGCACACATTTGCAGGCGAAACAACAGAACCAATTGTTTATCCGGTTATTCCGTCAGTTGTCTTCACTTCACCACGTTTAGCGCAAGTTGGTGTTACGGTGGCGGAAGCAAAGGCTCATCCGGAAAGTTACACGCTGGAAACAAACCACATACCAGATGATTGGTATCGACAAGTTGATCAAGAACAAATGGGTGATAATGTATTAATTTTTGATAAAAATCACAAACTTGTTGGCGCGACTGAAGTATCACATAAAGCAGATGATGTCATTAATGCCTTATTACCTGCTATTGAATTCAAATTTGGACCCAGTGAAATTGAACGTATGGTACATCTATTTCCAACCATTGCCTCATCTGCATGGGGACAATTATAAAAAATCAAGAGGCGCCTCTCATGATAATGACAAGGTGCTTTTTTTAAGCGTTATTAGTGATGTGTATTGATGAACTTAATGATCTAGAAAGTGTGAAAGAATGAATCAAGCAGAACAGATGTTACAAGACATTGTCGGGATGAACACAGCCGGTAATCATGAGGCTGATGTTGCAGCATACCTAGAAGCGCTCTTTAATCAGCACAATATTACGAATAAACTTGTTAAATTATCTGACAGGAGGATAGGTGTAATTGCTGAAATTGGCAATGGGAATGGACCAATATTAGCTTTTGATGGACACGAAGATACAGTAGCACTGGGCGACATGAATAAATGGCAGCATAATCCACTGAGCGGTGAGAAAATCGATGGTAAAATATTTGGTCGCGGTATAACTGATATGAAGTCTGGATTAATGGCAGCCGCAATTGCTATGGTTAATTTAAAGAAACAGGAATCCAAACTAAACGGTACTTTCAAATTTTACGCAACAGTCGGCGAAGAAAGTGGTGAAATCGGTGCCAAACAAATGGTTGAATTAGGCTTAGCTAGCCATATTGATGCCTTATTGATTGGTGAACCGAGTGGTTTACCGCTTGCAATTTGCCCGCACCTTTTTAAGTGTAAAGTGCATAATTTAGCTTAACAGAGGGCTAGGAAACACATATTTATCAACGCATCAGGCTGTTCAGCCAAAACTCTGCGTTAGATATATGTTATATTGTCATTGTTTTGTAAATATATTCACAAATTATACATACAAAATAGATGAATTATATAATTCTATTCTTTAAGTCCTTTGTTGGGCTTATTTTTTTTGCATATTTTTTAGAACAAATCGTCCAAATGACGGTTAATTTTTTGCACGATTCGTCCGCAAAAGCGGATATACACAGGGGTTATTATGAAGAACATTTTTGGGGCTAAGTTAAAGGCTTATCGTTTAAAAAATCGCCTTTCTCTGTCAGAGTTAGCTAATAAGTCTGAAGGAAAGATCACAACATCTACTGCATCAACAGCTGAAACGTCACCAGATTACGATCCACGTTTAGCAACATTCATCGAAATGTATCGTTATATTGATCTTCCTTTTGACCAGTTATTAGAAGAAATGGGTTATGGAGAAGAATATCAGTCATCCTGGTACAAGAAAATTACTAAGGGGGATAGCTAGCACATGGATAGAATAAGCAAAAAACAAGTAGAAAATAGTGAGAGATTTTATCGTGTACCTAAAGCGCTATTTGAAGATGAACAATACAGTCAAATGAAGCCAGAATCAAAATTAGCTTATGCAATTTTGAAAGACCGGTTCGAACTATCTTTAAAGAATGGTTGGATTGATGACGTGGGTGATGTCTATTTAATTTATAAAAATAGCGCCTTACAACGGATGTTGAGTGTTGGGGAAAAGAAACTAATTGCTATCAAAAAAGAGCTCAACGCTTTCGGGTTACTTGAGGAGGAACGACAGGGATTAAACCGGCCAAACTTACTATACATCGGCAATTTAAATGTTGAAAAAGGAGTTATCCACAGGGTTGAGCCCTTGGGAAACAAGGAACTGTCAAAACGACAGTACCAGAACTGTCAAAACGGCAGTACCGGAACTGTCAAAATAACAGGTCAAGAACTGTCAAAACGACAGTCAAGTGATACTGAGTTTAGTGATACTGATTTGAATGAAACTAAAAATAATTCTTTGGATGATGATGATAAATATATTGGTGAGACCGAGAACCAAAATCAAATTTCAATGCCTGTCAACGACTTACTCACGACAGGTAATCTATTAGTGCAATATCCACAACTAAGAAACCTGGTGCATAAACTAATTTCAGATTTACTGGTTACTGATACTGTACAATCTGCTATCGTGGTCAAATCATTAGTTGATTCGTTAGGGTTTTTAAAAGATGAATTACGAAGTGGCAACACCATTTTGCAAAACCAAATACGCATTCACGGCGAGGTAAGACTCATCAGCATCCTTGAAGAAAATGCCAAAAAACAACTAGCTTACATGAATGAAAATCTGATTGATCATCAACAATTCGGTCGATACTTTGCGAAAGGATTAGCTGCTCGTTTGCGAACAGCTGTGACGACTAATAAGTACGCCATGGGGTATTAAATAGCTTTTAAAAGGGGGAGCGCATGTTACATAAATACAACGTCTTTTTAGCAGTAGATTATTTTAACGCAAAGATATTATTTACTGCGCAGTCATCAGGAGAACTCACACAAAAGATTCTAAAAGCCATCGAAAAAGGCACACTGACAGATGATGGTGCAATCAGAATGTACCGAACATCGCAGACGTCTTATCAGGCCATTCAGAAGTTAATGATGGCCTACAATTTACCATTTCACGAAGCGGCTAAGCCAAAGGAGGTTCAGGATGAAGACCAACCAAATGTCCCTGTTTGATGTGCAAGTATTAAACCGGTTATCGCAGGATCAAGAGGTTTTGATTTTAGTTCAACCACTGAAAAATGAATGCCTGTCTTCTGAAAAGTTTAGGGCTTTGATTATGAAGCATGATCAGCGCAGAACAGTTCGAAATTACGTTTTTGAAGATTGCTTTGGTCAGAAATATGTTGGCTGCCGTTCTTTACCACAGGATGTGCCGAAGCCCACAAGTAGCTATTTGCGGTTGTTTGATACACACCAAACCTTGTCTAAAACATTGAAGTTAAAAATAGCCCCAATTAAACAAGTGATGCAGCAAAGAAAGGATGAGTATTATTATGCAAACTAATCACCACGTCGGCCGTCTCAGTCGCGAAATCAAGTTTTATCTTCGTGGGGAAAAGCAGTTACCTGTCGCTTATTTCTCGCTTGCCATTAACGATTTAAAAGACGGTAAGGCAACTTACATCGACTATGTTTCTTTTGGTAAAACGGCCGAATTAGTTCGTGATCTCTTGACACAAAAGGGACTAGTTGTTGAGGTCGATTTCAACATGAGAAACCATCAGTATACAAAACCAGAAACAACAGAAGTAGTTTATGAAATGCAAAATGTTGTCAATTTTTTCAGAATTTATGGGCAACCAAAAATAGCAAAAACTGTTGATACAAATCAACAAAGTTCGAGTTCTGATTTGCCACCAATACCGAACTTTGACAGTGCCGATTTCAATGAATGGGGAGGTGAATATTGATGATTGCAACAATGAATTTCTTTAAATGGCTTGGTGATAAATTTACTTTTTTGAATCAAAGCTATCAACGTTTTATTACCTGGTTTGTTGAACACCAGCGAAGGAACTTACTCGCGATATTCGCCATTTTCATGCTTGTGGCTGTCTCAGTGACAATTCTTGTCAGTGTCGTACCACGTCCTTCTAATATTCCAAGTACGCCACTCAATACCCCAATGCCTTTTGGCTCAATGAACAAATCTGCTACGTTAACAAAATCTTCATTCAATCCAAACAACGGCGTCTTAGAATTACATTATCGCATCTCAAATGGTGGCGATTCAAAAAATCAATTCGTAGATATTAATAACATTTACTTTACAGCCATTGCCGATACCAAAGGCAGAAAAGTTAAAGGCTATTACATCCCAACTTCGAACAATACTATGGTCGTCAAATTCACCAATTTGAGTTCAAAGTTTAACGTGGTTACCGTGACAGCACACGACAAAAATATCAACACAAATCAAATTGATGCACCCAATAGCGCGAGTGCAATCGCTTCAAGTAGTAGTGCCACAAAGACGTCTAAAGCTGAAGCAAACCAAGGGAAGTTCACGGTCAATCGTGACAAAGTATCGTATTCAAATACGCTGAGAGATGCCTCGCAACGGACTTTAACTATTGAAGAATATCAAGACAAAATAGCCAATCAAAATGAAGTGATTGGTAAGAATAAACAAGCGATTGCATCATATCAAAAAGCGATTGAACAACAGACGGATGCGATTAAAGATTTGGAGAAACAACAAGTCAATACAACTGATAGCTCACTGCAAACAAGCATTGAAAATGCACGGAGTAGTATCACTCAAATTCGTAGTCAAATCTCAGAGGCACGCAACAACATTGGCAACGCAAAGACTAAAGTTGAATCATACGAAGCAACCATCAAGCAGGTTAAAAAAGGACACTCACAGCTACCAAAAACCAAGGAAATTTAATCCACTGTTTTTTAGAAAATAGACCAAAAGGGTCATTTTTTTGCACGAAAATCATGTAAAGAAACCGTATTACATGTGTACAACAACCGTATTACATCTGCCTGATTCTGAAATCCTTGGAATGCCCGCACGGCGGGATAAATCATGCAATGATTTCATTCCCCCTTAACCTGTTACAATCCATAAAATAAAAAAGAGGTAACTTATGAGTCAAACTATAAAAACGATACGTGGTATAGATACAGAAACTATAAATTTAATTGATGCGCGAGCAAGTGAGTTAAATGTCACATCTAACGAATTGATTCGTGAGGTGTTAAAAGACTATGCCAAAAATATTCAAGAAGTTGAGTCATCTGTAGTTTTGCATGCATACATAGATGACTTAATTGAAGCAAACAATCGCTTAATTCAAACGCAAAATCAAAATACATTAGTCATTGGTCAACTGGCCAAAAAAATTATTGAACGCTTAGATTTTTATTTACCCAAAATGGAATTACCAGAAGAATAAGAACCAGTTTGAAGAAGAAAAATGATGAAAGAAAATAGTAGCAAAAAGGTAGTTAGAGCTATGAAAGTAGGTAGTCAATGAAAAACTATAAACGCGCAAAATATTTTAGACGTATTTTGATAGTACTTGTCATTTTAATTGGCATCGGCTATTACAATCGTGTCACTCTTATGCAGAAAATAGTTTCACTCAGTACTGAATCACAAATCATTAATATTGATAAAAAAACGCACCATGAAACAGAAAACGAGCAGCTAGCAAATCAGAAATTTAACGGTCAATCTGTTGTGGCAGTCAATCAAAATCATTCAGCATTTTCACTGGATGAGTTAAAGCTTACAGCGACCGGTTGGCAAAAACTTTCTGGTCTAGATTGGCTAGGTCGACCGCAGGTAGCGAATGCTTTGTTAAATAAAAAGCTGATGCCCCCAGCTCAAAAGGATAAAGCACGTGAACGATTAACTGTGCAAACACCTGGTTACCATGCCATTAAAACGGGCGTCAATGAAAGCGACTGGTTATATAACCGAAGCCATCTGATTGGCTATCAATTTACAGGTTTGAATAACGAGCCTAAAAATCTCATTACTGGCACTAGACAATTAAACGCAGACAGTCGTCCAAATGCTAAAAGTATGGTGACTTACGAGACAGAAGTAGCTGATTATTTGAGACAATCTGATAGCCATTATGTGCGCTATCAAGTAACCCCAATATACCGCAATATGGAATTAGTGCCTCGTGGGGTTCACATGATGGCACAGTCACTAAATGACACTGCGATTGACTTCAATGTTTACATTTTCAACGTGCAGGATAGTTGGCAAATTAACTATCAAAACGGTCAGGCAACAAAAGGGGTAAAGTAATGAAAGATGCGATTGAAATCAGAATTGAACACATCAAAAACCTAGCCAAAAGGAAAAATTTTCTCACAAAAAAATATGCCAATCAAATAGCTTCAGACGTCCCCCAAAAAATTCAAGACGAACTTCAACTCCTAGATACCTTATTGGCTGATTATGATGTGCCTGAGGAAATTTATCAATCAAGTCCGAAAATGATTACCATACGAAATTCGAGAGACGAAGAGTGGTATTTCCAACAAATGCTTAATTGGTTAAAGCGGCATCCAGATGTAATCAATGGTCATTTCGCTAGAAGTACGATTTATAAATTTACTCTTCATTTTTTTGTTGAAAATATTGTCCTCAATTCAAAAAACGCTAACTTGACAATTGGCGAACTGGCCTCAAGGTTAAATGACCTCACGCAATCCAAAAATGAAGTTAAACTGACAGCACAAAATAAAAATATTGAGGAATCGTTAAGCTTCATGATGTCAATGATCTATCATCTGATGGACACAGTACCTGAATCAATTGACCCAACAAATAAAGTGCAATACATGCTTAATCCAATGAGTGAAATTGAACTGAAGGCTTTGGGAACAGAAACAGAGTTAGAGGAAGACTCGGAATTAGCAAAATCGTTTGCCGCCTATAAAAATATTCGCTTCCGAGATAAACAAAGGATCCAAAAAATAAATCAAGAGAGAGGAATCATTTCAAATGACTAAGACCAAACAGAACAGAAATAAACAGTTAAAGCAGTATCTGAAAAAATTACAAGAGCATGATTGGCACAAACCAGCAACTTATAACAACAAGATAGCAACAAGACCGATTAAAGATTTAGTTGATTACTATAATGCGCAGATGGTTTTGGTATTAAGAAACAATTTTCATCAATCATTGGAGAGTGTCGCCAGTATTTTAGATATTCCTAAAGTCAAAGTTTTTCGTTTGTCCGAAAAATATGAGCAAGAGTTCGATAGCATTGAAGAAATTCAAGAGGCAATTCAAAATGGCTAAAACAGGAAAACTAGCAGCTTTTAAACTAGGTGAAAAAAAGACCGCAATGGTTAACCTGCCAGCACAATTTGTGACAGCCAGTTCAGCAAATGCCAAAGGTCAAAAGTATTCTAACTTAGTTGATTACGCAAATAACAAGGATAAAACCGACGATCAAAATAATGAATCAATCACTGAATTATTAGATTTAAAAAAACAATTCAGTGAGTCTGGTTACGCAACACGTACCTCTGCAACAACTGAACAAGAACCAATATTTAGCAGTGACAAATTACACTACAATAATCACGACATATCTGTCTTACGCAAGCGGTTAGATAAAGCGCAAGCAAATGGCAACAACATTCACGAGTTAGCGTTTTCTCTACGTGGTGACTGGTTAGTCGAGAACAACTTGTATGATCCAAAAACAGGTAACATTGATCAAGACAAATTAAAACATGCCCAACAAAAAGTCGTGAAAACATTGATTAACCAGGGTTTTAAACTACCTTTGGGTGAATCTGACCGAGACGTTGTCTGGTTTGGGGTGATTCACCAGGACACCGATCATCTAAATATGCACCTCTGGTTTGCAAAAGAAACGAAAGAGGAAAGACCTGAAATGTTAAAACAATCAGGTCCCTATAAAGGCCAACCAACAGGGGTCATTCCATTACAAAAGATTGAATTAGCAAAACGTGAGTTTAGACATGAGCTGATAAACGATAAGTCAAGGCAAAAACGTGTAGATGTCCTCAAAGGCTTAGGACAATTAAAAAACGAAATCGTTGAAAATAGCGGTAAAATATTTGGAGAGACGCGTTATCTTGAACAAATCAAAGCGATATACAGTGCCTTGCCTCAAGAGCAAAAAGGACACTGGCAAATCGGTAACAGTAGTCTAATGGCAAGCAATACAAACATGGCGAAGGCCAACCATCTCACCAACCAACTACTTAATGATATGTTTCAAAACGAATTCAAGTCAGAATATGATGAGTTCAAACAATTGGCCCAACAATTTGATGCTTTTAACATTGAGGATCAGGGTGTGATGCGCAAGGGTCAGCGCAAACTCTCTGAAAACAAAGATGAGGAATTGCGTAGGCGACTTGCCAATAAACTCTATCGCCATTTTAATGAAATTCATGATAATGATTTGGAAATAATAGATCATAAATTAATTGACATCAAGTCAAGAATTCACGATTATCATGCTAGTCATCTCAAAAAACCTATGAGTAAAACTGGCCTTAAGGAAAATAACATTCACGGAAGCAATTCAAAGGTAGCACAAGTGAACATTATTTCTCCCAAAAATAGCTTCAAAAAAACACAAGCAGATAGCGTGATGTTGAAAGACAACAAATCATTCTCAAAAATCAACCGGATCTGGCAACAAGACATTCGAGCTGAAACAAACGCAGAACGTCAATTCTTACGTAACCAAAAGACCGCGGCGAGAGAGCAACAAATCGAAGACATAGAATCACAAAATCACCGTACCCTTTAGGGAAACTATGTCACACTAAGCGCATTATCTTAACGGTCTTAGCGATTAATTTCATCATCTTCAACCCGAGGTCTTTCACTCTAAATCCAACTATGAGTATTTGTTAGTAGCTGGTCTTCTCTTTTTAGTGATGAAAGTCTGTTGCAACATGAACATCATCATGTCTTGAAACATTTCAATTAATATGAATTAGTTGTAATAGATGTTCCATAACATAAGAGAATTTGATATTGGTATATATTATCCTAACGTTATGAGATAATATAAATTAATAGATTTACCTGCAAAATTAATACTTTAAAAAAAATATATAAAAGGAATATTCATCATCTCATTGGGTTTCTTATGTCTCCAACATTAAAAAAAATTAGAAAAGAATACGTTGATTTTAGTAATCAGAGAATGCCATGGTATTTAAAAGAAATTACGTTTTTTACGTGGTTTGTGATATTGTCCTCAATATTAATATTTGAGCCAGGGGCTGAATCACAAAATTTACCTCTTTTGGATCAAATTCAAAACCCTAGTGATAGAGCAGGAGTTAAAATAATATTATCGCTTATATTAGTATCAACTACTATGTTAATTCTTAGACACAGATGGATTGTCAGATCAAGTGAAGCCAAATTATATTTGGAAAAAATATATATGTCATTCACTACAAATGGACAACAGATGCTCACTGAAGAATTGCGATCCACTATACCTTATTTACAAGTATTTAGTACTACAACTGCCGCATTTGCTTTTTTCTTTCAATTTTTAGCTTGATTTTCAACACAACTTCGAAAGTCGTTGCAAAATTCATGTGGTCCGATTTTTATAACACTATAACCATAGTTGGTTCTTTCTTAGCTATTGTGATTTACAGTTGGATTTTTATGATATATGGATTTTTTGACGATTTAGCATATAAAGAAATAGCAATAATATTAAGAGAAATTGAGTATGATAAAAAACAAAATTGAAATTAAATATTTAACATGTGTTTTCTACCCATACCAATTAAAGTTAACATAACACGTGCTATCCAAAGCAACGCTATGACAGGCTTTTCAAAGTCTGTTTTTTGTTTGTTAAAAAAAGAAAATTCACAAGCTTATTTTTAACTCAACGCGACGGTTTTTTGTATTTGTTATAGGATGATTTTATCGAAAATAAAAAAGAACAAATTGTAACAGTGTTCTTATTTCATTCTTTAATTTATTGTGTCTACATTGACTTCAAAATAGTAATTCAAATATTTTATAGCATTACTAATTCAATTATTATCATGTATACTAAAGATATGTACACTATTTTCTAATTTTTTTTGGGGGATTATTTTGAAAAAATATTTACGAGCGAATTTACCTTTTCATCTGATTTTTTTGTTTACAGCGTTAATACTCTTTCTGCCATTTTTACTAAACGGTGAATTGGTACTATGGCGCGACAGTCAATTTCATTTAGCGCGCTTCCATGAATTGATCATGGATCAACAGTACGGACAGTTTTTCCCAGATATTGTGAGACATTCAGGAAAAAACACTTGGGGTTACGGACTCAATTTTTTTTACCCATCTTATTTTTTCTATCCACTACTATTTTTATGGCGTCTTACCGATCTACCTATAACATCTATTATAATTTTTAATATTTTGGTGCTTTATTTTACACTCTGGTCAAATTTCTCAATTATGTATAAGATCACATCGAAACTGAAACTTTCTTTCACGTTCTCTATTACATATATACTTACAGCTGGAGTAGGGAATGCAATTGTCGATAATGTGGCAATTAGTCGCATTGAGTATATGACACAGTATGCTTCAAATATCGTCTTATTAATTGCACCAGTGATATTATTAAGTTTATATAATATTATTTTTCTTCATCAAAATAATACGTGGTTACGAGCCGCCATATATAGTAGTATTGCTATCATGCTGTCAATACCAACTACTTTAGGCATCGTATTGACGGTTGTTTTTATGGTTATTGTTTCGTTTTTTAAACGGCAGATGACCTGGGACAAAATAAAATTCCTATTGATCACTCTGGCTGTAATACTAGCGCTTTCATCTGCATTTGTATTTCCATTTCTTCAACAACGAGGAGCTAACAGCTGGTCCAATCTACCAAATAATCCTGATTTATTCGGCGCCAATTTTAACACAGTTTTTGGAAGATTGTTTAATATTGAAGATGCCTTATCATTACTAGTTATTATTTTTGCTGTGCTACTGTTCGTTTATAAAAAATTTAATGAGACTTACACACTTTTAACTATTTCATATTTGGCGGCGATGTTATTTTTATATTCGAATTTGTTTCCTTGGTACCTAGTGAACCCTGCTTTAAGCGGCGCATTACAAATGACCTATCGTTGGAACTTTTTACCCGCAATTGTGGGTAGTGTGTTTGTAGCCTTAGCCGTAAATGATTTAGGAAAAATTAAAAAATGGTTTTTTCCTATAGTTTGCCTTGGACTTTTATATTTAGCTTTTAATTCAATGATGCTGAACACTGTTGCCAAGAAGTTTCATGTTGATGGCTTTAATAACACAATCAACCGCCTTATTTTGCCAACTAAAGATAGTATTAAGACTGATGGTCTGTTTACGGTTAATAATTCAAATATTCAAGTGATATTGAACAATCCTAATCTTGCACTAGATGATTATCGTGCACCTGGTCAAATGAAATATCATAAAAAAAATTACATTGAATCGTTAGTAAAATTTGATCAAAAAACCTACCCTAATAAGACTACTGTGAAAGGAAATAGTTTTTTGATTAACACTATTCCCAGAAACGTAAAAAAGGTACAAACACCCATTACCTATCTGAAAGGGTTTGTAGCATTTAATGAATCAGGGGAAAAACTTAGTTTATACAAGGATACCGAAGGATTTATTTCAGTTACTCCTCATGGCGCGAAAATGATTCGTTTAGAGTATCACAAAACCTGGGTACATCAAGTTAGCATTTTAATTTTCATGTTGAGTTGGGCAATACTAGGTGGATATTGGATTTTTAACATTTGGAAAGGCAACATTTATGAAAACACTCTCGATAATCGTACCAGTTTATAATGAAGAGGAAACATTGAACCTATTCATCAGCGAAGTGAACAAGCAAACAAAATCTTTACCATTAGAAAAAACTTTTATTTTTATTAATGATGGGTCGCAAGACAATACACTTTTTAAACTAAAAGAGTTGACTCAAAAATATCAAAACATAAAATATATAAGTTTTTCAAGAAATTTTGGTAAAGAGGCAGCACTTCTTGCAGGTTTAAGAGCAGCCACCGGGGACTACGTGACTGTAATGGATGCAGATCTACAAGATCCACCCGCAATGTTAAACGACATGTACTATAAACTACAATCAGGCTATGATGTTGTTGGTACGCGACGTACCTCTCGTGAAGGGGAACCTTTTATTCGGTCTATTTTTGCGAAGCTTTTCTATAAAATAGTCAATACTATTTCAAGCACCGAAATGGTAGACGGAGCAAGAGATTATCGTTTGATGACTCGACAGGTTGTCAACAGTATATTGGAATTAAACGAACACAATCGCTTTTCAAAAGGTATTTTTACATGGGTTGGTTATAGAGTGTATTATTTAGAATACAAAAATCAAGAAAGGGTGGCAGGAAAAACTTCTTGGAGTTTTTTCGATTTGTTGGGCTATTCGATTGACGGTATTATCAATTTTTCTGAAACGCCGCTTAATATTGCAACATTTATCGGTTTTCTTAGTTGCTTCTCTTCTTTTACTTTGAGTGCATTTTATCTCTTTAAAACGCTCTTTTTTGGAGATCTAGTAACGGGTTTTCCAACGTTAATAGTACTTATTTTACTTCTTGGTGGACTACAATTACTGTCTCTCGGTATAATAGGTAAGTATATTGCAAAAATATTTTTAGAGACTAAGAATAGGCCTAACTATATCATTAGCGAAAGCAACTTAACAAAACAGTCGAACACATTTAAAAAATAATATTTAATCTTTTCTTGATTCTCAAACGTTATAGTGCTATAACTAAGTTATGTTATGCACAAAGCCATCGATGTGATGGTTTATATAAGAGAGGGAAAGAGGTCGAAAATGAAGTTTTTAAAATGGTTAATTGTGACTTTAACAGTTACTATGGGGCTATCACTTTTTGGTACCAAGGTAAATGCTTCCGTTATTCCATTTATTAGTTATCAGGCCCATGTGCAAAATGTCGGCTGGCAAGGTTGGGTCTCCAATGGTCAAACAGCCGGCACTGTTGGACAAGCATTAAGAGTAGAAGCATTTAAAATGGAGCTACAGGCTAACGGATTTTCCAATAGTTCCCTTGAGTATCGAGCTCACGTTGGTGGTATTGGCTGGCAAAATTGGTCTTCTGATGACTCAGTTGCTGGAACAACCGGACAAGGACGCCAAGTGGAAGCATTCCAAGTTAGATTGAAGGGAGATATTGCACAATACTACGATATTCAATATAGGGCTCATGTTGAGGGTACAGGTTGGCAAAATTGGGTTTCTAACGGTGACTTAGCTGGAACAACTGGACAAGGACGCCGCATTGAAGCTTTCGAAGTTAAATTGACTCAGAAGAACAATGTAACACCCAACGCAAGTCCCGAAGTACAAATTTTGTTAAACTCTTTGAATGCAAAGCGTCAATCTTTAGGATTAAATCCAGTATCACTTGATGCTAATCTTTCTGCTCGAGCTGAAGCACGTGCAGAAAATGCTGTTGCAAATGGTGGCCTTCCAACAAATCATTTGCATACAAACGGTGAGGTCGTTGGAATAGGTTGGAACCCTCGTGATATGATTAATGCGTGGTACAATGAAACAAACATGATAACCAATGGCACTCCTGGTCATCGTATGTGGGTTGCTAATCCCCGCGCTACGAAAGTCGGATTTGGAATTGTAGGAAGTACAATCGTAGGCATATCTGACGTAGGTCAATATTAAACAAAAAAGTAGTCTATAGTAGACTGCTTTTTTTCAACATTTTTCTTGAGTAACTAATTTGTTCTAGCAAAGAGGACATTTTTTTGTTCAACTAATTTAATAATTCGTTTGCTACTCAAGTCTAATATCATTTATTATTAATCGTTTAAAAATGCTGTTACGCTTATGTTAGAAACATTAATCATGCTCAGGATTCTATAAAGCATAGCCTAACATTTTAAATTTTTTAACCAAAAAAATGGATAGGAAAAGAAAATTAGTAACTATTTAAAACATGCCCAACAAAAAATCGCGAAAACATTGATTAACCAGGGTTTTAAATTACCTTTGGGTGAATCAGACCGAGATGTTGTCTGGTTTGGAGTGATTCACCAGGACACCGATCATTTAAATATGCACCTCTGGTTTGCAAAAGAATCGAAAGAGACAAGAACTGAAATGTTAAAACAATTAGGTCCCTATAAAGGCCAACCACCTCACCAATCAATTACTTAATGATTTATTTCAGACCGAATTTAAAGAGGAGTATGCTGCATTTAAAAAATTGGGTCAACAATTTGATGCATTCAACATTGAAGACCAGGGAGTGATGCACAAAGGTCAGCGCAAGCTGTCAGAAAACAAAGATGAGGAGTTGCGTAGGCGACTTGCCAATAAACTCTATCGCCATTTTAATCAAATTCAAGATAATGAATTAGAAACAATTGATCGCAAATTGATTGGCATCAGGTCAAGAATTCATGATCACCAAGATAGCCATCTCACAAAGACGACGTTTAAAACTGGCCTCAAGAAAAACAACATTCAAGAAAGTAATTCAAAAGTAGCAAAAGTAAATAATATTCCTGTCAAAAATAACTTCAATAAAACACAAATAGATAACGTGATGCTGAAAAACAACAAATCCTACTCAAAAATCAACCGGATATGGCAACAAGACATTCGAGCTGAAACAAACGCAGAACGTCAATTCTTACGTAACCAAAAGAACGTAGCCAGAGAGCAACAAATTGAAGAAATAGAATCACAAAATCACCGTACCCTTTAGGAGAAACTATGACATACAAAGAATATCAAGCACATTATCTTAACGACTTTAGCGATAAATATCATCATCTGCCACAATTTGACACAGCGAAAAGTATAGCCAAAGTGTTACACCAACGTTTTATTGTCAACGACTTAACCGAAGTATTACAGCATAGTATTGCCGATAAATTTGATGTTACAGATGCCGGTGTCAAACGAATCATTAATTTACTGACGAGAGATGGTGAGTTTCAAGAACTGAAATTATGAACCCATATTTTTTCGTAGCAGCATCGCCTAAAATAACTCATTTTCAGCAGATAGTTCATTAGGATCACTAATATTGTGCACAGGCTTTCGCTAACATGAAAAAAATTCGAGATGAAACAGGTTTAACTGTCATTAATGACATATAAAATCGTATATTATTCATTAAAAGGATATGCTATTCTGAATAATACATGAATTAGTAAAAAAGAGGTTGCCAAATGAATTATAACCAATGGCTTATTTTAGGAAATGGGTTCGATTTGCAAGCAGGATTGAAATCAACATTTGTTGATTTTTACAAGAGAAGGTATAATTTAAACAATTTAAGTAATATTAACTCCATAAATCATAATTGGGAAGACAACCTGTTGAAAAATAAACAGCACAGTTCCGTTTGGGATTTATTGATCTGCACTTATCTAGAAAATAATTTTGATAGTTTACAGAATTGGAAAGATGTAGAAAGTGTCATAAAAGAAATTTTACAAGGTGTGCATGGTACTAATGTACATTTTTATGCCAATATTTTTCAGGATGCGGCAAAAGTTATTCCAATTTCCTGGCAATTTAGGGAAATGATTCATGGTGATTCTACGTTAGACAATGATGAAAAACATGCCTTACGCGATTATTGGCTCTGTTACTACATAATTGAGAAGTTGGTACATTCATATCCCTATTTCAAAGACTACGTTAGTGAAAAAACTGATCTCGATGACACTGAAAATTTTATTCTTAATCTCAGTGACGTTCGTAGCATTTTATCACCATTGCTTTTGAAAGAACTCAAAAAATTTGAATCAGCTTTTTCGGAGTATCTTGATGAACAAATATTAAGTGACACAGGGTATGTATTGAATGCAAAAAAGTTATATAAGATTATAGCCGATGATCCCATTATTTCGACTCAAGTATTGTCTTTCAACTACACCCCAAAAATTAGTAATGATATATTGATTTACAGAAACATTCACGGTTCGTTGAAGGATAAAAATATTATTTTTGGCATTGATGCCTCTGATAATGAAAATGGACAAGGTTTTGATCCTTACCTAGTGAAATTTACTAAAACATCCAGAATTTTGAAACTCACAAACAATTCAATTAGTAACATCAAAGAGGACTGGAACAGTCAATACGTTGATCAAATAACGATTTACGGCCATTCACTAGGGGAAGCTGATTATTCATATTTTCAATCTATATTTGATAGTGTTAACTTATATCAGAGTTTCACGAAATTAATCTTTGCATACTCGATTTATGATTCAGATAAATCAGAAGAAATAGAGACCACTTATGAAACTGCAGTAGAAAAACTGATGACTAGGTATGGACAATCTTTTACAAACCAAAGCCATGGTCGGAATTTATTGCATAAACTACTACTCGAAGGACGCATACAAATACAATTAATTAAACCAGAAATTGAATAATTGTATTTGTGAAACTTAGTATATTTTTGAATATCTTATAAAAAAACCTAGTATTTTTCGACAAGGTTCTTTTTGATTTTTTTTTGCTTTTATTTGAGGAGGGACAATCCAAGCGTGACCAAATAATAGGGCTACGAAAGCTGGAAAATGCATTGAAGATTTAGCTGAAATCTTTGATAAATTAAATGAAGCATGCAGCCGTCCTCTTTATTCTTTATAATGCCATTACTGATATTTGCTGACAAATTCGTGGTAACAGCATACTGTGTGTCACTTTCACCCAATTATTTTACTTATGGGGAATTCTTTAACTGAACCACTGGTGTACCAATTCGTTCATTAATTCAATGTGTTTTTTGTTTTAATTTATGATAAAGTAACTTTAATAGTTTAATTACAAAGAAAAGGTAGAAGGAGCTCTAGTATGTCCGACGATGTAATATTTAATATTTCTATTCCATCGGATTCGGATGGATTTGTTCTGCTACAGTGTTCTCTTTGTGGCGAGTTTTTTAAAATGACACCTACTGACTTTGAAGATGATTCACAACTTCATATCTGGTGTCCAAACTGCGGATTGAATCCCGACAGTTTGATTTCTGAAGAGGTATTTGACATAGCTACGAAAGTGGCTAGTAATCATTTATCAGATTTGATTAATGATTTCGGCAAAGAATTAGATAAAACATTCAAGAGTGGAAACATAAAATATAAACCGGGTCAAAAATTAAAAAAGGATTCGATTGATCCGATTTTTTCAAGAATAGTTAACTTAGAGGTTGAAAAATATAGATGTTGTCACAAAGAAGCTAAAATTAGTCCAAACCTAAAAATAGAAGGCGGATATTGTCCGTTTTGTGGGGAAATGCAAATTGGAAATTAATAAAAAGGAACTAAAGAAAACAAGTAGAAAATTCAGGCATATGGCTTCAAGAGTTTTAAATGCTCGTTATAATGAAATCAATTCAATTATTAAAATGTTTATTGAATATATTGAAGATACGCCTATAATTAATGAATATATTCAAAGTATCTTCGTTGAATTTCCTAACTTACAAGAAGAAATTGATAATGTATCTGCAAGTTATGGTGAGTTTGTTTTGTCAACTGGTGATACACCTGAACAGGAAATTAACTATGTATACCAAATTTTGAAATATATCAGTGAAAATACTTCTGTTCAAACATATGCTCTTGGTTGGGGTTATACATCTTCCAATAAGTATCAAGATATGGTAAAAGAATTCGGAAATCGAGTTGTAATGCCTTTTGCAGATGGAATTGATGTTTATTTAGCTGATATTGCAACCGATATGGGATATGATGAAGAAAGTAGATTTATGATAAATGTAAGTGGAGGTCAAGCACAGGTAAACATATCAAATGACAACAGTACTTTAAATGCAACACAAAATATTCAGGTAAACCCATCGGAGATTGCAAGTTTAATTACTGAGCTGAAAGATAATATTGAAAAAGAGTTGACAGATAATCAGAGTATAAAAACTATTTTATTATCTCAAACTCAGCTTATTGAAGATGAGACGGCTAATGAAAAGCCAAAAAAAGAAGTTTTAAAGACAGCTATTAATACAATTCAAGAATTATTAAAATCGGTACCTTTAGCAGTGACAGCGGTAGAAAGTAGCAGAAAATTGTATGAGCAGATAGCTCCATTGCTTAGTTAGAAGGTTACGGGCTAGAACTATAAAAATTTGCGGCATATAAACTACTTGATTATGCACAAAAATAAAGGTTTCCAACAAAACTTTCACAAAGCCCTTTGAGGCTTTTTTTAAATTTCACGAACAAATTGATTTTAAACTAATCTCAATAGTTAAGTGAAGTTTAATCTTTCAATCAACCACGTTATTTATAATTCATATAATAAGTATTCATTTATTTTAATAAAAGCGTTAATGGATTTTTGTTCTTCATCCGTTTGTTTTATTTCTGGAAAATTTGCGACTAATGAAAATAGATAAAGATGATTCAGATTATTTCTTTACGAAAAACGACAATCGCCAAATTAGCATTGTATCGTGTTGAATAATTGTTGCATTTCATTCGTTGTTGTACAAAGGACAAACTTTTTCAAATATTCAGACTGAGTTTTATCTGAATTATCAATGAGTGATTTAGCGGTATTTACGGTTATAAACAACCATTGGTTTAAAATGCGTATTTTGTAAGGATGTTCCATTAATTCAATTTTTATGTTTTTCAAAGTATTTATTAATGTTAAAATAAATTGTACAATCATGAAAAAGCTTTAACATGGAGGGCTGACTATGCCGTTATTTTCCGAAAGATACGGATACAGGCAACAAAAAAAACTCACATATAACATAAGTAACAGTATGTACGATGTGATTTTACATAATTGCATAAGGTATAAAGAATATCTTACTCATATTTTCCAATTAGAATCTACAGATTTTTTTTTAGGTGAAAAATTTGTTAGTTTCAATGACACTTTATTTGCAAGTAAGATGAAAATATTGATTCCTTCACTTTTTAGAAATGAATATAATAATATAGCTGTTCCGGAAGAAGGAGATTTTTATGATCAATATGCCTTATTAGATTTAATTGAATATTTTGCACAAAATATAAAAGACATTAAGAAGGAATGGAATAACAATAAATACAAAAATTACGAGAAAATATATTTTTTCGAATCTAATTCAATATTTGCTGATTTTAAAAACTCAATAAATAACATATTCATCGAGGCTGGATTGCTATATTTATTAACCGATGACAAGAAAATTGAACGTATAGATGATTATGGTACTGTAACTCCACAAATAGAAAAAAGTTTTGAATTTGGTAACGATCAAATACTAAAAAAAATATTAAATCAGGCCGTTGAATTATACAAGTCACCTGACATACAGTCCAGAAAGTACTCCGTGGAAAAACTGTGGGATGCGTATGAACGTTTAAAATCATACTATGATCTTTCTGGAGGAAAGAAACATAATTCTATAAATACAATAATTAATCAGATTGCAGGAGAAAATGAGGAATTTTTAAATTTATTGAACATTGAATTTAAAGCATTAACCGATTATGGCAATAAATTTAGCATAAGACATTCTGAACGTAGCCAAGTTGAAATATCAGATGAACAGCATTACGATTACTTATTCAATCGTTGTCTTTCTTTGATAGCGCTAGCATTACATTATCTCGATAATTAATAATGTGCATATATTGCAATGTATTAACCGGAACTAAGTTATTAATAAAACTATACCAATTCAAATTTACATAATAATGGCTATACAAAGTAACGCTATATCACCGTTTGTAAGATGTAAAAAATTAGGCTTCCAAAAAAACTTTCACAAAGTCTTTGGAAGCCTAATTTCATCACCCGCATTTTAAAATTTCACAAACTTTTATTTTTTAGACCAATTGCCTTATCTTAACTATGCTATACTGTTAAAAGCAAATAAGTTAAAATGGTGGCTTTCCTAAATGTAGGTGGTGATGGTGTTACACACCGTAACCTCATATCCTAGGGAAGGAGAGGCCTTGTGTCCGTATCGGATGCATTACAGTTAATGATTAGCTTTGGGATGTTCATCCTAGCGCTAATTACTTTAGTTGTTGTGTTGATCAAAAACAGCACAAAAAAATGACCATCTTAGCTTTGCACAGCTAATGGTCATTAAATTGATATATTAGTTTAGCCACCGTCTAAAACGGGTTTGCTAGGAGTCGTAGTTAGCGCTACGGCTCTTTTTCTATGTCTCTATTATAGCACAAAATGTATTTTTGGAAAATTAATGAAACTTTACTAAATAAAAGAACTGACCAGGGAGTTGGTCAGTTCTTTTATGGGAGAGATTGGAAATAAATTGTGGAAGAGAGATAGTCATGTCCAACTGACTATAAACGTATTATAAAGCTACAAAGTTAACTGAAAATAAAAGAGAAATAGCTCTTGCTAAAGGGAACGTTTGTTCGTATAATAAAAGAAGAGTCCATTACTTATTTGAGGTTATAACGATGATTGCAAATAAAGAACCATTAGCCATATCTGAATACAATTATCTGAGTGAAAAAAGACGCGTTTTCATGCTGATTGATTCCAAAAGTTTTTACGCTAGTGTTGAAAGCGTGAAACGCGGACTTAATCCATTAAAGTCCATCCTGGTCGTGATGTCGGAACAAGCCAACACGAATGGTGGTTTAGTTTTAGCAGCGTCACCAACGGCCAAAAAGCAGCTAGGAATCACTAATGTCATGCGCCAAAGAGACTTGCCTCAAGACCAACGACTCGTCATTACCCATCCAAGAATGAATTTATATATTCAAGAAAATTTAAAAATAAACCAAATTTATCGCGAGTATACCACTGGAGATAGGGTATTACCTTACTCGATTGATGAATCTATTCTTGATTTAACGGAGACCTGGGGATTTTTTGGTTCAACACCAGAACAAGTTGCACGTCAGATTCAAGAACGGGTCAGAAAGGAAACTGGTATTTATTTAACGATTGGCATCGGCGATTCGCCTGTCTTGGCCAAAATTGCGCTTGATATAGAAGCTAAGCATGACAAGCAACTCATGGGTGTATGGCATTATGATGACGTGCCCAATAAATTATGGCCAATAACCAAGTTGAATGATATTTGGAGCATCGGCAATCGAACAGCAGTGAAACTAGACAAAATGGGTATTCATTCGGTTTATGACATAGCGCATCAAGATCCTTATTTTTTCCGTGCTAAACTTGGCATCATTGGTGAACAACTGTATGCTTTGTCTTGGGGCGTAGATCGTACTGAACTGACAGATGTCATTGTCCCCAAAAGCAAATCTTATAGTAATTCGCAAGTTTTACCAAGAGACTATCATAAGCGTGATGAAATTGAAGTGGTCATCAGAGAAATGGCAGATCAAGTAGCTTCCAGGATTCGCTCGCACAAAAAGCAAACATCATTAGTCAGCCTTTTCATTGGTTATTCATTCGCTGAAGCTGAAAAGCAGGGTTCGCATGGATTCAGGAAACAATTGCGTATACAGCCCACCAATGATACTCGAAATTTGATGCAGATCATGATCACATTATTTGAAAAGTATTGGCAAGGCGAAGTCATTCGTAACATTGGCATCGACTATGGCGGATTAATTGATGATGTTGGGGTTCAACTTGATTTATTTAACCAGCCTGAGAAACAAATTAACAATAATAAAATTGATAAAGTAGTTGATGAACTACGAAAACGATTTGGCACAACCGCTATCATGCGTGCAATGTCGAAAGCAGAAGGGGGAACAGCCATTAACCGCGCCACTTTAGTTGGCGGACACAATGGTGGAAATTCTTATGACGGATGATTTTAGTAAAATGGTGACCAACTATTTTAAAAATGACTATCGCGAACGTGGCAAAATCAAGTGGAATGGATTTTTTCTGTCAGATCATACTGCGCTCCTGAATACTGATGAAAAAAAGAGGCATACTGTAACCAAAAGATTACCAAGAATGCCTCTCAAAGAAATTAAACATCAATTGCAGTTTGCCACCACAAATTATTTATTAACGACTGTTCAAACAGACACACAACATACCAATGGCGATATGTTACCTAATATCACTGGTCTTGTTTCTGGCTTTACTGACCGTGGTGTTGTTATTGATCAACAACAAATACTTTTTGAAGATATTAGAGCAGTGGTAATTTCCGATGACTGAGTTAGATAAAATCGTCCAAGACATTGCTAAGCTGTTTACTAAGCAAAAGAATACATTGTATGCTGTCCGTGTCATATATGAACCTTACAGTGATGAAGTGAATATTTTTTTTGAGTCCCATAAAATAGGGTTTGCGACAACTTCCGAACAGGTAGGTCGCCTAAGTGGCAGCTATCAAGACAAATTGATGACCATCAAACAAGAATTACATCAGCGTACCAAATTAACCGTGACAACTAATTAAGATATTTATCCATTGTCTACTTTAGGCAGAGATATTGTTTCTTGTTTAAGCGGACAGAACTTATGGTAATGATAGTTTGCTACCAGGTGTTCTAACCGAATCAATGCAGGAACCGAAATATTAAACCACTGTGCTAGTCTTACTCGTGAACGAATGGTAATTTTCTCAGGTATATAGCGTCTACTTAATTCAGAAGCGATTAGAACAGCTTTGTCTGGTTCAGGTAAAGCGTCATGACGACGGTGGCTATCATTTCTATAACATTTAAGGTATTCCTGGTAATTCATAGTCGTTCCTTTCTATGGCGTTATCTTGATATATGATACAATAGTGGAGTTGGTAAGAGGCGTCTTATCAACCATGCGCTCTGGGTCTTGGATAGTTTTATCCAAGGCCTTTTCTTGTGTTCTCAGTGTTTTCTTAATTGCCATGTTAGAAATAGACTGAGTAACAAAATAATTGCAATGACGAGAATTAATATTAGGATGACAGTTAATTGTGTGATACCAATCCAATGAATCATCAATACCAACGTTAATATTGATAGGTAAAATGCCCAAAAATTGATGATATGGCCCGTAAAAAGAATCACTAAATATATCAAGTAACCTAAAATGTGGCCAAATAACCAACAGACAAACATTGCTAATAAGCATAAACAAAAAATTAACATTGTTCAACCTCCATTAAGCAACATGCTGCGTACATAAAACAAAAAGTTTTTTTGTGACAGAAGGATAGTTTAATAAATTTTTAACGCCATAGTGTGTTTGTGTATAAGCACAGACTAAATACCCAAAATACCAATCATGACCCGATTCAGATAAACCATCAGGATGGGCCATTAATAGATGATTCAAACGCCTTAATACCCGTGGTCCAAAGATTTTATCTTCTAAAATTTCGTGAGCTAGACATGGATAAGTAGGCTTACCGTTAACTTCAACTGTTGGCAGTGTATCAGTATTTAATTCGGGTGTTATGTTTTTCTTGTTCATAATAATGATTGTCCTTTATTTTTGTTTGACCCGTTTGAATCCAGCATCGTAAAACTTTCAAGGCGGATTTTTTGAAAGCTAAACTCAGAATGAAATAAAAACCGACGATTGTGATTACAACATAAAGCATTGTGCCATTAACAACCATTAAAATGACATCCAGGCTGATAATGAATGCGGCAATGCTGGCAATGAACTTAGTAAGATGAGTCATGATAGTCCTCCTGAGAATTGAATCTCTATGTACCCAACCAGGCAAAACCAGTTTCCTGTCGGCCCTGCCTGAGATTGGTGTGTTATTTCGTTTTGACGAAGAACATGCGCCACAAGCAGGGCATAATAAAAGGGTGAGCAGAGCGAATTCACGCAGCCCTTTTATTATGTTCTAGTGCTTGTTGCTGTGGTAAAACCACCACAGCTTACAAGTCACTGGTTGTGGCACACTGTTTGACTCAAAGCGAAGTGGCACCCATGAGCTAGGGCAGGCGAGCGAAGCGTGTTCGATCCCGCTTGCGGGTCTGGGGAACATGGCGAAAAAATCACCATGGCTATTCATCGTCATGACGTCTGGCAATATTAACCACACCCACAATGTAATAGCCGATTATCATAATGAATACGAGAATAACAATCAATTTCAAAGTGAAAACATATAACGCCATATCTAGACTTCTTTCATTAAATTTGTTCGAATTCAGTAGAAAATTCATTGCGCACTGCTTGAATTTCATTGACAGTTAAGTCATCTGAACCTAGCACGACTTTTTCATCACGATACATTTGTCTACCGATGTCTATTGCTTGCTCTAGTTGTTTTTCAATTGTGAGATTGTCTGATACATTAACGGCTATTTGTCTTTCCAGTATTTCCATATATTTAACCTTAACGATTGCCATATTCTGCTCCTTGTTCTGTTTTTAATGTTGCATTAATTCTTCTATTACATTGAGGTATTGTTTATTTTGTCTGATTGACTCTGTTATTTCATCAATTAAATCATCAATGTTGGCTAAAAAGTTAATCACTTCCGTTTCGTTGTATTCGTATAGTACGCTTTTGAAGTGACTATTTTCGACTAAAGGTAGTGCAAAATTAAGGTTGGCTAAATCATTTTTGATTGCCATTTTTTTAATGGCAACGGATGTTTGCAAGACCTCAAGTAATGATGGTAACATTTGCGATATACCTTTCAGTGCTTTATAAATATCGTTTTGTGCCCGTTTGTCATGAAAAGTCGTCATTTTGTGTCTCCTGATTATCTAGGTAGTAGGTCAGTCCATTTTCTTCAACTTGGTTAAACATTTGCAAGTAAGACTTATCAAGAATTTGCTTTTGTTTGTTTAATTCAAACTGTGACCAAGTAAATTCCATTGCCTGATATTGACTGGTTGTAATATTACTTGGTTTAACACTCGTATCAAGGCAAAGTAGGGCTTGATAAAATAATTTAGGACTTTCTTTTTGCAAAGCTTGCAAGGTATTGAAGATAGTTGACACAAGCGATACACTCACGTTTGCTTCAATTAACTCTTCAAAACCTTTGCCCAATTGCTTTTTATAATGACTAGTAGGCACCTTAGTTTCATTGTAGTTAAAGGTCATGTCTGTCATAGCTTGCGCCATTTTAGCTAAGGGTAGTTTTGAAAAATCATCATAATATTGTCGTGTCATACTTGGTTACCGTCCTTATCAATTTGTATCAATTCAACATCTTGTCCATAGCGTTCTTGTAATACAGTTTGTGTATGCCCCAAAATAAAGTTATCATTTCGCTTGATACCATATATTTCAAAGTGAACAGGATAACCACCGGTCATAACGATTGTTTTGTCGGTACTGGCATAACGTCTGGTGTGTCCGTTAATGAGCGTTTCTAGGCGTACGTAAAATAGTTTCATGTGAGTTCTCACTTTCCTGACGGCTGATGTGTCGTCTTTTTAATTCTTATTGCGTTGTGAACGGACAAACTAGAACAGGCTAGGGCGGGTTTGCAAGGTTCGCAAAGCGACACGTAGTGCTTGACCTTGCAAATTTAGCCCCAAATCTTTGGTCTTTAGACCTTAGATTTGCTTAGCTTGTTAAAGTTTTGGTAGTCACAAAAGCAAGAATGAAACAGATTAAACAGCCAGCAGGGAACATAAAAACCACGCAATATTAAGCTAGAACTGCTTAATATTGCGTGGTTTTATTTGAACCCCCAATGTACTTGATTGGTGTGGTATTAACCACGCCTGTCAAGTGCATGTCCGGGGGTCTGGGGGCATTGGACAAAATAAAAAAGGCTGATTTGAAAAACCTGCCTTTTTAGTTAATTAGTAAATATCGCGACGATGCCCAATGGTGAATACCTCAATGATAATTTCATCATCTTTAATGTTGGCTAAAATACGATAATCGCCAACCCGGTAACGCCATTCTCCTGAATGATTTGCGGTTAATCCTTTTCCATGCGCACGTGGGTTATCCGTGCCGTCCAGATTTTTTTGAAGCCATTGATAAATGGTGCTTTGCGTGAATTTATCTAACTTTTTTAATTGTTTAAGCGCTTGTTTAGTGAAAGTAACACGATACATTATAGTCCTAATTCCTTTTTGACTTCAGCCATAGTATATCGCGTGCCATCATCAGCCATCATTGCTTTTTTCAATTCGACAATATCATAATCATCTTCAATTTTTTCTAACATAGCTTGACGCGCGAAGTCAGATAAACTTAAATCATGAGTTGCTGCAAACTTCTTGATGAGCTCTGAGTCTTCTTGATTGATACGTAGTGTCATTGTTGTCATGAGTTATACCTCCTGAATACATTGTATTCTATTAAATGAATTTACACAATCAATATACCTTAGTTTGAAAAATATTTTTTTAGTGGCTGAAATTTTGTCATGTCATCATTTCTTTTCATTGTGCTAACTAACCATTGTCCAGATTGTTTTTGAACATACAAGAAACCATTATTATCAGAACCTCGATAAGGCACAAACGTATCTTTTCCGTCTATGTTTTGTTGGTAACCATCAATCACATCATTATCTTTTAAGGTGAGGTAATTAAACGTCCTGATCTGTTCCAAGTCATTTGCAACAAACTTTTCAGGAAAGTCATTGACAGCAAAACAATATTTGATAATACCATCTTCATTGTAAATATTAGGACGATTTGCGTACTCAATGATACGTACCTTTTCAGATATTCCTACATTTGACAAGGCTTTACCATAATCAATCAGCCGTTGTACTTTTTCTGTGTCTTGGTAGTAGTTGTAAAGCATAGCGCCTACACCTTCAATGTAGCCGTCACTCTGGCAATAAATGCCTTGAAAAGTACCGTCAACTTGTTCTTTGAAAATTGCTGTTCGTGTACTCATTGTTGTTTACCACCATTCCGTATAAAATAGTTGTTCGTTGTCAAAGTCATATTCAAAATCATTTTTAAGATATTGTAAGGTATCCTTCAATTCGCCAAAATAATAAGTATCATAATCGGTACTACCAAAGAAAAATCCTGAACTTGTTGGTAATAGATTTGGTGCAAGTTGCTTATCACCTAATACTTGTTCAATATCACTAATCAAGGCATCAATATCATCTCCTGTAAGGGTGATTTTTAATTGTGCGTCATCATCTTGGTCAAAACGTGTTACAAACCATTGTCTAATTTGATTAGCTTTCCGCCATGAATGCACTAAACGTACTTCGCCTGTTTGTTTGTGTTCTGCTTGTAAATACATATCTAATCCCATGATGTTCTCCTTATGCTAGTAGTTGGTAATTTTCAGTTGTTGACATGGGGTTTTCCCACTCATCAACACCACGTTCAATGAAAGCATGAAGCAAAGATAGGGATTGCGCTTCATAATCATTAAACGGATGCATCTTTTGGACTGTTAATCTTCCTAAACCACTGTCTAGCACTTGGTAACCATTCATTTTACTAAATAGGTAAGTTTTGTCTTTGGTTCCTTCAGTGAAACGTGCGACAAGTTGCCAATGATGTTTGTTATCAATCATGCCAAATGCTGGGAGTATTTTCACTGTGATATCTTTACCACTTTTAGTTTTCGCTGTATATCCTGTCGCAATGACTTTCTGGGTATTTTTTTTATTTAACGGCATAATGTACTCGAATGCTGCCATAATAACCTGCTTTCCTGACGGCTGATGTGTCGTCTTTTTTTATTCTTATTGCGTTGTGAACGGACAAACTAGAACAGGCTAGGGCGGGTTTGCAAGGTTCGCAAAGCGACACGTAGTGCTTGACCTTGCAAATTTAGCCCCAAATCTTTGGTCTTTAGACCTTAGATTTGCTTGGCTTGTTAAAGTTTTGGTAGTCACAAAAGCAAGAATGAAACAGACTAAACAGCCAGCAGGGAACATAAAAACCACGCAATATTAAGCTAGAACTGCTTGATATTGCGTGGTTTTCTTTGAACCCCCAATGTACTTGATAGGTGTGGTATTAACCACGCCTGTCAAGTGTATGTACGGGGGTCTGGGGGCATGACTTAATGCTCAAATATTTCCGTTCCACTTTTTGTAACATATTTATTTCTTGTTATAGTGACTGTGTTATCTAACAAAAAAGGAGTCCACTATGGCTAAAAAATCAATCAAAACACTCATAAATGAAGCAAATCAACGCTTAGATCAACTTGACCAACAAGCAAAAACAATTCAAGACGAAAAGAAAAAAGTCCGTCAAGACCTGAAAATTCTTAATGATCAACTGGTCACTGAATTAGGTCGTCAATTATTGACAAAGTTGAACCTAGAAGAAGATAATCCTGAAGCTATTGATGCGGCTTTTGCCAAACTCGACAATTTACATGACTCTGATCAAGGCGGTGCGTCATGAGGATAAGTAAAGCAGAACGCGCGCAATTAAAGAAATTACCCATACAAGGCTACTGTGATTGGAAAGGCATAGCTTATAACAAGACATCCTCTAGTGAACTCAGGATGATTGATCATGACAGTTTAGTTGTGCGACCTAAATTAAATCTTTTTGTTTGGAACTCCAGAGGGATTAAAGGTGATTTAGTCGATTTCATTCACTACTACGAATTGGGAAATGAGGAAGGACAAAGTAAAGGTAATGCTATACGCAATCAACTGGCCTATGCCCGTCATGTTAAAGGAGACAATGTTGATATTGACAAACTCTATCAGCCCACAGAGCCTGCCTATAAATTTGATTATGACAAAGTTTATCGCACTAAAGAAACGCAAGTAGCTCAAGACTACTTAGTAAAGCAACGCCATCTTGATCCACGTTTTGTCGCTAATCTAATCCACCATGGTGCAATTGTTCAGGGCAGCCGTTATCGGGAAAACGATCAAATGCATCAAAATCCTGTTATCTTTCCTTGGCGTGATGTCAATGGCAAAATCGTTGGTGCTGACCGACAAGGAACTGAGCAAGATTTTGAACATTTTAAAAAACGCGGGACATCCAAAAAGGTGTTTGCTGGCAGTGATACCGCAACTGGTTATAACATTGCCTTTGGTAAAGGCGATAAAACATTAGTGCTCTTCGAAAGTCCGATTGATTTACTAAGTTATGCGCAACAGAATCATCAAGAGCTAACCAAAAATAATGCCACCTTGTTATCTATCTCTGGCACTGATGCCAAACGTGGTGCGCAATTCTTAAATGACAGTATTGGCGCGAAACAGGCACAGTTTAATAAGGTTATTGTTGCCTTTGACAATGACCAGGCAGGTTTTAAGGCCGCTGATTTTTATGATCGTTTTCAATTTAAAAATCCCAACACCAACGAAATGATTGTTGCAGAACGCCATGTTCCGAACAAAGGAAAAGATTGGAACGACCAATTAAAAGCCGGTGTCTCAGGTTATCAGACCTTATCTATGGGTGAGAATGCGAAACGTCTTGAACAATTATCACAACTTGCAGCACAAGAAACACAGGACAACCCTTTTGACAATCAAGATGACCGTGTCTCAAAAGTCCCAGCTAAAAACAAAGCGCAAGCGCCATTTGAACAATCAGCCAAGACAAAAATGACTAAAGCACAACGGCGCAAAGAAAACGCTTTAAAGAACAAAGCCATTATCAAAGAGGCGATGGGGAAGGTGACCGCTTATCAAACTGATCCGAGTGCGTTAAAAAAACTACTAGATTTCACTGCGACAGGGTTAAATTACTCTGCCCGTAACTCAATGTTGATTCAATTACAAAAACCTGATGCCACACTATTAAAAGGCTATAAACAATGGTCAGCTGATGGGATTCAAGTTAACAAAGGCGAGACTGGTATTAAAATATTTGGTGCACCCGTTGATTTAAAAACCATTATTGATATCAATGGGGAACGAATTCGTTGGGCAGATGCGACACCTGAGCAAAAAAATCAAGCCAACACAAAACAATTACCCGTGCAGATAATTAAACACTATCCAGTTGAGACAGTATTTGACGTCCGCCAAACCAATGCAACAACAAAACAATTGCCTGAGTTATTACCAAATCGGCCAATTGATTTAGCCACGGATAAGAGTCCTATACATCTAGATAATGCCTACAAAACATTGTTAAAGTACGCTGAAGCCATGAAAGTAACTGTTTATGATCAAGGTGTTGATGATCAATTGGCCAAACGCCCAATGACCTGGCAAGGACAAGCAAAAGGCGCTTTTCTACAATCTCAATCAGACCCAACAAAAAAATACATCTTATTGCGCAGTGATTTAACACCCACGGATAAGATTCATACTTTAGCCCATGAAGTGGCTCACGCAAAACTACATTCTGCGCAATCAAAAGATAATTGGCCAACTGCTATTAAGGAGACACAGGCTGAGTTATCAAGCTACGTGATTTCTAAAAATCTTGGGATTGATCCAGGCCAACAAAGCATTGCCTATATTGATAATTGGTCAAAGAAATTAAAAGCACTTGATGTCCCACAAACAGGGAAAATTTTGAATCAAGCGCTACAAGCCAGTACCGATGTGACGCAATATTTATCATCACATCTTGAAAAGGGTGAGAAGAAACAAGTGACAACTAAAAAAGTTTTTAAACCCGACAAACTATCTGTCGTCGAACAGAATTTTCAGTCAACACAGCGGCATCGTTAAGGAGAAAAGCATGACACAAATAAAAGAATTATATGGTTATATCACAGCCATTACCAAAGCACCAGAAGTGACTATTTTATCATTCCAAGAGAAAAACGCGACTTCCGTGATTGCTTTAACACTAGCAACACCACACTATCTTGAGGTCTTTCCTGCTGGTGACCCTGAACTTGGGGTGGCTATGATTGCTGTCATTGAAGAAAGTGGGACAAATATCCAAGTGAAAGCCATTTATAATCCTGAAGCTGATTTTATTGCCGTAGACGAAGTGGGCGATTTCGAACTAATGGCTGACGCAATGACAACACCGAAAGATATTGATCTCTACGAAAAATTACGACATGAACGTCAAGCGATGTTGGCAGCCATTGATCTCAGTCCAGAAGAGATTAGTGAATTAACGCTGGCTCACGAACAAGAAAAAGAACAAACTATTGAGACACCAGATTACGGTAACTTAGTCACTGGGGAAGGTAGTCAATATGAGTGAGAATACAAGTACCACACCTTATCTTGACCAGTTTGCGACCAATATTAGTGAAAAAATTGCTAGGGATCCCGAAAAGTACCAAGCTTATGAGCGTGAAAACGTGACACAACGTGTCTTGATTTCGTTACTCAAGCAAATTCAAAACTCGCCCTTGTTAGTTGGCGAACCTGGTGTTGGTAAAACAGCTATTATTGAAGACTTAGCCCGTCAACTTTATCAAAGTAACGAGCCACACCTTGCCAAGAAACAAATCATTCAAATCAGTTTAGCTAACTTGATGAAGGGCAGTGATGGGGAATCATTCGCCTATAAATTCCAAAAAATATTAGATGAATTGATGGCACAAAAAGATACTTTGATTGCTTTTATAGATGAAATTCATCAAATTGTGGGCACAGGTGCTGACACTAATGGCAGCGCGTTGGATGCCGGAAACATCATCAAGCCAGCTTTAAGTCGGGATGATTTACAAATTATTGGTGCCACGACAACGAAAGAGTTTCATGAATACATTGCCCAGGATGGTGCATTGATGCGCCGCTTTGATCTGATTGAAGTGTCTGAACTCAGTTACAATCAAACACAGCGGATTTTGAGCAAAATGGCGACCAGAATGGGACAAGGGATTGCATTACCAGAATCTGTGCAAACGCAAATTATGCAGTTGTCAGAGCGTTATGTCACTGATCGTTTCTTCCCTGAAAAAGCTATTATGCTACTTGATAGTGCGATAAGTTTGGCGCGTTTAGAAAATCAAGACGAGGTCACGCCAAATCACGTGGCAGATATTATCCATGCTGATTATCATGTGCCGAAGTACGTGATTAATCAAACCACTGATGAACGACTGCTCAACCTTTCAACGCAGTTGAAATCGCGGGTAATTGGTCAAGACCATCCATTGGATAAAATCACAATGAAAATCACCAATCGAGAAGCTGGACTAGGGGACAACACCAAGCCAGAATCATTTTTATTCTTAGGGCCAACTGGTGTGGGTAAAACAGAAACAGCTAAACAACTCGCTAATCTGTTATTCGGTGATGCAAAGAGTTTCATTCGCTTTGATATGTCTGAGTTTAAATTTGCTGGAACGAGTTTAGAACGATTTAAGAACCAACTGACAACCAAAGTACGACACAATCCTTACGCTGTCTTATTGCTAGATGAGATTGAAAAAGCCGACCCAGAAGTCATGGATTTGTTGCTGCAAGTCTTAGATGATGGTCGGTTGAGTGATGAATATGGGCGTGTGATTAACTTCAAGGACTTAATCGTCATCATGACAACGAACTCCGGGGCAAAGGCTATCATGAATCACCATGCCAAGTCTGACTACGTTAAAAATGATTTGAAAAGGCAAGCTAACTTTGAAGAGCAGTTAGAGATAGCTTTACAAGGTGACGGGTATCGTCCAGAATTCCTGGCACGTATTGGTGCTTTGATTGTCTTTGATGTCCTAACATTAGATGATATTGAACGCATTGTTTCTCTGAAGTTAAAAACTTTAGACGACAAAGCTAAAAAGCAAGGGTTACGGATAGTTTTTGACCCAACTGAAGTGACAAATTACATCTCGTCATTCGACCTTGGTTATGAGTATATAGATGGGGAACAAGTAACTAGTTCATCTATTGCCAAATATATCGCAGATGTCGGTTATAAGCCCTCACGCGGCGTCCGTCCAATTGATGATACGATTGCGACTTATGTCAGTGATCCTGTCGCACAAGCCATTATGGCACAACGCCAAGGGCAATTAGCTCATTACAATACGTTTGTCTTTCGAGCTGTGGGTAATCCACCTTCATTAACCAGTCCATACGGTGATTGGCAGCCTCGTATTTCGACAACCATGGAGGGACAATATGAAACTCTTTAGAAAAGATTATCAATCAGAACGTGACTTTATGCGGCAAAGTTATATTCGTTGGCGCGGACAAGCCTGGTTTCTTTGGACTTATGGTATCATCACGACAATTTTAGTCATCATTGCAAGTTTGTATATCACGACGCTGGTTGACTTTATTATTCGCGTTGTTGGTCCCTATATCGTAGCCATGATGTCATTAATTCAAACAAGTGTGGCACAATGGCCAGCCTTTGGCGACATGATCAATATGACCATGACGGTCTTTCATCCAAAGAATCTACTCACGATACTATTTCGATTAACTTTAGTCACAGGCAGTATTCTTATCATCAGCTTGCTTTGGTTAGAAAAGCGATATGTCTTAAAAATTGTGTATGATTGGTTTCAATTGTATCGAGATCAAACGCGTAACACCAACCGTTTTGCGGAAGTTCGTGAAGTTGATGAAACCTATAAGATGATTCCTGACCGCAATAAGAACTACAAAGGGACACCAGGGCAACCAGTGTTACACACGCAAGGCTATACTTTTGAGTTCTTTATGATTCACCCATTTCTCTGGGCGCTACAATGGCTCAAGCGGCCATTAGGTATGAACAGCCTAGAATTCAAGGGTATCTACAAACTTGTCCGACCAAAATTGATGCAACTTTTCCCAAAAGTGTATGAAAAACAACAATTAGTTACTGGGGGCTTTGATGGCTATTATTGGATAGATCCGAGCAACACGCATTCCAAAACAACTGGTATGACGCGTTCATCAAAGGATCAGATGCGAGGTTACACTTTGATTGACATTATTCGTCGCGCAGAAGTGAAATGGAATATTCTAGATACCGATGCCAAAAACGAAGATGCCAAGATGAGTTATAAATCACTGAGAAAAGCAGGATATGAAGTGAAACTTCTAAATATCATGAATCCGAGTGAATCAGAGTCCTGGAACCCGCTAGAAATTGCCATTGATTATGCGTTTGATGGTGATTGGGATAGTGCCAATACGGAATTACGTAAAGTGGTGCAAGTAATTGGTGGTTCAAGTGGTGAAGAATCAGCGCATAAAGATGTGTGGGACGGTGCTGCTGAAAGTACCATCCAAGCCGTCATGTTAACCGTTTTAGACATAGCCGTTAGACACCAGGATAAATCTATGGCCACTATCTCAAACGTGCTGCAATTTATCAATGATATGAGTAAGTTCAGTGATAAAGAAGGTGATGGCTTAACCAAATACATTACCACGATTGGCCAACTGCCTCGTACGCCAGCTAGAAATATGATTACCCTTAACGCAGGGGAGTATCTTTCTGCAACTGGTGATACCAAGTCTTCTATCGCGTTTTCTGTTATGAATCGTCTGAACTTGTTTGCCTCAGAATCGATTACACGTTTGACAAGCTTCAATACGATTAATCTCACTGACCTGGGTTTTCCAAGAATGTTAAAGCTTAAGTTTTCCCGCGAATATGTTGGTGTTCACGTTAGCATTCACATTTATGCGGCTGGTAAAAAGAAGGTAATAGAAAAGGATAAGCTAACCGTGTCTCAATCAGGCACGCTAACTTATCCTATTCATGAACATTTACCAAAGAATTGGCAAATTGTTTTAGACCTTAACCATCAAGGAAATACAAAGGCTGTTCGCAAACAACAGTTCATTGTAACTGGAAAAATTGTACAACGAAAAGCATTAAATGGCAAGACCAAAATTGATTCTTACTCAAAGCAGCCCTTATTACGTTGTTTAGTAGACCAGGTTACTCCTGTTGGGACAAACGAAACACCAGCCGTTACCTTGAGGTATTCTGAAAATCCAATGGCTGTGTTTATTATCACACCACAATCTAACGATGATTTCTCTGCTTTGGCCAGCTTGTTTATTTCACAAGTGTTTTCTGTTAACACAGACATTGCCTCAAACATTACACGTCGTAAGATGGACAGCTGGATTTTGTATAAACTTAATGAGTTTTCCATGTTCCCACGTATTCCTGGCTTCACTAATATTTTGACCCGTGGTTTAACTTACGGTCATCTTGTTGACTTATATATTCAGACGTTGACACAGCCGCGTTTGCATTATTCCGAGATGGAAACAAATGATATTAACGGTAATACCGGTAATTGGTTTCATATCTTAACTAATGATGAGCAAACAAATGAGGCGCTATCTAAGCAATTAGGCGAAGTCGAGGTGCAGACTGAATCAGTAAACTCACAAATTGGTTTGGATAGACAAGATCGTGGTAATCGTCAGAGTCAGGTCAACAAAGTAAGGTTGTTAGAGGCTAATGACATTGGCCGTCTGAGTGAAAGAGAAATGATTACCATTCGTACAATTAAGCGACGTGACAAGAAAGGGCATGATGTACGGCCACTACCAATCTTTTCTACGGGCGCTTATCGTATGCCGTTTGCTTACGAACTTCTGGGCAAACAATACTCGCTAGACTACTATACTGCGGACTTAAATATCAAATCTGCCGCTAGTCAATTAGCTTATGATGACTTGTACAAAGATTTTACGCCTTTCTTTGAAGAGTTAATGCAGGAGGTTGCTTTAACAACGGCAGCTGGTACTGATACAAGCGCTGATGATGTCATACAAGCGAGCCATGTCTCAGAACTTGATGATCAAAGCATTCAAGCGGTTATTGCAGACTATCAAACAGGACAACAAGGTGAGATACCTAATAAGTTCACTGATAGCACAGCTGATGAACTAACTGATGAACAGCGGTATCTTAACTGGAAAGATAATCTTGATCTCAGTGAACCCTTTATGACTGAGGAGCAAGTAGATAACGTTCAATTAAGAAAGCGTATGGAAACGGCACTCAAACGTATGTTACCAAGAAGTAAAAACACGCCAGAACAAGCGACTGCTTATGCTTTCCTGTCCGATGGTGAATTCTTCAAAGTACCAGAAAATAATAACTATGCAACCGTTCTACGATTGCTAAATAATGAGCCAAGTTACTTATGGACTTTCTATAAGACCTTAGCTGAAGCAACTCAAGGAGAAAATGTCGATGCTTAATACATTAATGATGACACTGCCGACTGGCGGCCCAACCACTGGTTTTTATCAAGACTGGTCACAATATCTTTCACCCATGCCTCATATATTCCTGACTTTAGTGATGCTGTTCATGCACAGTATCGCCTTAATCTTTTATTATCTTGGGTCAGGTGTTCTTGAAGCTTATCAGAGTTCTTTCAAATTATTAGATTTTTTAACCATATTTTTCTCACCAAACAATTCAACCTATCAAAATTGGAATCTCGGATTAATAATAAGAGATATGATTTATCTTGGATTTGTTATTTTCGGATTAATGATGATTGTCCAATGGATAAAATTCATCATAACCGATGGCCGAAAAGGACGCGAATGGCCAAAAGGCATCTCAATTACTATGGCTATCATCACGGCTATGCCTTTAATTATCAGTATGCTCACTACAATAGGTACCGCAACTTCTCAAGACGTTATGGGAAAAGGCAGTGTTAGCGTCTTAACAAAATTATGGGAAGGCAATTCAACCGATTTACGTGCTCTAGCATCAAATAATTTTGACATGTCGGAATATAAAAAATATTCAGCAAACAATAAAATTGATAGAAAAAAAATAACTGGTTCTGACTATCACTCAGTGATGAGCGATCAGGGTTACACTGATGGCTTAAACGATGATCAGAAAAAAGTCTTCACCAAAAAAATAGGTGGTGGATCGAAACTTGTAGACACAACAGGGGGAACGCTTGTACTAGGCAAAACATTCGCAGACGAATATCCTGTCATGAAAACGAATTGGTTAGGTATTATCGCTGGTGAGATTGTCTTTATATTCGTAGTTTGTGGTGCTATTATGCGTTTGTTTTCTTCAATTTACAAAATGGCCTTTATGTCTGGTTCAATTGTTTACTTTGGTTTGCGAGATGGGACACAAGGCAAACGCGCACAACAAATTCTAAGTATGATCGAAGGGCAAATTACTGGCATTGTAATGATGCCCATTTCACTAGTTTTTTTCTTCGCTTGGATTGAATTTGCTTTCAACACAATAAACGCTTTGAATTTAACTGTCTGGCCATTTACTATCCTATCAATTGCAGCATTATATGCTGGTGGAAAAGGCTTATTCAGTGGTTTTGAAATGATAGAACAATGGACTGGCGTTCGTTCAGGGCATAATCCTGTGGCGTCAATGATGTTAGCGAGTCAAGCCTCACGAATGGTTGGTGGTATGGCTAAATCAGCTAAACAAAACATTGGTAAAGGGTTACAGGCAGTTTCACCATCGCAACAGAAGAAAAATCGAGAGTCAGCTCAAAACCTAGCCAATCGTCATCCTTTGGGCTTAGAAAATGCTAATACACAAGATCACACATTAGATGGAGCTGCTGACCAAAATGGTAACACCGGTAAGGTAGCAACGTTCGCTTCAGGCCTTGGCCGGGTGGCTGGTGCAGCTAAAAATCCGTCACAATTAGCGAAGAGTACCGGACAAGCAGCTCTTAGTGGTGCAAAGAGCACTGGTCTGGCAGCGCTAAATAGGGCTAAAAGTAGTGTGAAAAAAACAGTTGATGGGGCTAAGAACTACGCTGGTGGCATACAAGATGGTTACGAAGGTGGTCAACAGGCAGTCGACGCCTTTAATCGGCGTCACACACCGGTCGATGCCAATCGCGCTATGGAACAAGCTGACACTAATCACGACCAAACAAATAGTGCGCATGATGTGCTTAGTCAAGCTAGAACTGGTATTGAACGTCAGGAAAATGGCGATAGTTCTAATGAAGACAATACAAATGAACATCCAGACTCAACGCCAATTCCTCGCTTTGCTCCAGCCCCAAAGCCAACAGGTAATAAGAAATATCTAGATGGGGGAACCGTAGCACCGTTAAACCCACCAGCTGATTATACTGGCCCAACATCAACATCAACATCAACAATCAGTTCAAGTCACGAGCCGTCTATGCCATCAAGCCAATCTCAATTTGATACTGCACAAGGCACTAGTATGTCTACTCTAGAAACAAATCAAGCGCCAACACCTAAGATTCCAATAACGCAAATGACAAAAGAGCAAAGAAGGGCGCACGATCAGACTATTGCTAGAGCAGCTATTGATCGCTCTATCGCAAAATATAACAAAGAGCATCCTAAAAATTAGTTTGTGCCTTTCTTTTCAAACAAATTTTGGTTAAAATGATAATAACCGTTTAAGGGGAAGGTTATCATGGACAAAATTAAAAAAAATAAAATGTGGTTAACAGTTGTGGGCTTTGGTATCGTTATTGTTATTATATTGTCATTAATATTACTTAACCAAAATAAGGCTAAACCTGAATCAGAAACACCTTCTTTTCAATCTAGTGTTAAAGCTTCGTCTTCATCACAAAAGAATCAGGATGAAGAGAATAAAAAAAGGTATGCTAAAGAGGCAGCTAAAATGAAAGGGCACGTCTTATGCACAGGAATCGACGATTTGTATTACACAACTTGGTCAAAAAACGACTTCAGGAACTGGGCTAACAATTATAATTCTTTATCAAAGGAACAAAAGACAAAAGCTTCTTCTAACTTCGGAACATCAAATACTAGGTCGAATAACTCAATGGACACTGAGACCCTTGATGTTCGTGCTAGAAACATACTAAATGACGATTTTAAGTCTTTAGGTTATTTTGAAACTGTGAAAGACTTCAATAAAGCTTATCCAAGAATTGACCCATCAAATCTACAATAAAAAAAACCTATCAAATCTAATTTGATAGGTTTTTCTTTTAACCGAATTATTTTTGCTTCAAAACTTGTTCTAATATCAGATCAACGAATGCACTAGCTGATCTAAATCCTTGTTCGGCTGCTAATTTATCAATGCCCTCTTTAATGTCGGGCCGAATCGTGTAGGTCGTCTGCACCTTACGTTGGAACTGTGATGTGCTGGGTAGATTGAAGTCATCGCTTAACTTCACTTCTTTTTGTTCTTCTTCAGGTTGCTTAGCAAATGCTTTAGCTAATTGTGCCTTTGATGCTTCATCATCAAATACGGCTTCTTTTTTCTTGTTGTAGTCCATTATTAATCTTTTATCCTTTCAAGTAACTGACCGTATACTTCTGCAATCTCTTTTTCGGCTTTCAGGTCATGTTTATGTGTATCATCCGCAAGCATGATTGGCACACCAATCGTGGTGGCATAGTTATAAATTTCTCGATGAACTGTGTAACCAATAAAGTCTGACATATCTTTTGTCATGCGTACAAACTCATGGCTGATTGAGGTGTTGTGTTTAACCTGTGTCCCAATATAAATTGGTTTGGCTTCAATTAATGATTCCCTTGTACGCACATCAACGGCATCAGCTTTGAAGGATTCAAAGTGCAAATCGAATTGATTCTTTGCTTGAATAAAGCCGTAATCTGTTGGCATCAAGGGGACAACCACGTAATCAGATACAGCAATCATATTTTGCGTCACTGTATTAAACCCAGGGTGCGTATCAATCAAGATATAGTCGTAATCTGATATTAAATCAACATGATCTTGCAACCACATCATCATCAAGAAATGTTTGTTATTCTTACTATTCAATAAGCCGTCTAATTCTTCAAGACGCGGACTTGCGGGTAAAATGCTCAACAGGGGACTAATGCCACGGATTAACACCTCGCCACCATTGAAAACATTAAATAATGATTTATCGTTGGTGAATTGATTGTAGGTTGATGATAAACTCCCTTGATAATCACTGTCTATTAACAGGACTTTATAGCCCAAACTATTTAATAAACCAGCGAAGTTGAAGGTAACGGTTGTTTTACCAGCGCCACCTTTAGGGACTGAAAATGTAATTGTTTTACTCATGATAATGCTCCTTGGTTATTTTATCTGTCAAAACGAAATAACGAAAGACTTACCAATCCAGGCATGTAAAACTATCAATACTTATATTATAACATACTTATGCTGTATTGATATATACATCATAACACACTCATAAGATATTGATATATACACCATAACACACTCATAAGATAATGATATATACACCATAACACGCTCATAACATATAGATACATATCCTATGACATGTTGATAGTCAGCTTATTGCTGATTATTGAGGTGTTTTTTTTTGTGCTTTCATAGCTAATCAGGGCAGAGGTCAAATATTTCCGTTCCACTTTTTGTACTTTTGTCATTACTTGTTATCATGACCACAGATTGATTTACAATCCAGGCTAATTAACAAATAAAGGAGTGTCTTATGTACGAAAAATTTACCCCTGGGCGTAATATCTGGAAAAAAGTATCGCGCTATTTCTTTTTCACGATGGAACGCATCACGATTGTCGGTATCATGTTTGGCATCACTTACATCATGATAAAACAAATATTTCCATACAACATAGGAATGTATGGCCTCATTCTTATCATAAACAATGTCTTGTTAACGATATTCTTCATCTTACCAAGTCCTAGTAACCCTAATGGTTTGATGTATCAAGAAATTGTCCGTGGACTTTTCAAGCTCAATAAGCCAGCTACCGCAGACATCTACTCAGTCACTAAAAACAAAAAAGAGGATATGTAATTATGGGTATAAAAAAAGCAAAGCAAAACCAGGTCAGAACAATGACCTATATCAAAAATAAGATTGCAGCTAAACGCCCGATTGCGATTCCTTATTTTTTACCTTATAAGGACATTATTGTGAAGCGTAAGGGTGAGCCGATTTTGTTGCAGGATAATACATATGCTGACTTACTAAATTTGCCTGGCAAAGACCTAGATTTCTTGGATAGTGAGGGCATTAATAGTTCAAAGTCGATTATTTCTGATTTTCATTTACTACTGTCTGTTTATTTAGAAGATTTTGACATCAAAATCATTCAACTGCCAGCAGACACCAGAGTGCAACAAGCCTCATGGGGACAAGAACTCGTTAGGATTGATGCACAACTAGCAGACACAAAACAATCAGAACAACACTACCAACAACTATTGCAACTGCGTCGTACAGTTCTTCGCGAAATCAGTATCGAAAAAGATGTTGTCAGTGACATTAAACATCAAGAATATACAGCCGTGATTTATGGGAAAACCATCGCTGCTTTGGAAAAGAATAAACGTGATTTCATTGAACATGCAGGCTTAGCTTTTACCCCAGAACCCGTTTCTTTGGAGCGAAAGAAGATGGTGTTGTATCAAATCAATAATCCTGGTGAAACACTCGAATTGGAGGAGAAGTAACATGAGAATGAGTATCAATAATGCCAAACGATCTGCTTGGAAAGCGCAAGGCTATAACCTTGATTTCATTGAAGAAGTTCAAAACCCAAGTGGCATGACTTTTCACACGAATTATTTTGATGACGGTATGACAGCATCTGCGATTATTGACGTCTACGATTTTCCAAAAACAGCCCAAAGCGCTGGCTGGTTTAAAGAATTAATTAATCATAAAAATACCATTGTCGATATTAAGATTGGCACGAACAGTAAATTTGAAGTGCAGAAAGCTTTAGAAAGTGCGACGAACGCTTATAGTTCAAAAGCAAATAGTGATTTAACGTCTCAGGGTGATGCCTTGGAGGCTCGTAAAGACTCACAAATTACTTTGGATGATTTGGATGATGCGCGCAATGGGCGTGAAATCTATAAACGGGTCTATGTCAGGCTATTAGTTTCGGATGTTTCACCAGAAGAGTTACGTCGTCGTATGAAAGAAATCCAGCAACAGCTTTCAAACTATCGCATGAAAGTTTATCCTTCGGAGCAGCTAACACATTTCCAACAATTCTTCAAACCAGCAATGGCTATTGAAAACGATACGATTCGTGACAAAGGTTTTCCAATGAAAGCCTATGCCTTAGCTGGTTCTTATGCCTTCAATCAAACATTTATTGCCCACCCACGTGGTACATATCTTGGCTTAACGACTCAACGTGGGGAAGTCATGTATGATCCTAGCTACAATGACCATCGCACCCAATTGACGGCTTATAACTTGATTGTCGGTGGTGAGCGTTCCGGTAAGAGTGCCTTTGCAAAAAAGAATCTGCCTTCATTACTAGCTAGAGGTGATAAAGCATGGGTATTCGATAAGTCTAACGAATGGCGTGACTTGGTTAATTATTATTTCGGGGTCACTTTAACTTTGGATGGTAGCCAAAATATCATTAATTTATTGCAGGTTTTTGGTACGGTATTGGATGCTGACGGTAACATTGACGTGATTGCGAGTTTCAACCAACATCGGACAAAAGTCATCACTTATTACGCAACATTGAATCCGCAAGCTGACAAAAAAGAATTGGAGATGTTAGGCAACTATATCACTGACTTCTATATTGAACGTCGCATGTGGTCACCATCACCAAAAGATAACCCACAAGATTTACGTGTCATTAATTTGCGTAATGAAGATTACCCCATTATGGAGGACTTTGAAACCTTCTTAGAAACTCAGAACATGATGACACGCAATATGACACAACCAGCAGTTGAGAGATTGGACAACATCTTATCAACTATTCGTAGTTTGATTCAGAATCATGGCGACATGGTCAATGGCATCACCACTATGCCTGATTTAAGTGATGAAAAGCTTGTCCGCTTTGACACAAGTGGTTTATCTCGTTTAGAGAGTGACCTCTATAACGCCCAATACTTCACCATTCTGTCTCTTATGGAAAGTTACATCACAATTAATGGGACTGTTCAGCGTCAACGGATTAAAAATGGCGAAATATCAAATCAATCAGATACCTACCACAAAAAATACCCACAATACTTCTGGTGGGTACAAGATGAAGCCGATGACATTTTCAATGCCAAACACGCTTTAGGAATTACGTTTGGTGATAACCTGATGGCACAACATGGTAAAGACTTCTTTGGTATGATTGCGATCTTCCCAGGACTTAAAAACGTTGTCCCAACTGGCCAAGCACAAGACAATGATGCTAGTCGTGCCGCTTCATCTTTCTTCGGGCGTTTCCCTAAGCAAATTATTGGCCGCTTATCAAAAGCCGACACGGTAAGATTGCGTTCCGTTGTGAGTGAAAACAATATTACTGATGGTCAATTAGCTGCTTTGCAAAATATATCTCAGGGGGATTTCTTAATGAATTTGATTGGCAAACAAGCCACATTTATGCACGTTGATTTGAGCCAAGAAGAAATCAACCTATTCGGTGGAGGACTATAAACTATGAAACTACCACATCCATTCAAACGAGCTAAAGAAAATCGCCAAAGGATGCTTAAACAAGCCGAAAAACAATGGCAAAACTTTGATGCGAATCAGCATAAGAGTCCAGTACAAAATCAAGTCATTTACTATATGATTGGTGGTTTTGTCTTCGTGGCTATTCTCAAATTATTATCTCACTGGATAGGAGGATGACATGTTTGACAATTGGTGGCGATACAAAAAAATTAAACTATACGCTTATGGCACGCTGATCGCAACAGCTGTTGTCGTCGTAATCGCTGCAATTATGATGTTTATCATGATTTTTTCGACTCAAAATGCTGAGTGTTTCAATGATGATCAAACCGTGGCTGAAGCAGGTCAAGGAATTGGCGGTGATTGGCAAGACCATAATTCAAATACTTATAAAGCCATGCGTCATGCCGCTGATCGTTTTCAAAAAGAACTCCACATGTCAGGTGACAACATCGCAGCAGCACTAGCTGTGGGATTACGCGAAAGTGGTTTCAATCCTAAAGCCGTTAATCCTGGCGGTGCTGTTAAGGGGATTTGGCAATGGGGTGCTGGTGGAATTAACGGTGATCGTTATAAAGATACGCAGGATAATGTCGAGTCGCAAGTGCAATTAGCCATTAATGAACTAAAAAGCACCCATAAAGGGGCTTTGATTGATTTAGCAACAGCTGATAATATCAATAGTTCGTTGGTTGCTTGGGACACCAAATTTGAAGGCGTGGGGGTCAATGACCCACAAAGAAGAGTAGCTGATACATTGAAAACGGCTAATGAAATCAAAAAGGTTTTCGCTCTCGATTTTCCTGGCAGTATCAATGTGTTTGATCACGGCAACAATAATTCTGGCATAGGTGATAATTCAACTAATGCGAATACCAGTGGCTTATCAGAGGCCACTTGTGATTCAGGTTTAAGTTCTAATGACAACGGTTTACCGGTGAAAGGTCAATATAGCATTACTGGTGGTTATCCAAACTATGGTGGTTTAACCGGAGCTACTCATTATGGTGTTGATTTTCAAACCACTGATCATGCTTTGTCTAGTTCTGGTGGTAATGTTTATGCGGTTCATGATGGCACGGTTGTCGCTAAAAGTTCTGATAGTACCGGTGGAAATTGGCTTGTCATCAAAGGCACAGACAACGTCTTCACTTATTATGGTCATGCGCCAACTCAAGAAGCAATTGTCGTTAATAATGGGGACAAGGTCAAAGCCGGGCAACACATTAGTCATCAAGGTCAAACTGGTATGGCAACTGGTATTCACGTCCATTTTGCAGTGAATACGCACGATCAATTTGGCTGGGCGCCACAAAGTAACGGCTTAAAATCACCTGGCGATTATCTTAAGCTACCACAAAAGGTGGGGACCAACGTCGTTGTGCCTAACGGCCCATTTGATTCTGACAAAAAATAGGAGAAAAAGAATGACTAAAGGAAATAAGAAAACACGCATTAAAGCACTTATAGTTATTATCGTCGTGTCGATAATTATGTTGATCAGTGGTTTGTTTTATCAAAAATATAGCGTAAATGGTTATCCTGATACTAAAAACTTCAGTCAAAAAATCAATCAATTAGATGCCACTAACAAACAAAAAACAGTGCTGATATTCCATCGTCCTGGTTGCTCTGATTGTAAGAACGTTCGAGAACTCGTTAAGCAAACTATCAAAACTAATCACAAGCGTATCAATTACATTGTGATAAACGTCAACAACAATCAAGCTAAAACTTTCATGATTAAATATGGTGTCACGGAAGTACCAACAATTATCTACCTTGAAGGTACCCAAGTGATTGATAGTACGACGTCAACCCATTCTAAAGATGTAAAACGTGTCATGACAGGGGAATAAACGATGCAAAAAAGAACATACAGAATGGTCTATGGCTTTATTACTCTCTTAGCGCTTGTTTGTTTAATTGACGCAGTTGCTACTGCCAAAAGACACAACGATACCATCAAAGCTTCACAGACTGAGATTAAACAATTGAGTCATCAGACCCAAAATAATCAGAAAGCAGCAATAGCCTATGAGCAAGTTGAATCAAGCGATATACGTAATACTGATGACTTCCAAAAAACAGGTCATCAATTTATCGTTGAAATGTTTGACCTTTTGAAAAAGCAACAGCTCAATGATCCAAAAAGCAAGGTAGCGAATGATAAGGTTGTCTCAGCTTTTTTGGGCGCAACTTTTGGTGGTGATGTGGATGAAGGCCGACCAGTCATAAAGCTTGTTGAAGAAGATATGACCTATTCAAAGTCAGCTGATGGTACAGGTATTGGGTTTGGTCAGGTAACCTATACGCAAAGCGGCAAGAAACAAGAAATATCTTTATTGATGCACATGCAGGGGAATCAAATTACTGAGTTACAGGTAGGAAAAGTACGCGATACTTCAGGGAGTGGGGGAAAATAGAATATGTATAAGAGAAACTTATGGTGGTGGAGCATTCCAATTGGCTTACTTTTGATGTGGGGCATGTTATCAGGCGTTAATTACTTTACCCAGTCAGTTATTAATCAATATCAAGTCAAGGTTAGTGCCGCGCGTTTAGACAAGCAGAAGTCAACCAAACAAATGAATATGACGCTTGATTCTAAACAACCAAACATTGCCGCTGCAACCAAAAAATTAAATCAGCTTTATGCATTAGATTGGACGATTGCAAATCAGAAAGAATTTGATGGTAAGGCAAAAGCTATGAGTCCATTGGTCAGTCAAGAGGTAATTAACGATAGTTTAGATTTCAAACCCGATACTGATCGCATGATGACGCAAACAAAAGTAATTATGGCCTATGATCACATGGATTTTATGCCCACTAGTGTCACAGATCAACTAGTAAAGGGAAAAGTGGTTGTCTACATCAAAAGTCATTATGAAGGCAAGCCCGAAGCCACAACACGTTTTGTATACAACATCAGCTACAACACACAGACAGATGTCATTACACAATTAGATCGCATTGGGGCTTTTCAATTACAAAGCGATAGCAGTGTGTTGTAAATGGAGAAAATATGAGTAACCACAAAGTTAAAAGTATTTAAGAATTATGTAAGAACATTCATTACTTGGTCGTTTGGCGTAGCGGGTTTACTATACTTCAGCTTTACATTTGTTGTAATGATAACAATTCCGAAAACCGCGAAATGATACTGTTTAATTGCCAATTAGTTGACGTTGAGACGCTGTACCAGTATCAGAAAAGATTGGAATTTGATGGAATCTCCTCAACTATCCAAGTCGAGCTTGCCCCCTCGTAAAGCCTTAAAGGCGAATAAATACAGTAAAACAAGCAATTTTAGATGATAAAACATAGTGTATAATTATCCTTATAGAAACTATTTGAGATAGCCGGGAGATCACAAATTGAAAATTAGGTACATTATATTATTTTTTATAACCGCTTCTTTGGCTATCGGTGGTGTTTTGGTCTATATTGGCCATGATAATTCAAATACGACTCTCGATAGTGAGAAAACGTCTAAAGCCTCTGATGTATCATCCACAAAATCAGCCGTTGAATCAAGCTCAATTGACGAGACAATCTCTGCCAGTGGTACAGATTATAAAATTACGACAGTAAATGGTCTGGGTGGCGTTTTCGCAAAGCCGGTCGCTATCACAAAGATTCTTAACGAAAAAACTGCTTTAGATATTATTGCGTCAATTCCAAATTTTAACCATTATAAACTAACGTCAATTGTAAATAATGGTGATCAGTGGAACGCCAAAATTAACGTACAAGGCGTTGCCTACGAAGTTACATTATCACACTACCAAGGGACTATGGGTATAATTTCTCTGACAGAAGGTAACAATAACAAAAAAGGGTATGGATTTAGAATTCCTGATTCACTTTATGATCCCTATCGTAACGAGGACAAAAAGATTCAAGAGGACTTCGCTAAAACCTTGTCATCCTCAACAAGTTCAGCTAATGGCTTAACTGAAAGTGAAGCCGTGGATTTGGCCAACAAATATGTCACTGGTTCAGTTGGTGCAAATAAAGAACCTTTTAAATTTTATAGTAAAAGTGGGGATTCCTATATCTTGAGGACTGATATAAAAAAGGGAACAAATGGTGCATCTGATGTTGCAGCTTTTGCGACAGTTAAATTAGCTGATGATAGCCATGTTCAGGTAACTGCGAATACCTGGGTTTCAAGCACTGGTTCGCACGCACCATTTTACGATAAAGTTGTACCACGCTGATTTTATTAACTATATTATCTTTATTAGTTACGATATTAAAAACACATCTGTTGATGTGTTTTTTTATTACATAATAGTTCTGTAACTCATGAAATTGATCTGAACTGGTAATTTTTTTCGGTTCACTTTTTGTCAAAATCAGCTCCCTTGTTATAGTATGCGTGTGTTTCGGACACAAACTATAAAAAAGGGGGCTTTTCTTATGCAAAAGTCAAAACATTCTTTCCCCAGATGGGGTGCTGTTTTAAAATCAAAAACACAATCCTTGTCTATCGCATTCGGGACATCATTATCCATGTTGATGCCCATTGTTGCCTCGGCCGACGTTGGCGATGCTGCTAAATCAACTGGTACAGATGTAGCCAAATTCCTCTTTATTGGTTTAATTATTGTTGGTGGGATTAGTTTGTTAGTCGCTGGTATCATGATGGCCAGTGGTAGTCAACGCTTGCATGAAAAAGGGCAAAGTCGATTACTCAAAACTCTGCTAGGTATTGTTGTTGGTTGCTTAACAGGTATGATTATCACTTGGATTTACGGGGTAATTACTTCTGCTGGTGGTGGCAACTTCATCACTTGGCCATTCTAAAACAATAGGGAAGAGGAGCGCACATGTTTGGATTTAGAAAAAAGGAAACTGTCATTGAGACAAACTATTATGCCCGCATTGATGAAAATACACTAGATTTTAATGAAGACTTGGTGCAAAGCTTGGCAGAGAAATCTGGTGATTTGGTGACAACTTGGCCAAACGCTAGTTTAGCTGACTTACAACAATTCTTGTTTTTGCTAACTAACGATATTGTACGAGCGAGCAACCGTAATTTCAAAATCGGTAACATTACTTATTTTGAAAAAGACAACAAAGGTCGTAGCGAGCCAACTGGTTTGAGTTGGGATAATGCTGAAATTACACCAGCCTTTGAAAACATTGCTGTGGCGACTGCTGAACACATTTTCAATGCAGCTTCAGTGAGACAGGACGAAGAGACTGACTATGACACAATTATTGATGCCTTGACACCTTTTCTTGAGGCTGTGATTGAAAATACTGAATTGTCAGTTAACGATATGCCTGTCTTACCTGATGCACAACAGTATCGTCAAGCTCAGGAAGACGGAGAAATCATTACCGTTGAAGCAAAGAAATTTGTGATCCAACGGACTGAAACAAGACAACCATCTGAGAACGGGAAGTTAGTAGATCATGTGGCAGTTAAAGAACAGGCTAATGAGCCTGTCACACCTAGTGTACCTGTAAAGACGAAAGCACCTGCGCCACAATCTACTGTGCCACCCGTATTCGGACATGGCAAAGAGGCGAACGTCAAAACACCACCTACTTTGGTGAAAGGTCTATCTGAAGCTCAGAAACTCATTGATCAGGTTAAACTACACCCCAAGGGGTTTGATGTTTCGAAAGACTTACAAGAGGTAGCACCTGTTAATGAGCAATACGTGCAAGCGCAACTTAATCAGGAACGTCGCAAGGCCAATACATTCTTGGACGAGACGAGCACCATGTACACCCAAAAAGTTCGTAAAGCCTTAGCTGAGTTGTTACATCGCTTAAATGAGAACAAGAAAGAACGTTTGCAAGCCTTGCAACAAACTGATGTTCTCAGCGCAATTAATGACACGTTAGCAACTGAAAGACCAGCAGTCTATGAGGACCGTTTTAATCGAGCACAGGCCGCTCGAAAAGCTGGTTTTGATTCTGAACTAAGTGATGAAAATGCCCGCCATGAACAAGCACTAGTTGCTTTGAAAGGGGCTTATGTTCGGGACATTGAATCATTGAAAGTCTCAGTAAATCAAGAAATTGATGACTGGTATACTGAACGTTCAAAAGAACTCGCCAACAGTCTTCAAGCATCGTTGTCGGAAGATATGGCTATCCTAGAAAAGCAAGCTGAGGAAGATGCCATGACGCAATTAACAGCCTTGCGTGATGACTTATTGACTAAGAATATGCAGTCGCTCATGGATATGAAAGCCAATTTGGCTACCGACCTTGAAAAGCAAGCAACCCTTTATCAGAAGCAACATGACGAGGCTGTCTTGAATGCGACAAAGCTAGCGGCAGCGCGTGTTCAAGAAGGCAGCTTGAGTGAACTGGAAAAGCAAATTCGAGTCTTAAAAACAGCAAATAATGAGTTGGAGAGTCAGTTAAAAGCAAAAGATGCGACGAGTAATCAAGCATTGACAGAATTACAAGCACAGCTTACTAAAGCCCTAGCAGAAAAAAATCAGTCAAGCGCAGATGATAAGACGAATGATCGTCTATTAGATATTTTGTCTCATCAAATGCAAACGCCACCAGTAACAGAAGTTAAAAAGTTGCCAGTTTGGAAGCCAATCTTAGTTGGCTTGTTGTCAGCAGCAGCCATAACAACAGCTGGTATTGGTGGTTATGTCATGGCACAACATCAAAACGTGCCAACCCGTAGTGCACAAACCGCAGCAGTTCCTTCTGAGGCAACCATTGCTCAGACTTCTTCTAAACATGACGCGTCTTCTAAAAATACAAATCAGGCAGAAACTAAAGCTGCAAGTGTTAATTCGTCTAGTGTTGCCCCTAGTCCTACAAAAGACAATAATCAAGCACCGAGTAATCCCTTGCTAAGTCGTTTTCATGTTGGTCAAGACATACCAGTGACCATCAATGGGGCGGCAGTAACGGCTAAAATTGTGTCAATACAAGATAAAGCCATTACAGTCTTCCATGACGGTTATAACTATAACGTGCCAATGGATTGAGTAGGTGGTCTTGTGGGATTAAATCAACAACCATTGCAGCAACGCAAAACACACCGTGTCAAAGCCAAAAAGTCACCAAAGAAATTGCTCAAAATAGCTGTTTTGCTAGTCCCTGCACTGATTTTCATTGCTATTTGTGCGATTTATGGTAATCACTCACAGTGGCAGACTGCGGCTCAGTTGAGTAAAACGATTAAAAAGCATCCAGGTAAATCTCAGGCATCTCATAGTGGCTCAATTACAAAAGCGGTGCCAGCCGTGGATGTTGCCAAAGTGAGCCAGCAAGAAAGGGTTACCCCTGATTACTCTGGGCAAGGTGGTTTGACATCCAAAGAAAATATGCTGAAGTTGGCTGCAAGTACACAACCCGAAATATTACGTGGACATGTGGCCATGCCGAGCTATCAGATTAGCGAGCCCGTGTATGAAGGGACGAGTAATCATGTACTGGCTATTGGTGTTGGGATTAACGCACCACATCAAGTTTTTGGGCAAGGCAATATATCAATCTACGGTCATAATATGGGTGACTATAATGCTTTATGGCCATACAAACCAACAAAATTCAGTGCATTGCAGAATATGTCTGAAAAAAAAGTGATGAATCAAGCGATTTATTTATCGGACGGTCAGACTGTTTACAAGTATAAGGTTACCAAGTTAGATTACGGTATTCCTGTGACTACTTATGAAACTGGTTTAACCCAATCAAGCACGACCAAATCAACAATCAATTTGGTCGCTTGTCTTGAAGATGATGCCTTCTGGGCACAGGTTAAGCGCAGCGGCTATACCAACTTTAAAGCTGATAAGCGCATCGTGCTGACTGGCCAACTCGTAAATCAAAAACCACTCAATGAAATAGATACTAAAATCAAACAACAATTACAGTGAAAGTGAAGGAAAATAGCATGACAAACAAAACAGTAGTGAAGACAAAGTTACAAAAGAACTGGCGGACTGCCGTGATGCTAGCGGGGGTTTCGCTGCCAATGATTACAGGTGTGGCGTCTATTAGCGCCGATGACAACACATCTCAAGGTGCATCAACAGCCGACAAAAATAAAGGCATTGATGTCGCTGTTGATCACAGCAAACTTGACGATGCGGTCAAGCAGGCGGAGGCTGCGGGTGTTAAGGTTTCTACTAAGAATCCTAAAGTAATTACCTCAAATGCCGCTGATTTGGAAAAGAATCAAAAAGCAATCGCTGAAGATTACGACTCGCAAATCAAGGCCATCACAGCAGCTGTGGAAAAACAGAAAAAAGCTGATGCGGACTACAATGACAAGAAAGCGAAAGCTGACCAGGTCAAAGCAGCTAATCAGGCCGCTGATGACAAGTATCAAAAAGAAACAGAGCTGTACAAGTCAGATGAAGCGCAGTATCAAAAGGACATGACCAAATATGATGATGACCTGAAAAAGTATGAAGCCGACACTGTGACGCATCAAAATACGGATGGCAAGACACAATCCAATACCTCTGATACTGATCAAGCCATGAAAATGGATAAAACCAGACCAGTTGATAATTCTGACGTTGAAGGGGATATTAAGCCCAAGCAAACCTTCCAAGATAAGCCCAATTTCAGTAAAACAGCTTATGATGGTGGCAAAATCATGTCCTTTGATGGCCAAGATTATTGGGGGCTAGGTGAGTCCACTGGTGTTGCGGTCTTTTCCGGTCATGATATTATTGGCAAAACACTGACGAAGACCTATAAAAATTCTGTCACGGTTGGTGGTCGAAAAGCCAATGTCACCATTGCCTTAACGCCAACTAAGTTCACTGGTACAAGTGATCAAAAGCCATCCGTAGCGATCTCAAACAACCTGATTGATAATTTCAATATTGCTCACTCATCCTATAAATTCCAACTGCGATTCAATTGGAGCGATGACGGCAAAGAACTATCACTTGATGAGTTGAATGGCGCGAATAAGGACAGTAAGTTGTTCTTCTTGGGTGGTTCGTTGACCCCACATCGTTCAGGAAAAGCTAATGAATATATTCAAACTAATGATGCCAAAAATGCCTTTATTGGCAATAAGTCATTTGTCAGCAATATCAAAGGCGCCCCTCAAGATGGGATTTCTTCCTATTATGCGGTAGCAGCTGATAAAACAGCTGAAGCCACAAAGGCACAAGATGAGCAATCCAAAAAGAGTGGTAAGGGCGCTGATGAAGACCCCGAAAACTTTGCTCAGATGGTTGGTGTCACGTTTGGTGAATTCACGACGACGCAACCCACTTTTTACGGGGGTGGTGTGAACACAACAAATGGTGAGGCAGCCGACATTGATAACAATCACTTTATGAACTTTGATGATGTGGCTTTTAACCCAAGACCAGTGAAACCAACACCACCAACAAAGCCAGTTAAGCCAACACCTGAGAATGTTGTTGAGCCTGAAAAGCCTCAGTCCGAAACCGCAACGCAACAACTCACAACATTACTTGATCTACCAACGCCAACAAAAGACGTTAAAGCAGATAAGACGAATGATGCCAACGCAAAATCAATTGATAAGCAGGAAGTTAAAGTTGGGGATAAATTGACTTATGCTTTGCGTGCAGACGCTTTGCCAAAGGACAGAACCACTGATGTCACCTCACTGACATATTCAGATAAATTACCAGTTGAAGTGGATTACGAATCAGCGACAGTCACCACTAAAGATGGAAAAACTGATCTGAGCAAATTTGTGACATTTGATTTCAACAAAGAAACGCATGAATTCACAGCAAAAGTTAGTGAGGACTACCTGAAGCAAATTAACCAAGCTAAGAACGTCGTGCAAGAACTACCGATTATCATGGTTCATGTGAAAGCCAATAAAGCAAACACGACATTTAAAAACCGATATAACCTCTTGTTAAACGATGGATCATATCAAAGTAATGAAGTGGCAAACAAGACTGGTGATCAACCAAAAGCGCCAGAAAAACCATCAACACCAGAAACACCTAAGACACCAAATACAAGTTATGGTGAAAAGCCAAAGGGTCTGCTGTATGCTTCATTGGCAGCTGTCAGTCTTGTTGTTGGCTTATTAATTTTCTGGAAGCCAATTAAGAAATGGTTTAATAAATAATTTAAACCATCAGTTGGACGTTACCCAGGCTCAGCCGTAACCGAATGGGGTGGGAAGCCCAAAAATAAAAGATTACTAGGAGAGTAACATGACGATTAAAACATTATTACTAAGCACAGCGGTACTAGCAACAGTAGGTTTAGGTGGCGCAATTGGGGCGCAATCAGTTGCCGCAGATAATAACCAAGGGCAAACTTATGTGAAAAATATTGATGTGCAAATACCTACTAAGGGTAAAGACGGTGGCGTTTGGACACGTCCTTATGGTCAAAATGGTGCCAGTTATTTAGGTAATGTTCGCGATATTGCAGGACAAAAAGTCGCTGGGTACAGTGCATATAAAGATACGGATAGTGGTGTCCTTTGGGTTGAAATCAATTTTCATGGCCAACGTGGTTTCGTTGACTCAAACACATTAACCCAACCAAATGATGTTGGCAGTGTTGAATATTATACTAACGACCAAGCGTTTATTACTAAGCAAAGCCAGTCAGCAATCGTTCATTCAACCAATTCATGGGATAACCGCTTTAGCAATGACTGGGGACGCGATAAAGATGTCACTTTTGGTGGTTATTCAGGTATCGTGGGTAGTTTAAACCCTTATAATGGCAAGGCAGTTAAAGTGTCTGGTTCGTTCGTCGATAAGAATGGCATTACTTGGTCGCGTATCAGTCCTTTGGATAACGTCAATGAATTTTCATGGGTTGATGCAAGATGTTTGGAGATGAAAAACACAAAAGCCATAGAGTTAGCAAATACGACTAATCATACTTACAAAGTACAAATCAAAAGTAATGTGGGTGATGTTTGGACGCGCCCTTATGGCTTAGATAACAGCCAGTACATGCGTAGCGTGTCTAGTTTGGGGAATCAATTATACGACGTCGACAAGGTTGTTTCCGTTGGCGAACGTGGCAAAGACACCATTCAAGAGTGGGTCCACTTAACCAATGTGGGTTGGGTGCACCGCAATACGGTCAAATTCATCAACTTCCACCAAGGCGGACATTATGTGACTGATCCTAAGTGGCACACAACTTCTTATGTCGAAGACCAGTATGACCCATTTATGTTTGGTGGTATTTCAGGTTCAACACTATCACGTGGATATGACGGTTTGCCAGGTTTTGATAACTGGTATTATTGATGCTTAGTAAAGAACATCTTCTGAAAAACTACATCTAGTCGATGTGGTTTTTTATTTGCCATTTTTTTGAATTCTCCACGATGATACAAATAAATATTTGTGCTATAAATAAGTATTGTAGGTTAACAACATATGCAAAATTGAATAACGTGAAAAATTAGTAGATACACCAACCGTTTTGAACAGATATAGGTTTGATCCCAAAGTAGTAAGCTTTTTCACCTAAATGCCCGTATGCATCATTACAACATCTTATACCCATAGCATACTTATGTTCGCATGTATCAATACATCATCTTATACTCATAACATACTTATGTTCGCATGTATCAATACATCATCTTATACTCATAACATATTTGTTTATTTTCATATCATCATTCTGATTTGTGTAACGGCTAGCCTACACCATTCGACATTTACTGAATACAGGGGAGACAATGAATGCCATCAACATACAAGAGGATTGATTTCGAAGAAAGACTGCAAATTAAAAATTTTATAGATGCAGGCTTGTCTAATAGTGAGATTGCTAGACGTTTACATCGTTCACGGGCCGCTATTACGCTTGAATTACAGCGTAATGCTCGGGTCGTACTGTGGCGTGGTAAAAAAACTGTTCTTAGGCACACGTACGAACCACATCAGGCTGAAAAAAGAGCTCAAGTATTTGCTCAAATCAAGCATAAAAAAGCAAGTAAATTAACACCTCGTCGAAGGAAGATCATTGACGATTTAATCATCAAAAAACATTGGTCACCAGATCAAATCGCGAAAGGCGTGCCAAATCTCAATATTTCTACACGAACCATCTATAACTGGGTTATCAGTAACCAACTACAAGCTAAAGTATCTGATTTACCGCTTAAGGGTAAACGACGACGAAAATTACGTTTGAAACCAGCAAACGAAGGAAAAACCAGAGTTGCGATAGAAAAAAGAAGTATCCGTTTCAGACCTGAAATTATAAATAGTCGTAGTACCTTTGGCCATTGGGAAATTGATGGTGTCATGAGTCCACAAGACTCACAGTCATTTGTGATTACTTTTGTGGAACGTAAAACGCGATTCATGGTTGGTATCAAAACAAAAAGTAAAAACGCTGAAGATGTTCGGACGACTATTGACACATTTATGTCGCGTTTTGAGCTTGTATGTGATAGTTTAACTTGTGACCGTGGTACTGAATTCACAAGTGTTATGTTCATCAATCAAATAGAAAATACTTATAAAAAGAAATTATATTACGCTGATGCGCAATCTCCAGGACAACGTGGCACTAATGAGCGTTTTAATCGCGAATTAAGACGTGTTTTTCCATCTGGATACAACTTTAACCAATTAACGCAAAAAGGTCTTCAGCGAGCGATTAAAGACATAAACGAGCGTCCAAGAGTCGTATTAGCATATAAAACGCCGAGAACGGTATTTAATGAACGAATTATCACAGCATAAAGAAATTTAGGTATTAATTAATAAAGGCATAGCAAATAAAAAAGACAGTAAAAAACTGCCTTGTTTTTGTGTTGACGTCTTGTTATTATGTGTATTAAAATTTACCATTAAAAAATTGTATTACAATTTACAGCGCATATACTCAATGTAACATAATTGTAAATAAGTAGGTTTGAGACCGCCACGTCAACTTATATAACACGTTTAAACAAATAATTTTCGTTCGTCTGTTAAAATAGCACTTGACAAGTTCAGCACCTTTTTAAGTTTACATAATATATATTATCGAAAGTAACTAACGTGGAAAGCATTACCTACGTTTTTAAGTACCTTCTAAACGCTCTCCTGCAATTCAACACAACATCAGTATGATTGATTGTGTGCTTTAACGATTATTCATATAAAAGTATCTTTAGAAATTTTTTTTGGTCTTTAATATGCTTATAACCAATATGCTCGTAAAAATTATGAGCAGCGGTTCTTGACATGCCAGAATTTAGACGAATGTTAGTCAAGCCGTTTTTTAGAGCCTGATCTTCAAGCCATCCCATAAGCTGCGTGCCTATCCCAGATTTTTGACTATCTGATGATACGGCTAAGGCAAGGACATTGAGGCTTGGATCAGCGTATATCTCTTCATAAATTTCAGCATGAACATAACCAAGAATTTTATGATCAAAATCATTCTGATATAGTGCTAAAAAATGATGGTTTGGATCATTTAAAATTTTACGTAATTGATTTAAAGATTTGTCTAACGGATAATCATAACCTAATTCATCTCTATTTATTTGATGAATTTTATTGAGATCTTTTAATGTAACAGCACGTATCATTATTACTCCTATTCCTATTTTTATAACTTGGCGTCATTGATTGGTGACAAAAATTTTAATTCGATTTAATATGATCAAGATGATAGCTGTGACACAAAGGTTTCACAATAATCTAGATAATTTTTATCAATTAAATAGTATTTAGGCAGTATCACACCCACGAGATTAATTAAAAAATCTGAATTAGCTATATCAGGATTGATCATTCGATGTTCAACATTGGGAATCGTTTTTATCCTAAGTTGTTTAGCGTCTATCACTTTTGAATAAACATTTTTTGTTTCCACTGAATCAACATTTTTATCTTTTGCAGCTAAGACGAGACCTATCTTCCCATGAACTTGAGATAAATCGGCAGTGGCATCTTCATTCAACAGTTTACGAACAAAGCGATATCTGTCTGCACTAATCTTTTCACTACCCCCATGCATTTTGTATTCCTGATAAGTATTATATTTTTGAATTAAATAACTATCGTTGATAAAATTTCTTTTGATTCTGTTTATTTCTTGATTAGTAGCGCCCGATTTTTTTGCCTGCCAGACGTTATAATATATACCCTGTCGCATGACATTAATGGCTGGCGCTGCCAAGAGCGCAAAGCTAATTTTATTTTCCTGTTTCATTACTTTAGGGATAACCCACCCGGCTTGACTAGCGCCCCATAAGCCTATCCGATAGTTTGCATTCGGATAGGCTTTATGAACCCAGTCAATAACTTCGGTCACCTCATTTGCCCTATCAGTCATCGATTGATGAAGCCAATTACCCGTTGATTTCCCAACACCAGGTTTATCCCAAGAAATTGAGACATAACCCTGCTTAGCAAATCTTTCCATTAACGGCTTGTAACCATCGTCTTGCGTTGCATTTTGAGCCCCGTCGCCGTGTACAAATACAATAAAACCCTTAATTTTTTCATGTTTTGGAAAAGTCATAATAGTTGACAAGTTGTTAGTTTTTGTATGAATCATTATCTTTTTTTCTGACATTTGATAATCATTACCAAAAATAAATATTCCAATCATCAGAACTAGCACTATAAAAATAGCAGCAAATATTTTTTTCTTCATTACATCTTTACCTAAAGTTAATTTTAAAAAATAGCAAATTTAACGCCTAACTGAATCAAATTGCCCAGTGTACTTATTCTATTACTGCAGCTGTGCCTCTAGCTGTGACAACAATTAGCATGATATCAGAATTGACAAATTGATTATAATCCACACAAACATCAATAATGATATTAGCAGACAAAAGCGCCGCTTGGCTTTTTAGCGCTACAAGGGCTAGTTCTCGGCCTTTGCTGAATTCTTCTGAGTAACTATTAGATTTGCACCCAAAAATACCCTTGATACCACTTATGGCATCCTTAACGATATTTACTGACAATACTTGTTCACTAAAAACCGCTTCCTTGACTTCGACAATATCTTTATTACTAAACATTTCGGTCGTAACAATCTTCATTTGATTTCTCCCATACCATAAAACACCATTTTTCATGGTTAACACAAATTCCGGAAAGCATGCTATGCTGAACTTTCCGAACGACAAAATTATTTTTTTGATACAACTTAATGGCTCTTGTATTTTCCGCAGCAACATATAGCGTTAGTTTTTTGGGTTAACAGTTGTCTTTGACAATATTTTATTAATTGCGTTCCCACGCCCTCCCTTCTACATTTATTTGAGACTACCAGAAACTCAATATAAGTTTCATTGCTTAGTGGTTTGTATCCTAGTACCAAAAAGAACAGAATCACTTTAAGGCGCGTCGTACCAGAGTAAAATCTTTTTATAGCATCATAAAGTTAGGAACCTGCTTCTTTGTTTGAGTAAAATAAGCAGCCGTAAATGTCATTATTTTGATGTGCAATAATTAATTGGTTATTATTTTCACTGATATAACACGCTAAAAATTTAGCAATGTCTTTGGCGACATTAATGTTAAAAAGTTTTACTGTAAATTTACGTTCAAAACTATCCAAAATTAGCATACTCAGTTGCTGACGCATGTCTTCTGAAAACATGTCACGTTTGCTGAGTGTTCCAACAATCATAATTTAACCTCTAACGTAAAAACTGTCGCCTGATTATAAGCTAAGGAACTAAAAATATTTTCATAGCATAGTATTACACTATTATCAGTAGATAAGGCATTTTTTATAAAACTATCGTTTTTAAATGATTCAATTTGGTTATACAGCTCCTGTTCTTCCTGAATCAATACATTTTTATATGCATAATCTCCCTTTGGCATAACATAATGATAGTCATCTGATTTACCAGGAAAGCATGTGTCATAATTGCCATTACTTTTGATAAGATAACATACATTCTCTGGTTGATAAGAATCAAATTTAGCAATTTCTAATAAATTTAACTGTTCCTCTGCCAACAAATTGTCTGGCACTTCTTTGAAGAAACGACCATCTCTTTCTGCAAAGGCAATTTGGTCAAATTTTGTATTTTCTTGTGCCTGAATAATCGTATGAATAATCCGTTTAGTTGCCAATAGTGAATTAATTTGATCTTGAACTTTAGCTTCAGCAACCCTAAAAACGTCAGTAAAATTATCTTGTTCTAATAATTTTTTGATATCTTTAACAGCATAGCCAATTTTTCTAAATGTCAAAATTTGATATAACCTATAAAGATCAGTTTCTGAAAATGTATAGTAACCGCTAACAGAATTTTTTTCGGGTGAGAGTAATCCTTCATCAACGTAATGCCTAATGGTATACTTTGTAATTTTAAAAATACGAGCTAGCTCGGAAATGGAATAGTTTTGCATAAGCTTCCTTTCTTGAATAGTTAAGTTGATTATATTGTACACTGTGTGGTAACCACGCAGTCAAGTAGTTAGAAAATAAAACTGTATTAAAAATACAGAGATGTTGATTTATCAACATGCCAAACAAAAAAACACTACCTTAATGTAGTGCTTCCAATAAGAAATGATTATGAACTATATGATATAGCCATTACTGAAAATGCTACCCCACTATAATTTACAGAAAAACGTGTCATTAGACATACTGTTAATTCATTGAAAACAAAAAGTGTATTAAATAATTTTGATTTAATACACTCTTCTTGAAATGATATAATTAACAATTACGTCAGGAACGGAATTTAGTTTCTCCCAACTACCTTAATTAACATGCGTATTAATGACCAAGACAAGGTAAATACCACAGAAAAGACAACTAAAACGAATGCAGGTTTTAACATTGGTGGTTCAAACCGCAAAGTAATGGTTTTTGGCATGTGCGATGCGGGTACCTCAATTTGAGTCAAATACCCCCGTAAGGGAGTGATTAACTTAGCACTGTGCCCTATAACATGATAACCCGGCCAGGCAGTTCGTGAAAAGACGACCTTTTCATTTTTATCATGAGCTGGGACATAAATTTTAACTTGATAATTATTGTTAGCAACTTGCTTAATACTATTTAAGCTACTCCAAGCAACACTGCCAACTTGACCAACCGAAACATTACGTTGAATTACGGCAAAATCGCGATTATAAGACGTTAAACGCCAACCATTAGGCACATTTTTTCGATGGATAAGGTTTTGATAAATCTTTTTATCATCTTCGTTACCAACTGCTATCGTATCAATCTTGAGCAAATCAACCAATGGTAATTGCGTTGTCTTATCTAGTGTAAAGAGCTTATTATAGTGCTTTACTGGAATGCGCGTGGGATCCCCACCACGAAAATCGTCGCTAAACTTTTTAAAGCCAACGGGCGTATATACATTCATTGAATCATTGTCAGTAACATACCAATCATTTCCCATAATGATATGACTGCTATTTCCTAATACAACTGTATTGCCTTTGTACTTTTTAGCCATATTTAAAATATCAGCTTTTTTTGCTGGCATATCATAGTCAACATATCGATAGGTAATGTGTTGCTGCTGTATACTATCCCGTTGTCTGCCTATGGTTCTTTGCTGAACAATCATCGAAAAAAATGAGATAACAATAGCTAGCGATAAGATAGTAATTGCCGGTTTTTTGATGTTAAACCGATAATTTTTATACTGAAACTTCTTGCCACCACTACTTATATAAGCAATTGCAATAATTACCAAACCAATAATTAAATTAATAACTAAAACTGATTTCAATCTGGCTGGTGTATTGGACACTTCTAAATATGTGCCAAGCAAAACTATTGATGTGAGGAACCAAATACGTGCTTTATTAAAAGTCAAGCCTACTTGTGAAATCACCATCACCAACATTAGCAATAGTAATTGTCCAAAATAAGCCATCATACGAACTGGAAAGCGTAGCGGACCAACGCTGTCTGGGCCAAATAGCAGCAAAAACGCTATTAAGAACGGTACCACCCACTGTATTAAATCAGTCTTATGGTTATTAATAAACGACCGAATAGCCTTGAAGTTAAGAAAAGCGATTAATAACAAAGGCCAACCTATGTACATAAATGGCATGTATGTAACACCGCCTGCGGTCCACCAAGAGTTCATTTCAGAGTAGCCGACTGGTGAAAACGAAAACAACAAATCAGACAAATTGGGCGATAAGAAGTTATTATTAAAGATGCCTGAAGTATTTCTTAATGTCACTGTTGCTATAGCAATACCAGGTAAATAAACAGCTATTGTCGCAGCAGCTAAACTAACACCTAACAATACAGTTTTTTTAACGCTTTGCCAATGTTTGTTCATTATAAATGCGATTAATGAGCCAAGCATTGTCATAATTAGCATAATCGTACCGAACACATAACCTATTGTTATGATGGAATAACCAATCAGGAAAACAAGTATTGGGCCTGTATTCTTTTCTAAAAAGCGACGTAATGCCCACCAAAACCATGGAAATAGCGCAGAAACCATTAAATCAGTGACCCACGATGCTGCGCCTGCAAAAAGTGTAAAGCCAACAAATGGGGTGATAAACCCGTAAATAATTGCGTACTTTTTGTCAACGTGCATGGAATGGGCTAAAAAGAAAGCGCCCAAACCTAAAACAACTAATAAAATAATTTTAAAAACAGTTGAGAAGATTACAAAATTAGATGAATGATAAACTGTGAAAGCAATTAACCACACCAAAGGGCTAAAGGTCCCCCATTGACCTTCAGCAAGGTAATTACCTGAGCCCTGCGCTGCAGCATTAAAAATAGGTAAGTGACCTTGTGATAATAGTTTGCCGACTTCATACCACTGACCGATTGCACCACGCTGCGTATCGTCTAAAAAATAAAAACGATGGAAAAATATTAAAGGTATGAGACTTAATCCAACGATGACTAAGGTAATTAGACCAACATTTTTAAAGGTAATAGGCCATTCATTCTGCTTATGCTTGTTCATCATAATCATTCAACTCTTCTGCAATAATATATCTTGGACGATGCTTGACTTCCATGAAAATTTTACCAATGTATTCACCTATAATGCCAATTGCCACTAACTGTAAACCACCGAGCATCCATATTGATACCATCAATGTTGGCCACCCAGTTGACGTTTTACCAAAAGCCCAACCGAAGAAAATATAAATTAAAAATAAAATACTAATACCAAAAATACCAATTCCCAAATTGCGTACAAAAGTAATTGGTGATATTGAGAACGAAGTAATCCCTGTTGCCGCAAACTGTATCATTTTCCTTAATGGATATTTTGTTTCGCCAGCCTCGCGCTCAGCACGCGCGTAATACACGCGGCCTTCATTGAAGCCAATCAAGGGGAAAATGCCTCTCAAAAACATTTCACGCTCTTGATATGCTGAAAATGCTTTGAGCACTTTTTGATTAACCAGTCGAAAATCTGCATGATTTGGAATAGAATTCACTCCCAAAGCACTCATAACTTTGTAAAAGCCCTGCGCCGTGTAACGCTTAAAGAGCGTATCTGTTGTACGGTCATTTCGTACACCATAGACAATGTCTTTCCCTGCGTTAGCCAAATCTACCATATCAACAATGGCTTCCGGATCATCCTGCAAATCAGCATCAATGGTGACCACATAATCAACATCTGTACCTGTTAAATGTGTCATACCGGCAATTAGTGCGTTCTGATGACCAAAATTAGTACTAAAACGAATACCTTGTACTTGGCCGTACTGTGCACGCAGTTGATTAACTAATTCCCACGTTCGATCCTTGGAACCGTCGTCAACATACATAATAAAACTGTCAGATGTGATCTTTTTATTTTCAATCATTGACAACAGCAAGCCATGTAGACGTGCTGTTGTCTTCTCGATAACTTCTTCTTCGTTATATGCAGGTAAAACAATTGCTAATTTTTTCGCTGCCATTTCACTTCATTCCTTTTACTTTATAAACCATTAAACGAGCCAATTGCATGACTTGAGACATAACATTACCACGCCATAAAACGGCGTTTGTCACAATTGTAGGATAGTCTCGATGCATCGCTTTGTTCATGCTAATGACGTGCTGGCTTTGAACATCTTGTAATTCTGCTGTCCACTGCCCCGAACTAACACGGAATTTAACCCCAATTTGATTGTCTGGTACAAAATCACCTTGAGCAAGAACATGTAAATAAGAAGCTAAATCAACAACATAGGGATTTGAAAAATCCCAACCACCGCCTTGCTCAAATGCGTCTCGTCTCATCATGACGCCGCCGGGTTCGCCAAGAGCATTCATGCCTAAGCCAATAACATGCCGCATCACTGCAGTACCACTCATTGGTTTAGTGATTCCCATCAGACCCCATGATTTTTTTAAAATCGTATTTTTATCATCAATGACTTGCCTTAGGCTAGCAGTTAGCACTGCTTGTGGATTTTCTTCAAGCAAATCAAACTGACGTTTTAATGTTCCAGGCAATAAAACATCATCCTGAGGAATTAATTTAATATATTTGCCGGTAGCCTGCTGTGAGACATACTGCCAATTTTCTTTAGCTGCACCAGTTGGGGCATTAAAAATTTTTAATCGCGAATCAGTTTTCGCAATTTCAGCTAATAATTCACGTGTACCATCTTCTGGACCTTGTAATGCTATAGATAAATCAAATGCTACATCACGCTGAGACAAAACAGACAGCACAGTCTCCTCAATAAATGGCCTACCTTTATATACGGGAATAACAACGGATACATCTAGCATTATTTTGTTCTCCTAAATGAAAAGAATTTATGACCAACGAAACTAATCATGGTTGTAACGAGCAAAATTAGGAATTGTGCAATAAGCGGATTCATATGAGTGACGTTGACCAAGAGCGGTAAGACTATTAAATTAATTAAATAGCTCACTGCATTAACCATCGTAAACCTAATAAAGTCAGTCATTGCGTGTCCCTTAGCCTTAAAAGTCACTTTACGATGTAAATAGAAGGCAACAAAATTGGAAACGAATTGAGAAACAATTAAACCAATCATATAACCGTGTGGCACATGTTTCAGCATAAGTGTAATGCTGGTAAATATAAGAAATCCAAACGCTGTATTAAAACCTCCAACGACTAAAAAACGGATTCTTTCATCGGCAGCAATTTTTTTGATATTTTCAATCATCTATATTAAAAAGCCTTTCATTAATTGACGCTCTTTTTATGTACTCAGGAAAACCTGATAATTTAAAATGAACAATTCTGTAACCTATAAACCAAAGTCGAACCACTTCACTCATGTTACTAGTAAAGTAGTTCGCTATGCGATAGTTTTATAAGTCGTTATGTGATTGTTGCCGTTCAGTAGCAACTAAGCGCAAAAGATATTGGCCGTAATCATTTTTTTTCAATGGTTGTGCTAAGGCTTCTAATTGCGTTAATGTAATATATCCCATGCGGTATGCTATTTCTTCTAAAGCAGCAACCTTTAAATTCTGCTGTTTTTGTATTGTTGCAATAAAACTCGACGCTTCCAATAAAGAATCATGTGTACCAGTATCTAGCCAAGCAAAGCCCCGGCCCATGACTTGTACATCAAGATCACCACGATCCAAATATGCTTGATTAACATCTGAAATTTCTAGTTCACCACGTTCTGAAGGTGAAATTGACTTAGCAATATTAATGACATCATTATCATAAAAATAAAGACCTGTTACCGCATAATTACTTTTTGGTTGTTCTGGTTTTTCAACAATAGAAACTGCTTTCTGATTTTCATCAAATGCAACTACACCAAAACGTTCTGGGTCGCGTACTTGGTAACCGAAAACTGTTGCACCATTTTTTTTGACAGCAGCAGCTTGTAGCATTTCTGATAAGTTTGCCCCGTAAAAAATATTATCACCAAGTATCAGTGCAACTGAGTCATCCCCAATAAATTCTTCACCAAGTATAAATGCCTCTGCCAATCCGTTCGGCTGAGGCTGTACTTTATATTGAATGTTTAAGCCCAAGTCACTACCATCATTAAAAAGTTGTTCAAATTGGTTCGTGTACTCTGGAGTTGAAATAATCAAAAAATCTTTGATACCTGCTAACATTAGAACAGACATGGGATAATAAATCATAGGTTTATCATAAATTGGGACCAATTGTTTAGAAGTCGACTTTGTTATAGGGTATAACCTTGTACCTGAACCACCCGCTAAAATAATGCCTTTCATGATAAAAGCTCCTTTGATTAACTTTATAATTATTTGGTAACTGACACATTATCTGACAATAAATTACTAGTACATACTCGTTCATTATACCACAATCCCCTCTCTTTTCTATCCTTAAATATCAGCAAGTAACGTGTGATGAAAAAACGGTGCAGAACTAGTGAAATAAATGTTTAAACATGATAAAATAACATTATGAAAGCGTTTACAAAAACAACTGAATGGGACTGGTTAGCGGTTAAAAATGTACCTATCAAACCACTTGAAGAAGATCTTGTGCCAATTAATTTTTTCCCAGAAAAAATACAGATTAGTCCACAATACTTCTTGCAAAAATTACCAGGTGCCATACCCGAACTATATCTCAGACAAGGAGTTTATGAAAAATTAATTACAGCAAGTAATGATTTACCTTCTGGCTATAAGTTCTTAATTTATGATGCTTGGCGTGATATAAAAACACAACAGGCTTTATTTGATATACTCTACGAACGACATCGGCAACAAAATCCAAACATGACTGTTAATGAGTTACAACAATTGACGCTTAAAATTGTTGCATTACCCTCTACTAACTTGTTGAAGCCGTCTCCTCATAATACAGGCGGTAGTGTTGATTTGACTATTATCGATTCTGTTGGCCGTTTGCTCAATATGGGTACGCCCTTTGATGAAGCAAGTGTTCGTGCCCAAACAACTTATTTTAATGATCCATTAAATGTTATAAGAAAAAACCGACAACTACTATACGACATTATGACACGACATGGCTTTACGAATTATAGTGAAGAATGGTGGCATTATGACTACGGTAATCAAAATTGGGCATGGGTATCAGGTCAATCCTATGCTGTGTATACCGGTACTTCTCCTCAGTTTGCTTGGCACTCACCTTTTTAATCAATAAAGAAACGGTAATCACAATGATTACCGTTTCTTTATTGATTAATAGCCTGTCCCTGAACATATTCACGATACAATGGATGATTTGACATCAGTTCTTGGTGTGTACCAAAGCCACTCACACGACCGTGCTCAATGAAGTAAATTTGATCCGCTCCGACAATAGTTGATAAGCGATGTGCAATCACTAACGTTGTACGATTAGCCATCAAGCTCTCCAAAGCTTTTTGCACCATCGCTTCTGATTGTGAATCTAAACTAGCCGTTGCCTCATCCAACATTAAAATCTTAGGGTCTCGTAAAAAGGCACGTGCTATAGCTAAACGCTGACGCTGGCCACCCGAAACTTTAATACCACGCTCCCCTACTTGGGTTTCCAATTGCGCTGGCATTTCAGCCACAAATGTTTTAGCATAAGCTAATGACAAGACATGCCATAGCTGCTCATCAGAGTATTCCCCAGACAAACCAAATGTTAAATTATCACGAATAGTTCCCGCTAAAATAGCCGAATCTTGAGAAACAAAACCAATTTGTGAACGCCAACTGGCAAGATTCACTTGATTTAATGGCCTATCGCCTATGCTAATAATGCCTGAAGTGGGTTCATAAAAACGTTCGACAAGACTAAATATTGTTGACTTGCCGCCACCAGAAGGGCCGGCAAAAGCAATTACCGTATTTGGTTTCGCTTCAAAAGAGACATCTGTTAAAATATTTTCTTCTGTCGTATACCCAAAGTCTACATGTGATGCCCTAAGTGTTTGCCCTTCAACATTTATTGAATCACCAACCGTGAAGTCTTCCTGCGGTTCACGTAAAATTTCCCGAATTCGTGTCGTTGCACCTGCAGCTTTGCTCATTTCACTAAATACAGTACCTAACATGGGTACTGCACCAATCAAATTAAAGATGTACATCAAAAATGATGTGAGTGTGCCAATAGTCATAGCGCCATGAGACACACGATAAATACCAAATGCTAACAACCCAAATACCATCCCCATCATAATCATCATCATAATAGGACCCATAGCTGCATCGTAAACCGTTTCACGTAAGCCGATTTGATATAAACGACCAATAACACCATTTGTTGATTGCGTTGCTTGTTTTTCAGCATTAGAAGATTTTACTAAGCGAATTTCTCCCAATACTTCTGATGCACTACCATTAAAGTCAGCGATAGCATCTTGCCGCTTACGCGATAACCGACCCGCATATAGCATCAAGGGTGTCAATAAAACCACTGCCACTGGTACCGAAGCAACCACAACCAGTGACATATGCCAATCCATTGTAAACATCATAAAGACTGCACCGATAACTGTTAATATAGCAGATAGCGCACTTGGTATTTTTGAAGCTAATAGTTCTTGTACTTGAGAGGAATCATTCACGAGTCTCGAAGACATTTCACCCGCTTTGACCTCATCAAAATAACTCACGCGTAGGGTCATTAATTGGGCCCATATTTTCTGACGCAACTTTGATACAACATCTTGGCCGAAAAAGCCTAGTAACGCACCACCCACAACAGAAAGCGCGCTTGACAAAATGAATAATATGATAACAGTTAATAATAAATGATAATCAATTCCTTTAGAAAAAGTATTGATTAGATTAGCTGCAATTTTAGGCACGACTAAGTTAATGGCCGTGCCGACCAAACCGATCAATACGCCGATGCTCATCAGCCAATATTTTGGTGAAACTTGATTAATTAGTGAGAAGAACTCACCAAACTTAAACTGTCCCTTTGCGCGATGTACTTCATGTTCGTCCATTATTTTATGTTAACGGTATTATACCGCTACTCCTTTACTATCTGTTTAATCATTATGATGGTGCCAGTAATCATGGCTCATATGTTGACGTAAATGATTGATATGACGTCGATCTCGGCTCACATCTTGTAAATGTTCCAACATACGTTGAGATTGCCGGTCATCAGAGACCAATTGCCGCATTGCATCTAGATAAGTATCAGAACTTAGATACGTAGCCATTTTTTGCAGCAATTCAAATAATTGTTGTCGTTCTTTGGCAGATAACGGCTTAAAAAAAATACTATCAATTAATTCTAAGCGCTCCTGTAATGCCACTGCTTTCGATCTACCGTTATCTGTTAATTTAATGCGCGTAATACGTGAATCAGCCATATCTTTATGTTTAGTGACATACTGTAATTTAGTAAGTTGTTTAATAATTGCTGTGGTACTTGATGGCTTAATATCAAGTGTTTCGGTAATTCGCCCAGCAGTCAAGTCATCATTTTCGAGTAAGACTTCTAATGTACGTCTTTGGTTGTCAGATAAATCGTGATCCAAAGACTTTGCATTGGTCAAATAGAGAAGATGTACCATCACCGTTCGTGTTTCGTTAAAATAGTCCTCTAATGTCATAGGTTCTCCTTTTATTTAGTTTAATATATATATAACTAACTAAATAGTAAAGCATTGACACTATATTGTCAACTTATATTTTGACTAATTATAATACGTAATACACTGCATTTTAACTTATATTTAGGCTCACTGATTAGTAAAAGAACCTAGCGCTTCGGCTAGGTTCTTTTACTTACTTTGTTTGTATAATCGCGCCATCTTCAATATGATAAACATGATCTGCGAATTGCTCTAACCGTAAATCATGCGTCACAATAACAACAGCTTTATCTTCTGCTGTGGCAATTTGTTTAAATAATTCGCCCACCTTTTTAACACGATCACTATCCAATGCTGCGGTTGGTTCGTCTGCAAGAATAAAATCAGGATTAGTATATATGGCTCTAGCGATAGCAACGCGTTGAGATTGACCACCTGATAACTGATTTGGATATTTATCCAATAATTGGTCAATCCCTAAAATTTGCAGGTAATGATGAAATTGTTCGGTTTGCAAATTATTTTGTTTTTTAACACGATCAGCTAATTCAAATTGCTTTTTCACAGTTAAAAAGGGGACCAAACTGTGAGACTGTAGAACAAAACCAACTTGATTCAACCGAAAAAAATCAGAACTTTTGACGTCTTTAACATCTACTAACTGACCGTTTACATAAACTTCACCCGAGGTTGGTGACTGTAATCCCCCGATAATGGTCAATAATGTACTTTTGCCAGAGCCTGATGGTCCAAGTATCAGGGTTAATTCTCCTTGACGAGATTCAAAATTAACACGATTAAGCGCTACAACTTCATTAGTTCCCTCGCCAAATACTTTAGTAACGTCAACCAGCTTCAAACTAGCCATCTTGTTATCCTCCTATCCCTTGTTTGGGTTCAATCTTCATAATAAGTCGAATTGGGATTAATGCGGCAATGATACCGGTAATGATTAGGCCAAATGCTACAGAAATAATGAGATACAGGTCAAAATACATCGGTACAGCAACCGGTAGCAACCAACTACTGATAGCACATAAAACGAGTCCCAGGCTAACTGCAATCGTCATGATGATTGTCGTTTCACTAAGCGTATTGACGATCAAATAACGACTAGGTATACCTTGCGTCCTTAATACTGCCAAGTTAGGCATCTTTTGAATTGTTAAAATATACAGGAAAATAGCAACCACAACAATTGATATAATTATTAAAAATGAAATCATAAACAAAAAGGTACTATTTTGCGCCGTATACCCAGGCATCTTATTAAATAATTGTTGTCTTGTTAAAACCGAGACATTCTCTTTATCCTCAATTGCGATATTTTTTTGACTAATCACGCCACTTGCTGCATAATGTGACGACACACCTTTAACACCGGACCAGTTACTCAAAGAGCCATAGACAATCGGAGCCATATTATAAGTTGCTTGTTTAACAAAACCCACAACAACTAATTTTTTTGGTAGCATGCCAATCGTGATGTTATCGCCAAGCGATAGGCCTTTATTTTTTAGCTTGTCAGATACTAATACCTCATCTTGATTTGTTGGCTGATGACCTGAAACAATTTTGAGCGTTTGATAAATAGTTTTACTTTTATCCAAGCCAATATAAGTTGCAGCGTCACGATGGTTTTGTTTATATTTTATAATCGCTGGCGCGATACCCACAGTTTCAGCATGAGATTGTTTCTTTAAGTTAGTTACCATACTTTGAGTCATCAAAGATTGGCTCAAATTACCATCCGCATCTTTATTCAAAGCAACACTTTGCGTATGCCACGAATTAACCGCAGCAGTATTTTCATTTGACAAGCCCAATGCTAAGGCACTCAAAATAAAAATTAAAAAGCTAATCAATGTAATCACTGCAATGACTAACGTGTATCTCACCTTTTCTTTTAACATTTCATTAATGGCTAAAAACATTGCTCAACTCCTTTTTTGCCAAGCCTTCAAGGCTTGAAACGACTGTATAATGTCGGCTGATCTTTCCGGATACATAAAATAGCTTCTTATTAAACGATGTATCGCTTGAGCAATCAACCAATCGCTAATCTCATTGTCATCTTTAAGCTGACTCAAATCGTCAAAATAACCACTACTGGGTTTTTTTTGACTGTTCATCACAGCATCGTTAACAGTATAATATTGGCACAAAAAATTATAGTAAGGACTATCTTTAGCTTCTAAAATGAAGTTTTCAGCCGCAGATAAACTGTCTTGCGTTTGTTCTAGGCTTTGATGGATATTTTTAAATACAATACTTGCAAGCCACTGGTAAGCATCATAAATATCCTCAAAATAAGTATAAAAAGAACCTCGAGATATCTCTGCCAACATGACGATGTTGGCTACTTTTGCTTCTAATAATGACACGTTAGAAAATTCTGATAGTAAGGCCTGCTTAATCCTTTCCTGTTTTCGAGTACTTAAATTTAGTAATCCACTTTTCATAGTTTACTCCTTACAAATTAATATGACACAATGTCAATATATTGACATTGTGTCATATTAGACCAAAAAAGTCAACAAAAAACGCGCGTGTCAGACATTGCCACACGCGCGTTTTTTACTATTCAGATATCTCATTTGCGTTCAAAATATGTTGCGTCACATCTGCCAATGATATATGTCGCATTTTTTCGTACGCTGCTACTTCAACTTCTGTATAAAAATTATTTAATGTATCCTGAATACGACTTCCCACCAAACAATTCGGATTTGTTTTAGGATCAATATGCAGTAAAGTATGAACCATATTAATCGCAATATAAACATCATAGAGACTAATATCTTCAGGTGATTTAGCTAATATTGGTGCAGCAGCACCTTGTTTCGTCACAAGTAATCCCGCGACACGCAAATCACGCATTAAGTTTCTTACAACACTGGCATTGGAGCCTATACTGGCTGCAATAGCTTGACTTGATAAATCATTCCCCTGAAAGATGTCAATGTATGTCAAAATATGGATTGCATCACTTAATTTATATGAAAAACGCATTAGTCAGCTCCCTATTTTATAAATTACGACACCACGGGCATTATTATATCATAAATCAAACAGCAAATTATGCCTTCAATATGTCGTTAATAGCCTCGGGTAATGGTACTAAATTATGTCCCAGAACGTCTATCAAATCTGTTGTACCATAATCTAATGATCCTTCTTCGATTGGTGCTTGGAAAGAAGCAAATAGACTGGCCATATCATGGTTCAAACCAGTATGTTCCAATGCCTCAATGTATTCTGTTCGTGTCTGTGCTAAAATATCAATTTTCTTACCAGTTGCTGCAATCAAAGCACTACCAAGTGCCTGATAGTCATTAATTGGTCCAGCAAATTCATAAATAGATTTATGGGTTTCAGCAACTAAGAGCTTAGCAGCTGCTTCTGCATATTCTCGTTCAAGTGCCCAACCTGCACGTCCACTAGCCCAGAAAGTAGCAACCTGATTTGTTGCCCCACTTGACAAGAAGCCTTGCTCATTTTCAAGATACCAGTTATTTCTAGCAAACACAGCATTAAGTCCTGATTGCGTTAATGCTTTTTCTGTTTCACGGTGATCGTGAGCCAATGCACTAATCGCTGTTTCAGCTTTTGGGAAACTCGTATAAACTGTCAACTGCACTTGATTGGCTGACAATGCTTCCACAACGTTCAAATGTTGCGTCAACCGTGGTACTTGCCCACCTGGTTGTGAAGAAATAAATAGCACCCGATTGACCCCATTAAAGGCTTGTTTCAAAGCATCAACATTATCATAATCAGCTTGGCGTACTGTGACGTTACCAAACATTGCTTGCGCTTTTTCCTTATTTCGAGCCACAATCACAATATCTTTAATTGGCACTAATTGCTTTAATTGATTGAAAGCCGCTTGTCCAAAACGACCAGTTGCTGCAGTAATTGCATATTTCATGACAAAACCTTCCTTTTTCAAAACGTGTTGTTTTATTTAATACAAGTAGTATAACATCATGTTGTTTGTAAGACAACATGTGAAATAAAAAAACAAAGACTTAGAATACTAAGTCTTTGTTTTTTATCAATAATTTCCCCAGTATTTAGACATTGATGTCATACCGATACCTGGGTTGAAACTATTTGTAGGGTCGTTGCGCTTGTAATGTGCTACCAAAGTCGAAGCTGCATGGTATAAGTGTCCAACATTATGTTCGGCTGGATAAATAGCACCACGTTTGTCTAACAATTTTAGCATTTCTTGTTTTAGCTCATGTGCATCGACACCTTTTTTGAGAATATAGTCTTGATGCATAACATGATCAAGAAAATGACCATAATAAATTTTGTGTTCAATTTTATCTTCAATTTCCTTAGGCAAATGTTCAAACCAATCAAATTCATTACGTGGTAAAGCAATATCTAACGGTAGAATCTGGATATGCTGCTTTTGGAAAACTTCTTCATATCGAATGGCCACACCTGCGGTAACATAGCGGTGCGTCGCTATTCTATCTGCCTCTTTTGGTGTTGCTTCAAAGTAATCACCTGCTTCTTCAGCAAAGAATGGCTTCAAAAAGCGTCGCGCCTCTTCAATTCCTGAACCCGTCATCTTTAACTGCAAATAGTGATCATACTTTTGACTGTATTCTTCCATACGCTTTGGCAGTTGATTGGGGAATAGTTGACCCATATGTTGTAACACGCGATCTGGGAAGTATGGCTTAAATGTTGGAATATGACTCAATATTCGCTCGGTTGTGGCTTTCATACCAAACAAATAAGGTAATGTATTTGTACCCAACGCATCAATAACAATCAGAGAGTCTTTACCATATTTTTTTGCTAGTTGATATGCATCTTTATGCATATACTCACCAGACACTGGTAAATTTTTAAACTCTGATAATATATGACGCCGTAACTTTTCTAATACGCCAGGATCGTTGGTTCCAATGTAAAATACTTGTGAGTCACCATCTTTTGGGAAAGTATCTAGTCGCACGGCAAACGCTGCCAGTTTCCCTGATGCACCAGACACTTCGTAAAGTTCATTAGGATCTGCATTATACCGTGTAGGTGTATGAGATGATACATCACGTACACGCGCTTCATAATTACGATTATGTCCAACGCGCTTGTTATCAGCAGGGACATTGTCAATATCAAAATTACGATGTTCGATATTGTAAATCATTTCTTCAGGTGTCTTGCCTAATTCAATTCCCAAATGGTTCACTAAATGAAGCTCGTCATTTTCGTCGATCTGAGCATAAAGGGATAACTCAGTGTAAGCTGGACCACGTTGGATTAGCGCACCACCCGAATTATTGTTAATACCACCAATAACTGAGGCACCTAGATTTGACGACCCAATAACTGAGTGGGGTTCACGATTAATCGGCTTTAATGCGTTCTCCAATTTAAACAACGTTGTGCCTGGAAAGGCCAATACTTCGTCCCCACCATTAATAAGTTGTACACCCTTAATTCTTGTCCCATTGACAACAACACAATCACGGTCATATCCTGGTGCAGGAATTGATCCTTCAGTCAAACTAGTGTTCGAAGCTTGCATAATAATAATTGTGTTGTTATCGTGCAAGACTTTTAATACTTGCCACAATTCCATCAAATTACCTGGTAGTACAACAGCTAATGCTGAACCTTGACCACTACGGTAGCCTTTACGGTAACGCAATGACTTTGCAGGCGACGTGATAATGTGACCTTTTCCAACAATGTCTGTTAGCTCTTCAACAGTAGACATAATATATTACCCCCAAAAATTTGAAAGTGCCCTAAAGACACCTTATAAATTCTATTATGCCACTTTAGGATTATAAAAACAGAATTTATTTTATCAAAATCATAGATTCATACGTGAATAGAATAATAATTATCAATTACACTCTTTTTAGTACGGATTTAAATTGAATCGCATTGTGATAATTAATACAAAAAATTGTTATTGATTGATCATATAAATGATTGAACACCGGCATAATAAAAGACAGCATTGCTGCCGTCTTGTTTATTTTATATTTTCAGGCCTCATCATACCAGCCATAATGATACATTTCACCAGCAGGTTTGTCTGTACGTTCATACGTATGTGCGCCAAAATAATCACGTTGTGCTTGGATTAAATTAGCTGGCAAAACTGCTGAACGATATGAATCATAATATGCAATCGCTGCGGACAAAGATGGTGTTGGGATACCAGCCTGTACAGCTAATGCAACCACTCGACGGGTTGCTGCCTGGTAATCTTGCGCAATATCTTTGAAGTATGGATCCAATAGCAAGTTATGCAGCCCCGTATTTTTAGTAAATGCATCAGTAATACGCTGCAAGAATTGTGCTCGAATTATAGCTCCTGCTCGCCATAACTGTGCTAGTTCGCCAAATGGCAAATGCCAATCATAGTGTTCAGATGCCATTCTCAATTGGTCAAATCCTTGCGCATAAGACATAATTTTTCCAAAGTACAGTGCTTTGCGGACATCTTCTATTGCTGCCTTTTCATCCCCTGTAAATGAAAATTCTGGTCCTGAAAGGACTTCAGAGGCTGCTACACGATCGGCCTTCATAGCTGATAAATAGCGTGCGTAAACTGATTCAGTAATCAGTGATTGTGGTGCACCTACCTCTAATGCCGACTGGGATGACCATTTACCAGTTCCCTTGTTACCGGCTCGATCTAAAATCATATCAACAATTGGCTTATCTGAGCCTTGATCGTCTTTTCTGGTCAAAATATCAGCCGTAATCTCGACAAGATAAGAATCAAGCTCACCCGTATTCCACTCTGAAAAAGTGGTTGCGAGTTGTTGCTGATCTAATTTGAGCACACGCTTTAGAATATCGTACGATTCAGCAATTAGTTGCATGTCACCATATTCAATGCCATTGTGTACCATCTTCACATAGTGTCCAGCTCCATTCGGTCCAACATATGTTACTGTTGGCACCCCATCTTCAGGAGCCTTGGCAGCAATTTGCTTCAAAATTGGCTCAACTAAGTCGTAAGCATCGCGTTGACCACCAGGCATCAATGAAGGGCCTTGTAATGCCCCCAGTTCGCCACCTGAAACACCCATACCAATAAAGTTGATGCCCGAAGCTGCCAGTGTATCTGATCGTCTAATTGTATCTTCAAAGAAAGTGTTCCCACCATCAATAAGTGTGTCCCCTTTTTCAAGGTGTGGTAACAGCTCGTTAATCACAGCATCAGTTCCTTTACCAGCTTTTACCATCAATAAAATGCGTCGAGGTGCCTTAATTGCTTTCACGAACGATGCCACAGTGTAACTGGGCACAAACTTTTTATCGGCATGTTTTTTAACGAGGTCATCTGTTCGTTCACGAGAACGATTATACACAGCCACACGATATCCTCGCGATTCAACATTTAACGCTAAATTTCTACCCATTACTGCTAAACCAACAACACCAAAATCTGCTTCAACCATTTTTGCCTCTTTTCGTATACTATCATTATCTGATTTAAATCGATGTAAATACTGCAGCAACACAACTAATGCTATGTCATTATAATTGCCTACCTTTCTTTATCTAATAATGCACAAGACATTGTGTAACCGCTTTCAATATAAACCAATTATCGCGTTAAGTCAAATCATTTATAACATCTGAGATTTACTAAAAACTATATAAAAACACCTATCTCATAAGTAATTATGAGATAGGTGTTTTTATATAGTTTGTTTATTTAACACCATGCGCAACATCTGCTTGATAAATGTATGCACGTGTCATTGGTAAGTTTGTTGCAGAAGCACCCTTGGTTAATAGGTACTGTACAACGTCAATATTCCCTGATTCAAAGGATGAAGCACATGCTTGTAAGTACAAGTCCCACATTCGGTAGAATCGTTCACCATATTTGGCAATAACAGACTCTTCAACGTCATGAAAGTTTTTAGTCCACATTTCCAAAGTACGTTGGTAATGACGTCGCAATGGCTCGATATCATCGATTTGCAAGCTAGCCTGCATAATGTGATTAACATTTTCGGCAATATTAGGAATATAACCACCGGGGAAAATATATTTGTTGATCCAGGCATCAACTCCTGCACCATCATGTTGTCCAGTGATACCATGAATTAGAGCCGTTCCATTGTCAACAAGACGTGCATTCACTTGTTCAAAATAAGTTGCAAGATTTTCTTTACCAACATGTTCGAACATGCCAACAGACGTAACATGATCATATGTCTCTGTTAATTCACGATAGTCTTTCAAGTAAACGTGTACTCGACCTTCTAAACCTTCATCAATAATCTTTTGAGAAACGTAATCATATTGTTCTTGGCTAAGAGTGACACCAGTTGCCTCTAAGTGATATTCTTTGGCCGCTGTGAAAATAAGCGTGCCCCAACCACAACCAATATCCAAAAGCGTTTCACCTTCTTGCGCGTGCAATTTATTCAAGATATGACGAACTTTATTCCATTGTGCCGCTTCTAATGAATCTTCTTCACTAGCAAAATACGCGCATGAGTATGTTAATGTGGGATCTAGCCACATCTCATAAAAATCATTACCAATATCATAATGACTCTGAACATCCTGCTTACTTACTTTTTCCGTGTGTGCATGCTTTGGAATAAATTTCGAAAACTTCGAATTATTCATAAAGCTATCTTTAGACTGATAGATAGTAGTGACCAACTTTTGTAGGTCACCTTGAATGTCGATTTTACCGTCCATATAAGCCTCACCAAAGGTTAGTGAAGCATGGGCCATAATATCTTTAATTGGAATAACGTCATGGAGAATAATTTTGGCAATTGGTTCTCCTTCACCATAGCTGACCTGCTCGCCATCCCAGAATTCAACGTCGATTGGGGCGTTAAAACTAGCTTTAAAAATTTGTTTGTAGATTGTTTTATCTAACATCTTTTTCCCCTTTACTTATACATTGCATTTTAGAAAAAAATGTCACAAATGTCAATCATTCTTTTGTTTAACGTTGAACAAACATTTTTTATTAATAATTCTTTTTAATCAAAACACTACTTTAAAACACCTGAACCAGCAGTTTGCAAAATGCTTTCTGGCAATTGTTTTGATGCTATCAGTGGTCCTGACCAGCCTAATGTGCTCGTAGTTGGTGATGTATGGCTAATAGACGCAGCCGAAACAAACTTTGTATTAAAGATTGTACCGTCATCTGATAATTGAGTGCCTTTAAACTTATTAATGATGGCCACTGGTGATTTTTTAGCAATGACGAATACATTATTTTTGGCGTTAATTTGCGCCTTTTTGCCCAGACCCCAAGCGTATTTGAATTGATATGTGCTCGTGCCATCATTTTGATAGAAATTATTAATCACCTGCACATCACCAAAGCGCACACGGGGTGTGCGCTGGACCGTATTTTGAAATAAATTTCTTACTAAGGTAACGTGTAATTTACCGGTATCACTTGTTTTACTGTCACTATTACCTATTAACATAGTCTTATCATGATTTCGATAAACACTATCTGATATCGTAATGTTATCAGCACCATTTGTGATATCAGTCATACCATCGTGGTGTTGATACTCACGCCCAAAGTACGTACCATTTTGACTATCGCGGTAGCGTCCATCATCAAAAGTGTTATGATCTAACCAGACATTGCTAGCCCCTTGAACTGATATAGCATCATATTGTGAATTCCAGTTGCCAGTGCGCTCATCAGTCGGATCCCACTGCGGAAAATCATCATACGGTGTTTCAAAAGTAATATTCCGCACAATAATGTTGTTTTTTTGCAAAATTAAATTGCCACCCACAAATGACGCCCCTGGCAACCCGATAATTGTTGTGTTGGCCGGTACTTTAACTTCAATTTGCTCGGCTTGTTTTCTTTGAGCGGCAAGACGATTTATCTCTTGCTGGCCGCTAACTTTCTTTTTACCCCATGTGCTAGGGTTGTAAGCTGTTAAATAACTTTCCAAGTGATAGCCTGTTCCTTGAGCATAGTCATCTTCCGTCAATGTGCGCCCTTGACTATCTTTCGTCATGTCAATAGTACCTGAAAGGTATATGATTTTGGGCACATCATTCGTCGATTGACCCAAGGCCTTTAACAAAGTTTGACGGCTATTGACGGTGTAAATATGTGTCGCATCAGCTTGACTCCCGCCAACTGCGTTGCGACCAAATCCGCCTACCTGTGTTGCGGACTGGCGACCAAGACTTGTTATATCTGCATGTACTTCCTGTAATACCACAAAACTCGACACCAGCAATCCCATCACGATACTCGCTGGCAATAACTTATAATTTTTCTTACTGAACATGTTTTTTCTCCTGTCAACTATCACAATAGTCCATCTAGATCGGTAAAATATATCATAAATAATCGGTAAGACGCCTATATTGTACAACAAAACAAAGCTGATTAAACGATTGTTTTATAAACTTCTTTTTACTGTAATATTTTTTACATCAGACGATTATTACCATGAATAGCAGCGTAAGTCTTTTTCTAACAATCACACAGTTCTTCACGCTATAATTAAATAAAATAATAACCTATCTTTATTAAGGAGCACTATTGTAATGGTTGAAACAAAACCAGATAGATTTTACAATCTCACTTTGCACACCATTGGTTTAATTGCTAAATTACCAGTCATTCGTGTTAATCGCAAAGCATTTCTAAAAAAACAGTTTTCTGATTCCCCTGACTTAAATATTATTTTAAAGCACGGCCCACAGGCCGTCTATCCTGTCTCAGTTTTAGAAGAAAAAGCGCACGACATCATTAACAAAAGTACAACAAAAACATCAATGGCTTCCTTTGCTGCCGGCTTACCAGCCAACCCAATAATTATGGCAGCTGTCGGTGGTGCCGATGTTGTACAGTATTTTGCCTTTGCCATTAATATGGCCCAACAAATTGCCTACATCTTTGGTGAAGATGAACTTTTTGGTAGCAACACAGATACCTTGCCAGAAGAAGACAAAGTTAAGCTGATTATTTATCTTGGTGTCATGTTTGGCACTGCGGGTGCTGCTTCTATGATTGCTACGCTATCAAAGAAATCTGGTGAGTCGATTGGTAAAAGAGTAGCTATCCAAGCAGCTGTAATGTCAACACGTCATCCGTTGGTTAAAAAAGTTGGTAGTCGTATTGGTCATAAAATCACGACAGCACACATTGAAAAAACAGTTACCAAAGCTGTCCCAATTATCGGTGGCATAATTTCTGGCGGTTTAACATATGCCACATTCAAGCCGTTGGGGTATCGTCTGGCAAAAGTATTAGCGCAGAATTTAAAAAATAATCCGCAGTCGTAACTTAATTATAAAAAGGTCACTCTTTGCGAGTGACCTTTTTTTATTTTGCTGTCGTCGCTGTTGCCTTTTCTTGTTCTACTAAAATCTTGTCGTATTTCTTTGCAAATGGCCAGTAGACACCAACGGTGACACATAGCATTAACGCTTGCCACAACATCACTTTCCAACCACCTACAATAAATCCAGAGATGATTGGCGGCGTTGTCCATGGAACATAAGCACCATTTAAGGGTGGAATGACACCAAATTTAATGGCGTAATACGTACCGAAACCGGTAATAACTGGTGATAAAATGAAGGGTAAGATCATGACTGGATTCAAGACAATTGGAATACCAAACAAAATTGGCTCATTAATATTGAACATAGCCGGGCCTAATTCGAGCTTAGACAAAGTCTTCATCTGCACGGATTTAGCGCCCACCAACATGAATACCAGTAAACCGACCGTCACTCCGGCACCAGTAACCGTAATAAACTGTTCGAAGAATGATTGTGTGACAATATGCGCCCCGTTGGCCAACGATAATTTACCTGCGCGATACAATGCTAAATTATCTGCGTTATTAGCGAGTAACAACGGCTGCATAATGCCGGAAACAATAATTGAACCATGGACACCAAAGAACCAAAGAAAGACTGGAATCACAGTGATAATAAACACACCAGCCGGGCCATCTGAAGCATGCTGCAGTGGTGTTTGAATAACCGAATAAATCCACTCTGCAAAGGTTGTGTGCCAAGCCTTTGAGAAGATGGCATACACAACTGTTGCACCTGTTATAATCGCTGCGGCTGGAACCAATGCAGTAAACGAAGCTGCGACATTACTTGGGACTTGTTCTGGTAATTTGATCGTAATGCCTTTCTTCATAAACCAAGTATAAATCCAACCAACAATCATACCCGCAATAATGGCAACAATCATACCTTTTCCACCGAGCCAAGCCTTGTCAATGGCGTTGTTAGCCAACCATGCGGTAGATGTTTTGTCGGGATGAATGGCATTAGTCACTGTATTGATTGTATTGGGCTGTAGGATAACATCAACAACAATGGCAAGCAAACCCGCTGGTACACCATCATAACCAGAATCGTGTACCCATGAATAAGCAATGCCAAAGACTGCAAACAAAGCCATGATGGCAAATGAACCATTATATGCCTGCATAAAAATACTATCTAAACCAACGCTAGTAAAATAGCTAGCGATTGGCTTGTAAGGGAACTGACCTAAAATCAAGAAAATGGCACCAACAATAATGAATGGTATGGGATACAACATCCCATTTTTCATCGCAGTAATCGCACGCGTATTAACAAATTTCATTATTATCGGAATAACTTTATCATTTAATACTTTTGAGATATTAGCCATAATTATTACCTATACCTTTTGTATCGGTTGTAATACGATAATTATCGCATCACAACAACAGATGTTTTATCATGCTTGTTGTTTTAATACCTGACCGTTTGTTTCAATTACTTTTCGATACCAATAAAAAGAGTCCTTTTTAATACGATTGCCCGATCCTTCCCCCTCATCATCTAGGTCGACGTAGATATAACCGTATCGCTTCTTCATTTCACCTGTGCCGGCAGAAACAATATCAATTGGGCCCCAACTAAGATAACCTATTACATTGACACCATCGATTTCTACAGCTGTCATCATGGCTTGAATGTGTGCTGATAAATAGCTGATTCGATAATCATCGTGGATTTGTTCACCATCTTCAATCTTATCGTAGGCACCTAAGCCGTTTTCAACAATCATAATTGGTGTATCTGGATACATCTCGCTTAGTTCGTTTAATGTATAGCGTAAGCCTTCAGGGTCTAATCCCCATCCCCAGTCTGATGTCTTAATATAAGGATTAGTAACATCTTCATAGTCGGTATAACCGACTTTAGGCTCATCAGTTGTTGTTTCAACCGTACTGCTTGCATAGTAAGACACGGCAAGATAATCAACTGTTCCTGCCTGTAACACGTCACGGTCTTCGGCTGTGATATCTGGACGATAACCAGTTTTTTCGTAATAGGCTTCAAGTTCGTTTGGGTACTTGCCACGGACATGAACATCACTGAGCCAGTCTCTAAACTGACGTGCTTTTTGATAAGCTAACATATCTGCTGGTTTGGGAGATACTGGATAAAATGGTGCAACGTTAACCATACCACCAATTTTAAATGCTGGATTAATCTGATGCCCAAGCGCCACAGCCTTGGCCGAAGCAACTAGCTCATAATGTGCTGCTTGTGACATGGCTTCAATACGTTCATCAACTGACATCTCTTTGCCATCAATACCCGAATTAGTCCACAATAGAAAACCGCTAGCCTCATGTTTCATAGCCGTTTGATTAGAAATTTCGTTATGCGTCATCCAATAAGTAACTTTATCTTTATAACGATTAAAAACGACCTCAGCATAACGGACAAAAAAATCAATAACACGACGATCACGCCAGCCACCATATTTTGTAACTAGATGATATGGCATTTCAAAGTGATTAAGTGTAATTACCGGTTCAATGTTTAGCCGTCGCATGGCGTCGAACATCTCATCATAAAAAGCAAGGCCTGCCTCGTTAGGCTCAGCGTCATCTCCGTTAGGGAAAATACGTGTCCAAGCGATGGAAGTTCTAAAAGCCTTAAACCCCATCTCTGCCATTAATTGCAAATCTTGCTTATAAGTATCATGAAAATAAATGCCATGATGATTTGGATAGTTTTTTCCTGCTATCACACCATCTGTTATTTCTCGTGGATGTGACACATCACCTGCTGTAAGAACATCAGCAATTGACACACCTTTGCCATCCACATTCCATGCACCTTCTGCCTGGTGTGCTGCGATAGCTCCACCCCACAGAAAATCGTGACTTAAAGTTTTCAAAATAAACCTCTTTTCTACAATAACTACTAGGAATGTTTTCTTGTAAGCGCTTACATTTATACCTATATATTATCATGTCAGTTATTTATATGTCAATCTATTCCCGTGTTGTTAACCCATGATACTAACCAAATTTAATCAATGCAATGCTAGCAACCATTAAGGCAATGCCAATAATTTGTACACGTGTAACATTTTGTTTTAACGATTGCCACCAGCCGAACTGAGCGACAACTATCGACCCAATGATTGAGCCACTTAAACTGAGCGTAACTGTCATGCCAGCGCCCAATTTTGGTACAAGAAAAGCGGTTGAAAAAACAAATAAGGCACCTAAAATCCCACCTGTAAATAACCACACTGGTTGTTTAGTTATTCGCACTGTTTTTGGCCATAAACGCCTTTCTTTCAATAATACAACAATTAAAATGACCACTGTCCCAGAAAAGAAAGAAATCACAGCACTACCCACTACTGAGTGTAATAAATAGCCTAATCGCCCATTAATCGCTTGTTGTATGGCAGAAAATGCACCAACCAGAATGGCCCACATACGCCAGATATTTATATTAGTATCAGCATCCAATTGCTTTTTCTCACGTTTCACCTCAAAACGATTAGCAAGAACAACAGCCACATAAATACCTCCTAGTAACAAGAGAATACCAATAACCTTAGTTACCGTCAGTGTCCCAATCGGCATATTAAACAAGCCAAAAGTATCGATCACTACACCCATGATAACCTGACCAATAATCGGCAAGATAATGGTTTGAATGGCACCTAATTTCGGAAACATTAAAATATTTGACGTTAAAAAGATAACGCCCAATAAGCCACCAAACCATATCCACCATGGATTATTGGAGGCCACATTTATCAGGTTAACTTGTTGTTGTCCACTAACAAAATAAATAAGTATCAAAAAAAATGTTCCCACTGTAAAAGAAAGTAAGCTAGAACGCAAAGGTGATTTTAAAACAAAACCCAGTTTTGCGTTGATAGGACTTTGATTAGCTAATAAAAAACCTGCAAATAACCCAATAAAATACAACATAACCTACTACTCCCAAATATTCTCATGACTACTATAAAGTTAATTTATAAGTAGTCAGTATACGCGCCTTATACGATAAAGTAAATCCACAGCCAAGTAGTAATCATATCTCATTGTCCATTATCATATCTTATGATAAGATGTCGAAGTACAGACAACGCAATTAACGTGTAATCTGGGGTGCCTTATTGGCTGAGAGATATACCCATATAACCTGATCTAGTTCATTCTAGCGTAGGAAGATTACGAAGCAATCAATAATTTTGTGTCATCATGCTTCAATATTTTGATGTGGGATTTCAATGTCGCTTATGGGAGGACTTCATTTAACATGTTCTATTGCACCATTTCAATGCATAGAACCCAAGGAGAAGTATGATGGTACAAATTAACGCTAGCATAGCTGTTCAAGTATTACCGATGACATCCGATAAATCCGATGTCATCCGTATAGTCGATCACGTTATTGATTATATTAATGACACACGCATTGCTTATCAGGTTGGCGCTTTCGAAACCACACTTGAAGGCGATTATGACCAACTGATGACTATTTTAAAGGCCTTACCACTTGTTGCGGCAGAAATAACCGATATTCCTGTTATGATTTACAGTAAAATTAATATGTCACCACATGGCAATGTATTAACAATTGCTGAAAAAACAGATAAGTATCGCTAACAAACATTAATAAAAAAGCACACCGCAGAATAGGTGTGCTTTTTTATTCGCTTTCAACCTTATCTAGGGCTGCTTGCGCTAAAAGATTCAAGTAGTTAAATGGTCTATCAAACCAAGGCTGGAATAGCATATCCACGAATGCTAAATCGGTCAATGTCATGCGATTTTGAATGGCAATTGAAGCAACATTGGCAGACTGTGCAATGTCATATTTACTTTGCAATTGTACACCTAAAATACGGTGTGTTTGACGTTCCCATGTAATACTCATCAAAACTGGCTCCGTTGATGACATGAATTCTGGTCGGAAGTTATCTGTCATCGTGATGCTATCCGCATCGATTCCTAGTTCTTGCGCGTGGGCTGCAGTCAAGCCAGATGAAGCCATATTTAAATCATATAACTTTAGTCCGGATGTTGATTGCGTTCCCATATATTTAACTTTCGGTGACATAAGATTGTAGCCAATTAATGTTCCCTGACGTACTGCATTTGTCGCTAAGGGGATGTACGCATTCTCTCCTGTTGGATTATAATGCACCGCGACTGAATCACCAGCAGCAAAGACATCTGGATTACTTGTTTGCATGTAATCATTGACTAATAGCGCGCCATTGCCAGTCATACCTAGTTGTCCCGCAAACAATCCAGTATTTGGTTTGAAGCCAACCGACATCACAACTAAGTCAGCTGAAAAATTCCCGTCATTTGTTTTGACAATAACCGCATCATCTTGACTTTCAAAACTTTCAACCATTTTACCGGTTGCCACAGCCACACCATGAGATTGAAATAATTCAGCGACATTTTCAGTAAATTCGTGATCAAAATACCGGTTTAACACCGTTGGCTGGTTATCAATCAACGTCACTTCACGCCCCTTGACATTGAAAGCTTCGACTAATTCTGTGCCAATATAACCTCCGCCAATGATAACCACTCGCTTAATACGATCATCATTAGCATAATTAATTAAGGCTTTCGCATGCGTATAGTTTTTAGACAATACAATACGTTGATCTTCTATCCCAGGAATTGGCGGTATAATTGGCCAAGATCCAGTTGTCGCAACTAATTTATCATAACTTTCAACTGATGATACGCCTGTCACCAAGTTAGTGACTGATACTGTTTTATTAATGGTATCAACAGCAGTTACTTCATGGTTCATGTGAATATTAGCACCTGCTTCTTCAAGTATAGCAGGCGAAGAATAGAACAAATCATTGATTTCTTTTACTTCACCTTGTACTGTTAAAGCAATGCCACAAGAAAGAAACGACACATTATCATTTTTCTCATAAACATCAATTTCTACCCCGCTATTATGCTTTAAAATAGATTTTATTGTTGCTGTGCCTGCGTGTGTCGAACCAATAATAATGACTTTCATATACTGCCTCCAAAAGATTACCAACTAATTTTATATATCTATTGTATAATCAAATGAATAACAAAAAATTGACTCATGTCAAGAAAGAGTGAAATATGTCACATTCTGAATTTGCTTGTGTGAAAGCTGCTCCGATTTTTTCGCATTTGCCTGACGATATTATTGCACAACTGGTCACTATCTCAACACATCAAAAGAAATATTCAGCTGGAAGCTATATCTATGAACCAGACGATGATTTATCAGCGCTTTTCGTCGTCGATTCTGGTCAAGTTGACATTTTTAACGTGAACGATAACGGCCAAGAGTTACTGCTTTATTCACTAACTAATCACCAAATGGATATCGAAGCATCTATTTTTACAGATGCTAAACATCATCATTTTGCACGCGCTAAAGTTGATTCTGCCATTTGCATGATTCGTCGAAAAGATTTCCAAGCATTATTACACCGAAATACTTCATTGGCTTTAAAAATGTTGAATACTTATGGAGAACGTCTGACGGCGCTTGAACAACGTCAAATTAGTTTATCATTACAAAATGCTGATGAACGACTCGTACAATACTTTGAAGATTTATCTGCAATTCGTATGAGCAAAACATTTCATCTAGACGTTACCAAAAAAGAACTTGCTGCCTCGCTACATATTACACCGGAAACACTAAGCCGCTTATTTAATAAACTAACGCGAGACGGTAAAATAAAACTTAATAAGCGAGAAGTCACTTTATTGTAAATAAAAAGAACTGCTTTAACAGTTCTTTTTATTTACAATCGCATCATGAACAGGTTGAAATGACCGCCTATGAATTGGTGTGACCCCAAGCTTATCAATCCCTGCTAAATGCTTTTTAGTCCCATACCCCGCATTTTGGGCAAAATCGTAACCTGGATATACTTTATCATAGTCCGTCATCATTTTGTCACGTATCACTTTCGCAACTATACTAGCTGCACCAATTGAATTACTTCTGGCATCCCCTTTGATTAAAGATTGTTGTGTTATATCCAAATAAACTTGCATGGCATCAATTAATAGTGCCTGTGGCTGTGGTGCCAAGTTATTGATTGCTTCCGTCATCGCTTGACGCGCTGCCTCATAAATATTAATTTCATCAATCGTCTTCGCATCAACACTACCAATACCAATTGAAACAGCTTGATCTAGAATAATTTCGTATAACTGTTCTCGCTTATGCTGGGCTACTTGCTTTGAGTCTATAACATCAACGATGTTAAAATCGTGTGGTAAAATAACTGCTGCTGCAACGACAGGACCCGCTAATGGTCCGCGACCCACTTCGTCAACGCCTGCTACTAATTCAACGCCTTTTAGCCAGTAATCTCGTTCAAAATTAAAGCGTTGGTTAAAATCAGCCTGCTTTTTTCGTGCTAGCGCCAACCGCTTTTCCCAAAGCGCTATTGCTTTTTGGACACCACACCGCTTATCCTGTCGCCAGGTCTGCAAACGTGCATCATGAGGGTCTGCTAGACTGGCTAGTTTTTCTTTAATTGTCGCAATTGTTTCAGTCATGTGAAGTTTACAGTTCATCCAATGTGAACGCGCCTAGCTTACCTTTACGTAAATCGTTTAGTAGTCGCTCACTAGCTTTGTCATAATCGTCCTTAAATCCAAGCTTGTTAGTAATAGCTAATAAAATTTGAACATTGTCTTGTTCAAAAGCATTTTCTTCTAAATGATACCGCGCTACAATTGCTTCTGGGCGATAATCTCTGAAAAAACTAATTAAAAAGAGCGCTGCGTCATCTTTTGAAAAAATCGTATCTTTTACTGCACCAGTTAATGCAAGCTTCATACCAATGGCCTGATCTTCAAATTTTGGCCATAAAACACCAGGCGAATCTAACAGTTCTAATTTTGTCGGTGTTTTTAGCCAAGCCACTTTTTTCGTGACACCTGGTCTGTCAGCAGTTGGCGCCACATTTTTCATGACCAAGTGATTCAACAAGGTTGACTTTCCAACGTTTGGGATACCAGTAATCATCGCACGTATCGGTTGATCTTGAATACCACGTGCTAATTGCGCTGCTGTTTTTGCTTCAACAGCACGACGTGCCGCCTTGGTTACTAATTGTGGCGTTCTTGGATCTCGTGTATCTAAGACAAGAACAGTATGACCGTCTGATTCGAACTTTGCTTTCCATTGTCGTGTTTGCTCAGGATCAGCCAAATCGGCTTTGGTCATAATCAGTAAACGTGGTTTTCCACCGATTAATTTGTCGACTTCAGGGTTACGAGAACTGTCCGGAATGCGGGCGTCAACCAATTCAAAAGCAACATCAACTAACTTTAAATTTTCCCGCATGAGACGAAAGGCTTTCGCCATGTGCCCAGGGAACCATTGAATAATTTGTGCCATGAGATTTTTTATATTGCCATATATGCTGGCAACGTTACTCCTTTTTTATCGTTGTGCTTGAAATAATTCCCATGCTTGATCAAAAGTCACCATACTCATTAAGTAGGTTGTGTTTTCTTCTAAATAATTGGAAATATCATCAAAGTCAACACTCTGTTTTGGAAAAGTAGAATCCAAAAAGGCATTGTTAGCAAATTGCTGTATATCATCTGTTGCAACTGGGTTACGTTGCGTCATCAGCCAGTTATAAAATGATCGATCACTTTTGATCATGAACTAATCCTCCCTGAAAAACAAATTGATCTGTCTTAAGGTCAATTATCTTAGCACGAAATGACATGCCCTTCACAACGGGCAATTTCGTCATATCAACAAATATTTGTTGCTTACTTGGATTGATAGTGACAAATTTAGGTGCATGATAATTTGTCTTAACATAAGACATCACAGTGCTGATAGGTAATGGTAAATTGCCAATGGCCATTTTTTTAGCTGTTAAAATAATATTGCCGTTTTTGGTCACCTCAGGTGATAAGATCATCCCAATTTTAAAAGTCTGCCCCAAAAATTTAGAACTGCCATACATCATAATATTATCTTCGACCCGGAATTGATAGTTTGATGTGCGGGAATCATTAAGATAGTATGCTACTAAAGCATTAACCTGCTTCTTATTCAAAGTAACGTCAAATGTGGCATCTGTACTAGCAATTTTTGATTGGCTATCTGTCACTTTAACAGCTTGGGTGGCCACGAAACCACTGCCTAGCAAGGTGATAATAATAATTCCTAATAGCGTCCAAAAAGCCCAGAACCATGGTGACTTTTTTTGACGCGGTTGACTTCCCCTTGTTAATGTTTGGTTAGCCATGTGACTTGTTCCTTTCGCAAATATTCAAAAAGTTGTGTGGCCATATAATTATAGCCGATATGATTAGGATGGTAATTATCTATCGTACTAATCCATTGATTTGACACGTTATTTTTGTCTTCTAAGACAGCTTGGATATCTTTAAAATCAGCATTCCCCAAATCTGATTTATCAAATTCTTCAACTAACCGTTCTCTATCGGCTTTTGTCTGATATTGACCGTACGTTAAATCAAATGTCCCAACATAATAACTAGCTTTATCGTGTCGCGCAACCTTCTGGTTAACCGCATTAAAAAGCATCACATCTTGATTAAAGTCTGTACGTTTTGGAAAGTGAACAAACAAAGGATTATAATTTCCAAAAATAAAGATAGGGGCCTGCGCATTTAGTCGACGAATATCACTAAATAATGATGTGAGTTTCCCTTGATATGCCTGTTTACCCCTTACCACAGTTTTCGTCAAATCTTCCGGTGTTTTGGAAAACATGTTTTGCAACAGTAATTGTTGTAAATCATTGCCCCCCACCGTTAAAATAATAGCATTAGCATGTTGTACTGCGACCTGTATATTGCCTTTTTGATTCAGCCGCTTTCTTATCTGATCTGAACGATCACCAGCTAAACCAAAATTTTGCATTGTGACTGAAACACCATAGGTCTGTTTAACTTTTTGAGCAATTCGTCCCGAATAACCCTGCTCGTTTTTATCGTCGCCAATACCTTCTGTTAATGAGTCCCCTAATGCCACAAAATTAACGGCGCTTACCTTGGCTACTTTTGCTGCTTGTCTTGGTGTTGCACGTTGTATTGTGGCATTTGTTTGCCAATGGTACCAAAAGTATCCTAACCCAATTAAAATTACTAGTATAGGAAGATATATCATTAGTATTTTTTTCTTCATACTAAATTCCCCCAAAAAATGTTCTATTCTTTATTGTACCAAAAAAGAACTATTGCGTCTTCAAACAATAGCTCTTACTAAGATAGATATCATATTAGTCAACTTGTGTTGTGTCTTGTGCCATATCAATAATTTTCAAGATAGTCTCGGTTGCTTGTGTCATAACAGTTGTTGAAATGAACTCAAAGCGGCCGTGCATGTTTTCACCACCAGCAAAAAGATTTGGCGTTGGGAGACCCAGGAATGTAATCTTAGAACCATCAGTGCCACCACGAACTGGTTCGATAATTGGCTCAATATTCAAAGCCTGCATTGCACGCTCAGCCAAATTAACAGATTGCATGTCATCTTTAAGTATCTCACCCATATTATAGTATTGATCATTAAGTGAAACTGTCACACGTTCTGTACCAAAGACTTTATTCAAGTTTTCAGCGATATGCAGCATTCTTTGTTTGCGTTCTTCAAACTTAGCACGGTTATGATCGCGCACAATATAACGTAACTCAGCTGTCTCTGGATTACCTGTAATTGACATCACATGCCAAAATCCTTCACGTCCGCTAGTATGTTCTGGGCGTTCCTTTTCCGGTAACTGTGCATGAAAATCAAAGGCAACTTGTATCGCGTTTACCATCGTATCTTTGGCTGTGCCAGGATGAACATTACGCCCCTGTATGGTAACAGTTGCACCGGCGGCAGAGAAAGTTTCCCATTCTAGTTCGCCAACGGGCCCACCATCAATTGTATAAGCAAAGTCTGCGCCAAAAGCCTCCGTGTCAAAATGATCCGCACCAATACCAATTTCTTCATCCGGACCAAAAGCAAAACGGAGATTACCGTGCTCAATTTCTGGATGAGCTACTAAATACTCGGCAGCTGTAATAATTTCTGCCACACCTGCCTTATCATCAGCGCCCAATAATGTTGTGCCGTCAGTCGTAATCAAGGTATGTCCGGTATACTTTTTAAGATTGGGAAAGGCTGAAGGACTGAGTTCATAACCACTATGTCCTAATTTAATTGTTGAAAAGCCATCATAATTTTCAATAATTTGTGGTTTAACATTTTTACCGTTAAAATCTGCTGTATCTACATGCGCAATAAATCCAATTGTAGGCACTTTGTCATTGTTAATGTTACTTGGTAATTCAGCAAATACATAACCATCTGCCATCGTACGAACATGTTGCAAGCCAATTGCTTGAAGCTCCGCAGATAAATCGGCTAGAAAAGCTACTTCTTTTGGTGAGGAAGGGATGGTTTTAGCCTGCTCGTCTGATTGTGTATCTACTGCAACATAATTCAAAAAACGATTAATTAATTTAGGAAATTTCTCTGAAGTCATAAGTTTGTATTGCACTTAAATATGCTTTATCCTTTCAAGTTTTGGTCGACAATATGTCCGGACGTCCCCATAATATTTAAATATAGGTATAAGGGTCGGTATTGATACCCGTTTCAAAGGCCACTAACTCATCCCCAAACCAAGCTGTGATTTTTTTTGCCATATAGCGGTTAGCAATGGCTTCCATATGATGATCGGGATCGATAACCGTAAAGTCATGAGCTAATATATCATGTCCTGTATGATAATAAACATCTGCCGTAACGTAAGCATCTGCGCCTGCACGTTGTGCTACTGTCCACCATTTACCACCGTCACCGCCAAGCACCGCCACTTTTTTTACGGGTTTGTTCAAATCTTTTGTGATGACCCGAACTGTTTTAACCTGAAATAACTGACTCATAGTTTTTGCAAATGCCTTCACTGATAGTGCCTTGTCTAATTCACCAACCCGTCCTAATCCAGTCACTTTATCATCATTAGGTATTAAGGGTACCACATTTTTTATGCCTAATGTTTCAGCTAACCAATCATTTAATCCACCTTGTGCACTATCTAAATTGGTGTGTGATGCATAAACAACAATGTGATTATTAATCAGGTCAGCATACATCTTATTTTGTGGTTGGCTTAAATCTAAATTTTTAGCGGGAAAGAACATTGCCTCATGATGTGCCCATATAAAGTCGACATTTTTTGCAATTGCCTCCTGAACAACTTCTGGTCTGACATCCAAGGCTGTCATCACTCGCGAAATTGATTGATTGGGATCCCCAATTTGTAACCCTGTTGGGTCGCCAGACTCTGCTAATTTTTTGGGGGCAAATTTTTCGATAGCAGCAATCAAATCTTGTGCTTGAATCACGATAAGACCTCCTGTATTTGTGTATAACGTATATGCCATTCTTGATAGGCAGAGGTTTCAACTTTATCAGCAGCTGCTAAATTATCAAATATGGTTTCAATGCGTTGTAACTCCTTTTGCCATTTAGCAAAAAAAGCCGGTGCTTGTTGTTTTCTCAGCAGTGGGCCAAATAATCTATCCGTTTCTGAAAGTACTTGTTCCCCTGGTTGCGCTACAATTACCTCGTAAAAATGCTTGCCCTCTTGAACAATATCTTCGGCTGTAATCTGGTAATGATGTTGCTCAAGCCAAGTTCTCAGAACCTGCTCATCAGTATTTGGCTGTAAAATCAGTTTTTCGAATTTTTGATGTCGCTGATATCCTGCTGACAAAATTTCAGAAATTAAAATACCGCCCATACCAGCAATGGTGACTTCTGTCACGTTATCTTCTGGTAATATTGCGGCTAATCCATTGGCTAATCGCACTTGTGTGTAAGCGGTTAAATGACGTCTGTCAAGCTCATGCTTTGCATTTTCAAGTGGTCCCGATGCCACTTCACCAATAACAGCATATGTAATGTTCTGATTGAGCAAAAGATGTGCTGGTAAATAGCCGTGATCAGAGCCGATGTCAGCAATCCGAGCACCAGGCGTGACAAAGCGGGCGACCATTGCTAGGCGAGGCGATAAATTTAAACTATCCATAATTAAAAATCCTTAATAATATTATATCATGCTACTTGGTTTTATTGTTTAATTCTCATAAATTACTTAAAAAGCCAACCTGTCATCAATTTCTTGATACAGTTTAATGCCTATACCAGGCTGATTAGGGACGGCTATGAAGCCATTTTCTTGCGTAAAAGATGTTTCCGATACATCTTGTTCAAAATATCGTTGACTATCGGAAATGTCACTTGGAAAAGCGATTTCTGGTAAACTGGCCAGAGCTAAATCAACGGCTCTGCCAATGTTACTACTTAACATGCCCCCAATCCAAGGTCTTATGCCAGCTTGATGGCAAAGTTTGATGGCACGCAAAGCGGCGGTAATACCACCAATTTTCCCTTGCTTAATCGTCACTGCTTGTGCAGCTTGCAAGGCAATCAGTGTCTTAATATCATCTAAGTTGTTGATACTTTCATCTAAACTCAATACTTGCTTTGTTTTTGCCTGAAAAGCTGCATGCCGAACAAAATCATGACTTGTAAATGGCTGCTCAATAAAACAAATATTTTGTGGTAAGTCGTATAATAACTCATTTGGTGACTGCGCAAAACTGCCATTTGCATCGAGCGAAAATTTTTGCTCAGGAAAATGCTCAAAATAATGTTGTGCTTTTAATTGCCTTAATACTTCTGGTGTAATTTTTAATTTAATTCGACGATAGCCATCGACCATCGCCTGTTTTATCTCAGTCGGGCTACTATTAACACCAAGCGCGATGCCAACCGGTACTTGCAGGTTAATACCATTAACCATTTCTCTCAATGACTGCTGTGTCAATTGACCGATAGCATCCCAAACAGCCATTTCCACCCCAGCCTTAGCAAATGAGCCGTGGGGGATTTGATTGGCAAGTTGGTCTGCAAATTCTATTGGTGTATGAAATGCTATTGTTTTAATGAATGGCGTGATTATTGATGTGATTATTTCTCGGCTCGTTCGTTGATTTTCTAGCGCGTAACCAAAATCAGTAAACGACTGCACCTCACCAATCCCAACCGCGGTACGATGACTTATGGTATCGACAACAGTTAATTTGATAAGTGTTAATTCACGATTAGTTGTATATTGTTGCGCTGTTTTGAATGGTTGCTTGAGTGATAATTGAATCGGCAGCCATATTAGATTTGCTATTTTATACATACTGCATTGCCTCTATAAATGCTTTAGGCTGTTCAAAATGAACATTATGACCAGCACCAGCAATAACTATTTTCTTTGCCTGGGGTATTAAGGCCATCATTTTATCACCTATTAGGTTAAATTTTTGATCATGCTCTCCTACAATAATTGTAGTTGGAAAGTCTACTTTATCCAAGTATGGCCAATAATTAGGTTGTGACCCAGTACCCATATAGATTAAAGCTTGTGCAACATTTTTTGGGTTTTGTGCCATACGTTGTCGTCGCATTTTATGTTTACTTTCTAAAGGCATATCTTGCTGTGTTTTAAATAAGGGCAACTTTTCCCATCTCAAAACAAATGCCTCAAAGTTGTCCAATAATAACGTTGCTTTCGTCAAATCAGCTTGTTGTCTTTGTTTCCGAGCAGTTACTGAATCAATGCCTGCTGTTGTACTTTCAAGTAACAATTGACTCACTCGTTGGGGGTGCGTTAAAGCAAACCCCAACGCCAACCTGCCACCCATGGAGTAACCTAAAATAGTCACTTGCGGCCATTGATATTTATCTAAAATCATAGTTAGATCTTTTATCTGTTCAGACATTGTAAACCGCTGGCAATCGTCTATGGTAGGTGCTTGATTGCCAAAGCCTAACAAATTCAGTGCCAACACTTCACCAGGCAGTTGCGTGATAATATCATCAAAATCATGCCATGAGCCCATGAAGCCATGGAGCAGTAACCAGCGTTTTGGCACATTACTATTTTTTTGGTAGTGGATTTGATATGGATAGTGACGTATTATCTGAATTTTATTCATGTTGGTTTAATTCCAATAACTCACGATGGTTGGCAACATTTTCTTGACGATCAAAGTTAATTTCTATTAATCTAGGGCCATGTACTTGATGAGAGAGGCATTCCCCCAACGCTGCTGCCCCTTTCAACTGTACGTAAGGCATGTCATATAAATAAGCAACTTTAGACATATCAAGATCTAAAGGTGTCCCAAACATGTCTTCAAAGTACTCATCAGCCTGAGATTGCGGTAAAAAAGAAAAAATTGAACCACCATTATTGTTAATCACAATAATATCAATATTCAATTGATACTTTTTCGCCATCATTAAGCCATTCATATCATGAAACAACGTTAAATCACCGGTCAACAAAATACTACGTTGTGAGCTCACTGTGCTCATGCCTAATGCGGTTGAAACTACCCCATCAATACCATTAACACCACGATTAGCATAAATTTTTTGTGTTGTTCTTCCGGAAAATACATCATCCATATCACGAATAGCCATACTATTTGCTACGAATACTGCTGTATTTTCAGGCAATATGCGATTGAGCATACACGAAACACTTGCTTCACCCACAGCGTGACGTGGTATATCATTGAGCTGCTGCCATCGCTGATAAAATGTCATATCGTTAGTCAATGCCAACTGGGTTAAAAATGCTGTTGGCGTCATTTGAAAAGCGCGCGTCACGTGCCTTGAATGATCATTACCAGCATGCCCATCAACATGCCAAACAGGTATATTTTCTCGTTGTAACCATTGCAAGACGCGAGCTGAAACTGGCGTCCCACCAAAACGAATGACTAAATCAGGGCGATACTCATCTGTTAAATAGTGTGCTTTAATCAATGAATCAACGCCGAAAATTGTATCTGTTGTTCTTGCTCGGCTTAAAATATCTGCGATAACCGGTACCTGATGATCACGTGAAAACTGTAGTAATTCATCTTTATAATCGGCCGCCTCATTGGGTCCTGCAAGAATGACAACATGTGTTTGTTTAATAACTATTGGTAATATATGAATATGAGTTTTTTCAAATGTCAATGGCGTAATTGACACATCATGACTATCATGTAATTTAGGCATTAGCGGTTTGCGCAAAGGTAAATTAATTTGTAGTGGTTGTCCCGTATCCATTGCCGAATGCACAAGCTTTTGCGTCATGTAATCAATATATGCAGTATTATCTTCATGCTCATCTTGCAAGGTAAAAGAAACAAAATAAGGCGTTAATTCACCAAACAGGCGATGTTGAGGCAACGTCTGTGGCGCCCCATTATCTTGTAACTCAGCTGGTCTATCAGTAGAAAGTACGATTAATGGTATATGTGAGACCTTGGCTTCGGCCACGGCAGGCATATATTCTGTAATGGCTGTCCCTGAAGTACCCAAAACTACTACTGGCTCTCGTCTGGTTTTGGCAATACCCAAAGCAAAAAAGCCAGCTGAGCGTTCATCGACATCAATATACACCACAATTTCTGAATTTTGACGTTCATATTCAGCTAACATGAGCGCAATTGGTGTGGTTCTTGAGCCCGGTGACACAACAAAATGTTTGACCCCACTTGCATATAAAGCATATAGTAAATGTTTTGTATTTATCGTTAATGTATCATTCACCATGATTATAATCCTTTAGTAATTGTTGCATAGGCTCAAATTTTAAGCCTGTTTCTTCGTATTCCTCTTCTGCAATTGAATCAGCTACTATGCCAGCACCTGCAAATAACGTTGCTATTCTGGTTGTCTGGTTGATTAGCATCGACCGAATGCCAACAGCAAATTCTCCATCACCACTGCCAGTATAATAACCAATTGGTGACGCAAATAGACCACGAGGCTGCTTCTCGTGTGCGTTAATATAAGCCAACGCCAGTGCTTTTGGCACGCCCCCGAGTGCGGGTGTGGGATGCAATGCTGTCATGATATCAGTGATGCCATATTGCGCTAACTTGCCATTAATGGGTGTGTATAAATGTTGCACCTGCTTATTTTTTAGCAGAATAGGTGTTTCCGGAACATCTAAACATGTTGTCATCGTTTGAAGTTTTTGCTTAAGTTCATGAACAACATAGGCATGTTCTTGTCTGTTTTTAACACTACTTAACAATGATTCACCAAGTAACTGATCTTCAGATGGTGTTAGGCCACGATTAATTGTGCCAGCTAAGGCAGCAGTTTCTAAATATCCTGACGATACCTTAACCAATCTTTCTGGTGTGGCAGATACAAATAATTCGTTCTGATTCTTCAAGACAACATGATATGTATTTTGCTGCACAGACAATGCCATAATAAGCTTAGCAGCATATAGCGGTCTACTTAATTGATTTTGCCGTTGTCGACCAAAAACGACTTTTTTTACTTCTGCATCGCTATTTAAATCAGTAATTAGCATTTGAGTTCGTGTCGGCCAATCTTCTTCATCCTGTGTATTAAGTATGCTAACCTGCTGTTTGAGAAGCTGTTTTGTCTTGATTAGCCAGCTGTCAAAATCATTTATGGTCTCAGAATGAAAAGTGAGACTTGACTCCGTCAATTCAACGTATATGGTTGGTAAAAACCAAAAGCCATTCATCAAAACTGAGTCTTTAAAATAAGTTTGGTTAAACTGTTGTCCACCAAATATAATTTCTCCATTAATATTGTTAAAATCGTTAGAGATTTTTTCTGCCCCATAAGCAAATAACTTTTTGTCTTGATTAGGTGTTTCAAAATAAGCACTAATAGCATAAGTATCAAGCATAACTAACAACGAATGCTCATCATTAGACTTTAATGGCCGTGTAAAAGTATACTGCATGTTGAATCTACCTACCTCATCATATTAAAAAGCAACAGGCAATCGTACCCGTCGCTTTTTTAATTTTATCATTTTAAATTAATTTGCGGCAGTCGCTTGAAAATAGGCATCAATATTAAGGCAACAATTAACCCCATAACTGCTTGCGCAACATTTCCAATAATCGAAGCAACTCCGGCAGTCCAGTTATATAGTAACGTGCCTGCTAACATATAACCAATCACCATAATATTTGAACCAACAACTAGTCCAACAACTTGACTTAACAGTTGTTTTTGGAAACCAAAATAACCAACAACTAAACCTTCAAGTCCATGAATGATTAGAGAAAAAAACATCCACTGTGGGTAACCAGCAAACAAATCAAGTAACAGGCCACTTAAACCACCAACAATCATACCACTTTTAGCCCCGCCTAACATAGCCGCAACAAAAATACCTGCTTCGACTAAGTTGACAAAACCATTCGTTGCTGGCACTGGAATTTTAACCACATAAGAAAGTGCCACATTAAAAGCAATAATCACAGCTATAATTGCTAACCACCTAGTTTGATGTTTTTGTCCCATCACAAAGACCTCCGTGCGCCTTGCCAAACATTACCAAAATCAAATTGATCATTCAACTTAACACCATGTTTAATACCCTGCCAAACAAAATCTTTTGCGTCTGATAGCGCCAGATTAACAGTCACATTATTTTGACTCAGATTGGCAGCCAAACTTGCTGATAAGCTACATCCAGCACCACTATGATAAGGCTGGCTTCTTACTATCTTGTCTTGTTTAAATAGACTAAACTGGTGCCCATCATAAAGAACATCTACGGCCTGATTTCCTAAAATTTGACTGCCACCTTTAATAACAACATATGTTGGCCCTAGCTGAAATATTTCTTTCGCAGCATTTCTCATGTCATTCACATCACTGATATCATGACCAGACAATATTTCAGCCTCCTTGAGATTAGGTGTCAATATCGTCGCAAATGGTAATATTTTTTCTGTGAGTGCTTTGGCTAAAAAATGCGTGTCAACTATCTGTGTTTCTTTAAAGGCCATCACTGGATCAACAATAATTGGTATATTTTTAATGTGCTGAAGATGTTCAGCAACAATCTCAATACTGGCTACAGTAGGCAAAAAGCCAATCTTAATAGCTCGAATATCGTCTAAAGCCAAAACAGAATTAAGTTGTTCAGCAATAATATGCGGTGCTATTGGAAAAACCTGAAAGTCTTTAGTCGTCACGGTAACAATGGCAGTTGTTACTGCTAAACCAAAATAACCATACTCTGAAAATGTTGCTAAATCAGCTTGAATCCCGCCACCACTCAGTGAATCGGAGCCAGCAATTGTTAAAATTTTATCTGGCATATCAATATATTCCTTATTCTTTATTTAGCAGATGCCACAAAGCTAATATTATGTCCGTCATCATGAACACTTGTTACAATAGCATCTTGGCCGCCCGAAGTAATCGACCATGAGTAGTAACGGCCATGGGCTTTAGCCCAATTAATGGCTTCAGAAATTGATTTACCTTTTAATTGTGCTGATTCCTTAATACTGTCATCTTGCTTATCTTGACGACTTGAAGCATTTTGGTGACTTGAACTACTTGCCGATGACTCCGACCGGCTAGACGATGCTGGCTGACTACTTTCTGCTGATTGGCCATTCTGGCTACTGCCTGAATCAATCGTCTCATCAATGGTCTTACTCTGGACCGATTTTTGAGCGATTGGTGCAGTCGTTTTGGGAGAAGAAGCATAACCAACAATAATGAAAACAACTAAACTTATAATAAGTAACGCCGCAACACCTATAAAAGTATTGCGAACGCGATGACGCTTTTGACGGAATTTTGGGCGATGATAATTATTATCTGTCATAAATACACCTCTCAGTTTCTACTATTATACCAAATAACAACTTAATACTGCCAATAGTTTTTATGATAAGATTAAGGTAATGCTTTCTAGGAGAATTACTGCGTATGAAGAACACAAACTTAGCACGTATCGCAATAAAAGATATACTCATGATTGCCATTGGTACGGGCTTCTACGGTTGGGCGCTGATCAACATTAATATCCCTAACCGTCTTGCAGAAGGCGGTATTTCTGGTATTACTTTGATTTTACGTGCCTTATTTCAATGGAATCCTGCTTATACCAATTTGATTTTAAATATCCCACTGCTTATATTAGGGTATCGGGTATTAGGTCGTCGCTCACTGATTTATACAATTTGGGGAATTTCATCGTTGTCCATATGGCTTTATGTTTGGCAAATGATACCCATGCCGCCAGCGCTTCATCAAGATATGCTAATCGCCGGTCTGTTAGCTGGTTTAATTGCCGGTATTGGCTTAGGTATAGTCTTTCGTTTCGGTGGCACGTCCGGTGGTACGGACGTTGTTGCACGTATCATGGAGCAAAAATTCGGTATCCAAATTGGACGTACAATGTTTGCTTTAGATGCGGTTGTGTTGTTACTATCATTAGTTTACATTGATATTGTGCATATGATGTACACCCTAATTGCTTCGTTTGTTTTCGCACAAGTTGTTGGTTTAACACAACAAGGCGCCTATGCTGCAAGGTCATTTATGATTTTTACTGATTATCCCGAAGAAATTTCACATGCCATCATGGATGAACTTGAGCGCGGCACGAGTTTACTAAAATCCGAAGGTGGATACTCTCATCGCGAACAACGCGTTGTATACGCAGTTGTCGACCCGTCTGAAGTTAATACAGTGCAACATATTATTGAAGAAATTGATCCTAAAGCTTTTGTGTCCATTTTTGCTACACAGGAACAGTTGGGCGAAGGCTTTTCTTACTTACGTCCAAAGAAAAAATTTATACTATTTTAACGTCCAAAAAAGCAGGTCTGCCAGATTAAAGGTAGCCCTGCTTTTTATAATTGTTTTTGCATATGTGTATAAACATGTTCACCTATTTTTAAACGACCAACTGCTTTAAATCCTGAACGTTCATACAATTTTTGTGCCCTAGGATTACTGTCATCAACATTCAAGCCAATCAGTTGATGGCCTTCCTGTTGCGCATGATTACTGGCTGCGGCAATTAACGCTTTACCAATACCCTGGCCTCGCGCATATGATGCAACAACGATAGAATCGATATACCATTCATTCTCAAAAACTTCAGAGTCACTAAACAGCCAACGATGATAGCTATACTTGTCAGCCAAAACGTTTTGAACTGCCTCATCTAAAATAGGCTCATCGGTGTCGGGATAACCAAATAAGACGCCTAACAGCAAGCCCTCATTATCCTTGGCAACTATGGCGCGACTATAATGATAACGGCTTTTATCAGATTGCCTAACGGCAATTTGCCAAGCATTTTGAACCTCAGTAACCGTTAGTTCATCGTAAACTGCTAGTTCCATATCATTAAAAATGACCTGTTCCAGATCTAAAATAGCCTGTTGATCTTCTTCTGAAGCATAGGTTATTATCATACTTTCTCCTCTGGGGCGATCATTGTCAACCCAATACGTTGCCTTTTTTGATCAACTTCAACAACCCAAACGTTAACAATATCTCCAACTGAAACAATCTCAGATGGGTGCTTAACGCGGCGTTTAACTAGCCGAGATATATGGACTAAGCCATCATGCTTCACTCCCAAGTCAACGAAGGCACCAAAATCAACAACGTTACGAACTGTGCCTTGTAATTTCATGCCTGGTTGCAAATCTTCAATATGCAATACATCAGATTTTAATAAAGCGCCCACCATTTCTGAACGCCCATCACGGCCCGGCTTTTTTAGGCTGCCAACAATATCATGTAGTGTTTCTATACCGATACCTAGTTGATTCGCTGTCATTTGATTGTCATAGCGCGTCAAACGTTCATTTGCAGGGGCCGTCGCTAATTGTTGTGCTGTAATATCTGCGAGGTCTAATAATTTTTTAGCAGCAGCATAACTTTCTGGGTGGATATCTGTATTATCTAAAATATTTTTACCATCTAAAATACGTAAAAAGCCAGCGGCTTGTTCATAAGCTTTAGGTCCAAGTCGAGGTACCTTTTTCAAATCAATACGTGATGTGAACACGCCATTATTATCACGATAGTCTACAATATTTTGTGCTAAGGTTGTATTAAGACCAGCAATATGTGTTAATAATGGTACGCTAGCCGTATTTAAATTGACACCAACTTGATTGACCGCTTTCTCAACAACTTGGCCTACTTGCTCATCAAGCATTTTAGTATTCAAATCATGTTGATACTGTCCAACACCAACTGACTTTGGATCAATTTTAATCAATTCAGCCAAAGGGTCTTGTATACGCCGACCAATCGATATAGCCGATCGTTCTTCAACATGAAGCTGTGGGAATTCTGAGCGTGCTTCTTCAGAAGCAGAATAAACAGAAGCCCCAGCTTCATTGACAATACTATATTGCACGCCACTTGGTAAGTTATTAGCCACAAATTCCTGCGACTCTCGAGAAGCTGTGCCATTGCCAATTGCAACTAATGCCACATCAAACTCGTGTATCAAACTTTGAAAACGCTTGGCTGCTTCTTGTCGCTGCTTTTCACTAGCTGGCTTATGTGGATAAATAACTTCTTTTTTTAAAAAACGGCCATTTGCATCAATAATTGCTAATTTGGAACCAGTCCTAAATCCGGGATCAAATCCCATAACAATTTTATTTTTCAGTGGTGCTTGCATCAGTAAATGATATAAGTTGTCCCCAAAAACCTTAATTGCTTGTCCTTGAGCCAACACTGTTAACTCTTGACGTAATTCACGCGCGACTGCCGGTTGGATAAAACGTTTGTAAGCATCGTCAATTGCTGAAAGTAATACTTGATACCCTTCACCACTGTCGCCTTGCCCGTTGCGCTCCTTAATTTGTATAAAGTGACGCATACGCTCTTCAGAAAAATCAATTTTTACACTCAAGACACCGTCTTTTTCACCGCGGTTCACAGCTAAAATACGAAAAGTATTCGTTTGGAGTGATTTTAATGATTCACTATAATCATAGTACTGCGCATAAACACCTTGTGCATCTTTCTCTTCACCGTCACGTTTAACTGTAACAGTTAAAAAACCATCACGCTGCATACGCTCACGCAACCACTGACGATAGATGGCTTTTTCACCAATTTGCTCGGCTATTATTTCATGTAAGCCAGCCAAGACAGCAGCAGCATCAGCCAACGCGTCATTAATATATGCTTCTGTTGGTATTTCTTCAGATAAATGTGTCAGGACAAAATCAGCTAGTGGCTGTAACCCATTTTCTCTGGCAATCATGGCTTTTGTACGTTTTTTTTGTTTATATGGTAAATATAAGTCTTCAACATCTTGCAGGGTTGCTGCTGTGATAATAGCCGCTTGTAAGGTTGCTGTCAATTTTTGTTGTGTGGCAATGGCTTTCAACACTGTCTTCTTGCGATCAGTTAGATCCTTTATATGGCGTGCTGTGACTTGAACGTCATGAATTTGGACTTCATCAAGGCCACCCGTCATTTCTTTGCGATATCGTGAAATGAATGGTACTGTTGCACCATCACGTAACAATTCTAGCGTCGCAGTTGTTTGCTTAACACCTATTGTCAAGTGCTTGGCTACCTGCTTAGCTAAATCGGTATCAGTTATATCATAATTTATTAAATCGGTTACGCTAATCATTATTTATTTTTCTTTCTAGAAGTGATTAATTAATTGTCATTCAGCTTTTATCGTACGAATAAGTCCATTATAACTTATTTTCATATTAGGCTTCAAATGTCTAATTTAAAAGACGTATCGCTAAAGTCAACACGTCTTCTTAAATATTATTTTTTATTTTTTAAATCTATTTCTTGTGCATTACGTAATCGATTAATATGGACAATCAAAAAAGTGAGTTCTTCTTTTGTCATTTTCTTATCGTAAACTGTTGTTAGATAATCTTTTATTGTAAAAGCAACTTCCGTTGCCTTTGGATAAGCAGTGGCCACAGTTTCAAATAGTTTACTGTTATCATCAATGAGCATCTTATCGGCAAAAAAACGTTCCGCAAAGAATTTTAAATGTGTAATAAAGCGTTGATAATGAACACTTTCAATATCAATATTTTGCCCCATACTATGTCTTAAAATAGTTGTCATACTTGAAATTAAATTGGCGTAATTCAAACCATCTTTTTTAATACCCTCTGCTGTTTGCGCATTGATAAGGTGAAAAGCAATATTAGCAGCTTCTTCTTCTGGTAAGACAATGTTCATTTGTTGTTCTATAACTTGTAAAGCAAAAAGACCTAAATCAAATTCTTCAGGGTAATAGTTTTTCATTTCCCAAAATGCACGGTTGGTAATATTTATGCCCGTCATTGCTCTTTCAATCGCAAAATTAAGATGATCACTTAGCATGATGTATAGCATTGGGTTAAGCTTAGTATTGAGCCGTTTTTCTGCCTCAGATACAATACGCCGGGTCGCATCTAAAATTGTAATTGGAATTGCTTCTAAGAGCTGAACATACTCTTTTATTTCCGTATTGTTTAACGGCATAAATGTTTGGTTGACAATAGATTCATCCACTTTGTCCCCATTTTTTTTACCGTACCCGATACCTTTTCCAAATAGAATAAACTCTTGTTGCTGGTTATCTACAGCAATAACCGCATTGGCATTTAATGATTTTTTTACCAGCATCAGCTTAACCCCTAATCTAGGTCCGCACCGTTTGATGCAATAACCTTTTTATACCAATAAAATGACGCCTTTTTTGAACGCTTGCGCGTACCCTTACCATAATCATCTTGATCAACATATATGAAGCCATACCGTTTCGACATTTGAGATGTGGAAACACTGATACTATCAATTGGCGCCCAACTCGTGAAACCAAACAAATCCACTCCTTGAGATACGGCACGCGACATCGCTGCAATATGTGCTTTTAAATAGTTAATGCGATAATCATCATTAATTGTGCCATCGACATTAGTTTTATCAGTTGCGCCCATGCCATTTTCAACCACAATCAATGGTACACGGTATCGATCGTAAAGTTCTAATAGTGAAATTTCTAAGCCAACTGGGTCTATCTGCCACCCCCATTCAGTTGAAGCTAAGTAAGGATTTTTGACGCTCATAATCGTGTTACCAGCTGCTTTTTCCTTTGTTGGGTCGGCAGATTCGGTTCTTGACATATAATAGCTGAAAGCAAGATAATCTGCTGTCCCTTTTTTTAAAACGGCATCATCATCTTTGCCCTTTTTAATTTCAATCCCTTTATTTTTTAAGTAACGTTCATACAGTGGTGGGTAGGTGCCAAATACTTGAACATCTGCTGGCGCATAATTGTCTAGGTTACGCTGTAAAGCAAGTAGGACATCATCTGGATTAGCTGTGTTTGGATAGGTCGTTAATTTTGTCAACATCGAGCCCATCCGACTACTTGGACTCATTTGGTGCAATAATGTTGTAGCTTTAGCTGCCGCCACATATTGATGATGTAACGACTGATAGACAGCTGATTCTAAATTATCATCAGGTATTTGATCCGGTATTAATCCCGCGGTGATAAATGGATGCCTACCGACACTATCAATTTCATTAAAGGTCAACCAATATTTAACGTACTCGCCAAAAGATTCAAAAGCTGCTTGCGCATATGTCACAAAGAAATCAATCAACCGACGATCTAACCAACCGTGATATTTTTTACTTAAATATAATGGCATTTCATAATGTGATAAAGTCACAATAGGTTCGATATGATGCTTTTTTAATGCCTTAAACACTGATTGATAATAAGCCACACCTTGAGGATTAGGCTCAATTTCTTCGCCTGTTGGAAATAAACGTGTCCAAGCGATGGAAATACGTAACGTTTTAAATCCCATCTCAGCAAATAGCGCGATATCATCCTCATAATGATGGTAAAAATCTATTCCTCGACGTTTGGGATAATAAGTTTCGTCGCTAGACTTTTCAGCTTGTATAATATCCTCATATGTCACCGCGTTATGGCCTGCATAATCGCTGACATCCAAATGGGGTTTAAATTTAGCAACATCTGCGACAGATATGCCTTTACCACCTTCACGCCAAGCACCTTCGACTTGATTTGCCGCAATAGCGCCACCCCATAAAAAATCTGCTTTAAAACTCATTAAACTGTCTCCAATCCTTTTACATTATCATGGTTCTTTGATTTTGTTGATTTTTTTGCATCCTTGCTTAGTTGCAATGATGCACCCTGAGGGTTTGTAATGATTATCATTGTTGTATCGTCAAACCCAGCCGCTTTAATACCTTCACGGTTAAAACGAACTAACAAATCACCCTGTTTGACTTTCTGACCAGCTGTAACAGCAACATCAAAGAACTGGCCTTTCAAATTAACGGTATCTATACCAATATGAAACAAGATTTCATCTCCTTCGCTTGTTTTCATACCAATAGCATGATTTGTGTTGTAAACCATCTCAATAAGACCATCAGTTGGTGCATATAGTTTCCCCTCCGAAGGTATAATCGCAACACCATCTCCTAATGTTTTATTCGAAAAAACAGCATCATTAACAGATGAAAGTGGTATGATTTTCCCCGCCATAGGTGATGGCAAAATCACACTACGGTTAGTGGGCGCTTCGTTTTCAGATAATAATGCGTCTTTTTGATTAACAGGATCTTGCCATAATATTGCTACAGCAGTAAATGAAGCAATGAAAGAAATAATTAAACCAATAACGGCAAACAAGAGGTTGTTTGGTAAAGTTTTAGAAATAAACATTGATAGACTGGCTAAACCAGGCCCAACTGCGACATATGCCTCAACACCCATTAATCCCAATGAAGCGCCACCAATAAAACTACCAATCATTACACCATATAGTACACGCTTATGCAAAATAGTTACACCGTAAATAGCTGGTTCTGTGATACCAAACAGTGCTGATATACCAGCTGATAAAGCAGTCGCCTTAAGCCCCTTATCTTTTGTTCTTAAAGCAACAGCGAATGAACCACCAGCTTCGGAGATATTATGTGCCAGTGAAGCAGCATTATAAATCACTTCTTTACCAGTTTGACCAAGCGAGGTGACCACATAGGGAATCATTGCCTTATGCATGCCTGTGACAACCATGAATGGTAATACAGCCGCTAATATAGCCACAGCAATCCAACCAAATTTTGAGAAAATAAATAGAATAACAGCTGCAAACCCTTGCCCAAAAGTATAACCAATTGGTCCCAAAACGAGTAGTGTTAAGGGGACCACAATCAATAAACTAACCATTGGTACAAAGAAGCCTCTAATAACTTTAGGTGTTATTTTGGTGAGGTATTTTTCTAACTGCGCATAAACTAAGATAGCTAAAATTGCTGGGAACACTTGGTATGCGTATGTAATGTTTTTAATACCAAACGAGAAGAGATGTCCACCCCCGCTACTAGCTAACATCGTTGCGAGATTTGGGGTAAGCAATGCTGCAACTGCTGAAACGGCTACTAAAGGATTCACTTTTAGTTTATTAGCTGTTGTAATTGCTACTAATAACGGTAAAAAGTACAATGGTGCGTCACCAACAAAATAAAGAATTTTATAGGTTTGTGTCGTGTCACTCATTAAGCCTAACATATTAGCTAACATTAAAAATGACTTTAAAATACCACCACCTGCAATCGCTGGAATTAGTGGTTGAAAAATTCCAATAATAAAATCAAGCACAATAGCAGATAATTTTTTGTTTTGCTTAGTTCCTGTGGCCGTTAGGTTATCATTATTACTTTCAGATAACAGTTTTTTCACAGCATTATAGGTATCAGCAACATCATTACCAATAACTACTTGAGTCTGACCACCGGTTTGTGCTAAACCTAAAACAACAGTTAATGATTTAATTTTTTCTTTGTCAACAATACTGTCATCTCTTAATGTAAAACGTAAGCGTGTCGAACAATGTACCAAATCTTCAACATTCGCCTGTCCACCAACTGCAAGAAGTATGTCACTTGCTAGTTTATTCTGATCTATTGCCATTTTCTGCCTCCAAATTGATTATTTTTATTTGACGTGATCAAGGTCAAATAAAAAGCCGAATCCATAAAACAACTTAGTAATCACTACTTAGTCATTTCATCAATTCGGCCATGCCTGAATTTCTCAGTTACATACCAGATATTTAACTTATCTACACTTTATCATGAAAAAAACATCTAGTCAACATATTTTGGAAGCGCTAACATTACATTTTTATCATTTTCTATTTTTGACATAAAAAAACGCCGTTAACTCCTAAAAGTTAACGGCGGGTAGGTAGATAGATACTACCCAGTTGGTCTACTTCATTGTATACTATTTAAAGATTAATCGCAAGCTTTTAATGTGTCCAAAAACTTTTTTCAATGGCTCTCACAACGCGTGTCATTTGAAAAGCTGACTTCGCATCATGAACACGCAGTATACGTGCACCACGATGAAACATTTCATTGGCGGCAATCAGCGACACATCAGCACGCTCACCCTTTGGTAATTCTAACAAAAACTTGGCCCATCCTTTATTCGCTACGGCTGTCATAATTGGTCGCCGAAACAATTGAAGGTGGCTAATAGTATTCATCATAGCTAAATCTTGATCAACCTCAGAATTTTGGGAATAACCCACACCAGGGTCAAGCGCAATACGTTGTCGCGAAATGCCAGCTTCTACCAAAACACGTATATTCGTAGCAAACCAATCATGCATTTCCTGCCTTAAATGTATCACCTTCTCAACGCGTGGGTTCCACATTGTCAGTAGTCCAACTGATGTTTTTGATAATAGCGCTAACTTACGTGGGTCATCCGTAAAGCCATTCACATCATTAACAATGTCAACGCCTAATGCAACAGCTTTTACCATGACTTCATACTTATAGGTATCAATGGCAACTAAAGCATTTGGAAATGCTGCTTTGATGCCTAAAATAATCGGTGCAACACGTTCAATTTCAGCTGTTGGTGATAGCTCAAGTCCAGATTCAATATAACCTGGTTTTGTCGTTTGCCCACCAACTTCAATGACATCTGCCCCTTCAGCTAATAATAATCCCGCACGTTGAATCATCGTTTCATTATCTGCAACGTTGTCACCGTTGTAAAAAGACTCTGGACTGACATTAAGAACAGCATAAACAATACCCTGTTCATCATGTAATTTATGCTGATTAACTTGCCAAATATAATCATTTTGATTTAGCCATTGTGCTAATGTTGGCACATCAAAACGTTGTTGCAACTCGCGTGCTGCACCACGTGTTACCCAATATACCAACGGGCTAATTGCCACAGCATTTAGCTCTGATAACAGAACCACCAACGACTCGGGTATCTCATCAAAAACTACTTGGACACTCTCCCCTTGCTGTTGCATATTAGCTAAAACTGGCGATTCTGGCTGACACACTTCAATCTTCATTGGCTATTTTCTCCAATAACATTTTTGCTGCACGACCACGGTGTGAGTAATTGACACGTTCTGACATCTGCATTTCTGCAAAAGTTTTCCCATTTTCAGACTCAAAAAGTGTATCAAAACCGACTGAATATGCCCCACGTTCAGATTGCGCCAGTGTTACACCACCACGTCCGATACTATGATAAACGCTCCCATCAGGCATTACTAAGACGAATAGCGCTTCTAAATAAGCATGTCGATCCATAGTATCATGGTACAAACTTAATAAATATGCATCTTCTTCACGGATTGTTTTTAACCCTAGCGACTTCAGTTCTCGGGCAATCGTCAAACCAAATCTATTTGGAAAAGCCTTAAAATAAGCAGCTGTATCATCTGCTAAAATGGCAGAATCTGGTAAGAACTGACGAATAAATTGTGCCTTTGCAAGCGCATTTTGGTATTGATCCGTTGCTGTTTCAGTCGGAAAAATTTTTTCCGAAATTAACTCACGATAGTTTATCACTTGAATACCAAATTCAGCAAAAACACGCTGAATTTCTCTTGTTTTTGCTGAATTATTTGACGCAACAACCATTTTTTTAAGCATAGTGTTCCCCCACTGAACGTAATGTATAAAATGACCCAGTAATCATAATATACTGATTTTTTCCTTGCTTTTGTTGTGCTAGAGCTAACGCTTCTTGGCTTGCCACTGGCGTAACAGTCATATTCGGCGCTAATTTTTTTATGGTATCAGCTAAATCTTCTGCTTCTAGTGCACGCGGATTATCAGGAGTAACTGCTATTATCTCAGAGAAAACTGGTAACAAATATGCTAACATATCATCATAGTTTTTATCAGACAATACACCCAGTATCAAAATTGGGCGTGTTGATAATTGCCATACCTTAACAGTTTCAAGCAGGGCACGAACGGCGTCAATATTATGTGCCCCATCCCAAACTAGTCGGTTAATCGTATCGACTTGCATGCTACCGACCATAAAAGAATTTGCTAATCCTTTTTGTCTAGCTGCAATATTAAACGAAACCTGATAACGTAATTCTAGTGCCGATAAAACTTGCCAAACGACAGCGGCATTTCGTCGCTGAAATGCCCCATTTAATCCGAGTTGATATCGTTGCTGGTTAATCACAAGACATAGGCCATTGACTGTCTCAGATTGGATGCTAATCGTATCATGTTGTTCAAACCAATGTGCCCCTTCACGTTTAGCCGTTCGTTTTAATATTTTGGTGACTGCTGACACCTGTTCTAAATCACTCACAACTAACGTGCCGCCTGTGATTAAATCAGCTTTATTCTGTGCAATTGATTCAATGTTATGACCAAGGATATTTTGATGATCCAATCCAATTTCAGTATAAGCAACAATATCCCCGTATGAAATCATGTGCGTTGCATCATCTCTGCCACCCAAGCCCGCTTCGATAATGGCATAAGTCACCTTATTTTGTCGAAAAATTAGTAAAGCAACGATGGTCCACACTTCAAAATAAGACAAATTTGCAATCGTCAAATTATGTTGCGTTAATTGATGATTAAGGTCTTCATAAGCTGTTACCCACGCTTCTTGAGAAACAAAATTCCCATTCAACCAGATTTGTTCACAATCATTAAAAACAGCTGGACTAGTAAAATGACCGACTGTTTCACCGCTAGCTAAAATAATTTCGCGTAGCATCGCACCAGTCGATCCTTTGCCGTTAGTTCCAGCAATCTGGATGATGCGTATATCCTTATCAGGATGTGATAACCAAGTCATCACTTCACATAAGAAATTAATTCGTTCTGAATCAAAAAGCCGCCAACTTTTATCTAGTTGCTGTTGTATTATCTCGTATGACATGATTAATGCCCACGCACTCGACGAGAAAAGCTATCTTTCAAAAAGGTATCTGTTTGAAGTAAGCCACGATGAATTGTCGTGTTTGTTTGCGTCCCTGGTCGATTAATACCACGCATTTCCATACACATGTGTCGCGCAGTCACATTTACCGCTAAACCCTTAGGGTGGACAATACGCTGCATTTGATCTGCAATCAAAGCCGTTAAATTTTCTTGCACACTTGGACGTCGACTAGCCCAATCAACCAAGCGAGGTATCTTACTCAGTCCGATAACCTCACCATCTGGGACATACGCAACATCAATTGTACCAAAAAAAGGTAATAGATGATGTTCACACATCGCATAGAACGGTATATCTTCAACAATTACCATGTCTGCATCATCTGTTGTGTCAAACAGCTTATAATCCTTAAATGTTGTTTCACCGGTATGCGCATAAATCTCAGCATGTGCTTTGATAACACGTTCTGGTGTTTCCAGCAAACCCGTACGCTCTGGATCATCGCCAACTGCTGTTAATAAATATTTGACGCCCTGCACGAGGGTTTCATTTTGTTCTTGATTAAATGTTTTCATTTTCTACCTTCGCACCAGTCACAACACGCACCCAATTTGTGTCTGTTGTGCTAGCTAATAAACGTTCAACTTCTTGCCGTCGATTATTTGTGACCACATCTAATAGTGGCTCTAAAACAAAACGACGGTTTGCCATTTCACGGTGCGGTATGGTTAATATGTCATTTGACCATACTTCATTACCAAATACTAAAATATCGAGATCAATTGTGCGTGGTCCCCAGTGCACATGACGCACCCGCTTCAGACTTTGTTCAATATCATGTAACTTATCTAATAAAAGCAAAGCTGATTGCGCTGTTTGGATGCGTAAAGCGACATTATAAAAATCATCTTGTGGTACACCACCGACGGGCTGTGTTTCATAAACTTGTGATACAGCACAAATTGTCGTCCCTGCCGTCTGACTTAACAAATCAACTGCCGTCTGTATATTGCTTAGACGATTACCGATATTTGAACCAAGACTTAAATAGGCTTCTGTCATTGATCACACCACTTAGCTAAGTCAGCAGGTGTGCCACTGACGCTTATAATAAATGGATCATAAATGCCAGCTAACGGAATATAATCTTTGCTGATTGCGACATCGATGCCTTCTACCTGGTGCCACTGCTTTAATAATTCCATTAAAATCGCATTTGCCAAACTTTCCATTAAATTAAAAGACTGCTGAGTTGTAACATCTTTGACAAGCTCATAAATATCAACATAAGAAATCGTTGTGTTCAAATCATCATCTCTCACTGCTGTTTCTATCGGATAGTGAATGACGACATCCACTGAAATCTGCTGGCCAAGCTTTTTTTCTTCATCAAATACACCGTTATACGTATAAAACCGCATATTTGGTAGTTTAATCATCCCCATTGTTCGCCTCCGTAACAAGTACTTTGTTTATTTTACCACGCAATACCATTATCGCCAATAATGATTTTATGCAATAAAAAAACTATCCCTAGATAGTTTTTTTAACAAATCGGCGCTTTGCTCGCCAAATAGGATATGCCACAGCGCTATTCACAATATAGTATAAATACTTGCCAACATTAGCAAAGTTACCTTGCGTTACAGCTTTTGCCAGTTGAACAAAATTATAGACAATCCAAAATAGCCATTGATCTTCAATTTTGAATACGTTTAATAGGTTTGGAATTAACGATAAACTAAACACTGCACTGGCTAACCAAAACAATGGGCCGATATTTTGAAAAGCTAAATAGTTTAACGTGACACTTAATAGTATGGCCATTAAGATAATCAACGGCAACCATTTCTTAAAATCTTTTGCACGATTAACTTGATTATCACCATAATAATGCCAGCCACGAACTGCTGCAGCATTGATAATAAAGGATACTGGGTAAGTTAGTATGGCACCATTGTTACCAAGCAGAAAATCTATTATGCCTGAAAGCACTGTATTAAAAGTTCCCAATATATTTCCAAACTTATTTAACCGTGCGGTCAAACGAGTTGATAAAATTGAAAAACTAGATGATATGACGGATATCATACCAAAAGGTATATATCTGGCCCAGGCATGTAGCCTAAACAATGGTACCTGTTGTAAATTTGAAAACAAGTAACCCGAGAAATAAGCTGCAATAAGCACAATGACAACACCAAGTGCATCAAATAACCAAGATTGGTTGAGTCTTTTTAATATATGAAACATGATTTTCTCCGTTTGTTTTTGAACACCGAAACGGCAACGTGTTCAGTTAAAATATCCAATAATTGTCTTGTTAAAAAAGTCATTTGGTATAACTTGCCAGTCGTAAGTTATGCCAAATGACTTTTTTGTACTGCCATCATTTAAACGGTCATACGTTTTAATATTTTGGGCGTTCGAAGCATTATTTAGAAAAAATGCAAACTATAAGTGCCATTAAAGGTATCCCCTGCAGCCAAAACATTCACACCAAACTTCTCTTTAAAATTACCCGTTGAATCAACTGTGTCAGCAATTCCCCACCATGGTTCTAGGGCGATAAAAGGCGCTTCTTTCCCAGCTGGTGTCCAAATGCCAAGGAATTGCGCATTGTCAACCGTCATTCGTAAACCATGCTGATTGGCTAAACGTGCTAACAAAAAGGATGTTTTTTGACGATCCAACTTTAGTATAATCGCATCATCATGATAATCTTCTTGACGCAGACGCAACGGAATATTAGCATTAAATGGTGTTGGTGTATTAGGATTAGAATAGGGTCCAGTCAAACGAATACGATCATAAATTTTTTCCGGCTCAATTGAAACATAATAATCCGAAAACTTACCACCATCCATTGGTAAATTAAATGCTGGATGACCTCCAACACTAAAGAACAATGATTCTTCAGTATCTGTATTCGTCACAATGTAAGCTATTTTGAGTTCATTATCACTTGTTAGCTCATAACTAATATCTAGTTGGAACTTAAAGGGATACACGCGATGCGTTGAGTCGGTATCATGTATGCGGAATATTGCGTGATTATCACTTTGTTCTATCACGTCAAAGGTTGTGTTCCGAGCAAAACCATGTTGATTCATAAAATAAGTTTCGCCAGCTACCTTGAACTGATCGCCTCTTAAACGACCAACGATTGGGAATAAATTGGAGGCGTGACGACCCCAATACTTCGGATCCCCGACCCAAATATACTCAAGCTCGGCTTGCTTATGCCAAACACTAGTTAATTCAGCACCATCTTCGTTAATTTTAACTTTTAAATCATTGTTTTCTAGTATAATCATAATATCTTTATTCTACCAAATTTTTTTCCAAAAGTGTGATTATTGTTAAGCGTTTACTGCTTACTTTTTTGCCCGAGGGAAAAAACTTTGATAATTTTTTTGTAAGCTTTCCCGAGTAACGTGTGTGTACATTTGCGTTGTGGATAGATTAACATGCCCCAAAAGTTCTTGTACTGTTCTCATATCAGCGCCATTATTCAGTAAGTGGGTTGCAAAAGTATGTCGCAACATATGTGGATGAATCTTTCCCGTAAGCGTTGAGCGATTCATAAGGGTATTCAAAATATAGGTAATGCCTGCTGCTGTAATTGGCTGGCCTCGATGATTAACAAAAACAACTGTGTTTTCTGGACAGTTTGCGACCAATTCTGGTCGCAACTGAGCAATGTATTGTTGCATGGCTTTTTGCGCGTAATGACCAAAAGGCACATATCGATCCTTATTGCCTTTACCGTGTATTAGAATGAGTCTTTGCTGAAAGTCTATTTGCGACAATGTTAATGTTGCGATTTCAGCGACACGTGCCCCCGTGGCATAAAGACATTCTAGTAAAGCTGCATTACGCTGCCATAATGGGTCTTTTTGGTCATAGGCTATTTCGAATAGCACTTGCATCTCAGTTTCATAGAAGAATTCTGGCAAATGATTTTGGTGTTTACGCAGAGCAACATTTTCAAAAGGGTTATCCGTAGCAAAATGATTAGCAATCAAAAATTGATAAAACATACGTAAACTACTAATTTTCCGAGCGATTGATGTTCTAGCCAAATGACGTTCATACAAATCATTTAAATAAACACGAACATCTAAAGTCTGGACAGTTTTAAATGTTTGAAAACCGCCATTACGTTCTAAAAAAGCGACAAATTCATCAATGTCAGACAAATATGCTTTTAAAGTTAACGCTGAATATTGTCTTTCTGATTGTAAATAATCACGATATAATTTTTCTTCCGTAGTTACCATAATTATCATTATACGCGCCTATTGCTAAATTAAATAATTAAGAAGCTGTTAATTTGTTTATAATCAGTCAAACATTGTCACAAGCCAACATTTTTCAGATAATATTGTATTAGAGATATTTTTATCATTTTATCGATTAAAGGAGCAGCACTATGAAAATTCCTGTACAATCACCCTTACAACACGTTGCAAATCATTTGCAACACGCACAACATATTATTCACCAAACGCTCATTAACTTTGGTAAAAATGTCATTACTAATCGCGATATTAAAAACAAAGCTGCTACTTTAAAAGTTTCACAAGCAAGGGAAATTGCTGTTGTACCCTATGAATCTTCTCCAAGAGTTGTTGATGCCGATAGTTTTGCCTATGCGTTGTCATCAGCAATTACCGAAAGTCAAGATCAACATGATAGCAAGAAATCTCTGCTCACATCAATGAAGCTATTCTTTTATCACCCTATCCGTGTTTTAGCAGCAACAATTATCATTATCCTTGCAGCATATATCGGTTTTATGGCACATCAAATCAACTCAAATACACAGCAGCACATTGATGCCCCAGTGCATTCTTCTAAGACAATCAATCACTAAAAAAAGCAATCTTATAACTTAAGATTGCTTTTTTAGTTTTTAAATGAATGAATTGGTGCTGGAATATGGCCACCACGATTGATAAAGTCGGCACTTGACTTTGGTACAACAGGCATCACAGGGGCTGTACCCAATAACCCACCGTAATCAACCATATCACCTACTTTAGTGCCATTTGTTGGTAAAATACGCACAGCTGTGGTTTTATTATTTTGTACGCCAATAGCCGCTTCATCAGCGATCATTGCCGAGATAGTTGTTGCCTCAGTATCACCTGGCACTGCAATCATATCTAGACCTACTGAGCAAACTGAAGTCATAGCTTCTAATTTTGCTAATGACAAAATACCAGCCTCAACAGCATCAATCATACCTGCGTCTTCTGAAACAGGTATGAAAGCACCCGATAAACCGCCCACACGTTGCGATGCCATGACACCGCCCTTTTTAACGGCGTCATTAAGCAACATCAAAGCAGCCGTTGTGCCATGAGTGCCGACCATTTCAAGGCCAATTTCCTCTAGCACTTCAGCCACAGAATCACCTCGTGCAGGTGTGGGTGCGAGACTTAAATCAACGATCCCAAACTCAACGCCTAAACGTTCAGCGGCTAACGCCCCAACCATTTGACCTACACGTGTAATCTTGAATGCAGTCTTTTTAACTATTTCAGCAACAATTTGGATTGGTTCACCTTTCACTTTTTCAAGGGCCCGCTTAACAACACCTGGTCCTGAAACACCCACGTTAATGACAACATCTGCTTCAGTAACACCGTGAAAAGCACCAGCCATGAAAGGATTATCTTCGACTGCATTAGCAAAGACAACTAACTTTGCATTGGCCGTGTCTGATTTATCTGTGATTGCTTTGATGGTTTCACCCATTAACTTAACTGCGTCTAAGTTAATACCAGCTTTCGAAGAGCCGATATTCACGCTAGACATGACAAGATCTGTTTCTGTTAATGCTCGTGGCATTGACTTAATTAAAGCTAAGTCACCATTAGCAAAACCTTTTTGTACTAATGCTGAGTAACCACCAATAAAATCAACACCCACAGCCTTAGCTGCATCATCTAAGGCATGGGCATAATATAACATGTCATCTGGCGTAGCTTTGCCCGCAATTAACGCAATAGGGGTTACACTAATTCGCTTATTTGTAATGGGAATACCGAATTCACGTTCGATTTGTTGCGCCACAGCAACAAGATTTTTCGCATAGGTTGTAATCTTATGATAGATATTTTTAGCAGTTTCTTGTGGTGTGCCTGCCACTGTATCTAACAATGAGATACCCATCGTTACCGTACGAATATCTAAGTGTTCTTCCGAGACCATATTAATGGTTTCAGTAATTTGAGAGGTTTCCATCATATCTCCTTATTTTCATGCACAAGAATATGACAGTATAATATCACCTACTATACTGTCATTTAACCACATTATAATTACAGTCGTTACTTACACACGGCTCATTGCATTAAAAATTTCTTCACGCTGCATATGTATTTCAACGTTTAACTGCTTACCCAAGCCGTTTAAATCATCTTGTAATTTGTTGTATTCTTCATCGAGCTTTTCTAAGTTGATTAACATACTCATCGTAAAAATATCAGACATAATCGTCTGTGAAACGTCTAAAATGTTAATATGGTGCTCAGCCAAAGTGTTTGAAACACCGGCAATAATGCCTGGCTTATCTTTTCCAATTACTGTTACTACTGCTTTTGCCACGTTATTTCCTCTTTAAAAGTTATTTTAATATTATACAATAAATTATTTTTACACGCTATATTTTTTCTAATTGCAGTTACTGATAGATACGCTGGCCATCTCGCCAACCCCAAAATTGTACTGTTTTACGTGCGCTATTCGCTGCTGTTTGTGATTCACCATACGAGTGATGCAGTTGTGCGTTAAACATTGTTTCATACTCCGCAACTGTCACTTCATGGCGCTGTGCCAGCATTGTTTTGGTTTCATCAGCTGGTACATACTGATGAAAATCTTTTTGTAGGGTGACCGAGTATAATTCAGCTTCGGCACCAGAACCGTAGCTAAATATCGCTAGTTGCTCGCCAGGTAATAAATCAGAACTATTACTAATTAAGGATAATAGACTCAAATAAACAGATCCTGTATAAAGGTTACCAACCTCTCGACTAAATAATTGACTTGCCTCTAAATTGGCCAGTAAACGTTGCCTTTGTCCATCTTGAGCCTCGTCTATAATTTGATCTAAGGCTTTCTTGCCCATTTTGGTATATGGTAAATGAAAAGCAAATCCAGCAAAATCATTCAGCGTTTTGTTCGTATTTTGCTTGTAGCGTTGCCAAAGCGTGAGAAACATTTCTTTATATATGTCGGTCGACAAGTGGCCATCGACAATCGCTTCTGTTCGGTCTAGTGGTCGCCAAAAATCTGCAACATCTTGAGACATATATACGGAATCATCGTTAAAAGCCAATAATTTTGGATCTTGTGACACAATCATAGCTATGGCACCACCACCCTGGGTGACTTCTCCAGGTGTCGCAATGCCATAGCGTGCTATATCGGATGCTATAACCAAAACACGTTTGTCAGGATGTGCTTTAACATAATCGTTTGCTTGCATCAAACCATAAGTGCCAGCATAGCAAGCTTGTTTCAGTTCAATTGTTCGTGAAAACGATGATAGGCCCAACAAACGTTGAGCATAAATAGCAGATGATTTTGAATTATCAATCCCTGATTCAGTGGCAAATATAACCATATCGATTTGTTCACGGTCTGCTACGGTTAAAATTTTTCTTGCCGCATTGACCCCCATTGTCACAACATCTTCAAAGTTAGGTATAACCGCTTGCTTATTTTGGCCAATACCGATTGTATACTTTTCAGGTTCATCACCGCGCGCAAGCGCTAATGTCGTTAGGTCTAAAGCAAACTCTGGTGTATAACTTGCCATTTTGTCGATACCAATTATCATAACGCATAAACTCCTTTGACATCTATTATAACATGCAAAAAAGCGCCATTAGACGCTTTAAATGAGATACTAAAATTAGTATAATGCCTTAACTTTTTCTTGAATGGTCTCTGTCGTGATAAATTCGTCATAGGTTGTATCGACACGGTCAACAAGACCTTTGCTTGACACTTCAATAACATGATTAGCAGTTGTTGCTAAAAACTCATGATCGTGAGATGTCATGATGATACCACCCTTGAAATTAACAACAGCATCGTTGAGTGATTGAATTGATTCCAAGTCCAAATGATTAGTAGGGTCATCCATCAGCAAAACATTGGCCTTTAAGAGCATCATTTTAGCTAATGTAATGCGAACTTTTTCACCACCAGACAAAACTTTAATTTCTTTCAAAGAGTCATCGCCACGGAATAACATTTGACCAAGCATACCACGTAAGCTTGTATTATCCTTTTGTTCTTCTTCAGCAAAATCACGTAACCAATCTAAAATTGTTTTATCTTGGTCGTCAAAGTTATCATTTAAGTCTTTTGCGATATAAGATTGTGACGTTGTGACACCCCATGTTACAGTGCCCGTATCTGGTGCCATCGTGCCAGCAATAATCTGCATTAAGGTTGTGGTTGCTAAATCAGAACGTGACAAAATAGCAATCTTATCCCCCGGACGCCCAATAAATGAAATATTATCTAACACTTTTTCGCCATCAATTGTTTTAGAGACATTTTCGACTCTGACCATATCGTTCCCCATTTCGCGACCAATTGGGAAATTGATGAATGGATATTTACGAGAAGATGGCTTAATATCATCCAAGGTGATTTTATCTAATTGCTTTTTACGCGCAGTTGCTTGCTTTGATTTTGATGCATTAGCAGAAAATCGTGCTACGAATTCCTGCAGTTGCTTAATTTGTTCTTCTTTTTTGGCATTTTGCTGTGAAGCTAATCGTTGTGCTAGCTCAGAAGACTCACGCCAAAAATCATAATTACCAACAAAGGGTGTAATTTTGCCAAAGTCAACATCCAAAATATTCGTCGACACAGCGTTAAGGAAGTGACGATCATGCGAGACAACGATAACAAGATTTGGAAAATCTGCTAAAAAGTCTTCTAACCAATTGATTGTTTGCACATCAAGTCCGTTCGTTGGTTCATCTAAGACTAAGATATCGGGATTACCAAACAATGCTTGGGCTAACAGAACTTTAACTTTATCATTTTCTGTTAACTCACCCATTAACGTATATTGCATGTCATCTGGGATACCTAACTTACTTAATAGCTGACCTGCCTCGACCTCTGCATTCCAGCCGTCGAGCTCTTCAAATTCAGCACCCAAGTCAGCCACGCGCACACCATCTTCATCATTGAAATCTGGCTTCGCATAGATAGCATCCATTTCAGTTTTAACTTCATATAATCTTTTATGCCCTTGAATAACAGTATCTAATACCGTAAATTCATCAAAAGCGAAATGGTCTTGTTGCAACGAAGACATACGCTCACCATCACCAATAGAAATAACGCCTTCTGTTGGCTGTAATTCGCCTTGCAACAACTTCAAAAAAGTTGATTTTCCAGCACCGTTGGCACCAATAATGCCGTACGTGTTGCCGGGGGTTAACTTTAAATTAACATCTTGATAAAGCTTTGGGCCTGAAAAGCTAAAGCTCATGTCTGATACTGTGATCAATTAAATTTCCTCCACATAGTGTGCAATTGTTCAACAAATAAGCTAAACATATTGCAATATCAGTAAAAATACCTATTTTAACTATAACAGAAAAAGCACGAAAGGTCGTGCTTTTCAAAAGAATTTCTCCTAATAAAATAACCGCAAACTACGATTTGAAACCACCATCAACTGGTACAGAGATTTTTTCATCATCGTCATCCGAATGCAAACCATAGAAACCGTTCTCAACTGGAATTAAGTTTTCGTCTGGGTCATCTCGTGTATCACCAAAAAACGTAAATAAACTTAACACAAAATAGAATAGTGCCAAATAAAAACCATAAGATGTTGATACCAACCCAAGTAACCACGTTGTTATCAATGCAAAAAATAGTGGCATAATAACTAATACACCCGGAAAAAGACCACGTTTACGTGTGACATAACCAAAGTAAAGCATATAGAGGCCATTTACGATAATATATAACCAAATAATCTGATTCAAAGTTGACCAATTTAACAGCTGGCCAAACCATGGTAATACAAGAGCTGTGATGAGAATTGCTATGCCATGAATACCATAATTTTTATTAAAAAATCTTTTCATTATGAATAACCTTTCAGCCCATGTCGCTTGTTATAATCACTGCTGAACTAGGCATCGTTTGTTTTAGTATATAAAATTAGATCAACTCCCGCAAGACACTGATTGCAGAGAGTGCATAAAGTGGTGCTGTTTCAGCTCTTAATATTCGCGGCCCTAATCCAGCAGATATAAAGTGAGATGTGGTCAATTCAGTCACTTCTGATGTCGTTAAGCCACCTTCAGGGCCAAACAATAAGACGATTTTAGCGCCGTGCGGTGCCTCCCTAATTGTTTGAACAAGGTTAGCACTTTCCCCTGCTCTTGCTGATTCTTCCCAAGCGACAAGCCCTAAATTTTTGGGTTGCGCTATCATTGCCTGCCAATCTATGAATTGAACCGTTGGCACCATTAAACGGTGGGCCTGCTCAGCGGCAGCTTGCGCAATTTTTTGAAAACGTAACTGTTTTTTATCTTGCTGTTTGTGCCAATCAGTTACAGTGCGTGCCATATTCGTAAAAATAATGTGGTGCACACCCAGCTCTGTCGCTTTTTGAACAAACCAGTCAGAACGATCATTTTTCAAAGGTGAAACGACAACACTTATTTCTAAAGGTAATTCAGCTTCAGCTGAAATCGTGTTTATAACCTTTAAATGCATTGATTCCGGTGTTATTGTCACTACCTCAGCCATAACAACACGTTGATTGTTATCAACAAATTCAGCCTGTGTCCCTACACGCGCGCGTAATACTTTACCAAAGTGTTTAAAGATACTTTGGTTTGATGCTAAATTAATTTCATCAGTTATTGTTTCATTTAAAAAGTAGCGTTGCATTAATTTTTTTCCTTCAATTGCGCAATATACCCATGCCATTCACCCATTTGAGACTTTTGAACAATGGTATAGTCATTTGCGCGCAAAACATCTTCAATATGTAGCGCGATATTATCATAAATCCCAGACACCAAGAATAAGCCACCTGGCTTTAATAAAGTAGTGGTTTGGGGAATTAATCTTTCAATAACGTCAGCCAAAATATTTGCCACAATCAAGTCAACAGGAGAAATAACAACATCAGCTAACAAATCGCTTGCCACAACCGTCACATCTTGTGCAACTGGATTTAACCGCAAATTTTCTTTTGCCACATTGACAGACATCTCATCGATGTCTGTTGCCAGTACATGCGCTACACCCAATTGTTTGGCTGCAACAGCTAAAACCCCAGATCCGGTACCAACATCGATCATAGATTCACCACCACGAACAACATTTTCTAAAGCTTGTAGCATTAACCGAGTTGTTTCGTGTGTGCCAGTACCAAATGCTAACTTAGGATCCATGATAATAGGTAATTCATCTATCTGGTTGGGATGATATGTTTCCCAAGAAGGCACGACAGTAAAGTGCCGCGTGACACGCTCCGCATGATAATAGGCTTTCCAATTATCTTCCCAATCTTTTTGTTGAATACCATTGACAGTTATCGTCGCTGGGGCAACAGACATGCCAATATCACTTAAATGCTTTAGTGCCTTCTGAATTGCAGTGATTGTTTCACCTAATTGCTCATCATCTGGGTAGTAGGCCGTCACGCTAATAGCGTCATGATCATTAATTTGAACACCCTGAGCACCAGCTTGCAACAAGATATCCGCTACTGCTTCTATTGCTTCATTTTTCGTTGCAACGCTCACTGCTTGCCAATTCATAGTTGTTCCTCATATTCAATGACAACTTTACCAATACTGTGCCCTTCTTCAACCATTGTTGTAGCTCTTTTAAGGTTATTTACTGATAAGCCTAACAAAGTTGTTGTCATTGTCGATTTAATAATTTGTTGCTCTAATAAGCTTGCAATGTTGTTCAATGCTTCTCCCTGCGATGCCATGTTAACACCATAGTTAGCCTTGGCAAACATAAAGACCCAACTAAATTGCGCCCCAATATTTTTGAGCGGCCCCATATCAATAGGTGCAGTCGTTTCCACAATTGATGCAATTCGGCCAAAAGGTTTGATCACTTTTGTAACCAGAGGCCAATAGGTATTGGTATCTTGTAAAATAGCAATATCATCTACTTGCTCATACTGTATACCGCATAATTGTGCATATAAATCCTGGTGATAATCCAAAATATAGTCAGCCCCCATCGATTTAACCCAAGCAATCGACGCTGGCTTAGACGCAGTTGTAATTACTGTCATTCCCATATATTTAGCGAGTTGAATTAGTACGGAGCCAACACCACCGGCCCCATTAATAATCAGAATACTTTTACCCGCTGCACTGTTCTTTTTTACTTCATAACCTAATGCTTCGTGTAAGATTTCGCTTGCGGTAATACTTGTCAGAGGCATCGCTGCAATTTCAGCATCTGTTAGGCCCGTTGGCGCGTGCCCGACTAGTTGTTCGTGAACAACTTGGTATTCGGCATTTGCGCCAGACTTGTTTTGCGCGCCAGCATAGTAGACCTTATCGCCAACTGAAAATAAACCGACTTCTGTACCCACAGCTGCCACTGTGCCCACAGCATCAAAACCCAATATTCTAAATGTCCCATCTAACTGATAGCCAGCCCGCATTTTAGTGTCAACTGGATTAACAGCGCTCGCTGACAGTTTTACTAAAACTTCCTTTGCCGCTGGTTTGGGCCTAGCCACCATCTTTTCAATAAAAACATTTGGTGCATCAAGTGGCAACGCCTGCTCAAAGCCTATTGCTTTCATTTTAGGGCTGCTGTTGAAAGGCCAAAGATTTTTTAACTTTTCTAAAAATGACATACGGAGCTCCTTTATTAATTCATCAACTATTACATATATAGCCTACGCGAAAAATACATCAAAAATAGGGGCAATGAGGCACTGACAATCAATTGCCACGGGCGTATTGGGTGTCATCTTCCGTTTTCAGTACTGCCATAAAGGCTTCTTGCGGTACATCAACTGTTCCTACTGATTTCATACGCGCTTTTCCGCGTTTTTGCTTGTCTAATAACTTGGCGCGTCGGTCAGGATCACCTGTATGGATTTTTGCTGTGACATCTTTACGATAGGCTTTGATATTAGTACGTGCCAAAATTTTAGCCCCAATAGCTGCCTGTACTGGAATTTCAAAGTTTTGACGCGGAATAATTTCTTTGAGCTTAGATGTAATAATCCGACCACGTTCAGCTGCAAAATCACGATGAACAATAAAACTCAAAGCATCTACTTTTTCAGAATTAAGTAGTATGTCAATTTTAAGTAAATCTGATTGACGATAACCAGATATCTCATAATCTAACGAGGCATAACCACGTGTGCTGGACTTGAGTTTATCAAAGAAATTAAAAATAATTTCTGATAGCGGTATTTTATACTTAACATTGACACGTGTTTCGTCAAGATACTCCATGGTATCAAACTCACCTCTTTTACGCTGTGCCAACTCCATCACAGCACCCACATAATCATTAGGCACCATGATTTGTGCGTCAACGTAAGGTTCTTCAATGTACTTAATTTGAGACGCTTCAGGCATTTCAGAGGGATTTTCAATTTCAAGCATTTCACCATCATTAGTGGTCACATGATAAGTAACTGACGGCGCAGTCGTTACCAAATCCAAACCAAATTCACGCTCTAATCGCTCTTGAATAACATCCATATGTAATAATCCAAGGAAGCCAACACGATAACCAAATCCCAAAGCTTGAGATGTCTCTGGCTCAAATGATAAGGCAGCATCATTTAATTGCAGTTTTTCTAAAGCATCACGCAAATCTGTATACTTCGCATTGTCCGAAGGATATAAACCGGAATAAACCATCGGCGTCATTGGTTTGTAACCTGCCAATGGTTCGCTAGCTGGATTACTGACAGATGTAATAGTATCGCCTGAATGGGTCGTATGGATATCTTTAATCGCGGCTGTCAAGTAACCGACATCGCCAGCCATTAAATAATCACGCTTTTGAGCTGTTGGTGACATGACACCAACCTCGTTCACTTCATATTCAGCACCGGTATTCATCATGCGTACCTTGTCTCCGGGCTTAACAATACCTTCACGTACACGCATGTTAACCACAACACCACGATACGGGTCATAAGCTGAGTCAAAAATTAGAGCTCGCAGTGGCGCTGTTAAGTCACCAGTAGGTGCAGGTAAATCAGTCACAATCTTTTCAAGTAATTCAGGAATACCAACCCCTTTTTTAGCCGAAGCCAACACTGCTTCAGACGCATCAATCCCAATCACGTCCTCAATTTCTGCGCGTACCTTTTCTGGATCGGCAGCTGGTAAATCAATCTTATTGATAACAGGTAGTATTTCCAAATTGTTATCTAACGCTAAATAAACATTCGCTAGTGTCTGTGCTTCAACACCCTGTGCGGCATCAACGACCAAAATAGCACCTTCAGCGGCAGCCAAAGAGCGTGAGACCTCATAAGAAAAATCAACGTGACCTGGTGTATCAATAAGATGAAAAATATAGGTCTCGCCATCTTTAGCATCGTAGTGAACCTCGACTGCGTTCAATTTAATTGTAATCCCTCGCTCGCGTTCAAGATCCATTGTATCGAGTAATTGGTTTTGCATATCTCGTTCTGCAACTGTATGAGTTTGCTCAAGAATACGGTCAGCAATCGTTGATTTACCATGATCTATATGTGCCACAATTGAAAAATTGCGAATGTGTTTTTGGCGTATTTTAAGTTGTTCTAAGTCAAATTCTGTCATCTTTTTTTAACGCTACTTTGCGCTTTTCCTTAATTATTCTGTCTTACTTATTTTATCATGAATGGCCATAAAAAAGGTTGATGGCGCGAGCTTTTTGTCATTTAATGCGTTCGTCTCATGGCTTGTATGAATACTGTTCCCATAATTAATACAGCTCCGAGTGCGTCAATTATGCCAAATGCGATATGAAAAACAACAACACTGAGTATTGTACCCATCAATGGTTCTAAAGCCCCTAACGTACTTGCAGTTGTTGGCTTAATCCAGGCTAAACTTTGAATAAATACAACATATGCGATTGCTGTCCCAATGACAATCGAAAAAAATAGCAAAGCTACGGTATCTAATGTCCAATGAGGTGTTTGTCGCCAAATTGGATGACTGATATTAATACCTAAACCACTAATTAACATTGCCCAAGCACTGATGGTAACAGCATCAAATTTTTGAATTAATTGCTTTGGTAAGAGTGTATAAAACACTGCGCCAACACCTGCCAAAAGGCCCCAAATTAGTGCTGATTTTGACATAGTTAGTTGATCTATATGACCATGTGTGGCAATTAATACTGTCCCAACAATGGCCATTATAATGGCCAAAATATCTTGTCGTGCTGGCCATTGCCAAGTCTTAAAGGCAATAACGATAGCAATCATAATCGGATTGGTAAATTGTAACACAGTGGCAGTCGCTGCATTACCAGATTTGATAGCCATAATGTAAGTGTATTGAACAAACAGCATCCCTAAAAAGGCAAAAACAACTAAACGTGCTGCATCAGAACCATTAACAAATGGTTTAAAAATAGCACGCCCCTCTCGAGCATAAGCAACAACTAATAATACGACACCAGCCAACAACAATCTAAAACTAGCAAACCATTGTGCATCAACACCACGGGCAAATAGCAAATCTACTGCAACGCTGTTAACACCCCAGAGCAAGGGACCCATCATAGCAAAAAATAGGCCTTTCGTTTTGTTTGTCATGTATCCTCCGTTTATCTTCGTCTTTTGTTATTTAAAAATAAGCCTAGCAGATGCTAAACTTATTTTGCATGGTTATTAAAAAGTTACTAACTGTGGACTTTGACCTAAATGACCTGCCGACAAGATTTTCATCACTGTTAACATTTGTTCATCACTAACTAGCTTAGGTGCGCCGTTAACCAGTGTGTCATATACCGAATCATATACACGGCCATAATCACCTGTGATACTTGGCAAATATTTTTCAATCCGATCCCCGCTTTGATTATAATAAACTAGTTGCCCATAGTTTTGTGGTGCATCTAGCCCAAAATTATCACTTCCCGGTAGTTTGCCCGTTTTTAAATCATTTTCTTGTTCATCAACTGTATATTTGACAAAGGTGCCTTTTGTCCCTCTTATTTGCCATTTAGGATAAGCCTTTGTTGCTAATTCTGTTGCGCCTATATTGGCCTTAAATGCCTTCTCGTAAAAAAGATTAAGGGCAATATGATCTTCTACCATACTTTCTAACAGTCGTGTGGCTCGTAAATCATAAGCGACCGATTTTGGTTGACCAAATAAGCTAACAACTTGATCAACAAGATGTACACCGTGATCATATAATGTCCCGTCGATAGCTGTGCCTTTGGCTTTACCATCATTTGGGCGATAGTGATCCATATGTACTTCTAAATCAACTAGCCGCCCCAAGTAACCATTATTAATGACGTCTTGCACTGTCAAAAAGTCACTGTCAAAACGCCGACTTTGATAAGGCATTAGAAATAACTGATTTTTTTGAGCAAGCGCCACCAAGTTTTCAGCTTCTTCTAAATTAGCTGCCATGGGCTTATCGACTAAAACATTTTTGCCAGCTGTCAATAATTGTTTTGTAACCGCGTAATGGCTCGATGATGGTGTGACAACCACGACCAAATCAATCGATGGATCTGTTAAAATATCTGAGATGTTTGTCGAAAAAAGTGTCCCCGTTGCTTCAAGTTCTGCTTGTGCCTCAGGGCGCTTCCCTAAAGTCGGAGTAACCACACGGGCCACTTTAAACTTATCCTGACGTATTTTTAAATAGGGTAAGTGATAACGATTAGTACTTTTACCAAAACCAACATAAGCAATATTTAACATCTCAACCTCCACTTTAATGCCCTAATCTCTGTCAATAGATAGATTACTTAATAACAATATCTTCTAAATTCCCTAAACCAGCAATTAACTGATTAATGATATTTAATTGTGCATATCGATTATTTTTGATTTGTTCATTATCAACATTCACCATCGTCGCATCAAAATATGCTGAAATTGGCATTTGCAACGCTGCTAACGCTTGATAAAGGGCCTCTGCGCCGTTTGCTTCAAGTGCCACTAATTGCAATTCACTCGTGGCAGCATACAATGCCTTTTCCGTTTCGTTTTCAAACAACTGTGGATTAACATTTAATGATACAGGTGTTTTTTCTGCTAAGCGTGCGACACGAGTCAAGGCTGATATCACCTCACGGAAATTATTATCATGTGCATGATTTGCCAAAACTTGAATACGATCTGTCAGATAAACAATATCTGCTGTCGCAAAATTGTCTGTCCCTGCGCTCACAATGTCTTGACGAATATCATCATCTAAAGCCAGCTTGCGAACACGATCAACCACAAAACTGAGCACCGCCATCAAATTGGCTGAAGCAGTAACAGCCCCTGTTGCCGCCATGAACTCAGCTAATACTGGTTGCAGCGCGATATGCCAATGCTTAGTAGTTAATGTGCGAACAACACCTGTTGCCGCACGTCGCAAACCATAGGGGTCATTGGATCCCGAAGGAATAAGATTAGCTGCGAAGAATGTCACAATAGCATCTAATTTATCAGCGATAGCAAGCACTGCACCGACATCACTTTTAGCAATGTTACCATTGGCTGATGTTGGCATGTAGTGTTCTCTAATAGCAGTAGCGACACGCTCATTTTCACCAAATAGACGTGCGTAATGTTCGCCCATTACACCTTGCAATTCATCGAATTCACCGACCATTCCAGTCATCAAATCAAATTTATATATTTCTGCTGCCCGCGCTAAATCAGTCTTTTTATCGTCATCGAAATCTAAAGCATCAGCTAATTTTTCCGCCAACAAACCAACACGTTGCATATGTTCGTAAACTGTTCCAATTTTTTCATGAAAAACAAGTGTCTTAACTTTTGCCATATAATCAGCAATCTTTTTTTGTTGGTCTTCACGATAAAAGAACTCTGCGTCCTCTAGGCGAGCAACAAGAACTTTTTCATTTCCAGCAATAACATTGTCTAAGTGCGCCGTATCACCATTTCTAACTGAAAGAAAATGAGGTAACAATTTTCCTGTCGTATCTCTGACGTAGAAAAAGCGCTGATGCTCACGCATAGATGTAATCAACACTTCATCAGGCACTTCGAGATACTTTTGGTCAAAACTACCAGAAAAAGCTGTCGGCCATTCGACAATATTATTTACTTCTTCCAATAAATCTTGTGCAGGTGCATTATCTAATGACAATACCCAGTGATTTCGATTTGCTATTGTTTCAAGTTGACTTTTTATTTGAGCTTTACGATTCTCCGCATCGGCAAGCACGTAAGCAGACTGCAATGTCTCTTCATAAGCTTGAGCATCACTAATCGTTACATGTTCTGTCGACAAGAATCGATGTCCTCTTGTGACACGACCAGTGGCAATGTCAAGAACATTAAAATTGATAACCTGTTCATCTAATAAAGCTACTAACCAACGAATCGGACGTACATACAAAAATGAATGATTTGCCCATTTCATATACGTTGTAAATTTCATTTGCGAAACAACTTCTTCACCAATCTGAGACAAAATTTGATTGGCTGGTACACCAGTAGTATGTTTTGTCAACCAAACATAGCCATCACGCACTTCAAACGCTTCTGGGGTCGCACCTTGTCCTCGCGCAAAACCTTGCGCTGCTTTCGACCACTCACCATTTTCGTCTTTAGCACGTTCAACTGACGGTCCGCGTTTTTCTTCTGAAAGTGCTTCAGATTCTTCGGCCACATCACATAGTTGCAATGCCAGACGACGTGGTGTCGAAAATGGTTTAATATCACCAACAGTCAGTCGATGAGCTGCCAGAAACTCTTTTGTTCTAGCAACGAGTTGTGATTCAGAACTCGTCACAAGGTGTGCAGGTACTTCTTCTAAACCAATTTCTAATAAAAACGTTGACATAAATTAATTCTCCTCTGTTAGTGTATACTTGCCGTGCTCACCTAAATAGATTTCACGTAAATCATTATCTTTAAGTAGTGGGAATCCTAATTTGGCGCGCTCATCAATAAACACCTTAGACACACGACGTGCCATTGTCCGAATACGATGCAAATAACCAGCTCGTTCAGTAACAGAAACACTGCCGCTAGCATCTAACAAATTAAATGTATGCGATGATTTTAAAATATAATCATAGGCTGGATGAACAAGCCCAAGATCAAGTAAGCGAGTGGCTTCTTTTTCAAAATCATCAAAATGTCTTAATAACATTGTTTGATCGGAAGCCTCAAAAGCATATTTTGAATGTTCATATTCAGGTTCTTTAAAAATATCACCATATAAAACACCATTTCCCCAATCCAAATCATATACAGTTGGCACATCTTGAATATAAGAAGCTAGTCTTTCCAAACCATATGTTACTTCAGCAGTAACCGAGTCAACTTCGATACCACCAACTTGTTGAAAATAGGTAAACTGCGTCACTTCCATACCGTCAAGCCATACTTCCCAACCAATGCCTGCCGCACCCATTGAAGGATTTTCCCAATTATCTTCAACAAAGCGTATGTCATGTTCAAGCGGCTTAATACCTAATGCCTCTAAAGAACCCAAGTATAATTCTTGTATATTATCAGGGCTAGGCTTCATAACAACCTGAAACTGATGGTGTTGAAAAAGTCGATTGGGATTATCCCCATAACGACCGTCAGCTGGTCGACGTGAAGGCTGAACATAAGCTGCATGCCATGGTTCTGGCCCATTAGCGCGCAAAAATGTATAGGGGGATTGTGTTCCCGCACCGACTTCATTATCATAAGCCTGCATCAAATTTGCACCCTGGTTAGCCCAATATTGCTGTAGCGTTAAAATAATATCTTGTAATGATAGCTTTTGACTCGTCATACTATTCTTCCTATTGCTTTCTATTGACTGTTTAACATTGTAACAGTAGATGCTTTTTAGCAACAAAAAACGCCTGAACTGTACCAATGCCAAAATACTGACATCAGGACGCTCACGCGCGGTTCCACCTGATTTCCTGCGTATACGCAGACACTCGAATCGTTCGCGCACTCCATCATCGCCACATGATTTCTTAGTTTGCAAACTTCATTAATTATATTATGCACTGCCACTAGAAAAACGTCAAGCGCTTGTCTACTATCTGTTGTCACATTTCAACATTAAAGAAGACTTTGCCAGGATATTTCCATTTTGGTTTGCATAGTAGTAAAAAAAGCCTACACGGCTTTTTACTTAAATAGTTAACAGTTCTTTTTCTTTTTCTGATACGATATCATCAATTGCTTTAATATTATTATCTGTTAACTTTTGAATATCATTTTCCGCCTTACGGACATCATCTTCAGGCATTTCTTTATCTTTTTTGACTGAATCCATTGCATCGCGACGGACATTACGAACAGAGACCTTTGCTTTTTCTGCTTCGGCCTTAACTTGCTTTGCAAGGTCTTTACGACCCTCTTCCGTCATTTGTGGAATCATCAGACGCACAATATTGCCGTCAGAAGAAGGATTTAAGCCTAAATCAGACATATTAATTGCACGAATAATTTCTTCTAGAGCCGTCTTATCAAAGGGTGTGATTAATAACACACGTGCTTCAGGCACTGAAATTGATGCTACTTGATTCAAGGGTGTCATCGCACCATAATATTCAACTTCAATTCGGTCTAAAATATGTGGATTCGCACGTCCTGTACGAATACTTGTTAATTCACGCTGCAGAGCATCTTGCGCGCCTTGCATACGTGACTTTGCATCTGTTAAATCAAAAGCCATTATTTTTCTCCTGTAACTGTTGTCCCAATATTTTCGCCTAGTACGGCCCGCTTCAAATTTCCTGGTGTGTTTAAGTTGAAGACAACCAATGGCATATTATTATCCATTGATAATGAACTCGCAGTCGCATCCATTACTTTTAAGCCTTTTTTCAAAATATCTAAGTGTGTTAATTCTTCGAACTTCACGGCATTCTTGTTCTTATTTGGATCCGAATCATAGATGCCATCAACGCCATTTTTACCCATCAAGATAGCATCTGCATTGATTTCATTGGCACGCAAAGCAGCTGTCGTGTCTGTTGAGAAGTAGGGTGATCCTGTTCCTGCAGCAAAAATAACAATACGACCCTTTTCCAAGTGACGAATCGCACGGCCACGAATATAAGGCTCAGCAATTTGTTGCATTGTAATCGCTGTTTGAACACGTGTGTCAACACCAGCACGTTCTAAGGCATCTTGCAAAACTAAAGCGTTCATTGTTGTCCCAAGCATACCTGTATAATCAGCACGTGAACGTTCCATGCCAACTTTTGCAGCTGGTTCACCACGCCATAAATTACCACCACCGACGACAATTGCAATTTGTGTCCCTAATTCGTGTACTTCTTTCAAATCTTGCGCAATTTCAGAAACTGTATCCAAATCAATACCCTGACCCTTATCACCAGCCAAAGCCTCGCCTGAAAGTTTCATCAAAACACGTTTGTATTTAATATCCGTCATGATTCACCTCATTTTCCATCTCATCAATTATACCAAAATATTCCGCAAAAAAAGTGCGTCATCATAAAATAACGCACTTTTTAACAAAATTAACCTAATTGCTTAGCAACTTCTTCAGCTAAATCAGTTACTTTCTTTTCGATACCTTCACCTACTTGGTAACGTACAAATGACTTCACAGAACCATTTTGTGATGCAATAAACTCAGCAACAGTCTGATCGCTATTTTTAACAAATGCTTGGTCTAACAATGTGATTTCGGCCAAGAACTTTTTGATGCGTCCTTCAACCATCTTTTCTTTAATGTTATCTGGCTTACCGGCAAGGTCTTCTGAAGCCAATTGCACTGCTTTTTCGCGTTCAATAACGTCAGCAGGCACTTCAGCATCAGAAACATATTGTGGTGCAATAGCAGCAATATGCATAGCAATGTCCTTAGCTGCTTCTTCGGAAGCACCATCAACAACAACTAACGCTGAAATTGAACCAGCTAAGTGAGAGTATGCACCAAAGTTTTCTGAATCAGTCTTTTCAACAACAGCAAAACGACGCAATGTGATCTTTTCACCAGTAATTTGTGATGTACCAATGATTTTATCATTCAATGTTTGGCCAGCTTCAACTTCTAATGCTAAAGCAGCTTCAACATCAGCAGGTGACATTTCAACGACTGTATTAGCAACCGCCTTTAACAAATCATTAAATTCAGCGTTTCCAGCAACGAAGTCTGTTTCTGAGTTTAATTCAATAATTGCTGCTTTGTTGCCCTTGACAGCAACAAAAGTCATACCTTCAGCTGCAACACGGTCACCCTTCTTGGCAGCTTTTGCCATACCCTTTTCGCGGAGTAGGTCGATTGCCTTTTCCAAATCACCATCAGCTTCAACCAAAGCTTTCTTGGCATCCATCATACCAACAGATGTCTTATCGCGTAATTCTTTTACTTGTGCAGCAGTAATTGCCATTGTAATGCTCCTCTAAAATATTTATATGATTATTATATCATGGTTTTATTTGGTTTCGAAGAAATAAAAAATGCCGTGTGCGTCCCATACAGGTCCGCAGGAACGGCAAATGTCATTTAATTATTAGTTATTGCCTTCTTCAACGATGTTAGCAATTTCTTCGATTGATTCTGTGTTTTCGTCACCAGCAACAAAAGCGTCTTCAGGTGCTGAATCTTGACCTTGACGACCTTCGATAATGGCATCAGCCATCTTAGCAGTAATCAAGCGAACGGCACGGATAGCATCATCGTTAGCAGGAATCTTAACGTCAACAACTTCAGGATTAGCGTTAGTGTCAATCATAGCCACAACTGGAATGTTTAACATGTTGGCTTCCTTAACGGCAATCTCTTCTTTCTTAGGATCAACAACAAACAATACATCTGGCAAACCAGGCATATCCTTGATACCACCCAAGAACTTGTTCAACTTTTCGCGTTGCTTGTTCAACAAGACAACTTCTTTTTTAGGTAATTGTTCGAATGTGCCATCTTCGGCCATTGCTTCCAAATCCTTCAAACGTTGGATACGTGTCTTGATTGTGTTCCAGTTAGTCAAAGTACCACCCAACCAACGGTGGTTGATGAAGTATTGACCAGCACGTGCAGCTTCTTCAGCAATTGCATCTGAAGCTTGCTTCTTTGTACCAACAAACAAGAAGTTAGCACCATCAGTTGATGCATTACGCATAAAGTTATATGCTTCATCAACTAACTTAACTGTCTTTTGCAAATCGATGATGTGAATACCATTACGTTCTGTAAAGATATACTCATCCATCTTTGGGTCCCAACGACGTGTTTGGTGACCGAAGTGTACTCCTGCTTCGAGGAGTTCTTTCATTGAAATAACTGCCATGATATGGCCTCCTAGGTTTTTTCCGCCGACAAATTCGACATTCATAATGACATTGCTGCACCTACATGAACTCGTTTGCCGTGTGTATTTGTCGCTATTCACAACATAAATAATTATACGTAATAGCTACCCTAAATGCAAGTACTTAATGCCATATATCTTCTGAAACACCCTTTAAAACCAAATAAGCCTCTTTTTGTTGCCGCGTTAGTTGCTTAAACATTGCTTCAGCGTGGAGTGCTTCGTGTTTCGTATCAAAAGATTCTGAGTGGATCATTTGAAGGGGGTGACGTGATTTAACCCGAGTAAATTTAGCCCCCTTACCCGCTTCATGAGTCGCCAAACGTTTTGCAAGATTATTCGTGAAACCACCGTAAAAATAACCATCTGCCGTATACAGCACGTAAAAATAGTAGTGTGCCATCATGACCATGACGTACCATATAGAATATCAGATACTGCTTTGGTATAGTTATTTTCCGATGTATAAGCAATGATTGGCGGCATAATCCGCACACCACCAGGTCGTCCTGATTTAATGGCTTCAATTAAAACCATATTGGCTTCACGGTTTGCTTTACCATAAACAAACTGGATACGCTTAATCATCAATTTTCTGCTAGCAAACGCAGCAAAAATATCTGCTAATCTATCTGGTCTATGAACCATGTAAAATTTACCGTTATTTTTCAGTAATTTATTCACGACTTGAGCTAGGCCTGGCAAATCAATTGTCAGCTCATGCCGCGCCAACTGGTAATGCTTATCGTGATTTGTTTTAGTTGTCTCATTTAATGGAAAATAAGGCGGATTAGATAACACAGTCTCCACCGAGCCTGGCTGAATATCTTCAAATATAGCTTTCATATCAGATTCAATGACTGAAACCCGTTGCGTCAACTCATTCATCGCAATACTACGTTTCGCCATGTCTGCTAGTTCTGGCTGTATTTCGACTAGAGCCAACTTGCCAGTAACTTTAGGGGCGTAAAATAAGCCAACAGCCCCTGTCCCAGCACCAAGGTCAACCGTCAAGCCCGTCCCTTTGCCTTTCACATCAGCAAAATGGGCTAACAATACTGCATCCAAAGAATAAGAAAACATATCTGGATTTTGAATAATATTTATTTTTTGTGATGGCAAACCATCAATTCGTTCGCCTTCTTTAAGAATTGGTTGAATCATTGTTTTTTTCTCGCTTTATCGTGTAAAATGGGTAGATAGTTTATGAGGTGAATAAATAATGAAATTTTATGATTTTCTGCGTATTATTGCAGTTGGTATCGTGTGGGCGGTAACCGGTCGCATTAAATATATGAATAAAGATCGCATCCCGACCGATGATAACTATATATTAGTCGGCCCACATCGTACTTGGTGGGATCCGGTATGGTATGCGATTGCTGCCTATCCGAAGTCTTTCATTTTCATGGCTAAAATCGAGTTATTCAAATTCAAACCACTGGCTTGGTTAATTAAATCCGCAGGCGCTTTTCCGGTTGATCGCAATAATGTTGGTCCAAGTGTCATTAAAACACCTGTTAGAGAACTGAAATCAGGTAACCGCTCGTTAATTATGTTCCCGTCAGGATCACGGCATAGTGACGATTTAAAATCTGGCACGTTAGTTATTGCTAAAATGTCAGGCAAAGCCATTGTGCCAGCCGTTTACCAAGGACCTGTAACATTTGGTCAACTATTTAAGCGTAATAACACGACAATCAATTTTGGAGAACCCATTGTCATTGACCGCAAAGATAAGTTAAACAAAGAAAACATTACCAAATATACCGTTAAGATTCAAGCCGCTTTCGATCAATTGGATGCTGAAGTTAATCCTAACTGGCGTTATATCGACCCTAAACGTGAAAAAAAATAAGCCAAATGGCTTATTTTTTTTGTGACTGTTCACTTTGTTGTTTCATTTGTGCCATCATTTGGTTGAGCTTTTTCTGTGATGGCTTTTGACCCATTGACATCATCATCGACTTCATCATTTCCTCTGAAATTGGTGGATTCTTTGCCAAATAACTCTTCATTGAGTTACGCGCAACAAAGAAACCAATGACAAGTCCAATAACTAGCCCTAAAACAAAGATTAAGATTCCAAATCCTAAATTCATGGTTCAACAACCCCTTAATAAAATGTCTATGAGTTATTATAGCATAAAGTTGCGATTGATAAAGTCGTTCTTTACAAAGATAGCGCACAATTTCTGACAATATTGTGCCGAATTTTTCGAAAAAACGAACAAACGTTTGATTAATTATTTTATTTTAGTTATAATGAAATTACATTAAACTACGTTTAGTAAGGATTAAACCCATCATGGCAATTCAGGAAAGCAAACAAATTCAAGTTTTAAGATTTATTCACGAAGCTCAGCTAAATAATGGTTATCCCCCAACCGTGCGTGAAGTTGGTGAAGCTGTGGGGCTTTCTTCATCCTCAACCATTCACGGTCACATTGAAAGATTGGTCAAAAAGGGGTATCTGTTAAAGGATGCTTCAAAGCCGCGCGCTCGAGCAATTGAAGTGACTGATTCTGGATTAGAGGCACTTGGTGTATCAACAACACCGGGTCGAATTCCAGTTCTTGGTCAGGTAACTGCTGGCGCACCGATATTAGCAGTAGAAGAAGAAGCTACTGAATTTTTCCCAATTCCTGATAATTTGATGCAATTTGATGGCGATATGTTTATGTTGAATGTTCGTGGTAATTCAATGATTAACATTGGTATCCTAGATGGTGACAAGGTCATTGTCAGAAAACAAGATAATGCTGATAACGGTGATGTTGTTGTTGCCATGAATGACGATGACGAAGCCACAGTCAAGCGTTTTTTCCGCGAAGCAGATCATTTCCGTTTACAACCAGAAAACGATGCGATGGCGCCAATCATCCTTAAACAAGTTGCTATATTAGGTAAAGTTATTGGCTTATACCGAGATGCTATTTACTAATAACAAATAAAAAAGCTGACATGGCTTTAAAGCCATGTCAACTTTTTTATTATGCCCAAGTTTCAGGACTTTTTTGCCAATCAGTTAAAGTTGCTAACTGTGATTGATTTAAGTCACCACGAGCAATGGCTGCATGAACTAATTGCGAATAGGTTGTTAATGACTGAAAAGTTAAGTTTTCCGCCGAAAAATTAGCGATGCCGGCTGGCAATTCATAAGAGAAAATCGACACAACGCCAAGAACGTTGGCGCCTTCTTGGCGAACAGCTTTAACTGCACTCAAAACTGACCCACCCGTCGAAATCAAATCATCAATCAAGACAACATTTTTACCCTTTACTTCAGCTCCTTCTGTCTGTCTACCAGCACCATGATCTTTTGGCTTGGAACGGACATAAATCATCGGTTTATTTAACCCTTCAGCAACCCAAGCCGCATGAGGAATACCGGCCGTTGCAACACCACCAATAATGTCAGCATCAGGATAGTATGATTGAATTAATTCAGCTAAACCTTTGAAAATATTTTGGCGTACCGCTGGAAAACCAATCGTCATACGGTTGTCCGTATATATTGGGCTTTTAATGCCAGAGGCCCAAGTAAATGGTGATTCTGGTGAAAATTTTACGGCCTCAATGGCTAATAAATCATTGGCTACTTGTTCTGCATAGTTTGTCATATTCTTAGTCCTTACACCATTCTTGTAAAACACGTTGGTAGGCTTCTAGTGGTGATACCGCTTGCGTAATTGATCGACCCACAACTAAGCCAGTCGCGCCATGATGACGCGCTTTTTGTGGTGTTGTAACACGTCTTTGATCACCATTATCATCGCCTAGCAGACGAATACCTGGTGTAATTCGTACAAATGACTGACTCGTTACTGCCTGAATAGCTTTGGCCTCTTCAGGTGAACTAATCGTACCGTCAACACCCACCTGAAAAGCCATAGCAGCTAAATGGGTCACTGTATCAACTAAACTTGCCTGTGTCAACTGTGTTGCTTGCATTTCCGACTCCGAAAAAGAAGTCAATTGGGTCACGGCCAGCAACTTCATGCTATCAGGCTTATTAGCTACTGCCGCCGCCATCATACGTGCACCACCTGAAGCATGAATCGTTAAATATTGAATATCTAATTTTGAAATACTTGCAACCGCTCGACCGACCGTATGTGGTATATCATAAAGCTTTAGGTCCAAAAAGATTGTGTACCCTTGCTGACGTAACTCATTAACAAATGTTGGCCCTTCTGCATAGAAAAGTTCCATACCGACTTTTAAAGCTGGCTTATCAGTCAAACTGTCAAATTGTTTCAAAAATTTTCTGACAGCAAAGGCATCTGGAAAGTCTAACGCAATAAATACTGGTTCTTGCTGCATATTTATTCCTTTCGCTACGGCGAGTTATATGATAAAATGACTACTTTTTGAAAGTTTTGGTGACTTCTTCAACATTAGAAAAACCATACTTATCTAAAGCACTTGGCAACTCACGAACAATGTCTGCCATTACTTGCTGATTACCTGCTAAAGCTGTACCAATTTGCACAGCACTAGCACCAGCCATCATTAACTCTAGCGCATCATCGACGGTACTCACACCACCAACTCCAATTACTGGAATACTAACTGTTTGAGCTGTCTCGTAAACAAAACGGACTGCAATCGGATGGACTGATGTTCCCGACATGCCACCAGTACCGCGTGCCAGTCGTGCTTGTCTGGTATTTAAATCTAAGCTCATACCGACAACCGTATTGATTAATACGATACCGTCAGCACCAGCCGCTTCAACTGCTTTAACAATAGGCTTAATATCAGTTACATTTGGTGACATCTTAGCATAAATGGGTAAAGTTGTTGCAGCGCGCATAGCATGAATAACTTCCGCAGCTGATTCCGCCGTCACACCAAAAGCCATACCACCACGGTCAACGTTTGGACAAGATAAATTTGCCTCAATAGCTGTGACTTGTTTTGTCGCCGTTAAGCGTTCTGTTAAAGCTACATATTCCCCGACTGTTTCACCTGCTACAGAAGCTAACACGGGTAAGGTTTTGTATTTCTCATGAATAGCTGGCAAAATATCAGCAACAACTGCCTCAATACCAGGATTTGCGAGACCAACCGAATTTAAAATACCGCTTGGTGTATTGATAATCCAAGGTTGTGGATTACCTGCTCTGGCTGACATGGTCACCGTTTTTGTCACCAATGCACCAGTTTCTTCAATAGCATAACCTTTATCTTCAAGCCCAAAGAACACTGCACCTGATGAATTCATAATAGGATTTTTCAGGTCTAAACCAGGTAATTTTACAGCTAAGCGTTCTGACATCATCACTAACTCTCCTCATTTGTTTTCAAACTTCACACAATAGATCATCACAAGCTTATTTCATCTCGTTGACTGTGAAACTACGACTTTCCAGTACATCCAAAAAGGCACTAACTGTGTCTAATGCAGTAAATAATGGCACAGCATTTTCAATGGCTGCATTACGAATCAAGCGACCATCGGATTCAGCACGATCATCGGCTTGTGTTGTGTTAATCACCACCTGTAATCGTTGTGAACGTAACGCCGCAACAGAGTTGTTATCAGATTCCGCAATTTTGTCTAAAATGTCTACCGGTAAATTTTGTTCAGCAAAGTGCGCCCCTGTCCCAGATGTCGCAAATAAAGCGAAACCAAGATTATTGAAGCGCTTAGCTAAATTAATTGCTTCAGCCTTATCAGCATCGGCAACGGTGAACAAGACATTGCCATATTGTGGCACTTTAATATTAGAGGCAACGAATGCTTTGTATAAGGCTTTAGGTAAAGTCGTATCAGATCCCATGACTTCACCTGTAGACTTCATTTCTGGGCCAAGCAACGAATCTACATCAGGTAACTTTGTAAATGAGAAAATTGGTGCTTTTACGTGGACCATGTCGTCAGCAGGTATCAAACCTGTTTCAAAGCCCATATCTACTAATTTCTCCCCTAACATCACTCGTGTTGCCAATTGTGCTAATGGCAGATGCGTCACTTTTGAAATGAATGGGACTGTACGTGAGGCACGTGGATTGACTTCAATAACATACGCGGTATTATCATGAATAACAAATTGCACATTCATCAAACCAATTGTGTTCATGGCTTTTGCCAGATTAATCGCTGCTGCTGTCATTTCATCTTGTACTTTTTGAGATAAATACTGTGGCGGATAAACTGACATTGAATCGCCGGAATGTACACCAGCACGCTCAATATGTTCCATGATTCCTGGAATAACAGCTGTCTCACCGTCGGACAACACATCAACTTCCGCTTCCTGTCCAACCAGATAAGAATCAATCAATACAGGATGGTCATTGGAAACCTTCACAGCACGCTGCATATAGTCTTGTAACTCATCATCAGATGACACGATTTCCATAGCACGGCCACCTAAAACATAAGATGGTCGAATCAAAACTGGATAACCAATAGCCTGTGCAGCGTTCAGTGCACCATCGACTGTTGTCGCCGTCTTACCAACCGGTTGTGGCAACGCAAGCGTCTTGATAACTTGGTCAAAGGCCTCGCGATCCTCGGCACGGTTCAAATCATCAACTGTTGTTCCAAGTATGTTTACGCCATTTTCTTCAAGCGGTTGCGCCAAATTAATGGCAGTTTGTCCACCGAATTGGACAACAACACCAAGTGGTTGTTCCAAGTCAATAACATTTAAAACATCTTCTAATGTCAGTGGTTCAAAATAAAGCTTGTCTGAGATTGAAAAATCGGTTGATACAGTCTCAGGGTTAGAATTCATGATAATGGCTTCATAACCAGCGCGTTGAATGGCTTTCACCGCATGAACCGTGGCATAATCAAATTCGACACCTTGACCAATACGAATTGGTCCGGAACCTAAAACAATGACAGATGGTTTCTTTGAACGTACAGATTCATTCTCACGTTCGTAAGTTGCATAAAAATAAGGTGTTTGGGACTCAAATTCTGCAGCAACCGTGTCGACCATCTTATAAACTGGCAGAATATTAGCATCATGACGTTGTTTGCGAACCTCAGCAGCCGTTTGACCCCAAAGTCCAGCAATTGTCGCATCAGCAAAACCATTTTTCTTTGCATAAAGTAGGTAATCGATATCTCCCACATGGGTTGATAAATCGCGTTCAATTTCAACAACGTGAGATACTTTATCTAAGAAAAATTCATCAATTTGCGTCTTAGCATGAATCGTTTCAATACTAACGCCCCGCCGCAATAGATCCGCAATCATAAACAAACGGTCATCACGAGCTGGCATCAAAGCCGATAATAGCGCTTCGTCTGACAACTCATCAAAAGTTAAGTCGTTCAAACCGGTCACGCCAATTTCAAGTGAACGAACAGCTTTCAACATAGCTTCTTCCATGTTACGCCCAATCGCCATGACTTCACCAGTTGCTTTCATTTGTGTCCCAAGTCGCCTATCTGCGGTAGCAAACTTGTCAAATGGCCAGCGTGGAATTTTGAACACAACATAATCTAATGCCGGTTCAAACTCTGCTTTTGTTGTGCCGGTTACTGGATTAATAATTTCATCAAGCGTCAGGCCCACTGCAATTTTCGCTGCCATTTTCGCAATTGGATAACCTGTTGCTTTAGAGGCCAGTGCTGACGAACGTGAGACACGTGGATTCACCTCAATAATATAATATTTATAGGACTGAGGATCCAAAGCCATTTGAATATTCACACCACCTTCAATTTTCAAGGCACGAATAATTTTAAGCGCCGCATCACGCATCATTTGTACTTCGCGATCAGATAACGTTTGAACTGGCGCCGTGACGATTGAATCACCTGTGTGAACGCCGACTGGGTCAAAATTCTCCATCGAAGCCACGACCAATGCATTATCATGTACGTCTCGCATGACCTCAAATTCAATTTCTTTATAACCTGCTATAGAACGTTCAATCAAGACTTGCGTTACTGGAGACAATTCTAAGCCATTGGCTGAGATATCAACTAATTCTTGATGTGTGGCGGCGATACCACCACCCGTACCGCCAAGTGTATAAGCTGGACGCACGATGACTGGATAGCCATGAGTATCTGCGAAGTCTACGGCTTCTTCAACAGTTGTGGCAATAACAGATTCCGGTATGGGCTCATTTAAACGTTCCATCAAAGCTTTAAATTCTTCGCGATCTTCAGCTTCCTCAATAGCGGATAACTTTGTCCCTAATAACTCAATACGTAGCTCATCCAAAATACCAGCTTCAGACAAATCTTTCGCCATATTCAGGCCAGTTTGTCCACCTAATGTTGGCAAAATTGCGTCTGGTCGTTCTTTTCTTAAGATACGTTCAATAAAGTCTATAGAAAGCGGCTCAATGTAAACTTTATCAGCAATTTCGGCATCTGTCATAATGGTAGCAGGATTAGAATTGACTAAAATAACATAGTAGCCTTCTTCTTTCAAACTGAGCGCTGCTTGCGTTCCTGAATAATCAAATTCAGCAGCCTGCCCGATAACAATTGGTCCAGAACCAATGACTAATACTTTTTGAATGTCTTTACGCTTAGGCATGTCGTGTTGTCTCCTTTTGTGTTTCGGCAATCATTGTCAAGAAATCGTCAAATATATACTCTGCATCATGTGGACCCGGTGCAGCATCTGGATGAAATTGTACTGAAAAAGCATGGTGGTTCTTCAATGACAAACCTTCGACTGTATTATCATTAATTTCTTCGTGAGTCACAATTAATTCTGTCTGCGCTAAACTGTCACGATCAACAGCGTACCCATGATTTTGTGAAGTGAAATCTAAACGTTCATGAGTTAAGTGTCGCACAGCATGGTTAAAGCCACGATGACCAAATTTCATTTTATAAGTTTTTGCCCCATTGGCTAATGCGAAAAGCTGATGACCTAAGCAAATTCCCATAAGTGGCAATTTTTCTTGTAATCTTTTGATGGTTGGGAGCGCATAAGCTGCATCCTCGGGATTTCCAGGTCCATTAGATAGTAAAATACCATCTGGATTAGCAGCTAAAACGGTTTCTGCATCAACATCCGCTGGGAAAACCATGACATTGGCACCACGTTTTGCTAACGAGCGCAAAATTGAATTTTTTAGACCAAAATCGATTAAGGCAATGGATACCCCATCAGTGGGGTTTTGATATTGCGTTTTGGTTGTGGCATTAGCAACCATATTTTTATCAGTTTGAAAATGACGTAGATTCGTTAGCACATCGTCAGTGACATCATCAACAAGCGCAGCTCTCATAACACCATGATCACGTAATTCGCGTGTTAATGCGCGTGTATCTACTCCTGTAATGCCAGGCATCCCCGTTCGTTCAGCCCATTCTGATAAGCTCATCATTTGGCGCCAGTTACTTGGACGACGGGCAATTTCGTGAACAACAATAGCTGAAGCAGCTGGTCGTAAGCTTTCAAAATCATCACGATTCACGCCGTAATTACCAATTAATGGATAGGTAAAGACTATCATTTCACCGCGGTAAGACAAATCAGTAATTGATTCCTGATATCCTGACATTCCCGTATTAAAAACTACTTCAGCCATAACTTCAGTATCAGCCCCAAATGCCTCACCTGTATATATCGTGCCATTTTCAAGTACTAAGTATCGTGTTTTCATTTATGCCGCTACTCCTATTTATGCTATTTCATTAATTTGCTTGGTAAACAAGGTTGCCATCTACCCAAGTCATCAGTGTTTTACCATAGACTTCCCAACCAATGAATGGGGTGTTCTTACCAAGAGAAACAAATTCGTCTGCTGAGATGGTGTCTTTATGTGCTAAATCAAACAATACGAGGTCGGCAGTCGCACCAACAGTTACACTTACTGGCGCCTCTAAATTGAAGGCATTCACCGGTGCAATCAGCATGCGCTCTATTAAAGTTGCTAAAGTGATTATGCCAGTCTTTACAAGCTTGGTATATAGCAGTTGGAAACTAGTTTCAATACCCGTAATACCGAATGGGGCTAGTTTAAATGATTGCGCCTTTTCTACCATGCCATGCGGTGCATGATCTGTGGCAACCATGTCAATCGTACCATCGATTAATCCAGCTAGAACTGCTTGTCTATCTTCTTGAGAGCGCAGTGGCGGATTCATTTTGAACAGTGCATTATCAGATGTAATTGCCGTATCAGCTAATAACAAGTGATGCGGAGATACTTCAGCTGTGACCTTGACACCTTGCTGCTTGGCAATGCGAACCAAATCCACCGATGCCTTTGTCGAGATATGCGCAACATGATAATGAACCCCAGTAGCTTTAGCCAAAACCAAATCACGAGCTAATTGTGAACTTTCAGCTAATCCTGTAATTCCGGGCAAACCAATTTTTTCGGCCTGCGCACCCGCATTCATCACACCACCATGTAGTAATGAATCATCTTCTAAATGAGCGACTAATGGTTTGTTAACCTTGGCAGCAGCCTGCATAGCCTGTAACATTGTATCTGCCGTTTGTACCCCTTTTCCATCATTACTAAATGCAGCCGCACCTGCTTGAGACATACCAACAATATCTGAGATGGCCGTTGCTGTTAAATCACTCGAAACCGCACCGTATTGTGCAACGTGTACAGCAGCACTACCTTGATTTAATGCAATTTGTTTCGCTAAACGTGCCGGTGTATCAGGTACAGGATTTAAATTTGGCATTGCAATCACTGTTGTAAAGCCACCACGAGCGGCTGCCGCTGAGCCAGTGGCAATTGTTTCTTTGTATTCAAATCCAGGCTCGCGAAAGTGAACATGTACATCAACCAGTCCAGCCGATAAAAAAGCACCTTTAGCATCAATCGTCTCTACGTCACTTTCAATATGTTCAGCGACCCGAGTAATTGTTTTCCCGTCAATTAAAACATCTCGTGTAACAAGTTCACCATCAATTAAAATTTTTGCTTGCTTAATGCGTTGCATGTGTAGCCTCCGTTGTATATTCTAGTATTGCCATACGTGCATAAACACCATTATTCATCTGTTCAAAGATTCGAGATTTTGGTGCTTCGACTAATTCATCAGCAATTTCTACATCACGATTAACTGGGGCTGGATGCATAATAATTGCCGCTGCCTTTAGTCGCTCGTAACGAGCCCGATTAAGTCCGAACTGTTCATGATATTGCTTGGTAGAAAAATTCTGATTTTCCGTTTGTGTAATACGTTCATGTTGCACACGTAGGAAAATGACAACGTCTAAGTTTTCCCAATCATCATCAATAGCGACAAATTGACCAAATTTTCCAAAATCATTTGGTTGCCAATCTTTTGGCCCTGAAAATGTCATATTAGCCCCTAAATGATGCAAAATTTCTGCATTAGACCTCGCCACACGTGAATGGGCCAAGTCCCCAACAATGCGAATATTTAAACCAGCAAAATGATTAAACTGTTCATAGATTGTTACTAAATCTAATAAACTTTGTGATGGATGTTGGCCGCTCCCATCACCGGCATTAATCAAGTGTGGTATCTCATGTCCTGTCGCTGTTAGCACTTGATCATACCAATTATTTACTGTATGTCGAATGACTGCAACATCTACCCCAATGGCTTTTAACGTTTTTAATGTATCTGTGAGACTCTCACCTTTAGACATTGAACTCTGTTGCGGATCGATATCAATTTGTTGATAGCCTAATCTATTTTCTGCCATTTGAAAACTACTATGCGTGCGCGTTGAATTTTCAAAAAATAGATTTGTAACCGTTAAATTTGACTGTATTACCGATCTACCAGCTTTAATAGCTAATGCACGATGTACTAAGTCTAGCACGTCATCAAGTTCTATTGCATTTATATTCAAAAAATGTCGCATAATACTCCTTTTTATACAAAAAACGCGTAAGCCATTTCGACTTACGCGTTTCTAGAAAATTACGGCCAAAGTATAGACTTTGCCCCGAGTATCTAAAAGCCTTGTAAGTCTCTCTGGACTTAATTAAAGGTTTTACTGTTTTCAATATATTATCATTTTTTAAGCAGTTATGCAAACTCAATTAGCAAAAAAGTGCTTATCTTGCTCATTCACGCTTTTTTTAGCATTTTTATCTGAATTCCAAAATGGCACAATCACTTTACCCGTGACATGTTTAGCATCTACAAAGCCAAAGTATCGCCCATCATTAGATACAGACCGGTGATCTCCCATTACAAAGTATTCACCTGCTGGCACTTTTGTATGATGTTGATCTTTTTTCTGCCACAAATCAGTTGCTGATAACGTTTTTAGTGACCACTCACTGCCAAACGACATTTCTGTCCCTTGGGTACGCTCATCAATGCCAATATAATTCTGATTGACAACTTTACCGTTAACATACAAGTTAGAATTCTTGTATGATACAGTATCGCCGGGTACACCAATAATGCGTTTGACATAGTCTTTATCATTTGAGTTAAACCTTGGATCCTCTTGACGGGCATCAAAGACAATCACATCGCCACGCTTATATTTGGAAATTTTACTCAATATAACAAATTCTTTATCTTGTAAATTAGGCATCATTGACGGCCCACTAACACGCACAAGTGTAAATAAGTAGGTTCGCACTAACAACACCATAACGAGTGTCACACCGATAGGAATAACCCATTCTTTTATAAAGCGTAAGAAACCATTTTGCATAGTCATTCTTCTTTCATAAAAACTTTAAAGGCATTATGTCTACTTACTTCTGACGCAACTTAGCATACGCATCGGCAACTGGCTTGGTTACAATATCGTTAATTTCTGTCAATAATGTGTTTAATGCTTGTTCTGTCGATAACAAAGCAGTGATAAGCTCATTTTTTTGAACATCTGCTGCAATAGCATCCCACTCTTTTTCTTGATCAGCGGATGGTTGCTGCTGTGACTGCATCATTTGTTGAACAGCCACTTGAACACTCTGAAATTTAGTAAATAATTGCTTGGCCTCTTCATCTGCTTGAATTGCATTAAAGGCATTTTGCCAAGCTGTGTATTGTTCTGTTTCTTTTAAAACTGATGCCATTTCATTAGCATTATCGTAAATATTAACTGTCATGTTTTTCCCTCTTTATCTTTCTTATTATGCAGTAACCAACAACTAATTACCACCAAATAGTCCTTTAATAGTGTGCCATGTTTTATTCGCACCGTCAACTGCTTTATCCACCCCATTTGAAAAGTCAGAAACAATATTTGACCAATCCATGCTATTACCAGATTGTTTATTTTTAACAGGCTGATTAGGATTTGTGACGCTAAAATTAGTACCTGGTGTATTTGGTAGAATTTGTTCTAGAGAGGTTTTCACCAATGGGCCCATTGTCGCCGTTAGACCCAAAGGTAGACTATTGTTCTTGCTATTATCGTCTAATCCCATCCAAGTTGCCTGCACAACATCTTTTGTGTAAGCCATAGCCCATGAATCTTTAGATGACTGCGCATTCTCAGTATCGTTAGGATTTTCCGTTGTTCCTGTCTTTCCAGCAATAGTAAAGCCGGCCGGGGCAGCCCCTAAACCAGTTCCATTAGTATAAGTGCCCAGCATCATCCGTGTCATATTATCTGCTACACGTGAACTTATGACACGTGTCTGTGTTGCTTTTGGTTGTGCCACAATGACTTTGCCTGTTGCATCAACAATCTTAGTAATTAAATGCGTCTGACTCATAACACCATCATTGGCAAAAGCCGTATAAGCCTGAGCCATCTGCATAGGTGACACGCCGTCTGTTAAACCACCTAAAGCTAAAGCTAAACTTTTATCTTTGTCTGAGAGCGGCAAACCGAATTTTCGTGTGCTGGTGAAACCAGCATTAACACCCATTTTATTGAGTAAATAGACAGCTGGTACATTGTAAGAATGCTCCAGGGCTGAATACATTGGGACATCCTCAGTTTGCACATTCAATGCGTTATGAATTTCTTTGTTGCTTGTACCAAAAGTCCGCGTCGTATTTGGTAATAATTCATCAATGCTGTAACCACGTTCTAACGCCGGTGCATAAACGGCAATCGGTTTAATTGCCGAGCCAGGTTGCAGCTTTGACTGTGTCGCATAGTTAAAGCCTCGGAAAGTGTGATTCTTTTCGCGTGCTCCGACAATTGCACGAACACCACCATTTTTAGCATTAAGCACCACACTGGCTGCTTGCGCATCTGTATTGTAGTTAAACATCCCTGGATTATTGAAATCGGCCTGAAGGTTAGCTTGATCTTGCTGATTTAAGGTTGTGTAAATCTTATAACCACGATTCATTACATCACCTTCAGTTAAACCGTAAGTCTTGATTGCTTCATTAATTACAGCATCAAAGAACCAAGGATATTTATAGTTATTGGTATTATCATACGTGTCATTTAGGTTCATCGGCGCCGCTTGGGCTGATTTGAGTTGCGCCGACGTCAACTTCTTGTTTTCAAGCATTGTGCCTAACACAACGTTTCGTCTATTAATCGATGCTTGCGGATGATCAATAGGATTATATAGCGCTGGACTAGGCAACATCGCTGTCAAAGTCGCAGCTTGCGAAGTTGTTAATTCACTGGCATGTACGCCAAAATACTTTTGCGCTGCATCTTCAACACCCCAAACACCATGTCCAAACCATGCATTATTCAAATACATAGTTAAGATTTGATTCTTAGTATAATCTTGCTCAACCTGCATCGACAAAAAGATTTCTTTCGCCTTACGTGTAATGGTTTGCTCTTGTGTTAAATAGGCATTCTTAACCAACTGCTGTGTTAACGTTGAACCACCACCAGCAATAGCAGAGGAACCCATCACTTTGTTTTTTAAGTTAAGTAGCGCTGCACGCACAATGCCTTTAATTGAGAAACCGTATTCATGATAGAAATTACGATCTTCACTGGAAATAACAGCATCACGCATATTCTGAGAAATTTTATCATAGCTCACGTACGTGCCTTTTTGAGAATACAACTCTCCAGCTTTTGCCCCAGAATCATCATAAACCGTAGTTGTTTGTGCTAAAGTAGCTTGTAAATTTTTGACATGAGCAGTTTTTGCTAAGACCACAAAATAGACACTCATCACCAAAAACAAACTTAAGCATAATACTATTAGTAAGCGCCAAAACTGCCAGCGCTTAGCAATCGGCCGGATTTTTTCCTTTAGTTTTGTGACACTATTTTTTAACCAATTCATAGATTATCCTATCAATGCTGACCAACGTGCCGTTAAAGCAGCTGCACTTTTGTCATCTGGTGTTGTAACATATATTGTATCAAATCCAGCTAACGTCGCAATTACTTCTGGTAAATCAGCATCATCAATCACTCCTGCTAATGCATTACCAGTTGAATCGGTTGTTTTAATAATGGTCATAAACTGTACTTGTTGTATAAAAACAGCGTATTCCTTTATAGCTTCATCCACTGCACTCGCAGTAACGGCCAAATCAGGTATAGTCGTTTGATCTTGTAATTGTTGATACCTTAATTCGCCATTCACATCTTTAATGCGCACAATACCCAGTGCACGTATATCACGAGACACTGTAGTTTGTGTGGTCATAACATGATGACGCTGCAATTCCGTTAATAGCGCTTCTTGACTTGTGATGGACTGCTTTTGGATAATATCAAGTATCAATGCTTGCCTTTGTTGCTTTGAAATCATTTATCTTTTCCTCACTGCACAAGCACCACGTTTTATAATGTTTAACTGCTTATGCGTCTTACATTTCTTCAGGTGCTTTTACACCAAGTAGACGTAGACTTTCTGATAAAATTATCGTCACCGCTTTTACTAATGCCAAACGCGCGTTGAGTTGGTCATCTGGCAATAAAATTTTTGAATTTGCATAATATTTATTAAATGCGCGTGACAATGACAACGCATACTTGGCAATAATACTTGCTTCGCGTTGTTGCCAAGCACGTTGTACAATCGTTGGGAATTGATTTAACGTTGTTATAATGTCCCAAGTTGCTGTGTCATCAAGATTGAGTTCATCTACTGACACGGCTGTATTGGCTTTGCGCAAAATTGACTTAGCTCGTGCATTTGTATATTGAACATAAGGGCCAGTATCGCCCTCAAAGCGGACAACTTCTTCGAGATTAAAGTCAAAGTTATTAGTACGATCATTCATTAAGTCATGGAAAACAACTGCGCCGGCACCTACTTGTTCGGCCACTGTTGCTTTATCAGCTAGATCTGGATTTTTTTCTTGAATTTGTTTCAGAGCTAGGTCATGGGCATCGTTTAAGACATCTTTTAATAAGACAACATCTCCTTTACGGGTTGACATTTTCTTACCATTGAACGTAATTAAACCAAAAGCAATGTGTTCAACATCATCCGCCCAATCAAATCCCATCAGTGATAATACTGCCTTCATTTGAACAAAATGTTCACGTTGCTCACCACCAACAACGTAGAGTGACTTAGCAAAATTATATGTTTCCTTACGGTAAACGGCAGCAGCCAGATCACGTGTCATATATAGGGTTGCACCATCTGTACGCTTGATCATTGCTGGTGTCAAATTAGGGTTAATATCAGATAAATCAACAATCTGTGCCCCCTGTGATTCAACTAGTAATGACTTTTCAGCGAGCATATCAACGACTTTATCCATTTTATCGTTGTAGAAAGCTTCGCCATTGAACGAATCAAAACTAATTTCAAGACGATCATAGATTTCAGTAAATTCTTTTAATGACTCCGCACGGAACCAGGTCCACAGCTGATGTGCTTCTTCGTCACCGTCTTCTAACTTTTTAAACCAGGCACGCCCAGCATCATTTAAGCTATCATCAATTTTTGCTTTTTCATGGAATTCAACATAATAACGCAAAAGCGTTGCGATTGGATCTGCTTTGACTTCAGCTTCAGTACCCCAAGTTTTATAAGCGTAAATTAGCTTACCGAATTGCGTTCCCCAATCACCCAAATGATTGATTTTGATTGGATGATAACCATTTTTAGCAGTAATATTAGCCAAAGCATTACCAATAACAGTTGATCGTAAATGTCCCATAGACATTGGTTTTGCAATATTAGGAGATGACATATCAATTGTGACATTTGCGCCATCACCATCATTGTTATCACCAAATGCAGCACCTTGGGTTAAAATTGTTTTCAATGTTGCTTGAGACGTCATTTTTTTGTCTAAGAAAAAATTCACATAAGGTCCTGTTGCCACAACTTTTTCGAAGTCACTTTGGTCAATACGGTTTACTATGTCGCTAGCAATCTGCTGTGGTGCTTGACGTAACAATTTAGCCAATGTAAATGTTGGAAAAGCAACGTCACCCAAATCGGATGATTTTGGTGATTCTAATTTTGCTGCAATTTCCGCTACTGGGATGTCTGGTAAAACTTGTGATAATGATGTAATAATGCTTTTATTATCAGTCATGTGGTCATATTCCTTTTTTAATTAGTTCCTATTATACCTTATTTTAAATTGATTCATATAAAAATCGCCCCTCGTTAACAATTAACAAGAGACGAGATAAACCCGCGGTACCACTCTAATAGCTTACGCCACTCGATATTTATACTTTGGATTCTGAGTACGCGCCGCCTCAATCATGGCCTGACTTTCACCAACTCAGGCTCGCTAAACATGATTTTTTGAAACATCTTTACTCTTCTTCATCCGCTTCCGCACGCTCCGGTACTGGTGCATGCTTAATTACTTCAATTTCGTCCATACGAACTACAGCACGGTGGTTCATTTCATTGACTGCCGGTTGGTCGCCTAAATCGTTTTCCGTTATTTCAACCAATAGTGCATTTTCATATACTTTTTCTACTTGGCCAGTAAATGGTTTTTCTAAATTCCCATACGCTGGTGCTAGCAAAATATCCCCAACGTGATATTTTGATGCCTTATTTTCTTCTTCGTCTGCCATTGTTGTCAGTGTACACATTGCTTAACTGCCCCTGTTGTTAGCCAACACGAGTCACATTAAGCACGTCTACTTTTCCTCCTGTAATCAATGTATAACAACCAATTTTAACACAAAACCGCACGAATCACAATGTTACAATACGAGAGATAATGTGACGTGCAATGGTTATTTTGGGTGCTCTATCTAAAAACTCAGGCTGCTTATCTCGGGTCAAGATTGTCACACTGTTGTCATCAGATGAAAAACCGATATCTGACCGACTAACATCATTTGCAATCAGCATGTCAGCGTTTTTTGTAACTAATTTATCGGCACCGTAAGCTTCAACATTTTGCGTTTCTGCAGCAAAACCCACAACAATTTGACTGTGCGTTTTATGTTGGCCTATTGTCTTTAAAATGTCAGGATTTTGCACTAACTTTAGTGTCAGTCCGCTATCCTCAGTTTTTTTAATTTTATGATGATCTGTTTTTTCAGGCCTAAAGTCTGATACGGCTGCTGCACCAATAAAGATATCCGCTGTCTCAAATGCGGCTATCGCGACATCAAACATTTCTTGCGTTGAAGAAACAAGAATTTGATTAACACCATAAATAGCTGGCTTAGTCACAGTTGTAATCAGTGTCACATGTGCCCCTTGTTCAGCAGCAGCTTGAGCCAACGCAAAGCCCATCTTACCACTTGAGCGATTGGTGATATAACGTACTGGATCCAATGCCTCACGCGTACTACCAGCTGTAATAATGACTTTTTTACCATGCAGTAACCCGCTTTTTGCCTGCAAACGAATGGCCGCTTCTGATAAAATCATGTCTGGTTCTGGCAAACGGCCTTTGGCCTCATAACCTTCGGCTAAAAAGCCAATACTGGGTTCAATTAATAGCCAACCATCTGAGGATAAGTGCTCAATATTACGTTGCACAGCAGGATTATTATACATCACATCATTCATTGCTGGTATGACAATCTTTTCAGCTGCCGATGCCATAACTGTTGCTGTCGGTGCATCATCTGCAATACCGTTTGCCAGTTTTCCAATAATATTTGCCGTTGCCGGTACAACAAATATCACCTCAGCCCATTTGGCCCACGCAATATGCACAACATCGGCCCCTTGTCCAGCAAACAAATCAGTTAAAACATCATATCCTGATAAAATGGCCATTGTTTTGCTGGGTATAAACTCTTGTGCGGCATGTGTCATAGACACTCTGACATGTGCACCCATTTTGATTAACAATCTAACTAGTGTAGCCGATTTGTACGCTGCCACACTGCCGGAAACAACAATTAAAATATTTTTATTTTTAAACATTTTTTTATCCTATACTAGTAGCATTTGAGACACGAAACGGTCTCACGTTTCAAAACGCATTGTACCATATCAACAAGATAATTGCCTATCAAAAAAATCGTTAAGGGACGAATAGTCACTTAACGATGTGATGATATTTAATTAGATGTTGTTAAACTTGAAGTCAAGCATAAAGGGTGACAATCTTGTCCACAGTTAAAACGATTGAGGTACTTTAAACGGTTTGCCCCGTACCAAATAAACCGAAATGGTTTATTTATCTATTATATCAATTCGTCATCCAATGAGGACATTTTTGGCGTTTCAACAAATATTTCAGGATTTAAAACCCTTATCTAATAATTTGCCAACGATGGGCAGTTGACCCAACTTATCCATTTGTTTACCATCCACAACAACCATATTAGCTGATGATTCCGCTAATGTGGTGAAAGCATTAATCGACTGATTCTGGAAGTACTTATCATCTGCACCGGCCAATCCCGACTGCACAGTATCAATACGATAACGCTCAGCATCTGCACGGGTTTTAGTGGCATCAGCTTCAGCCTTAGCAGTGGCCATTAGCGCATCATTTTTAGCCTTAGTAGTCAATTCAATTGAACGCGCCTCACCTTCCGCTTTAGCAATTGTTGCTACTCGTTCACGATCAGCTGTTAGCTGCTTATCCATCGCTTCTTGAATGGATACGGAAGGTCGTAATTCATCAATATTTATACGATCAACATTAATACCATAGGTATTAGTTAAATCGCCGATAGCATCGGCTAATTGAACGTTAATTTTAGTTGTTGAGCCTAATGCCTCATTTAATTCCATACGCCCTATAATATCGCGAAGATGTCCGCGAACTAATTGTGCCATCGATTCAACAGAATCAGTATTTTCGTACATGTATTTGATAGCGTCCGTCACATGATAGTTGAGTGTCACACTAGCTTTAATATCCGCATTATCCGCCGTGATAACTGAATAATCGGGTAAACGCAAAGGTCTCATAGCTAGACTCACTTTACGTATTGTTTGGAAAAAAGGTACATAAAAATGTAAGCCGGCTTCGCAACGACGACTGTACTTTCCCAATGTTTCGACTAGCCCCGCATTGTTTTGAGGCACAATTCTAAAAAATAACATATTACTCTCCCTTTGTAATCAATCTGACTGTATTATTTTAGTTCTCTTAAGGTTAAAATATTACCGTTTGCCTCAATAACTGCATACGACTTGTCCTTATTAACAACTGAAGCGTTATCAATCAGATATCGATAATAAATTCCTGAAATTTTCACCAAACGATTATCTAAATCAAAATTGTCCCCTGATATCACATGACCAACAAACTGTCTGTCTTCAAACGACTTTGGACGGACACCCTCCTCTAACAATTTCGTTAAATAATTATTTAACGAACGTCCTTCCTGACTCGCGTGTTTAGCTAAAACTTCGTGAAGTTCCGGATCAATTCTGAGCGGAATATTTCCTGATTTTTTGTGAATGTTTTCACTGTTTTTTATCATATCTTAATGATATCACAATTAAAAATATAAATCGAGCAATAGTCTAATAATTTTTTTCAAATCATCCAAATAAAAAAGCAACAGAACGTGACGAGGCTTCCTGTTGCGCTTCGATTTTTAATGTCAAATCGCTATTTATTGCTATCTTTTCTAAAAAAGTTTGCTACAGTTTGGACAAAGTAGCGTGGTTGACTCAGCTTGGCACGATCAAATTGTTGCGAATATAAAGCAAATCTTTCAATCAACTGCGATAAGGATTGGAAAATAGATTTTGAAACAACGAAGAGAATCACTAATAATAACAATGAGACGGAATCAATTCGTGTGAGTGAGAAAAATTTACTAAACGTGAAACCGACAATAATCATGCCTGCAAGACAACTAAAAAATACTTTTTGACGAAAGGCATTCATTGGTGTCGAAATTTTATAGAGAACAAAGAAGCCAACAACAATTAATAATAAGGTTGCAGCCGTTGAAACATCTGCTGTACTTAATTTAAACAATGTTCCGCAAATTACTAAAATTCCCACAACCACCATATCTGTAATACCACCAGGTGCAGCTTTACTAAAGACGTTTGTCATAAAGTGTCCTTTTATTTTTTCATTATTTTTTTCTAATGTTAACAAAAATGATGGTAAGCCAATGGTGAACAAGCTAATCAATGTTATTTGTAAGGGATTCAGCGGATAAGTAGCTGATAGCAGTATAGCAAAGACTGACATCAATAATGAAAAAATGTTTTTAACCAAGAACAAGCTCGCCGAGCGTTCAATATTGTTAACTATTTGACGACCTTCTAAGACAACCTGTGGCATCTTTGAAAAATCAGATTCCAATAACACTACTTGTGCGGCCTTAGCTGTGGCATCATTACCAGAAGCCATAGCAATACTACAATCTGCTTTTTTCATAGCCAAAATATCATTCACACCATCGCCTGTCATGGCAACTGTCTTGCCGTTATCTTTCAGAATATCAACAAATTGCTCTTTTTGTTCTGGCGTGACACGACCAAAAACGGTGAATTTTTTTAATGCATCGTCCATACTTTCTAAACTGTTTAGCGTTCGAGCATCAACATAATTCTCAGCACCACTAATACCCGCTTGCTTTGCTGTGTAACTCACTGTTAACGGATTGTCACCAGAAATGACTTTGATTGCCACATCTTGCTTGGCAAAATATTGAAAAGTTTCTTTCGCGTTTTCTCTAACAGGATTAGCAATAACAATTAAGGCTAAAGGCGTCACAGCACTGGTCAATTGACGGTTTTTTATTACCCCATTATGTTGCCCAAATATTAACACACGCAGACCTTGTTCAGAATATTGTGTAATGGCTTGCTTGTACTCATCATACTGATCTTTAAGCAAAACTTCTGGTGCCCCCAGTACGAATGTATCATCGCCAAAGGTAACACTACTAAATTTTTCAACTGATGAGAAAGTTGTATACGAGGTAGCTTGACGATCTGATGCCTGATTAAACTTCTCTTTAATCGCCACCATCGTATCGTTATCGGCTGCCATAGTTTGAGCAAAATCGGATACTAGCTGGCTCAAATCCGATTCCGATTTTGACTGACCTGCTAAAGGTACAAAATGGGCTACTGTCATTTTATTCTCAGTGATTGTCCCAGTTTTATCGACACAAAGTACATCAACACGCGCTAGTGTCTCAATACTCTTCATATTGTGTAATAATACTTTTTGCTTAGCCAAACGGGCAGCCCCCATAGCTAATGAAATTGTCGTCAATAAGTAAAGGCCCTCTGGAATCATACCAATTAAGGCGGCAACCATAGTGGTAATACTTTGTTCAAGTGAGACATTATTCAATATGTAACTTTGATAAAAAAGAATTAAGCCAACAGGGACAATAATGATACCAACCCATTTAATGAACCGATTGATTGATATCACCATTTCTGATTGTTCGCTATTTTTAATCTTTTTAGCTTGACTTGTCAGCTTCGAAATATATGACGCTTCCCCTACTTTTTCCAGTTCACCATAACAACGACCCGACACCACAAAACTACCGGATAACAATTTGTCTCCAACACGTTTAGTAATTTCATCAGACTCACCGGTTAGTAAGGCCTCATTCACTTGAATTTCGCCATTTAACACAACCGCATCAGCCATAATTTGAGTGCCAGCCCGAAATAACACAACATCGTCAATCACAAGTTCGTCTACTTCTAACTGAACTTCTTGACCTTCTCTCACTGCCGAAACCGTTGTTGTATCTAGCACATTAAGATTGTCTAAAACTTTTTTGGCACGTACTTCTTGAAAAACACCGATTAAAATATTAATTAGAACAACTGGCACAAACGAAAGATTTTTATAGGATTGCACAAAGGCTAAAAGCAACGCTAATACCAAAAAAATCAGGTTAAAAAAGGTCAGTGTATTTTCTCGAATAATTGCCGCATAGGTTTTAGATTGATTTTTACCTACTTTGTTAGATTGTCCAGCACGTAGCCTGTCAGCAACTTGTTGTTGTGTTAACCCCTTTTGATAGTCTACTGGTGTATCAAGCCTATCATCAACGAATGGTTGTTTGGTGATATCTGGTTGTTTAGTCATCCATTATTCCTTTTCGAGTGTGTTATCAGATTAAATATTAATTGATAGTCAATGACCCTTGATGCGTTGCCACAAAATTTTTAACAACGGCATAATCCCCAATATAAGGTTCATCTACACCGTTAACTTTTTGGTATGGGTCTTCACCTTTACCAGCAACAATGACAATATCATTATCACGGGCTGCTAACAAGGCTTGATTAATTGCAGCTATTCGATCCATTTCAAAGTGAACATCCAACTTTGGATTGTTAATATGTGCAGTAATTTCATCAGCAATAGTTTTGGGTGATTCAAATTGCGGATCATCTGCAGTCAGGTAAACGACATCGGCGAGCTCAGAAACGACATGACCAAAATCTGCTCGTCGGGACACGCCTTTATTTCCTGGTGAACCGACAACAACGATGACTTTCCCATCAGGATACTGACTTTGGGCAAATTTTAATAAGGCATGCATTGAAGCATAATTATGCGCATAATCAACAAATGCGACACCGTGATTCGGTATTGGTAGGCTTAACATCCGCCCTGGAATAAACACAGTATCTAACCCCTTAACCATAGCCTCATATTTGGCACCTGCTAATGCCGCCATAATTAACGCGGCTAATGCATTGGATTCGTTAAAATCACCGGGCAAGTTCAAACGATAAGCTCCTGCCATTTCCGATAAATCACTTGCTTGTACAGTCAGTTGACTTTCATGAATTGCGCTACTTTGGGACGTAAACGTATATTCTCCGCCCTTTTCTGCATTACTATATGTATAAATCTTATCATGACCCTTTTTTGCATGTGTCATAATTTCAGACAAGTGATCACTCTCAGCGTTCACAATTACTTTGTCTGAATGATCAAATAACATCAATTTGTGGGCTAAATAATCTTCAAAGTTGGGATGTTCATTTGGTCCGATATGATCGGGCGAAATATTTAAAAAAGCACCCACTTGATATCGCAAGCCATACACACGCTGTTTCAAATAGGCTTGTGAACTCACTTCCATTATCAAGTGTGTCATACCGTTATCTACAACACGTCGCATATCCTTAAACAATTCGTACGATTCGGGGGTTGTTAAATCAGATTTTTTGCGATCACTGGCCTTTGGTCCAGTAATACGATCGACTGTCGAAAAAAGTGCAGTATGGTTGTCTGTTGCTGCTTTTAAGATATTATAAGTCATGTAAGCAGCAGTCGTTTTCCCCTTTGTCCCAGTGAAGGCTCCAATCCACAGTTTCTTTTGGGGATAATCAAAGAAAGCCATTGATAAAAGCGATAAGGCTTTCTGCACATTAGTAACCTGCCACTGTGGCAAATCAACTGGTAATTGGCTCTCTGATACGATACCAGTAATCCCTTGAGCATTTTCTAGATACTCTGGTCGAAAAGCCCCTTTTACCACAAATAACGTTTCCGGCTCAACTTGGCGTGTATCATAATGTAAAAATGAAAATTCATGATATGTTACTGGTTGAGACACTAATAAATTGTGAGAAGACAACAGTTGTTCAATTGTTTTACTTGTTAGTTTCATAATATTATTATACAAAAAAATGACAGTTGTGTCAGACAGAACTGTCATTTAGATGACTTCAATAGGCTACGGCGTAACGCTATTGGCGCAAACAGTGTACTTGCTAAAATAACTACTGCCAATTCAGAATAGTCGCCATTTGTAATAAGATGCGTACTTAAGCCAATATCAGCAATAATTAGTGCCATTTCGCCACGAGAAACCATGCCTAGTCCGATGATGTGAGATTCATATGTGCTCATACCTGTTATTTTAGCACCTAAACTTGACCCAGCCCATTTCGTTACAATCGCCGCAATTGTCATAATTATCAAAAGAAACCACTTATCACCTAAGCCTGTTAGCGTCATTTTCAAACCAATACTGGCAAAGAAAATTGGTATAAAGAAGCCATACCCGATAGTCATCGTGTGCGCCATGATTTGCTTTGCTTGATTAGCACGAGCAAGCGCTACGCCGGCAAAAAAAGCACCAACTACCGCTGAAACACCGGCTTTTTCAGCAAAATAGCCCGAAGTAATGGCAAGTAATACACCAATTAATCCAGCAATCGCTGGTAATTTTGTTTGCCACAAGTATTGAACAATTTTAGGTAAAATGTAGCGACTAAATAACCAAAATAAAATAAAAAATAAGATCGCTATCATTAACTGTTGAGGTACATCTACTGTGCCTTGATTTTTCAAACCAAATGATGACATAAATCCTGTTAATATTAGCACAGCCAATATGTCATCGCCAACAGCAGCACCCAAAATGGTCACACCAGATTTAGTTTTTAGTTGATTATACTCACTCAAGACCTCGGCAGTAATCGAGACTGACGTCGCAGAAAAAACGATACCCCAAAATATTGATTGCACCGTATTGTAATGAAATATTTGTGCCAGCAAGAAAAAAGTGCCTAGGGGTAATAGTGCCCCTAAAAGTGCAACAGTTAATGAGGTTTTAATGTGTGATAGCAGTTGCTTGATATCTGTTTCGATACCAACAATGAACATCAAGAGTAATACACCTATTTCTGCGATACTATTCAATTCGTACGAAATTGACACAAGTTTGAAGACACTGGGTCCAATGATGATGCCAGCCAACAACTGGCCAACTACGATAGGCATACCGAAACGATGGGCGCCCCAACCAAAAATAATGGTCGCTATAAACAAGATAATTAAATTCTGATAAATTGTCATTTGTTACTATCCCTACTTTGATTTTTTGTAAATAAAAAAAGCTTATCCTAAAAGTAAACGCTGCTCCCCCACATACGTTCGCCTTAAGTCTAAGCTTAACCAGTTTGATATTATTAACTATTGTTTTTATGGTCAGCTGCGCTTTGATGCTTCTCAGCTGTTGCCATCGCCATGTCAGCAATCGCTGCGGCGTTGTCACGATAAATATGTTGATCAGATGCAACGGCTTCGTAGACTCTTGCTAATTCACGTGTCAAAATCTGACGTACTTCTGTCGTTGAATGCGTCTCCATCAATAATTGACGTAGTGACGACGCATGAGCAAATCCACGAAGATATATTTTAAAATACCGTTTCAGGGCTTCAAAATGCTTAGGTGTTACATTAGCGTTGACATCGTCAAACAAATCAAGTTGTCGCTTCAATAAAGCGATTGATTCTTCTAGTGTGTGCTGCCTAGGAATTTTCTCAAAAGCATAAGGATTTTCAAAAATACCACGACCAATCATAATCCCATCAATGCCTGGGTGTATCTTAGCCAAAGCTAGGCCCTCTGCCCGTGTTTTGATATCGCCATTAATTTGAATGAGTGTTTTTGGAGCCAACTTATCCCGCATAGCCAGTATCTCATCAATATACTCAACATGCGCTGGTGCTTTGGACATTTCTTTTCGTGAACGGAGATGGACAGTTAGGACTGCCACATTTTGACGTAAAATAATGGGTAACCAATCACGAAATTCTTCGGCATGATAGAAACCCAATCGTGTTTTAACTGAAACGGGTAACCCTGATGCCTTCGCAGCTGAAATAATTTTTTCAGCTAAATCATCATGACGAATCAAATCTGAACCAGCCCCATTTTTAATCACGGTTGCATCAGGGCAACCCATATTAATATCAACAGCACGATATCCCATGGTTGGTAGTATTTTTGCAGCACCCGCGATATCTTCTGGCCGTGAACCCCAAATTTGGGCTACCGGTTGTGCCTCATTTTCAGCAACAGCAAGTCGCCCTTGAACTGAAAACTTGGCTTTTGGATGCACCATTGAACTGGCATTCGTAAATTCAGTATAGTAAACATCTGGTGGCCCAGCTTGTGCTACTACTCGACGGAAAATAGTATCCGTGACAGCTTCCATTGGTGCTAAACTAAAAAATGGTTGTTTATCAGATGTTGTGTTTTTGGCTTGTGTTTGTTTTACAATCTCATCCCAAAATGAATCTTGTTGGGTACTAAGCGTCATGCGACATCTCCTTGTATAATGTAAGTAAATTCCATCATATCATATTTTAGATGGTGCTGTCATCTGATTAGGCCAAAGTTCACGGAGATTATTTATCTTCACACATTAAATACGACTATCTTTTTGTAGTGCACTCAGCGTGTAAAACGAACCGGTAACAACAATTAAAGCTTGAGACGATTCACGAACACGCATAGCCAGTGAAATGGCAGCTGTCGCATCGCTAGCAATCTCAACATCAACATTGGGATAACTAGCAATAATCTCGGCTGCTAGCTCTTCAGCATGCAAAGCGCGCGTTTTGTTATTCGGTGTCACAGTAATCACACGTTGCACCACGGGCACAATAATATCTAACATTTCATGATAATCTTTGTCTTTTAAAACACCTAGAATAAGTGTCGGCTTAATTTTTAAATGCCAAGCATTCAACGCCGAAACCAAACCATTCATACCATCAACATTATGTGCAGCATCAAAAAGAATATTTGAATCTGCATGATAGTTCATACGGCCCAACATTGAAACATTGGCCAAACCATCACGTGATTTTTCAGGTGTAAAATCATACCCCATGGTCATTAGCGCTGCTTTAATTTGCAACACAATACTAAAATTATGTGCCTGAAATGCGCCTGACATACTCAAAAAATAACCTGATTGTCCGTTAATAATTAAATCCATGCCAGCTGGGGTGGTATTGGCAATAATAATTTGATCAGGAGTATGTTCGAACAACGTTGCACCAACTGTTACCGTCCGTTGCTTCAAAACACGACTAACCGTCATATCCTGTCCGGCGTAATTAATGACAACTGTGCCTTTTTTAATAATGGCGGATTCATCTTCGGCAATTTCCGTTAAATTACGACCGATAATATTTTGATGATCTAAACTGATTTTAGTAAATACTGCCATCAATGGCGCATCGATGGCATTAGTCGCATCACGTAAGCCACCCAATCCAGCCTCAAACATAACAAAATCAACGTGTTCGGCCTTAAAATACAATAATGAAATAAGCGTAAAATATTCAAAATAAGTTAATTGATCAAAATTCAAACCGTGTTGCTTGAGACATTTGACAACTTCATCGTAATAACGCAAAAAGTCTTTTGGCGTAATTAACGTATTATTAATTCCTATCTGCTCACGTTCAGAAAGAATTGAAGGACTTGAAAAATGACCACAAGTATACCCATTAGCTTGAAAAATGGCCGTCATCATCGCAACAGTTGAACTCTTACCATTGGTCCCTGCCACATGAATTATTTTTAAGTCTCGGTCGGGGTGTGCTAACCATGATAAAACGTTTTTCAACAGTGGCACACGCGTATCATCTAAAATATGCCACGTCCTATCTAAATGCCTAATAACGTTCTTATAACGCGCTTCAATGCGCTTATCTACAGATTTATCCAAGATGTCCCCTCCGACATTTTCTCTGAAACCTATTTTAGCACATGTCGCCAACAAAAATGTATGCAAAAAATCATAATTTAACCACAAAAAAACGGTTGTTTAAACCGTTACGCCTGCGGGGAAATCTGTAAAGGCAGCATTGATTCCCCATTCGTTTAATCTTGCCATTGTTTTTGGATCATTAACTGTCCAAACATTTAATTTAAAACCTTTGTTCATTAGTATTCTGGCCTGTTCTTGCGTTAAAAATGAGACATCCGGATGAATATAGGCTGCATCAACAGCTTGTGCCTGTTCAAGATGGCTATCAGTAATTGGCCCATCTACTAGTAATCCCGTGGCAACTTTTGGCATTAGCGCGTGAAATTTTTTTAACAGTGGCACATTGAAGCTTGAAACAATAATCCGACAATTTGGATTTAATCGCAGAAAGGCTTTATGAATTCGCATTAAATAAAAGTTCTGTTGTTCCCCTTGCACGTCCGTTTTTAATTCAAAGTTGACATTGAGTTGATGCAGATTAACAAAGTCAATTAACCAATCTAACGTGACAATCTGTTGTCCTTGGTAAACTGGGCTAAACCACTCGCCAAAATCGAGTTTTTGGAGGCCTTGTAAGGTGTTACGATTGACTTTGCCATTGCCATTCGATGTTCGATTCACGCTAGCATCATGAATAAGAACCAGCTGACCGTCCGATGTGATATCAATATCAGTTTCTAACCAAGTAATATCCAAAGGTAACATTTTTTCAAAGGCTGCACGCGTATTTTCTGGCGCTTGCGCTGAGACGCCACGATGTGCAATTTTTATCATAAATTTTTCTCTCATTTCTGCATGTGATTTGCCGAATTATAGGATGCCAATGCTTTATTTGTCGCATCTTCAGCAGTCTGTAAACTTTTTTCAATATTAGCGCCATTGACAATCGATTGCATTGCCGTCTCAACATTCGTACGTTCAATGGGTAATATTGGCACAAGTGGCCCAGCAGTTACTGAATTCTTTTTACTGGTTTCTAGCTGTTTTGTAGCAACACCCAAGTTAGGGTCTTTAGCAATCGCTGATGTTACTTGTGGTAACGCTTTTGCGTTCTTATTGACCGCTAGATAACCTGTTGCCAGCTGCCACTGTGCCTGTGATTGGGCTGATGACATAAATTTTAGAAAATCAGTCACACCTTCTTTAGTAGCAGTTGTTTGATGCTTATTCACCCACAAGGAAGCGCCACCCAATGTTAGGCCATTACGTGCGATATCATCTGCATGTGGGACATAAGTTACCCCTAACTTAAATTTTGCATTAGCTTGTAAGTCACCGGTAGAAGCTGATGATTGCATGAACATCCCCAACTTACCAGCTAAGAATGCTGTTTGTTGATTAGCCTCGGCAATATCACCAGAACCATAACTCACAAAAGATTTATCTTGAATTGCTTGTTTCATAAAGGTCATCAGACGTCGAGCAGCTGGGGTATTAATATTAATTTTTGTTGCATATTGACCAGATTCACGGCCATTATCATGGTTCGCTAGCAACTGATTCTGGTTTGCTGTTAATTCTTCGAAAAGCCACCCATAAGCTTCAATCGTCATGCCCTTAGTTTGATGATTTGTTTTTTCCGTTATCGCTTGCGCCAAATTTAAAATATCCTGATAACTAGGATCTTCAGGCAAAGGTTTTAATCCTAATTTTTCGACTAGACTCTTATTATAATACAAAACCGGTGTGGATGAATTAAATGGTAATGATTGCAATTGATTATCAACAGTGTAGTAGCGCGCAATATTATCCTCAATTTGATTAATGACTTGAGAATCTAGTAAGCGACTGACTGGTTCTGTACTTTTAGTTGACAACATCGTGCTGGTTGCAATTTCTTGTGCTTGTACAATTGCTGGTGTTGCGGATGAATTAGCGACGTTAATATATTTTGGCAGTGATTCAGTATAGGCACCCTGATATTGTGGCACGACTGTGTACTTTGTTTGTGATGCGTTATATGTCGCAACTAATTTTTTAAGCGCATCGGCTGGTTTACCACCCATCGAATGCCAAAAAACAATTGTCGTGCGTTGATTTGCACTAACTGGTCTTGACAATCGGCTCATGCCAAGCAGCACGATACTAATCATCAACACAATAGCTATTAAACTCATAACATACTTTTTCTTCATAACTACTTTACCGCCCCATCAAGCAAACCAGATTTGAACGCTCTCTGCGAGAGCAGTAAAACTACGAGACTAGGCACCATAATCAAAATAGCACTTGCCATAATTAGTCCCCAAGAATTAACAGCTTCTGTGGCTTGTAACTGTCGTAACCCAATTTGGGCCGTGCGAACATTGTCACTATAACTTGTAATCAAGGGCCATAAATACATATTCCAAGTGGTCAAGAACGAATAAGCTGCTAAAGTAAATAAACTTGTTTTAGCGTAAGGTATCACTGCATGATATAAGAATCGAAAGTGCCCAACCCCTTCAATTGCTGCTGATTCTCTAAGCGCCAATGGCACTTGCATGAAAGTTTGACGTAATAAAAACGTACCAAACGCTGAAGCAAAGAAAGGAATTGCTAAGGCGGCATAATTGTTCAAAATACCCAACCAACGTAATGTTTGAAAGTTTGGAATGAGTTGTGATTCAAATGGTAACATCATCGTTCCAATGAAAGCATAAAATATAATTTGCTTCCCTTTGAACGGAATAAAAACAAAGGCATAAGCTGCTAATACTGAGAAAACAACTTGACCAACCATTACTATAGCTGAAACTAGCAGCGAGTTCAGTAGATATCGTAAAATAGGTGTTGCAGTTATTGCTTGTATATAGTTGTCAATTGTGAATTGACTCGTAAAATAATGACCCGTTAAAATAGCATTGTTTGGTAACAATGACACCCATACACCAACAATTAAGGGGATTAATAATACCAAAGATAAACCTATCATCAGTACATAACGCCATATCTTTTCATTGCTTGTTATAATCATTGATACATTACCCGCTTTTCAGTCAATTTAAATTGTGCGATCGTTACAAGCGCAATTAAAAGCGCCAAAACAATTGATTCGGTTGATGCTTTACCAACGTTAAGGTTAACAAAGGCATCTTTATATATTTGGTACACAATTAAATTGGTACTATTATTTGGTCCCCCTTTAGTTAATAAGTCAACTTGCCCAAAGGTTTGGAAGGCATTAATCATTGTAACCGTGCCCACAAAGAATAATGTCGGGCTAATTTGCGGTAATGCAATGTGATAAAATTTATGCCACGTTGTCACCCCTTCAATGTCAGCTACTTCATATAATGGTGTGGCAACATTTTCTAAAGCACCAGTCAGTGCCAAAAATGAAAAGCCTAAATTCATCCAAACTACGGTTAAAATCACTGCAAACAAAGACCAAGTGTTATCAGTTAACCAATGAATCGGTGGTAAATGCAATAGATTTAACACCATGTCAGAAACACCTGTTGTGGGTTGAAAAATAAATAGCCAAAGCACGGAGGCCACTGAAACAGAAACGCCCATCGTTGAAGCAAAAAATGTCCGAAATAACGTCGTGCCTTTTAAGTGTTTGCTTGTCACCATGGCTAAAGCCAAAGCACTCACTGTTGTTAACAATGTCACCATAAAGACGAAAATAAACGTTGTCAGCAAGCTTTTCATAAAAAACTTATCTTGTAATAGTGTGCCGTAATTTGACAAGCCAATAAATTTAACCGGCTGCCCTAAAGCATTGGTTAAAAACATACTGTAATAAACAGTTTTAACTAGGGGATAAAAAACAAAAACACCGAGAAAAATCGCTGATGGTGCTATAAATCCCATAGCCGCTAAATGTGTCTTTAGCTTTTGCTGCAGTTGCGTATGTTTCACAACTACATGATTTGCTGAAGAAAAAGCATGATCCATGTTACACCCCCACAGTAGCTAACGCTTGTCCTGCTAAATCAAAGTAATATAGGTCCTCACGCGACACATAAATTGTCACATATTGCTGTGGTGACAAGTTTGCCATACCTTTGATTTTAAATTGTACCGTTTCATCGCGATTATTAATTGTACCAAAGAGCAATGTATCCGAACCAATATAGGTCATACTGGCGAGCCATAATGATATTGCCAAATCATCTTTATTTTCTTGATTTACGTGGGCTGCTTGTGGCCTGATTCCAACCAAGGCATCTGGATCAAAAGGTGTATTAATTGCGACCCCGTGGTTTTGCCAGTCTGTGACACCAGGAATCACATTCATTTTTGGTGTGCCAAAAAACTTAGCAACAAAAGTATTTTCAGGTACCTGATAGAGCTGTATCGGCGTCCCAATTTGCTGCACGATTCCATCATTCAAAATCATCACGCGATCACCCATTGTCATCGCCTCGGTTTGATCATGGGTCACGTAAATCACTGTTATTCCCAACTTGCGTTGCAATGCTTTTATTTCATAACGCATACTTTCACGTAATTGCGCATCAAGGTTAGAGAGTGGCTCGTCCATTAAAATAATGTCCGCGCCTGAAACGATACTTCTCGCCAAAGCAACACGTTGTCGTTGCCCACCCGACAATTCACGTGGGTACCGTGACGAAAAATCAGTCAAATCAACCATTGTTAAAGCATCAGACAACCGCTGAAATTGCGTCGCCCGATCAACTTTGCGTGATTTTAAACCAAAAACGATATTTTCAGAGACCGTCATGTTGGGATAGAGTGCATAATTTTGAAATACCATTGATAAATGCCTTGATTTTGGTGGCAAATCATTCATTCGTTCACCATCAATCAATAATTCGCCACCTGTAATGCTTTCCAATCCAGCAATCATTCTAAGAATTGTAGATTTTCCTGAACCCGAAGGCCCAACCATGACAAAAAATTCACCCGGCGTAATAGATACAGTAACATCTTTTATCACTGCTTCATCTTGTTCTGTGTAGCGCTTTTTGATATGTTGTAATTCAATCATTATTATTCCTACCTTTACCCATGACTTCATCCTATCAATAGCATGTCAAAAAAATAACCTTATAGTTGTGATGAATACGTAAATAAACGTAAAGAATTTATAGGCATAAGAAAAGCCAAGATAATATTATCTTGGCTTTTGTTTCAGTAACCCTTATCAAGATTAACAACATTTTGCTTAAACGAGCCATCGTTAACAAACGATGTTAAATTTTGTTCAAATAGTCTAAATAATCCGCCAGTACGACCAGCATTGACATGTTCCCCCCAACTTGTATGCTGAGTTAACAAAATCTGATGACGCTCAAATAGGGGATGGTTTTTTGGTAATGGTTCTGGTGTTGTGACATCCAATGCAGCAAATTTAACGCGAGAATCATCGATTGCCGATAACAAGGCATCTTGATCCAACGTCGTCCCACGACCAATGTTAATGAATAAAAATAGTTGGTTCACTTGTTCAAAAAAACGAGTGTCAAAAAAATCCGCTGTATCTGCCGTACCTGGCAAACCATCAACAACAACACGAGCTTTTGCTAAGCCTGCCTGATAATTAGAAATTGGGTAGACGGCATCGAAACCGGGTACTGCTCGACCAGATGTATTTACACCGTATACCGTGCCACCAAAAGCCTTAATATGTGATGCAATTTGTTTACCAATACGCCCTGTACCAAAAATCAACACCGGTAACTCATTAATTAGGTACTGATTCGTAAACGGTTCCCAGTGTTTACGCGTGGCATAAACATTCAAGCCACGTGCAAAGTAAAGTATATAACTTAGCACTGTTTGTGCAATTGGTAGTGCTTTCAGGCCACTGGCATTGGTGACCGTGATTCCTCGTGCTTTAAGTAAAGACAACGGCAAATAATCAACGCCCGCTGACTGCGCTTGGATCCACTTTAATTTAGCATTAGGATCGGCTAATATTTTCTCACCAATCGCGTTATCCCAGCCGTAACTAATCATGATATCCGCAATTTGATTAGCTGTTATCGTGTCAGGTGTGACAACATCAATCCCATAAGAAGACAATAACTCATAATTTTCCGACGTTAAAGCTTTCACTGATAAAAGTAACATGATTCTACCTCCTAGCGTATCTTATAGATTATATTAAACTATATTTACTCGGACAACAAACCTTATTTAATGAGAATTAAATTAAAAAGTTGACATTTAATTTTCTTCATGTCATAATAAAAAAATCAACTTAAAGGACTTGAAGAAATGACTCAGAATCGTTTTTACAACTTCACAAGCATTATTAAGATCAACGTCGTCATTATTATCTGACATTTCGCTGGTCTGTTTTTGCTACCAGTCGAGGTGTCATCTATCGACTGGCGTAAGAATGACTGCTCTGTGCATCATTTTTAAAAAGCGCTAGTATGCAACTAGCGCTTTTTTTCTTTTCGTTTTTATACTTAAGTCTTATCTCAAACACAGTCTAATGAGATAAGCAGTGGCTATTTTAGGAGGAATTTATTATGGACGCAACAGTTAACTCATCAACCCCAGTAAAAGAAAAGTCTACATTACTGGACAAAAAGAAACAACCACGTACCGTCAGAGATGTGGTCTTTGATGTATCAACAGGGATTTCTAATGCTATTTTGGCTGTATTAGGCATGGGACTTTTAATGGCATCGCTAGGCAATTTATTGCACATCACACCACTCGTTCAGGCTGGTCTGATGGGTCAAAAAATGTTAGCCCCTGCACTCGGTGTCGGTATTGCCATCATGATGCGAGCCAATATTTTGACCACAGGCGCCGCACTCATCGCAGCAACCGTAGGTTCTAATGCTGTTTATTTTACTACAGCCAGTTCACCAGCAACGCATACTGCTACTGGCTGGATAGCTGATCAGGCAGCAGGTTCACTCATTATGACATCTGGGCAACCTGTTTCAGCAGTGCTTGCGGCTTTGCTTGCTGTTTTTGTCGGTAATTGGCTCACCGGTAAAACCCCGCTAGATATGATGTTAGTCCCATTTGCAGCAACATTAGCAGGTACAATTTTTGGACTCGGTACTGCTGCAGTTACAACCCCATTCTTGAATTGGGTGTCCGAATCGCTCGCTTCGACGATGAAAGTTAATCCATTCCTCGGTGCTTTTGTTGTATCGGTCGTCTGGTTCTTATTCTTGATGACGCCCGCATCTTCGGCTGCTTTAGCCATCGCAGTCATGCTAGACCCCTTATCAGGTGGCGCCGCTTTAATTGGCACAACTGCAGGCTTTGTTGTCTATACCGCTATGGGCTGGACTCAAAACAACCTTGGGGCTAATTTTGCCCAAACCATTGTCACACCTAAAGTTCAATTTCCTAACCTTTTAAAAAGTCCATTATTAATGTTTGGTCCAGCCTTAATTGCTGGTGTTTCAGCTATGCTAGCTGTTGGTGTGTTCAATCTCAAGGTGCCATTTGCTATTGCTGGCTTAGGGCTAAACGGCTTTATTGCACCTATTGCTTTGGCATCTAGCAATCCACGTGGATTGCTGTTAGTGGCTGTATTTGGCATTGTTGTACCCGTCATCAGTAGTTTAATCATGTATTACCTATTAAAAAAAGCCGGTAAAACAAAAGCAAACGATTTACATTTGGACGTTGTTTAATTTTAATTAAAGCGTTATAGTATAATTATCATAATTTTGTAAGAAAGAGGAGTAATTATGTCACAAGAGAAAGCACAACCTTCAGATTTTAATTGGGAAGAACTGGGGTTTGAATACCATGATTTGCCCTATCGTTTTCGGGCCTACTATAAAGATGGCAAATGGAGCGAAGGCAGCTTAGAAACGGATTCAAACATTCCTGTTAATGAGGCCGCAACTGGTCTTCATTACGGTCAAAATATTTTTGAAGGTCTTAAAGTCTATCGGCGTCAAGATGGCGGTGCTAACCTTTTTAGACCTGATCGTAATGCAAAACGTTTACAAAATTCAGCCGCTCGTTTGATGATGGCCCCTGTACCAGAAGAACTTTTCTTACGCGGGTTGAAAGAAGTTACTAAAGCTAACCAAGCGTTTATTCCGCCTTATGGCACAGGTGCAACATTGTATCTACGTCCATTTGAGTTTGGTGGTGGACCCGTAGTCGGCGTTCATCCAGCTGATAACTATGTCTTTGAAGTCTATGCAACACCTGTAGGTGCTTACTATAAGGGAGGTCTGACACCAACTGCTTATGTCACAAATGAGTATGATCGTGCTGCTCATGGTGGTACTGGTGCCGCTAAGGCTGGTGGTAACTATGGTGCTTCAATGTTAGCTGGTGATGAAGCCCATGCAGCTGGTTACTCAGATGTTGTTTATCTTGACCCACGTTTACATGAAAATATTGAAGAATTAGGTTCTGCCAACTTCTTTGGTATTACTAAAGATGGTCGTTTCTTAACACCTAAGTCCCCTTCTATTTTACCATCGGTCACAAAATACTCTTTGTTAGCCGTAGCTGAAGAATTGGGCCTACGCGCTGAAGAAACAACTATTTCAATCAACGATTTAGACCAGTTTGCCGAAGCTGGTGCTATGGGAACTGCAGCTGTGATTTCTCCTGTAGGTTCAATCACGCACAACGGTAACAAGCACGTATTCTACTCAGAGACTGAAGTTGGTCCTTGGACACAAAAGCTCTATGACCGTTTAACAGCAATACAATATGGTGATGAAAAAGGTCCAGAAGGTTGGGCAGTTGACGTCCCACTTAATTAATATAAAAAGCAGGTACCCATTATTGTGGCCACCTGCTTTTTACTTGACTGATACTTTTAATCTTGATACACTAATATTGTTGTTTCGTTCTATAAACAACACTGACCATGGCTCGTTGGTCAAGTGGCTAAGACGCTGCCCTTTCACGGCGGAATCGAGAGTTCGATTCTCTCACGAGCTATATCAAGTCGCAACTTCGGTTGCGGCTTTTTATATTAATAAAAACCCATCAAGTCATCGATAGGTTTATTTTTGTTTAATGATAAAGGCACGTTTTCCATTCTTTTTATGATTAGGTTGTGCAACTTTTGCACCTACTTTTGCTTTACTTGCACGTGGCTTATGATTAGTCGTATCAACTGACCGTTTATTTGCATTTTTACGTGGCCGAGCGTTACTTTTGGCACGTCCTTCTGACTTAAATGGCCGCGGATTAATGTTTTCTAAAACAAAATAAGGTGCGCCAAAATTAACATATTCATATAAATAGTCTTGTAGCGTCATAATTTTTTGTTGCTCTGACACGCTTCTGTCATTTTGATAAAAACCCTTTAAACGCAGTTGATCAGCTGAAATATCGCCAACAATATAATCATATTGTGCCATCAGTGGCGTATAACGTACAGCTAACATGTCAGCATCAAAAGCATTTTTGAAGTTTTCAACTAACTCAAGTGTTAACTTATCAATCTCAATTTCGTTAGCCTCTTGGTTAATCTTGTAGGCGCTTTTACGCTCTTCTTGTTGTAAGCGCGTTCGTTCTTTTAGTGTATCGCGATCCATCGCTTCCCCTTCCTTTACTTGCGTGCGTTGTACTTTTTCTCGTAATAATTTGCCATTAACTCACGCAACAAAATATCTAACGAAATTTTGGCAGGTACATCTTGAATGACTGGAAAAAAAGGTACCCATTTATAATGATCTAAAGTAGCGATTTGATAATGGCGCTGCTGCTGTATTTCTTGGCCTAAGTATAAAATTTTATGGTCACGTTGGCGATCAATACCATCAAATCGCATATATCCAAAGATTTTGCCACGAAATCCGCTTCCCTTCAGTGCCAAACTCGACAAACGTTGCTGCTGTTTATCTATTTCATCAAACAAGGTGTAAATTTCGGCGCCAGTTAATGTAATTACCATCGGGTTGATTGCATGTGGCATACTCTCCAATAAATCATATCGATTGAGTTCACCTTCTGGCAGGTCTTCAACAAACATGCCAGTAGATAGCATTGACACGGGGACTGAAAAATATTGTTTTAGCGCACGCAACCCATCATAGACCTGTTCATCAGTAGTAATACTTCTGGGTAATACCGCAACTTTTTGTGCAGATAAGGCATCTCGCCCGTACGCTAACCAGCTACGTATCAGCTCATAATCGCCTGATTCTTCGGCTAATTCATATGTTGGCACAGTCATAGCTGTTTTTTCAATAATTTTGTGCTGATTGAGCTTTAAAGTAATATCACCAATATGTTCACCATAACGTCCAGCCCCAGCAAGTAACGTCCCATTAACCAGTTTACCATGTTCTAATAAGTGATGCGTATGTGCGCCAATAATCACATCAATATCATATTTTTTGGCAATGGCTTCATCTGTCGGTAAGCCTAGGTGTGATAACAGAATAATACCATCGGTTATAGGTTGTAGCTTCGGCAACAATTGATTCAGTGTATCTTCGACTTCATGTGGTTGCCAATCAAGTGACGGATAAGTCAATTCATAAGGTGCTGTCATGCCAATAATTGCTAATTTAGTGCCTAATTCCGTGGTCACAATTTTATAAGGTTTGGCCCAAGTTGGTTGATTAGCTTTTGGCATTTCCGTCAAGTTTGCTAACAAAACATCAAAATTGGCATGATCGTACAAATGATTCATAGCATCGTGCGATAATACAAGTCCCTCATTATTACCAATAGTCACACCATCATAGTGTACGCCATTCATGAGTTGTACATTTGCCTGTCCCATTGTCGCATCAGTCAAAGGATTCAGTCGATCAATGGCATCACCAATATCAAACGTATAACTCTGCTGATAAGCTTGCTTTTTTTGCGATAAAAAACGCAAAATTCTTGGCCAATTTTCTATGTGCGAATGCATATCATTTGTATGTAAGAGATGAATGGTCTCAGTTGCCATTGATTAACTTCCTTTCAATAAAATCATATTAGCGATTACGCAGCATGTGATGACGCTTGGCTTGAATCATTTCGATTACTTCGTTTTGACTGAGTGGTGCACCAAAAGGCACACTATTTTTAGGTAAATAACCTATTTCAGGTGAATCGATACCGACATTAATATTCTCTTGGTGAGGCATTGCATAATTGTGAATGTGGCCATGTAAGTTGATTTGATTTTTTGTTATACCAAAAATCAATGGATAATGCGTTAAAAAAACTTCATAATGCGCAAACTTAACTCTGGTGCCCACTTCGTGAATTGTAAATTTTGGTTTTTGGTTAGCTGTGATATCGTTGTTTTGTTTTAAAAACTTTAAAAGTGCGGTTTGATCATGGTTTCCTTTGATAATGATAAAATTTCCGTGCAACCGCTTTAAGATGGCCAATGTTTCTGACACAATAAGCTTTGGTGGCTTAGTAAATTTCATACTGATATCGCCAAGATGATAAACAGTATCTGTTGGCTTGACCTTGCTATTCCAGTTAGCAATAATTGTCTCATTCATATCCTCAACAGTCAAAAATTGCTTTCTTGGCGAAAAAAATTGGCTCAGCAACAAATCTTGATGATAAAAATGCGTATCCGATGTATAAAAATCCATAAGCTAACACCTTTCATTTAAAGTGGAAGCAACCGTGACGATAACAAAAAAGTGCCGCAGCTGCGACACTTTATTCGCGAAATTCCGATAAAAACGCCACAAACGCCTGCAAGTTAGCTGGAAATGCATTTAAGCCCCAAATAATTTGTTCCCGTTGATTAGGTAACTTGAAGCGTACACCCCATTCATCATTCAAACTAGGGTCTGGATAAGAAGGCCCACGATATTCACCCATCCAAGTATTAATATAACTTAACACTTCGGGAGCAAAATCATCCCATTTATCCGTCATATCTAGCCACGGTTCCTTATAGCGCCAATTAAATGATTCTCCAGCTTCATTAAAGTGTGGATTATAGAAATCAAACCTTGGATCAAGGATGTCTTTTGCTTCTTGTGATTTGTCGTCATATTGCAGAAAAGCATGTCCTTCATGACGCTTGGCATAAATATAATCAAACCCGGTAACAAGATTACCGCGATAAAATACTAAAAAATCTAACCTCTGTGTGGCCATACTAACCTTCAATAATAACTAACGACTTCGTAATACCTTCTGTCAAGTTCTCGTAACCATCTGACGTGACAATGACATCGTCCTCAATTCGGACGCCACCCTTACCTGGCAAATAGATTCCTGGTTCAATCGTTAATAGATGTCCCGATTGCATTTCATCACTTGATCGTGAACTCAAAGCTGGTCCTTCATGTATATCAAGACCAACACCATGCCCAGTTGAATGATTATAGAATTCGCCAAAACCGTGATTTGTAATGTATTCTCGCGCAACACTATCAATCTCACTGCCTGAAATGCCTGGTTTAACGATATCAATAGCGTTTTCATTAGCTTGCTTAACAACAGCATAAACTTCACGTAATTCATCACTGATAGTGCCCATCGCAATTGTGCGTGTCACATCTGACGTATAATCATTGACATAATAGCCAAAATCAATGGTAACAAGATCGCCTAGTTCAATGATTTTATCTGTTGCCTCGCCATGAGGCAGCGCGGAACGATAACCTGAAGCCACAATGGTATCAAATGAAGCCTTTTCAGCACCATAATGTTTTTGCAGGCGGTCCAACTCATTAGCAACTTGTTTTTCTGTCATGCCAACTTTGATAAATTGTAGCAGATCATTAAAAGCTTGAACGGATGCTTTTGCTGCCAAACGCAATGCTTCTAATTCAACTGTATCTTTGACTTCTCGCAATGTTTCAACTGCATCGGGCAACGCATCAAATGTAATGTCTGCAGGCAGCAGCTGATCCATTAGATCATATACGTTGTACGGCAATGTCGCTTCAAATGCCAGCTGTTTAATGCCAAATGCAATAACCGTCTCGACAGCAGCTTCATAATAAGCACGTGTGACTTTAAAATCGACATTTTCAGGCAAACGATGACGATAATCTTCTTCGTAACGTGCATCGGTAATCAGACATGCTTGTGTGCGACTTACTACCACGACACCTTCGCCTGTTCCACCATCAAAACCCGTTAAATATTTTGTATTGGCACCTTGATATACAATCATACCATCAAGTTCAAGTTTTTCTAATAATCTTTGTAACTTTGCAATACGTGCTTCAAAATATTTAGCCATCTTCACTAGTCTATCCTTTTTGTTTAATCGATATTTTCATTATATCACATTATTCATCAGCAAAAATTGCTCATATTTTTGGCATAAAAAAAGCGTAATCAATTAAATGATTGCGCTTTTTGATGACTTTTGCTTACTTTGCAGCAGCAAGGATATCGTTGTATTGTTCACGTGTGTAAACAGATACTTGACGCTTGTCACGACCTTTACGTTCGAACTTAACAACACCATCTGTCAAAGCAAACAATGTGTCATCGCCACCCTTTTTAACATTCACACCAGGATAGATGTGTGTGCCACGTTGGCGATAAATGATTGAGCCAGCTGTCAAAGCTTGACCGTCGGCAACTTTAGTTCCCAAACGACGTCCAGCTGAGTCACGACCGTTGGCTGAAGATCCGCCACCTTTGTGGTGAGCGAACATTTGCAAGTTTTCTTGATTCATCAACATAAGTCTATTTCTCCTTTACAAGTAATGATTACGCGATTGAATCAATCTTCACGCGTGTATATGGTTGGCGGTGACCTTGCTTAGAATGCATGTTCTTCTTAGCCTTGTACTTGAAAGTAACAACTTTCTTTTGCTTACCTTGCTTTTCGACAGTACCAGCAACCTTAGCACCTTCAACGAAAGGTGCACCTACTTTGCCGTCTACCAAGATAACTTGGTCAAAAACAACCTTTTCACCTTCGGCAGCATCAAGCTTTTCAACGAAGATTGTGTCACCTTCAGCGACTTTATATTGCTTGCCGCCTGTTACAATAATTGCGTATGCCATTATTGGATTCTCCTTATACTTAGACTCACCATTCCAGGCGGGTCGGCCCTTGTCCGACACGTACTTCTACCTGTTCCGAGTGGTTGTAGCTTCGCTAACAACTTTTCAATCATAACAAATTTATTAACTCACGTCAAGACAACCGACCCCAGTTCCTACACGACTTCAGAAAAGTCAAATAATGATAAACCAGTTTGGGTTGCACCAGTTGTGTTGACACGTAAAATATCAGTAAATTCTTGTAATAAAATCGTTTGATTGATATCCATATTATCTGCTAACCAAGCAGCAATAAGTGCCCAAAATCCACCGATAACGACCTCCCACTGAAACATAAGTTTACGTTTTTCATAATCATCAGTAACCCCTGCTAATTGTAAAGTTACTTGCGAACGCATACGTGTCATTAGTGTGTTGAAATAGCTAGTATTTGTGTTTAAGTTTAAGACCGCATTATAAAATGCAGCTCGGTCACTGATTGCCCGAATCATTTTGACCACGTGAAACTGGCCTTGAAAATGCTGCGTAAGCTCCAATAACAAATTATCGTTGACATCATCAATCAGGTGAGGCTTATTTTGATAATATTTATAGAATGTGCCGCGGGTCGTTTGTGCTTTGTCTAGTAGCGTTGTAATCGAGAAATCAGGTTGGGTCGTCATTAAAATGACGGCTGCTTCTTGAATATTCTTTTTTGTTCTGATAATTCGTGCATCTTTTTTTTCAGACATCATGATTCCCTTCTAAAAGCAAAAAAGCACAATGACTGTGCTATTCTTCATTCTTTGCGCCAATCTTGTAAATATCAGCTTCAATATTTAAGTCTTTTTTCATTTGAGTCACGATATCTGCACGCTGAGCTGAACTTTTATTAATCGCATTGACTGACATCATGATAATTGTATCAAAACGATCATGGAATCGTGATGCAACACTCGCATCAATATTATAATGACCCTTTTTAGCTGTTTGGACAATGGTTACAATCCCTTGCGATCCATAAAAAGCATCCCTTAAGGCTTGTGCATCTGAGTTACTCAAATTTTTACTGTTATGCTTAATCACTTGATCAGCCTGCTGTTCAATGGCTGTCATGGTTTTTGGCTTAGTATAGTCAAATTGATTGAGCACATGAACAAAAGATTGAATATCTTCACGCGACTGCTTCAAATGCCGATAGTCTGATTGTGGCATCGAGACATCAGCATATTTAGGTTGTTGATTAAATGTAATTAAAGCCACTAACAAGGCAATGATTACCGCCGCTAAGGCAAGGAAAGCTTTTCTCATATTTTTTCTCCAGACTAACAATAACTATAGTATACTATGAAAATCTTTTTTTCAAAACTGTTGTATAAATCTTTAAATTTTGAACGGACTATGGTATGATATATTTTGCATTGCGTTGGTAGCTCAGCTGGATAGAGCAGCCGGTTTCTACCCGGCAGGTCGAGGGTTCGACTCCCCCTCAACGCATATTTACCGTTTTATCAGGATTGCTGATAGAGCGGTTTTTTGTTGCTTAAACGTTGGCGTGCAAGGCTTTTAAGCTATTTAAAGTTGTTGATAGTTTTCATCACTTTTCACTATTTTTATAGTTTATGGCTACAATATGGCTACAAATTAAATAGCTTTGCGCTGACCTTTGTTTCTTTGGTTATGCGTTTTGCAAACTCATGCATTTTATCTTTCATGTCTCCTGTAAACTGACCAATCGGATATGAATAAGTTGACTCACCTATTTTCTGTTCTTCAAAGAATACGTTAATTGCTCATAAGTCAATAAATCGGACTATTTTTTATCTAGGGCTGAACTGATTAGGCTACTTTCATGTTTCGATTGGCGAGACTGATTCTTTCGTCGTTGAACCATTGAATATATTTGGACACACCTAAAATTAGATGAGCAATCGATGGAAAACGGAATTGATAAATCATTTCACGCTTTAATAGAGAGTGAAAACTTTCAATTTTGGCGTTATCATATGGATACCCTAACTTTGAATACGAATGATCAATTTTATGTCGATTTAACAAATTTTCAAAGCCAAAACTAGTAAACTGACTGCCCATGTCAGTGTGTAAATAATTTGGTTTTTTATGAGTTGATAGCGCTCTTTGTAGTGTTGTAACTACTAATTTGGTATCCATCGTGCCACTGATTTGATGGGCTAATATCTTATGTGTTCGTAGATTTAAAACTGACGCTAAATACACCCACTGACCATTGCTTAACTTTAAATAAGTGATGTCCATACTCCAGACATTGGCGTCTTGTAACTTTCTGATTAAGTTTGGCCGTTGAATATAATCAACTGTTGTCGTTGGTTTGTTAAACCGTCGACTCATGACAGAGTGTATACCAGCTTCTCGCATTAAGCGACGAATTCGGTTGGTACCATGATGTAAATTCAGATCAGCCAATGCTAATCGCAAACGTGGCGCCCCATAAGCTTTGTAGTTATTTTGCCAAATTTCACGTAATAAAGCTTTTAAAATAGTGTCTTCTCGTTGACGATGGCTTTCAGTATAGTGAACCCAATCAAAGTAGGTGCTTTTGGGTATTTTGAGTAGACGAAGCACCATCATGAGTTTAAAATGCTGTTTTAGCAATGATTGGACAATAGGAAAATGGGTCTTACGTTTTACTTGCGATGTTCGCCCAGCAAAACGGCCGCAATTTTTAAAATTTCGTTTTCTTCCTTGAGTCGCGCGATTTCTTTCTGCATTGCATTAAATTTGGCACGAGTCACTTGGTTGCCATTCATGTCAGTCCCAACGATTTGGGCTTTTTTGACCCAACCCGTAACCGTTTGTACAGCCAAATGATATTCATTGGCCAGCGAATTAGCAGAACGACCCTCGTTGTACAAGGCAACAATTGATGATTTAAATTCAGTTGCGTATCTCTTAGCTTTCATAATAAAAAACTCCTATACTTGATTATCTCGGATTATGCCCTAGAAATAAAGCAGTCCGGATTTTCAGTATACGAGCATGGCATATTGAAATCTGTCGTCCAGTACGTGTCAATCATTCTAAAGAAGTCCATCACTATATCTTTAGCTAATTCATTTGATGAATCATTGAAATATGCTCTAGCAACAGAATCAACAGCTCGATACTGAAAACCACCCCAATTAACGTTAGGGTCAGGCGCTGGCAACCAACCCCATGTATCTGGTTGATGTTCATATTGAATACTATCCCAGCGATTCCAGAAGTATACAGGCGCAAACCCACCTTGAATACCATTCTTAGCTTTATAGGCTGCTTGAGCGTCTCTCATAAACTTTAGGTTGACACCCAACGCGTCTTGATTGTTTTTACCAAATTCATCAGTAAACTCTGGTAATTCTTGCCATATATATGGTGTTTGATAACCAGAATATGCGGGACCTCGCCATGAGTTGATATTGCCATCAGACAAATGATAATCAAATGGTGCAACATAAGGCACATAAGTTAATGGCGTTGTTGGCATTGGCGCAACTAATTCAATTGAAACATCTGCTTCTTCTGTTCCAGAATAAGACAACGTTAGTGTTGCATAGTTAGAGCCTATTGGTAGTGTTGTCAACTTACCCAGGTAATCAATTACTATTTCTGATTTAGAAGCAGCACAATCTACTAATAAACTACTAAAACTACCACTAGGAAAAGCTGTATCACCTGAGTCTGATGTAAACAAATCAGCCGTCATAGTAACGACTTTGTAACCACCATTTGTCTTGGGTAGTCTGTAACGCCAAGGCTTATCTTTACTGTCACGAACAACAAAATCAAGGTCATCATTTGTCTTATATTTAAAGTCAAAAGGAAAAGCAGGTGTGCTTCCCATACCAAACAGAAATTGTGCCCAACCACCTGATACCTTATTCATTACTATTTCTTGAACTGCTATATTTTTATCTATAACCGCTTCAGACGATATAGTCGACTTACCATCACTTATTTTAGATCCATCAGCATTACCACGATAATTAACACCCCAAAACACATCAGAAGACCTAAAGAAAGATGACGCGGGCAGATTAAATGTTTGCATTTTTCCACTACCATCTAAATGAAGAGGAACAACCCAACGCTTATCTTCTTGATAAACATTTTCTTCATCCAGGGTTAGTTTCATAATGATTTTTTGTTTACTTGACATTTTGACTAATAGATAATCATCATTTCCAAATTTTGCATTAACAGAGCCTTTACCAATTTGACCCTCACCGTAATTCGCTTGTGGATAATGAATATCAATAAATCCAGTCACTTTGTTTTGAGAATAAATTTCAGGAACATCTCTTGAGCTATACTTATACATACCATTTTCAAATATGTCATAGCCCATTCTTGGTGGCGCGATATAAACAATCGCATTATCTATATGGAAAGCATGTCTAATTGATTCTGCTGTTGATTTCAATGCTTTGTTCCACTTCTCTTCTCCTGTTGCTTCAAATAATAACTTAAAGCAATCATAAGACCAAGCAAGTGAGTCAATAGCACAAACAGTCTCTTTCTGTTCTAGTTTACGCCAAACAGGATAAGCGTCATAATTATCATTCGTATGGATAACATCCCCTGTGTTAGTCCCATAAACAACTAGAAAGTTACCAGTAACATTTTCGTCAAGCGTAACAATAGCTGTGTTGTTATCTGGATAATCTAAGCTCTTAATGCTATAACTTTTACCATTAACCTGAGAGAATGGCGAATCCCAAACCAACGTGGCGTCTGCTGCTCTAACAGAAAATACTTTAAAAATATCATCTTTTTTGATAGTTGCCTTACCGTTAGTGAAAACAACAGACATATTTGTAAAGTATTGTTGTGACTTGAAATCTTGCTTAGCATTAAATAACCAATGAGGAACCCAGTTAACATCTGGTTCATCAGGAATTGGTTTGTCTTGATATAGAATGCTTAATAAAGCGTCAGATAGTTTTAAAGCTCTATCTAACCATATTTGCTTTCCTGTTGCTTTATAGGCTAACAATGCACCACGTAACGTTAATGTTTGTCCTTCAGATGTACCTGAGTTTGTGGAGAAATAGCCACCACGACCTGTTTCATAGTGAAAACTGTTTGTCGTTAATCCTGCATTGTTCAGCATGATGTGTTTACCATCACCTGTTCCAGTGTATTGGGACAAAAGCTGGTCGTATTGATCAATCCACTTTTTGATTAAAACAATATGTTTCACGAGATCATCATCATTAATTGTAGTTTTTAGCGTATCATCCATATGTCACCTACTTTTGGGTTTACAGGCGCTTTTTCTAGTGGCCCTGGTTTACCAACTATTTCTTGTACAGTTATTAGCTTATCAAATGCCATAAAATTTATCCTTCCAAAACAAAAATTCCATTTTATTCTTCCAGAATAACAAGCCGCTTCTCAAATTGCTTAACATTCTTTAGCGTCTTTAAATGAGCATTTATCATGACCGAGTTAGCTTACTTAACCCAAATGGCAATAGAATGCTTTGCGTGAGCATATTTCTCTGCTAATAATTTAAGTGAACGTTCTTCTTGTTAAAGTGTAACCAGTGAATCTTTAAAATTCTGTGACTAACGGATTGACATAAAAATACGCCTATACTTTCATTTTGCGGACTGAATAAAAATAATTCTTTTTTTAGTATAAGAGCAGAACACAAAAAAGACAAAATAGCGTTGGAACTTTTTTTCCTCAAGTCCCCAAATATCCCAAAAAAGCAAAAACAGCGCCTAAATTAGACGCTGTTTTTTGTTTATATAAAACGTTGTATCTCTTGCCACTCTAAAAGTGTGCTTTTATTTTATAGATTGGTTGTCCCTTAGCCATGAACTTTTGTTCATACTCAGTTTCGACATTACCGATAACTTTTTCCTCATCAGCATGTAAATCTAACGTAAAGTCCGTCGTCGCCCAACGCATACCGTAGTTCATAAAACTAACGATTGAATATTCAAACAAATGGCGATTATCTGTTTTGAATTCTACTTCCCCGTGTTCAGGTAAGACAGCCTCGTAAGACTGCAAGAAAGTTTTATAAGTTAACCTGCGTGACTCATGGCGTGTTTTTGGCCAAGGATCTGAAAAGTTTAAATAAATTTTTTCAACTTCTGCTTTTTCAAAATAGGTTTCCACACCATTGCCGTTACCATATATATAACGCAAGTTAGGCAATTCACCTACCTGGTCAAAACTTTTGCGCGCAGCAATGGCGACTGCTGTCTCCTGAATTTCCATACCAATATAATTAATTTCTGGATGAGCTAATGCCATACCTAAAATAAATTGCCCTTTTCCTGAGCCAATTTCAACATGGATTGGTTGTGCTTTCGCAAATAATTTTTGCCATTGGCCGATTTGTTCTGTCGCACGGCCTTGTGTAATCACAATGTCTGAATGTGCTGCTAGCCAATCAGTTGCCCATGGTTTTGCTCGAAGATGCATAATATTCCTCCCTGTAACTCTTTTTGTTACAGTTTTCTTTTCATTTTTAATTGTTTAGGCAGATAAATACGGTCAAGTGCAACACCAATGATAACTAAAACACCTAAAATATAACTCATCATCAACCATCCTTGGCTAATGGCACTAAGCATGAATACGCCGCCTACCATAATCATTAAATGTCGATTCAGTTGCCTAAAAGCGCGTTGTCTTGATTGAATAGCTATTGGCATAATTTGTGTCCACTTTTTTTGTTCAGTCTCGCGAAATAATGGTAACAGCTGAAAAGCCACTAAGTAAAGCATCAATCCTGCAATAGACAGAATAACCCATTTTGGTGCTGTTGATAATGCAGCAATGAGTAAACCGCCAACAATGGTTAATCTCAAAATTAAAGATAATAATTCTGTGCCACGTGCCAAACGCAACAAATATAGAGAATACATCATATCTCGTCGTTTTGTCAATCGGTTTAAAAAATAATCAAGATATTTACGCCGTTTGACCTGATAAGTTTGTGTTGGCACATCAGCAAACGTGGCATAAAAATGTAATATACGTCGTTCATGTACCTGCGCTTGCGCAATACTGGTTAACCAATCAATTGCTAATTGCTGACTTTGCTTATCATTAACATGCAAAAACATAGCTAACACAACAACACAGATTACCCAAACAAGGCTAAAAATTATCAATCCGCCGTCACCAATGACTAAAATCAACCAAATGATAACTATCGGAACGATAGTACGTAACAATCCTTGAACGAAGCCATTAATAAACAACCTTGGTTTCATTAACAATTTTTCGCGTGCTAACAAGAGTAAGCTATACTTATAACTGAATAAAAACAATGATAAACTAGCCAATTTTACTGCGGTGAGTAATTGCATTTTAAACAGTATTGGCAATATAAGACTAATAGCAACCAATTGCCACAAAATAGCAAATACAAAGCTGACATTAACAGCTTGCTGTAAATAATCTCGACTAACCATTTGATCATTTCCAAGCAAATATAACCTATCAGCTGGTTTAAAATAAGTGATCAACTGACCGAATTGCAAGCCAAAGCACAATAAAACAGCAATAAGTAAACGTGTCCAATCTGAATGCCATAAAAATTGATAGTTCGCACGCTGCATCACTTCGCGATAGCCTAACACTCCAGCGCCAAAAGCGATGAGTAGAAAAATCACAAAATGATCATTAAAGAGTAATCTTAAATACTTAATTGTGGTTTTTTGTGCCTGCCTAAAGCGCTGATAGTATAGTTGCTTCCCCATCATGCACCAGCTTCTTTCCGTACCAAATCAAAATAATCGTCCAAATTTGCCACAGATAACTGATATTTATCTGCTAATGCTGATGGTGTCCCAACAAAGTCAACCTGACCGTTATTTAATACCACAAATTGATCAACAAATTTGGCAGCCGAGGCCAATAAATGTGTTGTCATTAAAACACTGTGACCCAACTGTGTTTGCTCACGAATCAATGTCACGACATCGCGCTGCGCCAACGTATCTAATCCGAGAAAAGGTTCATCAATAATCAAAAGTGGTGCCTCTAGCATAAATGCTGACACCAGCATTACTTTCTGACGCATGCCCTTAGAAAAATGAATTGGTAGCCAATGTTGTTTGTCTTGCAGACGAAACATATTCAGGAGTCTACTGACACGATCCCAAGACTTATCATTGTCTTGCCCATGCGCTGCCAATAAAAGATGTAGATGTTCGGCTAACGTTAACTCATCGTATAAGATAGGCTGCTCTGGAATATAGGCAATCTGCGACTTGAATGCGGTTGGTGCTTCAACAATATTAACCTGATTTAAAGTAATTTGGCCGCTTTGCGGGTGCAGTTCACCAATAATATGATTAATGGTGGTCGATTTACCAGCACCATTTAGTCCTATTAAAGCGACAATGCAACCATCTTCAATTGTGAATGACACATTTTTTAACACTTGATTTCCAGCGTAACCACCAGATAAATTGTCAACTTTTAATCCCATAAAACTATTATAACAGGCATAACACCATATTTGGTATAATGAAAGTAACAAAATGAATGGAGATTATAATGGATATTTTTGATAAAATCATTGCTGGTGAAATTCCAAGTTACAAAGTCTATGAAGATGATACTGTTTTAGCTTTTTTAGATATTTCTCAAGTGACACCAGGACACACACTAGTCGTACCAAAAAATCATGTATCAGATATATTTGATTATGATACGACTACTTCAGAAAATGTGCTACTAAAGTTGCCTATGATAGCACGTGCCATTAAGGCAAGCAACCCCAAAATAACGGGAATCAACATTCAATCTAATAATGGTGCATCAGCTGGTCAAACCGTTTTACATTCGCATTGGCATCTCATCCCGCGTTTTGATGATGATGGTTTATCTGGCACTCTTGCCCCAACAATCGATAACAGCGAGCAATTTTCTACCGCACGCTACCAGAAAATTGCTGACGACATTGCAAAGCAATTGAATTAGGAGGCTATTATGAAATTAATTGATGATATTAAACAGCTCATCAAACAAATTCAGTTAATGATGCAACTTTTGCAACAGCTAACCAAGCAACAGCAGGTATTGTCTCAACAATTAGACCACCTGACTAAAGTGCGTGACGACATTCAAGTTGACGTTGAGAAAATGAATTTCAAAAATAAACCACACCTAGACCGCATTCAAAAAGCTTCTGATCATTTAAACGCTGAATTGTCAAAGTACCAGGCGTAGTTGCCTGTTTTATGTTAAAATAGACAGGATACTAATCAGAAAAGGAAGCATCTTATGCGCAAATTTATTTGGGGGCTGATCATCGTTATTTTTGGTGGCGGCCTGATTTATCTTGGATTTAATTCCTCAAAAACACTTATGACTTCGGATTCAGGTAAAATTACTGAAAAAGAATTCGTGGCTGACTTAAAGCAGTCTCCTGCTGGCCAGCAAGAATTTGCCAATTTAGTCATTAACAAGGTTTTAGCTAAACAATACGGTGGTAATGTTTCTAAGTCAGACGTCCAAAATGCTTTTGACACACAGAAGGCACAATATGGTGATTCATTCCAATCTGTATTATCTTCAAACAATACAAACGAATCACAATTCAAGAATAATATTAAAAATAACTTGATTATGAAAGCAGCTGTGAAAGCCAATTATAAGGTAAGCGATAAGCAAATCGAACAAGCTTATAAGGATTATCATCAAGATACAACGGTCTCATTGATTACAGCCAAAGATGAAGATTCATCTAAAAAAGCTATTGATGCTTTAAAGTCTGGTGACAGTTGGGAAACTGTTTACAAGAAATATTCTACAGACAAAACATACGCTAAACAAAATGGTCAGTTACCTGCCTTCGATTCAACAAGTACGAGTGTCGACTCAGCTATTCAAACGGCCGCATTTAAAATTGAAAAAACTGGTGATTATACAACTACCCCTGTTACAGGATCAAATGGTGGTTTCTACGTCATCCAGCTAAATAAAACAACTAATAAACCAAGCATGAACAGTGTCCGCAATAAGTTATCAGAACAAATTGTCACATCATTCTTGAATGATCAAAAGAACACTGCTAAAATACAAGAAATCATTGGTCAAATCTTACGTAAGCAAAATGTTAGTGTAAAAGATACACAATTAAAGAATGCTTTGAATGCTTATCTAACTGCTGGGCTATCAAAAGCAAAGAAATAAACAATAAATAAAAAAGCTAAGGCTATTAATCAATAGTCCTAGCTTTTTTATTTATCTATTACATTATAATGACTGCGGTAAAAACGTCTATTATCTAACCCAAAAACACGTTCGGAAAAGTTGTTTTCTTCTGTTTTTTCTAAGGCGCTAGTCACCATCTGAATGCTAGCATCTAATTCATCTAACTGATGTAGTACTTCCGCTTCGAGCAGCGCTGGTCTAACAGGAGAACCATACTCTAATAAACCATGATGAGCTAACACGACATGCCGTAACACAACCATGTCTTCTGAATGAAGATCAAAATGCAGCTCATTAGCAGCTAAAACGATTTGTTCATCAATTAAGACAATATGACCAATCAGGTTACCTTCAACAGTATATTGTGTCGCAACTGGCCCAGATAATTCAATAGTTTTCCCTAAATCGTGTAACAACGCACCAGTCAGCAGCAGTTCTTTATTAATTTGGGGATATTGTGCTGCAATATTTTGAGCTAAACGCGCAATTGAGAGCGAATGGAAAGCTAAACCACCAGCAAAAGCATGATGATTCATTTTTGCAGCTGGAAAACGTAAAAAGGCATCTTGGGCAGCTGAAAATAGCTTTCTCAATAGACGATTCCATACTGGGTTCGTAATCATTAACATGATATCTGCTAATTCATCACGCATGACATCTTCTTTTATTGGCGCATGGGTCATAAAATCAGCAGGATTGCTAGGTTCTCCCGATTCAGATACTCGTATACTGGTAATTTGAATTTGTGGTTTATCTTGATATGCGCCGCGAACACCCTGTATTTTAACAATAGTTCCTGGTATCAGCGTATTAATTTGTATCTCAGTTGCATCCCATAAATTGCCTGGTAGATCCCCTGATCTATCTGAAAAAACTAAGCTAAGATATGTCTTACCAGTTTTAGTTAGGCGTACATCTGCACTTTTGATTAATGTAAACGTATCAATATGTTCATTGTCTTGATATTCCGTTAATAGCTTAGCCATTTGTATGTCCTCTCTCACAAGTCTAACACATTAAGCTGATCATAATGATAGCGTTCTGTTGTAAAATAAAAAACCTGTTGATTTGTTGATAACGATTTTAAGATTATTATCATGTTGTCACGACGTTGTTGATCAAAATTAACAAAACCATCGTCAATTAATATTGGCACCGACACAACATCTGCTATAACTTGACTCAATGCTAGTCTTAGCGCAACATAAAGTTGCTCTTGTGTGCCTGTCGACAATTCAACAATGTTAAATGCTTGATGGTCCGCCGTCATAACAACAATATCATCTCCTGAAAATTTTATATTTGTATAACGTTCATTTGTCAATTTTGAAAAAAGGTTAACAGCGATTGCTTGCATCTTCGGTAAACGGTTTTTAGAAGCTAATGTTAAAGCCTGTGTAATCCATTTACCAGTGAGCTTTTCTGCTAAATAACCACCAAATTGCGCTATTAATGCGGTTTGCTCGTTCATAAAATCTTGTTGTAATGTCGCAAATTGATCTTCGTTAATAAGCTTACGTTGTTCAGCTTTTAAATCTGATAACTTCGTTTCAGCTACTACTATGTCGCTTTGTAGGGTAGCTTTTTTACTGTCCAATGTGCGCTGTTTGATTGTTAATTCAGAGCTATTTTTAATCTTGGTAAACTGCGTCTGTTGTTCTACTGGTAGTTGATTCATCATATCAGAATAGCGCTGTTGCTGACGCGTTTGCGATTGTTGGTCATGATATAACAATTTAAAATTATCCGCATTAGCAACATCGTATTTATCATACAGCGCATACAAATCGTGCACATGTTCTTCGTGCTGCTTTTCATATACTGCTATTTCCCTGAGCAATTGTTGCTGCTGCTGAACGCGCAGGGTAGTGCTATTACTACGTGTTAATTGCGCATGATTAAAGGCTTGCTGAATATCAATCAAGGCAAATTCTAAATCATCAATAGTTTTTATTGAAACAGATAACTGTAATTGCTCTATTGCCGGCTCTAAATCAACAATCGCTTGCTGTAACTGTTTACTAATACCCTTGTCAATTTCTAAAATTTGTTGTTTGGTTTGCGGATAAGATTTGATGGCCCCTTGCATACCTTGGATTGTTTCAATTGGTAAATTGGCATAGCGATGACGAACAGTCTCTATGGCATGCTGGCTAACCCAATATTTATACCCAGTATACAAGCCAATAAGAAGCGGTAAGATTAAAGCAGGCTTAATTAGAAAATAAGCAATCACTGCAGTAATACCCGTCAATATACCCAAAAATAAAATTTGTTGTTTCGGGTAGTTAATCATCTTTTGTTCGCTGACAGTAATAAGAGATGGTAAATTTTGTCCCCCAATTTGTCGTTCCAATGCTCGTTGCTGTTTGACTAAATCATTGCGACTATTTAGCAAAAGCGTCATACGCTGCATAACAACTTGAGCCCTTTTAAGACGTTTATTAACATCATCTGCCATAAACGTTATTTTTTGTTCAGATGGCTTATTGTCGGTAATTTGTTCTTTTAATTGCGCAATTTTTTGTATCGCAATATTGTCCAAAGCTTGCAATCGATTAAATTCTGACATATCTGTTTCAGAAATAATGCGCTTACTTATTACTGAGTGGCTTTTTATAGCTTGTGCGGCTTCAAATAACGAAAAAGATTGGATTAGTTCTTGTTGTTGCTGAAGCTCTGAATCTAATGCTGACATAGCATTACGTAGTGTTGTTACTGTTGCTTGTTGATCAGTGATTGCCTGTTGGCGATTAACATACAGCACAACATCTTTAGATTTTTCATTCAATATCACTTGTTGCTGATTATACTGCTTAGCTAAAATATTCAAAGCGCGTTGGCCTGTTTTACGCTGCGTATATTGCCGAGATGCTTCCTTGTCAATCTGTTGGGCAATTTTCAGCCAGTAGTTACTACCTGGTGCCCCAATATTGAGCAACAGTTGTTTTAAGTCAGGCACCGCTAATTGACTAATTTGTGCTAAATCCTGTTGACTAAAATTAAAAATAGCGTCAAACATTTGCCTATCCAGCGGGGCTAATTGTTCCTCTAACCATTTTTCTGGTGTCTCAACGAATTGATCATCTGCTAAACTTTTAATCGTTAAAACGGATTTAACACGCCCTACTCGTTTAATTTCAAAGCTTTGACCGAAAAAGTCAACAACCATGCTACCACCATAACTGCTGCCATCTTTTGGCGTGTAAACATTTGTCTGTCCTTTTTTCGTTGGGAAACCAAATAACATACTCACCATAAATGCACGCAGTGTCGATTTTCCAGATTCATTCTGGCCAACAATTGCTTGAAAATCACTAACAAAATCAAAAGTTTTTTGGGACCAACGACCAAAGCCATTAATCTGAATGCGTTTGATTTTCATAGACATCTTAACCCTTTCCTTCATTAAGTTGCTGAACCATTTTTTGTTTTAATAACTCTTTTCCTTCATGAGTCATAAAGTATTCACGTAATACTAACGGCACCTGATCAGATAAATAATCGTCAACTCTAAATTCTGTCAATATATCTTCTAGCGCGCGCAACCAATACGCTTGGTCAATCGTATCTTTTGGAAAAGCTCGAAGTTCAGTATCTCTAATTGTCAGACGAACTAGCCAAACTTGCTCTGGTAAATGTTCACGGATTTTTTCAAGAACTATACCACTATCAATCCTAGCGCGCAGTACTTGATCTTGTACGTTTAACAATTCAACGGATAGGAAAGTGTTTTTTTGCGTCCCAGTCCCATAATGGTTAATCATTTCCTGCAAGTAATCTTCATTCTTGACACTTTTAAGCCGAAGCTTATCCCACAAAATTGTTTCTGCTTCACGAAAGATTGGGCGCAACTGATTGGCAGCATCCACTATATAGTATCCTTTTGGCCCCACTTCTTTACGATTAAGCCCCTGAATACTACCAGAATAGCCTATAAAAGGTCTAGTATTTAAAGTTTGACGAATATGAATATGGCCTAAAGCCCAGTAATCATAGCCCTTTTCCAACATGTCGGTCACTTTAAAGGGTGCGTATGGTTCACCTGTAACACCCACAGCGCCATGATACATACCAAGATGATAATCAACAGCCTGATCTCTAGTAGGAAATTCATCAATGACTGGCGTCATTTGTCGCTGCGATTGGTAGCTAAACCCAGTAACTGCGATTTTTTCACCTGATGCTGTCGTGTGATATGTTGTCTCAACATATTGATCAAAAATGTAAACATTTTCAGGCCACGGCAAATGTTGGGATGTGTTGGCTTCAAAATCATGATTCCCCAAGCTTAAAAAAACTTGAATACCAGCTTGATTTAACTTTAAAAAGGCTGATTGTACTAATTCTTGTAGTCGCGGACTACTTTCTGAGGCACTATAAAAATCACCTGGTAACAATAATAAGTCAACTTTTTCAGTTAAAGCGTCATTAATCATTTTCATAAATGCTTGATGCGTTGACTGTTGGACGAGTTGCTTTAAGTTATCTGGTAATTGTGCATCTAAACCAATAAATGGATTGCCTAAGTGTATATCGCCTGCATGGATAAATTTCATAATCGCCTCTCTGAACGTTTGTTCGTCTATTTTATTATACGCAACTTAAATCAGTTTCTCAACTTGTGAAACCCCTTACAATTATGCTATTATAAAGGTAACTTTATTAAGGAGAGATTACATGGCAATCTATAAAATTTTATTTGGAACCTATACAAAGCGTGTCTCACAAGGCTTGTATGAGGCTGAACTCAACACAGAAACGAAACAGCTACAAAACGCAAGCTTTATCGGCGAATTAACGAACCCTACCTATCTTGCTATTTCAAAAGCTAACAAAGTTTACGCTGTTGAAAATCGTGATGGTCAAGGCGGTGTCGTGACACTCGACAATACAGCAAGACCTCTAGCCGAGTTGGACACACAGCTCACGGAAGGCTCTGCCCCAGCATACATTGGGATTGATGAAACACGCCAACTACTTTTTGCTGGTTACTATCACCGCGGTACCGTTGAATCTTATAAAATTAACGCAGATGGTCGTTTGACACATGTTGATACTTGGCAAAACAACGGTTCTGGCCCTCGACCAGAGCAAACAAGTTCACATATCCACTTTGCCAATCTCACACCGGATAATCGCTTAGTTGCGGTTGATTTAGGCACAGATGAAGTCATCACATTTGATGTCACAGCAGAAGGTCAATTGACTGAAAAAGCGCGATTTAAAACAGATGAAGGATTTGGCCCTCGTCACATTCGCTTTTCTCAAGATGGCCAGTATGCTTATTTACTTGGTGAATTATCAAGTCTTCTAAGTGTCTTAAAATATAACAGTGAAGATGGTACTTTTGAACATGTCATGACCGCCTCTACTATTCCTAGTGAATGGACAGAACATAATGGTGCTGCCGCATTACGTCTGAGCCATGATGGTCGTTATATTTATGCTTCTAACCGAGGCCACAACTCTGTGGCAGTGTTTAAAGTGGTCAACGAAGGTGCAGAAATTGAACGCATTCAGTTAATCAGTACTGAGGGGGCTTTCCCACGTGATATGAATTGGGACAAAGATGAAGCCTTTCTAGTCGTTGCCAACCAAGATACAGACAACGTGTCATTATTTGCACGTGACAGTGGCAGTGGTGAGCTTAGCTTACTTCAAAAAGACTTTACAATTCCTGAAGGCGTACGTGTCACCTTTGAATATTAATTAAAAAAGTAACTGACGACTAAGCGTTAGTTACTTTTTTTATTCTCAGATAAAATGAAATAATAATTGTATGCCGTAGCAATTTCTTTAGCAATAATACGATGACCGCGCTCGTTAGGGTGCAACCCATCTGGCATGTATAACTGACGAAATTGGTAATCTGCAGGATTAAATAATGTTTTTTGCATTAGATTAACTACAGGTATATCAAGCACATAACTCGCCTGTATCTGCGCCCGGACATAATCATGCAGATTGTGTCCGAGTTTGTTGCGCGTTTCATCTGTTCGTCTCACCTTGTTTCCTTTGACCGGCACTTGATATGTTGGTGTGAGCGTTAAAATTTTAGATGAAGCATTCTTTTGCTTTAACACTTTAATCGTATGATAGAAGGCACCAAGATAAGATTCATTTGGCTTGTCAGTTAAACTGCCAATTGGCACATTGGCTAACCAATCATCATCAGTGCCTTGGAAAATATATAATTGTGCCTTCTCTAGGCGTTGCGCTTGCTGATAGATACTGTTATAGCCATTGTCTGATAAATGTGCACCAGAAATCGCTAAGTTTTGTACGCCTGATCCAGTCGCACGTTGAATATACTGTCCGTAATTTGTCGTTGCTTTTAAGCCAAACGATACACTATCACCGATGATACCAACTGTTTTATTGCTACTAATTGGCATTTTTGCCAATGTTGTCACTAATTGTACATCTATGAGACTACCGCTTGCTGTTTTTTGCCACAAAATGAGCTCATCCAGATGACGTCTAACATCTTGTAATAAATGCCTTATTAATTTAGCTTGCGTCGCATATTGTGCAATTAAATTCAGCTTAAGTTGTTCTATGTCATGAGTGTTCCATAAAATTAATAAGTTTAACGCTATTGCTGTACTTATATCACTTGTGGCATCAGTGAATAGTTGATTAACTAACCAATTCTGCTGTCTGACAGTGAGTGTTCCTATGATTGGTTCGATAGCTATTAATTTAATGCGTACTTGTTGTTTGACAGTAGCCGCCAATTGATATGTTTTAATTAACATACTTAACTTCCTAAAATATCCATTATCTTTTAACACAGCATAACTGCTTCAATACTTTTAAAGTATATCACATGGCTAAGCAAGGTTTAATTATCTTATCAGAATATTTACTAAGCTTTTTTTAATTTTTATATCATGTTACTATATTAATTATCATGTTATGTGCGAGGAGAAATATTATGTCACAAAAACGCTTAGGTATCAGCGCAGCCATTCTGGCTTATAGTTTATGGGGCGTTTTAGGTGTTTTTTGGGCCCTCTTACACGCTGTGCCCGCAATGGATACACTAGCTTATCGTATCATTTGGTCTTTAGTGACAATCTGCCTTGTCATAACCTATCAAAAAAGTTGGTCACGTCTTTTTCAAATTACCAAAAAACTTTTTCACAGCCACCAACTAATTTGGATTATTTTAAGTTCTGGACTTATTTCAATTAATTGGTTTATTTATATTTATATGGTCACACACCATCAAGCAACTGAAGCCAGTCTTGGATACTATATTATGCCACTCATGAACGTCGCAGTAGCAGTTATTTTTCTGCATGAAAGACTGTCTCATAGTAATTTAGTTGCGTTGGCCATTGTTAGTGTCGGTGTGTTAATTTTAACAATTCAAACAGGCTCTCTGCCCATTAATACACTTTTGATGGCGGCTTCCTTTTGTTTTTATGGTCTGATCAAAAAGCAAGTGCCCCTACCTGCCACAATATCCTTAGCTCTTGAAACAATGTTTGTCGCGCCTATTGCTCTAGTTTATATCATGCGCTCGCCGTTTCATATTATTAACAGTGGCGTTCAACTAACAGCGTTAACCGTTCTAAGCGGCGTCATTACGGTCTTGCCATTACTATTATTTGCCGTTGCCACTAAGAATACTGATTTTATCACATTAGGATTTATTCAATATATGAACCCTTCAATTCAACTCTTACTAGCGGTGTTTGTGTTACACGAAAATTTTGATTGGCATAAAGCGATTGTGTTTGCTTTTATTTGGGTCGGTATCTTAATTTTTGTTACTGGTAGTCTGCACAAAGCAAAAAAAATAAAGCAGCTCACCTCTAATTGATTGTTATCCATTTGGTTATTTTTTGGCATTTGATTTTCTCAGACAATTTGTTATATACTTTTACGAAAGAGGTAATCAATGCGAAACCAAAAATTAGTGCAATATTTAAGTTGGACTGCAACTGTGATGTCAATTATGATGTATATTTCCTATGTCCCACAAATTATTAATAATTTATCAGGTGCCAAGGGTAACCCTATTCAACCTTTAGTTGCTGGCATTAATTGTACGCTTTGGGTAATCTACGGCTTAATCAAAGAAAAACGTGATTTACCGTTAGCAGCGGCAAACTTTCCGGGTATCATTTTCGGTATAATTACATTTTGGACTGCATTATAAATTAAATTCAATCAAGTCTTTGAACACTAGTTGGTAAACTAGTGTTTTTTTGGGCAAAATAGAATGATTTTTTGAGATAATATATTAAAAAATTTTCGGACAACTTTATCTTCATTTATTCTAAAAGCAACATCACGTTGCCTTAACTTGCTTGCATATAACTCATAGTTTACTTTACGTGGCACGCGATATATCTACAACTAAGTAATCTTTTGATTATGCTTGTTTGTCGGCAGCATTTACACGTGAACATTGACTGTGGCTTAGTTTTCCACAACCATTGATATCATGATCCGTCTGGGAGGCTTTTATTTACTCTTTCTCCTCAAATCATTCATTTTTAGAACCTTTGCGTTTTTTTATTCTTTCCTACCAATCCTTTTTACGTTTACCACATCGATTACATTCATAAGTATAAAAGGTTAAACTGTCATTCAGTGGTCTACGTACGTATTGCTTGTGTGCGCAATAAATATGTTGATTCACCCATCTAAAGAAATTAGCAAATTTCTCAAAATGCATTGTAATATTAACTCATTTTCGATAAATATTTACTTCAAAAAATAATATTTTATCACTAGAAGTTGTTCATTTCAAACAGGTCAACTAAAAATTATAATGATTGCGCTGGACGGTTATATCTTTCTCATTGTCTTTGCCAAGAAAACGGCCTTGCTGTTAATAATATTTACGTGCTACAACAAATAGTTTGCCCACGCTTTTAATTTAACGAAAAAAAACGTTGATATCTCAACGTTTTTTTCATGAATTTGTAATGTAGAACATAGTCTAAAGGAGATAGCGTACCAATAACCTTTTTCACCAAAGCATTATGAAAACTGATGTTTAGACTTGTTCAAAAATCACATGGCTCCGCTTTTGGCTCCAGAAACAAACCAAAGTACATAGGCGTACAAAACAAACTAAGTCACTGGTCAGACAGTCGGTTTGTTTTTTTATTTACATCATAGGAGCCCTTTTATTTAAGTTGCGCACCAATAAGAAATAAGAATATCCCTAAGCATAAGGTTGACAAAAAATATATTGACCTTTGTTTCAAAGTAACCAGCTGTTCCCCTTGTGTCATCATGGTACTGAAAGTTGTGATACCGCCAATTAGCCCTGTACCGATAAAAATACGCCATTCATTAGATAACACCGTCACAGATAGCCAGCCCATTAAAAACGATCCCATCATATTAACCAAGAAAACGCCGGTAAACAGTTTTCTATTAACCGGCGTGAAGCTAATAATCAAATATCTAATTAACGATCCTAATCCTGATGCTACAGCAGCACCAATATATAGATAAAAATATTTCATTTACTGATTCCTCATTCGCTTTCCTAAGTACTTTCCACAAAGGACAGCAATATACCCTAATAAAAGACTAAGGGCAACATAAATAAACGCAATAATATAATTTTTATTGAGCAGTTCATTAATTTGCAATATAAACGTACTAAAAGTTGTAAAACCACCAATAATGCCTGTTCCTACAAACGTCTTGATACTCAAAGAGTATTCATCATCTTCTGAAATCCTTGACCCCAGATATGCAAGTAAAAAAGAGCCTACGATGTTTATTGCAACGATCATCCATGGACTGCTACCAATATATGGTATCTGTGTCAAAAGCAATCGAAATATGCCGCCGAATGCACCACCAATAAATACTAAAATGCAACCAGTTAAAATGGCATTTTCTTTTAATTTTTTCATTATAAATATTTCCCTTCAACCTCTGATTAAATAAAGGGTGTCTTGATAGACTTATTCTACCACATTAATTTATATTCAAATAAAAAGCCCACAAATTAATGCGGACTAGCCTAGCAGTTACCATAACTTTTGATAAAATAATATGCTGCTACTCTTTTGTAAATATAGCATATTGTAGTTAGTTCGAACAAACTGCTATTCTTATATAAATAAAAAATATTTAATAAATTTACCGGTTATTTTTATGTATCACTTGAGCGGGTTGAGGGCAAATAAAAAATAGAATATCAATAATGATATTCTATTTTTTGTTTTCATTTTCTCTAAAATCATAAAATGGTAAATCTAGAATGCTGAGTTTAGCAGATGCTGTTAAGTTAGATAAAGTATTACGAATGTACGAAAGTAGCAGAGCCGGTGCACTAACTGCCAAAAAGCTGTCAATTTGTTCCTTATTAATATTGTCTTTCCAAACAAACTCAGCTGTATAGCTTATGTTAAAAACATAAGATTTTGTATCAATATCGTCAGGAGTGTCAAAGTTTTGAACAGCCAAACTAATCAATGCTTTATTATCTGAACGCTCTTTAACAGAAGAGATGATTTTTACGTCTTTTATTATATCACTCGGATCGTCAGATAAATTACGATCCATTACAGAAAAAAACGTGCTACTTAACTGAGGACTAGAAAACCTAAAATTTAACTGTTGTTCTGCCATTAAGCTGCTTCCACCGTTTCAGCGACATCACTATAATATTCTTTGTTATAATCAGCAGTTCTTGAATTTACCTTATCTGCCGACTCAAAGTTTTTATTTACTATTATACTTTTAGTAATACTCTCATTTTGACCTTTATCAAAATTAATTGTTTCTATCATTGGACTTTGATTAGGTTGTTTAACAACGTCAACTAAATCACAGTTCAAACTAAAATAGTTGCTAAGCATCTCTTTTTTTCTAAGATTTCTGAGACCATCTTTGACTTTTTTCGACTTTTCTTGTAAAACTTCAGCAGGTAGAGACATCAAGAAATCATGAAGTGCTTCTGGTGAAACTAACTTACTCATAGTTATACCTCTCTTTCTTCTAAGTCTATTATATCAGTATCATTAAAATTTGCTCAGAAGTCAATAAATTGGACTATTTTTATTCAGTTACTTAGGCAACATTTGAGATACGATTGCGATTATAAAAATTGATATACCAACCAATGGCTGCTTGGACTTGCGTTAATGTTTCGTATGCCTTCAAATACACCTCTTCACGTTTCAATATTGAATGAAATGCTTCCATACGGCCATTATCGTATGGATGTCCTTTGAGTGAATATGAATGTTTCAAGCCATAATTTTGACATTTAATATTAAATTCAGCACTCGTGTATTGTGACCCCATATCTGAATGAATAATTAATGGCTTTCGATGCTTATCTAACGCCATCTGTAAGGCACTTGTGGCTAGCTCGGCTGTCATTGTATCACCAATTTTATAGCCCAATACTTTTCTCTTCTCAGGATCCAAAACGGTCGCTAAATAGACCCATTTGTGGTTAGTCAACTGAATATAAGTGATATCTGTTTGCCAAACACCGCTCAAATCATGCAAGTGTCTAATCAAATTGGGCTTTTGATCAACAGTCACGACAGTTTTTGGCTTGCGATAACGTTTTTGCATGCGGGATTTAATCCCTAATTCACGCATCAATTTGAGTGTCATATACTCAGATACTTTCGGCCCGTCAGTTTGTTGACTATAAGCAGAAATACGGCGATAACCATAAAATTTAAAGGTTTTCCAAACGTCTAAAATATAAGGTTTTAGAGATTCTCTACGCTTTTCTCGTCGACTGGTCTGCCAATGGCGCCAGTTGTAATAGGTACTAGGTTTGATTTTAAGTGCACTTAAAATACGCACAAGCGCATAGCCTTGTGCTAAAAATTGGTTAACAAGCGGCAATCCCACATTACGGACTATTTTTTGGCTAGTAAGATGGCCGCTCGCTTTAAAATTTCGTTTTCTTCCTCCAAAATAGCGAGACGCTTTTCTAATTGCTTGACATCTTTTAACGTCTTTGACTGACCATGAATCATGACTGGGGTAGCTTGCTTGACCCAAATAGCAATAGAATCTTTTGAAGGTCCAAATTCGTCTGCTAATGACTTAAGTGAACGTCCTTCTTGGTGAAGTTTAACCAGTGAATCTTTAAAATCTTGTGAATAACGAATTGACATAAAAATACTCCTATACTTTCATTTTACGGACTGAATAAAAATAGTCCATTTTTTTAGTATAAGAGCAATCCATCGTGCCACTGATTTGATGGGCTAATATCTTATGTGTTCGTAGATTTAAAACTGACGCTAAATACACCCACTGACCATTGCTTAACTTTAAATAAGTGATGTCCATACTCCAGACATTGGCGTCTTGTAACTTTCTGATTAAGTTTGGCCGTTGAATATAATCAACTGTTGTCGTTGGTTTGTTAAACCGTCGACTCATGACAGAGTGTATACCAGCTTCTCGCATTAAGCGACGAATTCGGTTGGTACCATGATGTAAATTCAGATCAGCCAATGCTAATCGCAAACGTGGCGCCCCATAAGCTTTGTAGTTATTTTGCCAAATTTCACGTAATAAAGCTTTTAAAATAGTGTCTTCTCGTTGACGATGGCTTTCAGTATAGTGAACCCAATCAAAGTAGGTGCTTTTGGGTATTTTGAGTAGACGAAGCACCATCATGAGTTTAAAATGCTGTTTTAGCAATGATTGGACAATAGGAAAATGGGTCTTACGTTTTACTTGCGATGTTCGCCCAGCAAAACGGCCGCAATTTTTAAAATTTCGTTTTCTTCCTTGAGTCGCGCGATTTCTTTCTGCATTGCATTAAATTTGGCACGAGTCACTTGGTTGCCATTCATGTCAGTCCCAACGATTTGGGCTTTTTTGACCCAACCCGTAACCGTTTGTACAGCCAAATGATATTCATTGGCCAGCGAATTAGCAGAACGACCCTCGTTGTACAAGGCAACAATTGATGATTTAAATTCAGTTGCGTATCTCTTAGCTTTCATAATAAAAAACTCCTATACTTGATTATCTCGGATTATGCCCTAGAAATAAAGCAGTCCGGATTTTCAGTATACGAGCACACCCATAGGTTACCCTTGTCTAGCTGCTTACGCTTATCTATCTTCCTGGGGATGATATGATCTACAACTAAGTAACCTTTGGTTGTGCTTGTACGTCCACAGCATTCACACGTGAACATTGCCTGTTGCTTTAGTCCTGCTGATAGATGTTTCCACGTCTTGTTATGGTAGAACTCATTAGCTTCCTTGTCACGCCTGTTAGCATTATAATCTCTTTGTTGTCTCTTACGTTCATACGATGACTTAGATTTGAACTCTGGCTTAGGTCGATACATTGCTTTGTGTATCTCACAGTATGGATTGTCTTGTCCGTATGGTATAGATATATGACAGTTTGTTTTACGGCATATCTTTACTCTGGCCATACATACTCCTTAATTTATGTATACAAAAAGCCCAACTCAATTTAATGAGCTGAGCTTACATCACTTGAACAAACTCCAAATACTATTGGTTGTCTTGTGATAAACACTATTCTTTACTGACTTACTAGGATTAGTTATGAAGCCAGTTCTTTCTTGCCATACGCAGGATTGATAGCTGACTTAACTGCTCGCTTAGCACGTCCAGTTGTTCTCGCGCTGATAGATTTCTTGATTGATGGCGTTCTCATTCCAAACTTCATATACTCATACCTCACTTTATGACTACATTATAGTTCTTATTGACAGCCATTGCATAACGCTCTCCTTTTCACTGCAAAATAAAAAGCGCTTATGCGCTTAAAATTAAGAATACTTGTTAAATATGTATTTCTTGCAGTCTATTCATTTGTTCCTTCTAAAGGTCCTTCTTGTAAAATGGCATCATCTTTTGTGGTTTCTTGTACACCATGTGCATGCTTCACAGGTGAATAAATCGAGTAACACTTCATGACATCGTCGCCAACATTTACAACATTGTGCCAAGTATTATCTGGAATAATAACGGCCTCACCTGAATGAATTTTGCGATCAACCGTTAAGTTATCTTTACTTTTTCCCATCTGCACGTGTCCAACACCGTCAACCAAGTATATAAATTGATCGTTGCCGTGATGAATCTCCATCCCGATGTCACCTCCGTGTGGTGGAATTGCCATCAGGGTAACTTGAAAATGATCACCTGTCCATAGCGTCGTACGATAGTTGTCATTTTGCTTGGCAGCTTTCTCAAGATTAAACGAAACTGGTTCAGGACCATAATCTTTTAGTTCAAAATCTTCTTTGTGTGTCATAAGTCATTTACCCCTTTCTTTCACCCCAATTATATCACAATATCATATATTTCACGCTTTAATTCTTTAACCACTTCATATGACTCTTATAGTCAATCTGCCTATTTTCCATCACTTCGCTTTTAATCTGCACACGCGCTCGCTCATGACGTTCTACACTATTACGTGTCAAGCACATTGCTGGTGTCTCGTATTCACTTCCGTAGCGTCTCTGATATGTCTCAGGCGCTGTTTTGTTTGTTCGTCCATAATTTACTCCATCAAAAAAGCCCAACCTACAATGTAAGTCGGACTATTATACTTATGAATTATTTTTTACTTTTATTTCCAATGATAAATGAAACTACTATTGTACCAATCACGGTAAATATGGTAAATATACCACCTTTGTACTCATGAGCCTCTATCATTAACCAAGCAAGATATAACGCCCCTGATACTATCATCAGTCCAAAAATTAATCCTAGCAAGCTATCTCTAGACTCGCGTTTTATAATTTTTGTTTGATTATTAGCATTTATTTGTTCCATTTTTTGTCGATGTTCCGCTTGTTTTTCAGCCATTGTAACTATTCGATTTGCGAATGTGTTATCAATTTTATTATATCTATCTAATTCTTGTGAAGGCGGTAATGGTCCTTGATACCCTTGCATTACTACCTTATTTGGTTTGCTTTGACCATTATTTGCCTTATTTGGTAATGCCATATACTTCTCTTTCAAATGAGAATTTTAGGTCGTTACCTACTTGTTGCCAATCACTTCCTGACGCTTTTATATCGTCTTTAAATGTTCCCACTACAATTTTGCTTTGAGTGCTATTAGTAGTACTACCAAAATCGATTAATCTACCGTAACTTTGTAAAACTTTTTTTATAGACATAGTTTTTCTCCTTTGCTTACTTAAAAAGTATACAGTTAAACACGCGTTATCATTCAAATTGAATAATAGCGACGCTTCTGCCTAAATAAATATTAACATAAATATCGAAAAATACATAATAATAAGCCATTTTTTTTAGAGACAGTCATTGTTGACGGTCTCAAATATGTACAGGTGGGAGTTTGCAGGCAACCACCCTTATATGTTGTGTTTGCGTTACCGCAATGTGAATGTCGGGGCTTGCACCCGAATGAGGGCTACTCCGAAACAGAGTTCTTGCTCATTCACCCACAGAAATCACCTAACTAGTATTTAGCCGCGTTTTTTGCAACTATGGTGATAACTGATTTTCTTGCTCACCTACCACGAGTGTAACGGCTTATTGATACATCACTTAGTAAGAGTCTTGCAATGACAGGACAAGGATTTGCACCTCGCATACGATGTTTCTAACCCAGTTGCTCATGTAAGGTACTGGAGCGGTCTATTCCGCCACCTGTCATAATGATAGATATTCCAACCTATCTATTTCATGTTACCACTAATCCTTGTTCCTGCAAGTGTGTGCAACGTCGCTTTAGGGTGCGATAACCCATAACGTAAGTCACGCCGTAGCATGTGTGAATAGTTATCCCTAATCATTCGATACTACAATATTAGCACTGTTTTTAGCCCTAAAACTGACAATTAACTGACGTATTTTCTGGCTAAAAGTTATCCACAGTCTCCATAGAATAGTGAATTCCTATAAGTGTCTTTAATCTGGTCCAAGTCTCGGTAACATTGTCGCTCTGACTTGTTCAACATTTTGGCAACTTGTACCCAACTTCGTCTACGTCTACGATCATATCTCAGTGCCAACAATGCACGTTCTTCATCAATTAACATCTTCAAGAAACTGTCCATAAATTCTTTGTCTCTGATGAATGATTGCAGTGTGTAGTCTGATTCCTCAATAATCATATTATTTTCCAATGGAAAACTACGCTTATTCTCAGCCTTGCCACCACCAATATTCTCATCAATACCAACCGGCAGTTTCAATTCATCTTTTCTCAACTTAATCTGCATGTCTATCACACCAGAATAATAATCACTAAAGTATTTGTCTATCCTGTCCGCCATTTTTTCTCCTAATAGGTAATTTTGTGTCACGCTTTTAATTTGATACAATAGTTTTTGCTCATAAGTCAATAAATCGGACTATTTTTTATCTAGGGCTGAACTGATTAGGCTACTTTCATGTTTCGATTGGCGAGACTGATTCTTTCGTCGTTGAACCATTGAATATATTTGGACACACCTAAAATTAGATGAGCAATCGATGGAAAACGGAATTGATAAATCATTTCACGCTTTAATAGAGAGTGAAAACTTTCAATTTTGGCGTTATCATATGGATACCCTAACTTTGAATACGAATGATCAATTTTATGTCGATTTAACAAATTTTCAAAGCCAAAACTAGTAAACTGACTGCCCATGTCAGTGTGTAAATAATTTGGTTTTTTATGAGTTGATAGCGCTCTTTGTAGTGTTGTAACTACTAATTTGGTATCCATCGTGCCACTGATTTGATGGGCTAATATCTTATGTGTTCGTAGATTTAAAACTGACGCTAAATACACCCACTGACCATTGCTTAACTTTAAATAAGTGATGTCCATACTCCAGACATTGGCGTCTTGTAACTTTCTGATTAAGTTTGGCCGTTGAATATAATCAACTGTTGTCGTTGGTTTGTTAAACCGTCGACTCATGACAGAGTGTATACCAGCTTCTCGCATTAAGCGACGAATTCGGTTGGTACCATGATGTAAATTCAGATCAGCCAATGCTAATCGCAAACGTGGCGCCCCATAAGCTTTGTAGTTATTTTGCCAAATTTCACGTAATAAAGCTTTTAAAATAGTGTCTTCTCGTTGACGATGGCTTTCAGTATAGTGAACCCAATCAAAGTAGGTGCTTTTGGGTATTTTGAGTAGACGAAGCACCATCATGAGTTTAAAATGCTGTTTTAGCAATGATTGGACAATAGGAAAATGGGTCTTACGTTTTACTTGCGATGTTCGCCCAGCAAAACGGCCGCAATTTTTAAAATTTCGTTTTCTTCCTTGAGTCGCGCGATTTCTTTCTGCATTGCATTAAATTTGGCACGAGTCACTTGGTTGCCATTCATGTCAGTCCCAACGATTTGGGCTTTTTTGACCCAACCCGTAACCGTTTGTACAGCCAAATGATATTCATTGGCCAGCGAATTAGCAGAACGACCCTCGTTGTACAAGGCAACAATTGATGATTTAAATTCAGTTGCGTATCTCTTAGCTTTCATAATAAAAAACTCCTATACTTGATTATCTCGGATTATGCCCTAGAAATAAAGCAGTCCGGATTTTCAGTATACGAGCATTTATCGAATTTTTTTAAAAAGGACTTTTTAATGATTCCCCTACAAATAATCGACACTTTTAATTTGTTTACAACTATAGTTATCGTGACTGTTCTCGTCCTTATTTACTTTCTATATATAGGTATAAGAATAAGAAGCAGGGGCACAGTCATCACTACTTCTTTTTGCATAACTTTACAATTGTTTGTGCTAATTATTTTTAAACTATTTATATTTGGTGATTCTGCTTTCTTTTAGTCACTCACCAACTTTCCCATAATCCTTAACAACGATTACCGTTTTGTCTGGGTTCACACCCTGATACCCATCTCTCCACACATTCGCAGCGTCTAGATTGCTAAACGATTTAATCGTCTTCCCAGACACTCTGATGTCATATTTCATGTACTACCTCCGTCTCGTATATTTCTAACCTAGGGTTCACCTTGTCTACATAAAAGTCATGGTCGAACCCTTTTATATTTTTCACGTTGTCATTGTCCAAGAACACGCGCTTACCAATCTGTGCTTTCTGCATGCCATCAAAGATGAACTTCTGTGTAAACGTCCAGTTATCTGGGTCTATCCGTCTGTCTGGAAGATACCAATCAAACTTTAACTTGGTTGGCCAGGAGAATGAAACGTCGTCAGTAATCGCTTGTAAGAAAACGTTTCTGGCATACGCAGTAGCTGTCTTTTTTAGTTTCGCAGCGATAAAACGATTTTTGCGTTCAGCTTCAATATATTTATTGAGTGTAAACTGCCTTAGTATATTTGGATCTAATATCACCTTATCCATATGTTTATCACACAATCCGCAATGCTTCTTTAAACCCAAACTCGCTACGTTTCTTTTCTGATTTACCCTTTCCGACTGTTTTTGAAATCGAATTATCGTTTATGAAACGTCAGCATGCGATCGCGTCACCCATAAAGTAAATATTTTTAGTCTTTGTTCCGACCACTTGTTGCTGTGTCATTGTTTTCTCCTATATTCAGTCTATGCACCTTAGCAATGCGCTCATCTATCTTTATGCCATTGATGTGGTACTTACTTAAAAACGTTTCAATACCCAGTGCGTGTGCTTCATTATGGTGTATTCTGCATAGCTGTACTGCTCTATGTTTTAAGTGATTTGTTTTGCGTCTATCTACACCTTGACCAATCGTGTCTAAATGATGCAAATCGCTTGGCTTTTTACCGCATATCAGGCAACACTTGTTCATCAGACAAGCGTATTCAAAATGTGCGACATCTTCTGGTGCCAATGCATCTAATGGTTTAAAGCTCAATGGCACATTATGTTCTGCTACAAAGTCCAACATAAATGTGATTAAGCCGGCTGCAACTGATTTTTCAACATCTCTTAAGGAAAACTCGTCTAAATCTTTCCACTGTTCAAACCACATTTTAAACAGTTGTTTCACATATTCTGGTAAGTCACCCGACCAGTTAGAAATATCCCTAAATAATGCATATATGAATTTTCTTTGTTGTGCACTAATCTCACGATCATCTCTTACTTGAATTTCGACTAGTGTCTGTTTAAATAATTGAAACGTTGATAAAAACTGATTTGCTGATTCCTCGTCTCTGAATCTGAATAAAATTTCGTTACCAGCTTTTTGTGTTGGATATGCCTGAAACTCTCGCATATTTTCCTCCTGATGGGCTTCTCACCCATTTGCATGGTTGCGCCATGTCGCTGTGAATGCAGTGCTTCATGACTTTGCGCTATACAAATTATCTGAATTCCACTGTTGCTCGGTTTTACCACGATGAGCTGGTGGCTAATTTATTTACTGTCGTCAACAGACATAATGTCAGAATTCGCAAATTGTATTGCCCCATACATCATGCTTGCTTTGGCCATGCTCAATTTATCGACATCATTTGCTGAGCCACGCTCTTTTCCTATTGCAGCCCATATCAAATCAATTTTTGTCTTATCTACCAATGCCAACATTTGCTTCACTTTTGCACGAACACGTCGTTTTTGTTCCAGTTCATTATTTTGATACTGTTGCAATGCTGTTATTTCTTCACCGTCATCATCTTCATCTTTTGGTGTAATACCAAATGCTGCCATGAGTGAACCACGCTTTGCATAAGTCGCTGCCTTCATAGCTTCTTGACTGTTGTTGCTGCCAGCAGTTAATGGCAATCCTTCAACAACAATGCTTTCGCCACTCTTATGCATGATTATGGTTAGAACTTGCAGACGTTCTTTGCCGTTTGCGTCCAATTCACTAACGACAGGTTGTGTAAATGATATTCCAGCACTAGATTCCTTATTCGCATCTCTGATTGCCTTTCCTACAGCATACAAATCAGAATACTTAGCCCCATGAACACCAGTTTTATTCTTTTCTGGTTGTCGCAAATGTTGCTGTAGTTTCTCAAAAGCTTCGTTTAGTTCTGGTGTAGGCTTAACCTCATACACTTGTCTCATTTGCCTTATTCCTCATTTCTTGATATTCTTGAGGTATAAACGTTCAACGTGTTTATACCTTTGCGCCTAATCCGCCCCCCGGCAGTTAGGCGTTTTTTTCTGCTCTCATTTCTTGCAAGGTTTGAATAGCTATCTCGGACGATTCCCATGTTGACCTGATAGAAAAGTTATCAGCCAAAGCTACATACGTCATCATCTCTGTAAGCCCACCATTTGTTTTTAGACGAGCGCCAAGCTCTTCAGTGTCTATTTGTACAAACAAATTGTTATCGTTGCTTGTACGCAATCCTGATGCTTTTAACGCTATAGCTGTCCTAACGAAGTCACTGACCCATTTCTCAACCTTTGCCATTGACTAAACCTTACCTTGCAAAAACTTAGGGACTATACCTTGATGTTTCTGTTTGCCATAACCAATCTGCTTTTGATTAGCTGACTGTTTCTCGTTAAGATAACCTTCAAATTTAGTGCCAAACAAAGTTTCAGGTCTTAAATACTTTTCCATAGTTGTGCCTGACCATTCTTTTGCTTTCTTCTCAATGACTGTCTTAAAATCATCAAGACTAAATCCTTCGTTAGTTCTTGCTTTAATTAATGATTTTGTCTTTGAACCACTACTGCGATACTTACTACCTGTCTTTTCATTCAAGTAATCAACAATTTCTTTGTAAGGTACGTGGTCGGGTTCGTCAGAACCAGACAATATATCTTTACTAACCTTACCTAACCTATCCTTACCTAACCTATCCTGTGCGGACATTTGGTTGACATCTGGTTGCGAAATGGTTGCCATTTGGTTGTCAATGAAGTAAGACCCATCTATATCAACGTTTAGAAGACTCTTTTCTGAACGATAAATTGTCGGTTTCATTCTGTCTTTTCGTATTTTATTATTCAAATTCCAATCTTTTACAACACTTACACCATTCTCAAACATGATGATAAAACCCTTAGCTTTTAATAATGCTAAATCATCGCTGTTTGCACCATAGGCTCGGCTTAACATCTTTGCATTACCGATAAACCCCTCATCATCTGCTTCCATTCCTAAGTGAAAGTAAAGCAGTTGACTAGACATCGGCATATCTACAAACGTGTCACTTGTTGTAATTTCCTTGCTGAACATTCTTCTCTGTGCCACTAATCAACCTCCTAATCCTCTATCCACTCTTTCTTTGCTAATCCGTGACAAAATGTTAGTCATAAACGACATGACATCGCCTGCATATTCTCCAGCTATTTCATCACGGCTTCTGATGTTGTCTCGTAAAACGCCGAGACGCATACGCATGTTCTGCAACTCTGTAATTAGTTCCTTATCTTTCATCTGATCTCCCAACTAGGTAATCAATGCTGACGTTGTAATAATCAGCGAAGATGATTAACCTTTTTAGACTTGGGACTGTCACACCACGCTCGTATCTTGATATATCCTGTGTATCAATTCCCACACCAACAGACAGATCAATTTGACGTTCTTTGTGTTCCAGTCTCAACTCTCGTAACCTATTCATCACCAAACTCCAGTTGACGTATCTCGTCGTCCAATTCATGAATGTAATCATTCACTTGGTCAATCTCATCTAATGACTTGCTGCGCTCATTTCTAAGGTGCTCTAGGCGTGTTTCATAACGTGTTGGCAATTCACCTACATGTTGCCAGTCTGCTACCGTCATACCACTGGGGTAGTTGTTATTTGCCATGTCACTTACCTAAACTGTCGCCTACGACTACACCACCGATGAATGCTGCAACGACAACAAACACGATGCCGATAATTTCAAAGTATTGCATTTTGCTTTGTCCTTTCTAGTTCCCATTTTCTAATAGCTCGCCAACTCCAACCAATGACATTTCCCGTATCATCTCTAATCTGCGGGAAGTCTGGAAGTTCTAAAAACCTGCTGACATCGGCTCGCCTTTTTCCAGTTAGAAATTCTGCCAAATCTTGTCGCTGTGTGATGATTTCATACTCTAACCCCTCTTCGAAAAAAGTTGAGAGTTTGCTAACAACTGACTCTGTCAGCATTGTAATAATTTTGTCGTCCATATTTGTACGCCCCTGTACTTGTTGCTTTTCTTCTAATTTCAGTGTGCTATCCTGTAGTTACTGGCATTGCAGTGCCTAGTATTTTGAAAGGATATAATTAAAATGGGATTATCACCAAAGCATTACGCCAACCGTCCTAAACTCGATTTGGAAGATTTAAATCAGGTATTGGATGCTAATTTCAACGAACCAGGCGATACAGCTACAATCGATGCTGATAAATATGCACTTTCAACAGAAGAATTGATTGCTGCTGGAACCGAAGCTGGATACACCGTTGAAAAATTGAGTGAAAATATGTTAAAGTTTAGCTGATTTATTCAGTAAATATTTAACGTTCGTTTTCAGAGAAGCCACTTGTGTTTTTAACTCGCTGACTTCTTTTTTTAATTCCAAAATTTCTTGTTTTTCTTCCATTTTCTTTCCCCTATGCTGTCTGGTCTTGTTCAATTACTGGTAAGTACCCATTTACTTTAAGCAAGTTGTACAAACCTAAGCGACCCTTTTGTGTCCACTTGGTATTCATTACAAGCTTTTTTGTTCCATCTTTACGATCGACTTCCTTAGTTTCTGATTGCGTCCAACCTTTTTTCTGGTGCTTTGCATATAACAGCCACACACCTGATTGGTTGTATTGGACGCCAAGTTGATGCAATAATTTATTCATTGCAAGACCACTCAGTCCATAATCTTTGGCAATGAATGTGATGTTAACCAATGCCTTGTTTGATAAGACTAGGTCTGTGTAGTCCGCCTTTGGTTTCATCTCGTTATTCTGTTGCAGCAAGACAGAGTTTTCTTGTTGCAAAGCGACTTTAGCTTCACGTTCATTTTTCAAATCAGTTGCCAATCGAATAATTGTGTCTGGATTAGTTAGGACATCTTCGATTGTCTTGTCTGTCATGTATGCGCCATGTTTACGAATTGCTGGCAGGACTTCTGACGTGACCCAGTCTTGGAAATGCTCAGCGGTTTCGTTGTTTGCTTTGATAGCTAACTTGTAGAATTGTGGTTCAGTGATGAAATCACCTTTTTGAATCTTTCTGCCACTTTTGGCAGAAACGAGATAATCATTCACACGTGACCAGCGAATATTTGTATATCCTTTTGCCCTTGAAACAATTCCCAATCCAATTGCTGCGCTTTCTGCATCGAACAACACTTGTCCGTTTTCTTCTTTGACTTTTAGGTTGTCAAATACCTTAATTTCTTGTGACATGTCTGTCTCCTTATAATTCGACATCTAAAATTTTTGCTACTTGCTTTTGAATTTCAATATCTTTTGGCGTGGTGTTGCCAGCCAACGCTCGATTAACTTGCGCCGGCGATGTATTAAGCATTTTTGCAAGTTCGACTTGTTTAATTCCATGTTCAATCAAAGCGACTTTGAATTTAACGCGTACTTTCGATGAAGCTTTTTCCAATTCAGTCATTTTTATCCTCCTTTATAAATTTTCATCAAGTTATTGACTAATTTTATCCAATGGAGTAATATTAGTGCATAACAAATAAGTAATAAAAACGTTGTACTTGCTTAATCAGACCGCCAAGTTAGATTTATCAGTGCTTGTTTTTGTTTGCTTAATTACTTGATGAAATAATCATAACTCTATCGAATAAATAAGTAAACCTATTTTTATCCGATTGAATTATTTTATGTAGTCAAATACTGGAGAACCTTTGATATGACTATATTTGAACGCGTTAAAGAAACTGCTAATTTAAGAAAAATAAATCTTCAAACCCTTGCAGAAAAGTCTGGAATGGGCATTAACTCGATTTATGGTTGGAAAACTAAAACGCCTTCTGTTGAGAAAATAAGCGCTGTCGCTGACGTACTCCATGTATCAACCGACTACTTATTAGGGCGTACTGATGAGATGAATGTAACGTCTGTTGATACAAAGGTTGCCGACATTTTAGATGATGAAACTATACTAGCTTTTGATGGTATGGAAATTACTGAAGAAGATAAAGAGAAACTTCGCGAATACGCACGTTTTATTATTGAACAACGCCAGCGAGGTAATAAATGATAAGAGATTACCTATATACGCAGATAACAAGCTCGTTAGAGACTTTGGCATGCAATAATGACGTCTCGGTAGTTGACGCTGATGATTTATCAACAAACGTTCCAGATACCGCGCTTGTTAATACACGAGCGGTTATTATGAATAAGTGCTTTGATGTCAACGTTGATTACGCGTATAGACTAGCTCACGAGCTTAGCCATATATTATACGGTGATCACGAAGCACAAGCTGTTTATCAATTTAGTGAGTATGGTAAGCGCGGCGAAGAATTATTAGCGCACCGCAATGCTATAAAATTGCTGATTTCTATCGAAATGCCAAGTAGTCCCCTTACATTTATGAGTTACTATCGCGTGCCCTCATGGTTAGAAAGCGATGTGTTACGAATATATAATGAATTTAAATTAGTAGAATAAAAACATGTGCTGAGCAACCACAATAAAATGCTTTGGGAGAGAGAAAGTTATGATCGCGATGTTCGCTTTACTTTGGATAGTTACATCAATTGTATTCATAGTATTACTAACGCTTTATATTGTAAGTAAGGCAAATAAACAGAAAAGCGCTGTTGGAAAAAAAGCAGTAATGATTACGTTTTTTGTTGGACTTTTATTTTTTATAGGAATGATTGGATTCGCTGCTGGTAAAAGTTCGCAAAACGAATCATCACCAAAAACAGCAAAAAAATCTGACAGTTTCGTTTCATCATCTAATGACGAAAGCGATAATTCGTCAAGTTCGGACGAAGATGCAAGTGAATCAAACGATGAATCGGAATCAAGTAGCTCCACATCTGATGATAGCGACAAAGACCCTGCCTCTTACAAGACCGGTATAACATACGATCAAATCGCGCGAACGCCTGATGATTACACGAGCAAAAAAATTCAGTATACAGGCAAGGTAATTCAAGTAATGGAAGATGATGATGCTGTTCAGATTCGACTTGCTGTCGACGGAAATAGTGATAATATCATTCTGGTTAATATTGACAACAGCCTGCTTAACGGTTCCCGCGTTTTGGAAGACGACCTCGTGACTGCTTCAGGAATCAGCAAAGGCACTGTATCTTACAAGTCAACTCTAGGCGGAAAAATAACAGTTCCATCCATGGAAGCAAAAATAATTAGTGATCAAGGTAAAGCCAGCGATGACTATGGTAACTAATTATATATCCTTTTGATTTAACATATATGTGCTAAGCAACCACACTAAAATACTACGTGGAGACATAGAATGAATAAAAAAAATATAATTGTTATTGCTGTATTAGCAGTAGCTGTAGTTGGACTTGGTGGATATATCGTTGGTAACCACTCATCCAATGAATCGACCAAAACAGAAAAAACATCGAAATCAAACAAATCAAGCGAGCTAGAGAAAAACTCTGAATCATCTTCTACATCATCTGTTGCAGCTATTGCTAATGACGTTATTTCAACATTAGATGCCGAGAGTCAACTAAATAACGGCCAAAGTATCGATGGTAAAACTGTTGATGTCGAAATATTCAATATCGTAAACGAGTCTGAATTGGGCCAAAATATACAAGCTGGTGAGCACTTGAACTTTTATCCAGCTACGCAACAATATAATTTAAAAGCTGGTGATCACGTTAAGTTTAAAGTTATCAACGCGAAGTCAACTATGGGTTCTTGGTTAATTACTGGCGATGTAGTCAAATAATAATAATAAGTCATAAATGCCCTTTTGGGCGTACATATTGTTTGTGCATTGGAAAGGTGTCAAATATGAATTATTTATATAAATATATGTTTTATCAACTAAAATGGTTTTTCATGTTTATATACTTTTCTTTTGCAGCTATAATTTTAATTGCCATTTTATATTTCATATGGACTAAAATACATCAAAAATAAGATTAAAGACTCAGCAGTAATAAATAATAGACAATGAAATCTTAAAAATAAGCAAATAAAAAAGCACACCTAGCCGGGGGTGGCAGTCGGTGTGCTAATGACTAAAACGCACTGGGCGTTCTATTATATTGTAACAGATGTAAGGCCTTTTTTAAAGTTTTTTTATTTCGTCCATAAAGTCATGACGTTAAACTGCCCTAATATCATATTGTACGCCCTATTGTACTTTCGTTAATCGAAAGGAAAATAACATTATGATAAAAAAAGTAACTACAGGCCGTTTTAACGGCAAGTATGAAGTAAGAACCTCAATGCGTGACCAGTTAGGCAAACGCCATTTCTCGCCACGTCGGTATGTGGACACGTACCAGGAAGCTAAACAATTTGAAAGTGAAGACAGATTAGCATTTGCTAGTGGTTACACCGCGAACAATGCTTCAATGCCTTTATGGAAATATTTCGAACAATGGTATCTCGGAAACGTTGAACCATATCTCGAAACTAACAGTAAGAATAATTACAGAACCTTAATCAAACGATTACGCATTGATTTAGCTGGTAGACCATTAAAATACTTTGATGGTAACAAAACCGCTATTCAGCTCTACTTCAATGAGCTTGGCCAGAAGTATTCTTCTGGCACTGTTACAAAATATCGCGCGTTCTTGAGAAAAGCTTTCTCAGATGCAGAGTACGACGGCTTGATTAGAAAAACACCCATGCCATCGGAAAACATGATACGAACAACTGGCATCGATAAGGGTATGTTTAAACCGGTAGCAAGCTTAAGTTTAGAACACGCAAATAAATTGCGAAAGTATTTCTACGAAAATATTGATTTGATTCATCAGGAATACCTTGTGCTGCTAATTATGCTTGAATGCGGCTTACGCCCTAGTGAAGCAAAGGCTTTAAGATTTGATGACATAGACCGTTCAAAGCATACCCTACACGTCCACAACACCTTCATAGAGCAAGACAATAGCATTAAGCCCTATACGAAAACACGCAGCGATCGTCATGTCCCTGTTTCCCCACAATTGGAGAAACTCATTGTCACTTTTTCTGAACAAAAACAAAAAAGGCTCAGCGTTTATAATATCAACAACGAGCACAACTTGATGTTTAGGAATGAACTCCCGCCCACTACCAGAGGTGACCGTCTACTATCATCTAGCACCAACACTAACAAAGTATTTAAAAAGGCTTTGAATAAAGTTGGCATACCAGATAAAACTAGCGACGGTTTGGTTATAACGCCAAAAACCTTACGTGCAACGCATGATACTATTTTGATACAAAAAGGTGTATCTCTTGATTATATCGCCAGAATTTCGGGACACACCATTGAAATCATCAATAAATACTACCATGCGTTGCTTGATGAAGTGGTTAATGAGGAAGCGGAAAAAGTAAAGAATATTTGGGACTAACAGCTAGACACACATGGGTTTAGCGAAAAAGGTTTGGAAAAGTTGAGACTGGCTCCAATTTGGCTCCAATTTTCACGTTCTCACACGTTTTATAGCGTTTTGAGAAACAAAAAAACGTTGATTTAACAACGTTTTTGTACATATTTCTACGTGCGAACACTTGTTCGTAAGGAGATAGCGGGATTTGAACCCGCACACCGCCAAAAGCGGCTCGACGGATTTCGAGTCCGTTGCAGTACCAGATTGTGCCATATCTCCATAAGTGAGAACAATTAATATCGTTCTCATGTTATATAAATTACTTTGATGCCTTACGACGCTTTGCTGCCTTTTCACGTTCAGCAGTATTCAAAATTGCCTTTCGAATACGAACGTTTTCAGGTGTTACTTCAACGTACTCGTCATCGTTCAAGAATTCCAAACTTGCTTCCAAGTTCATCACACGAGGTGTCTTGATTGATGCAGTTTGATCCTTGTTTGATGAACGGACGTTTGATTGTGGCTTCAACTTTGTCACGTTAACAGAAATATCGTTGTCACGTGCATTCATACCAACAATCATACCTTCATAGACTTCAACACCAGCGCCAATGAACATTTGACCACGGTCTTCAACACCCATGATAGCATAGTTTGAAGTTGTTCCTTGAGTAATTGAAACCAGCGCACCATTACGACGACCTGGCTCCCAGTTGCGAACAACAGGACGGTATTCAGCATAGGTATGGTTGAAAATACCATATCCGCGTGTTGCTGACATGAATTCTGTTGAGTAACCAATCAAACCACGTGAAGGTGCCATATAAGTCAAACGCGTTTGACCATTACCAACAGATTCCATGTTTTCCATTTCACCCTTACGTTGGTTCAATGAATCAATAACTGTTGAGGCGTATTCATCTGGTGTATCAATTTGAACAGATTCATATGGTTCTGATTGCACGCCGTCAATATCACGATAAATAACTTGTGGACGTGAAGCTTGTAATTCAAAGCCTTCACGACGCATAGTTTCAATCAAAATTGACAAATGTAATTCACCACGTCCTGATACTAACCATGCACCTGCTTGGTCAGTATCTTCAACACGCAATGACACATCTGTGTGCAATTCACGACGCAAACGGTCTTCGATTTGACGTGCTGTGACGAACTTACCTTCTTTACCTGCAAATGGGCTATCGTTTTGACGGAAAGTCATCTGCAATGTTGGTTCATCAATACGCAAAATAGGTAATGCTTCAGGGTGTGCAGTATCTGCTACTGTTTCACCAACAGAAATGTCTTCCATCCCTGAAACGGCAATCAAATCACCGGCCTTAGCTTCTGTAATATCAACTTGATCCAAACCAATAAATCCAGCTAGCTTTGTGACACGGAATGATTGTGTTGTGCCATCTAACTTCATCACTTCAACGTTGTCACCAATTTTAATTGTGCCACGCTTAACACGGCCAATACCAATACGACCAACGAAGTCGTTATAATCTAACATAGCCACTTGGAATTGCAATGGTTCGTCTGAGTTGTCAATTGGGGCAGGAATTGTTTCAAATACCTTGTCAAAAATTGGCTTCATTGTGTGTTCTTGGTCAGCAACGTCAGGAGACAATGATGATGTACCGTTCATAGCTGAGGCAAAAATAACTGGGAAGTCCAAATCTTCTTCATCAGCACCTAATTCGATGAACAAGTCCAACACTTCGTCAACAACTTCTTCAGGACGAGCACCTGGACGGTCTACTTTGTTAACAACCACAATAGGTGTCAAGTTTTGTTCAAAGGCTTTCTTCAAAACGAAACGTGTTTGAGGCATTGTACCTTCAAAGGCATCAACAACCAACAAAACACCATCAACCATACCCATGATACGTTCAACTTCACCACCGAAATCCGCGTGCCCGGGTGTATCCAAAATGTTAATTTGCTTGTCCCCAACCTTAACGGCTGTGTTCTTTGACAAGATAGTGATACCACGTTCTTTTTCGATGTCGTTTGTATCCATTGCACGATCACCCAATTCCTTGCGTGAGTCCAATGTGTCTGATTGCTTCAAAAGTTCGTTAACCAACGTCGTCTTTCCATGATCGACGTGGGCGATGATAGCGATGTTACGAATATCTTCGCGATTTGCCAATTTTCTAGTGCTCCTTTAATTTCATACTACTCATCTCATAGTAAAAGCTAGGGTCTGTTGTGCCCTAGCTTTGATGCAACGTTAAAATATCACGATGCGCGCGATTTGTAGCCACTAATACTATGTTAGATGATAACATATCTAGGGCTTTGCCGTCAATATCTGAAACGGATAATCCTAATGTTTTTGCTAAAACCTGTCCTGCCGCAAAATCCCAAGGCATCATTTTAGATGAATAACCTATTGCTTGCCCCATGATAACACGAATAAATGATGGCCCCGCCGCGCCAATTACACGGTAGCCCAAAGCCGCTTTAGCTATCTTATCATAACCAAACATACCATATAACAGTCTAGCACCACTTAATAACACGATACCCTCTGATAAATTATCATCAATCGGTGGTTTAAGGCGCAATTGGTTAGCAAATACGCCGATTTGAGGGCCGCCATGATAAACCACATTATTGACCACGTCAAGAATCCACCCTAAAACGGGTTGATTATCTTCATAAAGGGCAATCATCACTGCAAAATCTGTTTTTTGTTTGACAAAATTCATCGTACCATCAATCGGATCAACGAACCAAACACGTCCGTTCATATCTTGATTGTGGTCACCAAAACCTTCCTCACTGACAATATGCGCCTCGGCATCAAAGTGTCGAATTTTGTCATTAATGAACTTTTCATTATCTCGGTCCACATTGGTTACTAAATCACGGTTATCACGTTTTTCATGGACATCTAAGCGCTGTTGCATTGCCGCAATTGTCTTTTGTCGGATGTCATTGAGCCATAACAATACTGTCTGATCGATTTCTTGAATTTCAAATTGACTTAATAAGGTCATACCTTTATCCTGTCTTTTGTCGTGGCTTGTGCCAACTTAATTGTGCGATAAATACTAAAACCAGTCTGCTGCTCAAAATTGCGATCAAACTGCTTTTGCTCACTTTTAGATGGGATTACTTGTCGAAACTTGTCATATTGTCCCAGTAACGTCACTTTTAAAACACCATTTTCATAGACTTGTAGCACTTTGTCAACGAAAGCGCTGACCGTCACGATATCATCGATTGTCCAATTGCTGTCAATTGGTAATGTATAATTTTCACTCATAGTTCTATTTTAACATGTTGCACACTTTGATATACTAGTAAAGAGGTGAATTTATATGACAATACGTTTTACAATGGACAAAATCACACGTGATGGTGATCCAGTTTTGCGCCAAGTGTCGACAGCCGTGCCCTTCCCTCTCAGCGAAGAACATGCACAGTTAGCTCAAGATATGATGACCTATCTCGTTGTTTCGCAAGATGAAGAAGAAAACGAAAAATACGGTTTACGACCCGGCGTTGGGTTAGCAGCACCACAAGTTGGCTACTCGCTCCAAATGACATCAATTCTTATTCCTGCACTTGAGACACATGAACAGGATGAGCAAGATGACAAACCATACTTCAAAGGGACAATTTTCAACCCAGTCATTATTTCTGAATCTGTTAAGCGTAGTGCTTTGAATGTGGGTGAAGGTTGCCTATCCGTTGATGAAGATGTACCAGGTTTTGTGCCACGTGCTAATCGTATCACTGTGCGCTATCAAGATGAAACTGGCGCCACAAAGACTTTAAAATTACGCGATTATCCAGCAATTGTCTTTCAACATGAAATTGATCATTTACATGGTCACCTCTACTATGACCATATCAATCTAGATGCGCCATGGCAAGTTGATGACGATGTCAAATATATCGATTAATAAAAAACACATCCTTTTAAAAGGATGTGTTTTTTATCATGCAAACAACTTATAACTTGTCGAAAAAACTTTTTCTTTTTGTGCCATCAGTTGCTTCTTGAAAAGATTCCAAAGCTTTCTTTTGGTCACGGTTTAGCTTTGTTGGTACATCAATTTTCACAATGACATATTGATCACCATTTCCTGTACCGCGTAAACGTGGAGCTCCTTTACCACGCAAACGGAAACGTGTGCCCGTTTGTGTGCCTGCAGGAATTTTTAAATTCACATCCCCATGTACTGACTTAACTTGTATTTCATCACCAAGAGCCGCGCTGACAAAGCTAATTTTGTGTTCAAGATAGATATCAGCACCGTCACGTTCAAAGCCGTCTTTAGAAGCCGACACTTGGAAGACAACGAACAAGTCACCACGTGGGCCGCCATTCATCCCCTCTTCACCCTGGCCTGCTAACCGCATCTGTTGCCCAGTTTCAACACCTGCTGGCACCGTCACTTTGATTTCATGCGGCCCATCACCACGATTGAATTTAATAACTTCTTCTTTACCAAATACCGCTTCTTCAAAGCTTAAGTGCATACGGTATTGTAAATCTTGTCCTTTGCGAGGTCTGTTAGGGTCAAAACCACCGCCAAACATTTGGCTGAAGATATCCCCCAAGTCGGAAAAGTCGCCAAAGCCACCTTGCTGTTGGTAACCACCAAAACCACCCTGTCCTGCACCAGCTGGACCGAATTGATCATATTGCGCACGCTTTTGCTCATCCCCTAAGGTTTCAAAAGCTTCTTGAATTTCTTTATATTTTTCTTCAGCCCCTGGTTCATGGTTAATATCAGGATGATATTTTTTAGATAATTTACGATAGGCTTTTTTAATATCATCTTGACTGGCATTTTTATCAACACCAAGACGATCATAGTATTCTGTGTTATTCAATGATCTGCTCCTTTTCCACATTATGTACACAAACCGCATCCATCAGAATGCGGTTTGTTTTGTGCTAACTATATATTAAACAACGCGATTAATTAATCTTTCTTTTTTGAAGGATCAACTTCTTCAAAATCGCCATCGACTGTCTTGTCATCCTTTGGCTTAGCTTCACCTTCTGCGCCTTCTTTTGGTGCAGCTTGTTGATAAAGCTTCATGGCCAATTCTTGAGCAGCCTTAGCCAATGCTTCTGTCTTAGCCTTTAAGTCTGTCAAATCAGCGTCTTCAGCTGCTGCATCTTCCTTAGCCTTCTTCAAAGCTTCCAAAGCCTCTTGTGTCGCCTTCTTATCATCATCACTCAACTTGTCGCCAGCTTCTTCAAGCGTTGCTTCAGTTGAGAAAATCAATTGGTCAGCTTCGTTACGTGTATCAACAGCTTCTTTCTTCTTTGCATCGGCTTCTTCATTAGCCTTAGCATCATTCATCATCTGCTCGATTTCTTCTTCAGAGAGACCACCAGCAGCTTGGATTGTAATCTTTTGTTCCTTTTGTGTACCCAAGTCTTTAGCTGATACTGACACAATACCGTTACGGTCAATGTCAAATGTGACTTCAATTTGTGGTACACCACGCTTAGCAGCAGGAATATCTGACAATTGGAAACGGCCCAAAGTCTTGTTATCAGCGGCCATTGAACGTTCACCTTGTAGGACATGGATATCTACAGCGGGTTGATTATCAGCAGCTGTTGAAAAGACTTGTGACTTTGATGTAGGGATTGTTGTGTTACGATCAATCAATTTCGTGAAGACACCACCCATTGTTTCAATACCCAATGATAGTGGTGTGACATCTAGCAATACGACATCCTTAACATCACCAGTAATAACACCACCTTGAACGGCTGCACCAAGAGCAACAGCTTCATCAGGGTTAATTGAATGGTTTGGTTCCTTACCTGTTAACTTCTTAACTGATTCTTGCACAGCAGGGATACGCGTTGAACCACCGTTCAAAATCACTTCATCAATGTCTGAGAATGACAAACCAGCATCCTTCAAAGCGTTCAGAACTGGTTGTTCTGCCTTTTTAATCAAATCAGCAGTCAATTCATTAAACTTTGCACGTGACAAAGATGTTTGCAAATGCAATGGTCCTTGATCACCAGAAGCAATAAATGGCAAATCGATTTGTGCTTCGTTAGCTGAAGACAATGTCTTCTTTGCTGATTCAGCGGCATCCTTCAAACGTTGTAATGCAAGCTTATCATCCTTCAAGTCAATGCCATTGTCTGCCTTAAATTGAGCAGCTAAGTAATCGATGATCTTGTTATCAAAGTCATCACCACCAAGGTGTGTGTCACCATTTGTTGACAAAACTTCGAAGACACCATCACCCAATTCTAGGATAGACACATCAAATGTACCACCACCCAAATCATAAACAAGAATCTTTTCATCCTTGTCTAGCTTGTCCAAACCATAGGCCAAAGCTGCCGCTGTTGGTTCGTTAATAATACGTTCAACTTCCAAGCCAGCAATCTTACCGGCATCCTTGGTTGCTTGACGCTGTGCATCATTAAAGTAAGCAGGTACTGTGATAACAGCCTTTTCAACCTTTTCACCTAAGTAATCTTCAGCATATCCCTTGATATATTGCAAAATCATTGCTGAAATTTCTTGTGGCGTATAATCCTTACCATCAGCGGTAACTTTGTAACCAGCCTCACCCATGTGTGACTTAATTGAAATAATTGTGTCTGGGTTTGTAATTGCTTGACGCTTAGCCACGTCACCAACTTGGCTTTCACCGTTTTTAAATGATACAACAGATGGTGTTGTGCGACCACCGTCTGGATTTGTAATAATTTTTGGTTCGCCACCTTCTAATACAGCGACGGCTGAGTTCGTAGTTCCTAAATCAATACCGATAATTTTTGACATGAATTTTTCTTCCTTTACTATTAAAATGCATTTGCTTTTTAAGGTGTAGTGCGTCAAGCTGAATCACCATATACATATATTTACGTTACTTTGCAACAGCTACCATAGCTGGACGAAGGACACGATCCTGAATCATATACCCTTTTTGAAGTACCGTAGCGATTTGATCTGAGGCAACATCGTCTGATGCCACACTTTGAATTGCCTGATGCTTTGTTGGATCAAAAGTTTCACCTACTTCACCTGTAGCAGATATACCATTGTCCCGTAATGCTTGCACTAATGTTCCTAATGTCATTTCGACACCAGTTTTAATTTGTTGGGTCACTGCATCTTCAGATTCAACCTGAAGCGCACGTTCCAAGTTATCAACAGCTGGTAATACGGCACCTGCCAATTTTTGACCATCATATTTACGAACAGTTTGAAGTTCACGTGCATGACGTTGCTGAATATTTTGAATCTCTGCCTGTGCACGTAACAATTTGTCTTCAAGTTCTTTAACGTCACTTTGAAGTTGCTCAATCTCAACTTGTTGTGGGTCAACCTCTGCTTCTTTTTCCAAAGTATCTACATCTGCCTCAATTTGTTCAGTAACAGTTTCGTCATTGATTTCTTCAATATTTTGCTCTGTTTCCTTTTGTTGCTCTTTCACGTAAGTGCCCTCCTAAATTATGTATATTCAATCATTTTTTGCGTTAACGCTTCGCCATAAGCATCAATTAGTAAGATATTTCTCGCATATGGCATACGGATTGGTCCGAGTAATGCAATCACACCATCTCCTTGATTAGGTATTGTAAAGCCACGTGTAATTAAACTAAATGACTTTAACAGTGGTTCATGAATTTCTTGTGATATTTTAACAACCGTGTGTGAGCCCAGTGTCTGAGCAACGTTTCTGATATCTTTGGCTGATTCAAGGAATTCTAATAATCGCTTTAAATCAGCTTTATTATTGAGAGATTCATCAAAATTCAGTACATTCAAGCGACCACCAATATGAACTTGATCACCAACTGAACGTGAGAGAACATCCCCAAATAATTGTAAGAATGCGCCTGGTGTCTTAATGACACGACTCATTTGCGTTGGCAATTCATCAGATTGCATCATTTGCAACACTTCTAAGACTGGCCGACCAGTCATCTGATCATTAATATACTTTACCATGCTATCTAGAGATGATATTGCTAGTTCGCGAGGTAATTTAAAGGTTTGACTTGTCACTTTACCATCGCTTGTAACTAGTACAGCAATCAATTGTTGGTTCTCGAGGGGCACTAAGCGGAACCCTGATACTTTAATGTCGTGACGCTGTGGCTTCAATATAATGGCAGTTGCACCTGTAAACTCTGATAACGTGCGTGCTGACTCATCTAATAAATCATCTATTTCATGAAAATTACCACGAAACGACTGTATTACCATATTAACGTCATGTTCAGTCACGCTATGATTAGCCATTAAATGATCTAAATAGTAACGATAACCTGCGCGCGACGGTACACGACCAGCCGAAGTATGTAATTTCTTAATTAATGATACAGATTCTAATGCGGCCATTTCATTACGAATGGTTGCCGAACTTACTTTAATATTGAGCTGTTCTTGCAAACTTTTAGAGCCAACAGCTCGTGCTGTTTGTGTATATTCATAAATGATGGCACTTAGGATTAATTTTTGCCTATCTGTTAGCATACCATCACCTCCACTTTAGCACTCAATACTTCTTACTGCTAACACCTATAATAATACACCTTTCTCAAAAAAAAGCAACCTTTTTAGCACTCTTTTTATCAGAGTGCTAAAAAACACTTGATTGCTATCAATCAAGTGTTTCAAAATAGGTACGCGTTGCCACTTTATCTTTTTCAAGTTGTGCAATTAAATCATCAACCTGATTAAATTTAACTTCGCCTCGTAAATGATGATGCCATGCCACAGTGACATCTTCACCATAAATTGCTTGGTTAAAATCTAAAATATTTATTTCGACTGTTATCGGACGATTGTCGCCGAAAGTAACATTTCGACCAATGCTTGCCATGCCAATATGCCATTGACCAGCAATGCTAATCTTGACAGCGTAGATACCAATTCCAGGTAACCACTCTAACTCAGGCGTTAAAACATTTGCCGTAGGAAAGCCTAGTTCTCGGCCTCGGGCTTCACCATGAACAACAATGCCCGTTGTAAGATAAATGCGCCCCAATTGGCGATTGACTGTTTGCATGTCACCAACACATAACGCAGAACGAATCTTGGAAGAACCTATTTTTAAGCCTAAATCATCAAACTCCGGCACAATAATGACGTCAAAACGAGATTTGGCATAAATTGCTAAGTTAGCCATATTAGCCTGATTTTTATCACTACCATATAAATGGTCAAAGCCAGCCACAACTGCTACTGGATTTAACTGCATCAACACCTCATCAACAAATACCTGTGGTGATAAACCCGCTAGTTGAGAAGTAAACTGCATCTTGTACATTTCCGAAACACCTAATGTTTCAAGTAATTGCGCTTTCTGCTTTACAACTGTTAAGTATTTTAATGGTTCGGTTAATGCTTTGAATGCGACACTTGGATGTGGATCATAAGTCAACACTGCTAGCGGTACACCTAAAGCATTTGCTTCAGCCTTAGCTCGCTTAATGACAGCTTGATGGCCTAGGTGTACGCCATCAAAAAAACCCATAGCGACAACTTGGCATACCGGCTGTTTGAAATTTTGAATTGGATAATGTAATGTTGTTGTTTTAATCATTGTCATTTATTATTGAAAACATAACGTGAACGCCATTCACCAGTATTTTGATTATAAGCGTAAACTGCTTTCACTTCATCCTGATATGTTAATTGCAAATAATTATCATTGGCAGGCCACTGTGTGATAACCTGCCCATTTTTAACGGCAAACCATTCATCATCCGTCAAAGGCTTTATTGGCCAATTCAATAACTTAGAAATAGGAATTACTTTTTCTAAAATTGCTGTACGTGGCCAAGTCATCACATCGTTTAACTCAATGGCTTGCGACAACGTCATCCCGCTACCCATCACGCGTTCTAAACGTGTCATGGTTGCTGGCATGCCTAATTGACGACCAGTATCAACTGCTAGTGTTCTAATATAAGTTCCCTTTGAAACTGTCGCCTCAAAGTCAAATTTTTGTTGCTGATGAGCATAGTTCACTAATGATGTACGGTGAAAATCATAAATATGAGCTTCTCGAATTGGACGAGTTACAGTTTCCCCGGCTCTAGCATATTCGTAAAGCCTTTTTCCGGCCACCTTAACAGCCGAATACATTGGTGGAACTTGTTGAATCAACCCGTTTAGCGACTGAATAGCTTCATCAATCTGTTGATCACTATACGGCACAGTAATTGCCTTTTCAGAAATGATTTCACCACTTAAATCCTCAGTCTCTGTTGCAAAGCCCAAGGTAATATCACCAACATAACGCTTAGGACGTGACTGTAACTCATCAATAAGTTTAGTCGCTTTACCTAAGGCAACAACTAAAACGCCTGACACACCTGGATCAAGCGTGCCAGCATGACCAACTTTTTTTTGACCAATAGCACGTCTAACTTTTGCCACAACATCAAATGAGCTCACACCTCTTGGCTTATTGATGACAATAACACCATCTACTTGGTCATTGGCTAACATCGGTGCTCTCCTGATTTTGCCAAACATTTTGTCCAGCATAAACAGCCCCATAGTTGACATGTGGAACAATTGTTTCTTCGAACAACACATAGATATGCACTTCTGGATTTGTCGCGTGTGTTGTACCAATCAAATCACCGGCATGTAGTTGTTGTCCTGTGCCATAAGTTGCCAAATGGGAGATTGTGGTATCATTTGTTTGCAATTTTACTGTTACTTGTTCATGATGAACGCTTTGTATCGTAACAGTTTGTGCATCTGAAGAAACCACAATACCAGAAACTGGTGACATGATAGTGTTACCATTTGGCACCATCATAAAACCATTATGGCTATTGATTTGGTCCTTATCACCGGTGATTTGTTGCAATTGACCTGTTACCGGTGCAACAACAACCGGCAATTCTGACTTACGCGCAATATGTGTTGCATTCATTTGCCCAGTGGTTCTAACTCTCTGGTGTCTGTTGTTTTGATTAAATAAATTTTGCCACCAACTCATAAACTACCCCTCACTCTATTTTTCACGTAAACGCTTCACATACGCTGTGATTCTTTTCATGCCTTCATCTAAATCTTCATCCGAAGCAGCGTAAGATATACGGATAAATGCTTTTGCTGACTCGCTAAAGCCAGAACCAGGGATTACTGCCACCTTTCCCTCGCGGGCAAGGTTTAAGGCAAATGCATCACCATCATCTCCCAAATCTACTGGCAACTTGGCAAAAATATAAAAAGCCCCTTCTGGTGTCACCACATCAAAACCAAGTGCCTTTAACTGTGGTAAAATGCGATCTCGTCTGGCCTTATAAGCTGCTCTCATCAACAAAGGTGTATCCTTGACATCGCGCAAGGCCACCACAGCTGCATCTTGAATAAAAGTTGGGATAGCAAAAGTCAAGGCCCCGTGAACTTTTTGCATCTCTAAAATCATCTGCTTTGAAGCCAAAATGAAACCGACACGATACCCTGTCATAGCATGTGACTTAGATAGGCCGTTAATATAAATCGTCTGCTCAGGTATGATTTCTGCAAATGAAACATGCGCTTGGTCATAAGTCAATACAGCATAAATTTCATCAGAAATCACCCAAATGTGATGCTTTTTAAAGGTAGCTGCTAATGCCATAACCTCTTCACGAGAGTAAGTTACTCCTGTTGGATTCGTCGGATAATTCATCAATATGGCGCGTACTGGAACTGTAGCCTTTTCTACGGCTTCATCAACCATTTCTGGTGTCAGCTTAAAACGATGTGCTGTCGTGTCAATTGCAATTTTTTGGCCATAAGCCAATGCGAGCGACGTGAAGTATGGCCCATAGGCAGGTTCAGGCACCAACAGACCATCACCAGGTGCCAGCAAAGTATGCAAAACAACATTGATGCCCTCGCTAACGCCTAACGTCACAATCACATTATCTTCATCCTGATAATTCAAATGATAAGTTTCATTGAAATATCTAACAGCCTCGGCGCGCAGGGACTGTTCGCCTTGACTTTCAGCATAATGAGATCGATTATTATTAATAGCTTCAGTAGCAGCAGCTTTGATTCTCTCATCAACATCAAATCCTGGTTCGCCAAATGTCAATTTTAAAACACCTGGAATATCTCGCACTGTTTTTTGAAAATTCAATAATTTATCGGGCGCCATTGCCGTAATCGTTGGATTGAGTGATTGCTCTAAATTAGTCATGTTAGCGTTCCTTATTTATAGTCAAATTAACGTAATTCTATTTTAACACAAAAACGCTACCTCTAAATGGGTAGCGTTTTTTCATTATAATTTATTAATTATCAGCGTGTAGTTTGCGAATTAAATCTTCAATGTGATTACCATATTGAACGGACTGATCACGGACAAATTTTAATTCTGGCGTCTTATAGACAGTTAAACGTGCACCTAATTCTTTTCTGATTAAACCACTAGCTGCTTCAAGACCAGCTTGTGCTTTTTGACCATCACTAGCCAAGTCAGAAAGAATTGAATAATAAATCGTTGCAATTTGCAAATCACCTGACAGTTCAACACTTGTTACCGTGACATCTTGTACCCTTGGGTCATTAATGCGTTTAAGCAATAAGTCAGTTACATCACGTTGAACTTCTTGTGCGAGGCGACCTGCACGTTGTGGATTAGCCATAACTTGTGCCTCTTTTCTATTATGTCAACTAACAGTCGTTAACTATTATTTTACTTTTACTTCTTCCATGATATAAGCTTCAACAGTATCGCCAACTCTAATATCATTATACTTTGCAACCGTGAAGCCAAACTCATAACCCATCTTCACTTCGTTGACAGACTCCTTACCACGCTGCAATGATGCAACTTCACCATCATAAACAACAACATTATCACGCATGATACGAACCTTAGAATCCTTCGTAATCTTACCTTCTTCAACCATTGCACCGGCAATAATACCAACCTTAGAGAACTTAAACAATTCCTTAACAGTAACATTACCAATAACCTTCTCTTCAAAGACAGGTTCGAGTTGTCCCTTCATGGCTGCTTCAACATCGTCAATAGCGTTATAAATCACGTTATAGAAGCGAATATCAACCTTATCAGAATCAGCTTGAGACTTTGCTAGCGGTGTTGAACGAACATTAAAGCCAATAATAATTGCACCGGAAGCAGAGGCAAGCGTTACATCAGACTCGTTAATTGCACCAACAGCTGTGTGAATAATATCAACACGAACACCGTCAACTTCAATCTTCTTAAGCGAACCTGACAAAGCTTCGACAGAACCTTGTACATCAGCTTTCACAATAACAGGAACTGTCTTCATGGCCTTTTCAGACATTGTACTAAATAATGTGTCCAGTGTGACAACAGAACCTGAGTTACGAATTGCTTCTTGCGCACGCTTAGCACGTTCTTCACCAGCTGCACGTGCAGTTTTTTCGTCTGCCATAACGATGAATCGATCACCAGCCTGTGGTACTTCGTTAATACCTGTAATTTGCACTGGTGTTGCAGGCAATGCCTCGGCTAATTCAATACCACGTTCATTTGTCATTGTTCGCACACGACCATAGGTATTACCAACAACAATTGGATCACCAACACGCATCGTACCTTGTTGAACAAGCACAGTTGCAACCGGGCCACGTCCCTTGTCCAAACGTGCTTCAATCACTGAACCACGCGCAGGTACATCCGGATTAGCTTTAAGTTCAAGCACTTCAGCTTGTAGCAAAATCATTTCTAACAATTCATCAACGTTTTGACCAAACTTAGCAGAAATCTTAACGAAAATCGTGTCGCCACCATATTCTTCAGGTACTAAGTCATAGGCCATTAATTGATTCATAACCTCATCAGGATTAGCTCCTGGCTTATCAATCTTGTTGACTGCCACAATAATTGGCGTTTCAGCGGCTTTGGCATGATTAATAGCTTCAATTGTTTGTGGCATGACACCATCATCAGCTGCAACAACTAAAATAGTTAAGTCCGTTACATTGGCACCACGCGCACGCATTTCTGTAAAGGCAGCGTGTCCTGGTGTATCCAAGAATGTAATGGTTTTGCCGTTTAACTGCGTTTGGTACGCACCGATATGTTGTGTAATACCACCGGCTTCGCCTTCAGTCACATTAGAGTTACGCAAGTAATCAAGCAAGGTTGTCTTACCATGATCAACGTGTCCCATAATTGTTACAACTGGTGGACGAGCGACTAACTTGCTTTCGTCAATCGTATCATCTTCGAAGAACTTATCAATATCGGCAACATCTTCTTCTTCTTTAAGTTGTGATTCAATACCATAATCAGCAGCCAAAATTTCAATTGTATCAGCGTCTAATGATTGGTTTTGGTTTGTCACGATGCCTAGTAAGAATAGCTTTTTAATAATTTCAGCTGTGTCACGATGAAGTAACTTTGATAAATCTTGTACGTTCATACCAATACGATATTCAAGTACTGCTGGTAGTGGCTGGTCCTTACGCTCAGTTGCTGGTACAGCTGGTCCCTTTTTAGCAGCGATACGGCGTGACTTTTTCGACCCACGAGGCTTATCATTACGACGTGGTGTTTGTTGTCCCGTACCGTTTGTGTTGCGTTTGCGTGAATTGTTACGTGCAGAGTTATTGCCCGAAGCTAATGCACCACCAAACTTACCTGTGCCGCTCTGCGTTGTTGTTGCAGTGGCCTTTGTTTCTGCTGTTTTAGGCTTAGTTTGTGCTGGCTTTTCTGGTGCTTTTTTACTCTGTTCAGCAGGCTTCTTAGTTGTTTTTGCTGCAGCAGCCTGCTTGCGCTTCTCGTTTTCACTCACATACTGCTTTAAACTATTATCTGTCTTCTTAGAATAATCAATCTGTCCTTCACGAGGCTTAGTTGACCAATTCTTCTTTTCTCGAATCATTGGGCGACCCTCAGAAGCTTGTGTTCGTGATCCAGGACGTTGATTATTGCGTCCGCCTTGACCTTGTGGCTTTGACTGATTTGGACGTGAAGCATTACCACCCTGAGTATTAGAACGCGAGGAATTTGTATGACGGTTTTGTCCTTGTCCCTGTGATTGTCCTTGACGAGCTGGTTTGTTTGAACGCGGTGTTGTTCCTGCACTTGAATTAGTACCATCTGTTAATTTTGCAGCGTGTCGACGTTGTGATGCTGGTAACTCCTTACGCTCTGGTACGGCCTGTTTTCGTGCAGGACGGTTTGAACTTGAGAATTTCTTTTCTTCTGTCATTTAGTTCCGCTCCTTTTCTGAAATTAATTGTTTGATTTTACGACTAAAGCCACGATCGGCAATCGCAAATATACTACGATTAACACCAATGGCGTTGATTAATTGTTGTTTTGTATAGTCCTGTATTAAAGTTATATGGTAAAAGTTTGACTTATCCATAAATTTTTTTGCTTGACTCGGACCACCATCACTTGGGAAAAAAGCTAACTGAACTTTATTCCCACGAATTGCAGTGAGTGTTGGCTCGGAACCCAAAACGATTTTGCCTGCGCGCATAGCCAAGCCAAGTAAATTAAGAATTTGTTGATCTTCACTTATCACCGAATAACTCCTTACGTGCCTGCTGATGATCAACATAAGCAATAAGTTCATCGTAAAAAGCATCAGGGACTTTAACTTCGAACGCTTTGTCAAAAATACGCTGTTTCTTAGCAGTATTAGCAACATCACGATTCAAACTGATGTACGCGCCACGACCGTTTGCTTTAGATGTTGTATCTAGGCTTACATGTCCTTCTTTATCACGCACAACACGAACGAGTTCTTTTTTAGGAAACATGTCACCAGTCACAATGTCTTTTCGCATAGGTATTTTTCTAGGTTTCATTGTTCTGTAGCGTATTTTAGTTTTTCAAAACGAAATACTGTTCCTTTCTAAAAATTTAATCGTTTTCTTCAACTGACGATACGGTTTGGTTCCCTAAATCTTTTGCAGCTTCAGTTTCAGACTTAATATCAATCTTAAAGCCAGTCAAACGTGCTGCTAAACGTGCATTCTGTCCTTTTTTACCAATTGCCAAAGACAACTGATTATCTGGTACAATCACTGTTACTGCGCGCTCATTTTCAGAGTCAAAAATAACATCTGTTACTTCTGATGGATTCAAAGCATTGGCAATATATTGCGCTTCATCTTCAACCCATTCAACAATATCCATATTTTCGCCACCAAGTTCATTAACAACGGATTGCACACGGCCACCACGCTGACCAACCATTGCCCCAACAGGGTCTAAATCCGGATCATGCGTATAAACAGCAATCTTTGAACGATCTCCAGCTTCACGAGAAATGCTCATAATTTCAACAGTACCATCATATACTTCCGGTACTTCTTGTTCAAATAATCGCTTAACTAGGTCTGGCGCTGTACGTGACACAAAAATTTGTGGTCCCTTAGCGTTATTTTCAACCTTATTAACAAGCACTTTAATACGGTCACCCATACGATAATGTTCATTGGGCATTTGATCATTAGGTGCCATTGCAGCTTCTTGATTTCCTGGTAATGTCATATACAAGAAACGTGAATCTTGCCGATCAACTTCACCAGTAATGATTTCATCTTGATAATCAGCAAACTTATTATAAATCGCTTCCCGTCCTGCTTCACGGATTTTTTGCATAATAACTTGCTTAGCAGCTTGTGCTGCCATACGACCAAAATCCTTTGGCGTAACATCAAAACGAATTTCATCGCCGGGTTCGTAAGCGCGATTGATTGCTAGCGCATCTTCTAGAGAAATCTCTGTATCTTCATTTTCAAAATCTTCATCTAAGACAACATGTTTGACTTGCTTAATGGCAACATTTCCCTTTTTCGTGTCAAACACAGCCTCGACATTTTGTTCCGCATTATATTGCTTCTTGTAAGCTGCTTTCAAAGCGTCTTCTAGTGCTTCAATTACAATCGCACGTTCAATGCCGCGCTCCGCTTCAAGGGCATCGAGTGCATCAACTAATTCTTTGCTCATTCGCCTATCCTCATTCAATTAGTAACTTATTAATCAAAGTTATAATAAGTCATTGCAGTTCAATATTTTCGTTAAAAATGGGTATCTAACACTGCTTTAGCAATTTCATCAAAAGTGCATACTATGGTTTCTGACGACGTAGTCAGTGTAATACCCTTATCATCAATAGTTTGAATTTTGCCTTGCCACTTTTTTTGGCCATTTTTTGCAACAAAGAATGCTACTAAAATATTTTCTCCACTCGCTTTAGCCCATTCATAATGCCAAGGCCTTATCAAAGGACGATCAGCACCTGGAGACGAAATATCTAGCATATAGGCTTCAGGTATTGGGTCTGGTTCAATAGTATCTAGTAATTCATTAACAGCCTGTGTAAATGTTGTAATGTCATCCATCGTGATAAATTCATGGTTACGTTTGTCAATCAAAATACGTAATACTTTTTGACCACCTTCTTTAGTGTAGGACACATCCCATAACAATAACTGCTGAGCATTTATCAGTGGTTCAATGAGGGTGCTAATTTCTTGTGCCACTTTATTCGCCATACGCGCTACCTCCTTTGATGAATATGTTACGATATTGCAAGCAAGTGCCAATCCCATAAAAAATGAGCCGGCCTCGTACTAAATGGCCCGCTCATTTACAAAACTATGTAAATTAACAATCTTTAGTATAACGCAAATATACACCAATTGCAAATTAGATAAAACAAAAAGACCACAATGCGTGGCCTTTACTAGAATGTGAACCTTTATGACCTCATTCGCCTAAGCTCATTGAGGCAGTCACTGTATTTAGCTAATGCTATAATAATTGACTTTTAACGCGCCCACGTAACGCTACTGGTTAGTATAAATCGTTCTTTTCAGAAACGCTATAACTTACCAAGAAGCCTTGCGAACACCAGGGATTTGACCCTTATGTGCCAATTGACGGAAGTTCAAACGTGACATACCAAATTCACGCATGTAAGCATGAGGACGTCCATCAATCAAGTCACGATTGTGCATACGTACGGGAGATGAATCTTTTGGCAAAGCAGCCAAACCGATGAAATCTCCAGCAGCCTTCAATGCCGCACGCTTATCAGCGTACTTTGCAACTAAAGCTTCACGCTTTTGTGCCTTAGCAATTTTTGACTTTTTTGCCATGTTACTTAATCTCCTTAAATGTTACAACTTTACGAAGTTTTGGTGAGTACTTCTTCAACTCAAGACGATCTGGTGTATTACGACGATTCTTAGACGTCAAGTAAATACGTTCACCAGTTTCATCATTTCCTAGAACAACGTGAATACGCATATTCATACTCCTTAGTGTGGTTTGTTAAAATTATTTGCTTGTCAATACAAATAGTTATTATACATGAACATCTTATCACTGTAAAGTAGTTTGATTAATTCTATCAAAACATTTTAAGTAATGAGCTGACCATGTTTTTAAAATTGGTTTTCCAATGGTGGCACAACTTGTTTCTTACGCGATACAACACCCGGCAAATCAATCACATGATTAGTTAATGTGGCATTAAAGGCACTTTCAATTGCTTGATTAGCATCTCCTAAATAAATGGCTTTTGAATTTGAGTTCAAGATATCAGTAATGACAAACAAAAAGTCTTCATAACCTTCAGCAACCATTGCTGCCTCGATACCCGATTGACGTGCCAACACATCATCAATATCAACCGTATTCACTTGACCTATACGGAATTGGTGACCACCCATTTCAAATGACTTTGCATCGCCATCAATCAGTTCTTTATCACTACGTGATGATAAGTCCGTACCGGCTTTTAATAAGTCCAAGCCATAAGCTTCATAATTCGTCAAACCAGCAATCTTAGCCAAGGCCTCTAAAGCTGGTTGGTCATATGTCGTTGTAGTTGGACTCTTGAGTAGTAAGGTATCTGAAATAATAGCAGATGCCATTAGTCCTGCAATATCAGACGGAATTTCAATGTTAGCTTGCTTAAATTCATAATAAAGAATTGTCGCAACTGATCCCCAAGGCTTGGCTGTGATGTAAAGCGGTGTTGCATTTGTGAAGGCAAACTTATGGTGATCGTAGATACCTTCAACAGTCACATCAGCAAGATTATCAACTGATTGCGCTACTTCATTATGGTCGACCAAAACGACTGTTTCTGTATCTGCAGATGAAATCACACGTGGCGCTGCTACTTTAAAGTAATCCAACGCAAATTGCGTTTCTGCATTGGGTTCACCCTGTGCCACTGCCTCAGTATCATTACCAATTTGATTCAAAAAATAACTTGCTGCAATTGCTGAAGCAATTGTATCTGTATCAGGGTTTTTGTGCCCAAAAACTAAAGTGTTAGCCATTAGTTCATATCTCCTAGATGTTTATACGTTTATTTTATCAAAAAAAAGTTACTTTGTCTTAGCAATTGTTAGTGGTTGAACACGCCATGGTTCGCCATACTTTTTAACATCAACAACATATTGACCATTGCCTACACGTTGTGACGGCTTGTAATCGCTCAGCTGTAGCTCCTGTTTTTGCCAACGTGTTGTGAGTATTTCTAATGCTGTGTCTTCAATGTTAAGAATAGTTGCCGTTGCAACATGATAAGCCACTGTTTTCTTTTGCGTAAAAATTAGTAAGCCTTTATTGGCGCGCTTTGAACGTGTTATTTCAGAAACCGGCATGTATTTAAAGGCGCCATTATCAGCCATAATAGCTACGCGCTGTGCCTCATTTGTAACAAAAACGGCAGCCTTAATTGTATCTTCATTGCGCAAGTCCATCGCTTTGACGCCAGCAGTACGTGCCCCAATTTCTGGGATAGATTTAATAGCAAAGCGCAGCCCAACACCATGTTGCGATAGCAATAGTACGTCTTGCTGGCCAACTGTTTCAAAGTAATCAGCGTTGACCACATAACTATCATTTGTTTTGAGCTTGATGGCCATTGAGGTTTTCTTTTTGTATGCTTTTGGTAACATGTCACTCAAAGTCGTTTGCTTAATAAAGCCATCGTTGGTCACAATGGTAAAGGCACCACCTTGCTCTAGGGTGTTGATTGGTACAACTTTAATAACATATTCTTCCGTACGCCAATTCGATAGTTCTTGAGAAAAATGTTCCCCAGTATCTTTCCATCTTGAATCTGGCAGTTCGTGAACTGGTCGATAGATGACACTCCCTTTATTGGTAAACATAAATAAGTGCTGTGTCGTATTGAGTTGCCCTTCAAACACCGGCAAATCATCATCGGCTAAGCCGTTATCTTTATCAGAAGCCTTATAAGAGCGAATAGATGCGCGCTTATAATAACCATTACGCGATACTAATACTTGTACATCTTCTTCGGCAATTGTTACGGCTTTATCAATGACAAGATCTTCAACTTCAGCTTCGATTTGTGAGCGACGAGCGGATTGATATTTCTGTGTAATGGCCGTAATTTCGTCACGAATAACAGCTTTCAAAGCCATTTCTTCATTCATAACTTCTGTTAAATGGTTGATTTTCTCAGTCAACGCCGCAAACTCTTCTTCCAATTGCGTCACATCAGTATTGGTTAAACGATACAGTTGCAATGTCACAATGGCTTCCGCCTGAGGTTGCGTAAAGTCGAAACGTGCTATTAAATTTTGTGTCGCATCTTTACGGTTTTTAGATGCTCGAATCGTTGCAACAACCTCGTCCAAAATTGACAACATACGAATTAAGCCTTCAACAATATGCTGTCTCGCTTGTGCTTTGGCTAATTCATACGCTGACCGCTTTAATACAACTTCCTTACGAAATGCTATAAATGCTTCCAGCGCCTGTTTAAGACTCACGTGAACTGGCCGTTGGTCATGAATAGCAACCATGTTAAAGTTATATGCGATTTGCAAATCAGTTTTTTTGAAGAGGTAGGTTAAAATGCCATTGGCATTAGTGTCTTTATTGAGCTCAATAACAATTGACATGCCTTCACGATCTGATTCGTCACGCACTTCAGAAATGCCGGCAACTTCTTTATTAAGACGAATAGCATCAATTTTAGATACTAAGTTTGATTTCACTACTTCATAAGGTAGTTCCGTGATTTCAATTTTTTTCTTGCCACCCTTGAGCTCAGAAATAGCTGTTTTGGCACGGACAACAATTTTACCACGGCCTGTTTTATAAGCCTTTTTAATCCCCTCTAGCCCTTGAATGATACCACCGGTAGGAAAATCTGGCCCTTTAATGTACCGCATCAAAGCTGACTGTGGCGCCTCTGGGTGATCAAGCAAGTAGATTAACGCGGCATTAATTTCTTTCAAATTATGCGGTGGTATTTCAGTCGCATAACCAGCAGAAATACCCGTCGCACCATTAATTAATAAGCTTGGAATACGTGATGGTAAGACTGTTGGTTCATAGGTCGTATCATCAAAGTTCAAAACCATATCAACAGTGTCTTGACCTAAGTCAGCCATCATTTCACCGGCAATTTTAGATAAACGCGCCTCAGTGTAACGCATTGCTGCGGCGGGATCATTATCGATTGAACCGTTGTTACCGTTCATATCAATTAATGGTTCACGTACTTTCCAATTTTGAGATAATCTCACCATGGCTTCATAGATAGAGGAGTCACCGTGTGGATGAAAATTACCCATGACATTACCAACTGATTTAGCCGACTTACGATACGGATGATCATAAGTATTGCCATCCTGATTCATCGCAAATAAAATACGACGCTGGACTGGCTTTAAGCCATCGCGAATGTCTGGCAACGCACGTTCTTGAATAATATATTTTGAATAACGCCCGAAGCGTTCGCCCATCACTGCTTCCAGTGAGAGCTCTGTTATACGATCTGCCATATATCAAGTTGCCCACCGGTCATTGACAGTGGACAATATTCCTCTCAAATAGTTTAAATAAATATGTAAATACCGCGCACAATTGTACACGGTAATGGTTGTTTGGTCAACCGCGTGAGCAAACTAATTATTTTTATCACGCCAAGTCGTAATAATTGGTTCAGCTGTTTCAGAGGTAGTAGTATACCCCTTCTCATTCTGTCGTATTTTTTCAAATACAGCTGTCGAACTTTCCTTATCACCATCAACGTTGTCTAGGATAGAACCTGCTTCGTCCATTGTAAAATGAACGTTGGCTTCAATCCAATCACGTCGTGGTTCAACTTTATCACCCATCAACGTTGTCACACGTTTCTCAGCCAACACAGCATCATCAATTTTAACCCTAATCAATGTTCTTGTCTCTGGATTCATGGTTGTTTCCCATAGTAATGGGGCGTTCATTTCACCTAGTCCTTTAAACCGTGTTAATTCATAACGGGCATCATTTTGACTCGTAATGCTCTCAAGTTCATCATTTGTCCAAGCAAATTGATCTTCGAATTTTTTTGATGCATATTTAACACGGTAAAGCGGTGGTAATGCAATATAAACACGCCCAGCTTCAATCAATGGTCGCATATATTTGTAGAAAAAGGTTAATAGCAGTGTTTGAATATGCGCACCATCATCATCCGCATCAGTCATAATAATAATTTTATTAAAAGCCGTATCTTCAACTTTAAAATCAGGTCCAACACCACCACCAATTGCATAAATCAGAGTCGATATTTCTTCGTTTTTTAAGATATCGGCTAACTTAGCCTTCTCTGTGTTTAATACTTTCCCCCGTAAAGGTAAGATAGCTTGAAACTTACGATCTCGTCCCTGTTTTGCCGAGCCGCCGGCTGAATCACCCTCTACAAGAAATAACTCATTGCGAGCGGCATTTTTCGATTGTGCAGGGGCTAATTTACCAGATAATAGACGATCTTTTTGGCCCTTTGTTTTACCCGTTCGGCTCTCATCACGAGCTTTACGCGCTGCTTCGCGTGCCTCACGCGCACGAACAGCTTTACGAATGATATTTTGACCAAAATCGCCATTTTCCATTAAGAAACGACCTAAAGTTTCGTTAACAACAGCATCAACAATGCCACGGGCCTCTGGCGTACCTAGCTTATCCTTTGTTTGACCTTCAAATTGTAAGAATTGTTCTGGCACACGCAAAGAAATAACGGCAGACAAGCCTTCACGGACATCGCTACCTTCTAAATTTTTATCTTTTTCTTTTAAGAGGTTAACCTTACGCGCATATTCATTGAAAGCTTTGGTCCAGGCAGTTCTAAAACCAACTTCGTGTGTGCCACCATCTTGTGTCCGCACATTATTAACAAAAGATAGCAATGTTTCAGAGTAACCATCATTATATTGCGCTGCAACATCAACAACTAAACCTTCTTGTTGCCCTTCAAAGGTCATAACCGGTCCAATTGTTTCTTTGTCTTCATTTAGAAAATTAACAAAGGACTCAAGTCCCTTCTCATAATGATAAGTTTCTACACGAGCAGGTGACACGCGTTCGTCAGTTAAAATAAACTTAACCCCTGACATGAGGAAAGCGGATTCTCTTAAACGTTCAGATAATGTATCATACTTATATACTGTGGCACTAAATATTGATGGATCAGGCTTAAATGTCACGGTGGTGCCTGATTTAGCTTTCGTTGCACCTAAATCACGCAGTGTCCCTACAGGCTGCCCACCATCAATAAAGTCTTCTTGCCATTGATGCCCATCACGAATAATTGTTACTTGCAAACTTTCAGACAAGGCGTTTACTACTGAAGAACCGACACCATGCAAACCACCAGATGTCGCGTAACCACCCTGACCAAACTTACCACCAGCATGTAACACCGTCAAAATAACTTCTGGTGTTGGCTTACCGGATTCATGCATGCCAACCGGCATACCGCGACCAAAATCCTGCACAGTAATTGCATTATTGTCGTGAATCGTCACTCGAATTTCGTTACCGTAACCGCCTAAGGCCTCATCTACTGCGTTATCAACAATTTCATAAACCAAATGGTGCAAACCACGACCATCAGTTGACCCAATATACATACCAGGTCGTTTACGAACAGCTTCTAATCCTTCTAATATTTTTATCGAATCTGAATCATAGTGATTTTTTTCTGCCATGAATACTCTTTAACTTTCTTAATTTAAAACATAACACAATTGAACAATTGTTCGATTTCATGCGTCAATCTATATTATCATAGATTAAAAAAAGGATTCTGACAAGTAGAAATATTTTATTTTAATTAAGTTACCCCCTTTACTATTATGATTTATGTTAGAATTAACTTTGTGTTTAGGCACAATTATGAGGAGTTCTAATTATGATTTCAATCGTATTAATGTTCGTTTTGTCATACTTCCTAGGCGCCATGGTACCAGGATTTTGGATTGGCAAACTATTTTATCACAAGGACATCCGTGATGAAGGTTCCGGCAACATCGGCACCACTAACTCATTTCGCGTTTTGGGCCCTGTTGCAGGTATAATGACCTTGGTTTTGGATTTACTAAAGGGTACGGCTGCAGGTTTATTACCGTTAGCGTTTAACAGCACAATTAATCCCATGTTAGTTGGTTTAGTAGCCGTCATCGGTCATACATTTTCTATATGGATTAAATTTAAAGGTGGGAAAGCCGTAGCCACCTCTGCTGGTGTTTTGTTAGCATATAATCCGCAATTTTTTTGTTTAATTGCCACTGTTTTCATCGTTATGTTATTACTCACTTCAATGGTTTCCGTCAGTTCAATGGTCGGCTTCAGTATAGCTGTTATCGTATCTTTTTATTATCATGATATGGTACTCACTGTTGTGGCAGTTGCTTTAACAATTTTTGTCTTTTATCGCCACCGCGCTAATATTTCTCGCATTATTCATGGAACAGAAAGCACTGTACCTTTTGGCCTTTACCATTATCTGCACAAAAAAAAATAAAAAACCGATAGCTATTGTCTATCGGTTTTTTATTTTTGATGCGTATCAAACAAAATTGTAACAGGACCATCATTTACCAAAGAGACTGCCATGTCTGCACCAAATTGTCCTGTCTCAACATCTAATCCAGAATACAATTTTAGTTGGTCATTAAAATTAGCGTATAATTTTTCTGCAAAGACAGGATCGCCAGCACCTGTGAAGCTTGGTCTATTACCTTTTTTAGTATTAGCAAGTAAAGTGAATTGCGAAATCGATAAAAATGTGCCCTCAATATCTTGAATACTTAAGTTCATACGGCCCGATTCATCTTCAAAGACACGTAACTGACTAATTTTACGGACAAGATACATTATATCTTCTGCTGTATCTGTATTCTCAATACCTACCAATAAAACGTATCCTTGCTTAATCGCACCAACAATCTGGTTATCAATCGTTACTTGTGCAGACTTCACACGTTGCAACACTACTTTCATTCAAATAACTCCTTTATCAATGAAACGTCCGCTCAACATCATAAACAGCGGGTAGGTTATTTAACGCATCCATAATCGCTGTTAACTGCTCTGTATTTTTAACACCGATGGACAGTGACACTTGCGCCATACCATTCTTAGTCGCATGACCATTAACTGAATTAACATAGCGTGTCCGGCTATTAATGGATCGTAAGACATCGTTCAACAAACCATTTCGGTTTTCACCATGAACCGTCAAATCAGCGTCATAATTAGGCTTAAGGCCTGATTCATCTTCCCATTGCACATCAACTAAGCGTTGGCCTTGTATTTCTGCTGCACGAATATTAGGACAACCCAGACGATGCACTGAAATACCGCGTCCCTTAGTGATATAGCCTTTGACAGGGTCACCTGGGACTGGTGTACAGCAGCGACCTAAACGAACCAATAAATTATCAACGCCAGCAATCACAATATCATCAGCTGAAGCTTTTTGTCGCTGTGTTAATGCTGTCTCAACACGCTTAATCTCGTGCCCTTCTTCAAGTAATTCACGCTGTAATTCTGCCGTTTGGGCTGCTTGCTGTGCCTCACGAATCTCTTCAGTCAACTTATTAGCTACACCTGGTGCCGCTACATCTCCGTAGCCAATCGCTGCTAACATATCGTCATACGCATGGTAATGTAATGTTTCTGCTGTCTGCGTGAGTTTATCAGTGGTCATGACCTGATTAGGTTCGAAACCGGTTTCTCTTAAGTTCCGCAAAAGCAGCTCTCGCCCAGCCTCGATATTGTCGTTACGGTTTAGTTGCTTGAAATATTGCTTAATTTTATTACGAGCGCGCCGAGTTGAAACTAAATCTAACCAATCACGGCTTGGTTTGGCTGTTGCACTGGTAATAATTTCGATAATATCCCCAGTTTTAATTTTATAATCTAGTGGCACAATCCGACCATTAACTTTCGCACCAGTGGTTTTAATCCCAACATTCGTGTGAATGGAAAAAGCCATATCAAGCGGTCCTGCACCTTTAGCTAATTCAAAGACATCCCCTTTGGGGGTAAAAGCATAAACGCGGTCACTGAACAAGTCCCCTTGTACACCATCCATGAAATCTTCCGCATTTTTAGCGTCCTCTTGTAATTCCAAAATACCTTGAATAACATTAAGCGTTTGTTCATTTTTATCAACGACTTTAACTTCTTTATTTGAACCCTTATTTTTCTTGTAGGCCCAATGCGCAGCCACACCATATTCAGCGACTTCATGCATATGATGCGTTCTAATCTGAACTTCCAAAGGTCGACCACCAGGGCCAATAACTGTCGTGTGCAAACTTTGATAACCATTGGCTTTTGGCAAAGCAATATAATCTTTGAATCGGCCAGGCAAAGGCATCCATTGGGAATGGATAGCCCCTAACACCGCATAAGTATCTGGAATAGTATCAGTCAATACGCGCACAGCCGATAAGTCATAAATTTCTTCAAAGGCTTTATGTTTATCGGTCATTTTTCGATAAATTGAATAAATATGCTTTGGTCGACCATAAACACTGACATTATCTAATTCTAAATCTTTAATCGCATCATTAATTTCACGCACGGCTTCTTCAACATAGCGAATACGCTCATCACGCTTCATGTTCATTTGTGAAGCAATACTATGATATTTATCGGGATCAAGGTAACTCAATGACAAATCTTCAAGTTCCCACTTAATCGTGCTAATACCTAATCGATCAGCTAATGGCGCGTAAATGTCTAAGGTTTCACTTGCAATTCTGCGACGCTTTTCTTCACGTAAGGCTCCTAAAGTTCTCATGTTATGCAGTCGATCAGCAAGCTTAACAATAATTACACGAATGTCCTTGGACATGGCTAACAACAATTTACGATGATTTTCTGCTAATTGCTCTTGTGAATTTTGATATTGAATTTTACTGATCTTAGTTACGCCATCAATAATTTGTGCAATTGTCGTCCCAAACTTATCTTCAACATCGGCCAACGTCGCAGTTGTATCTTCCACAACATCATGTAAATATCCTGATATAACTGTTGCTGTGTCCATACGTAACTCAGCCAAAATGCCAGCAACTTGTATCGGATGAATAATATAAGGTTCGCCTGATTTACGTAATTGTGCCTTGTGTAAATCAGCAGCCCATTCATAAGCCGCCTTGACCTTAAGGGCATCTGATTCAGTCATGTAATGCGACACCATGTCTAACACTTCTTGTCCTGAATATTTTTTTGTTTTTGCCATATATATACTTGTGCTTAACGCACTTTTCCCTTCACAACTTCCGGAAGACACACCACTGTTTCACGAACCGCAGCATGCCTTATGACGTTTTTATACGTAGTATAATTATAATAAATTTTTAATATTTTCACAACCTATGTCTTATAACGTGCATATTTTTACAAATAAGCATACACTAGTAATATCAATTTTTCATAAAGGAGGTTGCTGATGTCTGAAAATGATCAAGAACCAGCGGAATCCGAGAACACACTTTGGCAACGTAATGTCTTTGTATTATGGTTTGGCGTTTTTATGACAGGTGTTGCACTGAGTGAAGTCATGCCTTTCTTGTCCTTATATATCGACACTTTAGGCCATTTCAATAAAGACGCCTTAAGTCTTTATTCAGGCGCTGTTTTTGCTATTTCTTTTCTGGTCACAGCCGTTGTCTCGCCCTTTTGGGGTAAATTAGCTGACCGCAAAGGTCGAAAACTCATGTTACTGCGTGCCGCATTTGGTATGTCAATTGTATTGTTTCTGATGGGGAATGTGACCAATGTTTGGGAACTGTTATTGTTGCGTGCACTGCAAGGTGCAATGGGTGGTTTCATTTCCAATGCTAACGCATTAGTTGCAACACAAACACCTAAACAACACGCTGGTAAGGCCCTTGGCATTTTAGTAACTGGAATGACTGCTGGTAATTTAATTGGCCCATTTTTTGGCGGTGTATTGGCCACATTTTTTAGTTATCGCACATCATTTCATATTACTGGCATTATTCTATTCCTAGTATTTATCCTTACTTTGTGCTTAGTCAAAGAAGAAGCACGCCCCGTCTCGCTAACAGTAGCAAAGTCTTCAACTAAGGTGTTATGGGCCGGTTTACCAAATAAACAATTCATTGTTGGCTTATTTGTGACAACAATGTTAGTGCAAACCGTTAACACATCTATTAATCCAATTATTAGTTTATTTGTTCGAGAGCTGATGCATAATGCAACGAATACGACATTCATGGCCGGTATTGTGGCCGCTATGCCTGGTATTGCAACAGTGATTGCAGCACCGCCATTTGGTCGCTTGGGTGATCGTGTAGGCACTGAACGTATGATAAAAATTGGCTTTATGATTGCTGTAATCGCTTTTATTCCGACAGCATTTGTCACCAGTATTAGTATGCTAATGTTACTCAGATTCATTGTTGGTATTAGCGATGCCACAATGTTACCAGCCATACAGACATTATTATCGAAAAACTCGCCAACAGAAATGACAAGCCGTATTTTTAGTTATAATCAAAGTTTTCAATCTTTAGGATCGGTTATGGGTCCCATGATTGGTGCAATTATTGCAAGTTTGTTTGATTATCGCGGTATTTTTATTGTCAGTGCCCTAATTATCATACTTAATGCAGTTTTGTTCAATATCACAACACGACGCAAGACAGAAACAGCAGACATCAAATAAAAAAAGCGTTTCCTTTTGAAAGGAAACGCTTTTTTTATTTAGGTTAGCCACTGATTGAGATACTGCATATCGACTGAAGCCGATGTCCAACGTTGCAGTGGCGTATAATTATGACGTTGATTAAAAGCCAACTGCTGCATCGACAAAACTGCCACAGCTTGGCCATTTTCAGTTAAAAAAACTTGACCTATTGTTGTGAAATGACCTTTTGTATGCTTCCCAGTTCGCCAAAAATTAGGTTTTGCATCCTGCTTTGGTAAGTACTGCCCTGACAAGTTTTGTGTTACAACAACGCCTGAAAATAAGTGCGTCTCATATTTACTATTCTTTCCCATAATCGTAAACTCCCACACCTACTTCAAATTTAGTACCGTCAATCACGTCAGTTGGTTGCAAATGTAACTGGTAATTGACATCAGCACTGATCATACTCAATCGCTCACTGGCACGCATGCTATCAGCATTTTCAAGTAATTCATAGTCTTGTGTCGTGAGTTCATTTAATCCCGCACGAATTGTCAATCTTATCCAAGGCACCTGCATAATTTTTGTCAAGTAAGCAATCTGACCATACGGCATCGGCCTTAGCCAGGAGCCACCATTTCCTATTGTCGACAAATGTATTTGTTTTTGCCAACGAACCGTATCTTGGTACCAAATCACCTGATAAACACCAGGATTATCAAGCGGCATAGCCAATATTTCATCAGAGAGCGTTGTTGGGTGTGCAATGATACGCATCTCACCCGCCAAATGTTGTGTCACATTAATCAGGTATCGATTTTGCCCATCAAAGAAAAAGTTAAGCGCAAATTCTGATTGTCGGTCATTTGGTCCATCAGGCATATGTTTTTCTTTTGGCAATACAATCACTCGCTGATTCAAATCACGTAACGCGTTAATAAGTTTACGTCGGTTACCTGGAATCACAATTGCTTGTGGCGACTCTAGTTCAACAACTTTCATGACATCTGATATTTCCAATGGCTCTAAATATTGTTTATCAGCCAAGTGTGGTAGTAATGTCGCGTCGCTTGGATTATTATTCATAATAATTGTCGGATATTGCAGCCGTCTTAATTCAGACATTGTGATGGCAGTCGCATAACCCGCTGAAGCAGCATCACCCATACGAAAAGCACCAGAACCGATCACTAAAACGGCGCGTTGATCAATTTGAATTGATTCGTTTTCTGATTCATATGTCGCATAGTACTGACGTGCATTTTCAGGAAATTCACCCGCAGATGGCTCAACTGCTTTATAAGTGACACGAATATCGTTTTCTTTTGCTAGTGTTCTAATAATATTGAAGTCGGTATGCCAAAAACGTGCAATCAAACCGTCTGACAAACCGTATTTTTTTCCACGGCGCAACGAAGTAATGCTATCAATATCTGATTCAATTTCAGATTCCAACTTATGCAGATGCTGTAACTGATGAAAATAGAATTCATCAATTGCTGTCAATTCTGCTAGTTCGTCGATTTCATAGCCTCTTTTAATTGCTTCAATTAACAATAGTACCCGATTATCTTGTGGATGAATGAGCTGTTGTATCAACTCATCATCATTAATGTGAGCCATATTAGTTGGCGAAAAACTGGCATTATTAAAATGTGCTGACCGAATCGCTTTTTCAAGTGCTTCAATAAATGTACGTCCAAATCCCAGCGTTGAACCAACTGATTTCTGCACACTATTTAATTGCCGATTAACGTCGATGCCTGCTTCTGCTAATTCACCAAAAGGAAATACTGGTAATTTGACAACAACATGATCCATCATTGGTTCCATCATAGCAGTATTTGTGCCAAAGTTATGTGGTAGTTTAATGTCTTCTAGAGGTATACCCATAGCTAAGTTTATCGCCACTAGCATCGTTGGGTACCCAGTCGCTAACGCCATGCGCGTCGCCATTTGATCAATATAGGGTGACACCTTAATGATGTATATTTCGCGGTCATCATCATCTATGGCAAACTGTACATGCATAACACCTTGAAGTTGCAGCATATCCGCAATTCTAAAAGCATAATCTCTCATTTGGCTAATGAGTTGATCTTGAACGGTTAGTATTGGTGACACACTTAATGAATCAGCAGTATGAATACCAATTGGATCCATATCCTCACTTGCCCCAATTTGCATCTTATTGCCGCGCACGTCTCTGAGAATTTCTAGACTAATCTCTTTGAGACCGTTAATCGCTCTAGAAATAATTACCTCTTGCGTAACGGATTGTGATTTGGCTAAATTAATGGTGTCTTCAAATTCATCCAAACGCTCCACAATATGACGCGTATTATTTTGATTGGGGTGTAATGCCCTGACCATCAAAGGCAAATGTAACGTCCTTAATAATTCATTAGCTTCATCTTGCGCTTTTAAAACATAATTATTAATCACTGGTAAGCCGTTTTTTGCCATAAAATCGGTTAAGGCTGGCAAATTATTAACTTTTAATAACATGTCAATGTTCAAGCCAAGTGTATTCGGTACATTGCCATCTCCGTGAGACCAACTTTGTACGACATCAGCCCATAATCGCAATGAGACATCACCACCAAATAAAGGAACAACTGTATCAATTGCTTCATCACGAATGATTTTCTTAATATTATGTACTGTTAAGGGCTGCCAAAATGTTTTTGCCGCAAGACTTTCTAGTGACAGTGCGTAAGGATTTTCATCAATTACAAAAACATCAATACCGTGTCCTCTAAGCTCTGGCATAACCTGATAAATCGCAGCGTCATGCTCAGCTTCTTGACCAAAATTATTAGCACCGGAACCAATGAATAACAGCTTTTTAATTTTATTGTTGGTTATAGTGTTCGACATAATCTTCTACCGTTTCAAAAAAGTCCGCAAAGACAGCAGTTGCTTCAAGCGGTCCAGGAGCAGCGTCTGGGAAAAACTGCACACTAAATGCTGGAAATTCACGATGCCTTAATCCTTGAACCGCGCCATCTACTAAGTCACGATAGGTGACAAATAGTTTTTTGCGATCAATTGTTTGATCATCCACTGCGTAACCCTGCCCCTGCATTGCATAAAATATTTGTCGTGAAATAATTTCTTGAATTGGATGATTCATACCATGATGTTCCGAAGGTAATGGTTTAAGTTCAGCACCATTAGCTAGAGCAAATAACTCATGTCCTAGGCCTATACCCAGAAGTGGCGCTTTCGTTTGTAAGACACGAATTAGAGTCAACACACTTTCAGGTAAGGTTCGCGGATCTCCAGGGCCAGTAGATAAAATAATACCATCTGGATCTAATGTTAACACTTCTTCAACACTAGTCGTGTATGGCAACACAGAAACATTAGCATCGTAATCACCTAACATACGCAAAATACCATGCTTCAAACCAAAATCAATGACAACAATATGACGACCACGTCCGGGGTTAGCATATGGTTTTGGCGTTGCCGTATTTTGCACTTGCTTGTTTGTTAACACCGTTGCGACGAGTTGATCGACTGCATGTTCATCAGCAAAATCGACAATGGTGGCTTTTTGTGGCCCAGTTTCACGTAAGTGACGAATAAGCTGACGTGTATCTACTTGATAAAGCCCTGGAATGTTATGTTGCTTCAAAAAGCGATCTAAGTTCATACGACGCTGGCGATTAACGGATACCTCAGCTAAATCATGAACGACCATGCCGCGAATTGTCGGCTTAACGGATTCATATGCCTCAGCATGTATCCCAGAAGCACCAACAACAGGCATAGCAAAAACAATCATTTGCCCATCATAAATTGGGTCAGTGATGATTTCTTGGTAGCCTGTCATGGCCGTATGAAAAATAATTTCGCCGAAGGTGGTGGCTGGTGCACCAAACCCTAGGCCTTGAAATACCCTACCATCTTCAAGAATTAAGTGACGTTGCATCATGTTTTATACTTTGCTGGTCCCTTCATTATAAAATGATTAGTCCAACTTTCTCCTGTTAATGTACGATTTCAACAGCATCTCTGCCATCGATTTCTTGCACCAAGACTTTAATTTTTTCGTTCTGTGCAGTTGGGATATTTTTTCCTACAAAGTCAGCACGAATAGGTAATTCTCGGTGGCCACGGTCAACAAGAACAGCTAAAGCTATTGTATTGGGACGCCCAATATGAATTAAAGCATCCAAAGCTGCCCGAATTGTACGACCAGTAAACAGTACATCATCAATCAAAACGATATTTTTATCGGCAATGTTAGTTTTTTCTTCATCGTTCAAACCCAAACTGTCATCGTGGTTTAATACATCGTCACGAAAATTAGTAATATCAATTGCCATGACAGGGATTTTAACCCCTTCGAGCTGTTCAAGACGGTTAGCAATACGATGCGCTAGGAACTCACCGCGTGTTTTAATACCGACCAGTACTAAGTCCTGCCCACCCTTATTGCGTTCAATAATTTCATAAGTAATACGTGTTAACGCACGTTGTAAAGATGCATTATCTAAAACTTCTTTGTTTGTCATAATGATTATTGTACATATACAGTGAAAAAATATTCACCATATATTTATCCTCCTAGTAAAAATTAGTCGTGCTGAATTATCGGAATTAAAGTTGCTAAAGCTTTTGTAAAATAACTCGGCAACTCACTATCAAATGTTAACAATTCACCTGTGGTCGGTTGTGTTAAAGATAGTGTTTTTGCATGCAACATTTGTCCATTTAAAGTCACGTGTGGTAGTTTTTGCGCTGAACCATACACAGGATCGCCAATAATTGGATGGCCAATATAAGTCATATGGACACGTATTTGATGCGTACGACCAGTCTCTAACCGTATTTTCAAAAGTGTATAGCCAACATACCTTGTGACAACCTCAAAATGCGTTATTGCCTCTCGCCCACCAGCTTGAACAGCTTGCTTTTTGCGATCAACTTTATGCCGCGCTAACGGCGCATTAATTGTGCCTGAATCTTCAGAGAATTCACCCCGAACCAATGCATAATAGATACGTTCGTTTTTATGGGCTTTGAGTTGTTCAGACAACGCTTGATGTGCTTTGTCATTTTTAGCTACCATCAATAAACCACTTGTGTCACGGTCAATCCGATGCACAATACCAGGTCTAAAGCTACCATTAATTGTTGATAAAGGCGCATGGTATAGTAAGGCGTTAACTAGCGTGCCACTCGTATGCCCAGCTGCTGGATGGACAACCATTCCTTGTGGTTTGTTAACAACTAATAAATCATTGTCTTCATAGATAATATCTAATGGCATATTTTCAGCTATAATTTCAGTATTTTGAACGGCTGGTGGTAATATGGTTATCAGATCGCCACTATTGACCTTATACGAACGTTTCACCTGCGTTTGATTAACCACTATGTGGCCATCTTGAAGCCATTCAGCGAGTACTGTACGCGAATAAGGTAATGATTTTTTAGCTAGAACTGCATCAATTCGACCAGTTTCATTTGTAATTTCAAGAGTGATCTTTTCCGTCATGCGTATTCATGTATTCCTTAATTTGATCTGCTATATTTTGGCTTAACCAATATTTACGTGCACGGCCCGCTCTTGTAAAAGACAGTATATGCCCGTTGAGCTGCCAATTATGCACTGTCGCAAGTGAAATTTTTTCATATTCGGAGACAAACATGCGACCTAAAAATAATTGCGGCCCCGCAATGTAGATACGACGACGCACAATCATCACTACGCTTAAAAGTAAGATAATGACAATATAGCCGATTGGGATTATATCTAATTTAAATGACATTTCGCTCCAAACAATCAAGCCAATCATTAATAAGATAAACCACCATAGCCAGCCAATCTGGCCTGTTGTATTCAAAGGTTGAAAAAAGCCTCTTTTTGGTATCATAATTTCACCCCTCACACGATTTGATTAATACCGCGCTGTATCATATATTGTTACTATATTATTTTACCATGAAATGCGCTATCCTATAAATCTCATTTCTATGAAAACAGCGCACAATAAATCTTAGTTTTGGAGAAATCAACAATATGTTAACCCTTTATGTCGACGCTGCACGAGAGCCTCAAAGTGGTATCAGTGCCGGTGGCGCAGTCTCGATACACCATAAACAACAGCAGCAAATAAAATCAAACTTATTTTATACGACAGATAATCATGAAGCTGAATTTCTTGCTTTAATTTGGGCTTTAAAAAAAGTTAAGGTGGCTGAAACATCGGAAACCATCAGAATATTTAGTGACTCAAAAATATTAATTGACAGTCTTGATAAAAAATACGCTAAGCACTATCAGCCCTTATTAGAAGAAATTATTCAATTATTGACACCCTATTCTTTGGTTATTAGTCAGTGGTTACCAGAAAAAGAAAACCATGGTGCCCATTATATGGCACTACAGGCATTAAAAAAAAATAAACGTCCCTCATAAACGATGAAGGACGTTTATTTTTTTACAACAATGTTTTAGCCAAATAGAAGCAACCAAGAATACCAGCGTTATCGCCGTTAGCTACTGGCACAATATAGTCTTCTAAATCAGGTACATCTAAGTAATCACTCATTTGTTCAGCAAAACTCGCACGAATCAATGGGAATAAGGTTTCGCGATGTGGCACACCACCACCAAAAACAATCTTTTCTGGTCGCAAAATCATGGTATAGTCTAGCGCTGCTTGTGCTAGATAAAAGGCTTCAATTTCCCATGCCTTATCTCCGTCAGGAATTTCTTTAGCACTCTTATGCCAACGCGCTTCAATGGCTGGACCAGCTGCCAAGCCTTCCAAACAATTATCCCCGTGGAATGGGCAATGACCTTCATAGTGATCTTCAGGATGCTTTTGCAAGAAAATATGTCCAGCTTCTGGGTGCCCATAACCACTCACCAATTTGCCACCTGACACAATACCAGCCCCAACGCCCGTACCTACTGTCAAGTAAACCATATTTTGAGCATCTTTGGCAGCACCAGTCTCAAACTCAGCCCAACCAGCACCATTCACATCTGTTGTCCAGAAGTAAGGAATATCACGCCAAGCCTTCATCCGACCCAAGAAATTATAACCTGACCAACCATGTTTTGGCGTAGCCAAAACATAACCGTATGTCTTTGATCCCTTCACAATGTCAATTGGTCCAAAAGCAGCGATACCAATAGCATCAATATTGTCAAATTGGTCAAAAAACGCAATAACTTGATCTAATGTTTTCTCCCCGTCTAATGTTGGGAATGCTGTCCGTTCAACGATATTATAATTTTCATCTGCTACGGCGACCACAAACTTTGTGCCACCTGCTTCAATTGCACCTAATAATCCCATGATTTACCCTCTATTAATTATTATTTTTTCCGTAAACGCTATTTAAACCATCTACTTGTCATTGCGGCAAGTCCGTCTTCAGTGTAGACTTCCAACACGTCAATATCAAGTATTAATAGCAATTGACTCACATTTCCTGTTATTTGTCTGGTTTCAATGCCTTCTGTCTCCCATTGTCGTCTTGAAAAGACCACGGTGTTACCAACACGCTTTAACTCAGCATTTTGGCTTAACTTTATTGTCCAATCCTCTGCTGATACAATGCGGTATTGACCAACTTTTAGTTGATCAAAATCTGTTAATAACGTTGGTGAAAGCACTTCTGCAATTGGTCTTTGAACCAACTCATTTTGACTATTGACATGTAGTTCACGTGGTACGCTTAGAACATGAACCCATGATTTATCTGCAATAGTCGGCACTGCCGCCTCTCTGTCAGGCGTCATCATACCAGCCCAACCCCACATGATACGACGTCCATCTGGTGCAACCATTGTTTGCGGTGCGTAAAACTCAAATCCTTGATCCACTTCTTTAAAGTCGGTGTCAACATGGAACTTGACAGTTGCTTCATCAAAATGGCCCACAACATAACCTGTATTATGAATATTTTCATACCGATGATTTTTCGTATCTGGTTCCAGCCCTTGCGGCGAAAACATGAGTACTTGCTTACCATCAACCTCAATATATCCTGGACATTCTAGCATATAGCCTCGCACATCTTGCAATTGGTCACCTAAAATTGAACCACGGAAAAGCCAATTTTTGAAATCAGTGGACTCGTAAGCAATAATATCCCCCACTTGATTGTCATGTTGCGCACCTAAGATAAGGAAATAATGCCCATTCTTACCTTGCCACACCATTGGATCACGAACATCTTTTGTAAAACCCTGAGGGTGAGGAAATAATTCACCAAGCTTTTCAAAGTTTAGTCCATCATCACTCACCGCCCACATCTGTGACGATTTAATACTATGGCCTGCGCTATCTCTTACATTACCAGTATAAAAAACATATAGACGATCATCGTGCACAAACGCTGCCCCCGAATATATACCTGCACTGTCAAGATTATCAAGTGATGGTTTTAAGGCAGTCTCAACACGTTGCCAAGATTTTAGATCATCTGATATAAAATGACCCCACTCCTTGTACTTATGATTACATGCCTTTGGATTCCACTGATAAAACACATGATATTTTCCTTTGAAAAATACTAGGCCATTTGGATCATTTAACAGCCCAGTCGTGGGATATAAGTGATACGCTTCAAAGGCAACTTCATCGTTTGTAACTAACATCTATACTCCTCAAAATTATGCCGTAACGGCAGTCTGTGCAGCAGTTTCCGGAACAGCTGTGATAATCACATCATTAGGCGCTACATTAGCACCAAATGGTTGGTTTAATACAACTGTTTTAAATGTCTTAGTATTTGTCACAATCACCATAGTTGTGACCGGATAACCAGCGTCACTAATGACTTGCTTATCAAAAGTTCCTAAAACATCACCCTTTTTAACTTGCTGTCCTTGAACAACTTGACTTTCAAAGCCTTTTCCTGCCAAATTAACAGTATCAATACCGATATGGATCAATACTTCAACGCCATCAGCAGTTTTTAAGCCATAAGCATGTTTAGTAGCATATGCAACTGTAATTTCCCCATCAGCAGGTGCTATAATTTCGTGCCCTGATGGTTCAATCGCTACACCCTCACCCATCATACCACTTGAGAACACGGCATCACTAACTGTCTTGATATCAACCAACTGACCAGCAACAGGCGCATCAACTTTAAAACCAGATACTTGGTCTGCTACAACTGTATTATCGACATCTGTGCTCACACTATCACTTGGCATGTGTGAACGACCGTACATTAATGTCACAACAAATGATAGCGCGAGGCTAATGGCAATGGCGATAAAGAAGCCAATCCATTTGTTAGCAGGTATTGCGATAAAGCCAATCAAACCAGCAGGTCCTAATGATGATGACATAACATGGAACAATCCCATCACTAAGCTAGCCACACCTGATGCCCCAAGGGCAATAAAGAATGGGAACTTATATTTTAAATTGACACCGAACAGCGCAGGTTCTGTAATACCCAACATAGCTGATGCACCAGCTGAAGATGATAAGGCACGCAACTTTGTGTTCCCTTTAGCCAAGAAATAAATCGCAAATGTAGCGGCGCCTTGCGCAACGTTAGCTGAAGCAGCAATTGGGAAAATGAAGTCGCCACCCGTTTTAGAAATGTTAGCCAGTAATTGCGTTTCGATAGCTGGGAAACTTTGATGTAAACCAGTAATAACAATCGCTGAGTAAAATGAGCCAAAAATGGCATAGCCGATAAAGCCAAATGTTGTGACAAGCCATGTCAAACCATCCGTAATCCCATTAGATACAATACGCAAGATAGGTCCAACCACAATAAATGTTACGAACCCTGTAATTAAAATAGATAGCATTGGTGTGAACGTAAAGTCAATTGCACCCTTTAAATGCTTATGGAAAAACTTTTCCAGATTAGCTAAGATAAAGGCTACACCGATGATTGGCAACACTTGGCCTTGATAGCCAGCTTGTGCAACATGCAGACCAAACAAATCCCATGTTGGCATCTTACCGCTCGCTACCGCTTCAGCAACACTATAACCATTAATCAAACTTGGCATCACCAACATCATACCCGCTGCAGCACCAAGAATTTCACTACCGCCAAAACGCCGTGTAGCCGTGATACCAATCAAAATAGGTAAGAAGGCAAATGGTGCAGATGCCATGAGGTTAACCATTTGGGCTAATCCTGTAATCTGTGGAAACATTTCAACAAGCGATTTTGGACCAAACATGCCAGCACCAGTTAAAATATTGTTCAATGCCATCAGCAAACCACCGGCTACCAAGGCTGGAATCAATGGTACAAAGATATCTGATAACACTTTAATCAAAGCCATTAATGGATTTTGCTTACCTGACGATGCAGCAATTTGCTTTAAATCATCAGTTGAAGCTTGCTGAACACCAGTTAATTTAACAAACTCATCGTAAACACCATTGACATCACCAGGTCCAACGATAATTTGATACTGACCGTTAGCATTAAATGTACCTTTTAAATCAGGATCATTATCTAAAGCTTTTTGGTCGATTTTCTTGACATCTTTGACAACCAATCTCAAACGAGTGGCACAATGCGCCGCAGCAATAATATTTTCCTTGTCGACTGCATCAGCAACGCGCTTGGCGACTTCTTTATAATTCATAACAATTTCCTCTACTCTGCTCATCAGCGTAAACTCAGTTACTGGCCTATGCTAATATTGTGTGACTACGGAACCGGTTCTTTATTACACTATTATTGTAATCGCTTACATATTATTTTGCAAGCGCTTGTTTTGTTACAAATATGTGACAATAAAAATGCTATTTTTCTGATATGATTAACAGTATGAATAAGAAAGTTACAATTAATGACATTGCAACCATAGCCAATGTCGCCAAAAGTACCGTCTCTCGTTATTTGAATGGTGGTTCTGTTAGTGAGCATACCAGACTAAAAATTGATCGCATTGTGGCGCAATACAATTACACCCCTAACACATTCGCACAAAGCCTAAAGCAGCAAAAAAATCATACAATTGGTGTCATAGTCCCTAGACTAGATTCAATTGCCCAATCAGATATGTTACGCGGACTTGATGATCTCAACAAGGATGACACCTTCTTAATTGTCAATGCTTATCAGGATGCTAAGCGGGAACTTGCGGCTATTGAAAAGCTCCATTCTCAAAATGTAGGTGGTATTATTCTATTGACTGCTAACTTAACAGACGAAATTCGTGATGTCTTAAAAGCTTCACCCTTACCAATTGTCATTCAAGGTCAAGATGAGCCCAATTTTCACCGTGTCATTATGGATGATTTAGCAGCAGGAAAAGCTGTCGGTCAGTACATTCAAACCCTAGCCCCCAAAAATGTACTGCTGCTCAATATTGATACAAAAATAGATCAGGCAGTTGGACATGACCGCTTTGTTGGCATTAAGGCAGCGTTAGCTGATACACCACATCAGGAAATTATTACAGATTTCAAACTCGATACTGCAAAGGCTGATTCCTACCAAGCCATGCAAACTGATGATTTTGATCTTGTTATTGGTGCAACTGACCGTATTGTCGTTGGTGCAATGCAGTCCGCTTTCGCTTTAAAGCAACATCCTAAATTTATTGGTTTTGGACAATCATTTTTTAGTGAGACTGTGTCTCCCAATCTCACAAGTTTTGAATTTAATTTTTATGAGACTGGGAAACAATTATACCGGCTATTTCTAAAAGTACGTGATGACAAGCCAGTCGATGTTCAACGTGTTATCATGAACGGTCATTTGGTTGTACGTGAATCAACAGAATAAAAAAAACCTCTGCTTAATGCAAAGGTTTTTTTGATCTGTTATTTTTATTGATCACTTTTTAGAACACCACCGACTGAGTAGTGATCTTTTGGCATTTCACGTAAAATGACATGAACTGCTTCACGTGCTGCACCAGCATCTTCAACAATCACATCAGTAATATCCTCTACCATTTTTGCTAACTGCTCATGGGTACGACCTTCTAATAATTCAACTTGTACAATTGGCATTGTGTTACTCTTTTCTTATTTTTTTTGTTCTTCAATTTTATCTAACTGTGATTCAAGCTGTTGCTCAGCTTCAAGCTGTGCGTTGACCGTTTCTAATTTTGGTACAGCAACAGCTTTTTTCATTTGTAATTGACGGTCTGCATCAAAAAATTCGCCAGATACGCTGACTGTGCTCATCAAATTAATAAAAGCTTTTGGGTCAGTACGATGAACAATTTCTTGCATCTCAACAATTTCATAACGCGATAAAACCATCATTAGCGTTGTTGAGTCACGTTTTGTGTAAGCTCCCTTCGATGGTAAAATCGTAATACCACGAATTAAGTCTTTATGCAAAGCTGTGACAACATCATCACCTTTAGACGTCACAATCATAGCGGTTATCTTCTGGTAACCGGTATAAATGGCATCAACTGCGCGACCTGTAGCGTATATACCAATTAACGTGAACAGTGCGTTTTGCCAACCAATAAAAGTCCCCGCAACAATAACTACCACGAAATTAATGCCATTCATCAAGACGCCAATCGACTTACCCGTACGCTTTTGAACGACCATTGCCACAATATCCATACCACCGGTAGAGAAGCCATATCGCATCGCTAAGCCTATGGCAACACCCAACAAGAGGCCACCAAATAGAGAAGCTAATAATGGCTCACTCGTAAGTGCTTGCGTTGGCGCAAAAATCTGTAATACCGAAACCACAATAGAATTTAAAAAACTCAATATGGTAAATTGTCCGCCAATCATTTTCCAACCAACAACACCGATTGGAATATTAAAAATCATAATGAACATTCCGGTTTGAATATTGACATGAAAAACTTGTGCAAAGAAAATGGATAGCAACTGTGCAATACCATTAAATCCGCTTGAAAACACTTGATTGGGGATTAAAAATGCATTCAACGCCAACACTTGAATTACTGCACTGGCCAAAAAAATGACAGTAATTAACATGGCTTTACGCCAATTGATTGTGATTTTTTTCATATCATTACACGCTCCTCAGACTAATAAAACACCTCTTTCATCATAACAAAAAAGCAACGACTTGTCGTGGCTTTTCAGTAACTCAGATGTTTTAAAAGATAAAATTGAATGCATAGTGATTAGTAGTTCTCAAGATAAGCGTCTGTTTCCCATTTCGAAACATATTGACGGTAAGACGTATACTCGATTTTCTTGGCTTCGATAAATTTATCAGCAATGTGACTACCAATTGCAGCAATGATGGTGTCATCTTGAGACAATTCTCTCACAGCTGCGAGCAATGTATCTGGCAAATCAGTGATACCAGCACGTGCACGCTCGTTTTCATCCATTAAGTAAATGTTCTTATCAACCGAAGCTAGTGGCTCAAGCTCGTGCTTAATACCATCTAAACCAGCTGCTAAGATTGCTGCCAATGTAGTATAAGGGTTTGCAGTAGGATCAACCGAGCGCAATTCTAAACGTGTTGACTTACCACGTGATGCTGGTACACGTACCATTGGTGAACGATTTGAAGCAGACCAGGCAACATATACTGGCGCTTCAAACCCAGGTGTTAAGCGTTTGTATGAATTAACAGTTGGATTCGCTAAAGCTGTAAACGCTGTGGCGTGTGCTAACAAACCACCTAAGAAATTATAGGCTGTTTTAGATAGTCCCATCTCATCTGCCGTATCTTCAAAAGCATTGTCGTCGCCTCGGAAAAGCGACATATTCGTGTGCATACCAGAACCATTAATCCCAGCAACTGGCTTCGGCATAAATGTGGCAAAATAACCATTTTTGCGCGCAATTGTTTTAACAACAAGCTTGAACGTTTGAATATTATCTGCTGCCTCAAGTGCTGATGCATATTTGAAATCAACTTCGTGTTGCCCTTCGGCAACCTCGTGATGCGCTGCTTCAATCTCAAATCCCATCTTTTCTAATGTCAACACAATTTCACGTCGGACATTTTCGCCCATATCTAACGGTGCTAGATCAAAATAACCACCTTTATCGTTCAACTCGGTTGTTGGATTACCATTGGCATCTAATTTAAATAAGAAAAATTCAGGCTCGGTCCCAACATTGAATGCAGAAAAGCCTTCAGCTTTGGCATCAGCCAAAACTTTACGTAAAGCATGTCTTGGATCACCAGCAAATGGTTCACGGTCAGATGTATAAATATCAGCAATTAACCGCGCAACTTTACCACCATGGCTGTCAGTCGCCCATGGGAAAATCATAAATGTTGATAAATCAGGATACAAATACATGTCTGATTCATTAATACGAACAAACCCTTCGATTGATGACCCATCAAACATTAGGTTATTATCCAAAACTTTATCCAATTGAGAGATTGGCACTTCAACATTCTTAATTGCACCAAGAACATCTGTAAATGTTACACGGATAAATTCCACGTTCTCATCTGCAATGATTGCTTTAATTTCTTCTTTTGTAAACGACTTTCGTGCCATGATTTCCCTTTCCTATCTACCATACGACAACAAATGCTATAGAAGCTAACGACCAAATCGTCCAATCTGTGCAAATTCTTTTTGCAATGATCGACGTAATACTGACTCTGAATCCTGCTTTTCGATTGCTTTACGGCGTTGTTTTGCGAAAATTTCCTGAATATCTTTTATTGAATCACCCGCATCCAAAAAATCTTTAATTTCAAGTAAACGATCAACATCATTAAGTGAATAACGTCGTTGTCCACCTTTACCTCGATTCGGTGCTATTAACTCATTTTGTTCATAGTAACGAATTTGGCGATCTGTCAACAATGTTAATTCACGTACTGTGCCTATGGGTAAAATCGCTAAGTTTCTTCTCAGTTCACGTTCGCTCATTTGACAACCTCCGTTAACATACTTTTATTTTAATGCAAAATGCATTATTTTGTACATACGTGTCAGGTTTTCTAACATAAGAAAAATAGTAAATAAAAAACGTACATACAGTACGTTTATTTGGCATCATACCAAGTATTACCATAATGGCTATCAACTTGCATCGGCACATCCAAAGCAACCGCTGAATCCATTACTCGTGTCACAATGTCTCGTAGCGTTTCAATCTCATCTTCTGGTGCTTCAAAAATAAGTTCATCGTGAACCTGTAGTAGCATATTTGCTTGTAATTGATTGTCTTTCAGAGCATCAGCAACCTTTATCATAGCAATTTTAATGATATCAGCAGCTGAACCTTGAATAGGCGAGTTCATCGCAGTACGCTCCGCAAAACTCCGTAAGTTAAAGTTTTTTGATTTAATTTCAGGTAAATAGCGTCTGCGCTTAGCAATGGTTTCAACATAACCCTGTTCGTGTGCCTGTGCTTTAATTTTTGTCATCCATTCATGGATTTGTGGGAATTCCTTGAAATACGTCTCAATAAATCTTTTGGCTTCAGCACGAGAGATACCTAAGTTGTTTGACAGACCATAGTCGGAAATACCATACACAATACCAAAATTAACAGCTTTAGCAGTTCGTCGCATCAAAGGATCAACTGGCGCATTATTATCTAAGCCAAAAACCGCACGTGCCGTTTCAGCATGGATATCTTCGCCATTCAAAAAGGCACGCTGCATATTCTGGTCTCCGGTAATATGTGCTAATACGCGTAACTCAATCTGTGAATAATCAGCACCAAAAATCTGCCAGTTAGGTTGACTAGGGACAAACGCACGTCTTATTTGACGGCCCTCTTCCGTGCGCATAGGGATATTTTGTAAATTAGGATCAACAGAAGATAGTCGCCCTGTTTGCGTCAATGTTTGTAAAAAACGCGTATGAATTTTACTATCTTCTGTGTGAACAACCGCTAATAACCCTTCAACATAAGTAGACTTTATCTTAGCTAATTGACGGTACTGCAAAATATGCTCGACAATTGGTGCTTGTGATGCCAGTTTTTCCAACACATCAACAGCTGTAGAATAGCCTGTTTTAGTTTTTTTAATAATCGGTAAGCCCATTTTTTCAAAGAGTAGTACGCCTAACTGCTTTGGTGAATTTAAATTGAATTTCTCCCCAGCTTCAAGATAGATTGCTTCTTCTATCGTATGAATACGTGCTTCTAGATCTTCTCCAATTGCTTGTAAACGTTTTCGGTCGATCTTAAAGCCTTGGTACTCCATCTCAGCCAGAACATGAGCTAAAGGCAACTCAATTTCTGTATATAAATGAGTTTGTTGATGACTCTGCAGTGCTGATAAAGCAGGCATTTCTAGCTGTATCAAGGCATCAGCTTTATGTGCTAAATGCATGAGGACAAGTCTCTCATCATCAGGAACAGCATATTTAGCACCTTTACCATAAATTTCTTCGTCTTCAGTCAAATAAACGTCAAATCGCTGTGCTAATGTAGACATCTCATTATCATTATCTGTTGTATCAAGAAGATAAGCGACTAATAAAAAGTCAAATTGCGCGCCTTTTAAGGTGAGCCCTAACCGCTTAAACAGAATTAACTGTGCTTTGACATTGAAGACATTCTTCTTAATGTCCCCATTTTCGATGACAGCACGTAATTCTGGTTTCTGTAACAACGACATATCTCGACTAGCATAATAACCAGTGACGGGATTCCCAATCACAAAACCAATCATATCAGCTGTATGATAATTTGAACCACTCATCTCAATATGAACCGCCACCTTATCAACCATCATGGCGATTGCCCGTAAATTATTTTCATTTAAGGTAACAACTGATAAGAGCCGCTCTGTCGATTGATTATGGCTCACTAATTGTCCTGACTTTTGACTGGCTTTAATTTTAGCCAGCTGCTTTTTAAAATCAATATTTTCATAGAATGGTACAAGCTTATCATAATCGATACCACGGTACTCTAACTCTTCTAATGGCAAATCCAGCGTCGCATCAGTCAGAATTGTTGCCAGTTGTCGGGCACGAAAGGCTGATGCTTGATCACTAATTAAGTTTTCTTTCATTTTTGAAGGCTTCATATCATCGATATGACTATAAATGTTATCAATATCGTGATAGATCTTCAACAGTTTTAGAGCTGTTTTTTCACCAATTTTAGTGACACCTGGGTAATTATCTGATGTATCACCAGTTAACGCCTTTTTCTCAATAATCTGGCTTGGCGTCAGTTCAAATTTTTCCATAATATAGTCTGGGGTAAAAGCTTCAATTTCTGTGACACCCTTTTTCGTGACATTAACAGTAATATTGTCAGTTGCCAATTGCGTCAAATCTTGGTCTCCCGTAACAATAATGACGTTGTAACCAGCCTGTTCACCCATACGAGAAAAAGTACCAATGATATCATCAGCTTCCAACCCCGGTTGTTCATAGTTTCGTAGACCATGTAATGCAACCATTTCACGAAGATATGGAAATTGTTCAGTGAATTCTGAAGGCGCTTTAGAGCGGCCATCTTTATACTCAGAAAACAGTTCACCACGAAAAGTTGTCTTACCTGATCCCGCATCCCATGCAACAACAGCCAAATCCGGTTGCATGGGATCAACAATTTGATCTAGAAAATTATTAAAGGCCACAAGCGCATTTGTGTGTAAACCCTTATGTGAAATCATGCGATCCAGCTGATTATACATTGCATAAAATGCCCGAAAAGCTAATGAATTCCCATCAATTAAAAGTAGTTTTTTTGTCATTTTATATTCCTTTACCTACTTTCTAGTGTAACAAAAAAACAGCCTACAGGCTGCTTTTACTTGATAAATTGTGGTAACTTAATCTCTTGATCCACCAGCAACACCAAAGATGCGAACAAGTGCAAAGAACAAGTTAATAAAGTCAAGGTACAAACGTAACGCACCATTAATTGCTAAACCGGTTGTATCTGCTTGACCAGCAAACTGACTGTACATCACTTTGAGCGACTGATTATCATATGCCGTATAAAGTGAAAATACAATAACACTGACAAACGAAATCAACAACGACACGATACCATTTGGGAAAAACATATTAATCAACATGGCAACAAACAAACCAATCAGCATGCCAAACAGTGCCCCGCCCATACCGCTTAAGTCGCGCTTAGTAAAGACACCGTAGAGTGCCATACCGCCAAAGACTGCGGCCGCAGAAACAAAGGCCATCATGATTGAAGCACCGGTATAAATAGCCAATAATAAGCCGACGGTTAAACCTTCAACGACAGCGAAAGCCATTAGTAAACCAAATGCTCTTGCTGGGTTCTTAAAAGTTGCGCGTCCAATCATTGTGATAATCAACAATTGAATACCCAATAATGCCAATGTGCCAATTAAATTACCAGCAATCAAAGCGTAAACTTGTGCCAAAAAGAACTTTTGTACAATGAATCCGGTCACCGCAGTTACTAACACAGCAAGTCCCATAAAACTATATGTTTGTTTAAAGAATGCCCGCATACCAGCGTCCATCCCCGTCACATCACGACGTGTATTAAAATTATCCATTCGAGTCTCCTCACATTACATTTTGTTCCCCAGTTGTTTCTTCGAGTAATGGATTTACTCCAGTTGCCATTTCTGGTTATCTCCATTATACCAAAATATATATTAAAGATACATTAAAGCACTTAGTATATCGCGAATCGGTTCATACTAAGTGCTCACTTTGATTATTGTAAGTCTGTACGTAACTGCCCTAATAATTTTTCATAAGCAAATTCATATTTTTCAATATCACCAGCGCCCATGAATACCATTACAGCGTTTTCATATGGCATTAACAGGCTCATGTTGTCTTCCTCAATAATGCCACCGAATTTGCTAATTTCAGCACCGATTTCTGCGGAAGTCACTGCCCCTTGTTTTTCTCGTGCCGATCCAAAAATATTTGCTAGATATACTTTGTCGGCTGCTTCCAAACTTTTAGCAAATTCATCCTTATAAGCAATTACACGTGAATAAGTATGTGGCTGAAAAATTGCGATGATTTGCTTATTAGGATACTTTTGGCGAGCAGCATCCAAAGTCGCATCAATTTCGGTTGGGTGATGTGCATAGTCGTCAATTACAGTAATATCAGCAATTTGCTTTTCGCTAAATCGCCTTTTTACACCTTGATATGTCATCAAAAATGATTTGATTAAACTTAAGTCCATTTTTTCCATATAGGCAACCGCAATGACAGACAACGCATTCAAAATACTATGTTGCCCAAATAGTGGTACTGAAAACTCGCCGAGAGATTGTCCTCTAAAAACAACGTCAAAATGCGATCCTTGCGTTGATTTTCTAATATTGGTTGCCACAAAATCATCTTGCTCGGAGTTAGTGCCATAATAATAGACGTCTGCTTTTGGTTGCAATAAACGCAAATGGGGGTCATCTCCCCATGCAAAAATAGCCTTTTTTACATGGTTTGCAAAATCAGAGAATGCACGTGTGACGTCATTGATATCTTCATAATAATCTGGATGGTCGAAATCGATATTTGTTAAGATTGCATAGTCAGGCGCATAATCCTTGAAATGTCGTCGATACTCATCCGCTTCAACAACAAAAAATTGAGAGTTTGGTACACCACGTCCCGTACCATCTCCAATAAGGTAAGAGGTGGGTGCAATATTTTTAACAACGTGTGCTAATAGCCCCGTCGTTGACGTTTTGCCATGCGCACCGGCTACTGCAATAGAAGTCGTTTGTGCAATTTGTTCTTGTACAGCATCTGGGTAACTCATCATTTTAACACCCAAAGTTAAGGCACGTTGAACTTCAACATGATCGTCATTAAAAGCATTGCCTCGTACGAAGATAGCATCAGCGTAGCGGTCGACGTTATCCGCCGAAAAGGGTAAAATCTTAATTCCTGCAGCCTCAAGAGGTGCTTGCGTGTACGTATAGCTATCAATATCAGATCCCAAAACCGTATTTCCTTGGTCATGTAAAATCTGTGCTAATGGCCCCATGCCGGTCCCTTTAATGCCAATAAAATAATATGTTTTTGTCATTATTTCTCCTCATTTGGCACAAAAGTAAAGTATTGTAGTTCACCTTTACGCAATTCAAATATTAATCGCTTATATGCTGTATTTTCATCATTTAATGTACGATACACACGTGGTGCATTTTGTATTCTATCTTTTGCCATATTAATAATCAATATCCACTAAGCTATCACTATAAAGCGTCTGAGCCTTTGTCAAATCAAACGGTTCGCCAATATGACCAAAATCTTCAGGTAAGACCAAGGCACCTGGCTTATCTGGTGCACCTGGTATTTGTAATTCACGACCGGATACAATCATGCCACTTGATGGCACACCGCGAAGCGCTCCGTCCCAAATAATCGCACCCGACGGCATCATCGTGCCAGGTTGCGCAACAACAACTTTAATACCCTCTTGCATATTGGGTGACCCTGAAACAATTTGTAGCGTTTTATCTTCAGCCACAGCTGTGGTTGTCACGTGTAAATGATCTGAATCAGGGTGCTCCGCCATCATCAAAACACGACCAATGACTAATTTACTGGGTGTCGCTGCCAACATTTCTGGAAAACCAGCCATGCTAATCACTTGATTGATTAATGCCACTTGCTTGTCATTCAGCGCTACGCCACCAGAAATGTTAACTAGTCCCAACTTTTTTCCGAGGCCACGAATATTAAATCCTGTTGCCTCATTCGTCTCATCATTTTGAATACGTGTCACTTGTTCAACTGTCATTACTGATTGTTTTTCAGCATTAGGTGCCAAGACAATCACTAATACATCACCCATTGCGTCATAATTATAGCTTGCTATCATTTTTAAATCCTTAATCTATCAATATTTTATTATTATTTGTTTATTGTACAATAATGATAAAAGGCCGCATAGCGGCCTGTGTTACGCTTTATTATCAAGATATGCCAATAATAACTTAGCTGAGGCTTTACCTGCTTCTATCACATAATCATCAAATACAACACCTGAGTCACCATTAGCTAAATCAGATACGCCACGTAGCACAATAAATGGCGTGTTAAATTGGTAAGCAACCTGTGCTACCGCAGCGGCCTCCATTTCTGCAACAAGTGCATCTGGGAAATGAGACAAAATCCGTTGCTTAGCCTCGTCTTGAACAAACTGGTCTCCTGATACAATTAGGCCCTTTTTAACAGTAGTTAGTTGCTCAAAATCAGCAACCGTATTAATATCTGCTTCATAATACAATGGTTTGTTGGGTAATTGTCCGAAATCATAGCCGAAGACAGTGACATCGACATCAGAGTAGGCAATACGCGTTCCAACAACTTCATCTCCTATTTTCAGAGCTGGGTCTAATGCACCCGCAGACCCTGTATTAACAACTAGGTCAGGCTTGAAATTATCAATCATAACTGTTGTTGCTGATGCTGCTGCTACTTTACCGATTCCAGATTCAGTTAAAATTACTTCATGATTTTTGTACCGTCCAGTGGTAATTTCAGTACCACCATGTTGTTTCGTTTTTGTGTCTGACAAAGCAGCAAGAAGTGATATTTTTTCTTCCGCCATTGGCGTGATAATGCCGATTTTCATAGTGTGTGATACCTTTCATTTTTTGGTCTATCAAATATTTCAAGCTTAATGTACGAAAAAAAAGTACGCATACGTTGCGATAATTAACAGCAACAAAATAATAATTGTGACATTGTAGCGATGTGTGAGTCTTTTTGATTTACCATTAGGCGTTAGCTTACCATCAGAACCCAGTTCGTAACGGCCTTTACGTGTTAGACGCATTTCTTCTCGTGTCTCTGGTGAGACAACAGTTATTGGTGTTGGATGTGCTTTTGCATAAGCTTTTTCAACACGAATTCGTTCTTTTTCTCGTTGCTTTTGCGCTTTTTTTGCTGCTCTACGTGATAGTTCTTCAGACATACTAACCTCGTATATACGACCAATACAAGAAAGCTGTCAAAGTTTTCTGATCGTTTATTTTGCCCTGTTCAAATAATAATTGCATGTCATCAAAAGATAGTTCAATAATATCTAATGATTCACCAAAATCACGTGCCAATTGGTCAGATGGCGCAACTGGTTGTAACTGGCGCGCCAAATACAAATGCATGTAGGCGTCAGAAAAACCGACGGTCTCGTAAAAACCCGTGATGTGCTCAATGATGCCTGCTGACATACGTAATTCTTCATTTAACTCACGTCGTACAGCATGTTCAGGTTGATCAAAATCACGTTCATCTAACTTGCCTGCCGGTATTTCGAAAATAAAATCACCAATTGTGGCACGATACTGTTTTTCTAAAATGATATGATTATCATCTGATAAGGCTAATACAGCAATCGCCGGCACGTGGCGCACAACATCGCGCTGTGCATACTTACCATTGGTTAATTGCACTTTTTGCTGAGACACACTAAAAATGGGTCCCTGATAAACAGTGTTTTGCTGAACTAACGTTTCGCGTTCTGCCATGATTACACTTCTGAAGCTTTCTTCATTATTGGTTGGACCTGTGCTGCTTGAGGTGCCTTATAGCCTTGTACTAAAACATAGCTAACCTTTTCTCCCTGCTTAAGTGCCTTAAAACCAGGCATATCAATGCCATTAAAGTGCACAAACACATCTTCACCACCGGCATCGGGCGTAATATAGCCATAACCACGTTCTTTTTGCCAAATTTTTACTATTCCTGTTTTCATAATATTATTGTATCAAAAAAACCACCATTTAGGCGGTTTTCTTTTGATAAATAGCAGACAAGGATGTTCACATTAATCTGATTACATGAACGCAAGGACAATAAAATTAATTAAGAAAAATGCAGAAACAATCAATAAGACAGGTGAAATGTCCTTAAACTTACCTAAGGCAAGCTTAACGATAATAAAGAACAAAAAGCCGGCAGCAATACCATAAGAAATTGAATAAGAAAAAGCCATGAAAACGGAGGTGAAAAATGCTGGTACAGCCACTTCAAGATTTTCCCAGGAAATTTTCTTAAATTCCCCCATCATCATTATGCCAACCAAAATCAACAGTGGTGCTGTCGCTGCTGATGGCACAACACCGACAAATGGTGCGAAAATAATCATGAGCGCAAACCCTGCTGCTGTGACCACATTTGCTAGACCTGTACGTGCCCCTGCAGCAACGCCTGCTGCAGATTCGATAAATGTTGTTGTATTAGACGTCCCAGCAATACCAGCAAAGGCTGTCGTAAATGTATCAACGACTAACGCACGATCCATTTTCGAATTAAAACCTTTGTCTTCTTCAAATGCTTTTGTATCAGACTTAGAAAAGATACCTGTCTGGTTACCAATTCCTATCAAAGTACCAATGGCATCAAATAATCCAGTTAATCCCATGGCAAAAATTGTCACGATAGCTAGCGATGCATGATGCCAATCTGAGAATAGCGAACCAATGCCTTTCGAACCCAGTGCTTGACCAAACACTGTCCCGAGTGAGCTAAAAGCAGAGCCAATAGATGTACCTGGCGCAATATGTGTATTTGTTACACCCATTGGAATTCCAATAACTGTTGTGACAACTAGTGTTATTAAAAAAGCGCCAGGAATACGACGAATAACTAAAACAAGCAATAAGATAAAGCCAATTAAAGCCAGTAACACAGCTGGTTGATTAAATTTTGTCAATTCTGGTGTCACACCACCATTAGCTAACAGTGTGTGGATGGCACCGGAGGCTTTACCGGTAAAAGGCTTGTCATTTAGTGTTTTGATATTTGCTGCATCAACTAAATAATTAATAAAACCAGCATTTTTCAGACCAATATAAGTCACAAACAGACCAATACCGCCGCCGATGGCCGCTTTTAATTCAGTTGGAATGCCTTTTACAATGGCACGTCGACCATGAGTTAATGTAATAATAATATCAACAACGCCGACCAAGAAAACAACGGCCAAGGCCTGTTGCCAACTGAAGCCAAAACCAAAAACAATGGTGTAAGTAAAATAGGCCTGCATACCAATACCTGGTGCTAGGGCAAATGGCACATTAGCAAAAATACCCATAAACAATGTACCAAAAACAGCAACCAAAATGGCGGCCAAAAAAACAGCCTGTGCTGGTATACCAGCTTGACCCAATATTTGTGGATTCAAGAAAAAAATGTAAGCCATGGAGACAAAGGTTGTTATTCCCGCAACAATCTCCCGACGCAAAGTGGTTTTATTTTCAGTTAATTTAAAAAATTTAGACATGATGCTTAATTCTCCCATTGACACAAAAGTTCGCCCACCAAAAATCATGATGGGCGAACCAAATTCATATTTTTGATAGTCCAACATAGGTGTTGGCTAGAAACAATCGGCCATTATCCGATACTATATCAATTATTTTCACTAAATATTATTCTAACACTCATGTTATTATTTGTTAAGCAGTTGATCATTCGAATACGTCACATATTCGATGCTTGGATGAAACCATAGGCCCTGGTATGTGCCCTTAATAATGGTACTGAGTTTTTTTTGCCGATAAGTAATCCTTGGTAAAAACAATGTTTTTAGAAAATCAAGTGAACTATGGGCTAATGTTTTGAAGAGTTTGATGTTTGACTGCCGGCGTCTGGCAGTCAAAATCCGATTACGATATTCATACAAATAACGTGGTAAACGTTCTTCTGTTGTTTCCCCAACAATATCACCAGGCTTCGCATTGCTTTTGCTTTCATGCACAACTACGGAGTCTCTAACGAAATAGCCTGGCATAACCCGCGTAGCACGTTCTGTGAACTCAATATCGTCTCCCCAAATAAAATATTCTTTTTGTGGTAAACCAATTTTTTCGATTAATTCACGCCGAAAAATTGTTGAAACAAAAGTAGCATGCTTAATTGCAATTAAATTATCCTGACTCACTTGCAGTATATTGTTACTGGTATTTAACGCCCCTGGCACATTCATTTTTGACCAATTGCCGTCTAGCCATTCTACCTTGCTAGCACCCCAACCAGCTCTGGGTACGCTATCAAACATTAAGAGTAGCTTAGCTAGGGCATCACTGCGCGGCATCGAATCATCATCCATAACCCAAACAAAGTTATCACGCGTTTGTTCATAAAATTGACGTATTCCTTGATTAAATCCGCCGGCACCGCCTAAATTTTTCTCAAGATGGACAACCAACAAGCGGTCATCATTTAAAGTATCCAAATACTCGTGTGTGCCGTCTGTACTCGCACCATTGATAACAATCACATGTTTTAATGCAGTTGTTGTTTGTGACAAAACTTTGGCAAGGGATGACTTAAGCAGTGTGAGACGATTGTACGTCACAATAACTGCTGTCACTTTTTTCTGCATATTCGTTTCCTCTGGGTTCATATCAAGTCCTTTGAATTGAAATGATTTTTTACCATCATCTACCAATAAAAAAAGACGGTATGCGTCTTTTAATTACTTGGCCTTGGAATCATAATTTGTCGCCAAATCTTTGGTGTTCAAATCCTGCTTAATTTGGGTTGTTGAAATTTCTGGCGTTCTTGGCAAATAAACAACATTGGCATCAGTCTGCTCTTGAATAAAGTCAAATTTGCCCTGCCAATCATCACCCATGACAAAAGTATCAACTTGATAAAGCGACACATCAGTAATTTTTTGGTCCCATGACGTTTCAGGAATTACTAAATCAACATACCGAATTGCCTCTAGCAGCTGTTTACGCTTTTCATATGAAAAATATGTTTTCTTTTGCTTTTCATGCCAGTTAAATTCATCTGTTGACAAAGCGACGATTAAATAATCGCCCAATTCTTTAGCACGTTTTAATAGGTTGATATGACCGTAATGTAGCATATCAAAAGTACCATATGTAATAACTCGTCTCACAATTAATCCTTCTTGTCTCTATTTTTCTTCTTTTTTAACGTAAATCGGGCGACGTTTTGTCTCTAGGAAGATAGCCGCAATATATCGACCAATAACACCTAAACTCAATAATTGAATGCCACCAATAAATAAAATAATTGTGACCATTGATGGCCAACCTGCAACACTATGATTATCAATTAGCGCACGACAAACAATAAAAATAGCACTTAAAATAGATAAACAAAATGATGTAAAGCCCACTACTGTGATGAAAGTCAGCGGCACTGTTGAAAATGATACAATACCCTCAATGGCATACTTCGTCAATGCCCAAAATGACCACGATGTTTCACCTTCAACACGTTCACGATTTTCAAACGGTAGATACTTTGTTTTAAAACCAACCCAACTAAAAATGCCCTTGCTAAACCTTTGATTTTCGCTCAAGTCCAAAACGGCATCAACCATTTGCCGTGTCATCACACGATAGTCACGCGCACCGTCCACGAGTTGCGTTTGGCTAATCTTATTCATCCAAACATAGAACTGTTCTGAAAACCACGACCGCAACCGTGCTTCCCCTTTGCGATCAGCTCGTCTAGTCCCGACAGCATCGTACTCACCAGCCATCACAGGTGACAACATATCTGGTAACAATTCTGGTGGATCTTGTAAATCAACATCCATCACTGCAACAAAATCACCATCTGCTTGTTGTAATCCTGCATACAATGCAGCTTCTTTACCAAAATTTCTTGAGAAACTCAAAAAATGAACGTTGCTATCTTGATTTGATAACGTTCGTAATATGGCCAGTGTCTGATCTGTTGAGCCATCATCAACAAAGTGATAGTGTAGTGTCACTGGTAACGATTGTTTCAAAGACTGGACTGCATCATAAAATATTTGAATCGTCTCTTCTTCGTTATGAACAGGCACCACTATTGAAAATATTGGTTGACTATTTTTTACTTCTTGCATTGTATACAAACCTGCTAATTTATCCTATGTACGCCTAAAAAGGCATATTATTTAGTAACATCATGCGCAAAGTTAAACGATTCTGGCACATTAAACTCTTCACGGACTGTGTTTAAAGCGTCGTTAAATACTTGATCCATATCAAAGTAACGATACTTACCGAGTCGACCACCAAAAATAATTTCTGGGTGATTTTGACGTGCCTCTTTGGCATATTGCTTATATATTTGTGTATTTTTATCGTTGTTCACTGGATAATAAGCTTCCTTTGAACGATTCCATTCTTGTGGATATTCACGTGTAATAATTGTTTTGCCTTCATCCGCAAGGCCATCAAAGTGCTTCCACTCCATTACACGTGTGTAGGGAGTTTGGGCATCAGTATAGTTAATTACCGCATTGCCTTGATAATTTTCAGAATCAATTAATTCATGTTCAAATCGCAATGAGCGGTATTCCAGCTCACCAAATTTATAATCAAAGAATTGATCAATCATCCCAGTATACAAAACACGTGGAAATTCAGCTAATAATTCTTCTTTATGGTCAAAAAAATCAGTGTCTGTCAAAACATCTACTAAGCCATCAGCCTCAGATAGCATTTGTTCAAAGATTTGTGTATACCCGCCGACCGGAATACCTTGATAGCGGTGATTAAAATAATTGTTGTCATAAATAAAACGCACTGGCAAACGCTTAATTATGAAAGCTGGCAATTCTGTTGCCGGTCTACCCCACTGCTTTTCAGTGTATCCCTTGATCAGCTTTTCATAGATATCTGTCCCAATCAAAGAAATGGCTTGTTCTTCTAAGTTGCTAGGCTGTTTATCCCCAAGGTCTTTAAGAGCGACTTGCTTTTGTGACTCAATTTTAGCTTTAGCCTCGTCGGGTGTCTTCGTTCCCCACATCTGGTAAAAAGTGTTCATATTGAACGGCAAATTATACAGTGTGCCTTTGTAATTCGCAACAACTTGATTTTGATAACCATTAAATGAAGCAAACCGACGAATATAATCCCAAACTTCCTTATTGTCAGTGTGGAAAATATGCGCACCAAAATCATGCACGGTGATACCATGTTCTGTATGTGTGTGCATGTTTCCGGCGATATATGGTCGCTTTTCAATCACTAGTGACTTTTTCCCACGTTTAGCTGCTTCATAAGCAAAAATCATTCCAAACGGCCCAGCACCAACAATTAGGTAATCATAATTTTTTGTGTTAAATTTATTTGTCATTATATCTCCGTACAGTGCAAGCAAAAAGCAGTGCGCTTGTTTTATAGTTTATTTAATTAATTAATCAACATGTCATTGCAAACAGATAAAAAAGTATTCTCAATCATGAGAATACTTAATATATTATATCATAGATTGATTTTACACATGTTTACTCTAAGTTTTTTAAACGCATCAGCACGTAAGAATCATTATTGCCATTTCTGGCCGTTTCGTCTATGCGGTAATTATTAAACAAGGGTTGCTGCAAATGACTATCAATAGCACGATTAATTTGTTGCTTTAATAACGTAGCATCATTTTCTGGTGAGGTATTTAATTTTATAATAACAAATTGAACTTGTTTCTGACGCATCGTGTTGGCAAAAGCATCGTACATTTGAGGCAGTTGTTGATAGCTCATATTTAATCTATGCCAAAAGCGGGTTGTTGGTAAGGCCTGCGCGGACAAGTAAAATCCCTTATCCAATGAGTTAATTATAATCATTGTCGGTTGTTGCCTACTATCGGTATTTTTTCTCATAGCTGTGGCAAATTGTGGTTGTGCCACATAACTTTGTCCGTCGATGGCAGTTTCTTCATTGCTGATTACCAACCTGCCCAATGCGGATCTATTATTAACCATAGGCAAAATAAGAAGTAGCGCTGTCATGAGCAAAGGTATTTGCGCTTGGACAGTCGGTCTCATGAGTGATTCAGGTAATCTAATTGATGCTATACGCAGTAAAGCAATAGCTAAGAAAGGTAACCATACAATATTATAATAATCAATGACCCAATGTTGCATTGCCACAAAAAAGAGACTGCTTAGGAATAATACAATTTCAAGAATCATATTTTCACGGTTATAAATGGCTTTTAACCAACCAAAAATAATGAATGCACTGACAAATGGGTGTAACCCTACTTCTGTGGCAACAAGAAGTAATAAACGCCACAATTGCATCAAAATTGTTTGATCTGTTTTCCCGTATGACGTTAAATTTTGAACAAAATAGATATTAATTAAATCATTTAATGCATGGTGGTAAAGAAAGTAAACGACAACAAGCATGCTAATCGTCAGGAAACCGGCAAGAGAAGCAATAACTACTCGCAAGAGCCTTCTAAAATCATATTGACGTAATAATTCAATAGCGACCCATATAAAAAACGCACAAAATGCGCCAATTAGGGAATATTTATTCCAAAAAACCAGGCTGAGGTTTAACCCTAAAAAGTAATACACAGTCACAGGAATAGTAGACACGTGTCTATGATAATGATTAATAATATACAGTAAATACAAAACTGAGGTGAAAGCAAATTCTTCTGGTGCACCACTTAGCCCAAAGGCGCTCGTTGAAATTAGAGCTAGTGGCCCAAACAATGCCGCCCACTGTGGCGCTATCATCTCACTCGTCATATCTTTTGCTATACGATAACTAATGATGTAAGTACATAGCAAGTTCAAGCATTGAACAATAAACACCCCAAAAAAGTTAGTTTCTTTGAATAAAGCGCCTAAAGCAAACACCGCATATAGGACTGGTCCACGTTGGTCAATGACATCACGATACGGTACAACACCATGCAGCATAGATCGGCCCATAGTTAACATAGCATTACTATCATCCCATGGATTTGTTCGGAATAACGGTGAGGAGCCTACCGTCAGCAAAGTCACCACTGCCAAAATAATTATAGGCACCCAAAATTTCTCAGAATAACGTATACGATTTTTCATTTATTCCCCCAAAAGCAATTTTTACAATTCAGCACGACCAAAGCCTACTTTGCGCGCAATGAATTTCGTGCCCTTCAGTAACCAGTTCTGTTTTTCCATAAAAGTCACTGGGACTTCTTGGTAATCTACCTGATTAAAATCTAACCAAACATCCAATAATCTTTCACTCAAAAAGCCATAGACTCTTTGTTCATAAGGCGACCAAGAGATGACCTGTGGTTGTATCTTTGACTCTACCGCAAATAAAATATCAAATAACCAGTCAATATAAGCATCAAACTCTGGTCGTTTCATAATAAACATATTGAACATGTGAGCGGATGTACGTTGCATATTTTTGTCATAGGTTGTCAAATAATCAGGATACCTTGTCGCAATAACATCGCGTAAAACATCCAAACCTAAGTTATGATGCGCATGTCGATAATGCGATTCACTACTTTCTATCCAATAGTGCCTTTTCTTAGGGACTATCACCGGTGTGTTTTTTAACAAGTCTGATAAGGTTTCCTGAGATAATACGTTGTTAAGCTGCTTTTTACTTGAAAACGAAAAAAAGCGACGATAGTGGACGAGTCCAATAACATCTGCCTGACTATTGTATCGTGCCCAATAAAGTGCTGTTAATTCATTAAAGTACGGGTTTTTTTCAGAAATATTACGACCCGTATTATCTTGTATAAAATCGTTAAACATTTCTGCTGATAACGCTGCACCGACTTGAATCGGCGTGTACATTGTTGTTAAATCTGTTAACGCCACATTTTTATGCGCTGCTACTAAAATTTGGATGCTCTCAGTCATTAACTCTCACCACATAATCTATTCTAGGATGCACTACGAGACAAAAATAAAAATGCGTGCTCAATAAGCCCCTTCGGATTTAAAAATCGCAATCACATTTCTAAAAACTATGCCAATATCATACCAAAAACCTGCATTGGCAACATACTCTAATTCTATTTTCGTACGTTCTGGGTATTCAATCAAAGAGCGACCACTGGCCTGCCATAAACCAAGTGCACCAGGCCTGACTGATAAAAACAAATCGACTTGGTCGCCATATTCTTTTAACTCTTCAGTTACAATTGGACGTGGCCCAACTAAACTCATATCGCCACGTAACATATTCCAAAACTGTGGCAACTCATCAATACTTGAGCGTCGTAAAAAAGCACCTAACGAAGTAATCCTAGGATCTTCTTTTTTTGGTAATTTGTAACCATTATCGACGTACTTCTGATATAATTCAGGATCAGCTTTTAAAATAGCTTCAGCATTGGGAACCATTGAGCGAAACTTATATATCGCAAACGGCTTACCATACCGACCCACACGTTCTTGTTTAAAAAAAGCGGGTGATGCTGGACTATCAATCTTCAATATCACGAATACAATTAAAAATATAGGTGATAATATTATTAATCCAAGTAACGCAAAAACCACATCAATGAGACGTTTAGCAATTAAATATGATTTGTGTTTTGGCTTAATTTTCAAATTTCTAACTCACCTTTACAAGTATTTCGCATCAAAATCAGGATCTTGACTTGTTAAAATTTTTGGGCCAGCCTTTGTAATTGCCAACGTGTGTTCATACTGTGCGGACCAAGAACCATCGCTAGTTCTCACTGTCCAACCATCTTCTTCTGTTTCATCAGTATCGACTTCCCAACTACCTAAATTAATCATGGGTTCAATAGTGATGACCATACCTTCGCGCAAACGTACGCCATGGCCTGGCTTGCCATAATGTGGTACTTGTGGATCTTCATGCATTGTTGGTCCCACACCATGACCAATATACTGCCGTACATCACCATAATGATGCTCAACTTCAGTATATTGTTGTATGGCGTTCCCAATATCACCAATGCGATTTCCTATAATGGCTTGGTCAATACCTAAGTACATCGCCTTCTTAGTCACTGCCATCAACTTTTCGACTTCTGGTGACACATGGCCAACAGCATAGGACCAGGCTGAATCAGAAACTGCACCGTTAAGTCCAACAACTGTGTCAACTTTAACAATGTCCCCATCTTTCAAATGCAAGCCTTTACGTGGTAGCCCATGGGCTACTTCATTGTTGACACTAATCGTGGTCGCGTATTTGAAACCTTCAAAACCAATTTGCAAAGCTACACCGCCATGCCCCTCAATATATTCACGTGACTTTGTTTCAATTTCCCAAGTATCAATGCCTGGTTTAATTAAATCACGTAACATATGATGCATACCGGCAATAATCGCACCAGATTGGCGCATTGCCTCAATTTCTCTTGGCGACTTTAAAGTAATCATTTGTGTTCTTCTTTCTGTATATTAAACTGTTTTAACTTTGAATTTTAAATAACAATCACCATCTATTATACCTTTTTTCGATCAATAAAGTATTAATTGTTAAAGAGTCTATAAAAAAAGCAACCATACGGCTGCCTAGTAATGCTGTTGTTCATTATACACGCGCTAATGATGCCGCGCCAATTACACCAGCATCATTACCTAATTCAGCTAACTTGACACGCGTTGATACACGAACAGTTGGAAAGGCAAACTTTGTCCATTCTTTTTCAATTCGTGCACGCAAAAATTCGCCCGCAGCAGCAACACCACCGCCAATAATAATAGCAGAAGGATTTAAAATATTTGAAATTGCCGCAGTAGCATAACCAAGATAATAAGCTACCTTATTTACGACTTCATTAGCCAAAAAATCACCATCTTTTGCTAAGTCAAAGACAATTTTTGAAGTCACTTCATCACCGTCTGAAATCATTTGTTTGAGCTTAGACGAACCGACATATTCTTCAGCAGAATCTTGTGCCAAGCGTACAACACCCGTTGCTGAAGCATATTGTTCTAGACAACCATGATTCCCGCAAGTGCACAAGTAACCATTGGGTTCAACAACAACATGCCCAACTTCACCACCAGCACCAGCCGTGCCATGGATTAACTGGCCATTTGATACCAGACCGCCACCAACGCCTGTCCCTAATGTGATGAACGATACTTCATCATCATTATTGCCAGCACCCTTCCAAGCTTCACCGAGCGCTGCTGCATTCGCATCGTTGTCTAATGTTAGCTTGAAGCCTGTGCCTGTCTCGATATTAGCTTTAACTGGTTGTTCTGTTTTCCAATTTAAATTAAACGCACCCGTCACAGTTCCTGTCTCGCGATTAACTGTCCCAGGCGTTCCCATGCCAATACCAATGATGCGTTCTGGATCTAATTGATACAAATCAAGATGATGATTAATTGATTCGATGATATCAGGTACAATATGTGAACCTTCATCAAAAGTATTAGTTTTGATTGACCACTTTTGTTGTATTTCCCCTGCATCAGTCAAAATAGCAAACTTAATTGTTGTACCACCTAAATCAACACCAATGAGCTTATCTTTAGCCATAATTGTTTAAAGTGTGAGGTCATCGTTCTTGGCAAATATCACATATGCGTGAATCGACGCCAGACACATTCCTCCTAAGAAATTATTACCCACTTATTCTAACAGAAAAGCATCAGAAAATGCAAGCGTTTTCATAGTTTTCAGGAAACAATTATCATTTTAATTTAACTCGGGTGTCATGCTTTCTTCTAAGCGATGCTCACGCTCTAAAACTAACTTCATGACCGCATAATCTTTTGGCGTTAACACATCAGCGCGATAAAGATTATCTACTTCAAGGGCTGCTACCTCAATATCCCATAATCGCTTACCCACATGAATATAAATACCAAAAGATTTCAAATATTGTAAGACATCATAAAAAGTTCTCATGAAACGCTACCTCCTACGTAAATTGTCAAAATAAGCAACAACATTGTTACGGCACACATTGTCAATCGCATGCTGAGAGCATACTGACCGGATTTGCCAACAAATCCTAGCATCACAGTTGACATCATGCCACCAATTAAGCCACCTATGTGGCCCCAAAAATCAATTGTCGGTGCTAATAGCCCACTAAATAGATTTAACACAACAAACAGTAAAAACGTTGCGCCTTGTGCGCGAATAGTTGGATTATCACGATAGCGCACACCATATAAGATGAGTCCAGCAAACATCGCAAAAAGCGCTGATGATGCACCAACAGAGATAGCTAAAGGTGATAATAAATATGAAAAAATATTACCAACAATACCGCCAAATGCATAAAGCATCAAAAACCGCCAGCTGCCAAAAGCATGTTCAGCAATCGGCCCAACAAACCATAGTGTCAGCATATTTGTCGCAATATGCATGATGCCAGCATGCAAAAACACTGGCGTTAGTAATCGCCAGTAAGCTTGATTGTGAGCTATATCGGGTCCCCATTTCGCACCAACAGCTACCAAAAAACGCGCATTATCGGTCTGACCATGACTAGCGATAAGCTCGAAAATAAATACCACAATGGTTATTATGAATAAACCCATCGTTACCGGCGTGTGCTTAACTTGTTGCTTTAAAGCTTCTATCATGCTTTTTATTCTACACTACTCCAGCATAAACACCACCTCATTTGGTCGTTATTGGTATCACCCGACCCACATTTAAGATAATTAACTGCGGCTCATAAAAAGTATAATCAGGAAATTCTTGCATTAAAGCTTGTTTGTACAATGTTAGTTGTCCCCGATAACGGACCATCATTTTTGAAATATCTTCTTCAACGCGCCTATGTCTGACAAAATCGGTTTTATAGTCAAACAACGTAATTGATTTTGTCTTTTTATCAATAAAATAACCGTCAATGATGCCATGAACTAAAACAGAAGCTTGATCGTGAACATGCTCATATATTTGGTTAGCTGGCATAATCATGGCAAAAGTTGCCTCTCTCCGTAACGAATCGGCATGTAAACGCAATCTTTGCGCAAATGGTGTTTGTAAAAAATTAAGAATCTGGTCTATATCGATTAATGCTGCTACTGGTGCTGTCACGCGGCCTTGTGTAACTAAATCATCACGCAATGCTGTCAGTGACTGGTGTGTTTGTATCTGTTTAAAATCTAACAATTGAAGCATCAAATGTGTTGCTGTACCAACTGCTGCACTTGACGGTTTTTGTGATCCATCAGTCATAAATGTTGGTAATACCAGTTTATCGCTGACTAATTCATTTGCCGGTTGTAATTGGCCATTTTCTAAAACATTTAACGTTTTCAAATTGGCACGATCTGGGTCCTCAAACAGTCGTTTCATTTCACTGACAGATTGATAAGCTGCTGTACGAGTAGCTTGTTGGAAAGGATACTGATAATCTAATATCGCTTTTGCTCGGGCAAAATCTTCAGCCTGATAGGTTGATGCTCTTGTAATTTCTTTGGTTTCATTACCTTGGGGTTCAGGAATTACCACATCAGACTCATTAATAAATCGCACTGAAATCTGACTATCTAACGTCGTTTCCGGTCCCAAAACGTGTGGCAAATGACCATCGCCTAACCACGATTCAAGATCATCATTTTTTGTTCGTGCCAAACTAATCAGTAGCCAATCGAAATATGATTTTGCTGACAAGCGTAGGTCTTCTGCTAAAAACTGTCCTGATGTTTCTTTTGCACGTTGCCAGAGCGCTATTAGTCGCTGATTTTCTTCATTTTCGTCAAGCTTAACTGTGCCTACAACATATATTTGCTGTTCCGCACGTGTCAACGCAACATACAATAATCGCATTTCTTCAGACCAACTTTGCCTTTTTAGGGCTTGCTGAACAGTTAATTTTTTTAATGTCGGCATGGCTACTAAAGCCTCAGGCTGCAAATATTCCAAACCAATTCCCGCGTTTTTTTGAATTAACATTTTACCCGACAAATCTTGTGTGTTGAAAGATTTATCAAATTCAGGTAAAAAGACTATCGGAAACTCTAAGCCCTTTGAGGCATGAATCGTCATAATGCGGACTGCTTGCTCATTTGCTTCTTGCGGTGCTTCGCCTAATTGCCCATCATTTTCTTGGAGCTGTTCAATATAGCGAATAAAGCGAAACAAACCAGCATGTGTATTTTCTTGATACGTTCTGGCATAATCATATAACGCATGCAAATTAGCTTGCCGTTGTGCACCGCCTGGCATACCAGCGACATAATCTAACCAAGAAGTATCATCAAATATTGCCCAAATTAAAGCGACCAAATCATTTTGGATTGCTAATTGATGCCACTTTTTAATCAAATCGATTACGGTTTGACTTCGTTGATCTGCCTGCGCAAAAACCGTCAAAGCTGACCAATAATCATGCTTCTTATCAGCTAAACGCACTGCCGCTAAGTCATTTTCCGAATAGCCAAACATTGGTGATCTTAATATTGCTGCCAATGGAATATCCTGATGTGGATTATCAATAACACGTAATACATCTAGCATCAAATAAACTTCCATTGTCTGAAAATAATTACCGACTGAATCAACTTGTGTGGGTATCCCCGCTTGACGCAAAGTAGCGACTAAATCAATGTAACCAGTTTTTGATCTTGTTAATATAGCAATGTCCCCATACTGTACGGGTCGCATGCCTGCCGGTTCTGCCTTGCGATCAAAAATCGTTGTATCTCGTAGAGATAAAATTTGGTTTGCCAGCTGTGCGTACTGTGCCTGCCGCTTCTCAAATTCCTGGCTCTCATCTTCATCTTCAGAGGTTGTGACGTTAGGTTGCTTTATGATTGTCATATTAAAAACAGGTGTGACATCTGTTGGATAGTTTGCCTTTGGTACAAGTTTAGCTTCTCCTGTATAAGCAATATCCCCCAACTTTTCGTCCATTAATTGTGTGAAAATCAAATTGGTTACCCGTGTCACGTTATTCTGCGACCGGAAATTATCCGCTAGCTCAATTCTACTGTCAGGATTATCTGGTAGCGCAAACTGTCGATATTTACGTGCAAATAATGTTGGTTCAGCTTGCCGAAAACCATAAATGCTTTGTTTAACGTCACCAACCATGTACATATTATGACCATTAGATACTTTTGTTAGCAAAGTTTCTTGTAATTGATTGATATCCTGGTACTCGTCAACCAGAATCTCTTGAAACTGGCCACTCACAGTTTTTCTGGTCATATCATCATTCAAAATCTCTAATGCTAAAGCACCTAAATCAGGAAAATCAACTAATTGTGCGTCTCTTTTCGCTGTCGTAAAGGCAGACTGACAGGCTTGAGTTAATGTCACAAGTGTATTCACTAACTGAGTTGCTTGCTTTTCTACATATTGCCAATCATTTTGATCAAACTTAAAAAAAGTATCAATCACGTTTTTTAAATCAGATTTAGCCCCTAAAATATTATTTTTAACTGTTGTCGCTTGCGCTAATAAGGCCAACAATTCTGGTTCATCTTTTATGCCTTTACTTCTTTTCGTCTCTAAGCTCACCTTAGGTAACTGGCTTAATTTACCTCTCAGTGTGTCCCAATCGTCGTCAACTAACGCCTGTTGAACGTTCACGAGATAAGCGATAATCTCGTCAAAAGCTCGTTGCGTTTTTTTGAGCTCAGGAACACCTGATAGATTAGTCTGTGTTGCTTGTGCTATTTCTAGGAGTTGTTCAAGACGTGCAATCATCATCGGCAAAATTGTTAGGCGATAGGTTTGTGATTGCGTCAGCCCGTTTGCTGTGGCTAGATCGTTCTTATCTAGTTCTTTTAACCATTGTTGACCATCAGGCCGAGCTTCAGCAAAGTCTGATAACTTCAGCACAGCTTGACGTAACGCATCATCTTGATTTGGATTACCAAAATTATTGACTAAGGCAATGAAGTTTTCGTGTTGTGGATGCGTTTCATCATAGAATGCTTCAAAAACTGTATCTAAAACATCTTGACGCATCATATCTCGTTCAGCTGTATCTGATAACAAACGAAATTGAGGGTCTAAACCGATCACATGATAATAGTTTTCAATCAGACGTAACGCATAAGCATCAATGGTCGAAATATTTGCAGCAGTCAGCAATAATAATTGTTCTTGCAAAAAGCGTTTCATGCCATCATTGGCATCACGAAGGCGCTTTTCTATGGCAATTTCCAATCGCTCTCGCATTTCCTTAGCGGCAGCATTTGTAAAAGTAACAATCAGAAAGTTTTCAACGCTAATACCCGATAAAATTTTTTGAATTAAACGTTCAATCAGGACGGTTGTTTTCCCTGAACCTGCTGATGCAGCAACTAAAATATTATGACCTGTTTCGTCAACTGCACGCTGCTGATTAATCGTAAATCGTGTTGCCATCTTTATTCCTCATCTGCTTTCAAAAGCTTCAAAATATCTGATTTATTTTTAGGCGTGTTACTTTTATACTGGTCCCCCAAAGCACGATCAAAACGCAAAACATCAGTAAATGGTGTAAATTGTAGGCTCCCTTCAGCTGGTGACAAAGGAAAATCACCAGATAAAATAGCTGCACTTGCACGCTGAATATTGTCAAGATTACGCTTCAGTAATAATTCAAAATCTTCGGGCGAAATCACATCACTATTAGCATATAACTCACCATTTGCCTTCTTTTTCAATTGATAAAATTGTGACCCTTCACCTTCAGCTAGCGTCTCTAAGCTATCAATATATGCTGGCTCAGATATAAATAAACCCCGATATTTAAATTGCTCAGGCTTAATCTCACCTCTCAGCATGGCACGTACATCACCTTTAAAATCTTTTATCGTCAATTTTTCTGGGGCAATTTTAGCGAAAAAAGCACCCCCAATTGCTTCGATGCCCAATTGCTCTGCGGATAATTGTGCTGCTTGCCAATAGGTTAATAGTTGCATTTGTCGCCCATCATAAGCCTGGCCCCAATCAAAATGTTTACCATTTGACTTATAGTCAATAATTGTCCCATATACTTGTGAAGGGTCTTGGCTATCTAGACGATCAATTTTACCACGTAAATGAACTGTTGCCTGTGGTGTTGAGACAACTAGCGCTGGCAATGATTGACGATTAGGAAAACCAAATAAACGTTCTACAGCTTTTGGTTGAGCGTGATTTATTCTTGCCGCACGCTGCATATTGACTGCAAGTATCTCGCTCACTTTAGCTAAATAATGCTGTGTGGCACGCATTTTTCCTGTTTCTTGAAGCATTTGGTAAGCTGGTTGTGCAGTTATCTCAGCCATATTATCAGCCACTAATTGCTGTAACGCTTTTTGAGAAATGTCACGCAAACTGAGTTGCTGTATGATAAGTTGCTGCACAACCCCTTCAAAAACAGCATGATACAGTGTGCCCGTTTGTGCCACATTCAAACGATTCGTTAATCGTTCCTTTAACGCTAAGCCATATTGCAAAAAATAAGCCAATGGATTGTTATAATAACTTTCCAACTGTGATATTGACATATTTAGTGTTTCACCAAATAGAGCTTGAACAAACTCTGGTTTCAATGTTTCTGTTTGATTTTTATAATTTGGTGCTGACAACACCCGTTCTAATCGTTCTGGTTCAGACTGATTAATCGTATTTCTGAGCGCTTGATAGGCTGAAGTTTGCTGTTGTGATGCTGCTATTTTGACCAATTCGCCCAAAGTAGACCGAACTGAGCCCACATAATACTTTAATAATGCTTGACTTGTCGCAGGCGTAGCAGTTACTTTGTTCACAGTGATATTAAATGCATCAACTAATCGCTTAAAAAACGGCGACATATCTGAAATTTGTCCACCGGCATCTAGTGCGGGATAAGAAAGAACGATATTTTTAGTAGCCGCGGTTAACGCACCATAAAACAGTAGATTTTCCTCAGCCATTTGTTGTTGTGCCGTATTTTGTAAATACTTTGGGGTGCTATTTTCTTGCAATGCTGGCTGAACAATCAAGCGTTCAGCATCATTAATCAGCGCACGAGATTTAAGTTGTGCAGGAAGATTATTTCTTGTCCCACCAATGAAGAACAAATACTGATAATCATTACTTTGAACAATACCAGCTTCGGATATTGTTAGTTGATCAAGATTATTCGGAATACCTGAAAATGTTGCACCTTCAAAACCGGCAACCAAAATAGCTTTGAATTTTTCTAATTCGAAACGTTCGTCACCATCAATTGCAACAATGTCGTCTAAAGTTTGGGTCATCATTTCCCAAACTTCTTCCCCTTCGCGTGATCGCGATAACTCGCCTGCAGCTAACAAAGTATCCCTTTGAGACAGTATAGCTTCTGTCACATGATATTTTTCAAGCCATAATATAATTAATGTAGCAGCTTGTCGCATAGTCTGTGCTTGATTTAATTGTTGCTGTAATGAATCAAACGCGTCAATTACAAAGCGTCTTAACGTTTCAATTCGACGATTAACAGTCTTATCATCTAAAACCACACGAGCATCCTCATCATCCTCGTCTTCTGACACTGTGAACAGTGTAAAGGGATGATCCAAGTCTCGCCAAGTTCGCTCGAATGGTTGGTTCGCATAAAGATAGTTATCCAAATAACTCACAATGTCAAAAAAATCGCCTTCAGGCACTAAACTGCCATCAGTATAAGGTCGCAATAATCCTGTTTTCAAGATAGCCATGACTTGTTGATATTGAAAACGTTCCTTAGCCGGCCGTAATAGATTCAGCAATAATTCGACCAATGGATGATTAGTCATTTTTTGATCTGTATCTAAAAAATAAGGCAAATCAAATTGCTGCATGACTTCTGGTATATGGCCTGTGTACGGCGTTAAGTCACGCGCCAAAATCAAAATATCGCGCAAACGCAAATCGGGCTGCGCCACTAGTAATTGCCGAATCCGGCGTGCAACCTCCTGAATTTCAACCATTGTATTTTCGGCTACAAAAGCCGCTAAGTCGGTCTTTTTATTTTCTGAATTGAATTGACGATATTCTCCCAACTTTTCCCAAGCAGACAGCACTGAGATGATTGAATCGTCCAAACAACGTGCTTGTGTTGGCACTTGCCACACGACCTGCTGATTAGCAATTTTAGTAAACTGCGCCAGTCGCTGTGCGGTTGTCATTGGTTTATAAAACAAGTCTCCTGGTTGTTGTGACCCTAACTTTTCAACATCCCCTAATAAAGCAACTGTTACCGGATAACGTGCCATAAGTTCAATCATGACTTGCGTTTCTGGACTTGTAAAACCATTAAAACCATCAAAATAAAAAGCGACATTTTTTAATTGTGTTGTCGCCAATTGCGTGGCAAAAAAAGATAAAACCTCTTGTTGCGTAATATATGTATGCCCCATTTTTTTATCTAAAGCATCAGCAACTATTGCTAAATCACGAAGTTTGCCTGATAGTGTCTGACGTAAAAACGTGTCATCATCACTTTCCTGATTTAAAATGGTTAACAAATCTTCTGGTGAAATACGACTAGCGCGTAATTCAACCAATTGAGCTACCAAAGTTGTCACAAACCCTGCCTTAGATTGCATACGGGCAAAAATAGGTAATTGTGCGGCATAGTCTCTTAAAATATCTGATACCATAATAAATAAGCCTGTACCTTGAATCACATTAGGCTGCATTGTGGCCATATCTTTTAATAGCGCCCATGTTAATCGTGATAGAGAATAAACTTGCAAGCGACTTTGAGCATACAACGACGTATCCGGGTTCTGACCGGTTAACCGAGCAAAGCGCCTTAATACATCGACTTCACTATCAAACTTAACGTGGTTTGGCACAATGTAATAAACCGTTAAATTATTATCTTGATTTAGGGCTTCATGCGCATGACTTAAAAGTGCATGACGCATATCAATTTGGCCATGATTCATATAAACCGTTAACGACATCCGTTTCCTCTTTCTAACGTAATACTTCTTGACCCCATTTTATCACAACAAAAAAACACGCAAAATATAAGCGTGTTTTTTGTCAACGACGATCTTTGAGACGTTGTTGCATCAAATATTGATACCTGGCATACCAAACATCAATATAACCTTGTGAAAATGGACCCGTGCCTTCATTAATCCAGTCGACCAATATCTTAACATGTGCTTTTAAAATTTTATCAATTTCTGGTGGATAGTGCCATTTTTTGCTGTGGGCAGCATATTCATCAGCATCTAATAGATGCTTTTCACCGTCTGGAAAAACTTTAATATCTAAATCATAGTCAATATATTTTAATGCTTCTTTATCAAGCACGTATGGTGACGCTAGATTACAGTAATAGGACACGCCATTATCGCGTATCATCGCAATAATATTGAACCAATACTTTTTATGAAAATAGACAATTGCTGGCTCACGCGTGACCCAACGTCGCCCATCATCTTCGGTTACTAACGTATGATCATTTAGACCAATAATAGCGTTTTCACTGGTTTTTAGTACCATGGTATCACGCCAAGTGCGATGCAACGAGCCATCATGTTTGTAACTTTTGATCGTGATGAAATCACCCTCGCGCGGTCCGCGATTTGACTTATCAAAACTCATGATCGTACCTACTCTTCTAAACACCGAATGCTATTTTATTGTATCAAATCTCACGAATAATTGATAGACTACAAATCATGCTGGTGTGTATTTGTTCGTACAAGGTGCTGAGTTGCTGCATGCTTGTTCGCGCTTTTAGAGTGCCGCAATTGTCGTTCGAGTTGTTGTAAAATAATTTTTAATCTCTCTCGTTGTGTCGTTAATGTCCTGATTTCATGTTGATCATATAAATCTTGTACGGATCGACCCTTTATTTTTTTTAACTTAAAATCAATATTATCAAGCTGTGCTTGTGCACTTTTCTGTTTATCTGCTAATACTTTTTGGTCATAAAATCCCATAATCAAACTTCCTCTTGCTCTAATGATAACAGAGCTGCGTCAATTAATTCGCTCGTAAAACCCTTTGCATATAATTGTCGCTTAACTTTATAAAAACGTTGCTGTGACTCATCGTGACGATATCGGTGCCACAGCTTTTCGGCTTGTCGTTTAGCATTATTCTGCTCATCCTCAGCGTTATTATCTGTGCTCATACTATCAACGACCAACTGAGCTGTCTCAAAAGAAAACCCTTTGTTAACCAACCCCTGAACAATTTTTTGCTGTCTTAGCCGTGTCGATTCACGTTGATATCCTTGTGCTAATTTCTCAGCTATTTTTGTAGCAATGCTGCATTGTTCATCAAAAGTATAGGTTGCTAACGCCTGCTCAATCATATTCTCCGCTACGCCTGCTTGTTGCAAAGCAAGACGAATAACGTGTGGTCCCTTAGGCGTAATAAGTTTTTTTGTTGCAACATAGTGGTTTGCATAATTTTGGTCATCGACATAACCTAATTGCGTTAATTGTGCTATGACTTGCGCTTGAATATCCTCATCCACTGCTTTATCACGCATTTTTTGTTTTATTTGTTTCGTTGTGCGTAATGCATGACCTAAATAATTTAAAGCAATCGTCAAAGCCTTTGCAATGGCATCATCATACTTAATTTGTGTAATTAAATCTTCATCAAGCGTGCGCCCCTTAGCAAGTCCATATTTAATGAGCACACTTTCAGCCACACCAAAAGCAAACTGATTATCCAGTTCAATACTGTAACGTCCAGCTCTTTTTTGTGTTGCAATTTTTGTAATCGTCTTCATACCATCTATTGTACGCAAAAATGCTACCTAGTGCTAATTTACAAAAAAAAGCGCTATATGCGCTATAACACTTTGTCAAGACCAATTGCTAATCCCTCTAATTCTTGTACACCGACCAGTGCTCGTAAAACCCCCGGGACAAAAGCCGTCCGACTTGTGGTACTTTGTGTTAAGGTCAATTGCTCATCAGTCCCACCAAATAAAACGCTTTGTTGCGCAATATAACCAGGTAAACGTAAAGCATGCACTGGGATGTCTTCAACTCGCATACCTCTAGCTGGCCCTTCAGTCGTTTTTGCACCAGTTGTTGAACGTGCCTCACTGATGAGTTTTGCTGTTTGAATCGCTGTACCTGATGGCGCATCAACTTTTTTAGGATTGTGTGTCTCTACAATTTCAACGTCTGGAAAATACTTTGCCGCTTGTTGTGCAAATGCCATTAATAGCACTGCTGACAAGCTAAAATTAGGCACAATCAAAACGCCACGTGTTGCTGTTTGTCTGAGCGTATCAACCTCGAAATCACTAAGCCCAGTTGCACCAACAACAAGCAACATATCATGTGAAATCGCCCACTTTGCATTATCAAAAACTGTTTTTGGTGTGCTGACATCCAAAAAAATATCAGCTTTGACATCGATTGCCTCTCGTGTTGTCCATACTGGGTAGGTACTTTCATGTTGATGCCCACTTAGTATGCCGACAATACGATAATCTGTGTTTTTTAATCCTAATTGAATGGCCTGACCAAGCTTACCAAAACCACCGGCCAAAATAATATCCACCATTACATATCCTCCAACAGTTTATCTAATGCCTTTTTTTCCGCTACATTTAATGGCAAAATGGGTTGACGTGTCAAATTTTCAACCATATCTAAATCATGTAATTTTGCCTTCACTGGTGCTGGAGATGGAAAAGCAAATAGGGCGTTCATCTTTGGTGTTAAATAGCGCTGTAACACACCTGCTTCCTGCCAATCACCAACAGCTAAAGCGGTAAATAGTGCAGACATTTCACGCCCATATAAATGGGACGCCACTGATATAGTCCCAGCGCCACCGTGTACAAAAGCTGCAAGTGTTTGTGCATCTTCTCCGGTATAAACAGCAAAATCATCATTTTGCGTTTGTTCGATTTCCGCAGCAATAAATGCCACCGAAGTTGTTTCTTTAATCGCGTTAATATTAGGATGTTGTGCTAAGGTTACAACACTATCTACGGTGAGGCCAACAGCTGATCTGCCTGGAATATTATATAGCATCACTGGCCGATTTGATGCATCAGCAATAGCTGTAAAGTGTGCAATCATGCCGCGTTGATTCGGCTTGTTGTAATACGGCGTCACGGCTAAAATAGCATCAACATTTGTTATTTCGCTGAGTTCACGTGCGTTACGTACCGATTCGACTGTATTATTGGTACCCGCATTAGCAATTAATAATGTATCAACTGGGACATACGCTGCAATATGTTGTGTTAACGCTAATTTCTCTTCATGTGACAACGTTGGTGATTCACCTGTCGTCCCTGCAATGACTAAACCTTGTGTTCCTGTCTCCAAAAGATGATCAATCACACGATCTAGGGCCGGATAATCGATTTCATTTTCTGCGTTAAATGGGGTAATAATTGCCGTAATCAAATTGATATGCTCATACATTTTATTTCTCCTCGGATGTTGCCATACGCCACAATAAGAAGGATTTCAAGGCGTTGTAACCTGGTAAAAGTGCTGATTCATCGATTGTTAATTGTGCACTGTGTAATGGATGGCTGTCGTTTACACCAAGCCACAGCATGACTCCTGGAATATGCTGTAACAAATAACCGAAGTCCTCACCTGTCATAGCTGGTTGTGCTAATTCAAAATTAATATCTGACTGTTTTTGCATAAAATTAATTACTTGGGTCGCTAATATGGGGTCATTTTCTACTGGTAAATAACTGCCACTTTCTAACGATACATTAATGGTAACCTCATTGGCAATTGCCAGTCCCTCAGCAATTTTCCTAATACGGGTCAGCATTGTTTCTAACCCTGTACGCGTCATACTACGGACTGTCCCTTCAAAATGCACTTGGTCTGGTATGACATTATTTGCAAACCCACCGTTAATGACGCCAACACTCACAACCCCACCAGCAATTGGGTTAACAGATCGCGACACAACAGTTTGAAGTTGGATAATTAATTCGGCAGCAATAACAATCGGATCTTTAGCTAAATGAGGATACGCCGCATGCCCACCTGTACCAATCACATCAACTTTTAATTCTGCTGTGCCAGCAAACAACGTACCAGCCAACGTGCTTAACGTGCCGGCTGGCAAACTTGGTTGGTCATGAATCCCATAAAACTCACCTGGTCGCCATTTACCTTCAAATAATCCCATATCGTAGGCAACTTTACCACCGCTTTCAGCCTCTTCAGCAGGTTGAAAGAAAATGATAAGATTGTCTTTTGGTTGATGCTGACTAAAATATTGTGCCAATCCCAGGGCCATTGTCATATGGACATCATGCCCACAGGCATGCATTTTGCCAGGATGCTGTGATGCAAAGTCTAACCCCGTTGCCTCTTGTATAGGCAAGGCATCAATATCTGTCCGATAACCAATTGTCCGTACTGGATTAGTGCCTTGAAAATAGACTAAAATGGCTGTTGGCAAAGCTTCAACTGTCTTAATTGTCATATAATCTTGTTGCCAAGACTTAAGTTTGGTTAACAAATAATCATGTGTCTTAAATTCTTCAAGTGCCGTCTCAGGTATTTGATGTAATTCACGACGAAATGTTTGTAGTGTTTCAAAATTTATTTCAGACATTAGAGACCTCGTAAGGCATCGATTAAAGCAGTCTTTTGTTGCGTTTTTGAATCAATTTGCTTAATAATTTTGGCTGGTACGCCTGCGACAACGGTATTAGCTGGCACATCTTTTGTCACGATTGCCCCTGCTGCGACCACAGCACCGTCTCCAACCTGTACACCTTCAATGACTACCGCATTCGCCCCAACTAAAACATGATCTCCAATACGAACTGGTTGGGCTGAAGCTGGTTCGATTACGCCTGCTAATACAGCGCCAGCACCAATATGTGATTGTTCGCCAACAATTGCCCTTCCGCCCAAAACGGCACCCATATCAATCATTGTTCCTGAACCGATTTCAGCACCAATGTTAATCACAGCACCTAGCATAATCACCGCATTGTCACCTATTGTTACCTGCTCTCGAATAATTGCTCCTGGTTCAATACGTGCATTGACAGCCTTTTTATCAAGTAGTGGTACAGCTGAATTTCGTGCATCATTCTCGACAAACACATTTTCGGCCGGCAATGCTGCAATTAACGGTTGAATTTCTGACCAATCCCCAATTAATTGTCCAAAAGATACACCACCAAACTGTTGCACAGTGGCTGGAATTTCGCCAGTTAATACACCCTTATAAGTCACTTTGACGGGCGTTACTTTCTTCGCATTAGCAATAAAATTAATTAATTGTTGTGCATCATTTGCTGTTGTCATATTATTTTTCTCCCAATTTTAATGTGTCATATTTGCTGATAGCGTGTAGTCACGATCCAGGGCCGCAATATGTTCATATGTTTCGCGTGCAACGACAAGCTGATGCTGTCCATTTTCCACAAAAACAACTGCTGGACGTGGGTTGCGATTATAGTTTGAAGCCATTGCATACCCATAAGCACCTGTTGCTAAGACGGATAAAATATCACCTGCTTGCGTCTTGGGCAATTTTTGTTGCCAAACAAGAACATCGCCAGATTCACAATATTTTCCAGCAACACGTACCACTTCTTGTGCTGGAATATTTGGTTGATTGGCTAAAACCGCTTCATAATTAGCCTCGTATAACGCAGGCCTAATATTATCTCCCATACCACCATCGACTGCTATATAGTGTCGCATATCAGGAATGTCTTTTCGCGCGCCAACAGTGTAAAGCGTTTGTCCTGCTGGACCTACCACTGAACGTCCTGGTTCAATCCAAATTTCTGGCATTTTCCAATCGTACTCGGCTGCTTTTCCTTTTAAGGTACGAATAATAGCACTTACATAGTCACTTTCTGGTAGTGGTTCATCGTCATCAGTATAACGAATACCAAAACCGCCCCCGACATTAATAATATCCGGCTGCCATCCCCAACTTTGTGCTGTATCTGCTAATAAGGCAGCATTTTTTTCAAAGCCAGTGACATCAAAAATTTGCGACCCAATATGCGCATGTAGACCTCGTAGGTGAAAATGGCTATCTTGACTAGCAATATCATACGCTGCCTTCGCTTGACCGGTTAGTAAATCAAAGCCAAATTTTGAATCTTGCTGACCGGTGCTAATAAATTCATGGGTGTGGGCCGATATTCCTGGTGAAATACGCAACAAAATATCTTGTACTACTTGACATTTTTCAGCGATTTCAGACAATAATTGCAACTCCAAAAAATTATCCACAATAACTGTCCCAATACCCTGTTGAACAGCCATCATCAGTTCATCCCAACTTTTATTATTGCCATTAAAGCTTAAGTGCTTTGGGTTAAAACCAGCTTGAATAGCAGTATAAAGTTCCCCACCTGAAACAACATCTGCGTGAATGCCTTCTTGCTGTGCCACTTGATAAATTGCCTTTGTCGCAAATGCTTTTGAAGCATAACTAACGATGTATGGGACATTTTCTTTTTCAAAAATGGCTTTAAATGCTCGCATTGTTTGCCTAATTTTAGTCACGTCATAAACATAAAGTGGTGTACCGTAAGTACTAGCAAGGTCAACCGCATCAACATGGTCAATGGTGAGGTGATTTTGTTCATTTGTTGGATAATTCATGTGCCCTCCTAAACGACATATAGATTTAGTATCATATGCCATCATTATCAACATAAAAAGCCCTTTGTTCGAGACATGGTCACGGACAAAAGGCTTTTGCTTAGCAATTTTGACAGTTTCCATAGCTCACCGTTACATGTAACGACAGTCTAACAATTATTAATTGTTAGCCCAACAGACAAAGTAGTAGTTTTTATCTATTTCGGCGATATCCCCTTTTGCTTAACGTCATGGCTGCTACAACAGCTCAGATAAGCGACTTATGTCTATCGCGACCTCTATGTGAAATTATATTTTTATTATGGTTTAATCATAACTGACAGTTTAAAAAATGTCAAATTTTTAATCTAATATTCAGTATCAATAAATTTTAAACCTAATTCACGCCCATACTGTCGAATTGTTGATTCAGCTAAATTCATTTCAAAGGCTAAATCAATATAGCTCGTCATACCATTATTAAAAAGCGCTAATACTTTCGCTTGACGTTCATCTTTGCCAATAGCTGATTCTGTTGCTAAAGCCTGAATGCCATGACCGACTAGCGTAGTATCTACCTCTGTTTTTGGTTGTCTTTCTCTTGACTCTAAATCCCGATAGGCTTGTGCTGCAGCCTTTTCGTCTAAATGCTGCGTTGTGACATTTTGATTGATATCTGCTGCTTTTTTAAATTGATAATTCATTAACTGACCTCATAAACTAGCACGGTGAATAATACTTGGACCATCAATCGCCGAGAGTTTCCCATCTTCATAAACAGTCGCTAACAAATCATCGCCAGCTACATCTTGCGCTACTGTTTTAATCGTATTACCATCTAGAATGACTTTCAATAAACCAGCTTTGGACGCTTTGGTCATGTCTGTTTTAGGATTTTTTTGAATGTTAATGTGACGCCCATCAGCTGTTTCTGCGTAAGCGGCTTTGATTGCAAATCTTTCCGTGTCACGTGTGAATCCTTCTTGCAAAAGCCCACCACCTGACCCAACAATGAGATTGTCAGCTGACCAACCTGCAGCTATTATGGTTTCATATAATGACACAATTGTATCTGCTTTCATACCATCGCCTTGAATAATACCAACATTGTCATTCAAAATACGATAGCCTTTATCATTTAAGGTTGTTCCAAAGATATCAGCAAGCAAATTCAAGACCTGCAAATCAATAATTTCAGGATCACCAGAATCTGGTCGTAACACAATGCGACCTTGACGGCTACGTATTCGTTGTTTAATCGTCGCTGATCCGATAACATGGGTCACGAAATTTAGCGCATCATATGAATCAATCACAATTGATAAAATCGCATCATCAGGTGCCCGATCAAGTTGTGCATTAACATAATCTATTTCACCTTCTCCCGGACCGTAAGCTGTGGCTACTGAATGTTCGGTTGCCCAGACCGATGCCGCGCGACCTGAAACACCGTAAACTGCCTCAAAATAACTTGAAGCAGCCATATTATCTGAACCTTGAAAATGTAATAAATGGGCTGCCCCGCCACGTTTTCCAGACATCAAAGATGTTGCGCCACGTAATCCAAAATCGTTAACAGCAACTGGTAAATTTGTTAGTGTGCCTGTTTTTTCAAACAAGGGTTGCAAACTTTTTTTTATGTATAAAGAATTTGTTGCGATAGTCGTTGGATACCAAACGTGCATTAATACAACTTCCAAAGCATTTAAACTTGTTGCAAACCAATCCTGTGTCGACTCAATTGTAAACAAGGCATTACCTACTGGCACTGTCATACCTTCAGGTAATGCTTTAATTTTCACAGGAAAATAGCCCAACGTTTTTACTTTTTCCCAAACGTCACGGTTAAAATAAGCGGTCGTATTAAACGTCTGTTTTGCTACTCTCTCAGCTTCATCAATCATTTCATCCGTAATTGGCTGTCTAAAGTAATCATGTAGAATCATTGACAAACCAAACCAACTCACTGTATCAAAACGCCCGCCAACACGTGCCTCGCCATAAGAGTATAGTTTCGTGATGTCAGTTGGGTATTGTAGATGATGTGTTAATTTATAAGCATCAGTGGCCAAAATGAGATTTTCTGTCATAAGGTTATCTCCGGTAAGTCAGTCGATATTAACATTTGCGTAACATCTTCAAAACGATCACCAGCTACTTTAATCAGACGCCAGTCATATAGTTTGTCATCGTCAAATTCATCAATGTAGGGTTCAAATTCACCCTCAGTCTGTAAAATTAAATACCCTGCAAAAGCAGACACAAATTCTTCTGGCGACGTCACAACGCGCACCAAATGACCTTTATCAAAGAAGCCTACTGCTAGATTAAAGCCGGACCATTGTCCCTCAAATGCCCATTTAAGTGTAATCCAGTCAGACATTGTTATCCCAAGATTCATCAGATAGTCTAGTGATAAGCGAATATGAATAGGATGTTTTTCTGATTGTGTGACAATACCTTGCGCATCTAACTGGCTTGAAAAAATGCCAACTAGTGCTTCAAATTCGCCGACGGTTGGCATACTTTCTTCTTGTTGCCAAGCTGTCACAGTTGCCACGTCAACATCAAGTGCGTCTGCGATTTCTGCTGTTGTTATATGTGTTAATTGTTGTAATTTTTCTATATTATTCATGCTCTTATTATACTAAAAAAGCTACCCTCAGGCAGCTTTACTTTTTTGATTGATCAATTTTTTTTGTACGATGGTTAATGACTAGTGATCTAATAACCCCAATAATGGTTGGTAGTAAAGTCACCAAGGCAATACCGATAATAATAACAGAGAAGTGACGTTTAACAAAGGGAATATTACCAAACATATAGCCCGCCCCAGTCGCAATAAAACTCCATGAAAAAGCAGCAATCACTGTGTTTCTTAAGAAATGCACAAAGGGAAACTGACTAATACCGGCAACAAATGGCACAAATGTACGAACAATTGGCATATAACGCCCAATAATAATGGCCATTGCCCCATGCTTTTCGAAAAAGCCTTCAGCTTCTCGAATATGATTTTCCTTAATAAAGCGGCCAATAATTGGATGCTTAACTAAGCGATAGCCACCTGTTCGACCAATCCAAAAATTAAGTGAATCACCGGCAACAGCAGCAATAAAGAATAATACCATAAAGACCCAATGATTTAAACCAGCAGCAATACCTGCAGAAGTTGCTGCAACGGCACCGGCAGCAAAAAGCAACGAATCACCAGGCAGGAATGGCATAATGACCACACCAGTCTCAATAAAAATAATAGCAAATAAAATCAAGTAGGTCCATGGTCCAAATTGTGTCACAAGCGAGGCAATGTGTGCATCAATATGGAGGATGAAATCAATTAAAAACATGTGTTTATTGTGTTCCTTAATTCTAATGCAAGAGAAACACGTTACTCCTCATTTTATAGTAATTCAAGTGTATCACATATTGGATAGTAAACCTAAATCGTGCAACATTATTTTAAATCTTTCCCGAATAAGGTAAGATAGATTTTGGACAAGTTTTGTCTATTTAGCTGATATTACAACATCTTGAAAATAATCTGATGTAAAGTTAAATACGTTACTCATAACAAGAAGGAGAAAACACATGAATGAAGCAAAGCTCATCAAAGAATTAGAAGAAATTAGTCGTCGCGTTGATAATAGTAAAAAATTACCAGGGGCAAAAAATATTTATTTAGCTGCCGGTTGGTTTTCAGATCACCAAGAACAATTACTTAAAGAAGCTTTTACAAAGTTAAGCGCTAACCCAACGATTGCCCATATCCATGTGCCATTATTGCATCAGTATGGCGGCGTAGCATTAGGCACATCTAATAACACCCCAGATTTTGAATGGGGCGCCATGACCTATAAGGCTGATATTAAAGCCATTGACAATTCAGACTTGACCGTTGCCGTCTTTGAAGCTGAAGATGCAGATACTGGAACAGCTATGGAGCTTGGCTACTCAGTTGCTTCTCATACACCAGTGGTCTCTGTTTTTGCTGGTAATATTGATGAGCATCCAATTAACTTAATGCTATCATTTGGTACAGATGCTCATGTCACCTCTACTGATGCATTGGCTGATTATGATTTCTTTGATATTACACCAAACAAGTATATGGGTAAGTTAATTTAAAGCACAAAATTTAAGAAAGGTATCGGGCCGCTCTCTCAAAGCTCCGTTTAAAAAACAGCAACCAATCAGAGTGCCTTAATTCCGATAATTATCATGAACATTAATCAAACAAATCACATTTCACATTGGCAACTTCTAAATCCAATCTGGTATGGCCAGCAGTTCAAAGGTTGGACTCGCCTATCTTACACGTTATTGGGTGTCGGGTTACTGATTATTGCCTACACTAGTTTTGCCATGGGCGCGGTTATCACGTCAATGACATTCGCCACTTTTTTTGCTGCAGCATTTGGTTGGATTACTGTCCTTGGTCTCAAAGAAGCCAAACCTATGAATGGCCTTTTTGGTCTGTTATCTGCAGCTATCTATATTTATGTGGCTTGGCTACACCGTAATCCAGCTGATGCTATGCTACAGCTCACTTACGTGATTCTACTTGACATCCCCGTGCTCATTATGCCAGGGTGGGTAAAAAATACGAATCAGCATGTCCGCTTCATTCATGAAACTGATATACGTGGTGAAAAACACGGTAAAGTTTTCTGGTACACAATGCTAACTGTCGTTGCAATTATTGCTTTCGTTGCGGCTTATCTTTTTGAAACAAAAATTTTGCATACACCTAGACCAATATCTGACTCACTTGTGCTTGGTACTGGTTTAATTGGTGCCGTGCTAACCACCTTTCGTTTTTCTGAGAGTTGGTTTGCTTGGTTATTACAAGGTATCATGCAAATTATCTTGTGGGGATTAACGGTTGCTGCTGGTGGTGCCTTAGGTGCTTCAGCTATTGTCATTCTGGTAACCTATTTAATGTATTTTGCTAATGATATATTGGCCTTATTACAATCTTCTTGGTTCCACCACAAAGATATCACCGCACAGCTTGCAAAAAACAGTGTCAAGTAAAAAACCTTGACACGATTTTTTAAAAACCTATTGACAAATGGCTCAATTTTAGATAAACTTGACTAGTTGATAAATTGAAACGAAAGGAGGTGCCATTATGGCTACCCCATCAAACAAGAACTCTAAGTCTCATAAGCGTAACCGCCGCGGACACATCGGTTTGAATGTTCCTAACATTGTTTTGGACAAGACAACTGGTGAATACCGCGTAGCTCACCGTGTATCACCTTCTGGTGTTTATAACGGCAAGCAAGTGATTGAAAAGTAATCACATAAAAGCCTACTTCTAATTTAAGAAGTAGGCTTTTTATTTCCTTTACATAACAAATTACAATGATTTTTTATCTCATTTAACATCATCATGTCACTTTTGTGGTAGAATAGTGACATGACAATTACAATTAGAGAAGCGGCTGTTGACTCTGTTGAAGCTGCCAAACAAGCGCGCCGCAAAGGCGCTAATCGAATTGAACTCAGTAGCCACTTAGAACTCGGTGGTTTAACACCTGATACGCGTACAATCATTGACACCTTGATGGCTGTCGAAGACGTTCCTGTCGTCATTATGGTTCGCCCACGAGGTGGTGATTTTGCTTACGATGATGCAGAACTGCAACAAATGCAAGATAGTCTTCAGCAAATTGCAGACCTCGGTGGTCAATATGTGACATTTGGTGTCGTCCGTAACCATCAACTAGACTTTGATGCCATGATGTTACTCATTAATCATGCTCATGAGTTACATTTAGAAGTCATTATGCACATGGCATTTGACCATATTGCCCAAGAAAGCCAACAAAACGTGATGCAATGGCTGTCTGATCATCATGTCAAACGTATTCTAACACATGGTGGGATGTTAGAAACACCAATTACCGATCTTCTATCCGAGTTGCAAACTTTAGTCAATACTTCACCACCGGATTTAACTATTCTCCCTGGTGGTGGCGTAACTGTCGCAAATGCGCAACGTATTGCCAACACATTAGGCGTTACAGAAGTACATGGCTCAAAAATAGTTTAGCTGTCACATCACAATAAATATTGATTGAATGGTCGCTTTAATTATTATAAAGTGACCATTTTTAAATGACTAGTATTGGAATCAACAACATTCAAAAAGTGAGGAACAAGAAATGCCACTGGATGGTCTGTTTACACATGCCCTTGTGCATGAATTTAATGAAAAACTTGTTGGTGGCCGTATTACAAAAGTTCACCAACCCTATGCTAACGAGATTGTTTTAGTCGTGCGACAAAATGGCCAAAACTATCCTTTGTTGCTAAGCGCCCACCCGACTTATGCTCGCGCACAAATCACCTATATTCCTTATGAAAATCCGCAAACAGCACCGAACTTTGTGATGTTTCTAAGGCGTTATCTTGAAGGCGCCAAGCTGCAAAAGATTGAACAAGTTGCTAATGATCGTATGATTAATTTTTACGTTAATGCGCGTGACGAATTAGGTGATGTGCAAGAAATTCGACTAACAATTGAAATGATGGGGCGTCATTCTAATATTTTTTTGGTACGTGAAAGCGACGCCCGTATTTTAGAATTAATCAAACACGTCCCCGCTGACCAAAATCGTGTCCGCTCGTTAATGCCCGGTGCTCGTTACATTCTACCGCCTGAACAGCATAAGCTTAACCCTTTCACTAATGATTTAACTGATTTAGCGACAATGATTCTTGACCAACCGGTTGAAGCATGGCCAGCCTTTATCCAAGCAACTTATCAAGGCTTCAGTCAGGACTCAGCAAAAGCTTTAACGCGAGCCATCGATACAACTGGCGATCGGATTCAGTATGCAAAAAATTGGCTAGCAGCTTTTGATCAACCAAAGCCAACTCTGTTTCACTCTGATAAGGGGAATCTGAGTTATGCAGCCATTGATTGGCTACAAGACTTTGCGACCAAGCAACATTTTGATAGTCTTGGGATCATGCTAGATGCCTATTACGTTGGTAAGGCTGAACGCGAACGTGTCAATCAACAAGCCGGCTCACTTGTACGCGTCGTTAAAAACGAACTGAAAAAAAATAATACTAAAAAGAAAAAATTATTAGCGACCTTAACTGATGCTGAAAATGCTGATGCACTGAAAGTTATGGGTGATTTACTCATTACCTATCCACATTTAGTGACAAAGGGTATGACATCTGTCGCGATTGAAAATTATTATGACAACAATAAGTTATTAAATATTCCGCTTGATCCAAAATTAAATGGACTAAAGAATGCTGAAAAATATTTTAATAAGTATCGTAAGTTAAGAACTGCTGTAAACTATGTCAATACCCAATTGGCATTAACAACAGCAGAAATTGATTATTTTAACAACATTGTTGCACAATTAGAGGTCGCCTCACCTAAGGATGTTGCTGACATACGCATTGAATTGATGAATGGTGGCTACATTCGCACTACAAAAAAAAGTAAGCAAAAGCCGAAAATTTCTAAGCCCGACCGTTTTGAAAGTTCCGATGGCACACTAATCGAAGTTGGCAAAAACAATTTGCAAAATGAGCGGTTATCTTTGAAACAAGCCGACCGCCGTGACATTTGGCTTCACGTTCAGAAAATACCTGGTTCACATGTTATTATCCACTCACCTCAACCCTCCGAAACAACATTACTAGAGGCTGCTAAATTGGCCGCCTACTACAGTAAGGCAAGGCAATCGGCAAATGTTCCCGTAGATTATTTACCAGCTGGAAAACTACGTAAACCCAATGGTGCCAAACCCGGATTCGTTATTTTTGAAGGTCAACAAACACTTTATGTGACACCCGAACCCGACCTTATAGCACGCTTAAAAATAAAATCTTAACCCTTGACAAATCACCTATTTGTCTGGTAAATTTAAAACTGTTGTTTCGTACAGATAGCATGTGTTAAAACACATGCCGACAAAAGAGGCGTGACATTATCTTTTTAGATAATGTCACACCTCTTTTTATTTTTTAAGGAGCTAATTCATGAGAACAAACAATTGGCATGTTATGCCGGCAGTGATTGCTTCTGGCATATTAAGTTTCAGTGGTGTCTTGATTGAGACAGCTATGAATGTTACTTTTCCACAGTTAATGACTGAATTTAGTGTCACGACAAATGCTGTGCAGTGGATTACTACGGGTTACCTATTGGCAATTGCTGTTATTATACCCATTTCAGCATTTTTAATTCGTAATTTTTCAATACGTACATTATTTATGACGGCAAATATTTTGTTTCTGATCGGTATTATTTGTGATGCTTTTTCACCAACACTAACTTGGTTATTAGCTGGACGTGTCTTACAAGGCATTGGCACCGGCATTGCTTTACCACTGATGTTTCATATTATACTGACCCACTCACCAATGAGAACACGCGGCATGATGATGGGTATTGGCAGCATGATTACTTCGTTAGCACCTGCCATTGGCCCAACTTATGGTGGCATTTTGTTGAACAGCTTTGGGTGGCGGGCTATTTTTTGGTCACTTGTTATCTTGTTAGTTATCTCGCTCATTATTGGCATGTTTAGTATTCCTAAAGAGCCTGTTCGTCTAACTGAGCCTTTTCCCTTCCGATCATTTGTCTGCCTTTCAATCGGCTTGGCAACTGGATTGTTAGCCATTGAACAGAAATCACTACCGTTATACTTTATCGGATTACTAGCACTCTTTATGTTTTATCATGTGAACAAAAAACAAAAAATGATTAATCTCACGCTTTTTCGTAATGTGTATTTCGATGCCTATATGTATGGCATGCTAGTCTATCAAGCTATCTTACTCGGTTTGTCGTTTATCTTGCCAAATTATTTGCAGTTATATCAGCAACATAATGCGACTGTTGCTGGTATGTTTATGTTTCCAGGTGCTTTAATCGGCGCACTGCTTGCACCAATAGCTGGTGCTTTGTTAGATCGTATCGGTCGTTTTTGGCCAGTTTTTGTTGGCTTGTGCTTTTCAACAACCGCACTCATTTGCTTTGTTGTATTCTTACCCTTACTTAATTTCTGGTCCCTACTTGGTCTACACGTTTTGATGATGGTAGGCGCTGGTCTAGCTTATGCTAACTTCATGACTTTAACGTTAGGTGCACTTAAGAACCACGAAACAGCTGATGGGAATGCGGTATTAAACACGATGCAACAACTTGTTGGCGCTGCAGCGACTGCTATTGTGGCCCAAATTTTGGGACAAGCCATGCGCCAACAACCACACCAAGGAGTACTCACTGGCGCGCAGACAGGTATTGGTTATTTAGCAATATTTATCAGCTGTGCCCTTGTTTTATTTGTCTTCTTGCATGTTCGCCAAAAAAAGAATTAGGATACTAAAAAAGTTCGCAATGCGAACTTTTTTAGTATCCTATCGGTAAAAACATATGACCTAATGTTGCTGCCATCACAGCCTTAATCGTATGCAAACGATTTTCTGCCTGATCAAATTGATAAGCAAAGGGTGCATTAAATATTTCGTCAGTAATTTCCATTTCGGTTAAACCGTATTTTTTATATATTTGCTGGGCAACTGTTGTATTTAAATCATGAAAAGCTGGCAAATCATGTAATACAATGACGTTAGGATTCCCTGTTGCCGATACCAATGCCTGATTAATTTGATAGGGTAATAAGCACTTAATGCGCTCTGCAAAAGTTGATTCTTCGCCCATTGAGGCCCAGACATCCGTATACAAAACATCAGCGCCAGCAACACCCGCTGTGATATCATCGGTTATCATCAATGTTGCACCAGATTCGGCTGCTTTCTGCTGTGCTATGTCTTGTACATCACGATTTGGTTGTAAAGACTTAGGTGCTACAATATGAATATTAACACCCAAAATAGCACCCGTAACTAATAGTGAATGTGCAACGTTATTGCGACCGTCGCCCATGTATGCTAGTGTCACACCATCAAGTGAACCTAATTTCTCTTTAATTGTTAGAAAATCGGCCAACATCTGTGTGGGGTGCCATGCATCGGTTAAGCCATTCCAAACCGGCACCCCTGAATACGTCGCTAAATCTTCTACAGTTTTTTGAGAAAAGCCACGATACTCGATACCATCATACATCCGACCAAATACTTTAGCCGTATCTACTAATGATTCTTTTTTACCCAATTGAATATCATGTTGTCCTAAAAATTCAGCATGTGCCCCTAAATCATTTGCCGCCACTGTAAAACTAGAACGTGTCCGTGTTGAGGTTTTCTCAAATAACAACGCAATATTTTTTCCTTGTAAATATTGGTGAGGAATATGCTGTTGCTTGAGATACTTAAAATGTGCTGCTAAATCAATTAAGGTTTCTAACTCAATTTTGGTAAAATCAATTTCTTTTAAAAAAGATTTCCCTTGAAAATGTGAACTCATTGACGCGCCTCCAAATTTTTATACTGACGTGCAATTTCTTTTTGTACGTTCGCTACAGCAGTACCACCAATTGAAGTACGACGATTGACAGCTGTTTCTGATTGCAATACAAGATAAATATCAGCTTCAATCTGCGGTGCCGCTGCCTGTAAATCAGCTAAAGCCATGTTCTGAAGAGGCGTATGGGTTTGAATACCAGTCAACACTAATTGCCCGACAATCGCGTGTGCTTCACGAAAAGGAACACCCTTTGTTGCTAAATAATCAGCTAGTTCGGTCGCATTAGAAAAATCATCTTGCGTACTTGCTAACATGCGTTCTTTATGCACTGTTATTTCACTCAACATACCCGTAAAAATTTTAATCGCAGCCAGCACAGTATCCATCACATCAAAGACTTGTTCTTTATCTTCCTGCATGTCTTTATTGTATGCTAAAGGAAGTGCTTTCATCGTTGTCAAAAGTGCCATTAATGCACCATACGTGCGCCCTGTTTTACCACGCACTAATTCTGCAAAGTCTGCGTTCTTTTTTTGTGGCATAATCGATGATCCTGTCGAAAAATCATCAGACAATTCGATATAATTGAATTCATACGTTGACCATAAAATCAATTCTTCTGCCATACGAGATAAGTGCATCATCAGCATGGCCGCATTAGATAAAAATTCTAATGCAAAATCACGATCAGACACGGCATCTAATGAGTTATGGTAGATATCATTAAAACCTAACTGCTCTGCAACAAACTCACGATCGATTGGGAACGTTGTGCCAGCTAAAGCTGCTGCCCCAAGTGGCAACATATCGGTATGCTTTTGGTTAAACTCAAAACGATCATAATCACGTTGAAACATCTCACAATACGCTAAAAGATAATGACCATAAGTAATTGGTTGCGCATGTTGTAAATGTGTATAGCCTGACATAATTGTTCCAGCATGTTGTGTTGCTAGCTGTAACAGAGTTTCTTGTAATTCAGTTAACGCATCCAACACATGTGGCAAGCGATGTTTCACCCACAAATGAAAATCTGTTGCAACTTGATCATTCCGTGAACGTGCTGTGTGTAATTTACCTGCTACCGCCCCAATTTTTTTTGTTAACAGCACTTCTATATTCATATGAATGTCTTCATTTTTAACATCAAATGCTAGCATGCCATCATCTAACTCTTTTTTTAAGGCCACCAATCCAGCAACAATTTCTGCTGACTCAGATTCTGAAATAATTTGTTGCTTACCAAGCATTTTAGCATGGGCAATTGAACCCTCGATATCTTCGGCTGCCATTTGCTCATCAAAATGAATTGATGCACCAAACTCATCGACCCATTCTGCAGCCTTAGCAGTGAAGCGGCCACCCCATAGTTTTGTTGTTGTCATAACATTTTAACAATATTGTTTTGCCAATAAACAATATAATCCTTTCCCTATTTATGTACGATGGCTTTCGCCATCTTTTTTAATTTTTAAGCTTCAATTGACTGGGCTTTTGACTGTGAACATGATTCACTTGTTCGTACACCGTGTTACTCAATGTCCATAATTTGATGAAACCAACTGCCGCGGCTTGATCGAAGGATGAGGCACTGGTATATGTTGCTAAATCCTCATCATAAAGTGAATTATGCTCTGATTGACGTGCAACAGCAATGGCACTTCCCTTGAATAACTTCATCTTCACCACACCGTTTACATTTTTCTGTGTCTCATCAACGAAAGCCATAAGACTATCAAATAGCGGTGATACCCATTTAGCTTCATAAACTAAATTAGCAAGTTGTTGTTCCACCATTGGCTTAAAGTGAGCCACATCGCGTTCCAATGTCAAATCTTCGAGATCTTTATGTGCTGTCATCAAAACAGCTGCTGCCGGTGCTTCATAGATCTCACGTGATTTAATCCCAACCAAACGATTTTCAATATGATCAATACGTCCAATGCCATGCGTGCCTGCCATGATATTGAGTTTAATAATTAAATCGGCTAATGGCATTTCATTACCATCTAATGATGTTGGAATGCCAGCAGTAAATGTGACGTCAACAAATTCTGGTATATCAGGTGTATTTTCAATTGCTGTCGTTAAAGCATAAGCATCCTCGGGTGCCTGATGCCAAGGATTTTCCAAAATACCCGCTTCATTAGCACGTCCCCATAGGTTTTCATCTATTGAGTATGGTGACTCTAAATTAATTGGTACAGGCACATCATGTTGCTGAGCATATTCAATTTCTTCTTCTCGAGACCATTGAAAATCACGAATAGGTGCTTCAATTTTCATATCTGGGTCCAAAGCATGAATTGCTGCTTCAAACCGAACCTGATCATTACCGTGTCCTGTTGAGCCATGTGCAATAGCAACTGCTTCATTTTCGTGTGCGATATCCACTAATTTTTTAATAATTAAAGGTCGTGAGAGAGCTGAAACCATTGGATATTCGCCCTCATATAACATATTGGCTTTAATCACTGGTGCAACATATTGGTCTGCAAATTCAGCTTGTGCGTCAATAACGATAGACTGGCTAGCGCCAACTTTAAGTGCTTTTTCCTGGATAGCAACCATATCTTTGCCATGTTGTCCGACGTTTAAGACCACTGCAATAACATCGTATCCTTTTTCTTTTAACCAAGGAATAGCAACTGAAGTATCCAAACCACCTGAATAAGCTAATACTAATTTTTCTGTCATGTTAGTGACCTCCGTGTTTATGTATGCATTAATAATACCGCCCACCGTTTTTTTATTCAACCATTTACTGATTATATACACTTTAAGGCTGAATAACAGCGATAAAAATGTATATTTTTGCAATAAAAAAGCAGATAACCTTAATCTGCTTTTTTATTTCGTCATTTGTTCAGTTATGGCACGGTGGACACGATCAATTTCAGTTGGCGTCATAACCTCAACCGCACCTAAATCCCCCATGCTTTGTGTTGTACCATGCAGCTGATCTTGCTTAACATGAGATAATGCTGAACGATAGTTAAACGCCAAATTTCTCATAGAACTGCTAGATACATCAGTTTGAATATTATTAGATAACATGTTTAACAATGTATCATTAAACAGTGATCCAACACTTGCCGCATGCTTGAGGACTGCTTGAATGATTAATTGTTGTCTTCTTTGACGACCATAATCACCATCTGGATCTTCGTGTCGCATCCTTGAAAAAGCCAGCGCCTCGTTGCCGTCCATGTGGTAGCTTTGACCAGCAACAAACGAATATTGCTTTTTAGAGTCAGCTTGCGTATCATCCCCTTCAGTTGTAAATGTTAATGGTGATATCACATCAACACCGCCAACGGCATCAACCATTTTAATCATGCCTGCCATATTAACCAGAAAATAGCCACCATTGATTTTAATGTTCAATAAATTTTCAACAGCAGATAACGCTGAATCAGCATTACCATAGGCATAAGCCGCATTAATTTTCATTTGTTGGCCATTGACAGTGACTAAGGTATCACGCGCAATTGATGTCATTGTCGTCGTTTGTTTCGATGGATTAACTGTCATAACCATCATAGTATCTGTGCGGCCTTTATAATCACGGCCTAGCTCACCAGTATCAGTACCCAGCAATAAGTATGATACTGGCGCTTTGCTTGCAGTGACTTGATCAGCTTTTTTCGTTGTTGCAGAAGGTTTCTGCATCTTACTAATTGTGCGATTCATTTTATAATAGGTTACCGCACCTACAGCAACACCAGACAGCAACAATAGGCCAACAATAATTAAAATGATACGACGAACTGTATGGCTTTTTTTGCGGCCATTTTGTTTACCCTGTCGATGTAATGATTCACGTGTCATGACACTTACTCCTTAATTAAACGACTTCTCAAAAAATTAGCAAAAGGTAATCATTGTAACCCTAACCACCAATGAAATGTGTAATAAACAGTTGTGCGACATTAAAGTAAATTAGCACAGAGGTTAAATCGGATAATGTGGTGATAAAAGGCCCACTCGCCACTGCTGGGTCAAAGCCAATTTTATCAATTACAACAGGAATGAGATAACCTGCTAGATTGGCAACAATAATAGCAATTGTCATTGCTAATCCTACAGCAAAGCCTAAGACAACATTTTGTTTCCATAGCGCGACCACTATAAACACTGACAAACCAGTAGCGATACCCACCAAAATACCAGCAATAACTTCGCTAAAGAAATCTCTTAAGCCATTTTTATCACTTCCCACGGCAATACGACGCACCGCTAAGGCTAAGGCTTGTGTCCCAGCATTTCCAGCTGTTCCAGTAATTAAAGAAATAAAAGCAGCTAAGATTGAAGCACGCCTCACTAAGCCATCGTAAGAGCTAATTAAAGTTGCGGTTGTCATACCTAATAACAATAATGCAATTAGCCAAGGAATACGCTTAACAGCAGAGTGCCAAGGCGTATCGTTAATTTGACTGACGTTAACGGCCGCCAAACCAGAGTAATATTCGACGGCCTCTTCGTCAATAACATCAACAATATCATCAACTGTAATAACACCTAACAAACGATTATTATCATCGGTAACAGGAATAGAAAGGAAGTTATAATTAGCCACAATTTGTGCAACATCTGCCTGATCATCACCAGCTTTAACACTAATGATACGCTCATTGGTAATATTAATCACTGGTAAATCATCAGCATGGGTCAGCAAATCTCGTAAAGAAATAACACCCATCAAATGTTCTTGCTTATCGAGCACGTAAACATAACTAATTGATTCCGCTTCCAGTGCTTGCTTTTTAACCAAATGCATCACATCGTCAACATGTAAATTTTCTTCAACAGCTAAATATTCTGTCGACATTAACGAACCGGCAGTTTGCTCATCATAATTAATGAGTTGGCGCACTTCATCGGCTTCTGATTTTGGCATCAGACTAAGATAGGTTGCAACTAGCCGCGGTGGCATTTCTTGTAACACGTCGGCCGCATTATCGGCGTACATTTCTTGCAAAATACGAGCACCGCGTCTTGGTGGCATTTCTTTCAGTAACGCAACGATGTCAACCTCATCAACATCCAGATTGTCAAAAACGCTGGCTAGGATATCATCAGAAAGTAACCGCCAGGCAACACTACGAAATTGTTCTGGCAAACCAGCATACGCTTGTGCCATTTCATACTCATGTAGTGCTTCAAAACTATCGATAAATGTATTGTCTTGTCCAGACTGAATCAAGTCTGAAAGGTGCTGAATTGTCTGGTTTAATTCTTCAATTTGCTCAGCCATATTAACCGTACACCTCCTGCTATTATGCTTATTATCGTTTAAATCAAATCACGCAACCCTTTTAAATCCTCTGGTAACTTTGTATTAAATTCACGGTAATCCTCAATGAATGGGTCGTAAAAACGCATGTGATAAGCATGTAATGCCTGTCTTTTTAAGCCATGCCACAATGGTCCGCCGTATAAATCATCGCCAACCAATGGGTGGCCAATGTTTTTAAAATGGACACGGATTTGATGTGTGCGCCCCGTATGTAATTGCACTTTCACACGCGTCATTGGCTGCTCGCCATTTTCATCATAACGGCGCTCGACCCAATATTCGGTACGTGAAGGTTTGCCATCATCACGAACTTCTCGTTTAATAAAATCGCCTTCTACACGCCCAATCGGAGCATTAATGTCACCATGATCTTCAGTAAGAATACCACTGGGATAAGCTAAGTAAAATTTTTCTACTGTGTGATCCTGTAATTGTTGATCCAAAACAGCGTGCGCAAAGCGATGTTTAGCCAATAGCACAATACCAGATGTATCTCTATCTAGTCTTGTCACCACGTGAGGCACTAAATCTTCGGCATTAATCTCTTCCAAGTGACCTTTCACTTGATTAACCAGTGTATGTAGACGGTCAGCGTGGCCAGGTACAGTTGTTACCCCATATGGTTTATCAACAACTAACCAATGCTCATTTTCAAAAATAATATCGAGTGGTCGATAATCAGGCACAACTAAATCGTTTCCTTTTTCAGTTGGCATGACTATCGTCACTTGATCCCCATGATCTAAATAATCCGAGGTATAAACCTGTTGCCCATTTTTTAAAATGGCACCACCATTATGCTTCATTTGGCTAAACATACGATGTGAGACCCCATGCGCTTGTAAAAATGTTCTCACCTTTCGTTGTTCTGTGCCTGAATATGTCCAAGTAAATTGCATGACTAACTATGTAAATGCAGCAAAACAAAGCCGTTTTGTGCATATATTCCTCTCAATAAATATAAAATATTGTTATGACTCAATATCATTAATAAACGCCCGATGGACACGTTGCCAAAAATCGACATGTCGATATGCCGCAAAATGCACTTGTTTATCAGCGACACGAAAACGCAGCTCATTAATATGTCGGCCTTTGATTTCAGATTGATCATACATCACCAAAAAATGATTACTTTTTGGCTTGACGATAATTTCTTCACCTTTGGGAACGACTAATGGCGACCCCAATGTCCTAAACACACGATTATTAATCGAAGCAATCTCTGACATTTGGATTGCTGATAATTTTGGATGTAATACAGCGCCACCATTAGCTTTATTGTAAGCTGTTGAGCCGGTCGGCGTAGCAACGGCAATGCCATCACCCCTAAAGCGTTCGAATAATTGACCACCTAAGTATATATCAGCAACTAATGTACCGACCGGTTGCTTAATTGCGGCTTCATTAAGCGCCAAAAAATGATACTGCTCACCGCTTTCATGAACAACCGTCATGTCTAACAAGGGATAGCTTACACGCTGACCATTGTCATGCGTTAAGCTGCTCACCAGATTGGCAAGCTCAGTGCTCAACCAATCGGTATAAAATCCCAGATGGCCTGTATGTAAGCCAACAAAACGGATTGTATCAATCTGATCAACGTAATGCTGAAAAGCACCCAGCAACGTGCCATCACCCCCAACAGTAATGACAATATCTGGATGCTGATTATCAATGGTTAGCCCATTTTTCTCAAGTGAAGCAACTAACGACTGCGTAATCATCTGTGAGTTTTTAGCATCATTATTAAAAATTGCTATCTTCATTCTGTCGCCCGAATCTCACTGACTCTTTGATCCCATTCGAAGTTTTCTTCTGCCAAAATAGTCAGTTGTTCTGCCATTTCAGCTGGTAACTCATCGCCATGCTTGTAACGTAAATCATGCTCAATCGTAGCCCAAACATTCATAGCGATTGTACGCACTTGTATCTCAGCTAATACTTTCTTTTCCCCGCCATACATTTGTACGGGATATTCAATTACAATATGGTACGAACGATATCCAGAAGGCTTAGCATTCATGACATAATCACGCTCTTCAAGAATCTGGAAATCTGTGCGATCACGTAACAATTCAACAACAGTGTAAACGTCCTCTACGTACTTCGTCATAATACGTACCCCAGCAATGTCTTGCAAATCTAATGCTAAACGCGATTCCTCTAAATGACGACGTACTATTTTTTCTTCAATCGATGACTTTGATTTTACTCGACCTGTCACGAATTCAATCGGAGAGTTTTTCCCCTCTTTTTCGTACTGGTCACGTAAGCCACGTAACTTAACTTTCAGCTCTGTTACCGCCTGTTGATATGGAACAAAAAAACGTTCCCATTCCATGACGACACCTCTTTCTAAACGGATGCTTACTTGCTCATCCGCCCCATCTTTATTCACATAGTTATGCTGCCCTATATCTGTATGCAATATAGCGCAGCATGATTGTTCGTTTAGTTTACAAACTCCATTTTAACACACATCTTGTTTGGTTTTGAGCTTATCAGTCGACAAGACAATCATTTACAGGTAAAATATGGTTTTGGATAAGGAACACTATATTTATAATCGGCTATCTCGGAGGTCTATCATGCTTGACATTTATCATTTTTCTAATCCGCTTTCCACGGATTGTTTAAAAACTGAGGAACGGCTATTACAACTCAGCTACGACTTATCTGAGCGTGTTCATCTGCGCTTTATTCCACTCTTAGATCATCACCTTGTGGCAAAGCTAACGCCAAGTTACTTACGCGACAGCACTACGGACAATAACGATCAAAAAAGTTGTCATATTGCTATGGACTATAAGGCAGCTCAAGTTGAAGGCAACAAAAAAGCGCGCCGTTTTTTAATTAATTTACAGCATGCCCTAACAAGTCAAGCTTATTCACTGGCATTAGTCACTAATATAGCGGAAACAGCACGTCTAAATGTTGATGATTTTTTGGTTAACCGCGAGGCCACAGAAACATTTCAGGCCGTATTAGAAGATCAGGCTTTGGCAAAACAAATGCTATCCAAAGCTGATCCTTGTATTGCCATCGATGACCCGACAGCAATCGATACACAACTATTAACTAACTTATCAATTGACAACCTAATTGCGACTTTCGCGCCACATTGTGCCAAGTCATTAGCACCAGACATTTTACGTCAACACTTATCAATTTAAATTAAACGATGATAGACACAACCTTTTTCGAGGCATTAAGTGATTACGAAAAAAGCCTCTCCGATGACCGATTAGCACAATTCAAAATTCAAGCTGCCAAAGACGTATTACAGCGTTTAGCAGTTCACAAACTACCGCAAAAGCAACTACCAAAGCTCAGTTTTACAGAAAAACAAATACTGAAAAATCCTAGCTTAATGCCATTAGATGATTTATTATCTAATTTTAGGCAATGGTTGATTACGCAGTTTGGCGTATGGTATTTGCCTAATCTGAAGTGGCTGGCTGACCTCAATCATTTTATTGCTGGCCGTCGCGTACTCGAAATCATGGCAGGCAACGGTCTCATTACCTATGGCCTACGGGCACTGGGCAATGAGTTGGTTACAGCCACAGACACCTTTCAATGGCAAGAACAAGATATCGAAATAGCCGATCCTTGGACTCAAATTATACCACTAGACGCTGAAATAGCCTTACAGAACATATCATACGATGTCGTTATTATGAGCTGGGCGCCCGACACAGCACAAACAGATGTAAAAATCTTAAATTATCTTCGAGCAACTCATTTTACTGGTGACTTCATTCTCATTGGTGAACCATTTAAACATACCAATTCTATGGCATTTTGGCAAACAGCTCAGTTAACAAAAGTACCCGAACTTAATACAAACCATCACTCTTTTGATACTATTGATGACCGTATTTTCCTAGTTAAATAGGGTAAGAACACTTAAATATTCTTACCCTATTTTTTAATATGTCATGAGTGTTAGAAATGGTACTTCACGTCCATTTTGCATAATTTTTTCACGACCATGCAAATCTGTTAGCTCAATAATAAAGGCAACCCCTGCAACAATGCCACCTAATTTTTCAATGATTTCGCGAGTAGCGTTAATTGTGCCACCCGTTGCTAGCAAATCATCAACGATTAGGACACGTTGTCCTGGTTTAATCGCATCTTGATGAATTTCCAAAACATTTTCACCACCATATTCTAAAGAATACGCTGCACTCACGGCTGCTCGTGGTAATTTACCACCTTTACGCGCTGGCACAAAGCCGATATTTAAAGCATAAGCTAGTGGTGAACCAACAATGAAGCCACGCGATTCAGGCCCAGCAATTAAGTCGACGTTTAAATCTTTTGCAAAATCAGCAATGGCATCTACTGCTTGCTTATAGGCAACGCCATCCCCCATCAACGGTGAAATATCTCGAAAATTAACACCTGGTTCTGGAAAATTTTCAACGGTTGCTACATAATTATACAAATCTACTGTCATTTTTTCTCTCTGAGTATGTGTTAATGAACTGTTAAACACTCGTACGATACCTCTTTAGGCCATACTCATACTTTCTATTTTATCATTAACGGTTAGCCAAAAATTTAAGATAAGTGGTTGACATCGTTAATGCCTTTTGCGGCGCATTTGGGACTACTTTTACAAAACCACCGTCCACAACATGAACAAATCCAAGTTCGATAAATACTTGCACCATGATATTCAGGTCAGTTTTAGTAATTTGTAGCTGCTTTGCTATTTTATCCAAGTTTTGTGCAAAATTCAAGTCTTGATTAGCATAGATGAACTTGTAAACATCGGCAAAGAATTTTTTGTGAGTATTGTTATCCGTGACTTGTGGCATAGTCATATCAGCTAACAATAATTGCAATTTTTTTTGACCGCGAAAATAATTCATGCCTAACGTCGCCGCAAACGAAATATTTTGCGGATGGGCCACAACACTTGCCCATTCAGGATGATTAAAGCCAACAGCTTCAACATGATTAGCCAGTGTTAATTTAATATGCTGGTTTGTTGTGCCCATAGTTGCTGCTTTGGCAATCTTTGGTTCTTGCACACCAAAGACCGGTTGCGGGTTATCGGTTCCAAAGGGTTCTAAAAGTGTCAATGCATCATAAGACGCTGTGGTCATTGTTTCAGCACTTAACATCATATTAACATTTACTTCTTTTTCAGCAATGTTAAGTGGCTGAAGCTGTTTGATTTGATTTTGTAATGATGTCAAATGAGCTGGTGTAATTGCTAATCCAAGTGCACTAGCATGACCACCAAATGTGTCATAGAGATCGCGATATTGTCCCATTAAAGTGTACAAATCAAAATTGCCATACGATCGACCAGAACCTTTATAAACACCATCAACTTGGCTTAGAACAATGACTGGCTTGTGCATTAACTCAACCAACCGACTGGCAACGATACCCAAGATACCTTGATGCCAATTTTCGCCAGCAATAACCAAAACTTGATCGTCGTGGTACTTATCTGATAATGCAATTTGCTTAGCGGCGCCAAACACTTCTTCAACAATTTCTTGTCGTTGTGCGTTAATGGCTTCGACTTGGGTGGCCAAATTAACAGCTGTGTCGTCATCTTGTGATACTAATAAATCTAAGGCAAGTTTTGCGTCGCCTAACCGACCGACCGCATTCAAGCGTGGTGCAATTTTAAAAGATACTGTTTCCGAATTAATTGGCTGATCTGCTACCTGGCCAGCATTTTTTAACAAAGCAGTAATGCCTGGACGTGGGCTATCACTGATTTGTTTTAACCCCCAAGAAACAAGTGTACGATTTTCATCGGTTAGCGATACCATATCGGCAATTTCACCCAATGCCACTAAGTCTAATAACTCTGTTGGTAACTCACTTTTTTCTGTCACTGGCTGCGCATCAGTCAACAACGCTTGCGCCAGTTTGAAAGCAACACCAACGCCAGATAAGTCAGCAAATGGATAATGTCCGTCAGGATGTCTTGGATGTACAATTGCGTAAGCTTCCGGCAATGTTGGGGCTAATTCATGATGATCTGTTATGATAACATCGACACCGGCACGCATTGCCATAGCAACAGCCTCATGACCACTTACACCGTTATCAACTGTCACAATTACCTGAGCACCCTCTGCAATTAAACGTTGATATGCTGCAACATTAGGTCCGTAACCATCAGTAAAACGATTTGGAATGTAGGCCGTTACATCAGCACCTAATACTTCTAAAGCTTCAACCATGACAGCCGTGCTCGTGACACCATCTAAGTCATAATCACCATAAACAACAATTTTTTCGCCACCAAAAGCTGCTTCTGTTAAGCGTTCAAATGCTTTATCCATGTCATGTAGCAACATGGGATCATGTAACTGCGTAATGGTCGGCTGCAGATAACCAAAGGCAGCCTCTGGCGTCGTATAGCCTTTTTGCGCAACAATCGTAGCCGTTAATTGATTAATATTTAATTGTGACGTAAGTTGTCTAACCGCCTTTTCTGGTGGTTGTGGCATCAAGCGCCAATTACTCTGACTCATCGTAACCTTCTTTATACTTTGTGTGGGTCTGAAACCGACACCTCTTTTTTGAGTGGCACATCTATCACATCTAGGTCTCTTGCAACAATCGTATTTGGGAAAACATGGCGCACATCTGAAACCAAATTTTTAAGCAATGGACCAATATATCGAGCTGATAGATGCGTTAATACCAACTGATTGGCCTGTGCTCGACGTGCATTATTAGCTGCGTTAATACTCGTCGAATGGGCATGTGCCCGAGCCATTTTTGCTTCATCTTCACCGGCACCATATGTACTTTCATGAACTAAGACATCTGCGTGTCGCGCTAGAAGCTCGATATTATCATTTGGGCGGGTGTCTAATATAAATGTGACAACACGTCCCCTTTGTGCTGGACCAACATAATCATGACCATCTAAAATACGACCATCAGGTAAACTAACACGTTTTCCTGCCTTCAGTTGTCCAAATATCGGACCAGATGGTATGTTTTCTGCACGTAATTTATTGACCAAAAGTTCACCAGGATGATCTTTTTCTTCGATTCTAAACCCCCAGCTTTCAATGCGATGTTTCATTTTAGCCGCAATGACACGAAATGTTTTATCATCAAAAACAACACCTGCCGTTAATTCGACAAAAACCAACGGATAAGATAGACGTGTTTCAGAGACACGGAGGGCTGTTTGCACAAACTCTTTCACACCTTTTGGACCGTAGATGGTTAATGGTTCATTTTTATCTGCACCCTGAAATGAACGCGAACTCAAGAACCCCGGCAACCCAAAAATATGGTCTCCGTGCAAATGAGAAATAAAGATTTTTTCAACTTTGCGCGGACGCAAGGTGGTTTTTAAAATTTGATGTTGCGTGGCTTCACCAACATCAAATAACCAGACTGCGTTACGCTCATCTAATAAACGCAAAGCAATACTGGTAACATTTCTAAATTTTGATGGTTGCCCAGAACCTGTACCTAAAAATTCAAGTTGCATTTTTATTGTGACAGCTTGACCCGGTAAATGACCGGATAATCAAACTTATTCTCCTAATCAATTAGACGATCACAGACCATCCATAACTTATCCATTTTACCATATCTCGCCAATTTTTAACGTCACAATCAGAATACAAAATAAAAAACAGCCTTTGGCTGTCGATTACTTGCCCCATTTATCCGCTTGAAATGCAGCGCGTTGTCTCATCGCTAGCGCCTCTCGGTTCGGATCTTTTTTATAGAAATCTTGGTGGTATTCTTCCGCCTCATAAAAAGGTTTTGCTGACTCAATTGTTGTCACAATTGGCTCATCAAAGCGACCTGAGGCTGCCAAAGCTGCCTTGGACTTTTCAGCGATCTGGCGTTGTTGTTCGTCAGCAACATAAATCACTGGTCGATAATTATCACCACGGTCTTGAAATTGTCCCATGGCATCGGTTGGATCTGTTTGTTCCCAATAAATCGAGACCAGTTCTTCATAACTCATGATTGCTGGATCAAACCAAATTTTTACGGCCTCAGTATGACCAGTGGTATGCGACAAAACATCTTCATATGTTGGATTTTCAGTATGACCACCGGTATATCCAGAGCGCACTTTTTCAATGCCTGGTAATGAATCAAATGGCTGGACCATGCACCAGAAACATCCGCCCGCAAAAATTGCTGTTTCAATATTATCTGTCATATTCATTACTTCCTTGTAGATGATAAAAAAGAGAAAAATTATTTTCTCTTCATGATACTATAATCGAAATCAAATTTCAAAGTTTTCTTGCTGTTTTGCTAATTTAACACGTTCAATATCTTCCTTGGCATGAATTAACCGTGTCACTAAGGCATTGAAAGGTGTCGGAATGCCAGATTGGTGTCCTATCTTGGCAAAGTAACCATTCAAGAAATCAATTTCAGTATGTTTACCATTTTGAATATCTTGGTACATTGACGGAAAATGGTTACCTGCATTTTCTGGTTTAAGTAACTGACTCAAGTCCGTCATAATACCACTAACGTCAACTTTAATGCCTTGTGACGCACCAACTTGCTTCATCTCATCTAGAATATTCAACGCTAGATCCATGGCATTGCCAGCTGTGCCAAATTCAGCAATATTTGCATTTAACAACACGGATAAAGGATTGAGCACCGCGTTGATACCTGCCTTATGCCAAATTGCTGTCATCACATCTGGGGTAATTTCGGCGTTTAAGCCAGCCTGATTCAAAGCATCCGCTATACTTTGGACATCAGCATCGCCAATTGCTTGTAATTTAATAGAGCCACTACCAGTAACATGTATTTCACCTGGCTTTATTAGTGACGATGTCCATAATGTGACGCCAGCCAAAATTTGATGGCGCGACACGTGCTTTGCCATCACTTCAATATTACCCAAACCGTTTGATAATACCAATAATTTTGTAGTATCCGTTATAATAGGCTGAATATCTGTTAACATGCGGTCTAGTTGTGGTGTTTTAGTGAGTAAAATAATTAAATCAAATGTGCCTGTCACTTCACTTGCCGGCATAACTGGTACAAAATACTTTTGTGGTGCATCATTATCTTTAACGACTGTTAAACCTTTTGTATTAATAGCAGCAATATGTGCCGGCCAACCATCAATCCCGGTAACCTCATGGCCACCAGCCTGGAGCATGACACCTAATCGTGCACCAAGTGCACCAAATCCTGCAATAGCTATTTTCATATTATTATTCACACGACTACCTTGTGTGCCTCCGTTTACTATAAGTATCAATTGTATAAAATGCATTACCTTGATTTTACCATACTGTAAATCAGAAGAGATAGTCGTCATGCGTCACCGTAATGTGTAACTATTGTCGCTCCTAACACCTCGTATCCTAAATTGCTTATTTTGATGACACCTTATTGCTGTTCTTTTGGCCGTAATAGGCACCCTTACCATGCTTCCTAAAATAATGGCGATCGAGAAGATACTGTGGCACATGTAAGTCTTGCGAAGGGTTGAGCTGCATCGTGTGATAATCCATTTCTGCCACAACATCAAGTACGATAGCATTATGAACAGCATCTTGTGCATCTACACCCCAAGTAAAGGGTCCATGATCGTTTGTCAAAACACCTGGTAATGCCATTGGATCAATTTTTTCGCGGTCAAAAACACGCGCAATTGAGTAGCCTGTATTTAATTCATAATCACCGCCGACTTCTTCTTTCGTCAATCTATCTGCTACAGGCACATCACCATAAAAAGTATCAGCATGGGTTGTGCCTGCTGCAGGAATGGGTATCCCTGCCTGTGCAAAAGCAACTGCCCACTTAGAATGCGTATGCACAATGCCACCTAATTGTTGCCAATGCCGATATAGGAAAGCATGCGTCGGTGTATCACTCGATGGGTTCATTTCTCCTTCGACAACTTCACCTGCCAAATTAACAACGACCATGTCCTCTGGCCGTAATGCATCATAATCCACGCCACTTGGTTTAATGACAAACAACCCTTTTTCTCTGTCAATTTGAGACACATTGCCCCAAGTTAATGTCACTAAATTATTCTGCGGTAATGCCATATTTGCTTCATATACTTGCTGCTTTAATACTTCTAACATCTGCTTACTCCTTTATTTGATTACTAGGCAATGCTTTAATGGCGGTTAACTCAATTTGTAGGCCATCAATATAACGTGTCATAAATTCTTCAAATCCTGCAACATCACGTGGTTCTGGCGCGAGTGTTTGTGCTTTAGTTTCAGCGAATATGTTTTTTGCTAAATAATCATCTAGTGTCTGACCGCCTAATTTATTGGCTGCATAAAGTGCCAAAATAGCCATTCCCCACGGCCCACCTTCACCAGCATTGGCCATCACAGTAATGTTTGTGTTGAGTGCTGCTGCTAACAATTTTTGAGCCACAATTGGTGTTTTAAACACACCGCCTTGAGCCACAATATTATCGGTTAGTACGTTTTCATCTGCTAAAATCCGCATGCCAATTTTAATCGCACCGAATGCACTAAAGATATGTAAACGCATAAGATTGCCAATCGTAAAATGTGAGTCTGGTTGTCTGACTAATAATGGTCGTCCTTCCGGTACTGCAGTAATGTTTTCACCGGAATAGTAGCCATAACCAGTTAAACCACCAGCATCAGCATCAGCATCATTCAAAGCAGCATTGAACAGGGTTTGATACAAGGCCGCGTTTGATAAATTCTGACCAATCATCCCTGCAAATTCCGCAAACAGTTTGGACCAAGCATTTAAATCAGAGGCAGAATTATTGGCGTGAACCATGGCAACAGGTAAGCCAGTTGGCGTAGTGACGATATCGATATTACTATAAACATGCTTTAAACTTTTTTCTAAAACAATCATTGAAAAAATAGATGTTCCCACTGAAATGTTACCTGTTCGTACTTGCGTACTATTGGTCGCTACCATACCCGTCCCGGCATCGCCTTCTGGTGGTGCCACGATGACACCTGCCATTAAATCGCCTGTTGGGTCTAACTTTTTAGCACCTGCTGCTGTTAAATGACACGCCATATCACCAGCATGTCGCGGTTCTGGTAATATATCTTGTATCTGCCACTGATATTGTTGGACCGCTTTCAAATGAGAAAATTGATCAATCATATTTTGATTATAATTACCAGTGTCTGCATCGATAGGAAACATCCCTGAGGCATCGCCAACACCTAAAACTTTTTCACCGGTTAATTGCCAATGAACATATCCTGCAAGTGTTGTGAAATAACTAATATTTTTAACATGCGTCTCCTGATTTAAGATAGCTTGATACAAATGTGCAATGCTCCATCGTTGTGGCACGTTAAAGCCAAATAACTTGGTCAATTCGCGTGATGCCCGACCAGTTGTCGCATTGCGCCATGTACGAAATGGAACTAGTAGTGTGTCTTGATTATCGAATGCTAAGTAGCCGTGCATCATAGCTGAAAAACCCATTGTTTTGATTTTTTTAAGTTTCAAGCCATATTTTGATTCAACTTGTGCTTTCAGTTGTCGATAGGCACTCTGTAAACCTAGCCAAACATCATCCAGGCTATACGTCCAGAGACCATTTTGAAAATTGTTTGTCCAATCATAACTGCCTGAAGCAATCGTTAGTCCGCTGTTAGTAGTCAATACTGCTTTAATTGTTGTCGATCCAAATTCCACGCCTAATGCCACCTGTCCGGTTGCAATGGCTTTTTCTTGTATTTGTTGTGCTGTCATGCTGTTATTCTCCTAAACTTTTTCATTTGAAAACGCTAACCAGATAGTCTTTATCTGATTAGCGCATTATTTTGTTTCAGATAAACACATGTTTTTTTAATGGTTTGTACCTTGTGCTTCAATTTCTTCTAATGTTCTACCATGCGTTTCTGGTACCGCAAATTTAATGAACAATACCGCAATAATTGAGATGACACCAAAGATAGCAAAGACGGATGCCTGAGGCATCATTGCCGTCATGATTGGGAATAACAAACCAACCGCAAATGAACCAAGCCAATTAAACGAAGAAGCTAGGCCACTTGCTCGGCCACGAATAGCTAAGGGAAAGACTTCGCCAACCAATACCCAAGTTAATGGTGCCCAAGTGAAAGAGTAGAAAGCCACAAATATTGATAAGAAAACAACAATCAGCATTGGTGGTAAATGATGTTCGCCTACCAAAGCATTTAGTACTGCTGGCATAAGAAATGATAGCGCCATCACTGTACCACCAATCATCAACAAAGTCCGTCGCTTAAATTTATCAGCAATAACCATGTATAGAATAGCGCCTAGCACTAGAATCACACCTTGTACGATTGGCCATAATAATGCGCTAGATGCTGCTTGCCCACTTGCTTTTTCAACAATTAATGGAATGTAGTAGAAAATGGCATTAGCACCCATGAACTGCTGGAAAGCTGCAACACCAATACCAGCGGTTACAAGATAGCGATACTTACTCGAGAAAAGTGTCGCTAAGGTGACGTTTTTCTGTGCGCTCGATTCCATTGACACTGTTCTTTGTATCTCAACTAATTCAGGTTCAATTTCATTATCTCGCCTAATAAAGGTCAAAACATGTCTTGCTGCAGCTAAATCATTTATTTTTACTAAGAAACGTGGTGATTCTGGCAACTTCAACACGCCAAGAAAGAGAATTATTGCCGGCACAGCAGCCAACCCAAGCATTAAACGCCACGCCATCCCATGTGGCAATCCTTGCAGTAGGAAATCGACAATGTAAGATAGTAGCATCCCTGAGACAATCATTAATTGATTCAATCCAGATAACCGGCCTCTTGTTTTGGCTGGTGCCATTTCTGACATATAAGAAGGTACCAATGCGGAAGCGGCACCAACAGCTATACCTAGCAATACACGTGCGATTAACAACCAAGCAACACCGTTGTGAGGTGATAAGCCAGCCATAAGGGCACCAATCGCAAATACAAATGATGACGCTAAGATCATACGTCGACGCCCGAGCTTATCTGATAATTGTCCAGCTAAAGCACCACCAGCGATAGCACCTAGCATGAGAGCAGAAGTGATCCAACCAATGACACCAGCGTCTGTCAAATGCCAGTCTCGTTGTAAAAATGGTAACGCGCCTGTCATGACACCGATGTCATAGCCGAAGAGAATCCCACCAAATGCACCAAAGAAATAGATATACGTACTTGAAATTTTTTTTGTTGATTGATTTGTCATCATAGTCACCGTTACTGAATATTTACATACGTTAAACCAAACATGTTTGCCAAATCACGGAGTTGTTCTGAATCAACAGCAAAACTTAATGTGGTATGGTGGCCACCGCCAACTGTTAACCACCCCTCTGCGCCAGCTTTCAAACCAGCTTTTGGCGTCCATAGTTGCTTTGCTACTGGCAAATATGGCGTTTCTGCCTCCGGCTTATTTCCTGTAACATCATAACTAATTAATTTAAATTCATCGCCATAGTCAGCTAATGTGATATCAACTGCATCTCCGGCTCTACCCGTGAATACCAATCTTGCTGGGTCTGCTTTGCCACCAATATCTAGCGGATGTACTTCAATACGTGGCTTGTCGGAAGCAATTGTCGGATCAACCTCCAACATGTGTGAACCAAGGATTGCTTCGTGACCTTTACGCAAATCCAATGTGTAATCTTCCATAAATGCTGTTGCTTGATTATGTCCAACAATCTTAAGTAGTCGTGTCAACGCTGCCGTCTTCCAGTCCCCTTCTCCGGCAAAACCGTAGCCATCAGCCATCAATAATTGCACTGCTAAGCCTGGTAATTGCTCTAGGCCGACAAGATCTTCAAAGTTTGTTGTAAAGCCTGAATAGCCCTTTTCATCCATAAATTGCTTAATGGCCAAGTATTCACGCAGCTGATATTTTACATGATGTTCATATTTTGCCGCGTCATTGTCACCTCTGACAAAGTCATATTTATCCTGTAACGCTGTATAAAGGTCATCAATTGTATGACTATCTATTGCATCAACATAAGCGACTAAATCGCCAACCCCCCAATAATCAACAGTCCAGCCCAGTTTAATTTGGGCTTCAATTTTGTCACCGTCAGTCACAGCAACATTACGCATCTTATCTGCGAATGTAACAATTTTAATTTTAAAACTCTCATTGTATGCCACAGCCACTGACATCCACTTGCCAATTTGTTCTTGGATTGCTGGGTCACTCCAGTGGCCAAAAATAATTTTATTGTTCAACCGAAGTCGTGCATTAATGAATGCATATTCACGATCACCATGTGCAGATTGATTGAGATTCATATAATCAAAGTCAATTGTATCGTAAGGGATTTTATCTAACATTTGGGTGGCTAAATGTAGTAATGGCTTGTTAAGTAGTTGCGTCCCTCTAATCCAATTCTTGGCAGGTGAAAAAGTGTGTGCCCAAGTGATAATACCGGCGACAGAATCATCGTAATTAGCTGCTTTCATTGTCTCAGTAATATTTTCAGCAGTGACACCAACTGTTTTAAATTCAACTGGATAAGGTAATTTTCCAGAATCATTCAACGCGGCAACCAGTTTCTTTGAATCTGCGGCGACTTGTTCCAGTACTTCTGGTCCGTATAAAAATTGTGAGCCAGTGACAAACCAAAACTTGTATTCTTTAACATTTGACATTTCGAAAATCCTCTCTTATTCTTGCGTGGTTTCAATAATTATTTTCATCAAAACACCATTTATCTAGAATTTAGCAATTAATGAAAACGCTTACAGTGTTACTATAAGATATTTGTCCGTATAAGTCAAACATATATATTTTCATCTGATAAATAAATAGATAAAAAATAAAGCTTAATGCGCAGAAAGGCACCAAACTTTATTTTTTTATGAGCTTGGTAGATTGTAAAATTAAACCGAACACTTGAATAAAAAAGCCGCAGCGCCTTTAATGGTAATTGCCTAAAACAACCATAAAGGAACTGCGACTCATGACTAGTTTATCATCTCAAGAACGCACTGTCATTCAAACTTTACTCGAATTGAATTATTCTATTCGTGCCATTGCGCGCTTTATTAAACGCTCTCCTTCAACCGTTTCGATTGAAATTCATCAAGTTACACCCTATAAAGCTGAGATTGCTCATGCGTTGGCATTGAAAAAACGTCATCTACGTGGTCGTCATGACACGCTAACACCAGCTATCGCTGTCTTTTTGAATCACCACATTGGTATATTGAAGGGGTCACCAGAAACCGCTGCGCATGTTTTAGGGTTACCTTTCAAAACGATTTATAATTGGCTCAATGCTGGTCGACTCAAACTATCATTGGCTGATTTACCTGACAAAGGTATCCGTCAAAAGCGTCAATCTGATGGTAGACGACAAGTATTTGTGCATGGTCGTTCGATTGAAACGAGACCTGAAAGTGTGAAAGCACGACAAACCTTTGGACATTTTGAAGTTGACACCATGCAATCGGGTAAAAGACGTGGTGATGTGCTGGTGACAATTACTGAAAGACTAAGCCGGCAACATATCGTGAGACAGGTCACTGGGCGCAATAGTCAGGCAGTGACACCAGTCTTAATTCATTTTTTTCAAGGGATCAAAAATGCCAAGTCAATCACTGTTGATCGTGGGCGAGAATTTGCAAAATATAACGAAATCGAACAAAAACTAGGCATTCCAGTCTATTTTGCGCACCCATATTCACCAGAAGAACGTGGGAGTAATGAGATATTAAATCGATACGTCCGTCGTTTTATACCGAAAGAACGCAAAATTGAAACAGTTAGCGCCAAAGAATTAGATCAAATTAATCATTGGATCAATGCGAGACCAATGAAAACACTCAACTGGCAATCACCACGAAAGGTTTTTCAGCAGTTTGCAGTGTTCGGTTAATTCTTGCAATCTACCGCTTATATTTATTTTTTTAACATAATACACAGTTATTTACAATTAATCATCGTGAACACTTAAGTCTTTGACAGAATCACGTTCAATTAATTCTGGGCGGTAGATAATTGAGGCAACCTTGTGATGATTAATTTTTTGAATCAACAGCTTTGCTGCATCTTGTCCCATTTTCTGTTTTTCGTGGGTCATCGTTGTTAACCGCGGTGATAAATACTGTGACAATTGGAAATCATCAAATCCCATCACAGAAATATCTTCAGGCACACGTAAGCCTAAATCATGAATCATTGCAATGATACGAATAGCCAATTGATCATTGTACGCAATAATTGCGGTTGGTCTTTTTGTCGGTGATTGCACAACAAGTTCATTAATTTGATGTAATGCTTGGGTAACATCATCAGATTTATACATCATCGGCATACAGTCAGTTAACAATGCCGAGTGTGCTTGATAGGCTTTCATATAACCATCTAATCGATTGACACCTTGCTGATCATCAACTTGAAATACACCAACAATGCGATGATGGCCCTTACTAATCAGATAGTTGGTCGCCCGATAAATCGCCTCACTATCATCACTGATGACAGAAACATCGGCAACATTTTGATAGCCAGCATTGATAAAAACAATTGGTATCGCCATTTTCTGTAATTTTTGATATAAATCAATATTTGGGGTTGGTATCGCGCTCTGAGTCGGTTCAACGATTAAGCCCGCCAGATTTTGACTCATTAAATTAATTAGCGCAGTACGTTCCCTAGCAGGTTGATTATGAGTATTGGCCAAACTGAGTGAAAAACCACTATCACTAATGACTTGATCAGCACCATCAATAATTGCAGGGAAAATATAAGAAGCAACATGAGTTGACAAAATGCCGATAACTCTGGGCATTTTATCCGGGGTTCTCTGTGTTTGCCAATCAGTCACAAAGGATCCACCACCCTGTATACGGTATACATAATTTTCATTCTCTAAATCAGATATAGCGCGTCGAATTGTGTAGCGACTGACAGAAAACGTTGCCATCATTTCACTTTCAGTCGGCAATTTTTGGTCTTTTTGCAACTCACCCGTGACGATTTGATCTAATATATTTTTTTTTACAGTTTCATATTTACTTGGCATAGCCTACTTAACGAACAAACTCTAAAAATGCTGCCCCGCATTGACGAGAACACATCACCTGATAATTTTGCTCCACTCCCTTTTATTGTGTTGCCGTGTGCAAAGCATGTACACTTAAACTCTCTCAATAATATCACACTTCAAATTTGTACTGCTATTTTTAACATTTTAGTGCTATTTAAGTGCAGCCACCAGGCAATCAAATCATTAAAAAAGCGCCAATTTATCGGGCGCTTTCTAGTGATTTTTCGCTGTTCAACTCAATTAAAGTGTTGCCATTTATAATCTAATAAACTTCTTGCAACAAACAACCCTAGCGGCAAAAATAATATAATCAAAATTGCCTTGTTTAACCATAGTAGCCCTGTCGCCAATTGATTAAAGCCAATATAGTAGATTGCTTTATAAATGTACAAGCCAGGTACCATGATAACAATTGCTGGCACAGTTAAGGTAATTCGCGGGTAACCCTTATAATGATTGACAATTGAAGCTAAGACACCCGCCATTAATGCCCCAATAAAGGCTGCCCAACTTGGCTGTACGTGATACAAACTAATCAGGCTTAACCGCGTTGTATTGGCTACAGCACCAATCAAACTAGCAGTGATTGCAATGTTAATTGGACTATTGAACATCACTGAAAAACCAAATACGCCACCAAAACTAGCTATAAGCTGTAAAATAATAATCTGATTTGTCGTTAGTGGCAATACCACAAAATCGGCGGGATAGAATTTCGCTGAAGCGGCAATCACCCAACCCACAAGTGCACTCACCACTGTAATCATCGTTGCGTAGCTCAAACGTTCAATCCCAGAACGCATGTCTAACTTAGAAATATCAAGCATACTAGTGATAAAAGGAAAACCAGGTATCACAAACAACATCGCACCAATATAACCAGATTCATGTGATAACGGTAAATCAATAAATATACGCATGAGATGAAACGTTCCAACATACGCTAAACCAGCAACTGCTACCGCAATTCCCAAACTTATCAGCGTGGAGTAATGGTTTCTGGTCATCAAACTTTTAACCAAATTACCAACACCAGCGCCAATGAAACTACCAATCATTTCGGGGATGCCACCACCAAGTAAAAAAATAAAACATGAACAAGCCAATGCAGCAGCCAAGCCATTGATGACGGGGTTATAATTAGCTGTCTTTTTGTTGATTGTTTCTAATTGATCGTGAACGCCAGCAACCGTTAGTGTTTCTAATTGTTGCCCAAAACGCTTAACAAATTTATCTATTGTACTTAATTTATCAGTATTGACACCTGTTCCCGATAAAACATAAGTTTGCGAGTAGGACTCTCGAGCGCTATCAAAGCAACTCAAGTTAATACTAGTAAAACCAACATCGGCAACGCAGATAATGCCAAGATTGGTTGCAATACTGTTCATAGCTTCTCTGACACGCCAAGCACCAGTACCACAAGAAAGTAAAATCAGGCCAACACGTCCAACAACAAGCGCTTTTTCATTTAATGCGGCATCCTTAATTAGCCTATTTTTGCTGGTATCATCTAGTAGCAAATGCCAATCCAATAACATATTATTTGGTCTGTTTAGTAACATACGACTCATGATCAACCCAATCTCCTTAGCCTATATTACTTTCATTGTATCACGCAACAAAACCCTAAATCACAAAATAACCGTCACAAAAATACTTATTTTACAGTGTCTTTACTCTGCTCATAAGCTTCAATAGCACGTAATCTCGCCTGCTTATGTGTCACCATAGGTTTTGGATAATCTTTATCCAATGTGACTTGAAATTCTTTTTGTTCTAAATCGGTTAACAACTGTGGCTCGTGAATTTTATCATTGGTAATTTGTGATAGTTCTGGCACAAACTGTTTAATAAATTGTCCATCTGGATCAAATTTTTGTGATTGTCGTGTTGGGTTAAAGATTCGGAAATACGGCACGCTATCTGTCCCGGTCGAGGCTGCCCATTGCCAACCACCAATGTTGCTGGCAGGTTCATAATCAAGTAATTGATCATGGAAATATTGCTCACCCCAACGCCAATCAATCAGTAGATCTTTCGTCAAAAATGATGCAACAATCATGCGTAACCGATTATGCATCCAGCCCGTTTGGTTAAGTTGTCGCATAGCTGCATCAACAATTGGAAAACCAGTCTGCCCTGTTTGCCATAACAAAAAATCATTATGGTTATTTCGCCAAGCAATTTTCTGAAATTCAGGTCGTAATGACTGTGTGTTTTGCTGCGGATTCATAGCATAAATCATATTATAATAATCACGCCATGCTAGTTCCTTAATGAAGGTCTGCTGCCCTTCACTCTCTGGCTCATTGATGACAGCTTGATAAATCGTTCTAATCGCTATTTCCCCTGTCCTCAGGTAACGAGATAAGTGACTCGTTGCATCCAAAAATGGCAAATCGCGTTGCGTATCATACTCAGCCAGATGTGACTGAATAAAATCTTTCAAAGTTTGTAGCGCTTTTGCCTCACCAACTTGTCCAACTAATTGTTTGTCATGTTTTTCGTTAATTAAGCTTGTTAATAAGCCCTCTTGGTGCAAATGTAGTGGTTCAATATTGGCCATTTGTTTTTCTTGCAGGCTAGTCACACTCACTTTAACTGGCGTTGGTTTTGGTAAGGTTATCCAGCGCTTAAAGTAAGGTGTGAATATTTGATAACCTGCGCCATCTGCTTTTTTTATTTCATTGGCACTGTGCAAATTATAATCAATGTAGGCATGCGTTTTGAGGCCTAAGGTCGCCTGACAATGATGTGCAACTTGTTGATCACGTTGCCTGCCATAGCCACGCTCATCAAAGTTAAAATACAAATCAGAAATTTCTGGCAAAGCTGCTGTTAATTTTTCAAATTGTGATTCTGGTGTCCCTTTTAAAATCAGTAAATGAATATTTTCTTTTTCTAAATTAGCTTGGAATGCTTTAGCACTCGCAAAGAAAGCACTTTGATTCAATGATGCCGTAGTTTCAATTTGTTCTGGATCAACGATGAATACTAATAATACGCTGTCACTGTTCTCCGTTGCCGCAGCAAGCGCTAAATTATCTTGGATTCTAAAATCGCGACGGATCCAAACTATACTCACTTTGTTCAATTGTCTCTCCTCACTTGTTTAATACTTGTAATTCGATGACCTGATTGGCCACCAGTTGTTGATTAATGCTTTCAAAAAATGTACCACGCTGTGATTTTTGACGTTCCTTTTGGTTAACATCCCCGAGCAAATAAACACGTAAATGCTGATTAACTTGATGTTTCACCAAAAGATTAGCGTGTTTGACGGAAAGGCGTTGCGCGTCATCAATAAAAATCACATCAAAATGGGCTAAACGATTATTTTTAATTTTCTTGAAAAATTGTCGTTCAGGTAAAATTTGCCAACCATAGATTCTCCTCAAATAACTTTGTCCACTATTCAATGACCCGATTTGAACAATTAACACACGGTACGATGTCTGTAATAGTTTTACCGTGTCATATAGCATCAAGTTTTTCCCAGTACTAGAAGCAATATTCATGGCAAATATACCTGAATGTTTAACCGCCAATATATTTGATTGAATCAGCTGCTGGTGATGCGGTAAATGATATTGCCCACTTAAAAATGTGGTTAACTGCGCTAAAGGCGAGACTAAATATTGATCTGGGTTAAACGCTTGGTCAATACTTGGCAATGTTATAGGCTGACAAGCAATGATATCTTGATAAAACTTTGTGCTTGACAATGCTTCTTTGTCGGTGGTTGACACACTCTCTAATGTGTCATCGTCTTGCAACGTATACACCCGATTGGCATCAGAATTGTAGGTATACAGGGATAGATTATCTGACATATTCATCAGGTAATATTTATGATTAACCAGTTGTTTTCTGACTTTTTCAACAGCGTAATGGGCATCGCTTTTTAATTCTACGTTGATGATTTGATTATTAGCACCAAATAACAGTAGGTCAAATTCCTTACTCAGCTTGGGCACACTGTAGCCAACATAGACCGCTTTGAATGCCGACGTTTCAACTGGTAACAAATGAACTAATTTTTCGATACCCACTAACTCTTGTTGCCTAATTGTTGTATTTCCTAGATTAGCTAAATACTGTCGCGCATCAGCGTTACTGTGATTTAATTGTGAGACGAGTGCTTGCAAATTTGCCGGTTTTAGCATATTTTTCCTTTATCTAGACCCCATGTCACATTAGCAGATGTTAGTTAATAGTATATCATGTTAAGCTGGACGCTTTTGAGAACATTTATCACACGCCTAACCAGAAAAACTGGTATAATCGTCGTGAAATTACAAGGATTAAAGGAGTTAGTTATGTCCACACAGGCGAAAAAAGATCTCGCTTTCGCTCTAAAAACACTTGTTCAAACAACAGCACTCGATAAAATTACAATTGACGCATTGGCTACAAAAGCACAAGTTAATCGTAATACATTTTATTATCATTTTAGTGATATTTATGATCTTTTACGCTGGACGTTAGAACAAGATATTATTTCACAAGTGCAAGATCACCTTACCGCTAAAAATTGGGCAGCAAAGTATGCAATTGCTTTAAATTACATCTTGGCAAACAAAGCCCTTTGCCTGGAAGCATTACACTCACACCAACGTGACTTACTGGAAACTTTTCTATTTGAACTCGGCGCGCAAATGGTGCAGTCTGTCGTAGTTACCATCGATGACGATGTTACACCATTACTCGCACAAGATTTAGTTGATTTTTACGGTAGCGCCATTGCATCGCAAATTATTAAATGGCTACTGACTGATTGCGACACACCAAAAGATATATTAGTCTCCCGCGCAACAGCTATTCTGGATGGCACCATTGAATTCATCATTAATAAAAATAAACACACAAGCAACTAGGCAAATAAGCTATTTCGTCCAAAGACATTTATTACTGATAAGATTATAATAATCATTAGAAAGACCTACTAATTGAAAGGTGGATATTTTTATGAAAAAGTACGTTGTCGTTTTAGGTTTAGCTTGTGTTTCTCTGCTAGTCTATGGTGGTTATACCGCTAAAAAATTATCACTATTTAAAGGTGACGATTTGGATAGCTATAAGAAATTTGAGAGCTAAACGATAATATTGTCCTGTAAAAAATATCAGATTGGAGATTGATTATGCGTAAAAATAAAGCTGTAATGATTGGTGCCGGTATAGCCAATATGGCGGCGGCTGTCTACTTAATTCAAGAAGGCCACTGGTCTGGAGAAAATATTACCTTTTATGCGCTAGATCAACATGGTTCAAATGATGGGGATACCACTGATTCAGTCGTCGACGACTATTGGAATAAAAATCATCCATTATCTAATACCAAAGGTTATCTTGCTCGTGGTGGTCGTATGTTAAATTACCGTACTTACGTTGACCTCATGGATCTACTGGATCGTATTCCTTCGATGACCGAACCTAATATGACTGCGGCAGAGGACACACGCGATTTTGATGCCAAGCACCCGACATTTGATAAAGCACGTTTGTTGCAACCTGGTCAGGGCATTTTGAATGCTAGCAAATTAGGCTTTAATCAGGCAGACCGTAAATTATTAACACAATTAATTCTCATGCCTGATGACGAAGAAACAAAACTAGATAACGTCACTATTGCAGATTATTTTGCCGATGATTCGCACTTCTTTGAAACAAACTTTTGGTTCATGTGGGAAACGACATTTGCCTTTCGTACACGTAGCTCAGCACAAGAATTACGGCGTTATATGCACCAAATGATTTATGAATTTACACAAATTGAACACTTAATTGGTGTTAACCGAACACGTTATAATCAATATGAAAGCATTATGCTGCCACTAATCAATTACCTGAAAGCTAACGGTTGCCAAATTATTCTTAATCGACGTGTCACTGCGTTTGAATTTAAAGATACGACAATGACCGATGAAATTACTGTCACGGGTCTACAGATGGTGAACACGGCAACGAATCAAAAAGAACATGTCGCTATTGATGACGATACTGCTGTCATTTTCACCAATGGTTCTATTACTGATTCAGCAACTCTTGGTGACTATGACACACCGGCACCAGAAAATATGGATTACGGTGCAGCTTCAAGCTTATGGCGCCAAGCTACTGAGCATTTCTATAATCTGGGTAACCCTGATAAATTCTTTGCTAACCGTGATGCAAGTGAATGGGTTAGCTTTACTTTGACAACTAAAGACCATCTGCTATTAAATGAAATTACGCGTATCACAACGCAATTACCTGGTAATGCGCTGAATTCATTCTTATCTACCACCCCCATCACACCACTAGATCAGATTGACGTTGACATGTCAATTGTTGTTCATCACCAACCCCACTTCACTAGTCAAAAACCTAATGAAACAGTTCTTTGGGGTTACTTCTTATACCCAAGACGCAACAGCCCATTATTTGGTAAGCCTTATATTGAATTGACCGGTAAGGAAATGTTACTCGAGCTGATTGCACACCTCTCAGCAGTTGATTCCGGCCCTGTCAATATCAAGGAGAAAGAAGATGATATATTAGCAAGTGTCATCAATAACATTCCAGTATACATGCCTTATGCCTCAGCTTTGTTCAATAATCGAGCTAAAATTGACCGCCCAGAAGTGATTCCCGAGCATGCAACTAATTTGGCTTTTACCGGTGAATTTGTGGAACAACCTTACCAAATGATTTTTACCGAACAAAGTGCTGTTCGTTCCGGTGAAATTGCTGCCTATCATTTTGCTGGTATCCCGATGTCTCACTTAGTTGACACACCAAGATATGATCGTGACATAAAAACATTGCTACGCGCAACTAAAAAATTATTTGCCTGAGCAATAGAATAAAAAAGCGACCAATTTTTCGTTGGTCGCTTTTTTAATGGTTCATTTTATGCTTTCTAAAAACATACTTAATGCGTTACGCCAAGTTGGTATTTCAAAGCCAGTGGCTTTTGCTTTGTCTAAGCTCATGACTGACTTTTTTGGCCGGTACGCTTTTTGGGGAAACTCTGCACTGGTAACCGGTGAAACTGTCACTGCATGATCTTTCAATATTTCACGCGCAAAATCAAACCATGTGGCAACATCATCATTGGACAAATGATAGATGCCATAGTTTGCTTGATTATCAATAAGATATAACATAAATTCAGCCAGTGTCCGTGTCCAAGTTGGTCGTCCCAATTGGTCGTTAACAACGGTCAGTCGTGGATGGCTTTTGGCCAGACGTTGCATGGTATAAACAAAATTATTACCAAACTCACCAAATACCCAACTGGTCCGTACAATATAGGCATCAGCACCACTCTCAGTGACTGCCAATTCGCCAGCTAACTTGGCACGTCCGTAAGCATTTTGTGGGTTAACAGCATCTGTTTCTTGGTATGCTGTTTCACTTGTCCCCGCAAAAACATAATCTGTTGACACAGCAACCAATTTCGCCTGATAGTGATGTGCCGCATCGGCAACATTCTTGGTGCCATTAACATTGACTTGCCAGTTCACTGTTCGGCCATCATCTTCAGCAAGGTCAACTTTTGTGTAAGCTGCAGCGTGATATACCACATCAGGTTGTACACGCGCAAAAGCTTCAAATACAGCTTCTCTATCAGTAATATCTAACTGCTTAGAATCAAAAGCAACAAAATCTATATCACGTTCATTGCATAACTTTTGTAGTTCTTGTCCTAATTGCCCATTGGCTCCGGTAATCAAGTACGTCATATTATCTTTCTCCTCCTAGACAAAAAACTCACAAGATGTGAGTTTTGCAGTATCGTTTATTGATTATTTTTAGCATACTTGGCTTCAACTTCAGCCTTTTCTGCTTGCCACCAGTCTTGATTGTCAGTATACCATTGAATTGTATGTGCTAATCCACTAGCAAAATCAGTATACTTAGGCTGCCAACCGAGCTCTTCATGCATCTTTGTAGCATCAATAGCGTAACGCAAATCGTGACCAGAACGATCTTGTACAAAATCAAAATCATCTTCTGGTTTGCCCATGTCTTTGAGAATGGCACGCAACACTGTGATATTGTCCTTCTCACCATCAGCGCCAACAAGATATGTTTCACCAATCTTACCTTTGGTTAAGATAGCCCATACGGCTGTAGCATGATCGTATGTGTGAATCCAGTCACGGACATTTTTACCATTACCATATAGTTTTGGCTTAATGCCACTTAAAATACTAGTTACCTGACGAGGAATGAACTTTTCAATGTGTTGGTATGGCCCATAGTTATTAGAGGTATTAGAAATTGTTGCTTGGACCCCAAATGAACGTACCCAAGCACGGACAAGCAAATCAGACCCTGCCTTTGTTGATGAATAAGGACTTGATGGCCGGTATGGTGATTCTGGGGTGAACTTTTCGCCAACACCTTCACCATGCCCTGGTAAGTCTTCACGAAGCGGTAAATCACCATAAACTTCATCAGTGGATACATGATGGAAGCGCTTGTTGTACTTACGAACTGCTTCAAGTAATGTATAGGTGCCAATGATATTCGTCTGTACGAATGGTGATGGATCTTGCAATGAGTTATCATTATGAGATTCGGCAGCATAATGAATGACAGCATCAGTCTCAGAAACAAGTTGATCAACAAGTGGTGCGTCGGCAATATCACCAACAACGAGCTTAACACGGTCTTCTGGTAATCCAGCTAAATTCGCACGATTCCCAGCATAAGTCAACTTATCAAGCACAGTCACAAAGATGTCAGGATGTTCTTCAACAATATAGCGTACAAAATTCGCACCAATAAATCCGGCACCACCGGTTACCAAAATATTCTTATAGTCAGTCATGATTTCTCCTAGATAGGTTCTAATGTGTTGCTTATTATTACATTATACGTTAGAACAACAAATTTTACTACAATTATAATTTTTCTGCAGTTAATGGCATCACATCTTTCAGCATAGAATGATTTTTGTCAGCTTCGCTTACTTCAGCATTGTCGACATCATCCCATGCAATCCCTAAAGTAGGATCTGCATAGTTTACAAAGGCATATTTTGGCTTGAGATCTAATGCCCAATAGTCGTTCACTAGATATGAATATGAAACCGTCTCGCTTAATACTTGAAAGCCATTCGCAACACCACGTGGAACGAAAATACCCTTACTGGCATCAATCACTGTCTGGTAGACGTGACCAAATGACTCGCCCTCACGCAAGTCAACCCATGCCCCAAGTACCTTACCATTATCGGCTACAGAGATGTATTTATCCCATGGTTCAGCGTGCAAGCCACGTAAAACCCCTTGTCTTGATAACGAGACATTATTTTGTAGCTTATCCGCCGCAAAAAAATCTATTGGGAAACCTAACGGTACCATTTTTTCTTTTTGGAAATTTTCTTTGAACCAACCACGGTTGTCCCCGTGAACTGGAATATCAAATTCAATCATACCAGGAATATCAGTAATTTTCCTTGCCGCAAGTTCTTTTTCAAAAAATTGATCTGTCATTTTTGTGCCCTTTATTCTAATTATGATTCTTCAGCAACAACTCGAAGCAAATATTGCCCGTAATCGTTTTTCTTTAATGGTTGTGCAAGTTTTTCTAATTGTGATAAACCAATGTAGCCCATCCGATAAGCAATTTCTTCTAACGACGCAACCTTAAGATTTTGTTGTTTTTGGATTGTCGCAATAAATGATGATGCTTCCAATAATGAATCATGTGTCCCTGTATCTAACCACGCAAAACCGCGTCCCATGACTTGAACCTCAAGATCACCACGTTCTAAGTATGCTTGGTTAATATCCGAAATTTCAATTTCGCCACGCTCAGAGGGCTTCACATTTGCTGCAATATGAACAACATCGTTATCATAGAAGTACAAACCGGTTATGGCATAATTGGATTTTGGTTGTGCTGGTTTTTCTACAATGGCGATTGCTTTACCACTACTATCAAATTCTACCACACCAAAACGTTCTGGGTCAGCAACTTGGTACCCAAATACTGTCGCGCCAATTTTCTTCTGTGTTGCTTCCTGCAATTTTTCAGATAACCCAGCACCATAGAAAATGTTATCCCCTAATATTAACGCTACTGAATCCGAACCAATAAAGTCGGCACCAACAATGAATGCATCAGCTAAACCTCTCGGTTCTTCTTGAACAGCGTAAGTGATATTCAAACCAAGCGCATGTCCATCACCAAATAAGGCTTCAAACTGTTCAAGATATTCTGGCGTCGAAATCAACAGAATATCTTGAATACCAGCTAACATCAAAACAGACAATGGATAATAAATCATTGGCTTATCATAAATTGGCACCAACTGCTTACTTGTTGCCTTGGTGATTGGATAAAGTCTCGTGCCGGAACCTCCGGCTAGGATAATGCCTTTCATTTCTTCTCTCCTTATATATGCTGACGCATTTTACATCAAAGAATGGTGTCCATTAACTTAGTTCGAACCAAGCGTCTTTGCTTTCTTTAGAAAGTCAACTGGAATTGCACATATTCGTCCATGGATTGACAGATTTTTCACTGTCTCGCCATTGATGCATTGTATGTTCTGCACCACTGATTTCTCGCCTGAAAACAATTCTGTCTCTAAGTTCGATAATTCCTCATCGTTCATACCATACTTAATTCCCAGAACCATCCATCGCGATTCTTGGCGAACTTCGCTAATACTTTGTGAATCCATACGCTCATTGATTATTTTTCTCAAACCAGCAATTATCGTTTCTCTCTCTTGTTCATTTTTCTGAAGCTTAATAATCTCTATCACAGTTGTATATGAGCTATTAAATAGTCGACCAATATACATTGCCTTGAGCTTAGATTGCTGTGCCAAAGGCCAATTAGGAGACGCCTCAATAATATTGAATACCTCTGATAAGATGTTGAGATATTTCCAAGGTTCATTGTAGGTATAACTTGAACTCTTGCCGAGATTACCAAAGTCTTCTCGTTGGTTCCAATAATAGTAATCTTTATCTGCTAAGATGGAAATCTTTCTCGAAACAGAATAGGCTTTCATATTGAAAACTTGATCTTCTTCGACTGGAATATAACTACTGTCAGGGAATCTAACATCATATTGATTTAACATCGCCCGTCGATACATCTTATGGGGTGCTAACGTGCTGAGAATATGATCCGTGATGATGCTCGCGTCTTTGATGTTCATGCCGTTTTTAAAGGGAATCTGCGTACCGTTGTACATTTTGCCTTCGGCGTATTTGCCAATAATGACATCAGAATCATCGCCAGCAAATTCAACAAAAGTCAACAAGGTGTCATCCGCCAAATTGTCATCTTGATCCATAAGCATGATAAATGTCCCATGTGCTTTTGCTATCCCATGATTTCTTGGAATGCTTGGATAACCATGATTCTGCTCTTCGACAACTATTCGCAAATGCTTAATTTTAGACTCATATTCCTGAATAATATCTAATGGCTTGGTACTCTTATCATCAACAATAATTACTTCAAAATCATCTTGGTTCATCGTCTGTCTGACCAGAGAGTCGAGCGCTTTTCTGATATAATTTCCAGCATTGTAGTGTGCTATAACAACTGATACTTTAAATTCATCTTGATTCATTCTCAGTCTCTCCCAAATCCTAACATAGTACAATTAAAATGCATATCCTGCCTGATAGAATATTTTTTTCTCGTACAAAAACATGGAGATTCATATCAAAAAATATTCTTTAATAATGACATAACCTTATTTCTACATAAAATTAGGAATTCGAACATTTTAATATTGCTCGTATACTGAAAATCCGGACTGCTTTATTTCTAGGGCATAATCCGAGATAATCAAGTATAGGAGTTTTTTATTATGAAAGCTAAGAGATACGCAACTGAATTTAAATCATCAATTGTTGCCTTGTACAACGAGGGTCGTTCTGCTAATTCGCTGGCCAATGAATATCATTTGGCTGTACAAACGGTTACGGGTTGGGTCAAAAAAGCCCAAATCGTTGGGACTGACATGAATGGCAACCAAGTGACTCGTGCCAAATTTAATGCAATGCAGAAAGAAATCGCGCGACTCAAGGAAGAAAACGAAATTTTAAAAATTGCGGCCGTTTTGCTGGGCGAACATCGCAAGTAAAACGTAAGACCCATTTTCCTATTGTCCAATCATTGCTAAAACAGCATTTTAAACTCATGATGGTGCTTCGTCTACTCAAAATACCCAAAAGCACCTACTTTGATTGGGTTCACTATACTGAAAGCCATCGTCAACGAGAAGACACTATTTTAAAAGCTTTATTACGTGAAATTTGGCAAAATAACTACAAAGCTTATGGGGCGCCACGTTTGCGATTAGCATTGGCTGATCTGAATTTACATCATGGTACCAACCGAATTCGTCGCTTAATGCGAGAAGCTGGTATACACTCTGTCATGAGTCGACGGTTTAACAAACCAACGACAACAGTTGATTATATTCAACGGCCAAACTTAATCAGAAAGTTACAAGACGCCAATGTCTGGAGTATGGACATCACTTATTTAAAGTTAAGCAATGGTCAGTGGGTGTATTTAGCGTCAGTTTTAAATCTACGAACACATAAGATATTAGCCCATCAAATCAGTGGCACGATGGATACCAAATTAGTAGTTACAACACTACAAAGAGCGCTATCAACTCATAAAAAACCAAATTATTTACACACTGACATGGGCAGTCAGTTTACTAGTTTTGGCTTTGAAAATTTGTTAAATCGACATAAAATTGATCATTCGTATTCAAAGTTAGGGTATCCATATGATAACGCCAAAATTGAAAGTTTTCACTCTCTATTAAAGCGTGAAATGATTTATCAATTCCGTTTTCCATCGATTGCTCATCTAATTTTAGGTGTGTCCAAATATATTCAATGGTTCAACGACGAAAGAATCAGTCTCGCCAATCGAAACATGAAAGTAGCCTAATCAGTTCAGCCCTAGATAAAAAATAGTCCGATTTATTGACTTATGAGCATATTGTTTTTGTGTCTATATACCTAAGTATACGATGTTGTCGCTTACAAAACATTACGCAGGTGTTACAAAATCCCCTTTACTTCTCAAATACTAAATCTTAGATAATAATTAAACAATAAAGTTCCTAAGTTGACATCTGTAAATCAATATTATAATTTTTACTTAATTTTTAAAAGTTGAAACATGAATTTTTTTACAACAAATTTAATGACAATAAGCCTCAATTTGTTACGATTTTTTCTTGGCTTTTTATTAATCCACCCAAATACTTTTCTATAATTTGGATTGTCATTGCGTAAAATATAATAACCCAAATTCATTTTTGATTGATTAAAATAAAAATCATTTTTTTCTGAGGAATCCCACTTTAATTCAGAAAGCAGCAATTCTTTTTCATCAATATGTAGTAATAAAGTATCGGCATCTATTGTTTTGGTTAAACTATTTTTATGAACACGATACATACCGATGTACTCATTCAATAGATATCCTCCACCATATAGTAAAGCTCTTAAATAGATAGTCGTATCATTTGAAATTAACATATTATTAAATTTAGCTGCTTCTAGTTTGCTAGTATCGAAAACAGCTGCGAATGTAGATAACGGCTTACCAATTGTTGTAAAGTTTTTTAAATACTCTTTGCTGGTTATTTTTCCAAAGCATGATAAGTTATCTTCTCTTTTCTCATCCTCCGTAAATGCAAAACTTCTTGCACCGACAAAAGCTAGTTCGGGGTCAGCCATCATTATATTAACAGCTTTAGTAAGCCAATCTGCATTAGTATAATAATCATCATCATCATGAAAAACAATGTATTTTCCCCGAGATTCAGAAAAACCTAACTTGTGTGCATTCGATATACCAATATTTTTTTTATTTTTTATGTATTTTATTTGAGCATTATTTTTACCTACAAATTCATTCACAATTTTTTCAGTACTATTTGAGTTTTGATTAGGATTGTCATCAATTACGATAATTTCAAGGGAATCATAATTTTGTTCTAGTATTTTGCTGAGTGCCAATTCCAAAAAAATGTCCCGTTTATAGGTTGTAACAACAATAGTCAGTAATGGGCTTTTAACCATTTAATTTTCTCCTCAGTATGTGCAAAAAATAAGTTATTAATTTTGATTGGGTCAATATTAATACTAGTACGTAAGACGTTGCACCCAGTAAAACTTGTAGCAAAGTAGTTAACATTGTTGGAACCATGGAATTAGTTACAAAACGCACTGTTATAAGCATCAAAATTCCCGAGATTAAATATTTCACTAATTCCACATAATCAAAATTAAAATCTGTGTCCCTTACCAAATAATACACTCTGATTCCTGAAACTAAAAATTCTGCCACTAGAGTTGCTATAACTGCTCCAAAAATTCCAATCAATGGAATTAAAATAATGTCTAATATAATGCTTACTAAAGCACTATAAAGCATTGAATAATTATACTCTTTCATTTTTCCTTTTGGCATTAAGTACTGCCGGACGACGGCGCTGCTCAAAGGTATAATAACTAATAATATAGACATCCAAATTAGCAATTGTTCGACCATTAAAAATTTCACCCCAAAGAACCAGAATACAAATTTGGGAGCAATAGCAATTAAACCAAACATCATTGGAATTGTTAAAAATAATTCTAAATGAATTGACTTTTTTAACAACAGAATCATAGAATTCTCTTCATTTTTTGAAACCATGTTAGTCATTCTGGGCAATAAAACCGTATCAATAGTTGTTAACATAGTAACTATTACATTAATTATTAACACAGAATTAGAGAAATATGCCACCATCGAGACGGAAGTTAATAAGCCCAAAAGTGTCTTGTTTAAATTGGTATAAACAGTAGAAGCTATACGTCCAGTAAAAAAAGATAATGCCCCTCTAAAGTGTCTAAAAGCTTTCTTAATAGGTATTACTCTAAAACCTACTTTTTTTATTGCTATAGGCCAAAAAACACACTGACTTAATAAGGAACTCATAGATACAATCATTACATAAAAAGGTAAATCTTCACTACTTTGAATATATGTTATAATCAAAAAAAATGATACAAGTTTAACAAATATACTAACTAAACTCACCAGCTTGAAGTCTTCGATACCTGCAAAAAACCATGAAATATCCAAAACAGTACCCAACATTATTAATAACTGAATATGATAAATCCAAGAATTCGATAAAAAGAAAGACAAGATAATATACACTACAGTGGCTATTAGTGAAAAAACTATGTTGAACCACTCTAGTTCCCAAAATGTCTGTTTCATCATTTCTAAGTTGTCGCGTACTGCCGCAATTTCTCTGACTCCATACGAGACTAGCCCTAAACCTGCGAAGAGAACAAAATAATTTACAATTGAGTTAGAGTAGTTAAATAATCCCAATCCATTAGGACCTATTCTGTGTGAAACAATAGGAACAGTAATTAGCGGTAACAATACAGATAATACCTGAAACATACCTTGGTAAAGCGCATTTTTAATAATTTTACTCATTTATAAATTTCCATTTCATTAAATAGTTCGTAATCGTATTTCTATGAACTGACAATAAAATCATGCACCTGCTAATTTTCTAGGAATTATTTTTAAAAAATTGATCCACAAATTTAAACTGTATCTCTGCAGATTTTGAGACATTTTCTAAAGTTTTTTTATCCATAGTATTTACATTATCGATTAAAAATTCAGCATCAATATCGGCTATTTGCCTCACATCAATATTAGCCTGAACGGGGAATAAATCTCGTATTACGTTATTTGTTTTTTGGCTATAAGAAAAAACATACTGAGGAATTTGCAACCTCCATCCCAAAATCATTGCATGAAATCGCGAACTAAACATTATATCAGCTTTCTGAAGAATATCTAAGGAGTCATTAATGTTGTCATGTGACTTAAGTAGTACATTATTTCTAACGTGACTTGGGATGCTGCTAAAAATACGATTTGCAGCTACTGTATCATTTTCAGCTTCGCTAAATCCGAATAAAACAATAGTATAGTTGCGTTTAATTAATTGTAATATTAATTCTTTAATTTTCCGATCATATGAATTTTGAATCGAATTTTTATTTGTTGCGACTACTTTGTCCACTATGTTAATAATAGAGACGACCGCAAGCTTTTTTTTGTGCTGGACAATTTCATTATTTGACTTGGTAATAGGTAATCCAAGAACCACATCAGGAGCTACATCAACAACTAGTATTTCTCTAAATAAAGAAAAGGATTCTTCATCTCGAAAAACAACGCTATTAACTTTCGAAAAATATTCCTTATACGTCTTATAATAGTCATCGGTAGTATACGGTCCAAAATTGCTGCCAATAATAAAGATAGGTTTATTACTTTTTAAATAATTTAGTCTTCGAGAAGTAATGCCTTCTTTAGCTATCTGTTGAAATATAGAACCTCCAATCTCAACAATCAAATCATTTCTTGATATCAATTTTCTTTCAATAAAATCTGTTACGCCAATTATTGAAAGTAACTTATTTAAAAGTCGCCTATAAAATACATACTTAACAACTTTTACATTAGGCATATCAACATATGGTTCAGTAAATTTAGGTTCGACAAGAATAGTTATGCTAGAAGTAGGGTACCTATTAGCTATTGTTTTAACAAATAGATCATCACCTAAATTTTTCCTAAAATAACCAGCAAGATATATTTTACTCATAATCTCCTCGTTTTTAATACATACTTTTTTTACTCATTAGCCTAATTTTATAACTTATGAAATAGTTAATTATTTTATAGATTAACGGCATCTTAGAAACGATTTTAATGAAAACGTATATGTATTGGAATTTTTTTTCTACAATATTCACAAACTTTTCTTCGTTTTTATATTTCGATCTAAAAAACATAAACATCAATTTTGTTTTTCTAAGCAGACTGGTTTTCGCATTTATTTTCGATAGGACTATAATCTCTGACCCCAACATATTGTTGAGATCTAACATTGTATTATTTCCAGTGACTAATTTTCGTTCTCCTATTAAGTCATATCTAATCTCTATCTTTTTATGGATCAAATTTTGATACCAAAAAAGCCAATCTTCATTGTGATCTAACCCAATCATAAATGTAACAATGTTATCAGTTCTTCTAAATAGTACCGAGGATATTTCAAATGGATTTTCCTTACTTAAATTTTTTTCATGTGATTCATTCACAACCGATATTTTCTGAAATTTTTCATTAATATACTCTGTATTTTCTACATATGCAAAAAAGTCATTATTTCTATCTAAAAAAGTTAAACCTCTTTCCATATGTTGATTAGTTAATTGATCATCCGCATCCAAAAAATTTATATATTTACCATGAGCAGAATCTAAACCCTTATTTCTTGCGAGACTTCTTCCTTTAGCGGATTTCAATAATTTTACTCGCTTATCAGTATTGCTAATATTTTGAACCAAAGATTCTGTCTTGTCTGTTGATCCATTGTCAATTACAAGTATTTCCCAGTTAGACACCGTCTGATTTTGAACAGATTTTATGGTATGTTCTATGGTTTTAGCCCCATTATAAACTGGTATGATAACAGATATTGTAGGACTACATGCTGTATTTAATTCCATCTTTAATTCCTTTGAATATACTTTTGAATTTTGTCATTTTTTCCTGTTCAAAAAGTACTGTCTTACAAAGAAGAACAATATTGCGAACCCACGCTTTTAGTAACCCGCCATGTTTCTTTGCAAATATGATGTTATTTCTTGATTGATAATATTTTCGAAAAGCATTGTGATTATACACTTTTATATTTTTATTAAAAAAATGAACGACCTTAATTTGTCCTATTGCATGATTGATTGTGGCATGATTAGCTTGTATGATTAAATACCCTACATTTCTAATTCTTAAATCAAAGTCGTCATCGACTCTGTCAATGAATAAATCATCATCATAACCGCCAACAAATTTCCAAGCTTTCACGCTCACAAGTGATCCAGAAGCAATTGGATAATCTACAAACTGCCATTCGGAAATATTTTCATCACCAAAATGATCATGAAGTTCATTTCTTTCTAAATATCTTGGGGTTATCATACCTAAACTATTAAAATTATCTCTATCTACAAAACTATATAATACGTCAATGTCTTTTATATCTAGAATTGAGTCTTGGTCTAAGACTAATATCCAGTCACTAATTTCCGATAAATAATCAAATCCAACATTAGTAGCTTTTGCAATACCAAAATTGCTCTCCAAAAATATTATTTTTACTTTGCTGTAACTATTCTCTATTTCTATAAGATCTTTTTTATTAACTGAGTTGTTATCAACAATAACTATTTTATCCATTACTTTTGAAAGAATATTGATGTTCTCTATTAATAAACTTATCTCAGAATTAAAACTTATTATTAAGCTTACTTTCATGTACTTTCACCTTGTTGAATTGAATTAATAAGATAAACATTAGTGCGTAAACATTCACCATGCTTGTCATTTGCCAAGAATAAAATGACAACATAACTGAATTTTCAAAAAAAGCATAGTACAATAGGTAGTAGGTGCTGTGCTTTGCCTTATCAAAAAGCCAATAATTAAAATAGCCAGCTATGAACATAACAATGAAAACACCAAACTTTCCAAGAGCTAAAAATGGCGCTGATAAATAACTATAAACGTTAAATTGTCCTCTTACAGCAAATGAATATTCGTGTTGATTAATTTGTAATAATTTCAAAAACTTATCGATTGGTTCAATAATACCAAATCCATGTCGTACTCCACTCAAACCTGGTGTCACCATCCATTTATCAAACGCTGTTAATGGTAAACTTATGTATTGAAAAGTTTGATTTTCACTTGAGAAAAAATTACCCGTAACGTTACCAAATCTAGCGATTTGCACGAACAAAAAAGAAAAATAAAGTAAAAATAAACATAGCATAGCTATAAACACAGATTTAACGAAGAGCTGCCAATTGGCATTTTGCATTTTAACCATTAAAAATATAATAGCTATAGGCATTAATACTATTAGAATATCTGTTCTAGCCTGAGTCAAAGTAGCACTATAATATACAATTCCAGTGCCTAGTAGGATGATTAATAAGTACCACCTACTAATCTTACTTGTTAGGTAACTGTATACTAATGAACAGAGAGCAAAAACAGTTATGTACTTTCCATAAATAACATACAGAGGGAGAGAACTAACAATATTAATGAATTGATCTCTAAAGCTATCACTACCTGCTCCTAGTTGCCTTAACTTAATTATACTGAGAAAGTTCATTATTATTCCAGAGACAAGAAGTCCCCAGACTATAATATTTTTTTCAAAATGAGCAGATTGATAAGAGATTGGAACTGTCTCGGTGGCAACTGATTTTACTGAAAAATTGAAAAAAGATCTAAGAAAGTATCCTATTAGATAAGAAAATTCCCCTATTAAGAAAATTAAATTAGCTTCATTACTTAAAGTCCAAGTTGTTTGGAAATACCAAACATACAATATATAAGCAAATCCTGTAGGGATGACAAATAAAAATACCGGATTTACAATGTTTTTTATGTAATTTGTATAGAATACCACTAAGACTATTATTAATATAGTTATCAAATAAGTTGTAGTGATCGTCATTAAAACTCTCCATTATTACTTTTTAACTCATTATAATTTACTAAATATTACTCTATAGAAAAAGATAATATTCATTAATGAGTTCTCACGTCGAAACTTTTTGTTTTTCAACAATAACCACTTACTCTTAAAACCTTTATTATAGTTCAGTAACATTTCGATTTCTTGAAATGTACTAGCAGTCAAATTTTTTTTGTAATACGTTCTTAAAAATTGAGCCGTAATCACTACCGAACCATCTTTTCTATTAAATTCCTGCATAATCTTAAACAATAGGCCCTTTGTTGCACTGGAAGCGTTGTCCTCATGTCGTCGAAACTTAATATAATTGTTCTTATCAGCAAAAAAATGACCCCCGAGTGCCGCATTAAGTCTAAAAATAAACTCGTCATGTCCACCAGGCAGTTTTTGAACTTCTTTATATTTTACTGCCAACTCTGCTAGGTCTCTGGAAAACACACTGGTTGCTCCAGAAACCGAATGTCGAACCATTTCTGCTGGAAACGTGGTTCTTATATTAGAATCATCTTTAATTTTTAATTTATTTAATGTTGAATCCACAAAAGTTAATCCACTAAAATAAATACGATACTTACTATCATCTTTTTCTAATTTCTTTATGCTGACTAAAATCTTATCTTTCAACCAAACATCATCTTGATCTGAGAAAGAGAAATATTTATAATTTTTTTTCAAATCGACAACCGTTTTTAATAACATTAAAAAACTATTTTTATATCCTAAATTATCACCACTTTTTATTACAGAAACTTTTGGATTCCTTATGAATTCTTCGATAATGCTCATTGTATTGTCCGTTGAACCATCGTCGCGAATGAATAGATGGATATTCTGGTAAGTTTGATTTAATATGGAATTAATTTGTTCAGCCAAATAGTCTTCTCCATTATACGTTGACATTAATACCGCGACAGATGGATTATTCATTATCTAACTCCTGATAAATTTGATACATTTTATTGTCAACTTCCCTAAAGTCGAATTTTTTTAAGAAATCTAATTTAGGTAAATATTCCGCCTTTCTCATAATTTTTAATATTAATGCTTTTAAGGTATCCGAATCATTTGGATTAAATAAATTGCCGTTTATATTCTCCAAAATATAGTCAGATACTCCTCGACGTTGACTACCAATTATCCATGTTGCGTCTACTGTAGCATCTAATCCCGAGACTGCCAAACCCTCCTGCAAAGACGGAAAAATAAATGAATCACTGGCATAGTTAATATCATGAATATCAGTGCGATAACCTAATAGTTTAAAATGTTCCTCAAAATTAAAACTATTGGCTAATTGTTTTAATTTTTCTCCATTTACACCTGTCCCCGCAATAATATAATAAACATGTTGTCGTTGTTTTGGTGTCATACTTTTTAAAGCTTCTAATACAATCTTATGGTTTTTTCGATCGCTCAGTTCTCCAACAGAAGTTATCAGAAAAGCATCACATGGAATATTTAATTCCTTTCGAATTCTAATACGCGCTTTGGCTTTTTCTTCATCCGTAACTTGCCAAGCTTTTTCGACATCTACACCAATCCCATTAATTTTTGTGACTCTTTTAGCATGCATGTGTTTCTTCGCCAGTTCATAGTCCTCATCATTAATTGTTATAAGTGTATCTGTTAGAAAAGAAAATATCCATTCTAAAGGATAGAAAATGAACCACGCCTTTTTTGAACTTCCTTTAAAAAAATGGAACCCATGTGCGGTGTATATGGAGGAAACTTTAAACTGTTTTGCAACGAAACGTCCCAATATACTCCCCAATGGTGAATGAACATGAATAAATTTAAAGTTATTATCTTTGAACAGGTGCCGCAGTTGCTGAATGGAACGTATATTTCCCTTCAAAGAACCCATACGTCTCTCAAAATCAACTTGATGCGCCGCTACCTTATTGTCATTCATCCATTGTTTAAAACGCTCATTTTCTTCTGCAGACATCGAACCAAAATCCACCATATTTGTGGCAACATGAACTTCATATCCTAAATTTTGTAAAATTTTAATGTTTCGATGGTTAAATTGCTGAATCATATTAGCCTTTGCTGCTATCATCAATACTTTCTTCACTATACCTCACCATATCTTTATCTGACTTATTATCATCAATCACTGTTTCTTTAAACACACCATCACGCTTCAATACAGATACAACCGTTTCCACAGTCAATAACATATCTACTCTAAAGCTTAAGTGCGCTGCATATTTAGCATCATAGGCAGCTTTATCTTCATCCGAAAGATTATTTCGCCCATTGACTTGTGCTAATCCTGAAATACCTGGTAATACTTGATCAGCACCGTTCTGCTTTCGCAAGGACAACACCTTTTCATCAGTCTTAGCCAGCGGACGGGGTCCGATAAAGCTCATGTCGCCCTTAATAATATTCCATAATTGTGGCAATTCATCTACTGATGTTTTTCGAATGAGCATACCAAAAGGCGTCACATAGCTTGTAATGTCTTCAAACTCTGAATTTGCTTTTACTGGTGCCTTGTTTGTCATTGACCGAAATTTGTACAACGCAAAAGGCTTCGAATTTCTGCCGTACCGTTCCTGAATAAATAGAACGGGGCCTTCCGAAGTCAGTTTAATAATAATGCCAACAATGATTAATGGAATTAATAAAATGATTAACATGGGTATTGCAAGCAACAAATCAAGTAATCGTTTAACAACTTTTCTATAAACCAATAATTCTCTCCCATCTCCCAATATACGATTATCGCTTAAGACTTGGTTTCTCCATAACCATAGCCATAGCCATAGCCACTCCCAGCGTTGTTTTTCTGATTCTGATCATTATAAATAAAACCTACTACCGGTGCTTCGGCGATTTTCAGAATTTCAGATGTGCGCTGTAACGCCCCTTTAGTTGTCTTACCACCACTGACAACAATGGCAACGCCATCCATTTTGCTCATCAATACCTGTGCATCAGTTACCATCAAGAATGGTGGGACATCAAAAATCACGAGATCATAATGATCTCTTAGTTGCGTAATTAGCGTCGTCATACGCGCTGAGGCTAGCAATTCAGCTGGATTAGGTGGTACTGGACCTGAAGCAATCACGTCTAACGTATCCATACGTGTATGATGAATAATCGAACCAAGTTCACTATGAACGTCCGCAAGATAATTCGTTAACCCATGATTATCAGTTACATCGAAAGTGATTGCGACTGTTGGACGTCGTAAGTCTGCATCAACTAACAAGACACGCTTACCTTGTTGCGCGTAAACAACGGCTAGATTTGCCGTAATTGTTGATTTTCCTTCTGAAGGTAAAGCAGAGGAAACGAGCAATGTCTTGACATTTCCCTTGGCTACTGACGCAAAATCAATATTCGTCCGTAACGTTCTAAATTGCTCTGAAACTGGGTTTTTAGGTTCAGCAGCCGCAATAAGTCTGGCACCCGTAGTCATTGTTTCGGCAGATAACCCATCACCTAGTGCTTTGTTTTTCTTAAAAAAGGCCATTGTCTGTTCTCCCCTATTAATCCTTATTCAAACGACTGAGCCGTGAACGTGAATGCATTGCTTTGCCATCATCTGACATACTTTGAACTGTTGGTGCCATATCAAAATGCTTCATGACTTTAATATGACTAACAACACCAAGATTGGTAAAGCCAAATAGCTGTGAAACTTCATCAGGCGATTTGATTGTCGTATCAGATAATTCGCGAACCAAGGCAACTAGGAAGGCCAAACCGCCTAAAATAACGACACCGGCTAAGATAAATAATTTTTTATTAGGTCCTACTGGCGTTTTATTTGCTTTGGCTGAATCAATAATCGACACGTTATTAATCTTCATAAAGCCACCAATTTTGGCTTTAAAAGAATCAGCAACAGTATTAGCGACAAGTGCTGCCTGTTTTGGGTCTTTTGACGTCACATTAATAGCGAAGACCTGTGAGTTTTGTTGATTAGAAATTGAGACCATCTTCTTTAATTGGTCAACTGTGAGATCATAGGTCTGTTGTGAAGATGTTTTTTTGATTTCCTTTTGTTCGGGCGATACTAAGCGACGTGTACCGTCTGCTAATGTGTCATATACAGCAGGCTTACCCGGTTGAACAACCTCAGTTTTGGGTTGCTTTAATTTATCAGCAACGTCTCCCAACACATTACTTGAAATGACTAAATTTTTATATGTATTGATAATTTGCACATCAGCTTGTTGATCAGATAAATTAGCATTTCCCGTTGTATTATCTGTCGATCGGTTAACTAGCATACTCGTTGATGCACTGTAAGTGGGCGCGATTAAAAACTTAGCAATACCATAGCCAATACCGGCACCAATTAACGCCATAAAAAAAATGGCAAAAAAATGTTTACGGATAATGTCCCATAGTTGTCGTAACTCAAGTACGTTATTCATTATTTATTAATCCTTTATTATGTATTTAAAATCCATTAAAAAAACGGCGTTTGACAATTTTTTTAGGTATCAACCGCGCCACCTGATTGCCATCGAGTATCGCCTCAGCATTCTCAGCAAACATCTGTTGATAATCTGCCCCCATCTGCTGTTCAAGCTTCATCATAGCCGTTGCCATGTGGTACGTACGGTTTGGTAAATCGTGGGCATCCGAAACAAAAACATGCCCTAAATGATGGGCAATAATTGTCTCCGCAAACTTTTGCACCTTTTTACCAAAGGCCCCAACATAGGAACTAGCTGTTATCTGGGCAATAGCACCTTTCTCAATAAGTTGATATAAGATATCTGGCTGCGACATGATTTTCGCATTTCGCTCTGGATGCGCAATTTGGACGATAATGCCTCGCTGCATGATATTAAAAATCATATCGGCACTGTATGCCGGTACGTCATCATCTGGAAATTCAAGTAACAGGTACCGGTTACTTTCATCGGCAAACAGAATGTCATCTTGATCTAAAGCTATCAACAACTCACCATTAATGCGTACTTCCTGCGATGGAAAAACTTGCAGTGGTATTTTTTCTTGTTCAAGTGCCATTTGAAACTTTGTCGTTAAGGCAACGACATCACGCTTGTGGTTCACAAACTGACCGTTCATATGGTGTGGTGTCATCAATGCTGCTTCAACACCCTCTCCAACTGCGTCACGCGCTAGCTGAAGGGATGCCTGCATTGATTGAGAACCATCATCTATTCCCGGTAGTAGATGGCTATGTAAATCAATCATCCCGCTTCCAATCTCCCTTTCACATGATCAGTTATTCATGCGAATAATTATTTAATAATATATGTATGTAAATACCTTAACACTCATTAATTTCATTTTTGTTACAGAAATGACACATTCATAACAGTAATTGTAATATAATAAATTGCTTAACGTTAATCATTTTCGAACACATATGTGAAAATAATAATAAAATAAAAAACGAACAATATTGATTGTCCGTTAAAGTTTTGTAACATAAGAATTTTATCAACGCTTAGCTTACTCATGCTTGACATCATCGAGTAAATCGCGTTCTGTCTGTGTAAGAACACGGTTTTCTAGCAAGTCTGGTCGTCTCTGCCATGTCCGACGCAAGGACTCCTTTAAACGCCACTCAGCAATTTTAGCATGATTGCCACTCATTAAGACATCCGGCACCTTACGCCCACGGAAGTCTGCGGGCCGAGTGTACTGTGGAAATTCAAGTAAATTATCTTGAAATGAATCCTCTTCAGCACTCACTTGATTGCCTAAAACATCTGGCAAAAAGCGCGCTGTCGCATCAATAATCACCATTGCGCCAAGCTCACCGCCAGTCAATACATAATCACCAAGCGAAATTTCATCATCGACTAGTTCACGAATACGCTCATCATAGCCCTCATAATGCCCGGCAATAAAAGTGAGATGCGATTTCTGTGCCAATTCTTCGGCAACATGATGGTCAAATTTACGCCCAGCAGGATCCAGCAAGACAACGTGACCTTTATCACCGGCCGCTTTTTCTACCGCAGCCATGGCATCAAAGATAGGTTGCGCCATGAGCAACATGCCTGCACCACCACCAAATGGATAATCATCGACATTATTATGCTTGTTTTCAGTGTAATCACGAAAATCAGTGACATGAAAATCTAATGCCCCCTTGTCACTCGCTTTACCCAATATAGATTGCTTTAACGGCGTAAACATATCTGGGAATAGACTTAAAACATCAATACGCATTAATCTAACAATCCTTCCAACACATCAATGGTAATCAGCTTATTGGCCACATCAACTGACTTGACAACATCATCAATCATAGGAATAAGCGCATCTGACTGGCCTTGACGTTTAACGACCCAAACATCATTGGCCCCTGTTGTCATAATTTCAGACACAACACCGATTGCTTCACCAGACAGACTCACAACACGACTATCAATAATTTCATCGTAATAATATTCATCATCACCAAGTGCTTCACGTGCTTGGCCATAAACGTAGATGTCGTTGGTTTTATATTTTTCAATCTCGTTAATATTTGTGACGCCTTCAAATAATACCAACCACATATTTTTGTGTAAACGTGACGATTGTACAGTCACTGGCACAAAGCCTTGCTTGGTTTCAATTTGTAATGCTGCACCTTTTTTAAAACGATCGGCGGCAAAATCAGTAATGGCCATAATCTTCACTTCGCCACGAATACCGTGGGTGTTGACAATTGTGCCAACTTTAAAATAATTTTCTTTTGTCATAACGTTATTATAGCATAGCTTTACAGACGAAAAGTCGCAGATATTGGATTCAATATCTGCGACTTTTGTCACTACAATTTGATAAGATAATCGTTCCCTATCAAAATAAATTAAATTTGAGGTAATGTTGATTTATCACCATCAAGCTTGAAATATTGACCATTATGCCAATCTTTCAATACATAACCCATACCATTGCCCAAAACGTTCGTGCCGTTCATATACTTAGCTGACCATTGCTTAATAGCAACATCTGCTGGGATAGATTCACGGTCACCGTGTGACAATATATAGTAAGGATTTGATCCATCATTTGCATAGTTCTTATACCAATAATCATAGGCCTTACCCTCAAAGAGGTCTGGATACTTTGCTTTCAGAGCTTCTAAGTATTGTCCAGCATATTTTTCTTGGTATTGACCACCACCAACGGAGTTAGTCACATAGAGTTGCGTTCCAAAGCCAGTGGCATCGTCATTACCATAAACACCTGCTCGTGTTGCTGAAACAACTTCTTTACCAGGTAAGTTATAGACCTGGTTATCAACAACGTCAGCCATAACTTGCATATTAGCATGATGTAGCGCTTGAATCGCTGCACGCAAATCACCATCAGTGCCATACTTTGTTGGTGTATTGAAACCTAAGTCATAGCGATCAGTGAAGGCATAACCATTATCAATCGTTGAATCCAAGAATGTATGGTCCCCACTTGAACGGTACTGTGGTGCCATTTCAAAACTCGTAATACCCCAATTATTGAAGACATCGGCATTTTTAGCAATTACAACGTTCGTAAGTTCATCATGCGTTGTTGCCTTAGGCTGGAAGTTAGAGAAACCTTCATAAATAAGGTTAGAATCTAATGCCGCATTCGAGTGTAATACTTTACCATCATGGTTTTCTGTTGCCGTTGCTGCTGTACGGGCATCTTGATTGTCTGATGCACCCACAGGCACCCAAACAGCTAGATAACCAGAAACTTGCGGATTAGCAACACCACGAATTTGTGTATTGTCTTGCCCGTTAACCTCTTGATTTGAGAATGTTAACGTTCCTTGATCGTTTGTCCAAGCTGTTGGTGCTTGATCTGAATTAAAGGTTGCCAAACCATCACGTGTTGTTAAGATAACTGCGCGATACTTTTGATTTTTATGTGCTGCACCCATATCCAGTGTCACTTTATCCGAATCATTAAGTTGCAACTTTGGATCATTACCAATAATGACACCAAGCCCCTCAGTACGCGTAGCTGATGTACCTAAATCATTAGCTGTCATCGCATCTTTTCCAAAGCGGACACTCTTCAACAAACCATGATTGTCAACACTCATAGTTTGACCACCGCTGACATAGCTTTTACGAGCCGTCATTAATGACACTAAGGCATCATAGTAGATGCTCTTGTTGGCCATATACTGTCCGTCATCTTGATACATATCCCCATAATACATACGAGGAACAGTATCTTTGTTTGTCAACATCAAGGCATAAATACTTGGTATATTATAACTATTATACTTTTTGTTTGTTGCACGCTGATCCTTATAGAATAGCTCTAATCCGGCTTTTAACTGTTCATCTGTAAAGTTCGTCCAATCAGCACCAGTAGCATCAGTAATGGCTGCACCGACTTTTTCTTGCACACCTTTATCGTGCGCGTGAATAATTGAATAGTTTGGTGTCGCCTGATTTTCTGTACTATTCTGCGTATGGTCGGCGATAAGCGTACCACCGTCAACGTCTTGTAGCATATTCGTCAATGGTTTATTTTTACCAGGTTCATTTGTTAACGACAATGTCGCTGCTTCACGGAGGTTTGACTCAATTAACGCATCATTATGAATCGTTGATGTACCCGCGTCTAAGCCAGCTTCAACCAATGAAATGTGCTGGTTTGCTTTGGCTTCACTTTGTTGCACTTGATAAGCATCACGAAGATAATCATAAGTACGTTGGATTGTATCATTATGAATAAAGTCGACAGCGTCAATACGAATACTATCAAAATTAGCGTCATCTTGACCCGCAGTGATGGTGCCAAAGTTCATTAAGTAATGTAACCAGTTTAAGTTTTCAGCTTGCACAACAGGATTAGAATTATCCACGTCGTTGGCTAGCAAGAAGTCAAATTCATTACCAGGTTGACGATAATCAGAATTAGTTGTTGGTGTGAGTGGGTTATTGCCATACTTCAGATAACCACCTTGGAACCAAGCATCACCACCCCCATGATATTCAGAATCCTTATTCCAAATGAATTGTTGCTTCACAAATGATGGGTTATTATTTTGTGATTCAAACAACAATTTCTTTAACCATTCTGTGCCATGCTCTGACGCAATGCGCTTTTCAATGGCCACTTGAACATCTTGTGCAGCTTGGTTCAAATCATATTGATCTGAATGTAGTGTGTATTGTGCTGCTGTTGTCAACAATCCATTTGCTTTCATGAAGTTGAGATAGTTGACTTGAACATTCTTATTTGGCCACCAAACAGTGATTAATGGTCGCATATCCTTATCAGTCGAATCACGCCAAGTTGTCCCGTTAGCCAAAATTGACTTTGGTCGATACCAAGTATCTGCCGTCAAGAAGCCATCAACAGTATGGTCGAAACTGCTACTGTCATGATTAAATGCAACATTTTTGGCAGAAAAAGCATTAGTAGACATATCTAATGTATTAGTGAATAAGTATTCACCATTGCCTTTATCGTCAAAATAGTACGTCTTGCCATCAACAATAACTTGTTGATTTTTTATTTGGTTACCAGTAGCGTTATCAAAGTATTGTAATGTCCCATTAACAGTAACAAGTCCCTTTACAAGCTGATTTTGCTTATCTGCGTAACGTGTTTGGCCATCTTGGGAAATGTAATGACCATCCTGATAGTCACCCGCTACGGTGCTAACAAGATTACCTTTACCTGATTCAAAGTAAAAGAGCTTGTCGTCATACTTTGCTACGCCACCTTTAAGTTGTTCACCTGTATATGGATCAAAGAATTGCAACGTGCCATTGATATTTTGCAATCCCTTCAAAATAGTATTATTTTGATCACGGTAAACCCAGGCTGTTTTGGTGTCTTGACCTTGCTTGAGTGTTATTGTACCGTAATGCCCTTCAGTAACCGTTGGCAATAACTGCGCATCCCCGTGATCTTTACTAAAGTAATAAGTTTCTTGGCCAATTGTAACAAATTGACCTTTCGCTTGTATGCCGGTTGTCAAATCAAAGTAACGCAACTTACCATTGCTATCTTGACGCAGACCCTTCGCTAGTTCACCATTGGTATCATACTGCCAATCGTTACCATTTTTCGTGATATAGTGACCTGCTTGTGGCAACAATGTTGTCTGTACGGGTTTTTGGTTACCAGTTTGAGAATCGAAGCTGTATAACGTACCATCTATTGTACGTTGCGAACCTTTAACTTGATATCCTGTCTCATCAAAGAATAGCTTCTGACCATTTATGTCATGTTGTCCAGTTATGGCCACACCATCAGCACCAAAGTAAACCCATACACCGGGTGTGATTTGTTCAAAGCGATTACTCAACATATCACCTGAATTAGGATCATAAAAACGCATATGACCTAATTGGTCAGTATAAGCATGACCTTTAACTTGCTGGCCGTCAGCCTTAAAGTAAAGATTTTGGCCGTTAATGATTTGTGCGCCAGTTACTGTATGCCCTTGCGCATCAAGATAAATCCATGACCCATCTGGTAGTTCACCGAAGTCTTGCGTTAACTTTTCGCCCGTTAATCCTGTGTAATAGTTTGTTGTCCCATCACTATTACGGACTTCATTATATTTAACTTGTTTACCATCTTGATCAAAGTAAAGTGATTGTCCATTAATGCTGCTTGGACCAACCGCGGCAACACCATCCTGATTTAAGTAATACCATGAACCATCTTTTGCTGATACAAACTTGCTAACAACTTGTTTGCCATCTTCATCAAAATACATGATTTTATCGCCCACATGTTGTAAGCCTGTTGCAGCAACCCCATCACCATCAAGATAAATCTTATCGCCATTGGCCAGCGTTTTTAGGCTATTTTTAATTTGTTTGCCATCTCCTTCAAAATAGCGTGTCTTGCCATCAATCACACGTTGACCAGTAACAGCATCACCTTGTTCATCTAGATATAACCATGAACCATCTGGCAACTCACCCCATGAATTTGTGACAAGATGACCATCATTTTTGTCATAATAATGGCGCTTACCATTGGCATCCGTGCTGGCATCACCTTTGATTTGATGACCGTCTTTATCAAAAAACATATTTAGACCATTGATAACTTTGGCTCCAGTTGTTATCAGGCCCTTATCATCCAAATATACCCATGAACCATCGGATAATAATTTAAAGGCATCTTTGATTTGCTTACCATCATTACCAAAGAAATTAACTTGATTATTAATGACTTGACGGCCTGTTACAGCAATACCTTTGTCATTCAAATATAACCATGAGCCATCTGGCAACTCACCCCATGAATTAACTGCCATGACACCCTTATCACCATCATAATAACGTTGATTACCATTATTATCGATGATTGCATTGCCTTTAACTTGCTTACCATCAGCATTGAAGTAGTACTCTTCCCCATCAATTTTTTGGTTACCAGTCACAGCAACGCCTTGTGCATTAAGGTAAAGCCAAGACTTATCTGCTAACTGTCCCCATGAATTAACCACCATATTACCTGTGGCCTCATCAAAATAGCGTAATTGCTTATTCTGATCTTTTATAGCTGTGCCTTTAATTTGGACACCATTAGCATCAAAATATTGTGTAACATCTGTGCCATCAGCGTTCGGAACTTCTGTCAGGCCAATTGCCATACGACCATTTTCAAAGAAATAATGCCATTGATTTTGACTATCTTGATAATACTGGTTCATAATTTGTTCCCCAGCTTTATTATAGTAAAATTCTTGATTACCATCAAAAAGGTAAGCATCTTGAAGTTCCACACCATTAGGTAAGAAATAATAATTTTTATCGTGGATATTTTGTTTACCTGTCAACATATAGCCTGCATTATCAAAGTAATACCAATTTGTCCCATCTTGAATAAAGGTATCTTTAGCTTGATAACCACTTGTTGAGTAGAAAGAAGTCTTACCATTTTCTGTTGTAAAGCCGGTGCTTGTTTTTTCACCCAGTAACTGTTTAGGCAAAAATCCATTATCACTAGACACATTGAAATATTGATTTGTTGCCCAGTCTTTAAGTACATACCAAGCGCCACGACCTTGAATGTTTGAACCATTAAAGTACTTTGCAGACCATTCCTTAATTTTAACATCCGGATTCATCGGCTGATTTGTTGATATCTGCTTAATTTCAAACAAGCTAGGATAATCTTTTTTCAACTGGTCTAAGAACAGGCCACCAAACTTTTCTTGGTATTCGCCGCCCCCAACTGTTCGTGAATCATAGAGCGTGTTATTAATCACAGAACCATAATCGTACTTACCTGAACCATTTGTACGAACTGCGGTGACGATTTGTTCACCAGGTAAATTATAAATTTGATCAGGTACCCAGTCATTAATAGCCTGAATACCTTGTGCGTGTAATGCTCTTAGACTATCTAGAAGTTGATCAACTGTACCATATTTTGTTGGCGTATTATACCCAACATCATATCGATCAGTAAAGGCATAGCCGTTTTGAATAACCGAATCCAAAAAACTATTATCTGTACTTGAACGATATTGCGGTGCTAATTCAAAGCTTGTAATCCCTAAATCTTTAAACAATTTAGCATTTTGAGCAATTTTTACGTTGGTGAAGTCATCATTCTTTTCAGGCATTGCTTGGAAATTCGAGAAGCCTTCATAAATCACATTAGAATTAAGCGCAGCATTTGAATGATAGACATCGCCATCCTTAGTTTCTGACTGGCTGCTTTGTGTTCTAGCATCTTGACTGTCACTCGCACCGACTGGTACCCATGCAGCAAAATAACCAGATACCTGTGGATTGCTGACACCATAGACCATATCTGACTTAAAAATAAGTTGACCAGCATCGTTAGTATAAACAACTGGCGCTCCGGCGTCCTTATCGTAAATTTGAAGACCAGATTTTGTTGTCAACATAAGTGGTCGGTAAGCTTGATTTTTGTGAGCAGCACCCATATTGAGCACAATTTGTTCATCATCATTTAAATTCAAGAATGGCTTATTATTAATCACCAAACCAATACCTTGTTGACGTGTGTCACTATTACCCAAATCGTCAGCTGTCATCGCACCTTTACCGTAACGTACTGATGTTAAGACACCTTGTGGCTTTGTCTCATTTTTTGCTGGATCAAAGCACTCATGCAAGTACGTCATATTCATACTTTGACCACCAGCAACATATTTGATACGGCTTTTCAAAAGTGACGTAATGGCGTCATAGTATGGTGACTTCTGTGACATATACTGTCCATCATCAGAAAATAGATCACCATAATAAACACGTGGCACAGTATCCTTGTTTGTCAACAATACAGCGTAAGAAGCAGGAATATTGTATGCTGTATATTCCTTATCTGCTTTTAATTCATCGGCGTTGTAAATAGTGAAAGCTTGCTTAATCTCATCTGGTGTTACAGTTAAGCCGTCTGATTTTGTGTTAATTTTATCCTTAATAATTTGTGCAATAACGGTCTGCACCTCACTATCATGGGCACGGATAAAGGCATAGTTTGGTTGTGCTTCATTTTCTGTGGCATCTTTCCCACGCTTAACAAGACTTGTATTAATTAGCGGTTCTAGGCCACTTTGTGCGGCAAGAGGCATGTTCAAGGCGTATTTCAAAGCCAAGTGTGCTGGAAAATCCATTGTCAATTGGTTATTCCCGTGGGCTTTAATGTACGCAGAATCATTATTATCCCAATCTTCCAAGATCGAAATATGATTGTTTGCGTTTGCCTCAGTTTTACCAGTACCGTATGCAGCTTTAAAGTAATCACCAGCAATTTGTAAGAGATCGGCATCAACGTTATCAACCGCATCAACACGATAACCGTCAAAATTAGCTGTTGGGTCGTTCTGAGCTATAGTACCAATGTTCATCATGTAGTGAAGCCAGTTCAATTGCTCAGCTTGTACAACAGGGTTAGAATTATCAACATCATTAGCTAATAACATCTCATATCCACCTTGTTTACTTGGATCAGTAATTTGGCCGGTTTGGTTGGTTGGTGTACGGTTTAACAGACGGTAATCTGAGTTCGCGTTAGGTGTTTTGTCATCATTCACATATAACAATGCCCCACCCTGTAAATGATCATTACCCTTTGATTCACTATCAATATTCCAATTTGCCTGTGAATCAATCAGTTTGTTCATATCTTGCTTGAGCCAATCAGTTTTTCCAGATACACCAATTCGCGATTCGATATTCTTTTGAACAGTCATAGCAGCATCAGTCAATGTGCTCATATTATCATCATTTGATACTTTAACATCGTCAGGTAGCATACCAACTGATTGCATATATTGTAGATAAGCTACCTGCGTATTCTTATCCGGCCACCAAGACATGAGCAATGGTCGAAAATCTTCTGCTGTTGTTGGTGTCCAGGTCGTTCCGTTTTTTAAGATGTCCTTAGGACGATACCAACCGTTAGCTGTTAAGTAACCATCGACATTTGTGAAGTTATTAGCTGTGAGATCATGAGCCGCGTTATGTGCATTATCAATATTTACTAATCCCTCAGTAACTTGCGGTGCATTTGCGGTCAATTCACCGGATGTTTTATCAAAGTATAGAACTTTACCGTCAATAATAGCGGTGAAGTTCTTTTTAACTTGACCATTGTCATCAAGAAAATAGGTTTTACCGTTGATTTCTTGAAGATGAGATGTTTCTGTAGACTTAACTTGTTGATTATCCGTACTTTTTTGTGTTGTCGAGACGAGGTTTGCTGATTTATCAGTTGGCACATTTGTATCTAATGGTTGATCATGAATACTACTCGTGTCTGCTGCTTTATTTGCTACCGGCGTCGCTGGCGTTGTGGCTACTGCCTTGTCCGTTGCAGGCGTCGTATTTGCTAGTTTATCTGCTGCAGGTGTGGCTGGCGTATCTACCGCCTTATCTGTTGCAGGTGTCGTTGATGACGTTGTATCTACTGTCTTATCTGCTGCAGGTGTCGTTGGCGTTGTATCTGCTGCCTTATCTGTTGCAGGTGTCGTTGATGACGTTGTATCTACTGCCTTATCTGCTGCAGGTGTCGTCGATGACGTTGTATCTACTGCCTTATCCGTTGCAGGTGTCGTTGATGGCGTTGTGGCTACTGCCACTACTTTTGCCGCTCCTAAAGTAGTCTTGTCATCATTAACCTTATCAACGGCACTCTTATTAATCTGTGCTGAAGTACGGCTATGATTCGTGTCAACTGCAATCGTATTTGCACTAACACTAGCAGTTGTGACGCCAAACATCATCAAAGCAAAAATACCGGCTGTTACTAGTACTTTGCCCGATTTGTACAATTTTTTACGGTCACAAATTACCCTCATGTCTCTCACACAACTATTGCTCCTTTTCTCTTCCTCTAGTTCGGTAATTTTAGAAAAAATAAAAAACCACCATGGTTTTGTAAAAATGATTAACCTTTACCAATTCATTGTATAACCCAAAAAATCGGCTCTAGAGATTTATGCAAAAAAGGATATTCAATAGTGAATATAAATAAAATATTGATTGTTCCATGATAATAATTAACTATTATTATTTTGAAAGCAATGGAGACAGATTATTATGCGGAAAGAAACAAACATTATCAAAGAACGTCGAAAATTAAAAAACTTATCTCAAAAACAGTTAGGTGCCTTTATCGGTTCACAAGCTATGGTTTCTAGAATTGAAAGTGGCCAGATTCTACCTAATGCACAATCAATTTATTTTATTTGCAAAGAGCTAGACATCACCATCGATGAATATTTTTCTAACAATTTTGAAATCGATTTTAATATCGTTAACTTTCGAAATAAATTAAATTATAAGTACCTTCATAATGACATTGACGGCTTATATGCCATGTATAATGAACTAAAATTGAGAAAGACATTAACTTTAAACAATAAGCATGATATCTTAATGCTGAAAGCAACTATCTATCACACTAAATTTAGAATCGCATCAACAACAGATCAAAATATATTGATTGACTATTTCAATAAGCTCATTAGCTGGCAATTGTACGACATCTATTTACTAGAATGCACAGTAAACATGTTACCGGTCACACTAGTTAGACCCTATATCTCCGATATTCTAGGCCAATATATTTATGAGACAGTGCAATATAACCAACTGGATAATATTACTAATCTTATTATCCGTTTTTTTGAAACGAGTCTTCTCCAAAATAAGCCAATTATTATTGAATGGATTATCAAAAAAATAGAAGATATACCTTTAGAGGATAGCTTAACGCACCAAGTTTGGTTGCTGTTTTTAATCGGATTATACAGAAATGAGCAACACAAAATTGATCAAGCCTACACAATATTAACTATTTTAGATGATTGTCATCTCAAAAATATTTTTAAACGTATTGCCTTACAGTATGCTCAAATGCGTGAGTAAAACCGTCTATTTTTCTTATAACGTCTGTCATAGTAAGGCCTAGTGATTTCATTGTGCAGTCAGTAACGAAACAAAAGCACGATATTCTATCGGATAGAATACCGTGTTTTTTATAAATTAGCTTCATTTAAGTTTGGGTTAAAAAAAACTCAGCTTACAAAACAAAAATGATTAATTTATTTTAAAAGTATTGTGTTGTTTCACTATCATCTAATGAGATGAGTAATTTTTTTAATGCTTGCCCATAACGATACTGACCAACACCACCATTTTTTGGTAGTATACGATGACATGGGTTAATAATAGTTAACGGATTTTTACCGACAGCACTAGCCACAGCTCGAATAGCTGTTGGCTGTCCAGCACGTTGTGCTAACTGCTGATAAGTAAGTTTTTCATCCTTGCCCATCTCGTGCAAAGCATGCCAGACACTAATTTGAAAAGGGGTTCCCGATAGGTAAGCGACATTAAGCCTTTTAAAATCAACACGTTCACCAGATAAATATTGTTCAAAATAGCGCAACTCTGGTATTTTAGCGTATTGAAGCTTCATGCGGGGATATTGTAATGAAAATTCACCAACACCATCATCAGCAAAACTAATAAAGACAATCGCATCGTTATCTTTAAAAAGGGTTAACTGCCAATTCTTAAATTTCATTGTGTCGTAAATAATCATGTTATTATTTTACCATGAAAAGTATCTGATAGTATAACAATAATCTCTACTTAACATGCCATTAACCCTTCTTCAACAAACCGAAAACAACACCAGAAATAATGGCACCAATGCCGATAAACACAAGGTAAAGTAATGGTGAACTCGTTAGTGCAATAACAAAGATACCACCATGTGGGGCTAATAATTTAATACCAGTCAAACCAACCAACCCTCCAGCAACTGCTGAACCGACCATAAAACTTGGGATAGCGCGTGCTGGGTCTGCCGCTGCAAAGGGAATGGCACCCTCAGTGATAAACGACAGGCCCATCACAATGTTTGTCAAACCAGCTTGTCGTTCTTGTTGATCAAATTTCTGCTTGAAAATTAGCGTTGCCACAAAGACTGCCAACGGTGGCACCATGCCACCAGCCATCACTGCGGCCATAATATTGGACCCACCAGTAGCAACTGTTGCAGCTAAAGTCCCAGTACCAAACACGTAAGCCGCTTTATTAACCGGTCCACCCATATCAATGGCCATCATGCCACCAAGAATAATACCTAGCAAAACAGCGTTGGTTCCACTTAAGCCTGACAAAAAATGATTCAATCCTGTGTTGATTGCAGACATTGGAATATTAATCAGTAACATCGCAAATCCAGTTAACAAGACACCTAAGACCGGATAGAACAAGATAGATTTAATGCCGTCCAAAGATTTCGGCAAACTTTGGAAAAGTTTTTTTAGTAATAACATGATACCGCCGGCTAAGAAACCGCCGACAAGCGCGCCTAGAAATCCTGATGGAATTGGCATATGCTTAACATCAAGGCCAACATTATACAGATTATAACCATTGGCAGCTAGTGCACCGGCAACAAATCCAGCAACGAGTCCAGGCTTTTCAGCAATAGAATAAGCAATGTATCCAGCAAGAACTGGTAACATAAAGCCAAAGGCTGCCCCACCAATCTGCTTAAAAAAAGCAGCAATTGGATGATAAGTTCCTAAACTAGACAATGCATCTTTTGGCACACCTAAGCTTTGATCAATTAGAAAAGCAAATGCAATGGCAATACCACCGCCAATAACGAATGGCAACATACTTGAGACGCCACTCATCAAATGACGGTAGAATGCTTTACCAATGGATTGTGTTGTTTCCGAAGAGTTTGTCGTTTTGGCCTCTTGACTATGATATATTGGTGCAGTTTGCCGTAGTGCTAATTCAATTAACTCGTCTGGTTTGCGAATGCCATCGGCTACAGGCCGATTAATCAAGGGTTTTCCATCAAAACGTGCCATCTCGACTTTTTTATCTGCGGCAATAATGACACCCTGTGCATGCGCAATATCAGAGTCGGTTAACTTATTTCCAACGCCACCAGCACCATTTGTTTCCACTTTAATACGAATACCTAGCTTATCAGCTTCTTTTTTTAATGCTTCTTCAGCCATATAAGTATGCGCAATGCCAGTTGTACATGCAGTAACCGCTACCAAATATGGGGCGTCATCTTCAACATGTGCTGTATTTGGTGCCGTTTCTTGAGTTGTAAATAAATTCACCACATCATCGGGTGTTGTTGCCTGCTTGAGTTTATCCATAAAGCCATCTTGTAGCAGATAACGTGATAAGCTGGCTAGCGCCTCCAAATGGGTATTATTAGCATTTGCTGGCACAGCAATCATAAATAACAAATGCACTGGCTGTCCATCCATAGCTTGATAGTCTACGCCAGCGGTTGATCGTGCAAAAGCAACTGTTGGCATTTTTACGGCACTATTTTTAGCATGTGGCATCGCAATGCCATCACCCAAACCAGTCGTCGTTTGTGATTCACGAGCCAAAATACCTTCTAAAAATACTTTTTTATCAGTAATACGACCAGCTTCATACAACCGATTAATCATTTCTTCAAAAGCTGCTTGTTTAGTCTTTGCCTTTAAATCTAAAATCATTACTTCGGGTACTAACAATTCACTAATTTTCATGATGTTTCCTCACATATCATATGGTGTGACAATCACTTGTTCATAAACTGCATTAATCTTTTCTTGCGTTGCAATATCATCACTGAATGCGGTGGCTGTCCCACTAGCTACCGCCATTCTAAAACTTGCCATTACATCTCCTGTTGTTAACCAAGTGCCAACAAAGCCAGCAATCATTGAATCCCCAGCACCAACGGAGTTTGCCACTTTACCGACAACCGGTTGTGCAAAATATTGCCCTGTTGTTGTAAATAATATCGCTCCATCCCCTGCTAATGAAACAATCGCATATCTTGCGCCATCTTTCAATAATTGCTGTCCCCAACGTATAACCTCTTTGGGTTGCGTAAGTGGCACCTGATAAAGCTGTGCCAGTTCTGCACGGTTAGGTTTGACCAATAATGGTTGACGGCGTAAAGCTAATTGTAATTGTTCCCCTGTGGTATCGATAACAAATGCTGCCTGTCGCTCTTGAATTTTGTCTAGCATTTTTTGATAAATTGTATCATTTAAATTTTTAGGCACACTGCCTGATAAAATCACAATATCTTGAGCTGTTAATACATCAAAATGTGAGAGAAATAGCGCCACTTCGTCATCACTAATATGAGGCCCTGTAGCATTAATCTCGGTTTCTTCAGCTGCTTTTATCTTAATATTAATACGTGTATTGCCAGCAATTGTTGTAAAATTTTGGTGAATATGCGATTCAGATAAGGTAGCTTGCAGATGCTGACCAGTATAACCACCCAAAAACCCCCAAGCCGTGTTAGCAATAGCTAGATGTGCCAATAATCGGCTAACATTAATACCTTTACCTCCGGGATACATTATTTGCGAATCTGAGCGATTTGTTTCGCCTAGTTTAAGGTGTGTTAGCCGCGTAATATAATCCAAAGAAGGATTTAAGGTGACTGTATAAATCATTTATTTTCCTCCGCATCTATTACTGTCATGGCTTGGCTTAATACTTGCCACTGCTGATTGGTTAGAGCTGATGTTACTAAGACAACACGTTCTAAATCAACTGCTTTTGCAAAGGCAGCCGTTCCAATTTTGCTATTATCAGCCAACACATAGCTCACCTGTGACCGCTCAACAACAGCTTTTTTTATTGCTGCTTCCTCTAAATCTGGTGTCGTTAAGCCAAATTCGACCGACAGACCATCGGCCCCAACAAAACTAACATTAAATAACATATGATTGATTTGATTAACAGCTGCTGCGCCAATAACCGCATCAGTTGTCTGCTTTACTTGCCCACCAATAATCATTACGGGTATCATCAAATCGGATAGTTGGGCTGCATGATGGACTGAATTCGTGACGACTGTAACTGCAGGTTTTTTATCTGCTAAATATGGAATAAGTTCTCCTGTCGTTGTGCCGGCATCAAGAAATATAATTTCACCACCTTGTAATTGTTGTGCTGCGCGTTGCGCAATTTTTTGTTTCGTTGCTTGATACAGTGATAAACGTTCACTCACCGGTAAACTACCACGGCTCGGCTCTATCCATTCAACACCACCGTGTACACGACGTACTAACCCATCAGCAGCCAAAATATCCAAATCTCGACGCACCGTAGACAATGATGTCTTTGTTACCTTTTTGAGTTCTTGTAGCGAAATAAATTGATTTTTTTGGATGATTTTTAAAATTTGTTTCTTACGTTCTGCGACAATCATGTTTGTCCTCACTATTTGTAAGCGCTTTCTTTACGATTTAATAATAACTGCTTTTAATATTTTTTGCAAGCTTTTTGTGCCATAAATAGTCATAACATGTCACAAAAAAAGCAATCAATTCTTGATTGCTTTTTAATAGTTTATTCCCAAGGTGCTTTTTCAAAAGTTTCTGTGTGCCCAAATAATTGATAATGCTTATCTTTTGCAATATTTTCAGCGCTCATTCGTAACTTGCCTGATAATTGATACGATTCTGCAACTGCTTGAAGGTATGCAACTAAGTCTTTTGACCAAACAAGATTAGTATCGTAGCCATACTGCAGCCATAAACTATCCACTGTATTATCTTGCCACTGACTAGCACCATGATAAGGTCGATCATCCAACAAAATACCACCGGTCTTATGAACGATTCCTTTATCATGTGTTAAAATAACACGCTTATAAAAAGGGCTATTATTATCATTCCCAAAATGATCTGTCAACCATAGAAGTTTATCTTGCCAAGCACTGGGATTACGCCATGGTGCAGTTGATAAAATGTACAACTCAAAATCTGCTACCAAAACATTAATGCTTTCAACAGCGTCGGGCATTGGTGGTAAATGACGAAAAATACCAGGAATTTGGTCTGGTTTATCTACCTGGAATTGCGCCATATCAAGGGTATTTAAAACAGACAACGTATCCACAAGCACATTATCCATATCTAAAAACAGCTTAGGTTTTGCTAACATGTGTTTTCTCCATAATGTCAAAGTTAAAGAAAGCACTTTCAAAACTTGGACACCATCATTATACCATCTCAAAACTTAGTCGTCAGCATTATATTACATACAAAAAGTGATAACTATGCTAACAAATTAGCGCAATTATCACTTTCAAATCATACAATATTATCAATTATACCAATGCTAACAAATCGGCTTTCTTAGCTGATGATGCATATTGAGTGCCTTGAGCATCCAAATAAGCTTTGATTTCGGCAACAGTATTCTTTTCTGTTGGCTTTGTAGCTGATGCTGCAGGCTTTGCAGCAGTTGACTTCTTAGCAGCCTTCATTTCAGCAAACTTTGCTAAAATACCTGCATTGCTCAACAAGTTACGTGCAGTATCTGATGGTTGCGCACCATTGCTCAACCATGTCAAAATCTTTGCTTCATCAAGCTTGATTTCTGCTGGTTGTGCAATTGGGTTGTATGTTCCAACTGTTTCGATGAAACGGCCATCACGAGGTGAACGTGAATCAGCGATAACAACACGGTAGAAAGGACGCTTCTTAGCACCCATACGCTTCAAACGGATTTTTACTGACATATTAATGTCCTCCAAATTTCTTTTGTGCTTTTTGCACTTTATTTACAACTAATAGTATCCCACTAAACCAGTCTTATGTCAAGGGTTTTTACTTGACATGTGTTATCCAACGTATAATCCTTTCTACTTCTGCTTCTGGTAAATAACGCATGTCAATCATTTTAGCCCCATCGCCATTCCGAATTATAACGCGAAGATGTTGTGTTTGTGACTTAATCATAAAGTAACTTTGCGTTGCTTTCGCCCCCTGAATCTTGTCACGAGGAATTGTATACACATGTTTGGTCAGCCATTGAGATGTTTGAAGAGTTAATGTTTCTTGTTCAATGACTAATCGCTGGTCTGTCATGCGAACAGCCGCACATATCATGACATAAATTATTAAAACAGACAATATGAAAATACCAATGACACTATAAATTGTCGGCCAATGCCAGACATAAGCGCAACCAAAATAAATCACAGTCGGCAAAGTTAAATAGATTAGGCTCATGAGCACCTCATAACGTAGCTCATAAAACATAGCATGGTCAATACCAATAGCCTTTTTTGGTGTAATCAACCGATAACTAGGTAAGAAATCAGACAACACATGATACGCTTTTGAACTACTAACAACAGGTATAATCGTCGTTTTATCCTGTTTCTCTTTATCCCCTCGGCCTGATGAAGCTAACAAGACATTGATTGTTGCGAGGTTTACCCAACGTCTTAATAAAGATTGCTCGTAGTGTACGGCTTGAATACGCGATAAGCGCAACTGTATTTCTTTTTTAGTCAATAAACCTTGTGTGATGGCTAGATGAACGCCAAATCGTGTCAATGTAAAGTGATAATAGCGGTTATATATTCGTGCAAAGGCAATGACTAAACTGACAATTAAGATGACAGCCAAAATCATGATATACCCTGCAAACGTTTGACCTGAAAACCAGTGATCAAACTTTGCCACTAAATCCTGTGGCATATGCATACTCAATTCAGAAATGACTGTTGCTAAGGCACCAAAAATGCCCAAACTCCCTAATGATGTCAAAGCAAACACGACAAGTTCAGATGTCTGGATATGGTAAACATGATCGGCCTTTGGTACTTCCTTTGACTCAGTTGTTTTCGTTTGTGATTGCTGACGATATTGCTCGATCACTTCAATTTGAGTTAAGCGTAACGCACTAAAAACTAAACGATCATCTTTTTTGCCAGATGTCTCGATACTTACCCGATAAACATCAAATGGCTGAAAATAAAATGGTTGTGTACGTGTAATCGTCTGTATTCGCTCGAAAGGCATATGTACATATTTTCTAATGAACACCCCTTTTTTGAGTGTTATTTCATGAGGTGTCATGTCATATGTAAAAAACCACCATCGTAAAACACCAAAAAGTATTGCTAACAAGATTAAGCCAACAATGACGATTAAGCGACTCGTCATACTACGCGTGTGACCAAAAAACAAAAACAACACGACAAAAAAGAATTCTCGTACTGTCATAATGATTTCGGCAATAACAGCAACAACAGGTTGATGAGCAGATTTAGTCATCATTATTAACCTCACGCGCTTGTCTTGCCGCTAAAATCAATCGTTCACGCAATGTTTGCGCAACTTGCTCATCAACTGCTGCAATCGAAAAACTATGTGCCGCTGTCACAATAACCAGTCTCTTTAAATGAAAAAACTGAAGTAATGGCCCCTGAGTCGTATCAACATTTTGAATACGATTAAGTGGTATCGCTTCTGTTTTTCTAAGAAAAAAGCCTTTATAAATTAAAATAGCTGTATCATCTAAAGCATAACGGTGAAAACGATAATAGTACGGTATCAGTAATAGATGACCAATGACCAAACCAATAATCACAATTAACATTATATTTAAAACCATGATAATGGTACTTGGCCACTGCGTCCCTAAGCATAAATTAAGGACTAATAACGCTAGGCTCAACACTAGCATCCCTATTAAATCGTCCAACACCCAGACGATTTTCGCACGTTTTGGTAAATATTGTGCATATTTAGATATCATATTGCCCCCCAGGCCCCCATGATTACTTATTGTCGTTTAGCATTGATTTCTTCACTCAACACAATTAAATTATCTAATGCCCGTCGTGCTAAGCGCGAATCATGCGCACGGTTAGCGTCATTTGTAATACCGCCAAGTGTATGTGGCGTATTAATATCTTTAATAATGGCAATCAGTTGTTCATGCCATAGTGTTAATTGATCTTTTTCAGTCATAACAAATCTCCTTCAAAACAATTACGTTTATTTTATCATGGTTAGCGGTTTCTTTCATGAGAAAGACGGTCATTATCAATTCTTGTGATATAACAAACTTTAAGTTAATCTCAAATTAGCTAAAAAACGCCTAAATTCAACGGCTTAATTTGGTAATTAGCTAATTGTTAGGTAAAATAGAAGTTAGTATTCAGTAAGGAAAGGAAGTATGTAGCCTGATATCAAGGCTCATATAAGGGGATATTTTAGTATGTTATCAGAATTCAATACATTTATCATGCGCGGCAACGTGCTTGATTTAGCCGTTGGTGTCATTATCGGTGGTGCTTTCACTGGTATTGTCAAGTCATTAACCAATAACTTAATCAGTCCTATTATCACATTTTTCACCGGTGGCACCTCAGATCTTCAAAACTTAAAATTAGTCGTTACTAAGGAATTAACATTCAAATATGGTGCTTTTTTGAATGACGTCATTAACTTCTTAATTACTGCCTTTGTCGTCTTTCTCTTGGTGAAATTTGTTAATCGTATCCTGCGTACAAACAAAAAAGAAGAAGTTAAAGCCAATCCAGAATTAGAAGTATTAGCTGAAATCCGTGACTTGCTTGAAGCACAGAAAAAAGCTTAATGTTCGCTTTTTGACTTAAAACCGTCCGACAACCGTACTTGTTGTTTGGACGGTTTTTTTGTATAGTTATTAAGCTACTAAAATATTGGAGGTCGTCATGGTGATTATTACCGCAGGTATGATTGGCGTTGGTAAAACAACATTAACAAGTTTAATCGCTGAAAATTTTGGCACAAAAGCATTTTATGAACCGGTTGGTGATAATCCGGTTTTGCCACTTTATTATTCTGATCCAAAGCAATACGGTTTTTTATTACAGATTTACTTCTTAAATCGTCGATTTGATATGATTAAGCAGGCATTAGCAGATGATAATAATGTTTTAGATCGTTCGATTTATGAAGACGCATTATTTACATCTGAGAACCACAAAGATGGTAATATTACAGATGCTGAAATGTCAGTTTATACACAGTTATTAAATAATATGATGTCCGAACTGCAAAAATTACCTAAAAAGTCACCTGATTTGTTAGTTTATGCTGAAACAGATTTTGAGACCATTCTTTATCGTATCAAAAAACGTGGCCGCGATTACGAACAATTCGACAATAATGACGACTTACGTCAATACTATTTCCGCATTTGGTCAGCTTACCGTGAGTGGTTTGACAATTATGATGCCTCACCAAAAATAAAAGTAGATCTCCAGACATACGATTTGGAAATACCAGAAAATCAAACTATTATTTTAAATCAAATTAATGATGCTTTGAAAACAATTCGTTAATAAAAAACACATGGCCATCTGGTCATGTGTTTTTTATATTATTTCACCAAAAACTTCAACGCTGAGCGAATATACCCGTCTGTTGTATCCTTTTGATTAGCCAAAACTGTCTGTAATTTAGCGACGTCTTTCGCACTATACCCCAACGATTCCAGTGCTGCCAAAGCATCAGCCAATGCCTGATTATCAGTTGTAGGGACTGTTTCTACCGTCATACCTGCTGATAATGCCAAATCATCTAACTTTCCCTTCAAATCCAACACAATTTGTTGGGCTGTCTTTTTACCCACGCCAGGAAATTGTGTTAAATAAGATGCATCATCATTGGCCACAGCTGTTACTAATCCTGCAGCATCATCACTTGCTAAGATAGCTAAGGCGCTTTTAGGTCCAATACCAGAAACATTGAGCAGTTTATTAAACAAATATTTTTCGTTTTCGTCTATAAACCCGTATAATGTCATTTCATTTTCACGAACAATTTGTTCAACATAGACGTGAGATTCAACATTTTGTTCAAAGCGATATGGGTTGGCTACGAATAATTTGTAACCAACACCACTGCGATCAGCAATCACTAGATAAGCGGGATAAATGTTTGTAATCAAGCCATTAATATATTCATACATCGTGTCTCTCCTCATGTAGACATGTGCTCTTTAAGCCACTGTAAAATTATTTGTCGCGCTTAATAAACATCGCATCCCCGAAACTAAAGAAACGATATTGTTCAGCAACAGCATGTTGATAGGCATTTAGAATATTGTCACGACCCGTAAACGCAGCAACCAACATAACCAAAGTTGACTTTGGCAAATGGAAATTAGTAATAAATGCATCAACAGTTGTCCACTTGTACCCTGGCTTAATGAAAATATCTGTCCAGCCTGAATCTGCTTGCAATTTGCCCTCAAATTTTGACCCAATTGTTTCCAAAGTACGAATAGATGTTGTCCCCGTGGCAATAATGCGTCCGCCATTTTCACGTACCTGGTTTAATGTATCCGCTGCATCTTGGCTTAATTGATAGAACTCTGAATGCATTTTGTGGTCTTCAATATTTTCTTCCTCTACCGGTCGGAAAGTGCCTAGCCCCACATGAAGCGTTAATTCAACTGTTTTAACTCCTTTAGCCCGGACTTGATTAAGCAACTCAGGTGTCCAATGTAATCCAGCTGTTGGCGCTGCAGCTGAACCATCAACTTTCGAATAGACCGTTTGATAGCGTTCTTGGTCAGCCAACTTCTCTTTAATATAAGGCGGTAGTGGCATCTCACCTAATTTATCTAATAGCGCCATAAAAATGCCATCATAATGGAATTCGACATATCGACCACCATGTTCTAGCTCGCCGACAACCGTTGCTGTCATGATTGGCTGTGTCACATCATCACCAAACACAATAGTCGAACCAACAGGTGATTTCTTGGCTGGTCGCACCAATGTCTCCCATACATCCCCATGATCTTGGCGTAATAGCAGGACTTCAGCATGTCCACCAGTTTCTGGACGTATGCCATGTAATCTTGCTGGCAAAACACGTGAGTTATTCATGACAATGGCATCACCAGGATTCACGTAATCTAAAATGTCGTAAAAATGCTTGTCTTGATAAGCGCCTGTATCAGCATCTAGTACCAGTAAACGTGAAGCATCACGCTGCTTTAAAGGTGTTTGCGCAATTAATGCTTCTGGCAAATCATAATCAAAGTCCGCCAATTGGTAATGTTTCTCATCAGTCATCTTTTATACCTGTATTACCTGACATACCAGTTTGCTTTTCAAATTCAAACCCTGTCAAGTTCACTTTCTCTTTTTCTTTTTCGGATAACACTTTATTATCATTTGGAATATTAAACTGTTTTAGAACAGTCGCATAAGTTAAATCATTTTTATTCAGATAATCAACGAGCAGTGCTAATTCATGACGTTGTGTTGCTGTTGGTTTGTTGATGGTGATTTTCTCATCAAATGCACGCTCAACCAAACGATCATAACGTTTATTCTCAGATTCTATTTGATAGGTTTCTGAAATTGCTGCAATACGTTGTGATAGTAACGGACTAAGCGCCTCAAAACTAATAGGCTGTCCAAATACCCTTGTTTGCATATAGGCTGAGTCAAGTGATAAATTAATCATATTATCACGCTGATATTCTGCTTCATGAATGTGCCCATGAAGTGATAATAATGGGTATGGTAAATCAACAGCGTAGTGACTCAACCAAACTTGCCGACCATCAATCTTGAGTGATTTTGCTGTCTCAACAACTTCAATGACTTGAGCCTCCGGCGCTTTATACGCTGCTTTCAGCTGATCAGTATGATCATGATTACCCTTAAATAATATTTTTTTACCCCGCAGGCGAGCCAGTTGTGCCACAAAATCTTGCTTTTTGCGAAACATCCCCAAATCACCCAAAAAATATACAGTGTCTTCATCAGTCACTGTATCATTCCAAATTTTTTCTAAATAGCGATCCATTTCTGAAATAGTAGGTGCTATTCCCAATAATTTTAATGATTCTACACGTGATTTATCAAAATAAAGAATTTTTTCATGATTGAAATGCGTATCAGAGATAATATAGTCCATTACATTTTCCTTTGGTACGGGATATTGAGATGCGCATAAGCTGCTTCAGTAACAACTCGTCCCCTTGGTGTGCGCTGTAAAAAACCAATTTGTAATAAGTAAGGTTCAACCATGGATTCAAGCGTCTCTGCTTCCTCACCAATATTAGCAGCAAGCGTATTTAAGCCAACCGGACCACCTTGATAGTACGTAATCATTGTATCTAATAATTTATGATCTGTTTCATCTAGACCACGATTATCAACACGCAACTTATCTAAGGCAATATCAACAATTACCCGATCAATGGCTGCTTTCCCTTGGACTTGCGCAAAATCACGCACGCGTTTTAACAGCCGGTTAGCAATTCTTGGTGTTCCGCGTGAACGCAAAGCAATTTCGTAAGCCCCTTCCGGTTTAATGGGCGCCTTAAAGATATCAGATGACCTGACAACGATTTCTTGTAGTTCCTCTGGCGTATAATATGACATCGCACTCATAATCCCAAAACGATCGCGCAATGGCTTAGATAACATACCTGGACGTGTTGTTGCGCCGATGAGAGTAAAAGGTGGCAGAGGAAAATGCACGGCACGCGCTGTCGGTCCTTGTCCAACCATAATGTCTACAAAATAATCCTCCATGGCAGAATACATAATTTCTTCAACGTTTGTTGGTAAGCGATGAATTTCATCAATAAATAAAATATCACCTGGTTCTAATTCATTTAACAACGCCACTAGGTCGCCTGGTTTCTCAATTGCTGGCCCCAAGGTGGTTTTAATATGAACCCCCATCTCGTTAGCAATGATCATAGCCAGCGTAGTCTTCCCTAGCCCTGGTGGTCCAAATAATAAGACATGGTCAAGTGCCTCTTCACGCTGCTTGGCCGCAGAAATATAAACAGACAGTTCCTCTTTCAAGGCAGCTTGCCCAATATATTCACGCAAAAACTGGGGTCTCAGCGACAGTTCATCATGCTGTTCCGCCTCATTGGTGGCAGCATGACGTAACAAGCTATCTACTTCAGTATTTTCATCATACCATTGGTTAAATTGTGGTTCTTGTTGATTTCCCATAGTTACAATTTTATCACGTTTATTCAGGATTCAGCCATTAGCGATTGAACGATTGCGTTAATGCAGGAATTTCCTCATGCTGCCGATTATAAAATGCCACAGAGTACGCTGTATCGGACACTGTTAATACTGCATAAGTGCCACCAATAGCCGTATGTGGCCCCTTTGGCAAACTAATCGAACCTGGATTAATAAATAATTTATCGTCAAACATTGCCACGCCATCGATATGTGTATGACCAAACAACACAATTTGCGCTTTCGCTTCCTTAGCAAGTTGGTTCATCACGGTTAAATTAGCCCAAGAATCCAACGAACGTACATTATATAAATGCCCGTGTGTCTGAGAAAAAGTCGTGCCCGCAATAGTTGTAACCCGTGCTGCAACAAAATCATCGTCGTTATCCATATTACCAATCACAGTTGAGACGCCGTCAAATACATTGTCATTGGCTGATAACTCTGAATCACCATTATAAAAAACAGCTGCAACATTTGACTGCCAATGATTAAAAATATCAACGAGTATATCTCGATCACCATGCGTATCCGATACAATAAGAAACTTCGTCATTTATCCTATCCTTTCAACCAATCTGGTAGTTGCTGTCCCAAAGACTTGAGCGCCAACCCTCGATGACTAACATGATTTTTTTCTTCAGCAGTCAGTTCAGCAAAAGTTTTATCAAATTGGGGTACAAAGAAAATGGGATCATACCCAAAACCGTTATTACCACGACGCCCTGTGGTAATTTGTCCATCAACTTGACCATTAGCAACTAACCGACGGCCGTGATTATCAATCAACACTAGCACACTATTAAAATGTGCTGTACGATTCTTTTCACCAGATAATTTTGTCAACACTTTATCGATATTTGCTTCATCATCATGATCGCCCGCATAGCGCGCCGAATAAACTCCTGGTTGACCGGCTAAGGCATCAACAGACAAACCAGAATCATCAGCCAAAATATAATCATTGGGTGCCACTTTGGCAATAGTCTGAACTTTTATCGTGGCATTTTCCTCAAAAGTTTTCCCATTCTCGACTATTTCTGGTATGTTACTGTCTAATTCGTTCAATGGCACAACAGTGAGTTCAATATGCAACATTGCCAACATTGCCTTTAGCTCACTAATTTTGTGCGCATTGTTACTGGCTAAAATTAGTCTTGCCATCTTGTTCCTCCAAATATTGTTGCCTATCGTTTTCTACTATATTAAGGTGTCGTACATCTAAAGCGTCTGGTAAATCTAACCAATCGGTCGCTATGATACGAAAATTTGCTGTATTCCCTGTTGTATAGTAAATATCTTTACTATGTGAATGTGCGACACTTGTATATAAATCATGCATAAGCAAGGCTTCTTGAATCACGCGAACGGTCTCACGTCCAGCATCTATTAGAGTAACCTGTGGCCCCATGGCCGATTCAATAAAAGGCGCTAATAATGGAAAGTGTGTACATCCAAGTATCAACGTATCAACATCTTGGCTCTTCATATGTTCAAGATGCTGACTAACGATATTCCCCGTTGCTGCCTCGTGGTATTTATTCGACTCAACTAACTGAACAAATTCAGGCTCAGCTTGTGACGTTATCTGAACGTCATCACGAAAAGCGTGAATCTCATTATCATAGGCACCGGAATCGACAGTTCCCTGTGTTGCAATAATGCCTATGCGATTATTTTTAGTTGTTTTAGTGGCAGCCCAAGCACCTGGTTGAATAACCCCAATGACAGGAATAGCTAATGTCCTCTGTAACTGAGACAATACGCGTGCTGTTGCAGTATTACAAGCAATAACCAGCAACTTAATATGCTTTTGCTCGACGAGGTAATTTGCCATTTGAAAGGTATAACGCACAACCTCTTCAGTAGGCCGTGGGCCATAAGGCATTCGTGCTGTATCACCAATAAAGATAAATTGTTCGTTGGGTAGTTGTTTCTGAGCTTCTTTGATAACTGTTAGACCACCAACACCAGAATCAACAAAACCGATTGGATTATTTTTATTCATATCTATAATTATGCCTTTAAATGCAAAGAATGCAAGCTTTTAGGCCGTAAAGTTTGGTATAATAAAAGTCTGAAAGGTCAAACAAGTTCATGAATATCAACGATTACGATAAAATTTTACAAACAAATTTTCAAGTTAACAGTTTTGCTCTAACACTCTTACGTGACGGCTTACTTAAAAATTTACTGCAAGAGGATTATCCACACATTCTCTACTGGGCCGGTAAAGAAATTGCTCGTCAATTCCCAACAGATGCACTTGCCTCAGTTGTAGATTTTTTTAAAAATGCTGGTTTTGGAGATTTAGAAATTGCCTCTCAAGATAGTAAAAATCAACGCTGGTCCCTCACAGGTGATTTAGTACAGCAACGTTTAGCACGCGACAAAACAGCTGACTTCAGTCTCGAGGCAGGATTTTTAGCACAACAACTTGAAGTACAAACAGGCGCCATTGCTGAAGCAACTTTCAAAATCATGAAAAAAAATATCGGTGTCAGCTTTGAAGTCGTCACTGATCTAAATGAAACTGTTGACGTTTCTGATATTAAACAACGCGTTGCCGCTCGCGAATCATTTCTCAAAAAGACGCACGCTAGCGTTGAGCACGCAAAATTAGTTGAACTGCGCGATGATGGTGATATATCGAGGGAACAATCAATTACTGACTCACTACTGGCATTTAAATTCGATGATGTCATATCACCTGCAGAAGAACGAACCAGCTTGAGTGCACTATCTAGTGAAGAAGAAATTGACCCTTTTAACTTTCCAACAAACACCAATAAAGATTCGCAATCACCTTTCTCATAACAAAAAAAGATGTGCCCCAAAAGTGGCACATCTTTTTTATTTAAACGATTTCAAATTTTCAGGTGTTGGCGAAAGATTTTGCCAACGCGTTGAAAGATAGTTATTGTTAATATGGTAATTAACTGGCTGATAACCCTTTGTCAAAAATGGGTTGATTTTTTGATCTGCTGCTACCCAACCATTCCAACCAAGATGAATCGTATCTTGCATGAAATAATTTTGACCCCCATCACGTGAAAAGTCTGCAATATTATTAAAGCCTTGAGAAGTTAACTGTTTTTTAACTTTATCGACACTTTGATAATACATTTCTTTACGCAAACCTGTATAATCGGTCCAACGTTGATTAACTGGTTGGATGATAAATAACACATCTGTATGCTGCTTAGCAAACTCAGCTAATACAGCTTGCAAATCAGAATATTCTTCGGATTCACGATAGTCAAAATTGCGTTGTGAATTTTTTAATCTTTTCAAATTAAGTTTAATACGGTATTTATAAAATGAATTCTTAATTTGAAAATTATTGTTTGTTGTCTCTTGCTCACCTAATTTTGTCGCTTCGCTTAGCAGTGTTGCTGCATCATCCTTATCGGGTAAGCGACCAATAGCGGGCTTGACACGATTTTTCCAATTATTAGATGCTGAGAAATTAGAAAATAATTGATCTTCCCGTAATAACATACGATGCCGAACGCTTAATATATTTTTATCGGCGTTTGATAGTGGTTGGTTATTACTAATTTTTGTTACTAGACGGTTATAAACGGCATTATTTTTGACTTGCTTTTCACGTAGTAAACGATCTGCTATGAAACGGTCAGTGGGTGTAATACGATCAATTCGTTGCAACCAATTAGCCGTTTGTAACGGTGAATAAAATTCAGAAAAAGAAACTTTAGAATTTTTTTTCGTAAACCATTGCTGTGAAATAATAAATACAGCTTGTTTTTTATGCAAACCATTGGGCATTTCTTGCATACTTAGATAATGCGTTAGTGCTTCTGTGCCAGCTTGTCCTAGTAAAAAAGGTTGATAATTACGATGATATTTTTCAGCAAGCATAGATGGGTGCATCGTATCTAAACGTAGCAACTCACTCGAGCCAAAAAAAGGCACATATCGTTTAGATTTATCATTAAACGCTGCAGTTTTAATCGCTTCACCCTTGAACACATTTTTCGAAAACGAAACAGATGCTTCACGGATATCATTTTGTGTGATGTGATTTAAGGAAAACGGTGCCAAAAAAAGTGCGCCAATTAATACAAACGCAATGATTACCGGTCCAAAAATCCACCATAATCCTCGTTTTTTCATGCGATTTACCCGATTAATGATTCAACTTTAGCAATCACTTTATTGGGCGTGTTCCATTCGTCACGGTTAAACTCTGATACAGGTGCTTGAATATTGAACTTACTTTCAAGATCAAGTAACAACTCAACTGTTGACATTGAGTCAAGCAGACCACTTTCAAAAAAGTCATCGTCCATTTGATCTGAAATATCTTCACCAATAATTGTATTTAAAATTTCAACTACTTCTTCTTTTACTGCCATTGTTATTTCCTCTTTCTTTTAAATACGTTTACTTAAACCATAGTTTGTCTAAGAAATCACCATTGAATATTAAGAAACTTACCATAACCACATTAAATGTAATGAAAATGGCTAGTGCTTCTGTAAATTTGTTGTGCGGTACATTGTGTTTCTTCTTATAACGCAGCCATGCATCATTAATCACTAATCCGACGCCATGGAATAAGCCATAAACAATATAATACCAGTGTAAGCCGTGCCAAAATCCCATCACTAACATATTAAAAATGTATGCTAAATTCGAGGTTGTTACACGGCTTTTAATCCATTTTTTCTTCATAATGAGAAAAACAAATCGCATGAAAATATAATCACGGAACCAGAATGACAAAGTCATGTGCCAACGATTCCAGAATTCTTTCAAGTTTTTTGACAAAAATGGCTTATTAAAGTTCATAGGGACTTCAATACCCATAACATAACTTGTTGCAACAGCAAATAATGAATAGCCGGCAAAGTTGAAGAACAAATTCAAACCTGAAGCGTACATCACTGGCACTAACCACCATGTTAAGCCACCATGTACACTGGCCGATTCAATTGCCAAACTTTTAACCTGAGGTAAAACAAAACTCTGGAAAAAATAGGCCGATATAACAAAATTATACAAAAAACCGAGGAAGAAATACCAAACAGCCTTTTCTAACATTTTTAGATACTTGTCACGATCTGGTACCGAAGTCACATCTGCTATAAAACGGCGATATCGGTCAATTGGTCCTGACGAAATAGTTGGCATAAAGAGCATAAAACGTAAAAATAACCAAGGATTAAATTCTTTAATTGAGCCATCACGCGTCTCTAAAATCATACCAACTGAACGAAATGTTAAATACGAAATACCTAGAAAACCTAACAACGTGGCCACATGTGTCCAGTGTGTTGGTGCAGACAGTTTAACCAAGAATAACGGCAATATCGCGAGTAATGTTACGACGTAAAATACGACCGTATTATTGGCTTTCTTTCGATATAGCGTATAGCCCCAAACAAGTAGCCACTGCCATATCATGAACCCGATAATAGCATAGCCTTCATGGTATTTCTTGCCATTGAACATTAGGAAAATAAACGCAAACGACACGATGACTTCATACCAAGCAAAACGCTTGCCAAAGTATAAGCCAATAGTAAGCGGTGCAAGTGCTAGTAGTAAAATCACAAAATATTTTGGATCAGCATAGGGTTGTAAATTAAGCATTGCCATTCACCTCAGCAATCAACCCTTTCAAATCAATCTTACCATTCGGCGTCAATGGCAGACTTTCGCGATACATGAAGCGGCTTGGTACCATATATGGCATCATAATATTTTCCAACTCCGCCTTGATTGCATTGGTCAGTAGAATAGGTTTTTCAAAGTCATTATCTTTTGCAACAATAATTGCTAATAATTGTTTTACTTTACCATCGGCATCATACCTAGGGATGGCAACAGCCTGTTCCACCCACTGACTTTGCTGTAATTGCTGAGCAACTTCTTCTAATTCAATTCTGAAGCCATGTAATTTAATTTGAAAATCACTACGGCCCTTATAGTGTAATAAACCATCCTTATCACGAATAGCTAAGTCACCAGTACGATAGGCTTGTTGGCCGTTAACTGTAGTAAACGCTGCCGCTGTCTTTTCAGGATTATTGAGATAACCCTTTGATACCGATGGCCCAACAATAATAATTTCACCTGGCTCACCATCGGCAACCATCTCGCCATCAGCATCTTGAATAACAATCTCAGTGTCAGCTTTGACATAGCCGATTGGCATCTTGTTGTTGTTAGCGATGACAGCCTGAGTAATTGGTATGCTAGTTACCGCAACAGTGGCTTCAGTAGGGCCATAAGTATTATAGATATGCGCATCGGGAAAACGTGCTAGCAGTTTCTCAGCAGTTGTTTTGGTCAATACCTCACCACAGAAGAAGAAAGCGCTTAAATTGGGATGTACTGATTGCTTAAATTCTGGATCTAATAACGCAACGTCGGCAAAAGATGGTGTTGAGACCCACTTATGCAAATTCAACGTTGGCAATGTCTTAAATAGTGATTTAAAATCATCAGCCGTTTGTTTAGGCAAAGCTTTTAATGTCCCATGCGACAATAAAGCCGGCACCCAATCCATAACCGATAAGTCAAAAGAATATGGCGGTTGTGACAAGACATTGCTACCAGATTCCCAAGCGAAGTCATCCCCCAACATCCAATTTGAAAAACTCAACAAATTATCATGTGAAATCTGAACGCCTTTCGGCTTACCAGTTGTCCCAGAAGTGAAAATAATATAGAAATTGTCATCGCCACTAACTGGCTGACTCAATGTAAACGATGTTTTGGCTTCAAAAATTGCGCGCAATGCTTCTTTTTTAACTACCGGCACCTTAGTAACTGTAATAGGCAAATCATCTACCGCAATTATCAAAGCTGGTTGCCCAATCTCTATAATATCTGTCAAACGCTCTTCAGCTGAGTTAACATCAACTGGCACATAGGCGTGTCCTGACTTCACACTAGCCAAAAAACTAGCTATCATATCAAATTGTTGACCGCCATAAATCATAATCGGCGCCTTTTCAGCAATATCTTGCGTCTCAATAAATGCTGCTAAAGCATCAGAGGCATCTTTCAGTTGTGCATAAGTGTGTTGTACACCTAATTCATCATAAGCAATTGTATCCCCCTGTGTTTCAGCGAAACTATCAATTGTTTCAATGACATTTTTAATCATCATATTATTTTCCTAAATTAAAATTCGTTATAAATAAACTTACCGCCACCTACACCTGAATAACTATAAAGGTACACAAGCGTTAGAATGACAATAAAATAGAACAGCGTCCGTGCAATAAAATTGACAACCGGACGTTGAAAAAATTGTTTAATCATTTCAGGTTACCCCCGTATCTGTGATTTCATGTATAATCAACATAGTACATATTTGGAACTACTATAAAACACAATTGAATTAATTATAGCACAAACATGCTCGTTTTGTAGCAAATTATTACAATACAGATTACATCATTCGGAGATATGCCATGCTTAAAACGCTTGTTAATCAATCACAACGTTGGGATAATATTGTCTATCAGCATGCAACCATGCAGGCAGTCAAGACCGCGTTACAGCAACTTAGACCTATATTAGTAATTGATGTCTATGCGCATCTTCTATTTCGATTAATCTTTGCCCCTGATAACTTTATCGGTCGCATGGTCGACAACTATCCGCCAATAACAAAGGTTATATCTAACCACATGCGTATTGGGTTAACCTTCTTAGATGCTGCCATCGTGATGATTTTTGTTATTGCACTCACACAACACTACCTCACAACCAAAGGTATTACAAATACCAGTTTGCCCATCTTAACGAATTTTATTGCCATTTATTTATTATTAGTCGGTAAAAATCAGATTCCTACATATAATACAACGCAATACTTACTCATGAGTGTTACTGTCTTATTTAGTGTCACAACCTATTGCTGGTTTCAAAAAAAATGGGTCAATCCTGATACGTCACCTTATGCCTATCGCTATTTAGTCTGGGCCGTCTTAATTATCTTAATGAGTTGGTTATTGCGGCAATTAATTGCCATCCCACATTTTCAAACTACCATATCTGCCCTGCTGTCTAAAACATTTTTCACCACCTTCTGGGGTTTGCTCGCTGTTTCAATTCTTTCACCCCTGCTGTTCGTTTTTGGCTTTGCACTGCCTTCAGAACTGACTGATGATCAAACAACCTTAAATACTGTTATCGCTAATTTAGATGCCGTCCTAAGCACAGGTCATAAAGTCTTACCGTATCCCGAAAATCTATACAGTACTTACGGTGCTTTCACTCTATTTGGTGGCATTGGTAATACTTTAGCCATTAGTTTATTGCTGTTATTCGCTACCTCAAGGAAGCACCAAAAATTAGGCCTCATCACTTGGTTCCCTAGTCTGTTTGATGATAACACTTTGTTACTCGCTGGCGTTCCGCTATTTCTTAGGCCACTCATGTTAGTGCCTATGCTTTTGGTTTCAGTTATTAGTCAACTCATTGGGTATGTTGCTATCGCCACCCATTTCATTCAACCCGTTGTTTACCCAACACCAATGAATATTCCTAATCTACTGTTACCAACAATTGCCAGTACAACGCCAATACGTTCAACGTTAGTTACCGTTGCCGTCGTCATATTAAGTATCGTTATCTACCGCCCATTTGTTCATCGCTTGACCGAGGGGGTTTCTTATGAGAAATAAGTTCATTTTAACTGTTAGTCTGATGCTTATAATTGCATTAGGTTTTTATGGCCAACATTGGGTTGCAAAAACAACAACTAGCCAAGCCAAAATACAAAATTCCCGAATGGTGCCCACGATTTTCGTTCCAGGTTCCGAGGCCACGATTAACCGATTTGATGATTTATTTGCCACCATCAATGCCAAGGGTGCGCCGCATAGTGTGCTCAAAGTTCAGGTCAGCACTAGTGGCCAATTAACTTTTCTAGGTAGTATTAATGCCAATGACCGACAGCCTTTTATTGTTATTGGTTTTGAAGATAATCAAGATGGTTATGACCACATTAAAAAGCAAGCATCATGGTTAGCTAAAGCACTAGACACCCTGCAAGATCGCTATCATTTTCAAACATTCTCTGCAGTTGGGCATTCTAATGGTGGTCTTGATTGGACTATTTATTTAGAAAAATACCATGCTGACGATGATTTTAATATTCCAATACTCATGACGCTCGGTACACCTTTTAATTTCTCAGAATCTTCCTTACAACGCCGAACTGAAATGCTTAATGATCTCATTAGTGGCAACAATCAGCTACCCAAAGATTTAACCATGTATTCTGTTGCTGGCACTGAAGATTATACTGATGACGGTATCGTACCAGTTCAAAGTGTGATTGCGGGTAAATATATTTATCAAAAAGCTGTTAAATCATATACTCAAATTACTGTTTCCGGCGACAATGCTCAGCATTCAAGCCTGCCAGAAAATCCTGAAGTTGTTAGCTTAATTGAATCAAATATTCTCAAGCCATTAGCACGTTCTGATAGAAAACAGTAAAAAAACCTTGATAACAAGCGTTATCAAGGTTTTTATGCGTCACCACGTTTTTTGTTAGCCTTACGCACTGCACGCATTTCTTCACGTTGAGAAATACGTCGATCCATTTGGTTCTTACGTTGAATAGCTGATTTAATTCGTCGCTTATAACCTGGTTTAACAATTTTCTTTTTCTTTTTAACCATGCCAACCATTGTTGGGTCAAGCTTTTTAGTCGTTGCCACACGCTGTTTACGTGCACGACGATCTTTAACATCAATAATTTGATTATCTTTAATTTGTTTTGCTTTAAAATCAATTCCCAATGATTCAAGCTCTACTACTTCATCTTCTTCATCTGGTCCATACAAGGTAATTGCCAATCCTGGCATACCATTGCGCCCTGTACGACCAACACGGTGAACAAAGAATTCAAGTTCACCAGGTATATCATCATTAATCACATGCGATACACCTTCAATATCAATACCTCGAGCTGCTAAATCAGTTGCCACAACATATTGATAATCTAAGTTTTGAATCGCTTTCATGACACGTCGACGTTCTCTTGGCTCAATATCCCCATGAATCTCAGCGACTTTTAAGCCTTTACTACGTAAATTGCTAGCTATCTCTTTCGCGCGATCCTTTGTGTTGGCAAAAACAAGTGCTAAATAGGGATTGCTAATACTTAGGATCTGATAAATGACATCATTTTTATCTTTTGATTTTGTAGCTAGCAACCAGTTGTCGATTGTTTCGGCAATAACAGTTGAAACAGGAATTGCTTCGAATTTAGGATTATCCAAATATTTTTTTAAGAACGGCTTGAGTTTTTCTGGCATGGTTGCACTGAAAACTAGCGTTTGCAATTTTTCTGGCATAGCACCTGCAATATAGTCCACTTCATTTAAGAAACCCATATCCAATGTCATGTCCGCTTCATCAACAACTAATGTTTTAACTGCATGCAATTTTAGCGCACCAGAAGAAACTAAATCTTTTATACGCCCTGGTGTCCCAATAATAATCTGTGGTTGATTATTTTCCAGTTGTTTAACTTGTCGTAGCTTATCTGTGCCACCAACAAATTCCGAAATTGTTACCTCGTAAGGCAACTTATCAGCAAACTGCTTCGCCGCTTTTGTAATTTGTGCAGCAAGTTCACGCGAAGGTGTTGTAATTACCGCTTGTACGTAATTCTTTCCTTGCTCCAACTGATTAATAATTGGAATCAAAAAAGTATGCGTCTTACCTGAACCTGTTTGCGACTGGCCAACAACATCGTGCCCTTGTAAAACGGCCGGGATTAATTTAGCCTGAACTGCAGTTGGTTGTATAAAACCAATAGCTGTTAGTGCTGAAATAATGTCTGATTTTAAATTAAATTGTCCAAATTGGTTTGCTTTTTCTGCCATTAATTTCCTCTGCTTTCAATACATATCATGTTATTTACTTTTATCTGTCATGTGATTTTCTGCCATTAATTTCCCATCAACCATGTCGACTAGGCGCGTAATATCGTTTGTCGTTTGTGCCCATGCACCTGAGGCCATTGCATGCCCACCACCTTCAAATTGGTTAGCAATTTTATTAATCACAATTGTTCGTGAACGTAATCTTACTCGGTAATTACCCTCATCTTGCTCCTCGAAAATCGCCCAGGCTTTCACCTGATCAATTTTTGACGGCAACGACACAACAAAAGCCGTTCCAGCGTCACGTAAGTTATATGAAGCAATTAGTTCATTCGTTAAAATGATATAAGCAAACCCTGATGGTAGAATCGTCAAATTTTGCAGTACATAGCCTGATAACTTGGCAGCATTCTCTGTCATAGTTGTCATATTGTAAAGAACAGCCTCATAATCAAAATCATAATTAAAAAGCTCTGATACAACACGGAATGTTTCTTTATCCATGCTATACATAAAGCGGCCAGTGTCACCTACAATACCTGTATAAAGTAGTCGTGCGGCTTTGGCATTCATAACCAAGCCTTGATCTTTCAACACTTCGTAAAATTCGTAAATCATGGTACTCGTTGCCGAATGACCTTCTTTTACCCATTGCCAATCGCCATAAGGTTCGTCATTTGGATGGTGGTCAATTTTAATTGTTTCTAAACCATTAGGCCACCGTTGATCATCAATTCGAGGTGCATTTGCTGTATCAACCATGATTACTAACGCATTGTTATATGCCTTATCAGGTATGTCATCCATAAATATTTCATCCTGTGACATCCATGACAAGCCTGCTACGGCCTTACCAACTGCATAAATTTTCTTTTTCGGAAAACTAGCTTGTAAAATAGCCTTTAATCCTAATTGTGAGCCATACGCATCAGGATCTGGTCGTTGATGCCGATGAATAATAACCGTATCATATCGTTTAATTTGTGTTAAAATTTCTTCTTCAATTCGTGCCATTAATTCGTCTTTCTGAATCGTAATCATTTATCTGCTTCATTACGCCTTCAATAAGTATACCATGTTTAAAACAATGTCATTTCTTCAAATGTACTCGATTGTAAGTTACTAATAGACAAGCCCAGCAACCTTACTGAAAAAGGTGTTTGAATAACTTCCTCAAACACACTCTGAGCCGTTTGTGTTATGAGTGTTTCAGATAATGGCCATGGTGTTTCTCTAGTGATCGCACGCGTAATTGTATTAAATGCATCATCTCTTATTTTGATATTTAATGTACGTCCGGTTAATTGTTTTACTTTTAAAGCGGCTATCATCTCATTGGCTAGTTGCTTAAAGGCTTTATGGACATCAATTTCATTGTGGATAAAATACCTAAAAGTAGCTTCTTTTCCCACTGACTGTTGCTGACGTTGCCACTGCACTTCCCCAAAATGCACGCCTCGTGTTTGCCAGTATAAGTTCTCACCCATCTTACCAAACAATCCTCTCAGTGTTTCTTTAGGTAATTGACGTAATTGTAATCCATTTTCAACTTTTAACGCTGAAAATTTTGCTTTTGTCTTCGCACCTACCCCACGAAAGTCGCCTATCGGTAGTTCAGCTAAAAAGGACAACATGTTATCGTGTGTAATAACCGTGACACCATTTGGTTTGTTAAACTCGGATCCTAGCTTAGCAAGTAACTTATTGTGTGAAATACCTATTGAACTGGTCAAACCCGTTTCTTTTAAAATTTGATGTCTAATTTGTGCGGCTATACTCGCCCCAGACAAGTGTGAATCTGTCATATCTAAATAAGCCTCATCAAGTGCAACGGGTTCAATTTTTTCGGTAAACGTGTGAAAAATGTGATGAATCGTTTTTGATACTTGCCTATATTTTTTGAAATTTGGCGATAGAAAGACGCCCTCTGGCGCTAACTGCCGTGCTTCAACTGCACTCATGGCAGAGTGCACACCTAGCGCTCGTGCAACATAATTAGCCGTCGCGACCACACCACGTCCACCTGTTTCTGCAGGATCACGCGAAATTATTAGTGGCCGATTGCGCAGCTCAGGATTATCCCGCATTTCTACTTGCGCATAAAAAGCATCAATGTCAACGTGTAATATTTTCCTTAAATCAGTTGTTATTAAGAATTCTGCCATATCAACATTATAACATCAACAAGCGAACATAAGTTCGTTTTCAGCAGTCAGCACAAAAAAATCCCTCTGACCGAAGAGGGCAATGGTCAGAGGGAAGATAGCTCGCGCTATCATTAAAATCAATCAGTAATTGGGGGGCTGATTGAAACATTACTAGGGGAGTAATGAAACTCAAATATTATTCGAGTATGTAACTATTATATACCCTCAGAGATTGGTATCCATATCAATAGCTTTGCTATTGTGTTACGCAAATATTACACAGACAACCGCTATACTTGAGCTGTAGTGGCATAAAAATTGTAGTAAAAAAGCACCTGCAATGGGTGCCTTTTTAGGATTATACGTCGCGACGACGTTCCTTGATACGAGCGGCTTTACCTTGCAAAGCACGCAAGTAGTACAACTTAGCACGGCGAACCGCACCAAAGCGTACAACTTCAATCTTTTCAACACGAGGTGAATGTAATGGGAAAGTACGTTCCACACCTACACCTGATGAAATCTTACGAACAGTATATGTTGCTTGAATACCTGAACCCTTACGCTTGATGACAACGCCTTCAAACAATTGGATACGTTCACGTGAACCTTCGACAATCTTGGCATAAACCTTAACTGTATCACCGGCACGGAACTCAGGAATATCAGAACGCAATTGTGCTGATGTCACATTCTCTAAAATAGTATTTTGACGCATTGGTCATTCTCCTAGTCGACAATCTTACACTTGCCCTTAGGCTTGACGCACAGCGGATTATCGTTAATATTGCCATTACGGCTTTTTTAATTATATCAAATAAATTATTACTTGTCCAGAATTACTTTGCAAAGCGCATCAAATCTTCCGAAATAACATCAATTTTAGCTTGTGATGTCGCTTGACTATCGGATTCAACACCAATGTAGAATTTCAATTTTGGTTCAGTACCTGAAGGACGCACAGCCACCCAAGAACCATCTGCTAACCAATATTTCAAGACATTAGCTTTTGGCTGTGGTAATGTTTTTTGTTGACCGTCTGCTGATGTTTCAGTTGCCGTTGAAAAATCTTGTACACGATTGACTGCCACACCACCAATTGTCTTCGGCTGTTCATTACGGAACTTACTGATAATGGCTGACATTTCATCATTGCCATGTATCCCTGGAAAGTCTAGGCTAATTGTCTTTTCTTCAAAGTAACCAAACTTTTCAAATAACTCTTGTAGGCCGTCGGCGAACGTCTTGCCTTGTGACTTATAATATGCTGCTACTTCAGCAAATAACACAAGAGCTTGAATAGCATCTTTGTCATGGGCAAATGGCTTAACCAGGTAACCAAAACTCTCTTCAAAGCCAAATAAGAATTGATGTGATTTAGTTGCTTCATACTCATCAATCGTTGCAGCAATGTACTTGAACCCTGTCAAGACGTCTGCTGTTGTTACCCCAAAACTAGCCGCTATCTTTGAAGCAAAACGTGAAGAAACAATTGAAGTCACAATAGCACCATTTTCTGGTAATGTATTTGTTTCTTTCTTTGCCGTCAAAAGATAATTCACAAGCACAGCCGCAATTTGGTTCCCTGTTAAGACTTGGAATGTGTCATCAGCTAATTTGACAGCTGCTCCCATACGATCTGCATCGGGATCAGTCGCCACAACCGCATCAGCCCCTTCACGCTTAGCATAATCAATAGCCATAACTAAGGCTGCTGCATCTTCTGGGTTTGGCTTCTTAACTGTTGGGAAATCTCCGTCAATCACCGCTTGCTCTTTTACAATGGTATAGTTTGTAAAACCAGCTTGTTGTAGTGCTTTTTCACCAATATACTGTCCTGTGCCATGTAGCGGTGAATAAACAAATTTCAACGAAGCCCCTTCCTTAGCAACCAACTCTGGGTTAACCGTTACTGTGGCAACGTTAGCTAAATACTTATCATCAATTTCTGAATCAATAACTTGCACATGCGCATTTGATTTATCTAAAGCGATCGTAAAGACATCTTGTATATTTTCAAGTTCTGAAACAACCGCCTCAACAGCTTCTGGCACCATTTGTCCACCATCCGCTCCGTATACTTTATAGCCATTATATTCTTTAGGATTGTGCGATGCTGTAATCATAATGCCCGCAAATGTGCCAAGTTCGCGTACAGCAAAAGACAACTCCGGTGTTGGTCGTAAACTGCTAAACAAATAGGCTTTAATACCATGTGCAGATAAAACCTGCGCTGCATCTGAAGCAAATTCTGGTGAAAAGTGTCGCGAATCAAAACTGATAACAACACCACTAGTTTTTGCAGCATTGCCCTGGGCGTCAATATAACGCGCTAATGCCTCAGTGACTTGACGAACTGTGTAAATATTCATACGATTTGTGCCGGCACCCAAAACACCACGCATGCCAGCTGTACCAAAACTCAAATTCTGGTAAAACGCATCTTCTTGCTCTTCAGGTGTATAGTGCGCCAAATCCTTGGCCAAATATTCTGGCAAAACTGATGCTTCCCATTTTGCTAATTGTTCTTGATAGCTCATGATTTTCTCCTATGTGTATTCTAGCTTTATTATAACAAAGTTTGATTATTTCCGAACAAACAAGTTAACGATTGCTTGTCTAAATTTTGGGACTCTTAAAGCCACGATAAAGACGATCGCTATGCCTACAACGATAATTAACAGCATATCTGACGGTATATCTAGGTGTCCAATGAAGTATCCTGCAGAAACAATGACTGCAGACCACAATACACTCGCAAAAGCCGCCATACGAATATAGCTCACAAATGGCAGTCCTAATCTTCTTGCTAATAGCGGTACAACAACACGAATGAAAGGTAAAAAGCGTCCTAAAACAACAAATAATAGCCAACGCTTTGGATGAAAATTAGTAGCTAATTTATCTAACATTTCTCCCTGTAGGTGTCGCTTTAAAAACGGGATTTTACTAATCTGTTTCATCAAAAAGGCACCAAACCAATAATTGACGGCATCGCCCAAAAAAGAAGCCAATGAAAAAATAGCAATATAAGCCATTAATTCGCCGAAATTATGATGTGTTCCTGCAAGTCCACCAGCAGTGGTTAATATTGTGTCCCCTGGTATGAAACCAGTCACAATACCTGCTGTCTCAATAAAAATAAGCAAAAAAAGAATCACGAGCTTAGTCATTGAAAACGGATTATCCGCTGAAAGAATATCTGTTAAAAAGTGAGGTAAATTAGAAGCAAGTATGAGCATAACGTTATCCTTTATTTGCCTCTATTATACCAAAAAAGCGCCGAGGCGCTTTTCTTGACGTCTTTACTTTGTAGCGAAAATTTCAACACCATTTTCTGTTACAGTAAATTGTTTTGTTTCAAAATTAGCATCCAACACAGCTGTTGTCTTACCATCTGCAGACGTACGTGTGATTGTCAATTCGTTTTCACCATCATTAATCACATCGATTGTACCATCTAAATCAAACGCTGAGCTTGTGTTACGGAAACGTAGCAAGTTAAACAAGTTTGAAACAACCGGACGCTTTGTTGTTTCAGCAATTTCAGCCAAATCATAATAATGACGGTTAATGTTACGGCCTTCTTTTGAGCTTTCTAGTAACTCAATATCATTTTCACCCGCAAGCAAACCAACATAATAAATTTGTGGAATACCTGGTGCAAAAATTTGAGCTGCACGTGCTAGCAAGTAAGCAGCGTCATCGTTTCCTAATGCTGAGTAATAAGTCGTGTTAATTTGGTAAATGTCTAAGTTGTTATAAGCTGCTGATGAGAAAATCTTCTTAACGTTGGCACCAACTTTGTACATTTCTTCAGTTGTAAAGTCAGTTTCTTCTTGTGTCAACAAGTCCTTAGCATCAACAACACCAATACCATCGTGTGTATCCAAGGTTGTAAACTGCTTCATTGGGCTTTGACGTAACCAATCAGCTAAACGATTTGTCTTTCCTGAGTACAATGAATACAACGTGATTAATGGCAAAGCAAAGTCATATGAATACATGTCATGTTCAGTAATCTTACGGACAATCTTGTAGTGTTCATGGATTTCTGGCAACACTTCTGATCCTTCCGCTGCCAGGATTTCACGAACTTCATCTAAGATGTTCCAAATTTCCGGTTCAACGAAGAAATCATTTGTGTCCAACTTTTTAATCGCATAAGCAAAGGCATCCAAACGAATAACAGATGCACCATGATGTGCCAAATTAACCAATGAGTCTTTGATGAACTTTTTAGTTACTTCTTTAGTGACATCCAAATCCATTTGTTGGTCACCGAAAGTGTTCCATACTTGATCGGTTGTACCATCAGCAAATGTTACGGGTGCAAATGGTGCCTTATCCTTACGCTTGTAAATCAAATCAATATCAGCTTCAGTAGGACGGTTTTCAGGCCAAAATTCAGAATACTTCAAGAACATGTCATAATATTCTGATGCTTCTTTCTTTTCTAAGAAGTCTTGGAAATACTTTGATTGTGGTGAAATATGATTCAACATGAAATCAAACATCAAGTAATATTTTTCTGCTAACTTATCGATATCTGACCAGTCACCAAACTTTGGGTCGACTGTTTCGTATTCTTCAGGGGCGAATCCGCGATCACCTGTTGAAGGGAAAAATGGCAACACATGGACACCACCAACAACACCATCAAGTTCATTTGACAAAACTTGATTTAATTCTTTTAAATTCTTTCCAAGTGAGTCAGCATATGTAATTAGCATTGCTTCATTGGTAAGCTTTTTCATGTTTTTTGTTCTCCTTTTAAAAACACAGTTGTAAACTTTATAAACTTAGACTATTTATATTGCGCCGTCTAGCAGCGCAGGTGCTCTGTCATTATGCCAAGCGCTTACGATTAGTGAAAAAAGTAATCACCGCAATAATTAATAGAATGACACCGAGCAGCGGAATTGTCGTATATGCCGCCGCTGCAACATTACTTGTATGATTGCCCATAATGCCGGCCAAAAATGAAATAATAAACGGTTCAACGAAGACACCAACGTTAAAACCAATCAAAATAATTGATGTCACAAATGGTTGTTTCTTAAGTGGTGCTAGATTAGGTAATTGACTAAAAATAAATGGTGAAATCAATTGCATTGGGAAGCCAATGAGCAGTACACCAATCGTTAACATAACAAAATTATGATTTGAAAAAGCGACTAGGTAATTGGAAATGGCCATCAAAATCAAGCCCACTTGTAATGTAAAACGTCCAAACAGTTTTTGGATTGTGCCATATACTATGCCACCGACCATTGCAGCCACCAACATGAAGGACAAAATTGTTGACACAACCATACCATTTACGCCTAGACTCTGTGCCATGAACGGAAAGCTAAGTTGAATAGCCATGTAATCAATAACTAAGAAAGCTGCAAATAAAGTTAATATCCAAACAACTGGACTAATTTTTTTCGGTCCTTCTAGACTTTTTTTAGCAGCTTTTCCTTGCTTTTCTTCTGCCTCTGCCAACATTTCTGTCGTATCTGGTACACGAACGTAGAATAAGTATAAGATTGGGAAAGCTAAAAGATAAACTAAGAACGTTGTATGCCAGCCAAAATTCAACAATAAGCCTGCAACAAAAGTTAACACAGCTTGTCCAATTTGTTCCACGGCGGCACGCCAACCTAACATCGTGGCACGTGTTTGCCCTTGATACATCACGGCAATCATTGAGACTGCTAGTGAATTAAAAATACCAAAGCCAGCGCCCAATACCATTCTAGAAACTAAAATTGCTGCATACGATGAGACGAAGAATGGTACGATACCAGCAAAGCCAACAAGTAACATACCGAGTATAATTGTCTTTTTGTCGCCTAGTTTAGCAGCAATGAACGAACTTAACAGTACAAAGACTGTGACAACGATTGAGGGTGTTGTTGCAAGCGCCTGTACTTCTGTCGCCGAAACACCTAATGATTTAGTCATCTGTGGTAGTGCCCCGTTAATGGCATACGCACTAGTTAACATGAATGAAATACCTAAGAAAGCAACTTTAGTAATCCATTTATCTTGACTCTTCATGATTCTCTCCTTCAGTTCTCGTTAAAATAGAACCGGTTCCTTTTTGTATTAAAATTTCTTTGTGCAAGTCAACACAAATAATTGTAACCGCTTGCACCTCAATTGTCAAACGTTTTCCACTATGAAAATAGTAATGTTAATTTACATGAATTTTCATAAGTTTTTCAAATCATATAAAAACTGTCTATAGCAACTATTTATGAGAAAAAAACAAGATAAAATAAAGCTTATTAAATTTAACAAAAAAAGCAAATTCTAAGAATTTGCTTTTACGCTGGTTGTTGCCTCATTGACAGATGGCAAACTACTAATATAGTCATAAGCTGCCTGTCCAGCAATACCACCATCGCCAACTGCTGTTGTAATCTGACGTAATGTCTTTGCACGAACATCACCAACAGCAAAGACACCCGGAATGGTCGTTTCCATTTTTTCGTTGGTTAGAATCCAGCCTTCGCTGTCTGTAATATTGAGATTTTCAAACCCTTGTGTGTTTGCCATCAAGCCAACATATATAAAGATACCGCTGGCATCAATGTGCGACAGTTCTTGTGTTTGGTTATTAATAACATCTACACCAGTTACCTTTTCATCGTCCCCAGTGATTTTCAGTACTTCTGTATGCCACCGAAATGCCATTTTTTCATTATCAAAGGCACGATCCTGAATAATTTGCTGTGCACGTAACTTATCACGGCGATGCAATACAGTAACTGATTTGACTAAATTAGTAAGATAGAGACCCTCTTCAATAGCTGAATCACCACCACCGATAACTAATACATCCTCATCACGGAAAAAGGCCCCATCACAAACGGCACAATAACTCACACCACGTCCTTGGTATTGTTCTTCGCCATCAACTCCTAAATGAATATGTTCTGAACCTGTGGCAATAATAATTGCTTTTGTCACATAGTCGCCCATATCTGTATGAACAATCCTGTCTTGTCCTTGCAATTCAATACTTTCCACACTACCAAAGCCATATTCAGCGCCAAATTGAGTTGAAGACGCATACATTTTTTCAGCTAAATCCGGTCCAAGAATTGTATCAAATCCGGGATAATTTTCAACGTCAGCAGTGTTATTCATTTGGCCACCATAAATACCACGGTCTAACATCAGCACAGACAAATTAGCCCGTGACGCATACGTCGCCGCTGTCATTCCTGCTGGTCCAGCACCCACTATGATAACATCATATCGTTTTAAATCTGCCATTTGACACGCCTCACTTTACTTACCTTTTATCAGTATAATTTTACACAAAACAACTGTCTTTGTCTAATCAAATGTCTACACTGACAATGGTATCGACTTATAATTTTGCAGCTAATTCCTTAATATAAGCACGCAACTGATCACGTGTCTGTGGATGCTTCAAACCAAATTCAATATTAGTTTCTAAGAAACCAATCTTAGATCCGATGTCATATCGGCTACCTTTAAATTCATGTGCATAAACGTGTTGACGATTGTTCAAAGAATCAATTGCATCAGTCAATTGGATTTCATTACCTTTACCAGGTTTCGTATTTTCTAATTCTTCAAAAATTTCTGGTGTCAACAAGTAGCGACCAATAATCGCCAAATCAGATGGTGCATCTTCTGGCTTAGGCTTCTCCACAAATGTCTTAACACGGTATAAACCATCAGAAGCTTCAGCAGCTGGATCAATTACCCCGTACTCAGAAACTTGATCATGTGGTACCTTCATAACCGCTAGCGTTGATTCGCCAGTTTCTTCATAACGTTCTATTAGTTGCTTTGTGAGTGGTACTTCATCCTGCATTAAGTCATCACCTAGTAACACGACAAATGGCTCGTCGCCGATAAAAGCTTTTGCAGTCAAAACAGCATCGCCTAACCCATTCGGATGTGACTGACGAATAAAGTACATGTTAATATCGGTAGTTTCTTGAACAATCTTTAATAGTTCATCTTTGCCTTTTTCACGCAGATTATTCTCTAGTTCAGGATTAGAATCAAAATGATCTTCAATTGAGCGCTTTGACTTACCATCAACAATCACAATATCTTCAATTCCTGAGGCGATGGCTTCACGCACAATATATTCAATTGTTGGCGTATCAACAATTGGGAGCATCTCTTTGGCAAGTGCCTTTGTTGCTGGCAGGAAACGTGTGCCTAATCCTGCGGCTGGAATAACTGCTTTACGTACTGGTTTCATGATAGTTTACTCTCTTTCTTAACACTTCATCATAGTTACAACGCGTCTTCAGATTTCAAAGGCCGTGACATCAAATCATTAATGGCTTCAGATAACGGTTTATTGTCATACAAAACCTGATAAATTGCTTTGGTAATCGGCATGTCCACATGGTACTGTTGTGAAAAATCATATACTGCTTTCGTTGTGTTGACACCCTCAATTACCATGCCCATGTCATCAGACACTTGCTTTAAGCTTTTTCCCTGACCTAATCCTAAGCCAGCACGATAGTTACGAGAATTTGGTGACATGCCCGTCACAATTAAATCACCGATACCGGCTAGTTCATACAATGTTTTTTCTTGTGCACCCATTGCTAGGCCCAACTGACGCATCTCAACTAAACTTCTAGTCAAAAGCGCAGCTTGTGCATTTGCACCGTAACCTAAACCAACTAAAGCACCTGATCCTATAGCAACAATATTTTTTAATGCAGCAAACAATTCAGAACCAAGTAAGTCATGATTGGTATAAGCTCTAAACGTTTTGTTTGACAACACGCGCTGTAGCAGCTTAGTTGCATTTTCATCACTTCCACCAATAGAAACTGCTGTCAAATCATGTTTTATAACATCTTCTGCATGTGATGGGCCAGATACAACGACTAATGCAGAACGGTAGGTTTCCGGTATTTCTTCCGATAACATCTCAGAAATGCGTTTATAAGTGCCCTGCTCAAGTCCTTTTGTCGCATGTGCCAAAATAACCTGGTGATTTAACTGTGCCAGTGTATCAGCTAACTGTTTAGCAACCTCCCGTACAGCCTTAGTTGGAACAACACATAACACAATATCACTATCTTTTACGGCAACTGCCATATCATCAGTAGCAAACAACTGCTCTGAGAGCGTTGCATCTGGTAAATATTTTGTATTTGTTTTGTTGTGATTAATTTCTACTGCTTGATCAGAGTGGTGCGTCCATAAGCGAACATCATGACCATTTTCAGCAGCAGTATTGGCTAGTGCTGTCCCCCATGAGCCAGCGCCCAGCACAGCAATTTTAGTCATTTTTGTTCTCCAAGTCTTTCTTTTCGTTTTTAATCATTTCGGCAGACATTCGCTCTTCCAACGTTTTGAGCGCGTCAATACCCATATTAGCCGTACGGAACTTAACCGCAGCGGCATCAATCACGCTGGCTGTATTTCGCCCCGGTGTGACCGGTACGACCATACGCTTAATTTTGACACCCAAAATTTCTAATGTGTCGTTATCATTCCCTAGTCGGTCAAAATTAGCTTCACCAATCTTACCATTTGATAAATGAATGTTTAAGGCAATCGTTGCGTGTGATCGTACTGAAACGGCACCATATACTTGTTGAACATCAATAATACCAACACCACGCACTTCCATCATATTGCGTAACACACCATTGGGCTCACCAATTAAACGCTCTTCATCTTCTTGATAAATATCAACGCGATCATCAGCGACCAAACGTGCTTTATCTTGTTGTATGAGTTCTAGCGCTGCTTCAGTTTTTCCTATACCCGCATCACCAGTAATCAAAACACCTAATCCGTGGACATCTATCAGCACACCGTGAACGTTTTCACGTGGTGCTAGTTGTCCACCGAGATAATATGTCATATTAGATAGAATTCGTGATGAAGTCAACGTTGAGGTTAATATAGGAATTTTTGCTTCATCAGCCGCTTGTTTGAGTTCATCACTGATTGGCAAACCGGTAGAAACGACAAATGCTGGTGTCGCAGCATCAGCCATACGTCGATAAACCATCAACAATTCTTCATGCCCCATACGTTCAGAAAACGATGTTTCAGTAATACCCAATAATTGCACACGTTCAGGAGCATAATAATTAAAATAACCTGTCATTTCCAAGCCAGGTCGTGAAATATCTGATGTTGTAATTGGCCGTTCTAAATATTGATTGCCAGCGACAATTTCTAACCGTGTATTGTCCACTAACTGTTTTACTGTAACTGAATTTTGTGCCATGCTGTTATCTTCCTGAATCCATATACACATCAGTTGTTAAAATAGTATTCACAACTGATAAAATAATTGCTGTTAAAATTGCCCATCCAAAACTTGCAAAATCGAATCCACCAACCAAATCGGCAGTCAATTCAAGCATTACGGCATTAATAATTATTGTGAATAAGCCAAATGTAAGAATCGTTAGCGGTAAGGTAAGCAACACTATGATCGGCTTAATAATGGTGTTTAATATTGCTAACACTAACGCCGCCCCGAGTGCAGTTAACCAATTATCAACTCTAAATCCGTTTGGAAATAACGCGCCGATAACTAAGAAGACCAACATTGTTGTTGCTAATCGTGCAAGAAAACGCATTGAAGCCTCCCTTCATTGACTAGTGTAAGCGCTTAACGCATTGTTGCAATGCACTTATTCACTCGTGCCAGTAGTTTCATTATACCAAAAAGACGTCTGATAAACAAAAAATGACTAAACTTAGCGTTCAGTCATTCATCTCGTAAAATAATATTAAATAAAGTAATTATAACCTGGGTTTAACTCAATGATTTTACCTGTGCGCTTATAAACAATCCACTCAGCAATATCAGTAGTATAGTCACCTATACGCTTGAGATAACCAGCAATAACCAGATAATCAGCTGCCGAATCAACTAATTCAGCATCTTCTTTCATGCCTTCAACTGAATCTGAACGCACTTGTGCTGCCCGCTTTGATAATGATTGATTTTCTTCAGCAATTGATTCAGCACCAAGTGCATCATTTTTAACATAGTAATCCATGACTGCAGAAACCATCTTAGCTACTTGTGTTCCCATTTCACCAAGTTTTTCTTCAACGTTGGCAATATGTTTTGTCCCCTTCACACGAATCGTTGAATTGGCAATATTTCTGGCCTGATCGCCCATTCTTTCAAGAACAGAGACTGCTTTTAAGATAGTCACAATTTCACGCAAATCAGTTGTCACTGGTTGATACAAAGCAATCATCTCAAAGGTTTTCTTTTCAATTGCTGCTTCTCGTTCGTTAATCTGGTGATCATTATCAAGAATGGCTCTTGCCCCTTCACGATCATGATCAACAAATGATTGCACGGACTTTTGTATCGTTTGTGCAACAAGCATACCCATTTCAGTAAATGAGTTATCCAAATCAGCTAATTCTTCATCAAATAATCGACGCATCATACTTCTCCTTATTGTTAAACTTTTAGTTATTAACCAAATCGGCCACTCACATAATCTTGTGTTTCTTGTCTCTGGGGATTTAGGAAAATATGCTTTGTCGCATCTACTTCAATCAAATCACCACTTAAGAAAAAAGCAGTACGATCTGATAAACGAGATGCCTGTGACATTGAGTGTGTAACAATAATCATCGCATAATCGTTTCTCAAATTCAATAGTGTTTCTTCAATATTGTGACTTGATACTGGATCTAAGGCTGATGTTGGCTCATCTAACAATAACAAATCAGGCGAAGTTGCTAAGACACGTGCAATTGAAACACGTTGTTGCTGACCTCCTGAAAGGCCCAATGCCGATTTATGCAAATCATCTTTGACTTCGTCCCAGACAGAGGCTTGCCTTAATGCTTTTTCAACTGCTTCATCTAACACAGCTTTATCTTTAACACCAGCCAGACGCAGGCCGAAAATAACGTTTTCATAGATTGAAAATGGAAATGGGTTGGGTTGTTGGAATACCATTCCTATACGTTTACGAAGTTCAACCGTATCTGTTGTTGGTGCGTAAATGTCGGTGCCCTTAAAATCAAACGTCCCCGTAACCGTAATATTGTCTTCCAGATCATGCATTCGATTCAATGCCCGTAAATAAGTTGATTTACCTGATCCAGATGGCCCAATTAATGCAGTAATACCCTTTTCAGGAAAACTTAAATTAATACCATGCAATGCTTCTTTTTGACCATACCACAACTTAACATCACGTGTTTCCAGAATGTTGTTTTGTTTTGTCTCTGTCATCCGAAGTTCCCCGATATATAATCATTTGTTAACGCAACTTTTGGTCGCGTGAATATTTTACGTGTTAAATCATATTCAATTACTTTTCCCATATGGAAGAAAGCTGTATAATCACTAATTCGTGCTGCTTGTTGCATATTATGAGTCACAATAATAATTGTATACTTATTTTTGAGTTCCAATAATGTATCTTCCACTTGTGCCGATGAAATGGGGTCTAGTGCACTAGAGGGTTCATCCAGTAATAGAATATCTGGCTTTAATGCCAGTGCACGAGCGATAACTAACCGCTGTGCCTGCCCACCAGATAATGCTAATGCCGACTTGTTCAATTCGTCCTTAACTTCATCCCATAGCGCTGCTTGTCGCAAACTTGTTTCAACAATTTCGTCTAGCTCTTGCTTCTTTGTCACCCCACGTTGTGTCAATGCAAAAGTGATATTATTATAGATTGACTTGGCAAAGGGATTTGGTCGTTGAAATACCATACCAATATGACGACGCATTTCATAGACATCAATTGCCTTAGTATTGATGTCAACGCCACGATACATGATATTTCCTTTAACGGTTGCTACACCATCATTCATACGATTTAATGAACGTAAAAATGTTGATTTACCGGATCCTGATGCGCCAATTAAACTCGTAATCTTATAGCGTTCAAATGACAAGTCACCTTCACTCAAGGCAAGGTTATCACCATAAAATACTTGTAAATTTTTTGTTGAGATAGCCACTTCGTGTTTTTCCGCTGGCATATCATAAATAAAACGTTCTGGTGCATTTTCTGAAATAAATTCACTGACTGGTTTCAAGTCAATATTGTTAGCCATATTTTCTCCATCATGCTATTCACATCAAATAATTGTTCATAGCCACTTCATTATTAGTATCCTTACTAACCCAGCACTATTTAGGCACTTGTCAGTTTCTGATGTAACTTAGCACCAATCTTGCGCGCACTAAAGTTGAATAGTAAGACAACAATAATCAAAACAGCTGAAGCCCCCGCTGAGACTGCACTGACATCTGGCATAATACCTTCAGAGTTGATTTTCCAAATGTGAACCGCTAATGTTTCTGCTGGTCGCATTGGATTTAGTGGGCTAGAAATATTAAATGGATTCCAGTCAGCAAAATTCAAAGCTGGTGCAGATTGACCAGCCGTATAAATTAGCGCGGCAGCTTCACCAAAAACACGACCTGCAGATAGCACCACACCGGTCACAATTGATGGGACAGCCGCTGGTAAAATAACATGGATGACGGTTTCCCATCGAGACAAGCCAAGCGCTGAACCTGCTTCGCGTTGCAAATTAGGGATTTGCGCCAAGCTGGTTTCAATTGAACGCGTTAGCAATGGTAAGTTAAACAATGTTAACGCCACAGCACCAGATAGAATTGAAAAACCAAAATGAAATTTAACAACGAACAACAAGAAGCCAAACAGTCCCACAACAACAGAAGGCAAAGAACTTAGAATTTCAATTGCTGTACGAACAATCGTGGTGAATTTACCCTTACGTGCGTATTCATTCAAATAAATGGCAGCGCCCAGCGCAATAGGAAAACTAATAATCATCGCCAAAATTAATAAGTAAAATGAATTAAATAATTGTATGCCAATACCACCGCCGGCTTCAAAGGCCTTTGCTGGTGATGTTAAAAAGTGCCATGACAAATGTGGCACGCCACGGACTAAAATAAAGGCAAGCATTGCAATAAGAATTAAAGCAACAATGCCTGAAATGGCATAAATAACGCCGGTGGCTATTTTATCAGCAGTTTTTGCGTTCATTATTTCATTTCTCCTCTGCGTCCAATAGCGCGAACAATCAAATTAAAGACCAGTGACATCAGCAATAAAATCATAGCCAACGTCCACAAAACATTGTTTTGTAACGATCCCATCACTGTATTACCAATACCCATTGTCAAAACAGATGTTAACGTTGAAGCTGGAGAAATCAGATTATGAGGCATCAATGCCGCATTTCCAATGACCATTTGAACAGCCAAAGCCTCTCCAAAAGCACGTGCCATACCAAAGACAATTGCTGTTAGAATACCAGGTGTTGCCGCGCGTAAAACGACTTTGTAAATCATTTGCCAACGCGTTGCCCCAATTGCCAACGCTGATTCACGATAATGACGTGGCACCGACTTCAATGTGTCGACTGTCATAGAAGTAATTGTTGGTAAAATCATAACAAACAAGACAATCGTACCAGACAAAATACCAAATCCTGAGCCACCAAAAGTTGCTCGAATAAAGGGTACAACTACTGTCAAACCAATAAAACCATAAACAACCGATGGGATACCTACCAACAACTCTATAATTGGTTGCATAATTTTAGCACCACGTTTTTGGGCAATTTCTGTCATAAACAGTGATGTCCCAATTGCAAATGGTGTAGCTACAATAGCTGCTAATAAGGTAACCAAAAACGATCCCAAGATCATTGGCAACGCCCCAATATAGGGTTGCTTAGTGTGTGGATCTATAACGGATGGATTCCAATTGGTGCCAAATAGGAAATCTTTCACGCTAACGCCATCATGTAAAAATGTTGACAATCCGCGGCTCATAACGAAAGCAAAAATCGATACAACGACTATTACAATAAGGGCTAAGGCTGCCAAACTAACTGCTCGGCCCATTGAATCTTTTTTCGTTGATTCAGATTTTTGCATCAACTTCTGTGTAATGTTATCCATTTTTTCTCCAAAGTATGACTTAGCCTATATTCAGGATTTGTGAACACAGGTATCATATCTCATGTTCTCTTCTAATTGAATCTTAAACTTTATTTTTTAACTAATTGGCCATCTAATTGTCGCGTCACATGCATATCGTGAATTGAAATATAGCCCAGCTCTGGCACTAGTGTCTTTTGTATTTTCTTTGACATTAAGTAATCTAAGAAGCGCGCGACTTCTTTATTAGGTCTACCCTTCGTATAAACATGCTCATAAGACCAAATTGGGTATCTACCGTCAATAACATTTGCATTAGTAGGGGCACTGTTATCTACCGAAGGTGCAGTGACTGAACGGTCAATATAACCAAACGAAGCATATGAAACGGCTCCTGGTGTTGTTGCAACAATGGAACGCACCATACCAGAAGAATCTTGTTCTTGCGCGGAAAGGCTTTGCGCGCCACCTAGTCCCCACTTTTCAAAAGTGGCACGTGTCCCCGAACCAGCTGCACGGTTAATAATGACGATGTTTATATTTTTGCCACCTACCTGCTGCCAATTGGTTACTTTACCTGTGAAAATGTCACGTAACTGATTAGTGGTTAAATTACTAACACCATTGTCTTTATTTAGCAATGGCGCAATACCGACAACAGCTACTTGATGATCAACTAATTTTTTAGCGTCAATACCAGCTTTTTCTTCTGCAAACACATCAGAATTACCTAAATCAACTGCACCTTGTGCAACTTGACTTAATCCCGTACCAGTACCACCACCTTGTACGTTAATGAATGTGCCTAGGTTCTCCTTTGCATACTCTTCGCCTGCTGATTCAACAAATGGCTGCAACGCCGTTGAACCAACTGCTGTGATAGATGTGCCAGAATTTCCTTTGTCACGTGTTGCATAAGCTGTTCCAATAGCCGCAACAATACCCACGGCTACAATTGCAGACACAATTGTTCCGCGATGCGATTTCGACATATTCATGCCTCCCAAGATTTAACTACTACTCCTCTATTATCTTAAAACAATGTAAATGTCACTACGGTCTTATGTAAAGAAATCGTAAAGGAAACGTTTACAATGGCATCGTCATACTCATAACTGTTCCAACACCGACTTGCGACTGAACCTTAATCGTCCCGTTATGCTTACTGACGATTTCATTAACAATTGCCAGGCCAAGACCCGTTCCATTTGCAATTTTACGTTGTCGTGATTCATCCCCACGATAAAAGCGTTCAAATATGCGTGATTGCTGACTCGTTGGGATACCAATGCCAGTATCTTTAATATTCAATTGCCAATATTGATGGTCCTTAAATGCTGTCACTTGAATGCTACCACCCTGAACATTATATTTCACAGCATTAACTAATAAATTCTGCAAAATTGTATTAACATCTGCGTAAATGCTATGGACAACAAAATCCCGTGGTACATCGTTTCTTAGAGTAATGGCCTTATCTGTGTAGAGTGTTCCAATTTGTTCCCATTGTTTATCAATCATGTCACTAATTGTTAATTCTTTTTGTAGTGTATCATCACGTTGCTGTGCACGTGATAAAGACAAAATATCATTCACTAACAAGGATAGTCGTTGTGCTTCGTCAGAGACAATTTGCAAGAATTGTTGCCGTGTGGTTGCATCTTCACCAGCAGGACCTTGAAGTGTCTCTATAAATCCTGTAATAGCTGTTAAAGGTGTTTTTAATTCGTGTGACGCATTCGCTAGAAAGTCAGACTGCATACGCTCAATTTGAAGAACAGTTGTTAAATCATATAAAATAATCATGACTTCAGCGTGCTGAACATCGCCTTTTTGATAAAATGTGCTCACTTCATACTGTTTCATACCGTTGTCAACTGCCAAATTTAAGATCGCTTGCTGGTTTTGCTGGGTATTAAAAGTTTGAGTAATTAGCTCTGATAAGGCAAATTGGCGAATTACTAAGCTCTCAGCAATAGGTGTTTCAGGACGATCTACAGCTAATAAATCCGCTGCTGTTTGATTAAAAACATCGATAATATGCCGCCGGTTAACATGAATAACGCCAACGGGTAAACTAGTTAATAAAGATTGATAATTTGCTAGATCACGTTGCATCGTCGATTGCATATGTTTAACATAGCTTTGCAACTGGTTAAAGGCATTGATTAAATCATAGTAGGGTGATTGTGGTTCAGCTAATACACCACGTGGCTCTTCATTATTTTGAGTCGCTAACATGCGGTTTGTCATAACATCTATTTCACGTTGTCTTCGCCCATTCCAAAAAAGTGAGACAGCATATTCGCCAATAGTTGCTAAAAAAATCGCCAATAATAAAAGAAGCCATTGTTTAACACTGAGATGAAATAACAACACGCTAAACAATAAAATGACGCTCATATTCACACATAAAAAACTCAAAAATTTTAGGCTATTTTTTTTCATCTAGTCTTTACCTCATTTATATCATAACAAAAAAGCTCGCTATCGCGAGCTTTGTTAATTTGAATCTTTTAATTATTTGTAACCTTACCAGCAGCGTCACGAGTTACCTTCATATCAGTTAAGCCGATATAACCCAACTTAGGAACTAACGTCTTTTGAACATCTTTTGTCAAGAAATAGTCTAAGAATGCTTTAGTTGTTCCTGTTGCAGAACCCTTAGTGTACATATGTTCATAAGCCCAAATTGGCCATGAATTATCTTCGACATTTTTCTTATCAGGAGTTACTTTATCAATATTCAGTGCCTTGATACCTGAAGCATCTAGGTAAGCAAATGCTAGGTATGAGATAGCACCAGGTGTTGTTGAAACAATCTTTTGCACCGTACCGTTTGAATCTTGTTCTGTTGTCTTAATGGCTGCTTGCCCGTTTAAGACATTCTTTTCAAAGACCGCACGTGTGCCTGAACCAGTTGCACGGTTAATCACAACAATTTTTTCATCTTTACCACCAACTTCTTTCCAGTTAGTGACTTTCCCTGTGAAGATATCGCGTAACTGATCTTTTGACAAGCTAGATACTTGTACTTCAGAGTTAACAACTGGAGCAATACCCACCACTGCTACCTTATGATCTTGTAGTTTTGATGCGTCAACACCAGACTTTTCTTCAGCAAAGACATCTGAGTTACCGATTTGGGCTGACCCACTTGAAACTTGACTCAAACCAGCGCCTGAACCGCCACCCTGAACCGTAATTGTAGCACCAGGATTTTTTTCTTGGAAAGACGTTGCAACTTGTTCAGCTAATGGCTGCAAAGCTGTTGAACCTAAAGCAAGCACTTTACCACTAACTTTGGTTGTTGCACTTGATGATGTTTTAGCACCACTATTACCTGAATGATTGGCACTACTATACAACGCGAAACCCGCTGCGATTACAACGACACCGCCTACGATTCCGACAACTGTTTTGTTCATGAGTGATTCTCCCTTTGACTAGGCTTCAAAGAAGCGTATGTAGTGTAAACAGGGGTTGTAGTAGAGGCTCTTGGGTGCCTGTCCTTGCTTACAAGTTATATACTACATACCTTATGTCAAAGAATCCCCATCAAAAGTGTTGTCGTTATGTAAATGTTTGTAAAAACGTCTTTACATAACGACTTACACAACTAATGTATAGCCAAACCCACGAACCGTTTTTAATAATTGTGGCGATTTAGGATTGGTTTCGATTTTTTCTCTTAAATTACTGATATGCATGTCAACCATTCGACTTTCACCAGTGAATTCATAACCCCAAACAGCTGTCAAAATTGTTTCTCTGTCGATTACACGTCCAATTCTGTGAGCAAAATAAAGTAATAACTCATACTCGCGGGGGGTTAAAGTTAAAATCTGATTGTCCCTAGTCACAACTTTTTTGTTATCGTCAATGACGACATTTTGAACCTTAATGACATCTGATTCAGCCAAAACTTGATGATCTACCTGTGAACGACGAAGAACAGCTTTGACACGTGCCACCACTTCACGTGGACTGAAAGGCTTAGTAATATAATCGTCTGCGCCCAATTCTAATCCGAAAACGCGATCAAATTCGTCGCCCTTTGCAGTAACCAAAATAACTGGCGTACTCACTTTATCTTGACGTAAATTTTTTAATAACGTCATACCATCAATGACCGGTAACATCAAATCCAACAATATAGCGTCAAAACTTTCTTGTTTGGCTAAATCATAAGCTGTTTGGCCATCAGAAGCTACCGTGACATCATAACCATTTTCTTCTAAATTATACTTTAACAACGTTGAGATTGCGATTTCATCATCCACTACTAAAATTTTTGCCATGATTTCCAGACACACCTTTTATGGCGCGCAGTCCTTCCAATTCTTTACTTAATTGCATTGTAACAAAAAAAAAGGAAACGCCCTAGCGTTTCCTTTTATTCTTTACAGGAATTATACAATTGGCTCATCTGTCAAGTCATCTGTATCACTAGCAAGTTCTATCGTCTCAGCGCCTTTTTGCTTGTCTGCAGTCGTCTCATCGGATTCGGCTGTTTCACCATCACCTATACCAAAAGCATTGCGAACTTTTTCATAGATTGTTTGTCGCATATCGGCATTTTCTGGATCATCCAAAAATTCTTTTGCCTTTTCACGGCCTTGACCAATTTTCACATCGTCATAGTAGTAAAAAGCGCCAGCTTTGCGAATAATTTCTTGTTCTGCACCTAAATCTAAAATTTCACCAGTTTGAGAAACACCTTTGCCATACATGATGTCAATTTCTGCCACTTTAAATGGTGGCGCAACTTTATTCTTTACAACCTTCACCTTAGTGAGGTTACCTGTAACATCCGTACCATCTTTAATTTGAGTTGAACGACGAACTTCAAGTCTAATTGTTGAATAGAACTTCAGCGCGCGTCCACCAGGTGTTGTCTCAGGATTACCAAACATCACACCAATTTTTTCACGAATTTGGTTAATAAAAATAGCAATGGTTCCTGTGCGATTTAAAGTCCCAGCTAATTTACGAAGCGCTTGACTCATTAATCGTGCTTGCAAACCAACATGCGAATCACCCATTTCACCTTCAATTTCAGCTCGAGGTACAAGGGCTGCGACTGAATCAACAACAATAATATCGACCGCACCTGATTGTACTAGCGCATCAGCAATTTCTAAGCCTTGTTCGCCAGTATCTGGTTGTGATAGCAGCAATTCATCTTTTTGTACGCCCAATGCCTCAGCGTACTTTACATCTAAAGCGTTTTCCGCATCGATATAAGCTGCTGTACCACCAGCCTTTTGCACTTCAGCCACCGCATGTAAAGCTAAAGTTGTTTTTCCAGAGGATTCTGGTCCATATATTTCAATAATTCGGCCTTTGGGATAACCACCAACACCTAACGCAACATCTAGCTTAACCGACCCAGAAGGATAAGTCTCAATTTGCGTCAAAGCATTGTCACCTAAAACCATGACTGAACCCTTACCAAAATTTTTCTCAATTTTTTTTAAGGCTTCATCTAAAGCGGCTTTTCGGCCTTTAGCTTGGCTATCTTTATCATCTTTTTTAGTCGTCTTTTTTGTGACCATGTGTGGCTACTCCTTTTATCTTACTTCATTAGTTTACCTGTTTATGACAGTAAAAGCAAGCAAATAAACGAACAATTGTTCGTTTATGTTCCCCTTTATTTTATTAGACGAAAAAAGCGCTATTAGCGCTTTACATACCATCAGAAAAAACTGCTCTATTTTGCCAAAAATAATCTACCCCTGAGTAGATGGTGAAAACAACGGCAATCCACAATAATATGCCACCAACAGGCACATGTACAAAAGTGAATGGCATGTCTTTGAGATACAAAAATAAAATGGCAAACATTTGAGAAAATGTCTTAATTTTTCCAGGCATCTGCGCTGCCAACACTTGCCCATTATTTTCAACAATCAATGTCCGTAAACCAGTTATCGCTAACTCACGAATTATAATAACTGCCGTCATCCATGCTGGTACAACATGGAAACCCGTTAAAAATATCAACGCTGTCATTACCAGTAACTTATCTGCTAAAGGATCAGCAAATTTACCAAAATTAGTAACAAGGTGTTGACGTCGCGCAATTTGACCATCCAAAAAGTCAGTAAACGCTGCCACTGCAAAAACAATTGCCGCAATTAGCCAATTAACTGGTAAATGTACAGATCCCATATTAATGACCGACCATTGATAGGGTACGGATAGAATAAGAATGAAAACTGGGATTAAAACAATTCGAAAAACTGTTAATTTATTAGGGAGATTCATCATTGCCTCTTTACTTATTTAAGTTAATTAACACATTCCAAAACGGTGTCGCAGTATTAATTACTGATATTTTTTGATCGTCAAGCGTCATTACTGCGTTGCCAACATTTGTAAATTGAACATTGACAGCATTCGTTCCAGTAGGCACAGTAATTGACTTATTTGTGGTAACCATCTCATTAAACAAAATATTTTGTCCCACTGTCACCTTAACATTCGTTCCTGTACCTTGACCGTTAATTTTGATAGTATGCGCCGTATTATTTTGTCCAGAAATATTATAAATTGTTGTTTGTAACGCCGTATTCTGCTCTGGCGTTCCTAAATTCAAGGCTGGCTTAGCCGGCTTTTTTTCTTTTTGACTTGACGATGAAGCAGCTGTGCTTGATGATTGTGATGCTGGCACCGTTGATGTTGACACTGAGACATTGCCACTGTCATTTGACTGCTGCTTGCCTTGTGTTAAGTGTGTCAAAGCAAACCATACCACAATTAACCCAATGACCACTAATAAAATGACCCAAATCGTTGGTAACAAGTTCGATAAACGAGATTTTGTGGATAATTGTGTATCATTTCCTGCACGCACAATACCGTCATTATCTCGGTGCGCACGACTCAAATCATTTGTTCGTGAAATTGAAGCTGGGCGTGTTTCTCCCAATAAATCTTCAGGATTCAAACCCATGGCTAACGCGTATTGCCTAATAAAGGCGCGCACATAAAAGTCCCCTGGTAAGACACTGAGATTATTACTTTCAATGGCTTCAAGGTACCGTACTTGAATTTTTGTAATCTGTTGGACATCATCCAAAGACATATTTTTAGCTAGACGAGCAGCTTTAAGTTGTTCCCCTATTTGATTCGTTAAAGTTTCACTCATAATTTTCCCAGTTATTATTTCTTCAAGATAAAGCGCTGTAGTGTAACATTTTGATAGATTTTGTTAGCAAAGTCTAATATGTCGGTATATGTTAGTGCTTGAAGTAACATAATTTTATCAAACAAGTTGTGATTGAATAAGACGTCATCCCCTCGTAACGCTATACTTTCCAAACTATTGAGACGCTGAATACCCTCACCCAGCGTTGCCCGCTTTAAGGATTCAAACATTGACTCTTGTCCTGACAATATCGCTTTATAATTTTCAATCTGATTTTGAATAGCTGCTGTTAAAGCTTCATATTCCGTCGTTTCTGAAAAAAAACTAACAAATTGATAATCACGGATTATATCAAATGATGTCTCAAATTCAGTATCGATAATACCTTTATTATACAGGTTTTGATACCAATCTGTCTGCTCTCCAAACATCATATCGGCTAAAATATCAGCTATTAACCCTGCTTTGGTACCATCCATAGACTTCAAATTAGTATTTTCTAGACGAATACCCAAAGCAATCTTAGGTCTCACCACATTGAAATGTTTGATTTCTGTGACTTTAGTTGGTATTTCAAGTTGATCAGCTAGACTATCGACTTGAATATCTTCAATACTTTTTTGCGCTTGATTGTCACGAATTAAAGCCAGCACCGTTTTTGGCTCAAAATGACCAACAATTTGTAATGTTAACTGCTTTGGTTGGTAAAAAGCTTTGTGAATATTATATAACAATTGCGGTGTGATTTTTGAAATCGTCTTTTGTGTTCCCGCAATGTCATCAGCCAATGGCGACTTAGGATACAGGATTTGCAATAATCCCATGTATACAATCCAGTTGGGGTCGTCTTCATACATTTGTATCTCTTGTCCAATAATACCTTGTTCCTTGGCAATCGTTTGCAGACTAAAATATGGTGTTTGAACAAAATCTAGTAAATGGACTAAAGATAATTCAAAATTATCAGTCGTGGAAAAAAGATAACTCGTTTGATAAGCTGTTGTGAAAGCATTGGCATCAGCACCTAATTCTCCGAATCGTTTAAAAGCATCCTCGCTTTCTTTTTCAAAAAGCTTGTGTTCCAAAAAATGAGCCGTCCCAGAAGGAATATCAATTACTTCTGAATTATTGATTTTAAAATGACGATCTAATGAACCAAATGGCGTTGTCAATACGGCGAAAGTCTTGTGGTAATTCTCTTTTGGTATCATGACCACTTTTAAGCCATTATCTAGCGTTTCAGTTAATACATGTTCTTGTAATTGTTGATAGTGTTGTTCTTTCATTCGACTGCCTCAGGCAATAATGTAAATCGTGTTTGTAAAACAACTGCTTGCGCTAGCTGTGCGACATCTTCCACAGAAACTGCCATAATGGCATTAACCCATTCATTTGTTGGCGTTTCACGTCGTGTTAATAATCTTGAGAAAGCCAAGGTCATTTCACTATTAGGTGAATCTTGTTGACTTAAATAATCATTGACAACACTCGTTTTAATGGCTTCGAGAATTTCTCGTTTGATATTCCCTTGCTTAATGGCCTGAAGTTCTGCCTGTATCATGCGATCAGCTAACCCAACTTTATCAGAGGCCAGTCCGGCGGCTACTGTTAAAAAGCCTGTATCATGCTGCCATCGTGAATAAATAGTGTAGGCTAACGACGATTTTTCACGTACATTTGCAAATAATTTGGACAAAGGTGATCCACCAAATAACGCATTCAAAATAACTGCTGTAAATCTTTGAGGATCATCTGGCGCTAAACTCAACTGGTAAGCTAACATCAAGACAGCCTGTGTTAAGTTAGCTTGCGTTTCAGTAATTTCAACCGTAACTGGGCGCAGACCCTGCCTATAAAATGGTTGAAGCGGTTGCTGTGTACGAGAATGAAGTGGCCATTTATCTAAGAGAGGTAGAATGTCGGTTTCAGACACATCCCCAAATACAATAATATTAATTTCGTCTGATGTCACCATACTTTGATAAGCACTATACACACTAGCCGGTGTTAACGCTTTAACATCTTCAACCGTCCCTAATGTAGGCCGTTGCATTGCGGGTAAACTATAAGTTAATTCTCTGAGTTTTAGTGCCGCATAACGTTTTTTATCGTCAATTAAGCCATCGATTTCGTTGATTAAACTTTGTTGCTCTTGCAGGAACACAGACTGATTAAAAGCTTTGTCAGTAACAAGGGGCTCAAAAATCATGTCGCGCATAAAATCAAAAGCATCAGTTAATAGATGATATCCTGCATCCGCAGAATTGAGATAAATGGGCGCTGGCATTTGTAATTGATAGCGAATATGGTGTGTCTGACCAAAACGCGTGACATCTGTTTGATATTGTGCACCATATAAATCAATGGTCTTTTGCGCCACGGCTTGTTGATTGGGATATTTTTGGGCACTAACCGCTGTTAAGTACGTCAAAAGTGCCCTAGCCGAGGTTGTGCTTGCTAACAAAGGTGCTGCAAAATCGACGGCAATGTTTAGTGTTTTAAATTGTTTTGTGGGCATCACAACAAGGTGCACCCCTGGTTTAAGTTGTATTTTTTTCATAATATTGGTGAGAATAAACGACTGAATTTTTGTAATATAGTCATCCAAATAGACTGTTCCTCATAATCGACAGTTGTTAACTGTGTTGATTGTGATACATCTTGTTCAAAAAGCGCTTCAAGTTGTCCAGCAAACGCTGGGTCATACATGAAAGCGTTGGTTTCAAAATTCAAGGCAAACGATCGAATATCCATATTCGCTGAACCAACTGTGGCAATTTCATGATCAATGATAACAACTTTACTATGCAAGAAGCCACCATCATAACGATAAACTTCGGCACCTAAATCAATTAATTCCTTCGCATAATACTGCGTTGCACGATACACAAAAGGATGGTCTGGGCGGTCGGGAATCATTAGGCGTACACGTACACCTGACATCACAGCAATCTCTAATGTCTCTAAAATAGCCGCATCCGGAATAAAATATGGTGTTTGAATTGTTATTTCTGTTCGAGCTGAAGCAAACATTCGCATAAATCCCTGTTTAATTTGCTTCATGTCATTATCTGGCCCACTCGATACAATTTGAACCATTGAACGGCCAGGTAATGTTGATATCACTGGAAAATACTGTGTTGTTTTAACTAACAGCTCATTAGGCTCGGCTGTGGCATTCCAATCCATTAAAAAACGACTTTGTAAAGACAGGACTGCATCACCATGAATACGCAAATGCGTGTCTCGCCAATGACCAAATTTTTTGAATTGACCAAGATATTGATCGCCCACGTTAAAACCGCCAATATACCCTATCATACCATCAATAATGGCTAACTTACGATGATTTCGAAAGTTAAAACGTAGTGTTAGCAATTGAAACGGTCTCATAAGAAATGATGTAGCGATACCACCGGCTAGCCTTAAGCGTTTGTATAACCGTCTGTGCTGACCATGTGAGCCAAATTGATCAAATATCACGCGAACTTCAACGCCTTCTTGTGCTTTAGCAGTCAATAAATCAATCAATTGATTGCCTATATGATCATCATAAATTGTGAAATACTCAAGATGAATATGATGTTTGGCTTGTCTAATATCTTCGAACAGCGCCGCAAATTTATCTTGGCCATTATTATAAACTTTAATATCGTTTCCACGTGTTAAAACGGCCTCATCGGATGACAAAAATAAATTGACTAGCTCTGACGCAGCATCTGGAACAGGTAGCAATTGTTCAATTTTTTGTAATTGTTGCCTTTGGTTGTCAGCAATCTGTTCTAACCCACGTTGTTCTTGGGTTCGCAAACGAAATATTTTCTTATTGGAAATACGACTGCCAACTAGAAAAAAAATAAAGAAGCCAACAACCGGCATCGTTATTAACACTAATAACCAAGCCCAAATTGTTGCAATATCTCTTTTCTGACTGAATACAGTCACGATGGCACCGAGGGTATTGACGATTAAAAGCAAAATCACAATTATCCACAATGAATCTCTCAGCATTTGTCACCTCTCGACTCTCAACTCATAATACTACTAGTGTAACATTTTTCAGACATTCATGACAAAATGATCGTTATTTTCTAAAGAAAAAATCAAAGCTATTGTTTAGCTTTGATTTTGTGTTTTAATTAGCAAACCATTTGTTTTCAATTTGTTGTAAACGGCCATCTTTTTTGAATTGTGTTAAAGCTTTATTAACTGCTTCACGCAACTTATTATCCGATTTTCTGAAGCCAACTGCTGTCATATCAACAGGAAATGCGCCAACAGTCACAGTATAATCTTTAGGGTTTGGCTGATGGGCCACATAGTAACGCGCATAATCTTCATCAATGAGTAATCCATCTATTCTTCCAGCATTTAGATCGTTAAATGCTTTATCAAAAGTATCATAACCAACAACTTTTTGGTCTTTAACGTACTGTTTTAAAACATCAGGGTATTTATTAAAGCCCTCATCGCCACTCGAAGCCGTTTGATCTCCTAGTACTTTACCTTTCATGTCTGAAAAGCGATTAATATTATTTTTCTTTAATGTCACTAAAACTTGTGTTGCTCGGTGGTACGTGTCAGAAAAAGCTACCTGTTTACCGCGCGCCGTCGTCTTAGTATAGCCATTCCAAATCGCATCAATGTTGCCCGTGTTTAGTTCAGTTTCTTTCATAGACCAATCAATAGGTTGCCACTTAACTTTGATATCCATGCTTTTAAACACTGCATTTGCTAAATCAACATCAAACCCCACAATGTTACCTTCTTTGTTTCTAAATCCCATTGGCACAAAGGTATCATCTAATCCGATAGTAATTTGTTTTTCTTGCTTAATACGCTGCCAATCATCTTTTTGCGCTGTAGCTTGCGTGTCTTTGTTCTGCTTATTACCAACGCCAAGGGACAGAATTGCCCAAATAACAATGGCTAAAAAAGCTAAACCAACCAACGTGTTCACAATGATTTTACGTTTCATACTGACCATTATCGTTTCACCTCCGTCGCAAAGTCGAATACACGATCAGACACTAATTCGGCAAAGAATTGATCATGTGTAATAATCATCTGCGTCACACCTTGTTGTTTTAATGTCTTAACAACCTCAGCCACTTGACGTGTTGACGCTTCATCCAACCCACTCGTTGGTTCATCATAAGCCAAAATCTGCGGTTGCATCGCTAGTGCTCGCGCAATCGCCACTCGTTGTTTTTGCCCGCCCGATAACTGGAAAGGATAGAGGGTAACTTTATCGCTCATACCTAATGTTTCCAATAATTGTTTGGCTACTTGTCTTGCTTCGCTTTTCGATAATTTCATAACACTAATCGGTGCCAAAGCCACATTGTCTAAAACTGAATAATTTGGAAATAAGTTAAAATCTTGAAAGATGAGGCCCACTTTCGCATCAGATCTAGAACCATCGACTGCTAGCACGTCATGATTTAGTTTAATTTCACCACTGTCAGCTGTTTCTAAGCCAGCTAATATTTTAATTAGGGTTGTTTTACCAATACCTGATGGGCCTACAATACTCAATACTTCACCATCTTGAACAGTTAAATCTAGTGATTTAAAAATCGTGTTATCAGCATATTTTTTTGTTAAGTTTTTAATTTCTAACATCAGTTACCTCCAAATATTCAAACGACTTTCACTTTGTTTTAGCAACACAGTCACAATTGCCGTCATCAACAGATAAATCATGCCGACTAATAGATAAGGCACTAGCGTAACATCTCTACTTGCAGCAATGTTACCAGCGCGCAGAATATCACCCAAACCAATAACATAAACTAACGACGTATCTTTCACCAGATTGATAATCTCGTTTCCAAAAGATGGTACAACAATTTTAATAACTTGTGGCAATATAATCTTAAAAAAAGTTTGTACTTTATTGAGCCCAAGAACCTTAGCCGCATCATATTGACCACGGGGTACCGCTTGTAACCCCCCTCTGAATATTTCGGCTAGATAAGCGCCATAATTAATAATAAAGGCAATAGCAGCAGCTTCAAATCGAGGAAATGTAATACCCATCATGCCTAAACCATAATAAACAAATATGAGCTGAAGGAGTAATGGTGTCCCTCGCATAATCCATATGTAGCCATTAATTAGCCAACGAATTGTAAAGTACTCCGACTTCATACCTAGGGAAACAATAATTCCTAGTGGCACAGACCCAACAATTGTTAGAAAAAACACCCCCAGTGTCATTTTCAAGCCTGATAATAAGCTGGGTAAAATATTGAGGAAATAGTTCATTTTTTTCTCCTTATCACATTTAAATATTATGTTATATATTAAAAAAGCCCTCTTGCAAAATATTGCAAGAGGACGCTCGAGCGTGGTGCCACCTCATGTTCTGACCTTGCTCACACAAAATCACTTACTCAGTCTTTGTCATAGTAGCAAAAACGCCCTCCGAGTATCACTACTCAGAGGGCGTTACCGCGGTGCCACCTCTTAAATGTATTAACCATCACTGATAATACCTCAATAAGTCCAAAGACTGTATGCGATAACGGGCACTTCCGATGCAGCCTACTTCAATTCAACTACATACTCACAGATGTGGTTCATCTGAATAATTTATTTGCTCACACTAACCGCAAACTCTCTGAAAAATTAATCAAACTACTCTTCTGCTCAACGTTTTTAATATTGACAATAATATATCCTTTTTATGCCAACTTGTCAAGTCCTATCTTAAAAACTGAAAAAGTGACCAGACGGGATAATAGCCAACTGTGGCAATTATAGTATTTAGTATTACCGTGGGCAACACTTCATACAGAAGAAAAGTGGTAACACTGATATTGGCAATCCCAATGACAAAGCCAGCAAAGTAAGTTATCAACAAATAGACGACTAGACCGATGAGAAAGATTGTTGCCCCACTTAATAAGCGTTCATCTAATACTCGCTTGAGTTGTTTCATTAAAGCTGTCGCGGCAACAAAGGCTACTGTGTAGGTCCCAAAAATGCCAGTATAATACATATCAAATAAGATACCCACTAAGACAGTGTAAAGCCAGAACGGTAGATCCGCCTCAACGTCAAACTGCACACCGTAAAATAACCAAATTAAAGTCGTCACTGGTAAAACATGCCAAGGAAAAGCAGTAAAAATACCGCCCATACCAGCCATCAAAGCGCCATCAACAAAAAGAAGTAGTACAAGTAAAACGGGATAAACAACCCTTAGCCGTGTTATTTGCCAAAATGCCATTATTTTGCTCCTAACTGAGATACAGCAACCATAACCGTGGTAATATTGCCCAAATCAGCTGCTGGTTCAATATATATACGTTTTGACAAACCGTAGTCATCCTTTGTCACACGCGCAACTTTACCCACGTACAGTCCAGCAGGTATCACACCACCTAAACCAGACGTTTCAACCAAATCACCTGATTTAATTGTGCTATCTGAGGTAACCTGTCCCATAATTAATTGATTTTTCTCTCGATTAAATCCAGTCACAATACCATTAACATCGCCACTACCACCCTTAATCGTGATGGCAAAGCGATTAGCATCTTCACTGGTGTCTGAAATTAAAGCCACTTTTGCATTTGTTGTATTGACTTCGCTAATACGACCAATAATTCCAGCACCTGACAACACTGGCATACCTTTTTTTAAGCCAGTGTTCGTGCCTTTATTAATCACTAATTGTGACTGCCAAGTTGTCGGTGAACGACTAATTGTCACAGCAGAAACTGTTTTATAGTCGGTTAAAGTCGCCTGTAGCCCTAATTGTTTTTTCAGTGATCGATTTTCTTCTTCAACGGTTTGTAGTCGCACCTTATCTTGCGCAAACTGGTCGAGCTTTGACTTTAACGTGCGGTTTTCTTCAAAAGTATCTAATAAATTACCGATACTATTGGCTGTTCGCCCAATTGCTGTCGTAGGTACCGCAATAATACGACTGACTCCCCCAGCCAAATCGTTACCAAAACGTTGAATAAAAGGCGGTGTGTTGGTACGTTTTGCTAACCAGTTAGAACCTGTGATTAATCCGATAATCACAATAAACGCAATAATCATTGTCACAACGGTACGTGAAGAAAATATTTTACGCATGTTGTTGTCCCCTTTTTCAAAAATAAAAGCGTAGCGCCAGCCGCCACGCTAATGTTAATTCTTTATCTTAATAAATGATTAATTTTGACGCATAACGTCGATTGACTTCAAGGCTTCGCCTGTGCCAATAGCTACTGCATCTAATGGTTCGTTTGCAATCAAAACTGGTACCTTCGTTGCTTCTTGAATAATTTTATCCATATCACGCAACATAGCGCCGCCACCTGTTAACACCATACCATGATCAATGACATCAGCTGCCAATTCAGGTTGCGTGGATTCCAAGGTTTCGCGAATAGCGATAACAATCTCTCTGACAGGCTCTTGAATCGCCATAGCAACATCTTCAGCAGTCACATCAATTGTCTTAGGTAAACCAGTTAACAAATCTCGACCACGCACGGAAGCATCTGGTAATGTGCGTGCAAGCGCCAGTGACGCAGCGCCAATTTCTATCTTAAGGCGTTCAGCGGTTGGCTCGCCAATTGTTACATTGTACTTATTCCGTACAAAATTGGCAATTGATTCGTCTAATTTATCTCCGGCAATACGAATCGAACGACTCGACACAATACCACCCAAAGAAATAGTAGCGACATCAGTAGTACCGCCACCCATATCCACCACCATTGAACCAGTAGGATCCATTACAGGCAAACCTGCACCAACAGCAGCGGCAAATGGTTCTTCAATAACATAGGCGTCGCGTGCGCCGGCCACACGGGCGGCATCAATCACGGCGCGACGTTCAACAGCTGTCACACCTGAAGGTACGCCAACTGTAACGTATGGTTTACCGATACGTCCACCAAGTGCCTTTTGAAGATAGTACCGAATCATTGCAACAGTTGTATCATAGTCTGCAATAACACCATCACGCATTGGCCTAATAGCTGCGATACTAGCTGGTGTACGGCCGAGCATGTCTTTTGCTTCAGAGCCGACAGCTACAACCTCATTGGTTTGCGTATTACGTGCAACCACTGAAGGTTCTCGTAGTACAATGCCTCGCCCTTCAATATATACGTATGTGTTGGCAGTACCAAGATCGATACCGACGTTTCGTTGTCCAAATGAAAATGCCACGACGCTGCCCCTTTTTACTTTTTAAAATATGCATATCTTAAAAATGCTTAACTTATAGTATTGTAGCATAAAAATCGACGATATTGCCGACTAATTTACGCGAATATATTTAACATGACCCTGCTTACTTGCAACGCCTCGTATTTTATTTTGAGACGGAAAATCACGCCAAACTTTTTGAAAGGCGGGAAAGGTTTCTGGCGTAATGGCTAATTCATCAATTTTACCATCTCTCAAATCATTTAATTGTTGTTCATAATCCATAATTTTACCTCACAATTATTATACAACATTTTCTTTTTAGCACTCTAAAAAAAAGAGTGCTAATTTTAATTGCAATTTAATCTTTAGGTGCTATACTTGAGACATAATTAAGAAAGGAAAATGTGTGCATCACGTTTTTTCAGGATCACACACGGTGATATTATGGCATCACAAGACCCATTTGGATTTGGTAACATCAATTTTGATGAGATGATGCGGGCTATGAATGAACAAATGCAAACAAGTTCAGCCAACCAGTCAACGTCAAACACAACACAAGATAAAAAAAACAAACAAAATAAACGCCCTACTTTACTCGAAGAATACGGTATAAATCTAACGCAGCAAGCCCGTGAAGGTAAGCTTGATCCTGTTATCGGGCGTGATCAAGAAATTTCCCGAACAATTGAAATTTTAAACCGACGCACAAAAAACAATCCTGTTTTAATCGGTGAAGCAGGTGTTGGTAAAACGGCCGTTGTTGAAGGCTTGGCCCAAGCCATTGTTGCTAACAAAGTCCCTGAAAAATTGCGTTCCAAAGAAGTGATTCGTCTAGATATGTCCGCCATGGTACAAGGTACAGCCATGCGAGGACAATTTGAAGGACGTATGCGTCAACTAATGAAGGAAGTGGCAAGTAATGATGATGTCATTTTATTCATCGACGAAATACATGAAATCATGGGGGCTGGTAACGCTGAAGGCGGTATGGATGCTGGCAATATATTAAAGCCAGCTCTGGCCCGAGGGGAATTTCAACTCATTGGTGCCACAACCTTAAACGAGTACCGTAAAATCGAAAAAGACGGTGCCATTGCGCGTCGTTTTCAACCTGTACAGGTTAACGAACCAAGTAAGTCAGCCACAATTACAATCTTAAAAGGTATCCAAAAGCGATATGAAGATTATCATCACGTTGCGTTTACTGACGAAGCAATAACAGCTGCCGTCGAGCTCTCAGATCGTTATATCACAGAACGCTTTTTACCTGATAAAGCCATTGATCTCATTGATGAAGCTGGTTCACGTAAGAACCTGTCAATGAAAATCGCTGACCCTAAAACAATCCAGGCAAAAATTGATCACGCTGAGAGCCTAAAGCAAGAAGCCATTGATAAAGAGGATTTTGAAAAAGCAAGCTACTGGCGCGATCAAGCCAACCAGCTAACATCACAGAAAGCGCAAGTTGAGGCGCACCCTGAAATGTTTAAACCTCAAGCAATTACAGAAAAAGATATTTTACAAATCATTGAAGATAAGACCGATATTCCTGTAGGTGCCCTAAAAGAAAACGAAGCTAATCAACTACAGACACTTGATCAAAATCTATCAACGCACATTATTGGACAAGATGATGCAGTGGCAACGGTTGCTAAAGCCATTCGTCGTAACCGAATTGGTTTAACAAAATCTGGTCGTCCTATTGGTTCTTTCCTCTTTGTTGGTCCAACGGGTGTTGGTAAGACTGAGCTCGCCAAGCAGTTAGCGCAAGAGATGTTTGGTAGCAAAGACGCTTTAATTCGATTTGATATGTCAGAATATATGGAAAAGCATGCCGTATCTAAGCTCATTGGCGCTCCTGCTGGTTATGTTGGGTATGAAGAAGCCGGTCAATTAACAGAGCAAGTTCGCCGTCACCCTTATTCATTAGTTTTAATTGATGAAGCTGAAAAAGCCCATCCTGATGTCATGAATATGTTCTTGCAGATTTTAGATGATGGTCGCTTAACGGATGCTCAAGGACATGTTGTTAGTTTCAAAGATACTATTGTTATTATGACTTCTAATGCCGGTTCAACAGATACTGGTAATACACCAATGGGCTTCAATCAAGTTGATGCGCAAAGCAGACTTTTGCAACGCCTAGAAAATTATTTCCGTCCTGAATTTTTGAATCGTTTTGATGATATTATTGAATTCCAAACACTCACTCAAAAGCATTTACTAACTATTGTTGATTTACTCCTAGCTGATATGAACGCTAATTTAGCTGATAATAATCTGAATGTCATTGTTAGCGATTCAGCAAAAGCTAAGTTAGCTGAACTTGGTTATAATCCTGCACTAGGGGCAAGACCTCTGCGGCGTGTCTTGCAAGATAAGATTGCAGATCAACTGGCAGATTACTACTTGGCACATCCAGCAAGTACCGTATTACTTGCTGATTTAGATGATGCCAATCATATTGTTATCACTGAAAATCAAGCATCTCCTGTTAAAGCATAAGAAAAACACGATTCTTAGCGACTCATGATTAGTCGTTGCGGAATCGTGTTTTTTACAATTTGTCAATAAATTTTAAATTTTTATCTTTTGCCATGGCTTCTGGGTTTGAGCCAGGCTGGTTAATTGGCACAGCAACATTTAGCTTGTCATAATAATGCTGCCAATAATCTGACACTTCTTGTTTATCATCATTAAAATGTAACGGTTGTGTCGGAAATGTAATCATACCCTGAAAGGCTAATTCTACTAACTGTGAACAATAAATACCGTCACCATCTGGATAAAAAGTTTTATTATAAGATAAACCTTCGTATGTCTTGGCTTGCGCAATCACATTCTCAGCTTGATGTTTTTGAATTTCTGGTCGATAAAGATCAGGATGTGGTGAATCCGACAAAAATTGTGCCAGTGTTTGCGTTGCCACACCATATTTTGGACTAGCATGAATAACATGTGTCTCATCAACCACAATACCAACATGAACATAATCGCCAGTTGCGGCTGCAATAGCATCATCCATGCCATCATGTTGATTTCGTACGAATAACAAATCTGCTGCTTGTAATGTTACCATTGCTTACTCACCTTCTAAGTTATAAGACATTATTGCCAAACGTCACTGAGTAAATGGGTTTCCTCAGGCTTTGGTCCCACAGCAAAGCTTAACAAGTCGACCGACAATAAATCAGAAATACGCTTTAAATAGTTTTGCGCATTAGCTGGTAATTCATCAAATGATTGCACACCAGTAATATCCTCATCCCATCCAGGTAGTGTCTCAAAGTTAACATCTAAGCCTTCAAACCATGTGTCTGATGCTGGAAAATGATGAATTTCTTCGTCTTTATAGGTGTATGATGTAGCGATTTTAAGCGTTTTTAATCCGGTCAAAACATCAAGTGAGTTAATTGCTAACTTTGTCAAGCCAGATACTTGTACCGCATGTCGCAACGCAACAGCATCTAACCAACCAATTCTACGTGGTCGCTTAGTAACCACCCCATATTCATGACCAACTTCACGAATATGATCAGCAATGTCGTCATGTAATTCCGTTGGGAAAGGGCCTTCCCCAACACGTGACGTATAAGCTTTGATGACCCCAACCACGTCTTGAATTTGTTTTGGTCCCACGCCAGCACCATTCATAACCCCACCAGCAGTAGGATTTGAACTAGTAACATAAGGATAAGTGCCATGATCAACATCAAGCATAATACCTTGGGCACCCTCAAAAACGACACGCTTTTTGTTGGCCATCATCTGACCAAGCAAATAGGAAGTATCAGTCACATATGGTGCCAATTGACGACCATATTCAACATAAGTTTCATAAATGTCATCGTAGTTCAGTGCTTCTTCATTGTACAATTTGGTCAATTGTGCATTTTTAAACGGTAAGTATTCTTTTAGCAACTTAGCAAATACATCAGGATCAACTAAGTCTGCCACACGAATACCAACACGTGAAATTTTATCTGTATAAGCCGGACCAATTCCTTTTTTAGTTGTACCAATACGATTATTTGTTGATGATTCTGCAGCTTTATCAAGCGCAATGTGATAAGGCATGATAACATGCGCACGATTTGAAATTCGCAAATTATCAATTGCAATACCTTGAGACTGTACTTCCGCAATTTCTGCAAGCAAGGCCTCAGGGTTTACCACAACACCATTACCAATAACTGCTAATTGGCCTTCTGTTAGGATTCCTGAAGGTAAAGCTGACAACTCAAATTTTGTATTGCCATGCCAGATAGTATGACCGGCATTATTGCCACCTTGATAGCGCACAACTGCATCTGCATGCTCTGCAAAAAAGTCTACTATCTTACCTTTACCTTCATCGCCCCATTGCGAACCAACAACAATTACACCAGACATATTTTTCTCCTAGTACGGCCACAGCTGCTTTCAGACGGGATAGGTTTGTCGGAGAAAGTGTTGTCAGTCAAACGTGATAACACCTGTTTGCGCCCATCCGTGAGTGTCCCTCTGTAACGGCACGTTTTATTTTTTAGTAAAACACGAACAATAAAACAATAAACGCCTTTTACCTAAACATTTTACCATACAAAAGAGAGATAAGATATAGAAAAATAAATAAAAAATGTTGTTTCTAAAAAAGTATCACATGTTTTTTTTATTGACATTAAGCCATGATAATTTCTCTTGAATTAGTGCAACTGTTTGTGGCCAAACAAACACTGTTAATAATAAAAATATCGGTAAAAACTGAATAATGTATCGCGAGCGGCCGCCCTCAAAAATCAACAGGTACAAAAAGCCCCCAACAATAGCTAGCCGTAACACAGCTGTCAGTCGGTCTTTTTGCCGCCATCCCAGACTAATAATTCCGATACACATAACCCACCAGAATTGCGCAATAAAATGAAAGTCAGAAAGATAATGTCCACTTGGATAAATAATATTTTGTATCACACTTTTTACACCATTTTTTGCTGGTTTATCGATGATAAAGCGTCCCTCTTTCAGCCAAGCAAATGTACCATCTGATGTATTTTTATCTTGTTTGTGAATTAAAAAGATGAGATAGCCAATGAACCCTTTCTGTTGTAACCTTTCAACTAACTTGTCTTTTGAATAGCGTGACATAGCAGCCTGTGAAGGTTGTTTAGCCATTGCTAAGACATCTTGTGCATTATAACCGCCATCGCCACTCACACCCATACTAATAAAATGAATTGGTGGTAAGGTACGATTTTTCTGAATCACCATATAAGTTTGGTTTTGTAATACCTTGTTGCCTAACTGATAACTGAATCCTGCTGTCAGCAAAAATACAGTCACCACTAAAATTTTCATCAACATTATTTTTTGATTATTATCTCTAGTTATCAAAATGTGTAAAAATTCTACAACAAATATAGCAATAATAGGAATCATTGCTGAGGGTTTGAGAAAGTAAATGCCAGACAAGGTCAAACCAGCTATAATGCTGATGCCCACCTTTAACACTATATGCCATTTTGTTGTTGATATGATTACATAACACAGTATCAAAAGCGCTACAAACGGTAAAACATAAATGTCGGAATAAGGTACTAACACCATTGGAAAAAGCATTAACCAAACAGCATGTGTATACAAGCCAATCGCTAATTTACGTTTATCAACGAACCAGACTGTCGTCATATTAACGTGGACAGTCCCAATTAACAATAACCAGTTGACTCAGTCAAACATTAACCAAGAGGTATTATGCATTACTTTTGCAATTTCATGTTGAATCAATAATAATGATAAATTGTTCGTGTTGTAGCTATAATAAGATCTTATATTAGCTGAACTCGTTTGCGTCAATGCTTCATGAATGGCACCGGGATCAAAGCCAATGGCTGGATGTGTCTGTAGAATGACAATTAATTGCCAAAGTAATGCTAAAACGACCATGATAGTGGCTACTAGCACGCCATGCTGTATAAATACTCGTCGCCAAAGTGTTCTAAACGTCTGATTAACAGCAAAAGCCAATACAATTGCAATGATTATCAACAAAAAAACGATGGATACCCAAGTCGTGCCAATACCAATAAATTCATCACCTGAATTACTTCTTAAATTCAAATTAGTCGAAGTCACCGCAAAATATAACGTTATAAAAATAAACAATAGATATATGCTATCTAGGCATTTTTGTATATTATAAGCACACCGTTGTAATTTAGTCCGCATCACCACCCACCTCTTCAATCTTGCGCCAAAGCAATATTAATAAATCGTGTTGGCGATTCACCGACAGACAAATCCAGCAATTGACATGATATTTTGAGTAAAGCTGTAGTTAAAATATCAAATAGCACTTCGGCAAAATTTTCAAGCGTTGGATTAATGTCATCAAATGGTGCGACAGTGTTTAGAAATTCACCTGAAAAAACTGCAATGCTATCATTAATCACTGTCTCAATATCTTCAAACTTCATTGGTTGTGGATAAGTCATCGGTTGGATATCCAAAATCAATTCCCACGTGTGAGGATGTGCTACACCTTGTACTCCTTGCCAACGTACTGCATGCGTGGCATTAATAAAAGTTCGTAACCTATATGTTAAAACCTTGTTACTCATAACTATTTTTTATCCTTCCATAACTGCGACCAATCAGCCATCAGAATGTTTTTAATATCACGTGTTTCAGATTTAAAAGTTTTTGTCTGCCAAGCCGCATTTCTAGTCATTGTATTAATAATTCCAATAAAACGAATTAACGTATTAATGCCATTATAAAGTGGCATAGTGAATGCTACCCACCATTTATTTTTAAAGTAAGCGCGTTCAGTGGGAAACGCTTTCAAAAGCATATATGAACTAGTATAGTTCATCAACCCATAAGCAACATATAACACGTACATCATCACAACTGACATAGACACAACGACAGGTGAGTAACCGAAAAATAATAACATCGCAAGCCCAGTAATCCAAACCAAGCGTGGAAATATAAACGTGTGATCAATCATTAATCGACTAATCATAAAGTTAGTAAAAATCTGACGGACACTCAACTTATTCTGCATGAAATTTTGTGCGACTTCAATTTGCCCACGCTGCCAACGCTGCCGTTGTAAATAAAGTTCACTATAACCTGATATTGGTTCAACATAAAACATGGAATCATCACAGAAACCTATACGCTTGCCTAGGCGGAATCGCAGTTGAAATGTCATATCAGTATCTTCACCAACCGTGTCAACATTATACATAAATGTCTGAACTAATACATCTCGTCTAAACGCTGAAAATGCACCTGACATTGTGAACAAACGATTACCACGGTTTTCAATACTACGGCCCGATAAGAATGATTGTGCATACTCAAAATATTCGTTTAACTGTAGCAATTTAAGCCATTTACTTTGCGTTTTTTGAATCATTTTTTTTTGTGTCAGAATCGTACCAGTTGCTGCATCAATTTCTGAGTGATTTTCAAAATAAAGCACAAACCGTTTTAAGGCATTGGGTTCTAACCAACCATCAGTATCCAAATTAATAATATATTGCCCCATACTATTATAAATAGCAGCATTTAGTGCACGCGCTTTACCTTGATCTGTGTTCATCCACTGCATTCTAAGTACTGGGAAATCAGCTTGAGCCTGATTAAACACCGTAAAACTGTTATCAGTGCTTTGATTATTCACGGCAATAATTTGGATTAATTGTTTTGGATAGGTTGATTGACTAATCGACTGAATACACTGGTATAATGTTTGTCCTGAATTATATATAGGTAATACAATAGATACCATTGGTAATTTCAATGGTTCTTGCATCACTTGATGGTTTTTTGATGTTTTTATCAAAACTAGATTGAAATAAATAGCTGGGAAAATTTCCACAACAATCGGAATGAGCAACCAAGTGAACCAAAAACCTAACTGATAAGTAAATTGATGTAAATAAAATGACATAGTTTATCCCTGTTTTTTGAGCATTTGATTAACAAGTTGCCCCTTTGTGAAGACTAGATAATAAAGTAAGATTGCAATTGAATAGAACAACAGGCGTCCGATAATCGAATGAGCAACATAAAAAGCCCCATCGCCAAAATAATAAATTACAATTGCAACAAAAGATAGTCGTAACGTATTTGCAAGGAAAAACCATAATGCCCCAATAAGCGCCAACATTAACCGCTTTTGTGCATCATACACAGGATAAAAGGCAATTAATCCCCAAAATGCCGTTGTTTCAATAATGCCTGAACATTCATAATCAACCAATAAAATGCTGGTATGATGATTCGCCACCACCTGAATAACATGTGACGCATAGAAAGTATCAAATAAGCCAGTAAGATGACCAACAACTCCGGCCGACCAAGTGAGAATGGTCGAAAACAACCAGACACCATAAGGTTTACTCCATAAAAGAAGAATAACGAACAAGCCTGCGCTGCCAGCCAAAAAATAAAAAGCATCCGTTTTAGCACGCTTCAGAACAGATAATACATAGACCCAAATAATAATTAGACCAATAATAACCGCATTATTAAGCATGAATTACCTCGTTTGTTGCTGATGCCGTAATCTTTTTTCGGCGCTGATTTTGTAGGTAATAGCCACCACCAGCAAATACCAAACCAATACCGGCAAGTAACCATGGCCCTGTTGGTGAACCAGCATACGTGATACTTTCGGCTTGTTTGAATAGATAACCATTGTACAAACTAATTGTCGCATTTTCTGATATGTTATTATTTAAAATTTTCTTTATCGCCTTTAAAGATATTTGAAACTGCCATGAAGTCTTGTTATAGTTATAGGCTGTGAATTTTCCATAACCAACTTTTTTACCTGTATACAACTCAATAACATCAAACGACGACCTTCCTGTATCAACCATTTCTATGAAAAGCGATTGATTGTCAATCGCAAGTTGATAACCAACATGATAATCATAATTATCATGTTTATCATGTTGACACCACCACGGAAAAAAAGAAGTTCCTTGATACCATGGCCCCATATCAATAGCTGTATAGATGTTATTTTTGTCTGCAGACATGCCGACATTCACAGTTGCATACCAAGGTACTTGACTAAAAGGCGCATAAGCAATTTCATGTTGATTAAAAGATATTTGATTGTAGCCACTATTGGAACGAGCGTCTACTTTTAATGAGAATAGAAATATCGACAACAAACTCATTACCAAAACACAGAAGCTTTTATTAATTATTACTTTATTCATTTTCGCTCCAAATCTCAAAAAATCACATAATCAGATAAAAATACATAATATATTGAATGTGATATTATTATGCAACAACCCGTTAACTAATAGTAGTTTACCCCATAACCGAGGCATTGACACTAGTTTTGTTGATTTGTCATGAAACTGTCTCAATTATTCGGGAAATACTGAGTACAGGAAAGGAGGATAACAACATCCGCTGATAATGTTACCCTCCTTTGTTGAATCCTTCCCTTAAGCTTGCAAAGCACGCTTATCAATCCATAGCTTGTCTTCTTGTCCGCTTAACGCGAACTGACTCCATGTGATCCCTGAAGCATTCGTATATTCTCCTGTCGCATGGACAACTTGATTTTGATACGCAGTTGCCATGTTAACTAGCTTAGCATTCACTTCCCCATAGGGTGCGCCACTAAACACACCATCACGTGTTGTCCGTGGCACAATCTTAGCTTGATAATCAACCACCTTCGTTACTACTGGTGAAAATGACCGTTGATCAATCCAGTATTGTGTCCCATTCACTGTCGCTAAGTACCATTGATTACCCTGAGCATCTGAATGTTGCTTTGTTACTGGCACGGTTTGCTGGTTATAGTTTGTCACATAATCGACAAACTGCGCCCCCGCTTCACCATATGGTGCTGTCTTAAACATCCCATCTGGTCGTTGGCGTGCCACAATCGTTGCATTTAATGCCACCACCTGATCAAAGGTCGCAGTAAACGCCCGCTTGTCAATCCATGTGCTTTGACCATTCAAATTCGTCAAGTAGTATGTGTTGCCGACTTCGTTTGAATAAGCTTTTGAAATATGGACATAGCGCCCATTAGCCGAACGCGTATCACCAGCCCATTTAGCCCCACTCATCGTATAAGGTGCGTTTAACCACAAACCATCTGTCCGTTGGTTGCTATTCACATACATATCATCATTCATGGCTTGCATGATTGTTGTGCTCAAAGCGCGACTATCAACCCAGACCTGTTGATTATTTAGCGTAATAAGACGCCATTGTGCACCGTAGGCATCTTGCCCTTGCTTGGTCACTTGTACATGTTGCCCATTGTAATCTGCCGTCATGCCTATCAGTTGTGACCCTTGACCACGATATGGCGCATTCAAGAATAACCCGTCATTCCGACCATTGCTATTCACATAGAGCTGTTGGCTTGTATCACTGACTTGCATCTGTGCCAATGCATGGTTATCAACCCAGACCGTCTGACCCCCAAGAACAACCTCACTCCAGACCGTGCCTTGATCATCAAAGTACTGTTGACTAACGGTAACCGTTTGGTTGTTGTAATTTTTAGCCAAACCGGCTAACTTATAACCTGGTTGACGGTATGGCGCATTTAAGAATAACCCATCAAGATTACTAGTTGTATTGACAAAGACTTTTTGATTCATGTCATGTGTGAAATTGGTATTCAATGCCTGACTATCAATCCAGTACTGTGTCCCATTAAAACTAATCAGACTCCAGTCTTTACCAGAAACGTTCGCCACCCCGCCAATGGTCACTTGTTGGCCCTTGTATTGATTGGACATCCCAGCTAATTGATACCCCTTGACTTGGTATGGCGCATTCAAGAACAACCCATCATTGCGGTTAGCATAACTAATGAAGCTTATTTGGTTCATCGTTTTAAATGGTGTCATAGTTAACGCACGACTATCCACCCAAAGCTTTTGTCCTTGTAAATCACCAGCAGCAAAGGTAATTAAGTTCCAACTCACACCCTTACTGTCAGTGTATTGACGCGTGACTTGCACTTGTTGCCCTTCGTACTGTTTCGTATGGTTAATATACTGCCACTTAAGATCGTTACCATTTTGGTCTTTTGTTACAACACCGTAAGGTGCGTTAGCAAATAAGCCATCTTCGCGCAGCGAGCTAGTGATGTAGGCAGTGTAGTCTGTGTTAACCCCAATTGTATTGTTCGCATCAGAATCAATAGTAATATAGTAGCCATTACCATCCCAAGCTTGGGCTTTCACAGTATCGTTATTTCCTGTAGCTGAGTCAAAATAATATTTATTGCCTTTACTATCCTTCGCATAACTATCTTTTATTTGGACACCATTACTAGCAAAATACTGTAAAGTATCAGAATCAAATTTAAATAGTCCGCGAGACATAGTCCCATCAACATTTAAGTGATAAAAATTATTAGCATCATCGTTAATGTATTTATCTCTCACCATCTTACCTTGATCATCAAAATAATAGACATTACCACTATTATCTGTTCCAAAGCCTTTGCGCAACTCGACACCATTTGGCATAAAGTAATAATTACCGTTTCGTGTGTTGACACTAGTTTCGACTGTTCTTATAGGATTTTCGCCTTGCTGCGAACGCGCCATGTAACCATCTTTATCAAAGTAATACCAATTACCATTACCATCTTCAATAAAAGTATCTTTTGCTTGGTAACCGCTAATTGAGTAGTATTTCACACCAGAGGCATCACTAATGAAACCAGTTTGAGAATCCTTATTCTGTAACTGTAGTGGCAAAAATACTTCATCAGTTTTTGCAATGTTAAAATACTGATTGGTAGCCCAGTCTTTCAAAACATAATAAGCGCCCCGATGTAAAATATTGGTCCCGTTCATATATTTAGCTGACCATTGCTTAATTTTTGTAGAAGCATCAATTGGCTGACCTGTCGATACTTGGTTCTGTTTAAATAATGATGAATACTCTTCTTTTAGTTTATCTAAAAATTCGCCACCATACTTTGACTGATAATCCACACCACTACTTTTAGTATTAGCAACATAGAGTAAGTTGACAAAATCCGTGTCTTTTAGTTGATTTCCCCGTTCGTCTACTCTAGTAGCAGTAACAACTTCCTTTCCTGGTAAAGCATATATTTGGTCGGGAACCCAATCAGCTATAGCCTGCATGCCGTTTTTATGTAATGCCTCTATTGCATTACGTAAATCCTGATCCGTTCCATACTTTGTTGGGTTAGGGGTCCCGTCTGCCTTGTTAAAGCCTAAATCATATCTATCCGTAAATGCATAACCATTATTTAAGAAAGAATCTAAGAATGACATGCCACCGTAATTAGTGTCACCACTAGACCTATATTGAGGTGCTAACTCAAAACTAGTAATACCTAATTTCTTAAACATTTCAGCATTTGCTGCAATAACAACATTTGTACTTTGCTCAGGAGAAGTCGGCATCGCTTGAAAGTTTGAAAAACCTTCATATATAACATTAGAATCTAATGCAGCATTTGAATGAAATACAGAACCATCGTTACTTGATGATGCTTCAGTTGCCACTGTACGAGCATCTTGTGAATCACTAGCTCCAACTGGCACCCAGACACCTAAATAACCCGAAATTAAAGCATTTAATGATCCCTTCATCTCGTAATTTATAATAGTTCCATCTTGCTTCACAAACGTATTTGTCTTATGGAAAATCAAGTCACCATTGTCATTTGTTCTCAAAGTTGGTGCTTCATCATCACTATTATAAACATCAATCCCTGAGTCATTTGATAATGCTAAGGCACGGTAAAGTTGATTCTTATGCGCCTTTCCCATATGCAAGGTAATGGTCTTATCATTGTTCAACTTAAGGTCAGGGTTATTACCAACAATGACACCGATGCCTTGATTTTTATAATCTTGGCTATTGTCTTGTGTTGTGGTTTGATCTGATGTCATAATTCCTTTACCAAATCGAACACTTGTTAACAAATCAGTTTCGCCATCTTTAAGGTCTTTTCCAGAACTATCGGTAGCCATTGTTTGCCCACCAGAAACATATTTTATTCTAGCTTTGAGCAACGCTGAAATAACACGATTATAAATCGTCTCATTTTGCATATATTGCCCACCCTCGTAATACATATCTCCATAATAGACACGCGGAATAGTATCCTTATTCGTCAGCAACATTGCATAGGCACTAGGTAAGTTATAATCGTTATACTTTTTGAAACCAGACGGATTATTTTGATCTTGATAGTAGAATTCCATTCCCTGAGCCAGTCGGTCAAAAGTGAAGGTATCCTGCATGTTTTTAATAATACCATGATCAATCATGGCTCTTCTAATTGGATCTTGAGCATCGTAATCATGCGCTCTAATAAAACTGTAGTTTGGAATAACTTGTGTATCGCCTGCGTTAGCAATTCTATTAACTAAAGTGCCAGAATTTTGACGGTTCTTATCTACTATCTTCTTATTAAGATCTCCATTAAGATAATAGCCAGTATCTAAGAAATACCACATGTTACTCCTGTTGTTGGCACCATGTGTTAGAGAATTGCCAAACTGTGAAGTAACTGTGTAATCCATTGTTAATTGCGCATTGCCCTGTTGATTAACATACTGAGGATCTTTGCCATTCCAGTCTTCTAAAATAGACAAATGCTTATTGGCATTGGCGTCACTTTTATCTGTACCATATAGAGCTTTAAAATAATCGCCAGCTATTTTTAGTAAATCGGCATCAACATTATCAACAGCATCTACACGAATGCCATCAAAATTCGCATTGTCATTATTACCTGTAATACTACCAAAATTCATTAAATAGTGTAGCCAGTTTAACTGCTCAGCTTGAACAATCGGATTTGAGTTGTCAATATCGTTAGCTAATAAGAATTCAGAGCCTTTACCATCAGTTGTATCTTTCGAACCATCTATATTAACTGGTTGACGTCCTAGTTTTCTGTTATTTCCTGAATCAGTATTCGGCGTCCGATGTGAATCATCTTGATAAGCTAGGAATCCCCCTTGAAGCCACTGCAATCCATCAAAAGCTTCGTCTTCTGTCTGTTTATTCCAATTAGCTTGTGTCGTCACAAAGCTATCAATTGCATCACGTAACCACTCAGTACTTTTTTTCAAAGATATTTGCTGTTCAATTGCTGTTTGAATAACAAAGGCTGCGTCATTTAGTGTTTTTTGTGACGTAGCTGCTGTATAAGTGGTCGTTATACCAAGTCCTTTACTAGACATAAAATTCAAGTAATTTGCTTGTGTTTGTTTGTCAGGCCACCATGTCATTAAAAGCGGACGCATATCAGTTTCGGTAGATGCCGTCCAAGTATCTCCATTTTTTAAAATATCGGTTGGACGATACCATGTATCTGCTGTTAAGTAACCATCAACATTTTCAAAACTACTTTTATCATAAGACTTTGCGGCATTGTGAGGAGTATTTTCATTACTTTGTGATACCAATCCTTGATCAAATTGATATTCAATCGCTGTTTTACCCGCACCTGTATCAGCATCGAAGTACATAAACTGATTATTGAATGTTCCCGCGTAATTTTTTCTCAGGTGGCCTTGTTCATCAAGATAATATGTCTTTCCTGAAATAGTTTGCAACCCTGTTAACATCACACCGTTTGCGTCAAAATAAAATGTATTTCCTGCAACATCTGTACTAAATGCATTCTTTACCTGGTTACCATTTGCGTCACGCCCCTGTAATTTACCGTTAATTATTTCAGTATTGGCAACGGCATTACCTGTGTTTGGTGCAAAATAAATACGTTTATTGTTAACATCTTGGAAACCACCCTTTATTTGAACCCCTTGTTGGTTAAAATATTGTAGGTTCCCATCAATTGTTTGCAAGCCGATTAACGGTTGGCCATTACCATCAAAATAGTAAGTTTGCCCAGAACTATCGGCGACATAACTTTTCTTTAATTGGTTGCCTTGCGCATCATATCCTTGAGCTTTACCGTTAACAATATCAACATTTGAACTAGCTTTCCCTGTTACTGAATCAAAATAGATATGCTTGCCGTTGACATCTCGGAAGGATCCCTTGACTTGATATCCATTGTCATCAAAATATTGTAAATTACCATCAATATTTTGCAAACCTGTTACTTGTTTTCCTGAAGCATCTATATAAACAAAGTAGCCATTGTGATTTTCATAGTGACCCCCAGTGATGGGCTCAGATAAATTACTGGTAGTCAGGCCTTTAGCAGTATCTACTGTTTGTTGATTAGCAATTTTGGTCTGCTTAGAAATATTTTTATCATCTTTTTTTGATGTATCATCACTGATTACTGATAAATTTTTTTCGTTATTTTTTTTAAGTTGTTCCGCAGTAAGCAGAATCTGATTGGTCTTCTGATCGACACGATTGCCGTCTGAATCATACCAAAAACCATCTGTTCCTTGCTTCAAACTATCATTATTAGTTGATGGAACCGGTACCTTTTTTTCGCCAGAATCATTGGTTCCTGTATTATTTATTTGCTTAACAGCGACATTCGGATTTGTATCAGCATTGACTGTTGTTACAGTTGAAACCCCCAATACCGCAAATGCAGTAGCTGCTGCAACCCAAACCTTACCGGATTTATAAAGTTTTTTACGGGTAACTGTTTCTTGTTGTTTCATTAATTACTCTCCCTTTCATGTGACCAAACATGATACAGTATTTGGTGCATCTATCACCACAATAAGATAATACCATATTTATTAATTTTATTAACATTAAATAGTAGAATCGTAACACGCTATTAATATTGTCATGCAAAATTAAATAATAGGAATTACAAATAAAAATAGCTAAGAGAAGAACATATTCTCTTAGCTATTTTTTAAAAATTCAATAAAATGCGCTGCATCCCCTCATTATCAGACACAGTTCCTAATGCAATGCGAATCCATTCGGCATTTAGGCGGTCATTAATTTGATACCCTTCTGACAGAAGAGCCTCACCAACACGTTTCGCATCACCAACTTTAATCCAGAGAAAGTTGGTTTGTGATTGATAATACTTAAACTGGTGTTTCGTCAAAAATTGTTCAAATTTTTCACGTTCAGACTTCACCTTAGCAACAACTGATTGCAGATAAAGTTGATCACTAAGGGCAGCTACTGCACCTGTGATTTGATAGGTATTTAAATTATATGGTAAACGTACGGCCTGCATAACCTGATAAAGTGGTTCCTGCATGACGCCATAGCCGATTCTCAGGTTTGCCAGACCATAAGCTTTCGACAAGGTACGCAAAACGACTAGATTGGGATAATCCTTAACGTCTCGTATAACGGTAGCATCTATTTGATCTACGAAGTCATAATAGGCTTCATCAACAACTAAAACAACTGATTGTGGTAACTTCTGCAAGAAAGATAAAATATCTGATCTTGTCTCAAAAACACCTGTTGGGTTATTTGGATTAGCTAACCACACCATCGTGGTATGCTCGTCAACCGCATCAAACATTGCATCAAAATCAACATGCCCAGTATCTTGATTCACAGGAATACTTTTAGTTTTCGCTTGTTCAATTTGAGCGTGCATGGCATACTCACCAAACGTAGGATTAGGCACAATAACATTATCATTTGGCGTTAAGATAACTCGCGTCAACAACTCAATTAATTCGTCAGCCCCTGCCCCGAAAACAAGTGAGTCTGGGTTCACTTGCTCTAGCTTGGCAACTGCCTGTCTTAGTGCTGTGGCTTGTCCGTCAGGATAAAAGCCTAAAACATCATCTGATACATCTCTGATTGCTGGACCAACCTTTGGTGATGGGCCATATGGAGATTCGTTAGCCGATAGTCGTGCCACGTGACTGACACCATAAGTTGCTTTCACTTCTGCTACAGGTAATTCTGCTTCATACGCTGCCATATTTTTGATTGTTTCTTTCATATTAACACCACTCTCATTAAATGCTTATTTTTCTAATCAATCATAACATTTTAACCACAAAAAAACACGCATCAGCGTGTTAAATTTTTTCTAGTATGGTTCGCAATACACCATCATGATCATTATCAGCAACACTAATCGCAAAATCATGTTTAAATAATTCTTCGTCGGCATTGGTCATTGCAACAGGTTGACCCACATACTCCAACATTTCCAAATCATTGAGACCATCGCCAAAGGCCATAATCTCTTCTGGTGCTATCTCTAGTGTTTCTGCGATATAAGATAAGGCATTCGCCTTATTAACATCTGGGTTCACAATGTCAATTGCCCCATAACCAGAAGTCGTTACATGCACCTTGTTGCCTAACACAGTTTTTGCCTCACGCATAAACTCATATTCTAATTGTGGCAGCACCAGCGATATTTTTAAAATAGGTTCAGTAATTTCATCAACAGACTCAATAATGGTCAAGTTCTCAAAGTAAGTATGTGCCCAAGATAGATACTCATCATTAGGTTGTTTAACAATCATATATGCACGTCTTGCGGCTACGAATGATACCCCCAACTGCAAACTTTCAGTAAACTTATCTGCTAAGTTATCAATCACAGCTAACGCTTCATTAGGTACAGACCAGACGTGCTTTAATTCGCCATCTAAAATCACTTCTGCACCGTTATTAGCAATAAGCTGATATTGCCCTTTAAAATTTTTGAAATAGTCGTGCACTTTTTGAACATGATTTCCTGTGGCCACAATAAATTGGCCACCTTGCGCATGTAATTGATCGAGCACTTGTTGAAAAAGTGGTTCATTGAAGGTCTTGTCACTTTTTAAAAAAGTCGCATCAAGATCTGAAGCAATTAATTTGACTGACATATTTCTCCTTTATTCTATCCAGTACACTACCGTTGCAACATCAGCCCCCATATTAGTGTAACATCCACCATGATAAAAATCGAATTAGCCCAAAGATGACTAACGCTACAACAGCTGCCCAAAAAATTGATAATAAAATAGTTAAAATTGAGACGTGTGGCATGTTTAGCAAATTCGAGCCCAAGACCACCACAAATACAAATACTGGTAGCACAATTGCCAATTTATTCATCACTTTTTACCGCGCTTCTTTTTTGCTTTTTGTAAGCGTCGAGCTGCTTGTTTAATGGCAAAATTTTGAACCTTTTGACCAAAGTTGCCTTTTGGCATACCGCCACCCATGCCGCCCATCATGGCAGACATATCCATACCCGAGCCACCCATCATTTTATCAAGGCCCCCAAAATTACCATTGGTGGCTTGATTCATCATCTTACGCATTTGGTCAAATTGCTTAATCATGCGATTAACTTCCACAATTGGTCGGCCAGCACCGGCAGCCAAACGACGACGACGAGAAGGATTAATTAAGTCAGGATTTTCACGTTCGGCTGGTGTCATTGAACTAACAATGGCTTCAAGATGAGAAAATTGTTTAGCATCAATATTCACATTAGCTAAGGCTGGATTATTTGCCATTCCTGGAATCATCTTTAACAAATCTTCCATCGGACCCATTTTTTGTACTTGTTTAAGTTGCGCAACAAAATCATTGAAATCAAATGTATTTTGTCGCATCTTTTCTAGCTGTTTAGCTTGTGCTTCTTCATCAAAATCACGTTGTGCTTTTTCAATCAACGTCAGCACATCACCCATGCCTAAGATACGTGACGCCATTCTGTCAGGATAAAAAACATCCAAATCTGTTGGCTTTTCGCCCTGACCAATAAACTTGATTGGCTTGCCAGTAACATCACGTATGGATAATGCTGCACCACCGCGCGTGTCGCCATCTAACTTGGTCAAAACAACACCAGTTAAGTCCAAAGCAGCAGAGAAACCTTTAGCCGTTTCTGCCGCATTTTGTCCGGTCATAGCATCTACTGTCAATAAAATTTCGTCTGGTGACGCAATATCGGCAATATCTTTTAATTCTTGCATTAAGGTTTCATCAATTTGCAAGCGACCAGCCGTATCAATAAAGACATAATCATTTTTATTTTTATGGGCCTCAGCTAGGCCTTGTCGAACAATGTCACGTGGGTTAATGTCTGTTCCCAATTGGAAGACAGGAATACCTAAATCACGCCCCAAAATTTCTAATTGATCAATGGCAGCAGGGCGATAAACATCGGCCGCAATGAGTAATGGTCGCGCATGCTGTTCGTTTTTTAATTTGTAGGCTAACTTGGCTACCGTCGTTGTTTTTCCGGCACCTTGTAATCCAGCCATCATAATAACTGTTGGGATTTTAGGGGATTTGTTGAGTGGGACAGCTTCCTCACCCATCGTTGCCGTTAACTCATCATTGACAATTTTAACTACTTGTTGCGCTGGGTTCAAACCCTCTAAAATATCCGCACCACTCGCTTTCTCACGAACATTAGCTACGAACTTTTTGACAGTTTCATAATTGACATCGGCCTCCAATAAGGCCAACCGTATTTCGCGCATCGTTGCACGTAAATCTTCTTCACTAACACGACCACGACCGGTTAAGTTTTTCATTGCCTTGGACAGGCGTTCAGTTAAATTTTCAAAAGCCATAATATTTACTATACAACTCGTTAAAGAGTTGTGTATTTCCTCCTGATTTATTAGCGTATCACGCCACAAGTCAATCTTCTATTTCATGTGCCAATAATTGTGAAACCAATTGTTTCAACGTTTCATCGTCACGATAATGTAAATCAATATAGGCTTGTACTTGCTTTTCAATTGCCGATCTGGCTTCAAAATTCCGTTGTAAATGTAGGACATGTTCATATTTTACAAGCTGATCAATGCCACGCTTAATATTATCAGAGACGGCTTGTCGACTGACAAGCTCTGCTTCTGCAATTTCAACAATCGAGTAATCATCTTCAAAATAATAACGCAAATAATCCTGCTGTTTCGTTGTGAGTAATTCACCATAGAAACCAAATAACCCATTTATGCGATTTTTTTCTTCAAAATTCATTCAATCAAGTCCTTAAACAAGCTATAAATAAATTCCTCCGGTTTGAATACGCGCAAATCACTCGCTTTTTCACCAAAGCCAATCCATTTTACAGGCAAATGCATCTCGCTACGAATAGCAAACACAATACCACCCTTAGCAGTACCGTCCATCTTAGTCAGTACGATACCTGTCACATCTGATGAATCTTTGAAGAGCTTTGCTTGCTGTAACGCATTTTGTCCTGTTGTGGCATCTAAGACCAACAAAACCTCATGTGGGGCATCCGGAATTTCACGTTGTATAATGCGTTTCATTTTTTCTAACTCTTGCATCAAGTTGACATTGTTCTGCAAACGACCAGCTGTATCAACAAACAAAATGTCATAATGTTCATCCCGTGCCTTGGCAACAGCTTCAAACACTACCGAAGCTGGATCTGCTTTTTCTTTTCCAGCAACGACCGGTACCCCAGCACGTTCGCCCCATTCTTGTAGCTGTTTTGTTGCCCCCGCACGGAATGTGTCTGCAGCAGCAAGCAAGACCGATTTGCCTTGTTGCCGATATTTTGTAGCTAACTTCCCGATAGTTGTGGTTTTACCCACACCATTGACACCGACAAATAGAATAACTGTTGTCCCGTTCGCATTAAAGTGCATTGTTGCATCTTCATCAACGCCGTCAGCCTCATATAAATCAACCATTTTCTTAATGATGACATCACGTACGTCTTCTTTACGTTTAGCGTTTTCTAATTTAACCTCTTCACGTAATTCATCAGAAATTTTAATGGCCATATCAAAGCCTACATCGGCACCAACTAACGTTTCTTCAAGCTCTTCAAAAAAATCTTCGTCCACTGAACGGAAGTTAGCTAAAAACTTATTGAAACGAGCGGCAAAGCCTGTCCGCGTTTTTTCCAGACCCTTATTATAGACCTGCTGTTCTGACTCAATTTCTGTTTCTGTTTCTGTTTCTGTTTCTGTTTCTGTTTCTGTTTCTGTTTCTGTTTCTGTTTCTGTTTCTGTTTCTGGCGATTTTACTACCGGTGCCTCAGATTTGTCAAGTTCTGATTGTACATCATGTTGCTCTTCTAACAATTGATCCGATGTTTGATCTGAGAGCGATTCTGACGATACACGGCTAGCTTGTTGATTGCTTTCCTCTTCTTGATTATCAGTTTTTTTCTTACGGAAAATATCAAATAGTCCCATAGTTATCCCACGCTTTCTCTTGCTTTATCTAAATCGACCGCAATCATTTTGGAAATACCTGCTTCTTGCATGGTAACCCCATACAAAAGATTAGCTTTCATCATTGTGCCTTTACGATGTGTAATTACAATAAATTGTGTCTCTCCTGAGAAATGATATAAATATTGCGCAAAGCGGTCAACGTTTGCCTCATCTAAAGCTGCTTCTGCTTCATCTAATACCACGAAAGGTACCGGTCTAACTTGTAAAATAGCAAATAGAAGCGTAATAGCAGTTAAAGCTTTTTCACCACCAGAAAGTAAGCTCATTTGTTGGAACTTTTTACCAGGTGGTTGTGCAATAATATCGATGCCTGTTGTTAATAAATGTTTTGGATCTGTCAGTCGAATTTCTGCTCGGCCGCCACCAAACATTTTAGAAAATACTGCTGAAAAATGTGTCGCGATTTGGTCAAAGGTTGCTTTAAATCGCACTTGCACCTCTTCATCCATTTCATCAATGGTCTGTAACAGCGTATCGCTGGCTAACTGTAAATCATCTCGCTGTTGATTTAGAAAATCAAATCTAGTTTTAACTTCTTCATATTCAGTAATAGCGCCAATATTAACCGATCCAATCTCATCCAAACTTTTTTTGACTAACGTCAATTGTGAGGTGATTTCTGGTAGTTCATCAACTTGGTGTTGCCCTAAGACATCACTAATATCAACTAAATCGTATTGTGTCAATAATTGCCCTTTAATGTTGTCTAGTTGTGTTTCCAATCGTGCTAAGGCAGCAGCAGTCTGACTCTGAGCTGTAATGTGCACTCGTAAATTTGCTTGCTGAGCTTCGAATTGTTCTTCTAAACTCATTGTGACATCTGTCAAACTATTAAACTGTTCAGTTTGCTTATCAAAATCTTTTTCTGCTTGCACTAAATGCGCTGATATATTGGCCACTTTTGCATCATGATCATCGTTATCTTGCGCCATAACAAGCTGTTTTTTCATTGCGCTGTGTTGCGCTTGTAATGCCGCCAAACGATTTGTTACAGTGTCGTTTTGGTTAATGAGTTGTTCAAGCTGCTCATTTAAGCCATCAACGCGTGTCTTCATTGTAACATGTTGCGTCTGAACAAGCGTTTGTTGTGTTTGATCAACCTGTGATTGCTCTGACAAGTGTGCTAACGCTGTTTTCAATTCAGTAGCTTCTGACTCTAACGTTGCTTTTTGATTGGTTAAGCGTTGCAATGACTTTTCATCAGCAACTAATTTTTCTAAAAGATCAGCTTGTTGTGCCTTGATATCAGTCAATTCAAACTTTAGCGCATCAACTGTACGCTGTTGCTGTTTTAAGGCATCTTGCTGTCGCGTCAATTCATAATCTACTTGGTTCACTTGATTTTTTGCCGTTGCATATTTTGTTTCTGCAGCCTGACTAGCTTCTCTTAACGCGTTCAAACGCTTGCGTTCTTCTTGCAATGACTTTTCTTGTTTTTGTGATGCGGCTGTTAATTGCGCCACTTGTTGATTAAGATGATTTATTTCGGCTTGTCGGCTTAAAATAGTCGCCCCTTGTTTCTGATTCGCACCACCGGTCAAAGAACCACCAGTATTAATAATCTGGCCATCTAATGTCACAACACGAAAACGATGCTGCCCAGCCTTTGCAATGTGTGTTGCCGCATCGAGGTCCTTAGCAATAACTGTCTGTCCAAGCAAATTAGACTTGATTTGGCGCATATCTTTGGGCATTGTCACTAAGTCAGCTGCCACACCAATGAAACCGCTAATTGACTCAACATGATAAAGTCCCGATAACTGTCGAGGTTTCATGGTATCCATCGGCAAAATTGTCACACGACCAGCACGTTTTTTCGTCAAATAAGAAATAACTTGTTTAGCTGTATCAGTTGTATCAACAACCACTTGCTGTAAAGCGCCCCCTAATGCAGTCTCAATAGCCAAAGTGTAATCAACCGGTACTGTCAGCAATTCAGCAACAACACCCTGAATGCCTGGATAAGCCTGACGAATGTCTGGTTTCATTAATGCACGAACACCTTGATAAAAGCCAGCATATTCATCAAGTGCATTGCGTGCATCCAACTGGCTACGTACCTTATTTAAATCGCTCAACAATCGGTACCAGTTTTGTTCATCAGCCTGATATTTTGCTTCTGCAGTGTCAATTTGTTGTTGCCAATTGGCGAGTGCTTTCTGCAAATCATTTAATACTTGACTCGTCTGTTGTTCCGAATCACTGCTAGGTAAATCAGCTGACAATGTGTGCAAAGCAGCCGTTTCACTTTCTAATTGATTAGTCAATTTAGCCAAGCGCGCGGTTAAGTTGCTTTTGGCTTTTTCTTCAGTCTGCAATGTATTATGAACAGTTGCTATATCTTGCATTACTTCAATATAATTATGTCGATTCTGTTCTAATTTTTGCTGCGTGTCTTTTTGTTGCGCTAACTGGTGGTGCCGGTCAAATTTTTTGAGTTGCGTTTTTAATTCATCTGCAGCGACTGTCAGTTTTTGCTTTTCTATTATCAGGCTGTCTTTTTTCTTCGTTAAATCATCTTGTTCTGATTGTAACTGTGTTATCTGTTGTGCCTGAATTGTTAGACTATCGTTCAGTGACTTGATTTGTTGCGCACTTAAATTGCTCGCACCAATTAAACGTTCTCGTACTTGCGTGTCATGTAAGATATTTTGTTGTAGTTTATCACGTAATAATTGTGCACTGATACGTTCTTGACGTTTATCGGCCAAGGCTTTATTTAGCACATCTAGTTTAGTTTTATCTTGATTGACAAGCCCGTCGTTGGATTCAGCACGTCGCGTGGCTTCAATAATTTTCAGCTCTAAGTCATGATGTGTCAGGGCGAGTTGTAAACGATTAAGTGCTTCGAAGCGTTCTTTCTGTGCTAGATAATCAGTTGCCTGTGCTGATTGTTCTGCGAGTGGGTCTATCCGCCCTTGAATTTCATGTATGATATCTGCAACACGTGCTAAATTGTCCCGCGTTTGTGTGAGTTCCTTTTGTGCCCGATCCTTATTTTGCTTATATTTATGAACACCAGCCACTTCTTCAATAATGGCACGCCGATTTTCTGGCTTTGCATTGAATATGCTTTCAACCCGACCCTGAGAAATAATAGAAAAGCTCTCACGGCCCAAACCGGTATCAATGAACAAATCGTGAACATCTCTCAAGCGACTTTCAACACCGTTAATTTGATATGAACTGTCTCCAGAACGATAAAGTTTACGTGTAATTCTAATTTCACTAAAATCAGAATTAACATAATGATCTGTGTTATCAAAAGTCATTGAGACTTCGGCCCGATTTAACGCGCCCCGCATGTTTGTCCCGCCAAAAATCACATCGGTCATCTTAGTGCCCCGTAAATCTTTAGCGCTTTGCTCGCCCATTACCCAACGCATCGCTTCAATAATATTTGACTTACCAGAACCATTGGGGCCAACAATACCTGTCATACCCGGCATAAATTCAATAATTGTTTTATCAGCAAAAGACTTAAAGCCACTGATTTCGAGTGATTTAAGTTTCATAACTTATTTTTCTTCCAATAATTTTAGTGCCGCTCGCGCTGCCGCTTTTTCGGCGTCTTTAATCGACTTACCTGTTCCACGTGCTAATTCGTGATCATCTACAGAAACACTTGCCTCGAATAATTGTGCGTTATGAGACAATTGCTGTTCATTTTCAGTCCGATAATCAATATCAACAGCGCCGTTTTTTTGTAGTTTCTCTTGTAAACGGCTTTTAAAGTCAATAAAGCGATCAAAAAAGTCCGTATCTACAGCAGCAAACAATGTCTGATCCAAAAACTTTCTGACTGCCTCGAATCCTTGATCTAAGTACAAGGCCCCAATAAAAGCTTCCCAAATGTCTTCTAATAAGGAATCACGATCACGTGCACCCGACATTTCTTCTCCCTTACCTAAGCGAATACCCTCATTTAAGTGGGCTACCCTGGAAAAATGAGCAAAAGAGCGTGTTTGAACCATGGCAATACGCATTTCCGTTAATTGCCCTTCATGCCAATTAGGATAGCGCTTGAAAAGATACTCTGCCACAGAAACCTGCATGACTGAATCACCTAAAAACTCTAGTCTTTGATAATCACGTCCTGGTTCATTAGGATGTTCATTCAGATAGTTACGTTGTGTTAGTGCTTCGAGCAACAATGTCTCATTATTAAATTGAATGTTGAACTCTGATAATAAATATTGTTTAAAACTGTCTTGTGACACGGTTTTTTCCTTTGAAAATATAGTTTTACACTTTATTATATCAAAAAAAGCACCTCGTTTTTAATAAACTTGGCACTTCCTTACTTTATGATACATTTGCTTGATCTCTTACAACCGCTGCAATAGCTTCAACATATTTCTCAACTAGTTCAGTTGTTGGTGCTTCCGCCATAACACGTAGTAACGATTCTGTGCCAGACGGGCGAACTAGCACGCGACCATCGCCAGCCATTTCAGCTTCTACTTCAGCAATTTTTGCGAGGACAGCTGGATTTTTTTGTATAGCAACTTTATCAGCAACTGCGATATTAACTAATTTTTGTGGGTAAACTTGGACATCAGCAGCTAATTCAGATAATTTTTGGCCAGTTTCTTTCATAACATACAATAATTGTAATGCTGTCAGCAGGCCATCACCAGTAGTTGCCCAATCTCTAAAAATAATATGACCAGATTGTTCGCCGCCTAAATTGTATCCAGACTTAATCATTTCAGCCATAACATAACGGTCACCAACTGATGTTTTCACACTCGTCATGTCATGAGCCGCTAATGCCTTATAAAAGCCGATATTACTCATAACAGTTGATACCACAGTACTATGCTTTAATCGGCCTTGTTCATTCATGAATTTGCCAGTGATATACATGATTTTATCGCCATCGACAATGTCGCCATTTTCATCTACAGCAATTAAACGATCACCATCACCATCAAAAGCTAAGCCAGCTTGCACTTCACTAGATTTTACTAAGTCGGCCAGTGCTTCTGGATGTGTTGATCCCACACCATCATTAATGTTAAGCCCATTGGGTTCAGTGCCCATAGTCACAAAATCCGCATTTAAATCTGCAAACAATCTTGGCAGTAAGTCGCTTGTTGCGCCATTAGCACCATCTAAAGCAACTTGCATACCAGATAAATCCGTTGGAATGGTTTTCTGCAAAAAACTCATGTACTTCAAAGCACCTTCAGGATAATTACTAGCAACACCTAAACCATTAGCACTTGGTCGTGGCAAAGTGTCTTCTGGTGAATCCAATAATTGTTCAATTTCATATTCCAATTCGTCGGATAACTTGAATCCATCCTTACCAAAAAATTTAATGCCATTATCAGCAGCAGGATTATGCGAAGCAGTGATTTGTACCCCCGCATCTGCTTCCAAATTCTGAACTAAGAAAGCAACAGCAGGTGTTGTGATAACCCCTAACCGCAACACGTCAATACCAACTGATAAGAACCCGGCAATCATGGCTTGTTGCAACATATCACCAGAAATACGTGTATCTCGACCCACAATAACAACCGGCTTTTTATCTGATTCAGCGTGGCGTGTTAAAATTGCCCCACCAGTTCGTCCTAAGCGGAATGCCAATTCCGGTGTTAATGTTTCGTTAGCTATGCCACGTACACCATCTGTTCCAAAATATTTTAACTTAATTTCTGACATCTTCTTGTCCTATTTTCTTTACTTACTGCTTGAATTTGCACTGCTACTGCTACTGCTATTACTGCTGCTTGATGAACTAGTAGACTCTTTGGCGGACGAACCACCGTTATTTGTATTGCTACCATTATGCGTCACGTTAGCAGTAACCGTCGATGAATCATAGCGAACAATGCCGTCAATGCTTGGTAAATTGATTTTGACAGTACCTTGATTTTGAATATTCGCCACATCAACTGGCACACTAATGCTATTCATAGCATTAAGTATATCAGAAGAGCCGAATGCCGTCACATTTTTAGGGTCAAAGGTCACTTGATACTGACTCGCATCCCCATTCTTTATCGTTGCGTTTAACTGTAGTTTTTTTGAATCTTCTGGTGCAATGTTGACGGTCACATTGACCACACGTTGGCTAAATCCAACCTCTACTTCGTTACCATTTTTGTCAAGGGCAACAAGCCGTGTACTTTGCGTCACAGTGTCTTTGACGCCATTTTGCAATGGTACCCGAGCTATCACTGTCGCAACTGACTCGACATTAGTCTTAGGGCCACTAATAGTCACTCGCTTAGGATCAACACTTGTATCGCTAACCGTATAGCCTTTTGCAATAGCATTTTTATCATAAGTCACATTGACAGGTAATATTGTCGTAGTACGTTTAGCAATAGTGACCGTTATCTTCTGAGGATCAACGGTTGAGGTCAATGATGAATTCACACCGCGCAATGCGATTGTAACGGTATGCTTTCCTGGGGCTAAGCCTCTTAAATCAGCACTAGCCTGTATATCATTACGACTTTGTGCTGCCGAAATTAGAGCGCCTGCCCCCTCAATAGATACTTGTACAGTTGTTGGCGCGCCAATTGCAACATAACGGTCACTATCAAACTGCAAATTCAATGGAATTTTTAGCGTTGCTTTTTTCTCAGGAATTAATGTTGAAAAATTATCTGCTCCCCTTGAATTAGCTACTCCTGACTTTGTACTGATAACATAGGCAAACAACAGCAATGCAATAAGTAAAGAAATCACGAGATTTACAATTTTTGATTGTCCAATCTTTTTCACTGTGCACGTCCCCCTCTTTGCCACCAATGACGATTCCTAACAGGTGCGGTACGTTCAGCTAAGAATTGCTTTTCAAAAAAGTTCATATAACTTTCCTGATCCATATGCCGTAATAAATCACCATTTTGTGTAATCGAAATTTCGCCAGTCTCTTCAGACACAACAACAGTGATAGCATCACTGGCCTCGGATATACCTACAGCTGCACGATGTCGCGTACCAAGTTCTTTTGGAATACGTGTACTTTCAGATAATGGTAAATAAGCTGAAGCGACTGCCACACGCGCTTTACTGATAATAACAGCCCCATCATGCAAGGGTGTATTAGGAATAAACGTATTAATCAATAATTGCCCCGTCACATAGGCATCTAACTTAATGCCTGTCTTAATGTACTCGTCAAGTTGTGCATCTCTTTGAATCGTAATTAAAGCCCCAATACGACGTTTTGACATATATTGTAATGCGACATCTAAGCTTTTGATAAGCTGGTGCTCAAACGTATTATCAATATGTGCACGTCTGAGCGTCAATCGTCGTCCTAATGTTTCAAGGCCACGGCGAATTTCTTGTTGGAAAATGACTACCAAAGCAATTGGCGCCCAAGTAATGAGTTGATCCATTACCCAAGATACTGTTCCTAGACCCAAATACCAACTAATGACTTTAATTAAGATAACTGCGCCTACGCCAAGCAAAATTTGCAAAGCACGTGTGCCCTCAACAAATTGAATAATCTTATAAAGTAAAAACCAAATGATAGCAATATCAACAGCATGCATCATATTACTGATTGTTAAGTATGGTAACATATAAATTCCTTTTCCTAATTTATGAACAAGTCTTATGGTATATTAAGCACCTATGATTCATTTTTACCAGCTAATGCAGCGGTTTCCGCAAAATTAATAAATTGCCTGATGTTAATGCCTGCTTGTCGCGTAATTCTACCTTGTTCATAAAGATTTTGAATTGTCTCACGCTGAACATTAAGCGCTTTTAATTCCAACTCCATGCGTAGCTTTTCGTCGATTTCGCGTTGTTGTGGTGTATCAAGATGCTTATCATGTTCAATCCGATAACGATAAGCGACAATTAGATTATAAGCATTTTGCCGTTCAATACGATGAGACACCGTATCACCATTATAACGCGTCATATGCTCTGATAATTTTTTTATCGCTGCTTTAGAGGTTTCTCGAATTGCTAACGAGGTTTCTTTTTTTACCTTATCAGTTGTTTCATCAGAGAACCATATCCGGATACTACGTAGTCCACGCCTGATGAGTTCCCATGCCCATTGCGTTGACATTCTGTATGTCTTATCAGTAGCAATCAAATTTTCCAAGCGCTCTAAACGTCGTGATTGAGATGAAAATGTTAACGGCGATATTTCCTCATTAACTAAAAGCTGTTGCAGGCGATCACGTTGTGCATCGAGTGCAACACGGCGCAACTCTGAATCATCACTTAGTGGCTTTTTGGTTTGTGCCATTGGCATTTGGCGACGGATTTGTGTAATCGTGCCCTGCTTACGTGTCACCAATTCGTAAACTATCGCACGATTATCATCTCGCTGGGATTCACGTAACGTCTGAATACCAATCTGCATCGCAAAAATACGTGCTTGTGCTTCAGATAAATCTGCTTTGTGCGCCTCACTGGTGCTATCTACTTCTGCATCTAACATTTCTGGTTGCGTAAAATCATGGGCTGACCGTTCCTTGGTCACAAATGGCAACATTATGGTAGCAACCAATAAACTCACAATAACAACAACTGCCGCCACAAATACGAGAAGATTACGTTGTGGAAATTCTGAACCATCGGCTACAACCGTTGGAATGGTCATAACAGCGGCCATGGTTACTGCCCCACGTACACCAGATAAACCAAGTGTTAACGACGTTTTCATATCTGGCTTATGTTCGCCATTTTTAATGTACAACATCACTTGATTACCATACGCCCAAAGTGTTCGAATAACAAAAATAATTACCCAAACGGCAATGCCGTAAAAAATGGCACGTCCGGTATGTATTTGCGAACTTTTAATCACAACATCAATTGCTTGCGGTAATTCGATGCCTAATAATACAAAAATAACGCCATTCAGTAAATAAACAAATATTTCCCAAGTGCGCACTGCTGTCACCGAAATTTCAGGGTTACGCGCATCAATCTGTTGATCACTCAAAATTTTGGTAATGATTCCCCCAGCCACCACGGCAATCACACCTGATGAGTGAAAAATATCTTCAGCTGCCCAATAAATCAAGAATGGCGATAACAACATAATAACGGTATGAAAGACCACATCTGTTAAGCCCACACGATCAAAAGTATCTCGTAACAGACTAACAATGTTTCCCAAAACCAAACCAACGATTAGGCCAATAATTGTCATCCAAAAAAAATTACCTATGGCATCTGTTAGTAAGAATGTCCCCGCAACGGTTGCCTTAATTGCCGTATTAAAACTAACCAAGCCACTAGCGTCATTAATCAAACTTTCTCCAGACACAATGTGCATCACATTTGCAGGCAGTTTAACACGTTTTGCAATTGCCTGTACGGCAACAGGATCAGTGGGTGACACAACAGCTGCAAGTGCTAAAGCGACTGATTTTGGAAATTGTGGTATTAACAAATGTATCAAGAACCCACCAACTAGTGTGGTTAATAGTACCAGTAGAATGGCATTCCCTAAAATTGGACCACGTAACTCCCACAGCTCTCGTTTAGGAAAGCGCCAAGCATCATTGTACAGAAGTGGAGCAACAAATAAAAGCATGAACCAGTGTGCGTCAACCGCAATAAAAACACCAAATACCCAAGCCAATATCAGACCAATCGCAATTTGAAAAAGACTGACAGGCACGTCTGGTACAAAATGAGAAATCACGTTTGAAACGGTCACTGAGACAATTAGAATAACAATGAGTTCAAGTATGGCCATAGCTTACCTTTCCCCCATGATACGTACTTCGGTTTCGAGCATGACACCATACTTTTCCTGAACAGTGTCTTGAACAAAATGAATCAAATCTTCATAGTCATTGCCAGTCCCTTGCGCGACATTCACCATAAATCCAGCATGCTTTTTGGAGACTTCAACGCCACCAACACGCTGACCCTGCAAACCGGAATCCATGATTAATTTGCCTGCGAAGTATCCTTCCGGTCGCTTAAAGACCGAGCCATTGGACGGGTAATTCAATGGTTGCTTATCGGCACGTCGATAATTGTTGTCATCCATTCGCTCTCTAATTGCGCGTTGATCATCTGATGTCAAGCAGAAAGTAGCACTAATAATAATCCCTTGATTCTCTTGGAAAATAGATTGACGATAACCAAAGTCAAGCGCCTCTGCCAAAAAAGTCTGAATTGTGCCATTAGGCATGATAGCTGTGGCTGAACTAACGACCATATCCGCTTGTCCGCCGTAAGCGCCTGCATTCATAAAAACGGCACCACCAACGGATCCCGGAATACCAGCACCCCACTCTAAGCCCGTCAAACCATGTTCCATGGCTACCTCAGCAACTAGTATGAGGTCTGCGCCTGCTTCTGCAGTAATCGTATCGTCAGTGACTTGAATAGTATGCAGCTCATGTAATAAGATAACCACGCCTCGCAGCCCACCATTACGCACAACGAGATTAGATAGGCGGCCAAAAATGTACACTTGATGTTGGGCTTTTTTTGCCCAGTCCAGTACTTCTTTTAATTCTGTTAACGTCTTAGGAATTGCTAAATAGTCTACTACGCCACCAACCTGAGTATGTGCAAAAGGTGCAAGTGGTTGGTTCTCGAGTATTGTCATGTTATTTAATATCATTTTCTAATCTCCGAGTCTATATTCTTTATTTTACCAAACTTTTACCATCAGCACTGAGAATGCAACAAAAAAGCTTGAAATTAGACCCATTTTCGTCTATTTCAAGCTACATATTTAAAAGCAAACCAAAGGTTAATTTCGCGTTGCGCCGAAGCGACACTATCCGAACCATGTACTAAATTCATCATCGCTTCCGCTTGCCATTCACGCCCAAAGTCGCCACGAATGGTTCCAGGGTTTGCCAAGGTTGGATTTGTTTCGCCCATCATATGACGCCACCCGGCAACAACTTGTTCCCCTTCAGCAATGATTGCGACAACTGGACCAGATGTCATGTAGTCCACAAGCGCAGGGTAAAAAGGTTTATTGACATGTTCAGCATAATGTTGGGCTAACAGCTCAGCCGTTGGGGTCAACATTTTCATAGCAACGATACGGTAACCTTTGTTTTCAATACGCATAATAATATCACCTATTTTACCGCGTAATACACCGTCAGGTTTTACCATAATGAAAGTCTGTTCTGTCATTTTATTCTCCTTAACAAGCTTCACTACCCTTATTCTACACAATTGTGAATATTTATACAATAAATAGCTTATGATTTGCCGTTATCAGGACGGTAGGTCATGGCCATCCCCTTTAATATATTTCGCAAATAGCGGTCACCAGCTGGCTTATAATTACGATGATCTGGCCGTCTTAAGACAGCACTTAGTTCTGAGTTAGATACTTCAATGCCTGCTTTCGCCATAAAGGCCATATAATCATCACTTGTATAAGACATAGCAATTTTCAATTTTTTCATCACTACATTATTAATGTCTTCTTCTTTAGCCATGTCAAAAGTCGGCGCAATGGGTTGCAAATCAGCCCCAATTTTTTGGCCTCGCTGTGAAATAATTAAACCATTCATAAATCCTTCTAGTTGCTGCATAGTGAGCTTATCATCACGCTTACTATCAGGCTCTTGTTTAGTTAATATATCATTAACTTTTGCTTCGTCTAATGTCATACCTCCTAAAGCAAAAACTTTTATCAAATCGCTTTTTTTGATATTCAGCGCATAACGTAAGCGGATAACAATATCATTATTATTCATAGTTCTCTCCTAAATGCCAATCTCAAACTGACAGTATTATTTAAAACGGATGATTATCGTAACTTTCCCATTTCTCGTGTGACTCTTGAATACGTTTAAACATTTTTTCCATTTCTGTCAATGTAAATTGTGTTAACACAGGCCGTCCATGCGGGCAATTATATGGATTTTCTGCCATACTCAAGTGTGCTAGTAGTTGTCGTGCAGCTGTGTCAGACAGATGCATATTTGCTCGAATTGCGCGTTTACAACTCATCATGATAGCAGCTTTTTCTCGAAATTGCGCAACCGTTAGCTGGCCGTCGCGTAATAACCAGTCTGTCATCTCACGAACAGTTTCTTCCTCTTGGCCCTTTTCAAACCAAGTTGGATGTTCACGAATAATCATCGTCGTCGCACCAAAAGGTTCCAGGCGCAAACCAAGTGCCATCAGTTCCGGCTGATGGTCAGCAATAGCTAGCATCTCGGAAACTGAATAATCAATTGTAATCGGTACTAGCAAACGTTGCTGATCATTGGTGACCTGACCAATTTGCTCGCGATAAAACTCGTAATTGACACGTTCTTGCGCTGCATGTTGATCGATTAAAAAGAAACTATCCTCGCTCTGAGCAAACAAAAACGTGCCATGCATTTGGCCAATATAATCTAAGGCGGGGAAACCTGTTGGCTTTTGTTCTGACAACGGCAAGGTTTCTTGACTATGACTGCCAGTTTCTGAATATTGAGATTGATACGTTACTGTTGGTTCAGTCACCTGTTGCTCGACTACGTTATCAGTTTCGAAAACAGGTTGTGGTAGCTCATTCGTATACTTTTGTGTAAATGTCAGAACACGGTCAGATGACAGTTCTTCACGCTTCGTGATTTCAACCGGTGTCACCAAACTTGGTGAGCGTCTAATCGGTTGTGAAGACATTTTTTCAGCATTGTGACCGTCCATGCTATCTTCTGCTGCAATCCATGGTGCCTTTGGTGTGAAAGTGTTTTGTGTATTCTGTTGTTTATTTTGTTGCCCATAAAGTGTTTCATACGCATCTGGAATAAGATTTTCCTCAGCTAACCGATTTTTAATGGTTGTGACTAACAATTCGGCTAATTCGGTTTCTTTTGATAAACGAATTTCAGATTTCTGTGGGTGCACATTGACATCAATGAGTAATGGATTCGTATTAATGTTAATAACACCCATAGGAAAGCGGCCAACCATTAACTTTGAGCCATATCCACGAATGACAGCGTTTGAGACAGCAAAATTTTTAATATATCGACCATTAACTAATACCGTCAAATATTCACGTGAACCACGTGTTAATTCTGGTAGGGAAATAAATCCTGTTATGTTAAAATCGTCATTTTCACCGGTAATTGCTAGCATCTTTTGTGCGTTATCACGGCCATAAATGCCAGCAATTACCTGTTGTTGATTGCCATTGCCAGTTGTTCTTAGCAATGAGCGGCCATCAGCGCTTACTGTAAAAGCAATGCCTGTATATGACAATGCTAGGCGATTAATAATATCGACAATTTTTGATAACTCTGTTTGATGTTTTTTAAGATATTTTAAACGAGCAGGTGTGTTATAAAATAAATCACGCACGGTAATCACCGTCCCACGACGGCCATTAGCTGGCGTAGCACTAATTTCCTTTCCACCTTTAATATGGTAGTTTAAGCCAGTTGCTGTTTCAGTTGTTTTTGTGCGCAATTCAACGTCAGCAATTGCGGCAATGGAAGGTAGTGCTTCACCACGGAACCCTAAAGAGACGATATTAAAGAGATCATGCCTGTCTGTAATTTTGCTGGTTGCATGCCTCGTAAAAGCGAGTGGGACATCGACTGGGTCTATTCCAGCACCATTATCCACAACACGAATAAATGTTTCACCTGCATTTTCAACCACGATGTCAATTTGTGTGGCACCGGCATCAATTGCATTTTCTACTAATTCTTTTACCACACTAGCCGGTCGCTCAATGACTTCTCCGGCAGCAATCTGGTTAGCTAATAAATTTGATAGTTCATGTATTTTACCCATAACTATTTTGCGCCGCGACGCATCTCTCCTAACTTCTCATTTTTTTCAAACGGTTAAGTGCATTTATCGCATCTACTGGCGTCATGTTCAGAATATCATAATTGTCTAGCGCATCCAGAATTTTTTGTGTTTTGTCATCCGGTACAGTCATATCAAACAAAGCGACTTGCTCGGATAAATGAGCATCTGGTTGTATCACAGCTGATGCCACTTGATCATTTGTTTGCGTCACAATCATCTTGCCAGCCTCTAAATCGTGCAAAATGCTTGTTGCATTATCAATCAGCTCTTTTGGTAGACCTGCTAATGCTGCGACGTGAATACCGTAAGATTTGTCGGCTGGACCCGATTGTATCTGATGGAGAAAATGTAATTGTCCTTCATCATCTTCGACAGCACCAACATGAACATTTTCAATGCTTGTATGATTATCTGCTAAAACTGTTAGTTCGTGGTAATGCGTTGAAAATAATGTTTTAGCGTGAATATGTTTATCTAAAAACTCTATAATTGCTTGAGCCAAAGCCATACCATCATAAGTTGCTGTACCACGGCCTAATTCATCAAATAAAACAAGTGAATTTGCTGTTGCTTGCTGCAGCGCATCATTAGCTTCTGCCATTTCAACCATAAAGGTTGACTGACCCATGGCCATATCATCGTTAGCCCCAATACGCGTAAAAATCTGATCAAAAATTGGTAATTCGGCAACATCTGCTGGAACAAAGCTCCCCATTTGAGCTAAAATCACAATTAAAGCCAATTCACGCATGTAAGTTGATTTTCCAGCCATATTTGGACCAGTAATTAATTGCATATTAATTGATTCATCGAGTATAACATCGTTGGCAACGAAATCACCTGCGTCTAATATCGACTCTACAACGGGGTGACGCCCCTGCATAATATTGATGACATGTTGATTTGTAAATGTTGGTCTAACAAAGCGTTGATTATCAGCAACATCTGCTAATGACGATAACACATCTAATCGCGCAATATGTTGTGCAAGTGTTTGAATACGAGATATATCAGATTTGACATGTTCACGCACGGTGACAAACAATTCATACTCTCGCTCTGTGCGTTTCGCTTGGGCCTCAATAATCAGGCTTTCATGCTGTTTAAGGGCTGGTGTCACAAAACGTTCAGCATTAGTTAACGTTTGTAGACGTTGGTAGCGGTCAGTGGCTAAGCGACCAATATTTGCTTTGGTCACCTCAATATAATAACCAAAGTTCTTATTGTAACCTACTTTTAAAGAGTTAATACCAGTTTGTGCACGTTCATCTATTTCTAATTGCGCTAACCACTGCTGGTTATCTTTTAAAACTTGTCGATAGCCATCAATCCGTTCATCAAAACCGTCATTTATGATATTGCCTTCACGCACACTAACGGGTGGCTCATCAACAATAGCCACATCAATTAAATCAGCCAAATCTGTCATGTCATCTAATTGCTGCCCGGCATTGGAAAGTGTCGTGTCAGCTTGTAATAAAACAGATTTAATCCCAGGAATCGCCCGTAATGACCGCTTGAGTTGTACAAGTTCACGTGCATTCATAGTGCCCATTGCGGCACGCGCTGCCAATCGTTCCAAATCGTAAACCGATTTTAAGTGGTCTTGCAATGCCCCACGTGTTAAAAAATCATTTTGAAACGACTGTACTAGGTCTAAACGTGCTTCAATATCGCTACTTTCACGTAGTGGTTTCAACAACCATTGTTTAAGTAAACGCCCGCCCATTGCCGTATTTGTACGATCAATGAGCCCAAGCAGCGAACCTGCTTTTTTCTTGGTACGCATATTTTCAACTAAATCCAGATTACTGCGTGTATCTTGATTAAACTTTAAAAATTTAAGCCGTTCATAACTTGTGGCTGGTACAATATGATCCAGACTGCGCCGCTGGGTATCAAAAATATAATTCAGCAATATTGTCGTTGCTTCAATTTCTGAAGTTACTTTAAGTGCTTGCGTCAAAAAGCTAACAGTTGCACTAGGTTCCGCTGTGCCTTGCGTTGAAATGACAATCCCACGTTCACCTAACTGACTCGCAATTTGTTGTTCGGTTGTTGCAACATCATTTTTAGATAAAACAACTTCTTTAACCTCTAATGAACTTAACTCATCCATGACATCTTCAAATCGGCCCGTTGTGGTAGCACGTAACTCACCCGTTGACAAATCCACATAGGCAATAGACCAAACATTTTTTGCTGGTAATACTGCGGCTAAGTAATTGTTTTGTTTATCTCCGCCAGCACCATCCGCCATCTTTGTGCCCGGTGTGACAAGTTGAACCACATCACGCTTGACCATCCCCTTAGCAACTGCTGGATCCTCCATTTGTTCAACAATAGCTACCTTATAACCCTGGTCTACTAAAATATCGATATAGTTTTGGGCCGCATGATGTGGTATTCCCGCCATTGGTACTGGATTTTCAGAATTTTTATTCCGTGCCGTTAAAGTGAGCTCAAGTATTTTAGCACCCTGAATAGCATCTTCTTCAAATAATTCATAAAAATCGCCTAACCGATAAAAAACAAAAGCATCTGGATATTGTGCCTTGATCTCATGATATTGCACCATCATTGGGGTATCAGCTATTTTACCCATAAAAAAGTTATCTCCTCAATTCATTTCAATTGTTTGTATGTTTAATCAAAGTGTCGATACTGCGCCATTGTCCGAGATAAATAATTAACCAACGCTTGATTTGCTGGCGCTTGATCCCATGTTTTATCATTCACGATAGCGATGGCTTCTTGTTGGGCAATCTCTAACATTCGCAAGTCTTTTACTGGGTCTCCAACATTAAATTCTGGCACACCCGATTGTTTCGTGCCCAAAATATCGCCAGCACCTCGCAAGGCCAAATCCCGTTGCGCTAAAACAAACCCATCTGTTGTTTCAACCATAGCATCCAAACGTGCAGTTCCATAATCAGTTTTAGGATCAGCTACGAGAATTGTGTATGACTGTCGCTTACCACGCCCGACACGCCCTCTCAACTGATGCAACTGCGCCAAGCCAAAACGATCCGCATCTAAAATTAGCATCACACTAGCATTAGGTACATCAACACCTACTTCAATGACTGTCGTTGCCACCAGAATTTGAATGCGATTAGCTTTGAAATCTTGCATTAACTGCTTTTTTTCATCATTCGATAAACGACCATGCAATAAACCAATCTGATATTGAGGTAATTCAAGTTGCATCGCTTCATACATAGCAGTAGCGTTTTGTACATCCAGCGATTCGGATTCCTCGATTAACGGTGTGACAATATAAGCTTGGGCACCCAGGTCAATTTGCTGTTTAACAAAGTCCAATGCTGTATCTAACTGATTGTGACGCAATCGTTTTGTTTGTATGGTCTTTCGCCCACTGGGCAATTGATCAATGACTGAAATATCCATTTCCCCATAAGCTGTAATAGACAATGTCCGTGGAATAGGCGTAGCCGTCATGGCTAAAATATCAGGATTAACCCCATTTTCACGTAATTTTGCGCGTTGATTAACCCCGAACCGGTGTTGCTCATCAATAACAGCTAAACCGAGATGATGAAAGGCAACATCTGGTTGTAGTAACGCATGTGTCCCAACCAAAATGTCAATTGCACCGTTTTCAAGATCTTCTAATAAATGACGACGAGCTGCTACTTTTAGCCCACTAGTTAGCAATTCAACACGTACGTTAACACCAGCATTATCAAATAATTGGGCTAAATTCATCGCATGTTGCTGCGCTAAAATTTCTGTTGGTGCCATAATTGCCGCCTGACAACCAGCCGTCACCGCTGCGTACATGGCCATAGCAGCTACAACCGTTTTTCCTGAACCCACATCTCCCTGTAAGAGTCTGTTCATGTGTCGCGGTCTTTTTTGATCTTGAAGTATTTCCTGAATAACTTTTTGCTGTGCAGCTGTCAGCTCGAATGGCAAAGCTTGTTCAAAATTAACTAGCGCCGTCTCATCATAATCAATACCTTCTCCGGCAAAGTTTTGGTCTGCTAATTTTAGTAACTGTAGTCGCATTTGAAAAATGAAAAACTCTTCAAATGCGGCACTGCGACGACCTGCTTTCGCTGCAGCCATGTCGACTGGAAAATGCATATTTTCAATCTGGGTATTGCGATCCAATAAACGATACTTTTGTCGGATAGTTTCCGGCACAAGTGTCGGTATTGTTCCCCTGACTTCAGACCAAGCGATTTCAATCAAATGTCGAATTGTTTTAGCAGCAATTTGCTTGGTTGCTGGGTAGATAGGATCTAGCCCATCGACCGAAGCATTAATCATTTTTATGCCTGTCATAGCAGCTTTTGCAGCGTTATATGTGCCGTAAACTGCAATTTCCTCACCAACAATGATGTTTTGCATAATCCAAGGCTGATTAAAAAAAGTGACACGAATATTTTCATGGGCAATTAACAATCCAAAACGTGTCTGTGTTTTTTTGCCAAAACGTGTCATTACAGCTGGTGTACTAACAATCCCTTTAAATGTCACTTTGTCCCCATCTAACGTTTCAGAGGGCACCCGCTCACCTAAATCTTCATAGCGAAAAGGAAAATAAGTGACTAAATCTTCAATTGTAAAAATACCAATTTCATGTAATGCCTCGAGCCTTTTTGGCCCAACACCAGGCAATACATTCACATTATCATCACGTGTCATCATGCTATTATTGTAACATTTTAACTCAAAAAACGGCGACCAAGATAAGGTCACCGCTTAGGCTTTTAATAATAACACTGCTTTTAGATAGCGATTAGACAAAACCGCCAAAGGCATCATCTAGATCAATTGGTTCGTGTTTTGTCACAATTGTTTCCTTGTTGACAAAGGTGTCAATGCCTAAGTCACCGAGCTCACGACCATAGCCGGAATTTTTTACACCACCAAATGGTAATTCAGGTAATGTGCCACCAAAACTATTCACGAAGACAACACCTGTCTCAATTTGTGAAGCAACTTCGGCAGCATGTTCTGCTGAGCCACCAAAGACAACGCCGCTCAAACCGTAGTGTGAATCATTTGCTAGCGCAATAGCTTCCGCTTCATCGCGAACTTTATACACCTGTCCTACAGGACCAAAGAACTCTTGGTAAAATGCTGGATTTTCTTTTGTAATATCAGTTAAAATAACTGGTTCAAACAAAGCTGCTGGCTGATTTTGTTCAACGTCACCAAATGCTAACGTTGCGCCAGCTTCAACAGCTGCTTTGACTTGCTTGGTCAAATTTGTTTTTGCTTTCACCGTGCTAAGTGGTGCTAATGTTGTTTCTGGTAGCATCGGATCACCTAACTTAGCCTCTGAAAAGGCTGTCTTTAGCATATCTACAATAGCATCATAATTCTTTTCTGTTACAATGAAACGCTTAGAAGATGTGCAGACTTGGCCCGCATTGTATAGCCGTGCACCGCTAATAATTTTTTTAATTTCTGATAAATCTGCATCATCCAATACAATGAACGGATCGCTACCACCGAGTTCAAGCGAACTCTGCTTCATATTCTTTCCTGCTTCAGAAGCAACTAGCTGGCCGGCCCTTTCAGAACCTGTGAGTGCCACGCCTTGAACACGTTCATCGGCAATAATCTGACTGACTTGATCATAGTCTATAAATAAGTTGGTAAAGGCGCCTTCTGGCAAGTTGGCTTCCTGAACGAGTTTTTCAAAAGCATCCGCAGCCATTGGCGTATTACTAGCGTGCTTGAGAACCATAGGATTGCCTGCCATATAATTCGGTGCAAACACACGCATAATTTGATAGTATGGGAAATTCCAAGGTTCGACCATTAGTAGTACACCAGTTGGTCTTGAAATTGTTTGTGCCGGCCCAATGGCTGATGCGATTTCTTTTGGCTTAAGGAATTCAGCTGCATTTTTTGCATAGTATCGCGCAATAGCGATACTAATTGCCACTTCTCCTTGTGCTTCAGAAAAGCGCTTACCCATTTCAAGTGTCAAAATTTTAGCAAGCTCATCGGCTTTTTCTGCCATGACATCTGCAACCTTATTAAGGGCTGCTGCACGACTTTCAACCGGATCATTACGCCATTTTTTGTATAAGGCATGGCCTTTGGCAAGTGCATTTTCGACATAGGCATCATCATGATTGTCGAATGTCTTAATAACTTCAGCTGTAAACGGATTAACTGTTTGGTAACTCATGTTTTTCGACCTTTCTTTCAATACAGATTGCATAACTACTTAACAACAATTTCATTATAGTCCTTCTAATATCAAAATAAAAGTTTTTTCACTAACTTTTATAACACCAATTCACAAATTATATTAGCCAGATAAGTCATATAAATAAAAGCAAACGATTAACAAAATAAAAAGCTATTCACAAGTTGTTTTTATTTTTTATCACAAAGTAATTTCTACATCAACCTAGTCAATTTTCAAAAGTCATCACGCGTGGCTGGTCTCTAAAGGACTCAATGATTAAAGTATGCACACGCAATTTAATAATCACTTGATGACTAAAATCATCTGATAATTCTTTAATTTCTGGGTGTTTATCTAACGTATGTTGTAACTCTCTGTCGTCAATAATTGTAGCAGTGACTTGATTCGAACTGATACGCTGCCCTGTCTTCGCTTGATACCATGTCGTAAACGCGGCCCGTCCTGTCGCTCTTATTTGTGCTACACGTTGTGTGTCACCAGCTGTAACAAGGTAAAAAACATTTGATTCACTCCGTGATTGCTTGAAAGTAATCACACTGGTTGTTAGCGCCTTACTTTCAGATACGGTTGATAGCACCATCACATTTTCCAACGTCTCTAATGTCTTTTGTAGCATGTCTTTTGACTGGTTCGACGTCGAATTATTAAATTTTTTGCGTTGCTTTAATATGGTCAAAATGGTCAGTGGAATTGTGAGAATAATATACCCCACTATCGTCAAGGTTAATGCTTGATAAACATATCCCTGTATGTTTAATTGTTGCAAAATAAACGTGGCAATAAACATTGTCACAAGAAAAATAACGAATAGTTGCACAAATCGTTTCGTATACATCTTAATCTCCTTTAGTTTCTATGCTAACATTTTGTTGGATTAAGATGAAATGAAAAAGCGCGTTGCCAATTTTGACAACGCGCTTTTTCATTACTTTTTTAGCTACTGCTTACTTATCAATTTCTTTTTTGCTGTCTTCTTTGTAATCTTTAACAGCTTCTTTGACGCCATCTTTCACATCAGCGACAGCATCTTTTGCTTTACCTACAACGCCTTGGGCTTTACCTTCGGCTTCACGTACTTTATCACCAGTTAGCTTACCTTCTAACTCCTTAGCCTTACCAACGATCTTGTCTTTAGCGCTATCAAATTTTTCTTCAATTGACATGATGATGTTCTCCTTTATGAAAGATTGCTTGATATACATTTAGTTTAACATGCTATCATGATTGAGACAGTATATTTGCTCACTTTGTTTGTTCACACTGATGCAGTCAGAAGACACGACTATATTTTATTAAAATGTAACGTTTTAGTAACATTCATGATATAATTTAAATATAATTCGTTGTTATGGGAGAGCGTTAACATGTCATTTAAAAAGAAAATCATTATCGCTGTAAGTACCATTATAGTCATCATTATTGCTATGAGTTCATTACTCATTTACGGCAACAATAATAAGCCACATGCAACACAGAATGCCGTAACAAAATCGCATAGAGCATCACCTGAAAAAAAAGCTGATTCTATTATATTGCCATCTACCGCCAGTTCTTCAACATCTGTCGTCACTGGCCCTAATACAGCAGATAGTAAAGATGAAAATCATAGTCACGTCAATGCAGGTTGGCGTTTAGAGAAGCAAAAAGAACTATCAACTTTCATGCAAAGCTGGCAATCACAAATGAACCAAAAATTTGATGGTACCTATGATAATAAAACGCCAGATCTATATGGCGTCAAATTTCCAGAGGCACTAACAAGCGGTAAATATAATAATCATATTAAGTTTGATAACATGAACGTGACACCAACTTGGTCACCAGACGGTTCAGGTGATGCGCCTATAAAAGTTGTCGCAGCAGCTGCTGGAAACGTTGGCGCGCAAGGTACATTTAATCGTGCACTTTATTTATTTGTTATTCAAAATAATCAACCCAAAGTCTATGTTTCTCGGACAACTAATGGTGATGATTTAATCTTTACAGAAACACAAAATGATGCCATCAAGAATGGTTTCGAACAAGTAGTCAACAATTAGTTTATATTGTAACAAATTAAAAAAGCGATATTTACAATTTCATCCCTGTAAATATCGCTTTTTTCAGTGTTTAATTATTTTTTAATCATTTATTTATTACATGTTTCACTTGATTTTATATAAAAGTTGTTGTATCATTCGACTCATGGAGGCTATTATGAAAAAGAAACGATTTATCCGATATCTGAGTTGGGTGGCCACCGCTATGGCCATCATGATGTATGTATCATACATTCCTCAGATAATGGATAACTTATCAGGATCCAAGGGTAACCCCATTCAACCTTTAGTTGCAGCCATTAACTGCTTATTATGGGTTGTCTATGCTTTATATAAGGATCAGCGAGATATTCCAGTTGCACTCGCTAACTTTCCTGGTATTATTTTTGGGCTCATTGCTTTTTTAACCGCCTTATAATTACGATTTCATTTATCATAAAACCTAATTATAACCCGTCTTACTATTGCATTAAAACGCAGACATAATATTACGCTTACGAAATTAATCAATTTAGCGCGCCATGTTTTCAATAGCGCGCTAAATTGATTAATTTTTGCTTATGACACTAAAAGATTGGTCATTAATACTTATCGAACCCCCTCCTATCACTCAACACCGTCTCTCAAACACGAAGCTTAAAGCCTATCATTCTTGTTCCCCTTGCGCAAGGTTTTGTAACCAATCGTAAAAACGAACATCATTAACAGGTCGAAACGTTTTTTTGTTTAAATCAATGGCAAACATTGGTCTATCAAATAATGAGTTAATGTAGTTGGCTTGCGTCAGTGTAATATGTAATTCTATCTTCTTATTATCTTCCATATTGAAATGTGTTTAGCAAAAGCCACGTATCAGGCATTGTAGCAAAGCTCATCCGTTAGTTTAGTCGCTCAGGGATGTGCTTTTTTGCCTTCTTATGCTCTGCCGTCCTTTCTATTGCGTTACTTTAAATCATTCACGTTCAATGGCATTAATACCATAAATCATAATTTCGTCATGTTTATAACCTGTGATAAGTCACTACTTTTTCCAATTATTAACATTCTTAGACTCACATCAAAATGCTCTCTCACAGTTAGCACCATTCACCAGTGAGTGTGCTAATCTTTCTTCAACATTCCCCAAAAGCACTTTTTGTGTCCTTAATTATTGATGTCTCGTTAAATAAGGCGTTTGATACTGTCATGGTACTCTCCTATTTCTTTGGATTCTAATGGTTCACGCTTACGCTTAAATACCCTTACTTACCTTTAAATGGTATTGTTTGTTTGGTATGATATGTGTATATTCACTGTACAAGCAAACACTATATGTTTTTTAAACTAACATTCAATAATAAAACTATAACTTTTGTTAGTTCACTGCACAATACGTTTTAAAGTTTCTTAATTAATTTTTGTTTTTAATTAAGTTCTTTATAAATACTTAACATTTAATCGAGGTGCTAATATGTCTGTAACTTCAGAACGCATGAAACAACAGCGCAAAATAAAAAAACTAACTCAGACTTCACTAGCTGAATTAATTAACTCTTCACGTTCAAGCATTGCACAAATTGAAACTGACAAATATACTCCTTCTTATGCAATGTTATCACTCATTGCTAACGCTTTGGATACCACGGTAGACTATTTACAAGGCAAAACTGACAACGCGTTTAAAACAGTTCACAGCGGTTCTGCTATTCGAGAGGGCAAAAAACATGTGGATTTAGATGATGATGAACTAGTTATGTCTTTTGAGGGAAAAGAATTATCTGAGGACTATAAAAAATCTATCCTTGCATTTGTGAAGATGTTACGTGAGGATCGAAAATAGAAGTCAATGAATTGGACTATTTATATTGAATTAATTGATTCTAATTCTATAAAAGCAATGACTAGCTAGGGCAATATACGTGCAGAATCACGTTAAAAGCATTATTGGGGAATGTATATTCATGAAAAAAACTACACTCTATTTGATTATCACATTTTTACTTGCCTTACTAACACTGTATACAGTCTATCAACATGGACTTGACTTTAGTTTTTCTCTAACTATATCTAAAAATGAGATCTCACTCAACTGGTCAATGGCGTTTGTATTTACTTTGTTAACTATTTTTAGTGGCGCAAAATATCTAACATATAAATTGACTAGCTAAGCACTCACAGAGTGCGTACATACGTGCATTGAACCACGTTAAAAGCATTAAGGGGAATCATTTCATTATGGATGAAAATGGCACTATCGTACCAGCAGAAGTTAAAGGCTGGAATTGGGGAGCATTTATGTACAACATCTTCTGGGGTATTGGAAACAAAACTTACTTACCTTTGTTGTGCTTAATTCCTGGATTTAATTTTATTTGGATGTTCGTATGCGGTTTTAAAGGGAACGAATGGGCTTGGCAAAAAGGCGACTATAAAGATGTAGAAACTTTTAAGGCGGTACAAGCCACATGGAACAGAGCTGGTATTGTTCAATTTATCATTGGCATTGCTTTTATAGCCCTATATTTCCTATTTATTGGAGCTATAATTACGTCTATCTTAAACGGTAACTTTGAGTATCAACACAATTCTTATTAAAAAAAGCACTCACGGAGTGCGTACATACTTGCCAAGCTTTAAATAAAAAATACGGACGAGAAATAAATAAGTTATCGTGTTTTTTTATTTATGATAACAGTATATTAGGAGTGTCTCATATAATATTTGTTGTATTTTTCTACTCGTTAGGAAAGTAAAAATTTGCAATGCTAAATTTAACCTTCTTTGATATAACGAAATCACGCGCTGTTAAAAGCTTTGTAACAACCTATATAGCGATTGATAGCAACAGTTAAAAACGCCTATAAATATATGTATATATATTTGTTGGTATTACCATACTCGAAAATACTTCGGTTGCACACTAACATTTACTAACAATTTTTTGACCTTGAATGGCTGCTTTGCTTGCGTAACTGTAAAATTGAGTATCGATAATTCATTATCATGTTTATTAAGATAATTTAAATGCCGTATCGATGTCTCTGTTCAATTTATATAATACTGTTCAAGGAGTATGGTATGTCTCAAAATAAGAAAACAAAATTTTATATTGCTGGTTCCTTTAGATATGCAGAATTAATTAATAATTTATCTGTTATGCTAGAACACTCATCATTTTTACGCACCTACAACTGGACGTTAAATAAGAGATCGGACTCCATTGAAACGTTGCATAAGATTGCTAACGAAGAGTTACAAGGTGTTGAACGAGCTGACTTTCTCGTGTTCATCTTTCCTAGTGGTAAAGGATCTAACATTGAATTTGGTATTGCCACTGCTCTAAAGAAAAGAATATATATTTTAGATGTTAATAATGAAATAGAGAATTTTGACCTAACATCAACGTTCTATTTTTTGGATAACGTCAAATCATTTAAAGGTAGCTTAGAAGATTTTGCAAAATTTATTGTTGGCTGTGAAACAAAGTAATTTATCCACATATACAAAATAAAACCACGCGCTAGTTTTAATCTAGGGCATGACTTTTTTATTAACTCTTTTTGTCAGTGGCTAACAGCAAATACAGAACAGCTAGTGTAGTAATTAAAGAAACCAGGTATGTAATATCAACACTTTTCTTCACCACAATCCATAAGATAAACACAGAAAAATATAGCAGGTAATCCCACCAAGCTAGGTTCACATTACGATACTTATAACTTTTATAAATTAACAATGCACCAACTACAATTAACAGACAAATAACGAACCAATAAATAATATTCAATAACATAATACTTCCCCACTCATAACTTTATACTTAGTACAGTATACATTAAAATTTCAATGCTACTAAACACTCTAAGAGCCGATTTAGGCGCTGCTATTTACACATTCATGGTCTAAATAGCAATACACTACCTTAGTTCTAAAGTACTTAATTTGCCTGTTAGTTCGCTTTAAAAGACAATAAAATTAAACACCCCGCCCCTTTTAATAAGTCGGCCCTGTACTTATCATAGTTGACCCTTAAAATTTTTTCGGATTCTATAGCTATTACACTGCTGCCTTGCCTATTTAAAATGTTTCCCATTTTGTATGAAATACAGTGCAACGTTTTTCATAACAAAAAACGATACATCAAGTTTTTTCAAACTAGATGCACCGCTCTGCAATATAATAGCGCTAGAGGGAGTCGAACCCTCGATTTCGGCCTGAGAAGCCGACGTCTTAACCACTTGACCATAGCGCCATAACAAGATATAAGTATACAGAAAAAAGTACCGCTCGTCAACCAGTAAAATAAAACAACAATTAAAAAAGCGTCAAAAATAAACGGCCAACATTTGACAAACAATGTTAACCGTTTATTTAGCAAAAGCTATTTTGGCTTAGTGCAAAACTTTTTCTGCTTCTACCTTAATTTCATCCCCGCTCATTGTTTTAAATGCATTCATATGCTTCAATGTTGATAAGGTATCCTTATTACTTGTATTCATATAATGGTTCCATAGAGCGTCACGTAATGGGGTTTTGTCCTCACTCCAATCAAACACCTCGTTCATCGGAAGATCTAACATTTGATATTTTTCATCTGCCATTTTATGGGCCCCTTTCTTACACCTCAGTTATAGTTCTTTTTATTGAAAATTGCAATCATCAACAATTATAAAATTATTACTTTACTTTTATTGTCAAGCTTGCTATACTAAATTTTGTAAAGCGAACTATACTTTATGATGTTAAAATCGAGGTATACCTATGAAAACGCGAATTCAAGAACTCCGAAAAGCGCGTCAAATGACACAGGCTGATTTAGCTGAAGCATTAGCAGTCACTAGACAAACGATTATCTCTTTGGAAAAGGGAAAATATAATGCCTCATTATTTTTAGCTTATGACATTGCACATTTTTTTGGCTTATCAATTGAAGAAGTGTTTATTTTTGAGAACGGAGAAACTGATGATAAAAAAAATACTCATCAAAGTTAACCCTGGTATGTCTGATCAGACCTATGAAAAAGTAACAACCTATCGAAGAAACGCCTTTACGGTATTATTTGTTGTCTTAGGTATTTTGACGATTATTAGTAACAGTCTGGTTAAACATTACTTCATTGGTATTGACCTAACCTTCCTGGCTACTTTGTCTAACTTTTTTTTTGCTATCGCGTTAGGTTTTAAATTGAGTATCTTATATGACTTGTCACATCCTGAACGTCTACATAAGCACAAGGTGATTGAATCGGATGAACGAACACAATTCATACGGCAACGTGCTGATGCCTTGAGTCTCAATTTTTTACTTCTACTCGCAATTACTGCGGCCCTATACGGCTATAGTAATAGCGACCAAGGTTGGTTTTTTCTCATCATACCGCTTATTCTACTACTTGCACTAAGAGCAAGCTTACGCTGGCTGCTCAATCAGTTACTATAAGGAGCACACTATGATTCAACTCACACATCTCAGCAAACGGTTTGGAGACAAAATTGCTGTCAATGATCTTAATATGATTTTAGAGCCAGGAAAAGTTATGGGATTAATTGGCCAAAATGGTGCCGGTAAGACCACGACATTTCGCATGATTCTGAATTTTATCGTGCCAACATCTGGCACAATTACATGGGACAACCGCCCCATTACACAAAAAGATAAGCAAAAAATTGGCTTTTTACCAGAAGAACGTGGTCTGTATCAAAAGTTAACGATTGAAGAACAAATTTTATACTTTGCGGAATTGCATGGTATGTCACGTGCCGATGCCAAATCTGAATTAACACATTGGCTAAAGCGCTTAGATGTTGTTGGTAAAGCATCAGACAAGGTACAATCTCTTTCCAAAGGTAATGCACAAAAGGTTCAAATGATTGCATCATTAATTTTTAAACCAGAATTTATTATTTTAGATGAACCTTTTTCTGGCCTTGATCCAGTCAATACAAGTATTATGATGTCTGAAATCATGCGTATGCGTGACCAAGGCGCAATGATTATCTTTTCTAGTCATGACATGAATAATGTGACTAAAATTTCTGATAATCTGACCATGCTTAAGCAAGGAAAAAGTATTTTACAAGGTGGCGTCCAAGAAATCAGGGAACAATTCGGTCGCACAAAAGTGTACATTGAAGGGCCTTTCTCACGAGAAGAATTAGCTCATTTGCCAGGTGTTATCAATGTCATACCACAAGGTGCTGGATTTGATCTCACCATTACAGAAGACCATGTCGGCCACGATATTTTTACTTATGTGACCAAAAATGGTTATATACCAGCCTTCTCTCAACAACCACCGACACTTGATGATATTTTCCGACAGGAGGTAGCACACAATGCTTAATGGACTTAACGTCGTTATCAAACAAACATATCGTAACCACTTTAAATCACGAGGATACTGGTTACTCGTGCTTTCACCAATCATCTTTACAGCTATCATTGGTGGTATTGTTTTTGGTGTTACTAAGATGCAAGGAAACACCACCCCAACAGTGGCCATTATCGGCAATCAAAATGTGCGACAAATTTTTGTGAAGAGCGATAAAACACTGGATATGAAAATTTCATCTATCACTGATGCAAAACAAGCAAACACTGCACTTGATAAACAGTCACTTGATGGTGTTGTGACTATCACATCTAATGATAATGCAACTTTAACAACTCAACCAAAGAGTAACCACATTAACAAAGAAGCGATTGCCAGTATCCTAGGCAACCTATCACGGACACAAAAGGCGTCAAGTTTTGGCTTAACAGCGGAACAGACACAAGCGCTCAGTCAACCTTTTAACCTTAAATCAGTGGTTAAGCAGGCCAATAATAAGTCAACCAATGGCGATAATTCAAATACTGCCAACTATGGTATTGCCGTGGCCATTGGTATCATCACTTGGGTCGTTGTTATGTGGTACACATCAATGATTGCGACCGAGATTGCTAATGAAAAGTCATCGCGAATCATGGAAACCTTACTAGCAGCCACTTCTTCAAATATTCAATACTTCGGCAAAATGATTGGTATTTTTGCCCTTGCCGTTACGCATATGCTAATTTATGTGGTAGCCGGGACGATTGGATACTTTAGCTTTAAGGATAACGCCATAGTTAAGAGCTTTTCCCAGACTTTTTCTAGCATGACCTTAGGCTTCTCTATATACGCTATCCTGTTCATTTTAGTTGCTATTGCTTTATATCTTGTCTTAACAGCTTTGATAGCTTCGCTAATCAATGATAATTCTCAAGTCCAACAAGCAATACAACCAATCACTTTCTTAGCAATGATTGGGTATATTTTTAGTTTCATTATGACTAATATGCCAAATAACTTTGCAATTAAAATCCTTAGCTATGTTCCTTTTGTTTCACAAAGCATGATGCCAGTTAGATTAGTAACCAAAGTAGAAACTTGGCCTGGTGGCATTATCTCACTTATCATTGCATTCGTATCACTGATTTTGTTAGCTTGGTTTGGCAAAAAAATCTATGCAAAAAATGTCTTATCATATAGTGATGATAAAATCATGTCACAGTTGATTAAAAATATAACCCGTCATGATTAGAGGGTATTAATAGACAATGTTGAATGATAAACCTTATTTCCTAATAAATCCCAAGTGGTATACTTACGAAGAGCGTCTCACCGCCAATGGGCTTCCTTTTCAAAGATTCGAATTGACTAATCAAGCAAGCCCTGAAGCAATTGCCAGTTTCAAAGAAACAATGCTACAGCTTAGTCGAGAAACGACGATTGATCCTGAACATCTCAATCGTTTCCAGCAAGCACTTGGATTTGCAGCCAAAAAACATTATTTATCAGAAGAACACGGGTTATCTTCTGATGACATCAAAGCTGAACTACGTTTCATCAGTGCGGCTATTCGCTCTTATCAGTTACTTGATGATTCACTTTCAGCGCCTAATACGCTCATATTTAGAAAGCGCATTGCCACATTATATCGCCAATTTTTGAAGCAACACCCGCAAAGTGTGGTTGATGAAAATTTGAATCATTGGATTATTCAGCAAGACCAACAATTGAATCAATAATAAAAAAGCAATGCTGTAATTAAACAGCATTGCTTTTTTATTATTGATACCAACTATCAGCTAATTTTTGGTGTGATTTTAACCAGTTATTTGCTGCTTCTTTTGGTGATTTACCATTTTGTATAGCTAACATGACGCTTTCCATATCGTCTTTTGACCAATGGAACTTATCAAGTACTTTTTCAAGCTTAGGATTCTCTTTCTTTAATCCCTTTCTTGTAAAGGTATTAATACTTTCGCCTTTACCCATCGTGCCTTTAGGGTCTGCTAAATATTTCAAGTTGTATTTACTAAACATCCAATGTGGTGACCAACCTGTTACCACAATGTCTTTTTTAGCTTTATAAGCTTTATCTAAAGCAATTGCCATAGCCCCTGATGATGAACCTTGGAGTTGCCAACCATTCAAGTTGGCGTAGCTAGACAGCGTTTTTTTCGCTGAGACCATTTCACCAGCACCAGGTTCGATACCGGTAATTGTTTTGTCAGCTTGATTTGTTAAATCTTCAATAGAGTTAACATTCATATAATCAGGTACAACTAAACCGGTTTTAGCACCTTTTAAATTTGAACCTAATACATTCACATCATTCTTAAATTTGTCATATAAAGTCTTATGAGTTATAGGTAGCCATGCACTTAGTGAAGCATCAACTTGCCCATTAGCAACAGACTGCCATAACACTGCATTATCTAACGGGGTCATCGTCACATTATAACCATGTTGTTTTAAAGATTCGGCTAAGACATTCGTGGAAGCAACTTCTGAATCCCATTCAACATAACCAAGATTAACGCGTTGCCCTGTTTCTTTTTTAGTGGTGACAGCATTGACAACCCCACCACCAATCATAACAACTAGTGTTGCTAAGATAGTCCAACGTTTCCAAGGCTTTGTTTCTGCTTTTTCGCCAGGCTTAGAGTTCAGTTTTTGTGTGAAGCGATCAATAATAATCGCTAAAATCACCAGACCCAAACCATTCACAAATCCAGAACCAATATTAGCATGTTGTACGGCAGATAAGACGCCACGACCCAGTCCAGGCGCACCAATCATAGAAGCAGTAACAACCATCGATAAGGCCAACATAATTGTTTGATTGGCACCAGCTAAGATAGTATTTCTAGCACTTGGTAGTTCGAGCTTAATTAATTTCTGCCAAGTCGTTGACCCAAATGAATCTGCTGCTTCAACCAATGAAACAGGTACTTGACGAATACCAAGGTCTGTCATACGAACCATTGGTGGCAAAGCAAATATTATCGATGCGAACACACCAGGCACCACACCGATACCAAAGAAAGCAACGGCAGGAATTAAGTAGACGAAACCGGGCATTGTCTGCATGAAATCAAGAATTGGCTTCACAACAGCGGCTGTTTTTGGTGACTTAGCCGTTATAATACCAAGTGGTATCCCTATGACTAGGGAGATAACAGAAGCCATGATAACTAATGTTAAGGTACTCATCAAGTCATCCCACAAATTCTGGTTAGCAATAATGGCTAACCCAACAAATGTGAATAACGGAAAACCATACTTTTTAGGTGTGGTTAAGATAGCGATTAACGTAATGCCGGCAATCATTAACGGCATTGGCACAGCAACTAAAGCGTTAGTCATCCCATCCATGACTGTTTGTCCAACATGTTGCATTAAGTTAAACAGTCCAGATAAGTGATTTGTTAGCCAATTGACGCCCTTGGTTACAATATCTTCAAGGGGTAGTTGAGGTATATTAAGCATTCTCATCATCTCCTTCTGTGTCGGCAAGTGCTTCTATGACCGCACCGCGAATAATGACACCTTTCACGCGATTATTACTGTCAATAACAGCTACCGGTGTCTGCGAATCATAAATAATCGGCATGATATCAGCAATTAACGTATCTAATGATACAGTCGGCATTTCTGCAATTACTTCTGTCAGTGACTTACGTTCGCGACGTGCAGAAACGGCAGAATCGGAAGACAAATAACCCAATAACTTACGGTTACGGTCAACTGCAACCAAACCAGACACTTCTTCATCAGACATTTTACGTAAGGCAACCGTTGGCCCATCAACCGCAATATTTGTCGTGAGTGCTGGAATCATAATACTTTCAGCTGTCAACACTTTGGTACGATCAACACCGCCAATAAACGTTTCAACATATTCATTAGCAGGATCCGTCAAAATTTCTTCACCGGTACCAACTTGTTGTAATTGCCCGTCTTTCATAATGGCAATATGATCACCAATGTGTAAGGCTTCATTCAAATCATGTGTAATGAAGATAATTGTCTTGCGGACATTAGCTTGCAAATCCAAGAGTTCTTCTTGCATTTCACCTCGAACAAGGGGGTCCAAAGCAGAAAACGCTTCATCCATCAAGAGTATATCCGGGTCATTTGTCAGTGCGCGTGCCAAACCAACACGTTGTTGCATACCACCTGATAACTGACTTGGGTATTGGTCTTTAAAGCTTAATAGCTTAGCATTATCCAATGCTTTTTCCGCTCTTTTGCGACGTTCTGCTTTATCAACACCTTGTACTTCTAGGCCATATTCAGTATTTTCTAGAAGCGTACGATGTGGGAACAGTCCAAAGTTCTGGAAGACCATGCTCATCTTTTTACGACGAATATCAAGCATTTGTTTCTTATTAAACTTAGTGATTTCTTGCCCATCAATAAATAATTGACCATCAGTTGGCTCAATCAAGCGATTCAGTAAGCGAATCAACGTTGATTTTCCCGATCCTGACAGCCCCATAATGACGAATATTTCGCCTTCTTCAATACTCATGTTGATATCATAGACACCAACTGTACTCCCTGTTTTTTCGACAATTTCGTTCTTACTTTTGTTCTGTTTTACCATTTTCAGCGCCGCTTTTGGACGCTTCCCAAAAATTTTTGTGAGATGCTTAATCTCTACTTTCGCCATGAAATCCTCCACTTTGTTCAAATAGCATGATGACAATGCTATTTTTTCATTGACTCTGTTTATGATTTAACTTATACTTCAAAGTGACAACTTGTTATAAATAATAGATTGCCACTAAGTGATGTCTTCTATTTTGTCATAAGTTGTCACTTTTGTCAAATTATCCTATCGTTTGGAGGACATGATGCCAACAATTAGAGAACCCCGTTATCGTAAAATAGCTTATCAAATTGCGCAGAAAATAGCTGACAATAATTATCCAGTGGGTAGTAAACTACACGCACGTTCTACTCTTTCAGCTGCTTTTGGCGTGTCATCTGAGACAGCCCGTAAAGCCATAAGCGTATTAGCTGATTTGGAAATTGTCAAACCAGTCCATGGCAGTGGTATTGAAGTCTTGTCACGGGAAAAAGCTAAAATCTTTTTAAACCAAGCACAAGAAACATCTGATATACAAACAATTCATAGCCAAATTAAAGAAACAATTTCACAACAGAAAAGAGAAATTAAAACTTTAGAAGAGTCAATGTCGCGTTTATTCGATCAAACTCAGCGTGTGCAGTATCACAATCCCCTCAATCCTTTTGAACTTGAACTCATCTCAGATAGTTCAAAATTTGGACAGTCAATTGCTAGTTTGAATTTTTGGCAGAGTACTGGCGCAACAATTGTTGCCCTCATGCATAATGATGAATTAGTGATTTCACCTGGTCCCTATGCTGTGATTGAGCGTGGCGATACATTATACTTTGTTGGTAATGAAGTAGCTATCAACCATGTCAAAAATTTCTTCTACGATACACCTTAAAAAGCTATTAAAATAGCTTTTTTTATTTTCTTGACAACTGCATCGCCTAGTTGTAAACTTATATAGAAAAATAAGTTAACAAGAGGAAATTATGAAGACACAAAGACTCACCTTCACCGTTGCGATTATCGCCATATTGATTATCATGGCTTATATTCCGGCCATTCCAATCGGGATTGTCCCAATTGTAGTGCAGAATATGGGCATTATGCTGGCAGGGGCCATTTTAGGCTGGCGTAGCGGCTTTATCGTTGTTATCGTTTGGTTAATTATGGCTGCCATTGGCTTACCTGTCTTGGTCGGTGGTAGTGGTGGCTTTGTTCATTTCATCGCCCCCACTGCTGGCTATATTTGGGCCTATCCGTTTGCTGCACTATTGATTGGATTGTCTGTTAAGTACTTAAAGCATTTCAATAAGTTCAACTTTGTAACACTTTTTATCGCAATTATTATTTTTGGGGTTATCTTTATTGATGTCAGTGGTGCTGTTGGTTTGACTCTTATCACACACATGTCATTTTCTAAGGCTTTGCTAATGCAGCTTACTTTTATTCCTGGCGATTTGATTAAAGCTGCACTTGCCACAACAATTGCACTCACACTGCGCCGTCGTTTTAGTGTATTAGAGCATGACTAAGATTTTAGGGATTGCTGTTGATGCGTCAGGGCGATGTCAACATTGGCACCAAGATTTTGATATCATTGCCAATCAATGCGAGCTATGTCAGGAATACTTTGCTTGCTACCTGTGTCATGATTCATTACGTCGTCATGCGTTTCAACCGGCAACATTGACAGCAAAAAGTGTGCGATGTGGTAACTGTGGTTTTGAAATGACTGGCACAATATATCTTAAATCAACTAACTGTCCACAATGTCAGCACGCATTTAATCCTAAATGTCACCTTCACCAAGCATAAAAAAGCAATGATCCGTCTATTTGATAGAAAGATCATTGCTTTTTTATGCTTGGTAATTTTCTGCTAAGGTAATTGTGTTTTCTAATAGTGTCGCAATAGTCATTGGTCCAACACCGCCAGGCACTGGCGTGATGTAGCTGGCAATACTTTGGACAGAATCAAAATTGACATCTCCAACAGCTTTACCGTTAACAAAATTCATGCCAACATCAATAACCACAGCCCCCGGCTTCAAGTCTGAACCTTGAATAAAGTCTGGCTTGCCCACACCAACAACTACAATATCTGCGCGCTTCAAATAATCTTTCAGGACATTTTCTGGTGTGTAGCGGTGTGCTAACGTTACAGTTGCGTCAGCATTAGTCAATAAAGCAAACATTGGACGGCCGAATAATTGAGAACGACCGATAACAAGCGCTTGTTTGCCAAAAATATCGATGTTGTAGTGCTTTAATAGTGTCATCACACCCTGCGGTGTCGCTGCAACAGTGTAATCATCTAATGCGTCACCAAACAACATCCCTTGTACCGTTGCGCCTAAGCCATCAGCATCTTTATGTGGTGCCACTGCTGAAAAAATTTCACGTTCTTTGACGCCTTTTGCTAACGGACTTTGTACTAGAATTCCTGTAATTGAAGGGTCAGCATTCAGTGACGCGACTAATGCCAACACACTTTCTGTCGTTGCATCAGCTGCTGTCGGAATATCTTTGGTCTGAATACCTAAAGCAGCGGCTTTTTTGGATTTCATGCCGACATATAATCGACTACCGTCATTTTGAGGATCATATATAACAGCTAATGTTACTGGCTTCCCTAGTTTTGCCACACGATTAGCAGTTTTCTCGTTAGTTAACTTTGCTACTGCTGCACCGTCAAGTATTTCAGTCATCAAAAAGCTCCTTCGTTTGTTCGCGATTTATGTTATATTTTTCTTAACAAAAAGATCATGGGAGTCATTCAATATGTCGAAGAATAATCGTATTAGCTGGGATCAATATTTTATTGCACAGGCAGCTATTTTATCCACTCGTTCTACATGCACCAGGCTGCATGTTGGCGCGATAATTGTCCAGAATAATCGCATTATTGCCAGCGGCTATAACGGTTCAGTTTCAGGCACGCCACATTGTACCGAGGTCGGTGATTTAATGGTTGATGGCCACTGCGTTCGTGCAGTACATGCTGAACAAAACGCTTTAATGCAAGCCGCTCAAATGGGCATCAGCGTCTCAGGGGCAGAATTTTATGTGACTGATGTGCCTTGTATCCAATGCACCAAATTATTGTTGCAAGCTGGTATCAAAAAAATCAACTTCATGCGCGATTATCACAATAACGCTTTTGCAGAAGAATTGCTGGCTCAAAAACATGTCACCGTCAAACAAGTCCCTTTTTTACCACAAACAGCACAACAAATTAATTGGCAACAATTCATCACACATGAATGATACTCTCCAAAAAAAATGAATTATTTGTTAATAACGAACTATTATTATTCTATCACAGTTTTTTGTTTTAGAAAACGAATATCTAATCATGATACATTAACCTCATTTTAGCATTGTTTTACCAATGCTTTTAAACATGCTACAATCGTATTAGCCGTTATTTGGCGATATCATCGCAAAAACAAAACACGGACAAAATTAATATTTTATCGTATATTTGTTAAGATTTTAATCATTACCACACGCGAAAGGATAACCGTGTTCTATGAACACGACATAATATAATCATGTCAAAAAACGAACAACAATACCTCGACTTAGCACAAAAAATACTAGATGAAGGTCACCTCAAGGGCGACCGCACTGGTACTGGCACGCATTCTTTATTCGGATCACAAATGCGTTTCAATCTGCAAGAGGGTTTTCCCCTACTCACCACAAAAAAAGTTTTTTTTGGACTGATAAAGTCAGAATTGCTTTGGTTTTTAAGGGGTGATAATAATATTCGATTTTTACTCCAACACAACAATCACATTTGGGATGAATGGGCTTTTAAAAATTGGGTATCTTCAGAAGAATATTCTGGTCCTGATATGACGAACTTCAGCCATCGTGCACAAGAAGATGCTGATTTTGCTGCAGCTTATCAAGCACAAAAAGCTATTTTCGTGGACAATATTCTCAATGATGATGATTTTATGGAGAAGTTTGGTTATATCGGCGATGTCTACGGTAAGCTTTGGCGCGGCTGGGAAACAATATCTGGTGAAAACGCCATTGATCAAGTTAATCGCCTAGTGAATCAAATTAAGGCAACACCTGATTCACGTCGCCTTATATTAACTGCCTGGAATGCCGAAACAACACCACAAGCGCCATTACCGTCATGCCATGTGCTCAGTCAATTTTATGTTGCTGATGGCAAGCTTAGCCTGCAATTATACCAACGCTCTGGTGACTTCTTCTTGGGTGTGCCATTCAACATAGCATCATATTCTCTTCTGCTACATATGGTTGCCGCGCAGACTGGCTATGAAGTTGGCGATTTTATCCATACGATTGGTGACACGCACATTTATAATAACCATATTGAACAAATCACCGAACAACTCTCTCGTCCAATGCACCATTTGCCAAAGCTATGGCTGAATCCTGAAGTCAAGTCACTATTTGACTATACAATGGATGACATCAAGGTGCTCGATTATGAAAGTGAGCCTGCGATTAAAGCGCCTGTTGCGGTATAATAATCTTAATAGATCATGTTGTCGAAAGGATTAGAAATGAAAATTAGGCCACTAGAAAAAAGAGATTTACCTTATATTTATCAACAAGAAAATTCCCGTAAAGTGATGGCACTTTGGTTTCAGGAAGCATACACGTCGTTTGATGAGTTACAGTTGTTGTACGAACGACATGTATTAGATCAGACAGAACGACGTTTTGTCGTTGAAGATAAGGACCAATTTATTGGTGTGGTTGAATTAATGTATATTGATGGGTTACATCGCCATACTGAAATACAAGTTATCATCCATCCAGACCACCAGGGACATGGTTACGCTCAATCAGCTATCAAAGCGGGCATTGAATATGCCTTTAAAGTTTTGAACATGCACAAAGTTTACCTGTATGTTGACGTTGACAACGCTGCTGCTATTCATATTTATAAAAAAGTTGGTTTCACTCAAGAAGGTGTCTTACGGGGTCATTTTTTCGCTGAAGGTAAGTATCACGATAGTATGATGATGGGTATTTTAGCCCATGAATTTATTGCAAATTAAAAAAGTTGTCACTTTGAAAGTGACAACTTTTTTAGTTAAGTAATTCTTCTAAATCCAACTCTCTTAAACTAATGGTCTTTGTTTGGTGTAATCCAGCTGCATACTCAATTGTTGGCTTAAAAAACAAACCACGCCATAAACCGCGGATAATCATACCAAGTTTCTTAGCTCGGAAAGGAACGCCTCGCTTTAATAAGGTCCGACGCCAATCATAAATAACTGCCCCGATAATTGTTTTGATCATATCTTTGGTAGAAATGCGACGTGCCGTTAAGACACGATTACGGTACTCATAATCATAACGCCATAGACGACTAGCATCTTTTTCCGCAATTATATCACCAGGTTTAGTGTTTTCTTTTGATTTATGCACAGCAATAGAATTAATAACCATATAGCCTCGTTTGATGTCAGCAATACGATTTGTGTATTCCATGTCATCACCCCAAATAAAGTACTCTTTTTGAGGCAAGCCTACCATTGCTACCATCTCACGTGAAAACATAACTGACACAAAAGTTGAATTAACAACTTCAATTGCTGGTTGGTTCTTATCAGTGAGGTATCTTTGCCAAGTAAAAGCACGTGGCGCCGTGACATTCATCCAAGAAGGATTACCCGTCATACTACCCCAACGCACCTGTGAGTTAACAAAACCAGCTTCTGGATGCGATTCTGAAAATTCGACAAGATGTTTTAAAGCATCTGGCTCTGGAATCGTATCATCATCCATTAACCAGACATAATCATCTTCTAAAGTTTCACCAAATAAGCGGACAGCTTGGTTAAAGCCCCCAGCACCACCTAAATTTTTGTCAGCGTGATAAACAACCACGCGACTATCATGCAAACTATCCAGATACTCTTTTGTACCATCAGTTGATAAATTATCAACTACAATAACATGTGATAAATAATTTGTTTGCGCTAAAACCGCAGCGAGTGATTCTTTCAATAATGGCAAGCGATTGTATGTCACAATAGCAGCAGCGACAGTTTTGTCAGTCATCTGATTATTTCCTTCATAAGTTCAGTAGTTCAATTATACGTAAAACAGCAGTGTTTTACAAATCCATCTTGTGTCACATCACTAACTCACAGCTTACCATAAATATCTAATCAACTTAAGTCTAGTATTCTTTTGTAAAGCATAAGACAAACTAAACAGTAACATTAAGGCAGTTAACACCAAACTAAATTTTGTCCAACCACTCATGTTAATAGCGAAGCGATTATGTAAAATTGCTGTTAACACGATTAAACCAAATTGTCCCATGTAAACAAAGCTAGAGAGACGACGTATATCGTTCGAACAAGGTATAGTAATTTGTCTGACAGCGACATTGATTGCCAATAACAAAACGCTTACCGCCAATAAATCAACAAAGATAAATTGCTCAGTCGATAATGTTGTCCCTGCTGCACGCCAATGAAATACTTCTTTAACAGTTAATAGTTGAATCAACATGATTGACACAGTCAACAGCAAGATAGGTATTCTTCGGAAAAAGCCCTCATATTCAGCAATAAAGCGGCCAAAAATCAAAAATGGTACAGCCACTAGGAAAGACTCAGCTGGCAAAAAATTTGGGATATGCTTAAGCGTGGTCATAACCATTGGTATATTCTTGCCCTTAAGCAAGACAATCAGTAAAATTGCCAACCAAATAGTCCCAATCGCAGTCTGTGATAACACATTTAAACGATTAAGTAATACAAAGACGATAATTCCGCCCAAGATAGTTGCTGAAATATACCAAGAGCCTTGGAAGGTGCTACCTGTGAAAAAATTAAGAATATATTTCTTAAACAACGACCATACCAATCGTAATCCATGCTCACCTTTGAAACGAAAATGACCACTCCAATCTAATGGTATTAGCCAAAGATATAGTAACCACCAAGCCAGATAAAACTTAAATAGACGTTTAAGGTAGTGCCATGTATACTGTTTTCGCTCAGCTAACGATGGCAAAGTCATTAACTTTTTATGCACCAAAAAACCAGATGTCAGTAGAAAAAATGGTACGGCAAAGCGGCCAATGCCTAAAAAAAGAACAATATTACTCTCTGGGTTAGGCAAAGGCCAAATGTGAATACCTACTACAAAAATGGCCGCAATTAGTTTAAAGATGTCTAATACATCGTATCTATTATTCATTGTGACGTTTCCTTATGCTTATAACTTGATAGCTCAAAAGAATCACGATTACAATGATTGGACTCACATACGCTACTGTTTGTAGCAAAGATGTTTTGATGCCCAATATCAGTTGATTCTCTCCTTCACGACCAACCACATCAATCACGCCCACCAGCCCGGTCTTAGGCATTATTTGTTTGCCATTCAGGGTAGCTACTGTTTGTCGGTAAGCTACGGCTGGCACTTGTATCTTAGCCGGATGTGCTTGATACCAAGTAATTTCCAGATTCCCAGCATTATTTATGCGTTTTTTAAACTGGCTCGGTAAAATCAGATTATTGACAACAGCTTGATAATGTTTATCATTTGAGAAAACCTCATCTTTGCCGGGCAAATAATCCGGTGCGCTAAAATTAACAACATGCATACTCTTGTCAAACTGTTGTTGCCTTTTTTGTAACAAGTCCTGTATTTGGCTAGCTTCTTTGGATTCATCATTTGGAATAACCAACTTTGATGCTAACGTATTATCCTGACGCCAAAAATTTTGGTTGGCGTTTTCGTTACTAATATAAGTATTTTTAATTGTCATGCCGCCGATGAGTAACAGTCCAATGCTTATCGCTAAAAGATATTGTTTCTTTAAATTTAGTGTATTGATCAGTTGCGTCAACGATAAAATAACAAAAAAACTAAGTAAATATAAACCAGGTAGCGTAAACCGCATTGGGAACTGCACAATTTTAAAGAAAGCAATATCATTCCAATGATTTGTTACAATCGCTGGTGCCGAGGCAATGAATAGAAATAATAATCCAAAAATTAATAACAACCACTGTTGCTTTGATACTTGTTTAACACAAGCAACTAGCAAAGTTATTGACAACACAATTAACCAAAAAGCCAGCCCTTGATAAGGATTCGTTGATAATGCTTTAGGTGAGGTGAAAATAAATGGAGACAAAATTGGCTGTGTTTTTATGATTGTCAAGTAGTCAATCCAATATCCCAGCGTTAAACCAACACTGATTAAGCCCGCCAAAGCAATTTGCTTAACAAGCATAAGTTTTTGATTGGTAGTCACTAACGCAACTATAAAGAAGGCAGCTATTATGAAGACACTAAAAACAAACGATAGCATGTGACATTCCAAAATAATGGCCATGGTAATTCCAAGCTTTATGGGCTTCACCAGCTGCCTTTGCCCACTAGTCATCTGCATACCGGCATCAATTACTAATGGCAGGAACATCATGCCCCACGGCATTCCTCCCGAACTTTGGTACCAATAAGTTAATGCCCAATAACTTGTCAGTGATAATAGCGTAGCCACAGTCAAACTCAAAAATGGCTGTCTAGAATACTTATTGAACAACCAATAACTCAAAGCTATTGTCCCAAACGTTAGAATAAAGTTAGTGATTAATTGAAATTTCAGCCATGCCTGTGTCATCAACAAGATAAGACCGAAACAATAGCCTAATCCGGGTCCGTAAAAAGCATTGACTATACGCCCAGTTGCACCGAAACCATAAAGTGACATCGTCATATTATGAAAGTTTAAATGCTTGAGCCGTTGCATAGATTCAAAAGCACGATTAAAGTGAAATGCTGTATCTGCCCCTAAATAGATGCCTCTGCTATGAAGTTGTGGTAGGGCAAAAATCAAAGCAATGGCTAATATAATCAAATATGGGTATGCCTGATACCATTGTATTTTCTTCATCGCTTGTTTCATGCCATATCATCCTTAAAGACCGTTTCAACAAGTTTTTGGCTAGCATGACCATCATCATATTGTATAAACTTATGCTTAAAGTTTGCAATTTTTTCACGATATTGATGTTCAATAGCCTCAAAATTATTAATTGCTGCTAATAATTCGTTTTGATTGTAGACTAGTGGTCCGGGCGCATCATGCTCAAAATCAAAATTCAGCCCACGTGACGACACATATTCTTTATAATCATAAGTATAAAAAATCATTGGTTTATCAAGCAATGCATAGTCAAACATCGTAGATGAGTAATCAGTAATCATCACATCAGAAACTAAGTAATAGTCTTCAATTGAAAAATCTTGATTAGCTAATGATATATTATTAGCTTTTGGAACATTACTGACATTATTCCAATAGTGCGGGTGAATAATCATGTAAAGCTCTTTATCTAAAGTTTTTTCTAATTGCACAAAATCAATTGGCAATTCGATTTCGCCACGAACTCGCCATGTCGGAGCATATAAAACAATTTTTTTATTTGTGGGTATCCCCATCTTTTGCTTCATCTGTTTTGTGTTTTCAGAATTGGCCCTACTAAATAAAGCATCATTTCTTGGATAACCTGTCGGTAAGACCTGAGCTTGGTGGCGATATGCGTCTTGTGCTACCTCCGCTACATAATCACTTGGGACTGTAAGATAGTCCCAATTCAAATTTTTACGTAAATAACGCTCGTAGTTAGCAGGATTCCATTCATTTAGTACATTAAATCCCATATTTTTTAATGGTGTCCCGTGCATTGTCTGTATTTCAACTTGTGATGACCGTTTAATGCGTTCATCTTGTTCAAAATTAACATTATTAACAAAATACTTTGCTCGAGCTAAATAATACCAATATTCTTTTGTGCCAAATGAAATAAATTTAGTATTTGGTAGGTCGACCTCTTCGACTATATTTTTTAATACGACAACATGGTTAAACTTTTGAGTATGTGCCTGTAGGTAATCATAAATAGCTTTTGGATTATCGCCAAACTTGTCTCCCCAAAGGGATGAATAAACAACTGTATTATTCAATAATGGCTGTTTTAAATATTCTAGATAGTCCGTTTGCCAGAAGGCCACTTTATCGGCCATATCTCTAAAGCCTTCACGGTTCGTGTTTTGTCTTAATACAACTTTACGATGTTCCTCTTTATCGTCTGTACTAATTAACCACTCTAACTGTCCCATTGGTATGGTTTTATTCAGTAACTCATGAACTGACTTACCCCATCGCAAAGGCATCGTGAAATCATCACGACGCAAGAAATGTATAGAAATTTCAGGATGCAGTAATGCAACATCACGATATTGACCAAATGACAATGGCATCGATACTTCCCACAATTGGCGCTTGCCAAAACCATGCGTCAATTTTTTGGCACGATAACTATTTGATAACCCATCTGCAGCAAAGGTTAGTTTGGCCGACAATGCTGTCTTTGTCCAGCCTCCGAGCCAAAATTGTATTTTAGCTGTGTTATCATCCACACTAAAAGATTTCACAATTGGGTATTCCCATGAGATAGCTAAAGTGGCGACATGATTAGAAACATGAAAAATACTCATATTTGCACCAATACTTTGCGGTGCTGCAATCTGTTGTTGTGACATGCGGATTTTCTCGTAGCTCGTCACATCAGATAAATCATCTGTGGTAATTAATTGCCACCACCGTTTAGCATTAGGATCCGCCTCACCTAAGAATGACTGGTCTGCTTCTGAAATTGTATAGTTTTGTCCTTGACGCACTACTGGTAAGTAACGTTGATTAGCGTCATCCCATAATGCGACATGGGCCTTAGTATGAGTAAGTTGCCATATGTAATTATTATTATAATACCGGCTAGAAACAACTACGGGTGCTTTGGGATACCTAGTAAATTTTAGTCGCCAGTCCGATGAATAACCGGGCACAATGAAGTCATCACCAACCATAAATCCTTCAGGTCTTGGATCATCACCGGGTAATGGTTCCGTCACAATAGCCTGCAATGACATACCATGTACTACTTGGCTAATTTTAATGTAAGCTGGTTCGGTAAGCGCCGTTAAGTCTGTTAATGGTATTTCAATATGATAGTGATTGTATTGATAGTGGTGTGCCGGTGCTTCGACTTTTGTTTGTGTGTTATCAAAGCCACTGTACGCTGTTATATTAGGATCTTCGGAGAAGACGATGCTGCCTGTAAACGGCGCAACTGTCTCACCATACTTATTAACGAATGTTACCTCAGCATCGCCAATATCATCTAAATTATTGACATCCAAATACTGATAATATAGATGACCATCAAGGGTGACAACATTATCTTCTTGCTTTACTTCATATAAACGTGTGCGACTTTCAAAATCATGCTTGAATGTTGGTAGTTCAAAATCAAAATCATCTTGGTAGCTACTATGCAACTGCTTTGTTTTTGGATTAAAGCTAATATGAAATTCTTTTTTGGCATAAGTTAAAATTGCTTGTTGTACAAGATTATACGGCTCATTTAGCCAGATAGTATATAGTGCACGATACCAAAAACGTGCTTGATTAAATTGTTGTGGGGTTAGCATTTCCAAAAAGGATTTCACTTCACGATAGATTACATCTTTATAATCTTGATCTAGCACTAAATAGTTATCGTAAGTAAAAGGAATAGTTAAATCAAAATCAAGCATTTTGTGTAACTGTTCATCTTGTGCACTTCTTGGAGCGTCATACTTTTTTAGGCTTTCGAGAATGAACTTCATGCCCTTAACGCGGTCAGTAAAACTTTTAATTTGACCTGTTGCCTGTGTGATTGAAGGTGCCCCAATATCACGGAATCGCCACAAATAAACAATCTCATCAAAAATATCAATTTTTTGCGCTAAGCTATACATTGGTACAACAGTTGGCATATCTTCGTACAATACTTTTTCTGGGAAATAAAGACTATATTTTAAAATAAAATCGAGACGATATATTTTATTCCATGCAGTCGAATCCCAAACCATTTCGGGATGTTCTGCCAATGTTGTGGCTTCATATGTATCATGATAAGCTCTATGATGAACATAAGACGTCCATGATTCGCCTGTACTATTAAACCTTCTAACCGCTCCGCCAATCAAATCAGATCCCGTACGCATAATCATATTTAACATTTTGCGATACGAAAAATCGATGACAATGTCATCTGGGTCAACATAGGTAATAAATTCACCTTCGGCTAAATTAGTCCCACGATTTCTTGCTGAACCCAGTCCGCCGTTCTCAAACAGGTATAATTCAAATATTTCTGGATAGTTATCAACGTACTCACGCGCAATTTCCGGGGTTGCGTCTTTTGAACCATCATCAATTAAAATAACTTGATAGCCCCCATCAACACCTTGCCTAAGTAGAGAATCTAACGCCTCTCTTAGAAAAAGTGACACATTATACATTGGCACAACAACGCTTAGCTTTGTTGTTGCCCGACAACTTTTTTTAACAATGGTGACAGGCTTGTCATGATTTTTAGGGATATGAATAATTGGTTCAGTCATGGATTAACTCCTATTGTAATTATGTATGCAAAGAGGGGGTACGAACCACTTGGCCGCACCCTCTTTTCGCTTAAGTATTAAACAAGGTCCGCAAAATAAGCACGGAATTTCAAATGCAAATGTGATCCTAACAGTAATACAACCAGCACAAATGACCAGAAGGCTATATTTTGTGATGGATGATCCCATACCCAGCCGGTACTCAAGAATGAATCACGAACACCAGCAATTAAATAATAAAACGGGTTCATTTCTATTAAACGACCAATGCGTGCGTGTGTTGGGCCCAATTTTTGTGCAATATCGATAACTGCACCAGAAAACCAAAATACGAATCGCATAATTGTTTGTATCAATTGTTGATAATCAGGGAAAAGTACTGTAATAGTCGCATTAAATATGCCTAAAGCGTGCAAAAAGACGAGCATCGCAAAGAAATAATAAATAAATTGGAATGCATGTGGCGTTAGATGAACACCTGACAAAACAGCAATGACAACACCCACGGCTAATGTAATAAAAAATGGGATGACGTTAATCCAAGTTCTCACACTTGGCATAATGCTGATTGGAAAATTCATTTTAGAAACTTGTCGTACATTGTTACGAATACTCCAAGTAGCATCCATAAATGATGTATTCAAAAACAACCATACTGCCTGACCTATTACTAACCAACCAATATATGGCACACCATCAGTTTCACCGCCTTGCCGCAAACCGACACCAAAGACTAACCAATACGTTGCAATCTGCATAACAGGGTTGATAATATCCCACAGCACACCCAAAGAATGGTCCATGTATTTCGCGCGAGTTTCATAGCGCGCTAAACGTAAAATAACGGGAAAGTATTTTATTTGCTCCCGTAGCACAAGCCATATTTCTTTCATGTTTTACTTACCGTCCAAAATACATATAAGCGTACACAGCATAAATCAGAATACCCGTACCAGCAAAAGCAAGTAGCCAGTTCCACCAACTTAGGCGGCCACCAACAGCATTGTCTCTGACAATTTTTTTCTTTTCTGTATTCGTCAAATGCTGATCTAATGCTATACGTTCTGTTAACTGTTGACGATTGAAGTCGTTTTGTGCTTGTTTACGTGCTGCAACATACGACTTTTTAACATCATCATCGAGCTGATTGTACCATTTAGTCCAATCTTTATATTCTTGCAGAATCGTTTCCGTATCACCATAGGCTCTTAACTCACCATATTGAATCCACATTGTTTTGTCTGTGAATTCTTCAATTTGGCCTAGGGCATGTGACACGAAGAAAATTGTTTTACCTGCAGCTTTAAATTCCTTCATTTTGTTCAAAGCTTTACGTGTAAAGGTTTGGTCCCCAACAGATAACGCTTCATCGATAATCATAATATCAGGATCTTGATGCACTGCTATTGAAAATCCGAGTTTTGAACGCATCCCCGATGAATAGTTTTTAACTGGTTGTTTAATGAACTTACCAAGTTCAGAAAAATCGGATATGTCGTCAATTTGGTCATCAATTTCTTTATTTGATAACCCCATCATGAGTGACTTCAATCGGATATTTTCTAATCCGGTCAAATTATCGCGTAAGCCATCCCAAACCGATAGCAATGAGGTTTGCCCCTTAATTTTCAAACGACCAGAAGTTTCAGCCAAGGCGCCACTCAATATATTAAGTAATGTTGATTTTCCTGAGCCGTTGACGCCTATCACGCCGACAACATCACCTTCAAAGACATCAAAAGAGATGCCCTTCAAGCCCCAAAACTTTTCCTTATCTGATTTCAAAGGATTTAATATTGCCTGAATCTTTTCATTGCGGGACGTACCCATATCGTATTCTTTTGTAATATAACGGCCACTTACTTTCAGTGGTGCTTCTGAATTATTATGGTTTCCGGGTAAATCAAGCTGTTTAGCCACAGACACCGGTAAGAAGGGTTCATCTAACCCACGTGGATCATTGGGTTCATAAACCGCTTTTTTAATATCTTCAGTCATGTCCTTCCTCCGACTAAATGTACATGTGTGAAAAAGTCACAACACTTAACTATTATACCTTATTTACACCAAAATAGTCGAACGCCACAAAACACACGACATTTTGAGCGTTAACAACATAAAAAAAGCACCTAAACCAGTGCTTTTAAAACTTAAATCCCATATTCATCTTGCCACAAAATAAGGCGCTGTGCCTCTAGCGACTGCGGCACATCGATGATGCGCTGATTGGCAGATCCTTTAAATCTTAAAGATAAGTCCATCAGAGCTTGCACAAATCGACCATCTACCAAAACATCAATTTCTGCTAATAGTGCTTTTTTATCATCGGTTTCCTTCATTAATTCATCCCACGTATAGCCAGTCCAAGACCAAATATCTTTCGTATCGCCAAATTCTGCTCTCACACGACGTGTTAATTGTAAAACAACAGGTGTATTTAAAAATGGTTCACCACCAAGCAAAGTCAATCCTTGAACATACGGTTGACTCAAATCTGCAATAATCTGATCTTCTAGTGCCTGTGTATATTCTGTGCCATAATGAAAGTTTTGCGCGACAACATTATAACAGCCAGGACATAAGAATTTGCAACCGGACAAGTAAATTGAGCAACGTACGCCTGGGCCATCGACCATAACGAAGGGTTTGTAATCGGCTACAAAATTACGTGTCAAATCTTCCGAGCGCCATTCTTGACTATCCGGTACAGTAATACCGTTTTCTAATTTTTTAGACATGGCCTTCATCCACCTCATTTTGTGACATATTTTTCACACGGGCCGTAATTTCAGCATGGCGTCCGTGAATCATAGGCCTAGCTTGTGGATTTCCTAAGTAACCACAAGTTCGTTTAACCACATCACAAGTCTTTGGGTCATGGTTGCCACACTCTGGGCAGCAAAAACCACGTGCAGTTGGCTTAAACTCTCCTTCATAGCCACATTTAAAGCACTTATCAATTGGTGTATTTGTGCCTAAATAACCAACATGATCATAAGCAAAATCCCAAACTGATTCAAGTGCTGCTGGATTTTGTTTTAAATTAGGATATTCACAATAGTGAATAAACCCACCACTTGCATAATGTGGATAAGCTTCTTCAAACAGTAGTTTTTCAAAAGGATTAGGATGCTTTCGCACATCGTAATGGAATGAATTCGTATAGTAATCTTTATCAGTCACATTATCAACCACGCCAAATCGCGCCTTATCAAGTTCACAAAAGCGGTCTGTTAGTGATTCCGCTGGCGTTGAATACACAGAATAATGGTAGCCATCCTCTTTTTCCCACTGCTGACATGCTTCATTAAGACGGCGCACAATAGCAACCGTAAAATCATGTGCCTGACTATTATCTTCCCAATTCGCACCAAAGAAATAAGCGCCCACTTCGTATAATCCTATGTAACCCAAAGACACTGTGGCGCGGCCATTTCTGAATAAACTATCAACTTCGGTGACACTTTGACTGCCAAAAACGCCACCTTGATAAAGAATTGGTGCGTTTTCAGGAATCGCTGTTTTGGTACGTGCTACTCTAAATTGTAATGCCTTTTTGGCCAACGCTAGACGCTCTGCTAAAATCTCCCAAAACATATTCACATCCCCACCCGACTGGATCGCAATACGTGGGATATTTAGGGTTACCACACCTAAATTCATACGCCCTTCGTTGACTTCCGTTTGATTTTCATCACGCCAACCTTGTAAAAATGAACGGCAGCCCATTGGCGCCTTAAACGAACCAGTAATTTCAATTATTTTTTCATAATTCAAAACATCAGGATACATGCGTTTTGTTGCACACACTATCGCCATTTTTTTAATATCATAGTTTAGATCGTTTTTAAGCATGTTCACGCCACGTTTCAACGAGAATACCAGCTTTGGAAAAATCGCTGTACGATGATTTGGCCCAATACCCTTAATGCGAATATCAAAAATAGCTTTTTGAATTTCACGCGCTAACCAATCTGTGCCTAAACCAAAAGCCAATGTTGTAAAAGGTGTTTGTCCTTGTGCTGAAGATAACGTATTAATTTCATACTCTAATGCTTGCATCGCATCATATATATCTTTTTTTGTGCTGGACACAGCATATGCTTCTCTTTTTTCGGGCACAACATAGGTTTCGGCTTCAGCTAGGTGCTTCTTGTAATTCATTGCTGCATATGGTGCGAGCAATTCATCAGCACGATTAATAGAAATACCACCGTATTGTGATGAAGCAACGTTGGCAATAATTTGCGCCATTTGAGCTGTGGCCGTCCCGATTGATTGCGGCTGTTCAACTTGCGCATTGCCCATTGTATAGCCATGCTCAAACATAAACTTAAAATCGACTAAGCAACAGTTTGTCATTGGACTCAAGGGCGAATAATCTAAATCATGCCAGTGCATATCACCACGTAAATGAGCTTTAGCTACATCTTCTGGCAACATTTTCAGCCCTGTTGATTTACCAACCATACCAGCTGTTAGGTCGCGAAATGTATTAAAAACTTGCGCATCTTTGTTAGCATTTTCGTGAACAATATCATCTTCTTGCGCAATGAGTCGATTGATTTTGTTTGATGGATTAATGGCCTGTTGCCACTTTTTTTCTGCTCGAATATGTTCTTGCTCAAAAGCTGCGGCTGCAGCACCATCCAATTTTTTGAGTTCGGATAACACAGTATTATATATTTGTGCTGTTGTTAATTGTGGTTGTTTCGTCTGGTTTTCCACCGCGGCCATCACTTGTTGATAAACATCATCTTTTACCCCCAAAAGATTTAGTATCAAAGCGACCTTATAAGCGTGAAACGTCACTGTCTCCCCCGTCTGTTTTGTGACTTTTAGTAATGTTTGACCTAACGACATCTCTTGTTCCCCTTTTAATTTTATTGTGATTTTTGTGACTAATCAATTTGATGACTGTATTTAGAATTATGCGCCCCTTTACTGGTTAATGTCAAACACTTGTTCTATGTATAAACATTCATGCGAATGTTTGTTTCATTTATTTTTAATAGCGTATTAGCAAGTCAGTCTTGTTATTTGTTAAATCTATAACACCAAGTATTTATTCATTATTTTTTGTAAGTTTTTTTAAAATAACCTTATACGTTCATCTATTTTCTTTTTTCCAATGTATAAGTTCACAAAATAACAATCTGATTACAAATTTTGTTCACAAAAAAAGCACAATAATGTGCTTTTTACTTACCTATTATCATTAGCCTTCTGACTCAATTAATTGTTCACCTAACTCGAAATTATGTGAATAATCAACTGGTATATCGACCACAACTGGTCCCTTAGTTGCAAATGCCTCATCCAATACAGCATCGAGTTCTGCCGGAGTATTGACACGTAAACCTTTAGCTCCGAAGCTTTCGGCATACTTGACAAGATCAATATTACCAAAATCAACACCAGCTGATTCACCATCATACTTTAATTCTTCTTGGAATTTAACCATATCATAGTGTGCATTATCATTCCAAACAATGTGCACTGTATCTAAGTTTAGACGAACAGCTGTTTCCAATTCCATCGCTGAAAAGAAGAAACCACCATCGCCAGAAACAGAAATAGATTTAGCATTTGGTCGTACCATGGCTGCGGTTAATGCCCATGGTAGTCCAACACCAAGTGTTTGCATACCATTTGAAATTAAGAAATGACGTGGGACATATGACTTGAAGTGACGTGCCATCCAGATATAATGTGAGCCAATATCAGTGGACACTGTCATGTCATCTGTGACACGTGCTTGTAGCGCCTTAATAATATTCAACGGATGATTTAAGTTGCCTTCAGCAGGTGTATAAGTTGGCTCGTCCGTGTCATTCAGATCTTTCTTCAATGCCTTTAATTGACTTTGACTAGCCTCAGGTAATACATAACCTTTGATACGTTCAGCTAACAAGTCAAGACTTTGCGCAATATTACCTACTAATTGCCGTTTTGGCACAAAATTATTATCAATTTGAACCGGTGTCGTATCTAAGGCGACAATATTTAAGTCGTTTTCTTTATTCCAGTTACGTGGTTCATATTCGATAGCGTCATAACCAACTGTAATCACTAAGTCTGATTGTTTTAGTAGCTTATCACCAGTTTGGTTACGGAAAAGACCAATACGACCAAAGAAAGTTGTTGGTTCTAAGTCATGCGATATAACACCAGCACCTTGGAATGTTTCGACAACTGGTAGCGGTGTGTCGCCAAGCAAGCTGTGCAAAGCTGCAACAGTCTGATCATCAGAACCTCGCGCACCAACTAGCAAAACAGGAAGCTGTGCTTGCTTAATTTGGTTAGCTAACCAATCAAGATCAGCAAGAGAAGCGGCACCTTGTTGCGCTGCGGGCACTTGTGGTAATGCATCAATGGTTACAGGTGCATCATCAACATCCTGGGGCAGAGAAACGAAAGCAGCACCTTTTTTGGCACCATTAGCAGCTGCGAAAGCATTGGCAATAATTTCTGAAATATTATTAGGATCTTGAATTTCTGAACTGAAATTAGTAATCGAATTAAAGAGTGCTACAGAATTTGTTGACTGATGCGTTAAACGATAAAGATCACGACGCGGTACCTGGCCACCAATAGCGACAACTGGGTCATTTTCGGCACTAGCGGTCATCAACCCGCTCACAAGATTACCAACACCAGGGCCTGAAGTCACAATGACAACACCAGTTTTACCCGTAATACGGGCAAATGCTTGAGCCATGAACGCAGCATTTTGTTCGTGTCGTGTGACAATCAAATGGGGTACTTTCACACCTGCTGAAGGGTGTTCCAATGTCTCAAATAAGCGATCAATTTTCGCACCCGGAATGCCGAATACTAAATCAACACCGTGGTTTGTTAGACTTTGTGCAACAATATCTGCACCAAACTTTTTTTCTGCCATTTTATTAAGGAGTGTGCGCTGCGCTTGAATGATAACTCTCACTCATCGCGTGGTGTCACTCATTTCCTCCAAACTTTTTTCAATAACCATATCATAGCACTTTTCACTAGTCTATGCGAAATAAAGATTGTGAAATAGCTTGCTACATCAATGTTCTTTTATTCACAAACTATTTTAAGCAATAAAAAACAGTCAGTAGTACACTGGCTGTTTTAAAACATTAATCACTGAATTCGAATACAAAATCCGAGTTATTGATGCGCACATCATCACCGTCTTTGGCACCAGCTTTGCGAAGCGCGTCATCAACGCCCATATGCCTGAGCTGTCTCCCAAAACGCATAATCGTTGCATCACGCTGAATATTTGTCATTAAGAATAGTTTCTCAATTTCAGCGCCGCCAATAACCCACTCTTCTGTCTCCTCGGACCATTCAACAGTAAAGTTATGCTGTTCTGGCTTAAAGTCATAAGTTTTATCGTTAGACACCTTTTCTACCACAGGACGGTAACTTTCCGGTACAGGTGCAGTGGCTAATAAGTCAGCAGTTAATCGCATCAAAGGTTGAACCCCTTCACGCGTTAAAGCAGAAATAGGCATAATCTCCGGTTGTACAGGCAAACCTGAATCAGCGGCAACTTCTTGACGGAATTTAACCAAATTTTCTTCAGAATCTGGCATGTCCATCTTCGTTGGCACAACAATATGTGGTCGATTTAGTATTGTTTCATCATACTGACCTAGTTCATCTAATATTTTACGATATTGTGTGTACGGGTCGTTTCCTTCAATACCTGACATATCCACAAGGTGCAGTACGACACGCGTACGTTCAACGTGACGTAAAAACTGGAAGCCAAGTCCAACACCTTGAGATGCACCTTCTATCAAACCGGGCAAATCGGCCATAACAAAATCGCGCGCATCATCTAGACGAACCATGCCAATATTAGGTGACAGCGTTGTGAAATGGTAAGCCGCAACTTTAGGTTTTGCATTAGAAACAACAGACAATAGCGTGGACTTTCCCGCCGAAGGAAAACCAACGAGTCCAACATCGGCAAGCACCTTAAGCTCTAACTTAAGCTTTCGGACTTGACCTGGCTCGCCATTTTCTGACAATTCAGGTGCTGGGTTAGCTGGTGTAGCAAAATGAATGTTGCCGCGGCCACCACGGCCACCTTTTACGACAACTAATTCTTGACCATTTTCCAGTAAGTCGCCTAAAACTTCGCCCGTTTCAACATCTTTTACCGTTGTGCCTTGTGGCACTTTGATATATCGATCTTCGGCTGAGGCACCTGTCATTCCTTTTGTGCCACCGTTGCCACCAGGCTGAGCCTTAAAATGACGATTATAACGAAAATCCATCAAAGTGCGTAGACCTTCGTCCACTTTAAAAATGATTGACCCTCCGTGGCCACCATCTCCACCGAATGGACCGCCCATAGCCACAAATTTTTCGTGACGGAAGGATACAATACCATCGCCACCTTTTCCAGCTTTTACTTCAATTTCTGCTTGATCTACAAATGCCATAGCTTTAGTGCACCAAACCAACCGACACGCTGTTACTAATCGGACGCGTCTTGTTTGATGCGATTCTCCTTGTCCGCTCATATCATTGAGCTTGCGATACTTTTAATACTCTAGTTTAACATAAAACGCGTCGTCGTGCGACCATGAGGTTTATTACTATTGTATGCCTGATTTTAAACTCATATGGATAACACGCGCTAATTTTTCATTAATGCCGATGGCTTGCAATGCTTCAATGGAAGCCCCAGCTATTTTTGGTAGTGACCCAAATTCACGTAGTAATTTCTGTCGCGTTTTAGGGCCGACACCGTCAATCATATCTAAGCGTGATGCTAACGAGTTCTTACTACGCAGTTGGCGATGGAAATTAATCGCAAACCGATGCACTTCCTCTTGTACACGCTGAATCAAGAAGAAACCTTCAGATTGCTTACTCAAAACTACTACTTCACCTGTTCGCCCATCAATCAGATCAGCTGTCTTATGCTTATCATTTTTCACCATGGCTGCAATCGGCAAGCTAGTTAGACCAAGTTCATCTTCTAACACTTCTTTGGCAGCGTGTAGCTGAATTTCTCCACCATCCATTAAAATAAGGTCTGGCATTTCACCGCCCTCTTTCAAAATACGTGAGTATCGGCGGCGGATTACTTCTTGGGTTTCAGACCATTCATCAGCGTGACTGACCGATTTAATTTTATATTTACGATATAGGTCTTTGTTGGGCACGCCATCATCAAAGACAACCATAGCGCTGACAATTTCGACACCTTGGGTATGTGAATGATCAAAAGCCTCAATTCTTTTGCCCATAGGAATGTTTAAAGCATGGGTGATTTCGCGCATCGCGCCTGTCGTTTTTTTCTCATTCAACTGCATCAAACGAAACTTTTCTTCTAAAGCAATTCGAGCATTTTTTTGAGCTAAATCTAGCAAATCACGTTTTTCACCACGCACAGGTACACGTACAGGAATTTGTAACATCTCTGATAATGCATTAGTATCAATCCCTTTGGGTACTAATACTTCATTGGGTTTTTGAATGTTACGCTGTGCATAGAACTGTTGCATGAAGTTCATCATTTCTTCATCAGCTGCCCCGACAACCGAAAATGTCTGTTTGTATTGTCGAATTAGACGTGCTTGTCTTAAGAAAAAGACTTCAACCGTCATCCAACCCTTGTCAAGATAATAATTAAACAAGTCGCGAGGTGTCGTGTCTTTTGAGAGTACACGTTGACTTTCAACTGTTTCATCAATATATTTGAGTTGATCTCTTAAATCAGCCGCACGCTCAAATTCTAATGTTTCGGCAGCTATTTGCATTTTCTGTGCAATGGCTTTTTTAACTGAAGCAGTATTACCATCTAAAAAGTGTTTAATACGCGCAATTTGATCATCATACGCTTTTTGTGGTACATCATGCCAGCACGGTCCTAAGCATTGTCCCATATTGTAGTATAAGCATGGCCTGCCTTGATAACCGTTGCAGCGTCGTAGAGGATAATTTTTTTCCAAAAATCGTAAGGTTTCCTGTGCAGCATAAACGTTTGGATAGGGTCCAAAATAAAAGCCGCCATCTCGCTTGACTTCATTAACTAAAGCCATTTTAGGATCGCGCTCTTTAGTAATTTTAATATAAGGATAACCAGTACCATACTTCAAGCGAATATTATAATAAGGCTTATACTTTTTAATTAATTCGTTTTCTAGTAAAAAAGCTTCCTTATCGGAATTTGTGACAATATAATCAAAATCGGTGATATTTTGCACTAATTCTGCTGTTTTGCCACTATGATCTTGCTTGAAATAAGAGCGAACACGATTCTTTAAATTTTTGGCTTTACCAACATAAATAATCTTGCCGTTCTTATCTTTCATTTGATATGACCCGGGTTCTGATGGCAGCAACGCGAGTTTTTGTTCAATGTGTTTTGATGGATTTGCTAACATATTATTATTATACCAAGCAAAGCAAGTATTTTGTTCGAAAATAAAAACACGCGTTCGCGTGTTCAAAAATAAATTTATTTTGCCTCGTGCTTAAGTGCTGCACCAATAAAGTCATGGTACAAACCTTCTGGGCGCTCTGGACGTGATAAGAATTCTGGATGGTATTGTGCTGCGATAAAGAAATCATTTTTTGGGTACTCAATGACTTCCATTAAACGATTATCTGGTGACGTTGCAGAAAAAATCATACCAGCTGCTTCAAATTCTGAGCGGAACTTCGTATTAAATTCGTAACGGTGGCGGTGACGTTGCTCAATTTCATCAACGTTACCATAAGCCTTAGCAGTTAATGTTCCTGGTGTTAGCATAGCCGGATAAAGTCCCAAACGTAGTGTCCCACCAAGATTTTCAACATTTTCTTGATCTTTCATCAAATCAATAATAGGTGCATGTGTCTCAGGATTCAACTCAGTTGAGTTAGCATCGTCATAACCTAAAACATGCCGCGCAAATTCAACGGAAGCAAGTTGCATCCCTAAGCAAACACCTAAGAATGGCACATTTGTTTCACGGGCATAGCGAATGGCTTGAATCTTACCTTCCGTCCCACGCTCACCAAATCCACCTGGCACCATCACGCCATCAGCGTTTGCCAAGAGCGTTGCCACATTGTCTGAAGTCACTGTCTCAGATTTAATATGGTTAATATTAACCTCAGTATTTTGGGCATAACCAGCATGCTTTAATGCTTCATTGACAGAGATATAAGCATCGGGCAAATCAGTGTATTTGCCGACTAAAGCAATATTAACTGTCTTCTTTGGATGCTTGATATTTTCCACCATTTCTGACCAGGCTACCATATCAGCTTTTGGTGCATCAACCTTTAGTTTATTAAGCACTACGTCATCCATCCCTTGTGCTTGGAGGTTCAAAGGAATGTCATATAATGTTTCAACGTCGCGTGACTCGATGACTGCATCAGGGTCGACATCTGTGAAAGTTGAAATTTTCTTTTTTAAGTTATCTTCTAACGGTGAAGAGGTGCGCAGAACAATCATATCCGGTTGAATACCTAATGAACGCAATTGTGCCACAGAATGTTGTGTGGGCTTAGTTTTTGCTTCGCCCGCAGCTGTCAAATAGACAATAAGACTCGTGTGAATATAAAATACATTATCACTGCCAAGATCTGATTTCATTTGACGTAATGCCTCAATAAATGGCAAACTTTCAATATCCCCAACAGTGCCACCAACCTCAACAATAACAACATCAGCATCTGTTGATTCAGCCGCTTTTTTCATCTTATCTTTAATAGCATCAGTAATATGCGGAATCACCTGCACTGTGCCACCATTATAATCACCACGGCGTTCTTTGGCCAATACTTCAGAATAAATACGGCCTGTTGTCACGTTAGAATACATATTTGTATTAATGTCCATGAAACGTTCATAATGCCCCATGTCCAAATCTGTTTCCAAACCGTCTCCTGTCACAAAAGTTTCACCATGTTGATATGGGGACATTGTGCCTGGATCAATATTAATATATGGATCCAATTTCTGAATGGCCAATTTTAAGCCACGGTTCTTCAACAAACGGCCAAGTGAAGCCGCTACGATACCTTTTCCCAAAGATGACACAACGCCACCGGTAACAAAAATATACTTAACTTGTTTTTCTGCCATGATGCCTCCTCATGATTAAGCGCTTGCGCGCATGCAACGTTTCAGGGGTAAAAATAAAAATAGAAAAGCTCCCAAGTATAATACTTGGGAGCTTTTAACGTCTGTCCCATTTAATGGGAGCCCTAATATATATTACAGAGTTAACCAATATTTGTCAAATTATTTTGAGTTGTTTTGACAAAATAGTATTCACATAGTGCTTAACGCTTAAATATCAACACACTTTCAACATGTGTTGTTTGAGGGAATTGGTCAATTGGTTGAATTGGCCCATCAATATGAAAACCTTCTGCTAATATCTGAACTGTATCACGTGCCAAGGTCGCAGGATTACAACTTATATATACAAATGTCTTCGGTTGCATCGCACTAACAGCTGAGATTAATTCATTGGTTAAGCCTTTACGTGGTGGATCAACAAATACAACATCCGGTTTCAGACCATCTGCTGCCCATTGTGTCATCTGCTCGGGCGCATCGGCTGTAACAAATTCAACGTTGTCAATATGATTATTTTGGGCATTTTTTTCTGCATCTAGGACAGCATCTTCAACAACTTCCACACCATAAACTTTGGCCACTTGATCAGCAATTGACAAGGTAATCGTGCCAATGCCTGAATAAGCATCTACCACTACATCTGTCGGTTTTAAGCCTGCTTTCTCGGCAGCCAATGTATACAAAACAGCAGTTGTCTGCGGGTTAATTTGATAAAATGAGTTTGGGCCAATGATGAAGTCCTTTCCCATTAGCTGATCATGAATCTCATCTGCACCCCATACTGTTTCATTCCACTGACCCATAATGACGTTGGTATCGTGATTATTAATATTGTGGATAAAGCTCTTTAATTCAGGTAGTTTTGCACGTAAAGCTGCTGCAATGTTATCGGCTTCGGGTAATTTTTTCGTATTGGTGATAATCACAACCATCAGTTCATGTGAATAAAAACCACGACGTGCCATAATATGGCGTACAACACCTTTATGTGTTTCCTCGTCATATGCCGAAATACCAAGATCACGTAACACATCACGTGTAACGGAAACAGCTTCGTCAACTTTTGGATCTTGAATATAGAAGTCCTCTACTGGCATTAATTTATGTGATCCACGCCGATAAAAGCCTGTTTCCAATTGGCCATTAACCATTTGGACAGGCACCTGCGCTTTGTTTCTGTATTTTGTTGGATCTGTCATCCCAATCGTTGGGTTCACTTCAACACTAACATTAACTTTTTTGAAGAGTTGTTCTACTTGCCGTTGCTTAAATGTCAACTGGGCTTCGTATTTCAAATTCGCCAATGGCGCAATGCCTGTTGTAATTGCGACCTTATCGACATTTTCGGCACGATTTGGTGAGGCCTTTACGCGCTTAATCACGCGACCAAAAGCGTAACTTTTTAACACTTTGGTAATACCAACTTGTACCACTTCACCAGGTATGGCATCAATTACAAAAATTGGAAAATTATCGATTTTAATGACACCCATACCTTGATAAGTAATATCAACCACTTCAGCCTCAACTTGTTGATTTTTGGTTACGGGAACCTTCGTTTTATAGACACGATTTGCTTTTGCCATAATATTCGTGCTCATCATCACGACATAATTCATCATCGTATGATATTAATCGCACACTCCTTTTCTTGGGTTTTTCGACACCCACTACAAACATTATTTAACGTCGAGTTTTTCGACGTCAGCCATAAATTGCTGTTTAGTTCGGTCCGAAACAGTTGCTGCTTCTGGCATACCAGAACGGTTCGCAATAAATTCAATATGTTGCTGTAAATCAGTGAAAAGCATTGGGGCATCGCCACCATATTCACCATCTAAATTAACCTTTAACCGGTCATCATCCAATGGTATGATTTCCACTTTGTTAGTTTTTTTATAAATCAATTGCGGGTTATCAACATGCTTCCCCCCATTGAGCATCTGCGCAACAATCTGGAGAATTTGGGCAAGGTTAGATTCCTTGATAATCAATAATGTAAACTTGCCATCGTCTAACTTAGCATCTGGCACAATTGATTCGAAGCCACCAACTGAATTAGTTAATGCCAAAAAAATCATCGAAATTTTCCCAGAATATTCACCCTCATCGTACACAACCTTAGCGTTTACTGGCTTAATTCTTGTAATTAACTCCGCGCCTTTAACTAGATATGCCAAGTACCCATATAATGACTTCATTAATGACGGCACAGCATAGGTAACTTCACTAATGGTGCCTAAGGCTGCAATATTCATAAAATACTTTGACTGCCCATATTGGTCAATTTTACCAATATCCATCTTAATTGTTTCATTTTGCAAAATAACTTTGGCTGACTCTAGAGGTTCATCGCGAGGCAACTTTAAAGCACGTGCGTAATCATTTGTAGTGCCAGCTGGAATAACCGCCATCATTGGCCGCTTATCTAATTGTGCTAAACCATTAACCACCTCATTAATCGTGCCATCACCACCGGCAGCAACAATCAAATCAAATCCCGCTTCAGCGGCTCGTCTGGCTTCTATGGCAGCAGACATTGGTTCTGGCGTCGTGGCAAATGCCGATGTTTCATAACCAGCTGACTCATAAACTTGCAAAATGTCCAACATTTCCCGCTTAATTGCTTCACGACCGGATGTTGGATTATAAATAATTCTTGCTCTCATGTTAGCGTGTGACGTCACAAATAATGCTAATTATTTGTTAAACACGTTACCGTGCCACACTATCCTTTCATAAAACTTATGTACACAGGTAAGTTTACCTGTTATGTGACTATCCAGCATTATTAGCGCTTGGCTAGCTCTTCTAATAATAATTTGTTCATAATGCCAGGATTGGCTTGTCCTTTAGACATTTTCATCAATTGTCCAATCAAATAGCCAGTTGCGCGATCCTTACCACCCTTGAAATCTTCAATGGATTGCGGATTATTATCTAATACGTCTGTAATCCATTCTAGTAGGACAGCCGGATCACTAATTTGAACCAAACCATTTTTCTTAGCAAAAGCTTCTGGTTCCTCACCTGTCATAATTGCCTCAAAGACTTGTTTTGCCTGTTTTGTTGAAATCGTACCAGCCTCAATCAACTTAATCATACCTGCCAAATGCTGTGGCGTTAATTGTGTTTCTTGTAATTCAACTTGGTGCTTATTCATGAAAGCATTCACATCGCCAATTAGATAATTAGCTGCACGTTTTGCATCGGCCCCAGCTGCGATAGTTGCGTCATAAAAATCAGCCATCGCTAAAGTCTGAGTTAATACCTCAGCATCGTATTGTTCAATGCCCAAATGTGTAACATAGTCCTGCTGGCGTTCCTTAGCAGATTTTGGTAATTCAGCTGCTACTTGATCAATCCATTCTTGATCAATCACAACAGGTGATAAGTCTGGTTCGGGGAAATAACGGTAATCATCTGCACCCTCTTTAACACGCATGAGTATTGTTGACTTTGTTGGTTCGTTGTAGCGACGTGTTTCCTGTTGAATGACACCACCTGAGCGCAACACCTCTGCCTGGCGTTTCTCTTCAAAAATCAAAGCATTACGGACATAGTTGAATGAATTAATATTTTTCATTTCAACTTTAGTGCCATATTTGGTTGACCCAAATGGCCGAATTGAAATGTTAACATCCGCACGCATTTGACCTTCTTGCATTTTAGCCTCAGAAATACCAGTAAACAAAATAGCTTGGCGCAACTGTTCTAGGTAAGCATAAGCTTCATCTGGGGAAGCGATATCTGCTTCCGATACAATTTCAATTAAAGGTGTTCCTTGACGGTTCAAATCCACGTATGAATAGCCATCAGCACCGTGTGTATTTTTACCTGCATCTTCTTCGACGTGCATTTCTTTAATACGAATGCGTTTGGTTTGTCCATCAGCTAATACGACGTCAAGATAGCCATTTGTACCAATAGGTGTCTGTGATTGTGTTGTTTGATAAGCTTTTGGGTTATCTGGGTAAAAATAATTCTTACGATCCCAACGAATAAATGGTGAGATGGTGGCATTCAAGGCTAGCGCTGCACGCATACCATATTCTAATGCCCCTTTGTTAGCAACCGGCAAAACACCAGGATAGCCAAAATCAATCACATTCGTGTTTTCGTTTGGCTGATCACCATAATGGACTGGCGATGGTGACAAAAGCTTTGAATTGGTTTGCATTTCAACGTGAACTTCCAATCCAATGGTTGTTTCAAAATTTCCTGTTCCCATAATCAACTGTCCCCTTCTTAGTCTTCTTTTGCAATATCTGGTATTTGTTCGAATAGACGCGTGGCTTGTTCAAAGGCATAGCCCGTTTGGTAAACAGTTTGTTCATCAAATGGCTTACCAATAATCTGCAAGCCGACTGGCAAACCGTCTACAAATCCTGCATTAACAGATAATCCGGGCAGACCAGCCAAATTAACCGGTACAGTCAGTACATCAGCTAAGTACATAGCTGTTGGGTCATCTACCTCTTCTCCTAGGCCATAAGCAACAGTTGGCGCTGTGGGACCGACTATAACATCATAATTAGCAAATACTTTATTGAAGTCTTCTATTAATAAAGTACGAATCTTAGCTGCTTTTTTAAAGAACGCATCATAAGCACCAGCAGATAATGAAAATGTCCCTAGCATAATGCGACGCTTTACTTCATCACCAAAGCCCTCTGATCGTGTCTTAACATACAAATCTTCAAGATTTTTAACATCATCAGCGCGATAGCCATAGCGTACACCATCGTAACGCTGTAAATTAGAAGATGCTTCTGAAGACATAATAATATAATAGGCAGCAACACCGTACTTTGTGTGTGGCAAGCTCACTTCATCAACCGTAGCCCCCATTGCCTCGAGCTGCGTAATTGCTGCTTTAACTGTTGTTGCCACTTTAGGATCAATTCCCTCACCAAAATACTCTTTTGGTACAGCAATCTTTAAACCTTTAATATTACCGGTTAACTGTGCTGTAAAATCAGGCACTTCACGTTTTGAAGCAGTAGAGTCCTTAATGTCAAAACCAGCAATGGTATTCAAAACCAATGCATTATCTTTTACAGTACGTGTAAAAGGCCCCACTTGATCAAGCGATGAAGCCATCGCAAACAACCCCCAACGCGATACACGACCATATGTTGGCTTCATACCGACAATACCATTGAATGCTGCTGGTTGACGGATTGAACCACCAGTATCAGAACCCAAGGCGAACGGCACTAATCCTGCAGCAACAGCTGCCGCTGAACCACCAGATGATCCGCCCGGCACCTTTGTTTGATCCCATGCATTAGCTGTCTTACTATAATATGATGTTTCTGTTGAGCCACCCATTGCGAATTCATCCATGTTCGCTTTTCCGACAGAAATGGCACCATCCTGATTAAGCTTTTCAACAACAGTGGCATCATAGACTGGCTTAAAACCTTCCAAAATTTTTGAAGCACCAGTTGTTTCAATTCCTTTAGTAGCTAAGTTATCCTTTAATGCTAATGGGAGTCCCGATAAGACGTGAGCAAAATCTTGCTTTTCATCTATGCTTTCAGCTTGTGACAAAGCTATTTCTGGGTTCGTCATAATAAAAGCATGTAGCTTGTCATCAGTTTTCTCGATTTTTTCAAGCGTGGCTTTAGTTAGTTCACTAGCCGTAAACTGCTTATTTAAAAGGGCATTATGAAGAGATGTTAAATCGTTATCAAAAAAATCAATCGTCATCATTATTCTCCTTCATCCTCTAATATTGCCGGCACTTTAATCAATCCAGCTGATGCCAGTGGCGCATTTTCTAGTAAGCCTTGCTTTTGGTGCCAATTATGTGCAACATCATCACGCAAATGGTTAACATTTTCAGTGACTGAATAAGTGGGTTCGACTGCAGCAGTGTCTACTTCACCTAAAGTATTAAATATATTTAAAATATCACCTAATTGTGTTGTAAATTGCGTTAGTTCGCTATCATCAAAAGATAACTTAGCTAATTTAGCAACATGGGCAACTTCTTCTTTTGAAATTGTTGTTTCAGACATTCATCTACTCCTTTACTTGTGTGCTATATCATGCCATTTCAAACACGTTGCACATCTAAACATATACTTATCCATTTTACCATAACTCAAGTGCTTAACACGCTTGCATTTTATCAAAAATCGCGTATAATTAATCTTGTTGTAAAAACAACATGACCAATGACTTTGTTCAGCGTCTCACCGTCGTTTTACACAGTCATTGGCGACATTTTAGAAAGGTGGATATGATTATGGCCCTTACACAAGAACGTAAGAACGAAATCATCAAGGAATATGCTCGCCACGAAGGCGATACAGGTTCAGCTGAAGTACAAATCGCAGTTTTAACTGCTGATATTAATGAGTTGAACGTACACATGGCAGCTCACAAGCATGATTTCCACTCACAACGTGGTTTGATGAAGAAGATTGGTAGCCGTCGTAACTTGTTACGTTACCTCCGCAACACTGATATTCAACGCTATCGTGAATTGATCCAACGCTTAGGTTTGCGTCGTTAATCTTTCAGATTAACCTGAAAACCTCGTATCAAATTTAAGGAGAAAAGACATATGCCTGTTATTGAATCAGCAATTCAACGTGTTCGTCTTACAAAAAAGCAACACGATCGTAACGAACCACAAGCTAGTGCTTACCGTACAGCTGTTAAGCGTTTTGAAAAGGCTGCAGCTGCTGGTGAAGACAACTTGGCAGAATTGTACAAAATTGCTTCTTCTGCAATTGATCGTGCCCACTCAAAGGGTTTGATTAAGAAGAACAAGGCTTCACGTGAAAAGTCACGTTTAGCTAAGTATGTAAAGTAATTCATAGTAAAAAAGACTTGGACATGTTCCAAGTCTTTTTTTACTATATATATTGTAAAATAAATCTTTCAAATAACATTTCTGGGTCTTGATTGGTTGATTTTAACTTACTTTCAATTAAAATCATCCCTAAATAACCAGTCCGCAATGCTGGTAAATTGTATTTACCCAGCATTTTACGTGCTAACTTAATACGATAAGGATGAATACCACCCAACTGTTGACTAATTTCCTGATCACTCCCCTTTAATCCAGCAACTTGGATTAATAATCTAAATTGTCCGGTTAAAACTGCATTCACTCGTAATGCTGGTTCACCATTCTGTAATAGCGCACGATATATGATTAGTGCTTGTTTGATTTTTTTGGTCATGACTGCATCAACTAAATCAAAAACATTAGCAGTTAACGTTTTTGGTACAAGCGCATTAACTGCATCTAAAGTAATCTTCTTATCGTATACTGCATAGGCTAATAATTTTGGCAGTTCATTGACCATTACGGTATATTGTGCATTGGTTCTTACTACGAGTTCTTGCAGTGCATCAGGTGACATTGTATAGTTTTGTTGCTGTAATTGTTGTGTTATGGCTTGTTTAGCAGCACTTTCATTAAGTGCTGCTAATTCAATCTGTTCCGCATGCTTAAGCACCTGTTTAGTGATTTTTTTTCGCTTATCTATTTTTAAATCATTAATCAAAAAGACGACCACATTGTCTGCAACAGGGCTCTCAATAAGTTTTGATAACTGGTCTTGATTTGTCTCACTGATTTTACCCTTCGCTGTTAAAAATTCAGGATTTTGAATTAATATAACACGTCTATCCCCAAAAAAAGGTAATGACATGGCATCGTCGATTACTTCACTTAAATCCTGCTGCGACAAATCGAATTGCGAAAAATTCATTTCGCGATCGTCAGACTTAATAATTGCTTTAAAAGCTTGTTTTGCTCGCTGAATAAGTATGTCTTCATCGCCAATAACTACATAAAAATTGGCCAGTGCATTATTTTGAATTTGTTGATACAGTTGCTTTAAGTTCATGCGTTATTTTTACCTCAAAATAGCTTGTTTGATTATTATCATAAATATAGCGAATCATGCCGTCTTTTTGTGTATTCAAGTTTGTTATCTGATTGACCGTACACGTTCGTATTGTTTCTTTACGTGGATGGTTATATCGATTGTCACGTCCAGCTGAAATTATACCATACTGTGGTTGCCACTTTCTAAGTGTTTCCGGATCACTAGCGGTTTTAGAACCGTGATGTCCAAGTTTTAATATATCAACTTTCAGCTTTGGATATCGTTCTGCAATTGCTTTTTCCCCTGCACGATCTAAGTCGCCAGCTGTCAAAATTCGTTGATTGCCTAAACAGCCAAATAACGCAATTGAGTCTTGGTTTTCTGCTTGTCCAGAAGTAAAGGGATGGACAATATGAAATGGGCAATTTGGTATTTCATCACCGGCGGTTAACTCACATACCTTTGTTCTACCAAGGTAGGGTTGGATTTCTTTTAAAAATTTTTGTTGTTTTAGCATACCAGCAGGGATAATGACGCGTTGAACCGAAAGATGTTTCAAAATAACTTTAGCATTACCAATATGATCATAATCGTGATGTGATAGCACAAGGTTATTAATCTGAGAAATACCTCGACTGTGAAGGTAATGCACAATGACGGACTCGCCGTTAGTCCGTTGATACTGTTTTATTTGCCAATCCTTTTTGGCACTGAAGTCAACCTGACCACCAGTATCAATCAAGGTCACTGATCGATTAAATGGCGTTCTGACTAAAGCGGCATCCCCCTGTCCAACATCAAAGGTTGTAAACTCACCATATAATGGGTAACGTACCCAAATAGTCCCAAAAAATAGTAATAATAGGCACATACCACGACAAAAAAATGCTAAAGCGTTTTGTTTAACGTAAATCAACAACGAACAAGTAAAAAATAATACTAGCACGACACTAGGCAGTTTACCAATAATCATATCACCAGGCAACATCGACATGCTATCTAAACAACTAGTAAAACATTGTATTAACACATTGACAACCTTCGCTATACCAGGTATATCTTGCCCTGCAAAACCGAGTAATGTAAAAGGAACAATTAGCGTACTGAAAATAGGAATAACAGCAAAACTGACTAATGTTTGAAGGATGTGCCATGTATATTGCTGTGCCACAATAAAAGGAAAACTCACCAAACTTAATAGCATATTAGTTTGCCAAAAATTCAAAGACTTAGCAAACAACAGACAGAAAGTCAAAGTAAATGATAATTGTCCACCTAATGTTAATAAAATACATGGCTCGTATATTAAGGTGCCTAACAAACTAACCGACCAAACTGTGGGCGGCGTTAATTTACACCAACCAGTCATGCGTAACAAAAAAAATAAGCCAACAATAACCGCGCGCATTAAGACAGCTGTTTCTCCTGAAAAAACAAAATAAATACATAAAATCATGCCTGCAATAACTGCTGATATTTCTTTAGGAATAAATAAACGTCGAAACATACCCATTACCATTTTCAATAAATAGTTAATGTGGAAACCAGAAATACTAAATAAATGAATTAAACCAAGTTTTTGTACGCCTGGATTATTAACATAAAACGATTTTGGTGCAGCACCAAAAATTACTGACTCAGCATATTCGTTTAGTGGCTGTGGTAACATCTCTGCTTTCTTTATTCCTATCGCATGCCATTTATGAATATGGTTGCGATAAGTATCGAGTAGAGAATGGACTGATTTTTGCTTTAAATTAGACCACGATTGAACTGTTAGCTGATGTGTTATGTGTTTTGCTTCATAATAACGTCGCATATCAAATTGGTTAAAGTTCGTAGCTGGCATCATCCGTTTATAATGCCCAGACGCACTAAATTGCAAAACATCTGTATTGGATTGCCATTGTTGCTTGTCTTTTAGACAAGTGAATGTGTAATACACTCGAATGACCTGACGTGACTCGTAAAGCTTGGCATTAGCACTTAATTGGTCACCATCTATGGCAATACTATCTGGTAAAATGGTGCCTCGGCAAATATATCTTTGATTTTCTGATTGCTTAGCTTGCTGACCAAGCTGATAGGTATCTAACATAAAATAACATAGAAATGGTATCACTAATAAACTGAGTAAAAAAATCATTTGTTGCTTAAAATTAAAAATTAGTAAAGTAAGGCAAGCTAATAAAAAACAAAGTGTCATCGTATCTTGTCTATAAACAAAAACACTTAGTGCACTAATAATAAGCGTCACAATTAAAAGATATCGGCTCATTTTAAACCAATAACTTATCTTTTAAAGATTCAATACGTTTGTCCCCTATTCCGGGTATACCCTTTAATTCTGTTACATCCTTAAAATGTCCATGTGTTTCTCGATACGCAATAATTTGCTCTGCTTTTTTTGCTCCAATGCCCTCCAACATTTGAAGTTCATTGGCAGTCGCCGTATTAAGATTAATTTTTGCACTATCACTCTTTTTAGCAATCACCGTTCTCTCGTTATTAGGTTGTGGTTCATTTTTGTTGGGCACATAAATCACCGTACCATCAGACATTTTCTGAGCTAAATTAACTGTTGTAATATCCGCTTCTGATGTTATTCCCCCTGCCTGAGCGATTGCTTTCTGTGCACGTGGATTATCGACAACGTTATAAACACCTGGTCTTTTGACCGCACCTTTAACATCAACCATGATTACCGCATCAGATGATTGACTCTTTATCTCAGTTGAAGCATTTGTCATCGTTGCTTTTCTGGCTTCCTTTGATGGATCCGTCTTCACGCTTGTAAGTTCCTGTTGATGTGACAACATATAAATCGCATAGATTCCCAGAACTAGGATTAGCATTATGCCACTTATAACCCATTTTATGAATCGATAAGCTAGTATTTTCTCTTTTATTGCCAGTATTTGATCTATCATTGGTTGAAACCTCCAATAGATTATACGCACAATCATCTTGAAAAACTAAAAAACACCTGACAATTGTCAGATGTTAGTTTGGCATGTAAGATTCGCTCTTACGGGCGACTATTGGTTGTCACACCAACAGCAAAGTCGCGTCGCCACAGTGCAAGCACTGTTAGTCATGGTGAGAAAATAGGGTTCCACAACCACTATTAACACCTGCATCTATACGAGATTTACGATTTAACGTAGCAGGCCGCAATCGGCGCTAATTTTTCAAGCGCTTCGACTCATCGCATAATTTAATTTTACCATGGCACTAATGTAATGTCAAAAATTGCGTTCGTACTGCCTGTGATTGTTTCTTTTCGATTTGAATACGTAATTGATCCCCCGGCCTTAAAATTAAATCACCATGAGGTATAATGCTACTATTTTCACGTAAGACCAAAACTAACAAACTATTTTTAGGCCACGGCACATCACGTACCGATTGATCAGCTAACACACTCCCCACCAATACTGGTATATCAATAGTGATTGTTTCCTGGCTTTTAATAAACGACCCTGGCCCAATTAATCGTTTTAATAAACTCGTATAAATTGGTTCGCCACCTAATAAGTCTACCGTCAAATAAGAGAGTAAGCTAACAATGGCTAGTGGCATCAAATGTGTTAGACTACCCACCATCTCAACAATTAATAATATAGCTGTAAATGGCGCTTTACCAATACCGGCAAAATAACCTGCCATACCAACAACCATAAAATCAATAACATATTGACTCTCTAGCCAACCCAATAAAACAAACAACTGCCCAGTCGCAGCACTAATTAATGCACCAAGCGTTAGAATTGGCAGGAAGATACCGCCAGGTAATCCCGAACCGTAACTCACCATAGAAAAAATAAAGCGCACAACAATCATGACACAAAGAATTTGCAGCGATGGTATAACATGACCTAATGACAAAATAATGCCGTTACCACCACCCAAACCCTTAGGCCAAAGTAAGCCAACTGGTATAATCATCAGCAGAGGCACAATACCAAAGTACGCATGCGGTACTGGGAAAATTTTCTGGTACCAAATATTTGTTTTTAACAAGATGCGTTGATAAAAATAACCAAAACAACCTAAAATCAAGCCAAGTATAACCAGTAACCCATAACTAGATAGTGGTAATACAGGTACTTGCGTCACTGATAAAACTGGTTTTAAACCAAATAAACTACTCGATACGCCGTTAGCCGCAATGGCGCCACTCAGTGCAGACAACCATACTAGTGGTGAGAAGCTGTGGTAGATTTCTTCTAATACAAACATCACACCAGCAATTGGCGCGTTAAAAGCAGCTGATAGGCCAGCAGCAGCACCACTAGCTATCGCAATTTTTTTGTCGTTTTTATCCAAATGTAGCGTATGACCAACGCCTTGTCCCACCGCAGCACCAAGTTGAATGGAAGGCCCCTCTCGACCAAGCATGAGTCCGCTACCAATACCTAAAATGCCCGTCACAAACTTACGCCAGAGTATCGCCCACCATTTTGTGTTAAGCTCATCCATGAGTTGGCCTTCAACCTGAGGGATACCAGAGCCAGAAATATTTGGCTCCTGCTGCACCATTTTTGCAATCAACAAACCAATACATATATTAACCAACACAATAATAATAACCAACCAACCATGCTTTGGTAACGCAACATACTGATATATTTCAATCCAAAACAATAATAATTTTTCAATGGCATAGCGAAAAACACTAATTACAACACCAGATAATACCCCTATTAGTAAGCCACGGCCAACAAAAGATATGCGTGTTGTATTAAAATTAAAGCCTCTTTTAAACATAATTTTAGTATACTACAAAGATTGGCAAAACAAGACTTTGCCTTTATAATAAGCCTATGATAAAAATAACAAATATTGAAACGCATGCCATCAATCGTATTGCCAATCCCCCAAAAAACCATCTTGATGATATTGTCATACCTGATTTTCATGCTGATTCGAAACAAGCAATGGCTGAATACATTATTGCTGTTTATGATCTTGGTAGCTTAGATGGTGTTAAACAGACGTCCTCCCCACACGTTCTCGCATTTTCATATCTTACCAACAATCAAATATCCCATCTAACGGCAAAAATACAACAAGAAAAATGACGAGACAGGCTATCCTATAGCTCATTTCTCGTCATTTTTTTGTCCTGATTGGTGCTCCTGTATTACGGATAATTCGTTAGTAAACCATTGTGATATTTTATATTTAACGCTATCAGAATCATCCAAATAAGCCGCAACTGAACTAGCTAATGCAATCACAAGATGTGATTGACTGACAAATTCATTTTCAATTATCATGTAGAGATTGACATCATTATCTGTTTTTTCAGGCCAAACTAGCTTCTTGAGCTGACTAGTGTAACGCAGAGGTAGATTAATAATATTTGTCTCTAATGTCAACGTTGTCCCGCCTTCGCTAACACCGCCAGCTACTAAAATATCCAGATGCATAAATGTTATATCAGTGATGTGCTTATCTAATCGCTCAAATAAGCCATCCAAGTCAATATTCTGCTCATCGCCAACTGTTAATGTATCCACATAAAAATGATTTTCTACAATATTTTCAAGTGCCTTTTGACCTGTAATATTCAATGCTTTATCCTCACTTATATCGTATTTTTATATTACCACAAATACTGACGTTAACGGTTGCATAATAAAAAAGCCGCGACGTAGCTTGACCGACGGCTTTTTAAAAATTACTTATGTGGCATGCGTTTCCAAAAGTCTTGTTTATTCACTTGTCGTGAACGCGCAATACCCATCGCATGTTCCGGAATGTCTTCTGTAATGGTTGATCCTGCTGCCGTAATTGTTTCGTTAGCAATTGTCACTGGTGCCACAAGCTTAGTGTTTGACCCAATAAATGCATGATCGCCTACGTTGGTATTAAATTTATGCACACCATCATAGTTGACAAATATTGTGCCGGCACCTATATTAACTGATTGTCCAACGGTTGCATTGCCAATATAGCTTAAATGACCCGCTTTCGTATTAGCAGCTAAGCTGGCTTGTTTCACTTCGACAAAATTACCAATATGCACGCCATTAGCTAAATCTGCTTCTGGTCTTAGATGGGCAAACGGACCAATGGTAACATGATCAGCAATCGTTGCTGACTCAATGTGTGAATCTGTGATAGTGTTATGGTTACCAATAACGCTATCAACAATACGTGTACCATATGTCAATAAATTATCCTGGCCAATTGTCGTCTGACCAAGAATTGTCACGCCACCCTCGATCACCGTATCTTGACCAATAATAACACCTGCGTCAACATATGTATGATCAGGATCTAGCAACTCAACGCCAGAAATCATTAATTGTTGGTTAATACGAGCGTGCATCACACGATTGGCAACGGATAAAGCGACACGATCATTCACACCCAATGACTCTGTGAAATCATGCAACACGTGCGCACCAATTTGGTGTCCGGCTTGTCTTAGGATGTCTAATGTATCTGGCAAATAATATTCGCCTTGTGCGTTATTATTTTTAACCTGCGCCAAAGCTTCAAACAAGAGTTGATTGTCAAATACGTACACACCTGTGTTAATCTCTTGAATTCGACGTTCCGTCACACTGGCATCTTTTTGTTCAACAATTTTTAATACTGTATCGTCGTCTGCTCTAACGATACGGCCATAACCAGTTGGCTCTTGCGTCACAGCAGTTAATACAGTGACAGCATTGTTTGACTGACGGTGTGCCGCAATAAACTCTGATAATGTTTCTGCTCGAAACATTGGTGTATCTCCAGACATAATCAAGGTTACACCGTGACTCGCTGATAATTTATCTTGTGCTTGTTGTACTGCATGTCCTGTACCCAATTGCTGTGCCTGTAAAACAAAGTCACTACGTTCTCCAACATGAGTTTGAACACTTTCAGCCCCCACACCAATGACAGTAATTGGTCGATTAGGTGTTAAAGGCGCAACAGCATCTAGAACCCAATCAATCATTGTTTGTCCCGCAACATGATGTAATACTTTTGGTACACGAGATTTCATGCGTGAACCATGACCAGCAGCTAATACTAAAACGTTTACTTCATCACTCATTAAAATTAGGCCTCGTGCTTATAAATTTCTTGCAAATAGTTACCAGCGGTCACCAAAATGGGATCACCATTTTTCAAATTCGTATCAACATGAAGCAACGATGTGAATCGATCTAACAATCGAGTTGCCGAACGTCCTTCAGCAAAAACAGCGGTACCAACCACGGTACCATCAAACTCACTCACAAGCGTCTGCATGCCTTGAATGGTACCACCAGCTTTCATGAAATCATCCACCACTAATACACGAGAGCCTGTTCGCAAAGAACGACGTGATAACTCCATTTTTTCAACACGCTTTGATGATCCTGTTAGATAATTAACTGAAACCGTTGGTCCCTCAGTCACTTTAGCATCATCACGAACAATCACAAAAGGTACATTCAACTGTTCAGCAACTGCTTGTGCCAAAGGTACACCTTTCGTGGCTGCAGTCATAACAGCATCAATGTTATCTCTTAAATACTGGGTTGCAATCAGTCGCCCAGCTTGTCTTAAAATATCAGGTCGGCCTAATAAATCTGAAAGATACACGTACCCACCAGGTAGTACACGCGTCTCGTCATTAACATCTCGGCGTATTTGTTCAATGAAGTCTCTCGCCTCATCTTCAGCCATAAAAGGTACAAAACGCGCACCGCCAGCAGCGCCAGGTACTGTCTCAATTAATCCTGTCCCGCGCTCCTGAAATGTGCGTTTTAGGATAGATAAATCTTCAGAAATAGAAGACTTAGCTGAATCGTATCGCTTCGCAAAATAAGACAATGAAATTAATGTGCGTGGGCGCTCAAGCATGTAGCGCGCCATGTCGACAAGACGATCGGAACGACGTGTTTTCATAATATGTTAACGTGCTAAAAGTTAATTAGCACGTTTTCTCCTTTTTGAGTATTAGTATTTGAGTTTAATTATAGCACTTAAATACCGTCAATGTTCGGTATTTAAGCGTTTTTTTGAAATTGCCAGACAGAAACTAAATAAATCAACACTTCAATTACAGCAATGAAAAAGCTCGTTGGCAAGTTCGTCAGATAGGCCAAAGTTAGTCCCACCCAGGTGCCAAATAGCGCAAAGACAATGGCTACACCCATCAATTGTGGCGTTGTAGTGACGTAATATTTTGCACTAGCAGCTGGTAAAGTTACCAGAACAAAAATTAATAATGACCCAACTAATTGCGACGAAATACTAACTGACAAGGCAATAATAATCAGGAAAATATAACGAACCATTTTTTGTGTCCCATGTTGCAAAAACATACCAGCTTCATCAAATGAGAGTTGCCTCAATGCACGATAGTTAAAAAACAAAACAATAATGACGAGTAGCGCCAAAGCTAGTAACAGCAACAAATCTTGACGGCTAATGCCTAATACTGAACCAAATAAAATACCAGTTGCAGCTGTGGTACTTGTATGTCCAAGAGCTAAAAATAAAATACCTAAACCAATGGCTAAAGCTGAGACTGCACTAGTCACATTATCGCGCTTGGTATAACCAGATTCGAGCGCACCAATAGCCACTGAAGCACCACTAGTTGCTAGCATCATCCCCAACAATGCTGGCCAACCAGCAAACAGGGCAAATGCTGCACCAGCAAAACCAATCTCACTTAATGTATGCGTTAAGAAAGCATAGTTCCGTGCCACCACAAATGTCCCAACAATACCAGCGACAATGCTAACAACAGTCCCTGCCATGAATGCATTTTGCATAAAATCATAATTAAACATGCCTTACCTCATCCTCATCATAGGGTGCTGTCATTTTAGTCGTTAGTGCCCCTAGGTCTTTTGCTTCACCTTGCGTTACATGACCATTGTCAAATAATAAATAACCATCAGCATATTGTGATACTAACTTTAACTCATGCGTAATAAATAAAACGGTAAGATCCTGTGCCTTTTGTAGCTGTTTAATATTTTGTAATAACGCCACTTTATGTTCATGATCCAAACTAGCTGTCGACTCATCAAGAATAAGTAGGTCGGGTTGCTGTACTAAAGCCTGTGCCACAAAGGCACGTTGCTGCTGACCACCAGATGCCAAACCTAAACGCTTTGACGCAATATCAGATAAATCCATACGTTGTAAAGCAGCCGCAATCTGCTGTTTCTCGACGGGAGAAAACCATAATCGCCAGCCTTTATTATAATTTAATCCCACAAATTCTGCTATACTCAATGGGTAATCTCTCGTAATATCACGAAACTGTGGTACGAAACCAATACGTTTCGCATTAAGGGTTAATAAGCCATTGGTCTGCTGATTATGACCAATGAGAGCTTTAATAAAGGTCGTTTTACCTGCCCCATTTTCTCCCAATAAGGCAAAAAAGCGTCCTGCCGGCACGTCAACGTTCACGTGTGACAAGACAGCTTTTTCACCATAACGGATACCAAAATCACGTGTCTGGATAATTGCCATCATTTACCACTTTCTATTGTCTGAATTGCATTGTTTATTTGTGTTACAAAATTGAATTGCCAAGCCAAAATATTTTCGTCATGAGGCAAAACTTGATTAAAAGTAATTACTGGTATTTTAGCATCTTTTGCCAGCTTCACCAAGCGCTGATCATTTTGACTCTGATCCTGGGGTGCCGTTAATATAAATTTTATTTTTTTGGCTTTAAAATCCTGGCTTATTTGGTCAAATGCTTTATCGTCTGCCGTTTCAACATCTGGTAAAACACGTCGGTAATTCAATTGCAACATAAAAATTTGTTGCGCATTGTTGGTCGCAATATACTGAACGTTATTTTTTGATTTCAAGTTATTGATACCATTCGATAAGGCCTGATGGTTATCTAACAGCTTTTGACTATTATGCATATAGACGTCACGATTTTGCGGATCGAAGTCACTCAGTAAATCTGATAACCTATTAATCGTTCGCAACATGATTTCCGGACTCAACCAATAGTTCCCTGCGCCTTGATCATTGACAACATCACTAGCAACTAGAATTTTTGAATGTAACTGCTGTTTATTGCGTTGCGTTAGTAATTGATCTTGATGGCTATCTGTTAAGATAATTTCTGCCGATTTAAAGGCCTGACGCTGATTTTTGGTAGGTAAATTAGCAGACACCAAAGTCACTTGCCCACTCTTACCAGCAACAGATGCCGCAATTTGTTGATAAGCAACATTATCAGTAACAATTTTTACTGGTACATGTTTTGGGGCTGGTGTGTCTGTTGTCATATAAACAAATACCCACAGTAAACCTAACGGAATTAATAAAATTGTCAAAATAGCGTATATTGCTTGTCTGTTCATGGTTGCTGTTATCTCTCACCTACAAAAAAAGCCCTAACGGGCGAAATAAAAATTAATCGGTAAAGGTAATATCAATGTTATTCGTTAATATATCAGTATAACTGTATGATGCCCGCTCAAAGTTTGCATCGTCTAACTCAACCACAAACAGCGAGGGGAATGTCGAACGTAATACACCACTACGTTCGGTTATTTTTTTGCGACCAGCTTGTGCAACTACGGTGACAGCCTCACCGACATGTGCATCTAACTTAATCTTGATGTCTTGCAAACTACTTGGCATTTTTATACCACCTTTCGTGAAAACTTAATCTATTATACCATAATTAGGTTTTTTTCACAAATGATGAGTGTATAATGGCAACAGAAAATGCAATAATATACGGTTATTTAATCAATCCTTGCAACTTAAGGGCTTCATAAAGCGCTGTCAACTGATTCAAAGATAAACGCTCGGCACGAATAGATGAGGCAATGTTTACTGAGTCCAAAGCGTCTTGTATCCGTTGCTTAACGTCTTCTTGTTTACCAAACATTTGCAACATATTGTTCCATAAACTCTTACGCCGATGGGCAAAACTACCTTTAACAACGGAAAATAATTTATCTGGATTATCAACAACAGTTTCTGGAACAATCGGCGTCAACATCACCACTGCTGAATCAACATTTGGCGACGGATTAAAAGCACTTGCCGGCACTTTAATTGCCAATTGCGCTTGAGCATAATATTGAATCGTTAACGTGAGTACACCGTAGGCTTTCGTTCCTATCTCAGCGTTTAAACGATCAGCAACTTCACGTTGCATCATAACCACAATATTGTCCCATGAAATTTTGGCTCGTAATAATTGCATGAGGATGGGGGTTGTAATGTAATAAGGTAAGTTGGCCACAATCTTGACGTGTGCCCCTTCACCAAATTCAGTTGCAATCACATGAGCCAAGTTAACTTTTAAAATATCGTTTTCAATGACTTTCACATTATCATAAGGTAATAATGTTTCGGCTAGTACAGCAACCATATGTGGATCAATTTCAAACGCAACAACTTTTTTGGCTGAACGTGCCAGTTGTTCGGTTAAAGCCCCAATGCCTGGGCCAATTTCAATAACATAATCTTCTGACGTGATACCCGCAACATCAACAATACCGTGCAGTACATTCAAATCAGTTAAAAAATTCTGTCCAAACTTCTTTTTAGCATGTAACCCATACTGATTTAAAATAGCCTGTGTTCGTGTTGGATTTGCAATATCAATTATATCTGCCATACTATGTTTCCTTTTTTAGTGCTGTCAAAATTTGATCTCGCGTTAAACCAAATTGTTGGGCACGTTTTAATAGTTGTTTGCCGTTAGTGTAACCGATGTTTAATGTTTCGCCGATTTTTTGGCGCAACTGACGTGCATTCGGCCCATTCAGTAAACCATTTTCCTGTAAAAAATATTGCGTAATATCAGTTGTAACGGTTTTTTTTGGTGTCATCACACGAGACAATGCCATTCTCAATGTGTCAGGTGTTGCGTGCTCGACACCGAGTGATTTGTGCACATTGTCCTTTGCTGCACGACCTTGTGCTTGTGTTATATAAGCATGTTTAGCAGTTGGCACAGCTTCAGCAACAAGACGCCGAATGCGCTGACCATTAAAATCAGGATCGGTTAAAATGATAACGCCTCTTGTTTTAGCGGCTACTTGTGCACGGATTATGGCATCAGCATTAATAGCACTGCCACCAGTTTCTATTGTGTCTGCTAAAACAGCACGTGCCAAATTTTCCGTATCAGAACGACCCTCAACCACAATAAATTCATTGATTTTCGGCTTATCACTCATGGTTTAAAAATAGACGATGCGCGTTTGTTCGTGTTATTTCTGATAACGCCTTAGGCGTGACAGCTAAAGTTTCGGCTAAGGAATCGATAACATATTTCACAAGTGCAGGTTCATTGTCTTTACCACGAAATGGCGTTGGCGCTAAGTAAGGGGCATCTGTTTCGACTAAAATACGGTCAAGTGGGACAGCTCGCGCCGCGTCACGAACCTCTTCTGCCTTTTTAAAAGTGACCACTCCACTAAAGGAAATATGCATGCCTAAGTCAACAAATGCTAAAGCCTGCTCTGGTGTCCCAGAAAAGCTGTGCATAACACCTTTAGTGACACCACTTGCCTTCACTATATCGTAAACGTCATTGAAGGCATCGCGATTATGAATAATCACTGGTAAGTCATATTTTTTAGCTAAAGCGAGATGTGTCTGGAAAGCTTTTTTTTGTATCTCGCGTGATGGTGTATCCCAATAATAATCCAGACCAGTTTCTCCAACGCCAACTACTTTTTCTTGTTCAAGTTGATGCGACAATAACAATGCTGCAGCTTCATCAAAATCAGCCGTATCTTCGGGTTGAAAACCTAGTACAGCATAAATATTATCATGCGCTTGTGCAATTTCTAATGCACGCTCGTTACCCGTGGCATCATAGCCAACAATATTCATTTCCATGACGCGAAACTCATTAGCACGACCAATATACGCTGGAACGTCGTGATATAATTTGTCATCATTGAGATGTGTATGCGTATCGTAACTATCAGCTGGTGTTTTTGTTAAATCATAAATTGCCATATTCTATATGTATCTAGCACTATCATTTGGCACAACCGAAGTTTGTGCCACACGTGTTTTAAATACCTGATCCTCCGTTTTTACTCGCTTTTTCTTATCAGAGATAAGATTGGCATCAGTTTGTTATCAGTATATCATAATAAAAAAAGCCGCTAGGCGCCTTTTCAATCAATCTTTAGTGTCTGTTGCTTCTACTTTAGGTGCAAAATTTTTCAGAACGCCATTAACAAATTTACGATCATCTTCATCAGCAAACGTCTTTGCTAAAATCAGTGCCTCATCAATTGCTACTTTATATGGTACAAGTTGTTGACTCAATTCATAGATAGCCAATCTCAAAATAACTAAATCAGCTTTATTAATACGTGCAATTGCCCAACCAGCCGCTAAATGTTCTGAAATTTGTGCATCTAAATCTATTTTATTACCCAAAATACCATTAACCAAACGTGGTAGGTAATCATCAAAATCTTTACCCTCTAAAACAATATCATATAAACGATCAATATTATTATTTTGTGGGTCCTTTTCCAGCGCAAATAGAATCTGGAAAGCGGCTTGTCGCGATTCGTGTCGTGTTAAATTAGCCATTAATCGGGCACCTCTGATGTGACAACGTCACCAAACAAATTGTCAGGATCAATCTTACTTGATAATTTCTCGGGAACAATGCCACTGACATGAACGTTTGTCTGCACAATCAGTAAATCAGTCATTGATGAAATTTGCGAACGAATAGCATTTTGAATTGCCAATGCAACCTTAGGTACAGCCACGCCATATTGCAAAAAGACATAGGCGTCAATGATTAAGCCATCCTCAGATTGTGTTAATTCAACCCCTTTACCGCGTCCATTAGAACCAAAAGCGCCTGTGAAGTGATCTGATAATTTACCACGCATTGAGTAGACCCCTGGCACTTCTTGTGTTGCGATCTGTGCAATAATCTCAATAACTTCAGGTGTGACTTGCGTTGTGCCCTCAACTGGACTTTCAGTCGCTAACACAATATTTTTTGTTGTCTGTTTACTTCGTTTTATTTCTCTGGCCATGATTTAATCCTCGAAAATATTTCCTAAAATAAAAAGTTCCGCTGGGGAACTTTTTCAAACGTGTTCCCTGTCATGCCGATTATCAACATAAAAATCCTGGTGCGTTTAAGCTGTTCCACGATAATCATTCTCTCAAATGGCATAAGTTCACACTTTAATTAAGCGCGGCCCTTGTATGAACCGTCTTCTGTATTAACAATGATTGTTTCACCTTCGTTAATAAAGTCCGGTACAGTAATCGTTGCGCCTGTCTCAACAGTCGCTGGCTTACCTGATCCTGTCGCTGTTGCACCTTTAATACCTGGTTGTGTTTCAACAACTTTTAGAGAAACGGTTGAAGGCAATTCAGCACCTAAGATTTCGTTACCGTACATCGTAACCTTAACTTCCATACCTTCAAGCAAAAACTTCAAGGCAGCTGCAATCTTATCATCTGGCAAATTAACTTGTTCATAAGTTTCGACATCCATGAACACACGGCCATCATTTTCAGCAAATAAATATGACATTGGACGCGTTGTGATGTCAGCTTGTTCAAACTTATCACCAGGACGGAATGTCACTTCATTCACAGCACCAGTACGGAGGTTCTTTAATTTTGAACGAACAAAAGCACCACCCTTACCAGGCTTAACGTGTTGGAAATCCAAAACACGCCAAATTGAGTTAGAGTACTCAATTGTCAATCCATTTTTCAAATCATTCATGCCAATAGCCATGATTAGTATCCTCTTTTATAAATAATATGTTTATTATAACAGAAATTAACTGTCTCTGCAGTAGTCAAACAAGATAAAATTGTACCACAAAAAACCTTATTTCTCAATATTTTTATGCGCTAATTCCGGTTTAACAATTAGGTCTTCTAATCGGTGTAAATGCGCCAACAAACTTTTACCTTCTTCTAAACCATAAATGCCGAGCCATTTATTGAAACGACTGCTAACTTTTTCGGTAATGGTTGTCTCAACCACTACGCCTGTCTCAGTAAGATGTAACAACACTCGCCGACGGTCTTTGTCGTCTGTTACTTGCTGTAAATATTCTTTTTCAAAGAGTGGCTTTAGTTGACGCGCGACCGCGCCCTTGGTAACACCACGTTCGGCAGCAATTTCTGTCAAAGTCAATGGTGTGCGACTGTGTGCCACGGCCGACATAATTAACCACTGTTCAAAAGAAATGCCATAGGCACTCGTTGGCTGTGAAATCAATTTTTCTAAATTTTTAAGCGATGACATATAGACGCCAATAAATTCGGCCATCATATCAGATTGTGCCATATTTCCTCCGTGCTATTATCTGTCAGATTCATTAATAAGATAAGTTAAGGCTGACTCGACAGTATCCGCAAGGTAGATTTTATCTAAATCATTTTGCGTCACAAAACCACTGGACACACTCGTCATCAGCCAATGCCACAAACTATCATAAAAACCATTTGTATTCAGTAATACCAGTGGCTTATGGTGTAGCCCAATTTTTTCCCAACTAATCACTTGTGCAATCTCTTCTAATGTACCAAATCCGCCTGGTAGCGCAATAAAGGCATCGGCATAGGCCATTAATAGACGCTTACGCTCGTCCATATCTGCAACTTCAATGAGTTTCGTCACACTATCAATAGCTATCGCTTCCTCAGCCAAGTTATTCGGTGAGATACCTACAACTTCGCCACCTTCAGCCATGGCAGACCTTGCAGCAATCCCCATTAGACCATCTCGACCACCACCGTAAATCATTTTGAGACGCCGTTGAGCAATCGTTTGACCTAATTGTTTTGCCATCGTGATATAGCTCGATTGATTACCGAGTTGTGACCCCATGAATACTGTAATTGCTTGCACTGTCATTGAATTATTCCTTTATATCAATTTATCAATATTAGGACCAATAAGCAAGGAATATGTCGACAAGTTTCCCGTTTTCAAATGCTATGTGGTACACTATAATATAGGTTTTCGTTCGTGACAAATTAAAATTAAAACACTATTTGGAGGCATTATGATTTACAAAGTTTATTACCAAGAACACCCTGAGCGCAATCCCAAACGGGAAACGACACTTTCACTTTACCTAACAGCTGAAAGTTTACCACAAGCACGTGAAATAATTGAAGAAAACACTGACTATAACGTTGAATTTATTGAAGAGTTGTCAGATAAGGCCGTCACTTATGAGAAGGCCAACCCTAACTTCAAGATGACAACATTCTAACCTATGACATATTCTGTAGATATCAAACCTAACGAAGTCGCAGTTTATGCGCTAGGTGGTTTAGGCGAGATTGGTAAGAATACTTATGGTATTGAATATCAAGATGAAATTATCGTCGTTGACGCGGGTATTAAGTTCCCCGAAGACGAATTACTTGGTATTGACTATGTTATTCCCGACTATACTTATTTAGTCGACAATATCGATCGCGTCAAAGCACTTGTCATTACTCACGGACACGAAGACCATATTGGTGCTATCGCCTACTTTTTGCAAGCTGTTAATGTGCCAGTTTATGCCGGCCCATTAGCCATGGCTTTAATCAAGAACAAACTTGAAGAAAAGCAAATGTTAAACCGTGTTGAACTACACGAAATTACGGATGGCACTGTTCTAGAATTTGATCAACTGAATGTTGAATTTTTCCGAACAACCCATTCCATTCCTGATGTGTTTGGTGTTGCTGTACACACCCCTGTTGGCACTATCGTCGAAACTGGTGATTTCAAATTTGACCTGACGCCAACAACAAAGCAGCCACCTAACCTTTGGTCAATGGCGCGTCTTGGTGAAAAAGGCGTGTTACTAATGATGAGTGACTCGACCAACGCAGAGCGACCAGAGTGGACGAAATCTGAAGCTTGGGTTGCAAAATCTGTTAATCGCATATTTGACAAGTTGGAACATGGTCGCATTATATTTGCAACTTTTGCTTCTAATATGAACCGTGTTCGCATGGCAACTGATGCAGCAATTGCTCATGGGCGTAAAATAGCTGTTTTCGGCCGTTCAATGGAATCTGCCGTCACAAACGGTCGTGCCCTTGGTTACTTGAACATCCCTGATAACATGTTGGTTGAACAATCAGAAATCAAACATATACCTGATGATGAATTATTAATACTATCTACTGGATCACAGGGCGAACCAATGGCCGCTCTAGCACGTATTGCTGAAGGTACACACAAGCAAATTCGTTTGAAGCCAAAAGATAATGTTATTTTCTCATCTTCCCCAATACCAGGAAATACCGCTTCGGTCAATGCTGTCATCAATAAGCTTGAAGAAGGCGGTGCCAATGTTATATATGGTAAAGTCAATAACATTCATACTTCTGGTCATGGCGGTCAAGAAGAACAGAAATTGATGTTAGCATTAATGAAGCCAAAGTACTTTATGCCAGTTCACGGTGAATACCGTATGCTAAAAGTCCATGCTTCTTTGGCACATGAGTTAGATATTCCAAAAGACCATACTTTCATCCTAGAAAATGGTGATGTCTTGGCTTTGGATGGCGAAAACGCTCGTGTTGCAGGTCATTTTCCTGGTGACGATACTTATATTGACGGCTCAGGTATTGGTGATATCGGTTCTGTTGTACTACATGATCGTCAAAAGTTATCCCAAGACGGCTTAGTGGTGGTCACAGCGACAATTGATTTAAAAAAGAAAGAAATTCTATCTGGACCGGATATTTTGTCACGTGGCTTTGTTTATATGCGTGAATCGGGCGAACTCATTAATGAAGGTCGCCGCATTATTTTTGGTACAATGCGTCGTATCATGAATAATTCAAATGCCAGTGAAGCAGATATTCGACAAGCTGTCATTGATGACTTATCTAGATTCCTTTATAAAGAAACTGCACGCAAGCCAATGATTCTGCCAATGTTAATTATGATTTAAACCAAGCACCCATCTATTGGGTGCTTTTTTAATATAAACAAATCCACTGTATATTCCGAACATTTTGAATAAAAACAATCATGTTTTCTAATAAATCTGGACATTCTTATTTTTAATCAAGTCATAGTATGCTAGAATGATATAAGTATCAATTAAAGGAGCCCCCAATGACAGAAAGAAAAATCCCAACAATTATGGGTACACAACATCCAGATAACGCTAATGCACCATTCTGGGATTCTTCTCAACAACCTTTTATCAGCGCTTACCGTGAAATGAATGAAGCTTTTGAAAATTTCAGTGAGCTAAACGTTGATGAATACATGTGGGATTGGGAAGGCAAGCACGCTGATGCGGCTGTCATTGACCGTTTGTTTAGCACCGAATACGATTACTTTAAAACAAATCAAATTGGTAGAGATAAATTTCTCACTTTCCGATTTCCTAACATCTGGGAAGAAAAAGGCTATAATTTAATGCAGGCCATGACCGCAATTCTCAGTTCAGAGGATTTTGCACATGACTTAGGCTTTGCACAACGACCATTATTTGAAACAATTTTACCAATGGCGCAACGTGCGGATCAATTAATAGAAATGCAAGTGCTTTTTGAAAAGCTGGCTAACTTTAAATCAGTTGAATTTACAAGATCAGATAAAAATACACCATACATCGAAATGATTCCATTATTTGAAGATTTCGATACACAACTGCATGCACCTGAAATTCTAAAAGAATACCTTCAGCTCCATGAGAAGCACTTTGGTTTCCGTCCTAAGTATCTTCGTGTCTTCCTAGCTGGTTCTGATTCAGCATTAACGGCTGGTTTCATGAGTTCAATCACAGGAAACAAATTGGCCATTGCACGTCTGCATGAATTTGCGCGCGAAGAAAATATAGAAATTTATCCAATTTCTGGTACAGGATCTGCTATTTTCCGTGGTGGCTTGTCACCAAAGCGTATTGACCGCTACATTAAAGAATTCCCAGGTGTGAGAACAGCGACTGTCCAATCGGCTTTTCGCTATGATTTTCCCATCGAGGACGTTCAAAGTGCCATCAGTGAATTGAAAGCAAAATTACCGGTCGTAGAACCATTGCAGATCTCAGCCGAAGATCAAACGATTTTGGCCGAGGTTGCTGAAGAATCCGCGGCCTTCTACGCTCATACGTTAGATCAGCTGGTGCCTGATATGCAACCAATCTTTAAGGCCTTTCCTAAGCGTCGTGACCGTCGCCAACACGTGGGTGTTCTAGGCTATTCTCGGTCAGTTGACGGTATCGAATTACCTCGTGCGATTAACTTTACTGGCGCCTTTTATTCCATCGGTGTCCCACCAGAATTTATTGGTTTCGGTCGTGCATTAGAAAACTTAAACGCCGATCATCTATCCGCACTTGTACGTAATTATCCTAGCATGAAAAAAGATTTCCAAGAACTATCACATTATGTCAATCTCGATGCACTTGAAGTGCTTAAAACTCAAAGTCCTGCTTGGGCTGAGGTTGAACGTGATATTATGATTCTAAAAGCTATTTTTAACCTTGAAGTTGGCCCACAAACCAGAGAAGAACAACAACACGCAGAAATAGCGCTACAAGTCGTTCAAATCAAAGATGGTGCCCCAATTGCTGTCACAGCATTAATTAATCGTATGGCACAACTTCGTCATTTCTTAGGTTAACTGGCATAGCCCTAATGGGCTTTTTTTGTTACAATAAAACTAGTTTTATTGAAAGACAAGGACAATGCCTAATTTTTATGTGATTCATAATCCGCATGCTGGCAACGGTGAACATACAGCGGTAACTAACAATATACGCAATATGCCTAATGTCATCGAATGGTTTGATACAGAGTATCCGGATCATGCTATTTATTTAGCCAAGAATTTGGCTAAAACATTGGTTGATGCGGAAGCTGTGGTGCTGGTTATCGGTGGCGATGGTACCCTTAACGAAACACTTAATGGTCTATTACAAATACAACGACACCAATACTTGCCTATTGCTTATATTCCTACCGGTACAGGCAATGATTTCGCTCGTGCTTGTCATATTGGTTCATCAGATGAAGTCATTAACCGTTTACAACAAATTGTTAAGCCCAAAATGATTAATGTTGGCAAAATCATCGGTGAAGCGCCGCACCAAACAACACAATATTTTATTAATAACATGGGTATGGGCTTTGATGCCGCAGTCGTTACTCAAACTAATCACTCAAAATGGAAAACATACTTTAACAAATTGCATTTTGGCGCAATGAGTTATGCTTTTACTGCCTTTTCTACTTTCTTTAATCAAAATAGCTTTCCGGTAACAATTACAAATGGTGAGGAATATTATCATCTACATCAAGTATTTTTAGCAACCATTGTCAACCAACCTTATTTTGGTGGTGGTTTGGCTATTCTGCCACAAGCTGATCTGTTTGAAGAACAGTTAGACATGATTGTTGTTGAAAAAATGTCTTTTATTCACTTTTTAACATTATTTATAGGCTTGAAAAAGGATGGTCGTCATTTAAAAGACCAAAAAGTACACCATTTTACACTACAAAAAGGTGCACAAATACACGTGCATGATATCCAACCAGGTCAATTAGATGGTGAAGAGCTTGGTAATGGTAGTTTTATTTTTACAACAACCCTGCAAACCTACCCATTTTGGATTTAACTAAAAAAGATGCTCATGTTATCGTGAACATCTTTTTTAATTAAATCGTCCTAACCGTTCTGCCTGACTAGCAACGCCAACAATCAATTTTCGTGAAACGAGATATTGACTGGCTTGTAATATTAATTCTTCCTGATAAACAATCGCAGCAATAGCACTGACAATCGTTGGCACAACACTATTTGCATGCCCATGTAGGAACGCGTTGTGCATCGCTTCGGTATAACTGTCACTATTTAACAACGACCAAATGACTGCCTCTAGTGTACTAGCACTGCGACCATCAAGTGTCATATTACTTACCGGAATATTAGCAAAGTCCGGCAAATTCAACTCTTCAAAAGCGCTTAATTCAGAAGCAAACACTTTGTGTCTTGAGTAATATTCAAAACCAAAAGCAAGCCCATTTTCAACTGCATCGCGAATAGATTGTTTTTCTAATAATTGACTCACAATCAAACTTAACATACCAACACTGACCAATGCGCCCTCATCATTATGTGTCAATCCAGCAATGCGATGCAACGTCAGCATAGCCATTTCATCATTAATAAATGAGACCCCATATTCATGATGAAGATAGAGCGCCACTGGTAGCATTCTCACCAGAATGTCTTCGCTATCAGCTGTGTCCTCAAAAACACCTGAAGACAGGGTATCGCGATTTTTAATATAATTATCCATCGCTTTTTTGGTAATCACGTCGACATGCTGGATCGTTTTTTCAGGCGCGAACTGCCGTTTTCTGTACCAATTTTGAAAATGGTTCATGACATCGGCTAACTGATAACCTCTTGATAAGCTAGCGACCGTCGTCAAAGCTAAACTTGTTTGGGCACCCCATCTTAGGTCCTGCTGAAAATTCATCGGCTGTTGTAGCAATGCTTCTTGCTGACTATTAGACAATTGCGTCATGCTCTCGCCAATTGCTACACCGAACATTAAAAATTGAATTGTTGACTGCTTTTTAAACATATCCTATTCTAACATATTCCAGCGGGTAAAAAATTAGAGGCGAGCCTTGATTTCATCGACACGGTCTAGTGCTTCCCAAGGTAAATCAATATCGGTACGACCAAAATGACCAAATGCTGCTGTTTGCTTATAGATTGGACGTCGTAAATTAAGTTGGTTAATAATTGCCAATGGTCGGAAATCAAAAAGTTCTGCCGTAATATCGCGGATTTTAGCTTCGTCAATTTTGGCTGTGCCAAATGTATCAATATTCAATGATACTGGTTGGGCAACACCAATAGCGTACGCAATTTGAAGCTCGAGTTTATCAGCAACGCCTGCTGCCACAAGGTTTTTTGCAACATAGCGAGCAAAGTAAGCTGCTGAGCGATCTACTTTCGTGGCATCTTTTCCAGAGAACGCACCACCACCGTGATGTGCTGCACCACCGTACGTATCTACAATAATTTTACGTCCCGTTAAACCAGAATCTGCTTGCGGTCCACCGAGCACAAAGCGACCAGATGGATTAATATAGTAAATTGTCTTATCATCAACTAATTCTTGTGGCAATACTTGGTCAATAACTAATTCACGTACATCTTTTCTTAATTGTTCAAGAGAAACATTTTCATCATGTTGTGTGGATAATACAACAGCCGCAATGCGTGTAATATGATCTTGATCATCCAATTCAACACTGACTTCTGCCTTAGCATCTGGACGCAAGTAACCAACTATGCCCGCTTCACGCACATCACGAATTTTACGCATCAAACGGTGTGATAAGGCTAATGTGAGTGGCAAATAACTATCAGTTTCATTTGTCGCATAGCCAAACACCATGCCTTGATCACCTGCTCCTAATTGTTCTGGGTCATCATCAGCATTGTCGACTGCTTGCGCAATATCGCCTGATTGTTCAACAATTTTGTTAGATACATTAACAGAATCAGCGGTGAATCCTAATTCTGCATGATTATAACCAATTTCACGAATGGTTTCAGTCGCAATTTGCCGAACATTGACATAGGCAGATGTCGATAATTCACCAAAAATTGATACATCGCCTGTTGAAGTTGTCACTTCAATTGCTGCACGTGCATTAGGATCTTGTGCTAAAACAGCATCTAAAATCGCATCCGCTATTTGATCGGCTATTTTATCTGGATGCCCCGCAGATACTGATTCTGATGTAAAATACTTTGTCATGATAAAAACATGACCTCCTTCAAAATTCAAATTAAAAAGCTACTGGCCGCAAATTAAAAGCGCGTCCCAATGATAAGTCGGGACGCGCTTAACGTGACGACTATCTGTACAGATGGACCACCGTGACACAATATGCGTTGACATATTTGCCGGTTGGTGCAGGGTCATAGTGCTGTATCACTCACCTGCTCTTGATAGCTGTTTTAAATTGTATATTCAGAATAGCAAAGGTTGCGTAAAAAAGCAAATCGTAACATAAATATCACAAACTCGTACCATCAAAACTTACGGTTTAAGGTACAATATTACTTATGGATAGTCAATATGAACAAATGCATCAGCTCCCAGATGGTCGCGTGATACCACGACGCGCCACAACCAATCCGCAAGAGCGCCGTAGTTACGAAAACTTTACGCCTGCTGGTTTTTTTGATTGGCGCCGATGGATGCCACTTGTCGTGATTGTGGTTAGTCTCAATATTGTTTGGTGGCGACAACCGTTATTACATACGCAGGCTTTGTCAGCTGCTACTGTGAGTTGGCAAATTATGCCACTATTTGGCTATACTTTAGTACTATCAATCGCCGTAACTCTATTAATCACGCAAAATTTTCGTAGTCTATTAAGTTACCTTTTTCTAGGTATCAGTTTATTGTTTACTTTTAGTTCCCTCATTCAGACGCGGCATGAAGTTTTCATACTACTATTACTCCTAAGCGCCTTTTTCATTGCCATTCAACAAAGTTGGCTAGGGTTACAAAATATTTTAGGTTTGATTTTACTGAGTGTTTTATCAACATTTACTATACCCATTGCTATATTTTACGTCACCAATAATTTCTTGACACAGCGTTTTATTTGGCAACTGTTACCCTTGTTTTTTGCCTTTTTATTTTATTTCACCCCAATTATGATGCCTAATCCTGATGGTCGCAAACTTAGTATTCTAACGCTTGGATTGTTTTGGGTGACATTATTTAGTCATGCTGTTAACTTTGGCACGTTATTTATTATCATATTTAGCTTATTTGCTTTTGTTTTACAGTTTGTTAAAGCAAAAATTGGTAACTGGCAGCATATGGGTTACGTTTTAATGTTAGCCTTATCAACTTTGCTGATCTATCATTAAAAAAAGTGTCTGTTCATAACAGACACTTTTTTATTTGATTATTTCATATATAGCACGCAGTGCTTTAAAAGTCGCCATAATATGATTCGTATCCTCAAACGATAATGTTTCATAGTCAGATTTCATAATCTGCAAACCGATCAATACCTCACTATGTTTCGTCTCAGCAAACTTTTGAACGGCCAAATCATAATGCGTTAACGTCAACGGCTCTGTCTTATTAACCATATGATCCTGGCTTAAGGTAAAAGTGGCCGGTAATCGTGCCACAAGTTCCCGTGCCTTTGTCATTTGCGCTACAATTTTTTGGGTTGATACTGGTTTCATATTTTCTTCTACAGCTAAATAAATATACACATGATCATCCCACATTCCCACTTCATAATGTGGCATCATTTTGTAGCCACGCTTATTTGGCGCGAAAGCAACCCAAGTATTTTCAGGCGGATTAGTAGTTCGTCGCAAATGTTTCGCAATGTGTGCGTACCACGCTTGGCCGTCTTCCGATAAGAGCGGTAAAATTACCTTGGCTAATTGTTCAAATTTGGGGTCGATAACTGATCGAATACCTTGCATACGACCATCTAATGTTTGTTCATCAAAAACCTTAAAATCTTCCTGTTTAAAGATCACTAGCACTCTCCTCCAATTGTGTCGTATCAGCCTGCTGATTAATCATATTGAACCATTGAATCAACACATAACCTAATACCAATATGGTACCAATCAGGTTCAGCCAAATTAACAACACAATAATAGACCCTATTGATTGATAAAAGTTGTACTGCTTGATACCCACTTGTGCATACCATGTGAAACCGACATTAAGTAGATTTAACATGATTAATTCAATAAAGCTACCAAGAGCGACCCATTTAATTGGTGCGCGTCCCATTTTTGTCGGTAAAAAATAATTTAACATGACAAGTAGCAAAAACATGCCGAGCCATATAAACCATTTCGAGCCACTAATAATTATATTTTGCACCTGACTACCGGGAATATAGCGAACGACAATTGCTAGAATGTTACTACCAATCATCAAGACACCAAATGCCGCTATAATTAAAAGTAGCCAAAGAAATGACCAAACGCGCGTTAAGAGCCCACTGATATGTTCTTCAACATCGGCAATGCGATTGAACGACATGCGAAAGACTGCAAGCACCTGTGACACCGTCCATAACGTGAATGGTACCGAAAAAGATAAAAGTGTCAAATGCGTTGACGAAAGGACAGATCTCAATATTGGCAACACAATAGCTTGAATATTTTGTGGTAATATACTTGAGACAACCGCTATCATGTCTTTTTGATTGACGTTGGTAATAGAAATAAGCATAACAACAGACATAATCGTTGGAAATATAGTCAACAAAGCGTAATAAGCAAACGTTGGCCCAACATAACCTATCTGAGCACGATCAAAAAGATCTTTCAAAACTGCCAAATGGTAACGCTTATAAATGATATCGAATTGTTTTTTCATTTGGTTTAGCATAACTCTATTATGCCAAATATCAATCAATATTTATACTAAAAAAACTATTTTTAGAATAACTTACCAATACCGTAGTGAATAGCAATCGTAAGCAACCCAATGATAATATTACGAATGACAGCACGCTTAACTAGGCCATTAGATAGCTTAGCGCTTAACAGGCCAGTAAGTGCTACCGCAACAGCTGTCGCAGCAATTGTCGCAATAAATTGATATCGTGCTGGTGACAATATTAATGCAGCCAATGGAAACACACCACCGATAGCTGCACTAAATAATGACGCCCAAGCTGCAGACCATGGGTTCATGTAATGTCCAAGCTTGATATCATACTTAATGCTCAACATTGTTTCTAATGGCTTTTTTGTCAATAATTCGTCTGCGATCGCCTTTGCTGTTGACCGTGTCACACCACGGTCAACGTAAAAATTCTCTACAGTCAGATGTTGTCCACTAAAATCACTTTTTAATAATGCTTCTTCTTGTGCCACAACTACTTTTTCACTATCGGATTGTGAACTAACAGAAGCATACTCCCCTGAAGCCATCGATAGCGCACAAGCCATTAAATCGGCAAGACCGGCGATAAAGATTGCAAAATTATTCGTTGTCGCAGCTGCAACCGAAAATAGTACACCAACAACCGTTAAAATGCCATCATTAGATCCTAAAACACCGGCACGAATAGCATTGAGCTTTTCATCCATCGTTGCTTGTTCTTTTGTCGCTTTTTCTTTTTTAAATATATCCATTGGTTTTATTGTGCCTAAAAACATAATAGCTTAGCACACCCCTTTCATCTAAATAACGAGCCGATGACATAAGTTACAATCATCGTAAATACACCGGCAATAATGTTTCGCATCACAGCTTTTTGTTTGTTGGCCCCATTTAAAGCGGCTGCTGCATAACCTGTTAAGGCCAAAGCAATGACTACGGCAATAAAGGTAGCAATTTCGCGCATACTTCTTGGCATCACAGAAATGGCTAACATCGGTAAAATAGAACCAATTGGAAAACTAATCAGGGATGCCAATGCCGCACCCCCAGCACTCAATTCGTGATCAAGTGAAAAGCCATATCGTTCACGTACAGTGGTTGTTAGTGGATCTTTGCTCATCATTTCTTCGGCAGCCTGATGTGCTAAATGTGACGAAATGCCTTCTGCCACATATTTATCTTTAACAAATGTAAATTCAGTATCATATTGTGATTTTAGTGCTTCGGTCTGTACACGCCGAACTTTTTCCTGGGCATCATGCTGCGAACTAACTGAGACATATTCCCCCATCGCCATTGATACTGTACCAGCTAACATACCAGCAAAACCCGCCAGCAAAATAGTTCCTGTGTTACTTGTAGCCCCAGCCACCCCCAAAACAATACCTGAAACTGATAAAATGCCATCATTGGCACCCATAACGCCTGCACGAATTAAGTTATTGCGTTGCATTAAACTTTGCTTATCCATCATTTCCCTCTTTAGAATTATTCTAATTTAGTTATACCAAATTTATCATTATAAATCAAGTTAATTAGAAACATTCTATTTTACGTGCTATAATATTTTTAGAGACTAATAGGAGGCTAGCTCATGACAGAACCATTATTACGTGATATTTTACAAAATCACGGTTTAAAAGCAACATCTCAGCGACTGACCATTTTGGACTATCTAATGACTCACGAAACGCATCCAACAGCTGAAATGATTCATGCGGACTTGACCACTATTAGTCTTGCTACAATTTACAATACACTCGAAAAATTGGTAGATGTCGGGATTGTCATTGTCATTGATACCCAAAAAGATGGCAAACGACATTATGATTTTTATGGTGAACCACATTACCATATTATTAATAGTCGCACCAATGAAATTATTGATGCGGATAATTTTGATGTTAAACCACTGTTTGAGGCTGCCAGACAGGCAAGTGGTTTAAATATTACTGGTTTTCACATTGAAATTTATGGTGTTGATCCAGATGATGCCAAATAAAAAACGTTTACCGCCAATGGGTAAACGTTTTTTTATTATCTTGACATGCTAGCACTGTTCATAATCTTGCCAACCGCTGCATGTATTTTTTCAAGATACACTGCTTGATCAGCTTCAGACTTTGCATATTTGTCGTTATCAACTGATTGTCCATCAACAATAACAGCCTCAGACATCAACTGCGTCGCCTCTGCGTACTTTGTGCAAGCAGCTGACAATGTCTTATGGACGCCAAGAAGGCGCACCGGTGCTGATGCTTTGGCTAATTGTTGCGCATTGCTTTGATAGCTGGCAACAGCGTCTTCAAATTCAGCTTTAATTTCTGCAAATTCAGCTGCAGGAATCTCTGAAATTTTGTCTGCCGCTTTCGCATCATCTAATTTTGTAAAGAACGGTGTGACGCGCGTTGCCGTGTCTTCTGTATTTGTTAATACACTTTGAAGTGTTTGAATATAGATTTGTGCTTGCTTAGGGTTAAATTTTGCCAATGTTTTTATCCTTTTTTAAAAAATTTTCGCTGTACTAATTTTACCAGTTCAACAATAATAATGATACTGATTCCTGCAACTAATACAATCGCCCACTGATAGCCATCTAGATGTGATACATGGAAAATTGGGTTTAACGGTGGGATAACAACAACTGCTGCCATCACAATTAACGAGCCCAAGAGTGCCCAATTAAATAGTTTATTTTTGAAAGCTTGGGGACCAAACATTGAACCATAAACCGATTTAACGTTGATGGCGTTAAACATTTGCATCAAACCTAACGTCATAAATGACATGGTTAACGCATCACGATGAGCTTCAAATTCAGCAGCATGTACCGGATAGGCAAGTGCGAAACCATAAACACTTAATACGATCACAGCTTGTAAAATACCTTGCCAAATAATGGCTGCCCCAACACCACCAGATAAGAAGCTTGCACTGCGGCCACGCGGTTGACGTGACATGGCATCTTTTTGCGCTGGTTCAATACCTAAGGCAATAGCTGGTAGCGTATCCGTTACTAAATTAATCCATAGAATCATAATTGGTGCTAAAATATTCCAGCCTAATAGTGTCATCACAAAAATTGAAATGACTTCAGCTAAGTTGGAAGCAAGCAAATATTGTAATGACTTTTGAATATTCGCAAACACCTTACGACCTTCTTCAACGGCGTGAACAATTGTCGCAAAGTTGTCATCAGCCAAAACCATATCTGAAGCACCTTTAGACACTTCAGTACCTGTAATGCCCATAGCTATACCTATATCAGCAGCTTTTAAAGCGGGTGCATCGTTGACACCGTCGCCTGTCATGGCAACAACTTTACCCTTCTTCTGCCAAGCCGTCACAATTTTTACTTTATGTTCTGGTGCCACACGCGCATAAACATTATATTTATGCACATTTGCAGCAAATGCTTCATCTGTCATAGCATCTAGCTCTGAGCCTGAAATCACCGCAGTCGCCTTATCTGCTTCATTCAAAATGCCCAGACGAATAGCTATGGCTGCTGCCGTATCACGATGATCACCAGTAATCATCATTGGACGAATACCGGCTGCTTTGGCCTCTAATACCGCTTGCGCCACTTCTGGTCGTTCTGGGTCAATCATGCCGACAAAACCAGTAAAAATCAAATTGTTTTCCACAGCATCAGAAGTCATATTTGGCGGCACAGTATCAGACAATTTATAAGCAAAGGCCAACACACGCAATGCTTGTGTTGCTAATTCCGAGTTAATATCAGACAACTTTGTCCGAATTTCATCCGTCAATGGTACGACATCACCGTACATTTCAATCTGTGTGGCGCGTTTAAGCAATTCATCTGGTGCCCCCTTCACGGTAACAATGTACCCATTAGGTGCTGGATGTACTGTTGACATCAGCTTGCGTTCAGAATCAAAGGGAATTTCAGCAACACGTGGCATTTCTGAAAATAATGTATCAATGTCACGGTGATGGTTTTCGTTAAAAGCAATTAGGGCCGTTTCTGTTGGATCACCTACATAACCATTCTCTGTACGCTTAGTATCGTTGTTTAACGCTAAAATATCAGCCAAACGTGCGTAAGTACCACTCAGTTCTTCCGTAGTAGCTGCATCTTGAATTTCAGCATTGACCACAACTTTTTCGACTGTCATCTTATTTTGGGTTAAGGTACCAGTCTTGTCAGAACCAATAATATCAGTTGAACCTAGTGTTTCTACTGCTGGTAATTTTCTAATTAAGGCTTGCCGTGCAGCCATTCGTGTTGTCCCTAGCGCCAATGTAATCGTGACAATTGCAGGTAATCCTTCGGGAATAGCCGCAACAGCTAAGGAAATTGATGTCAACAACATGTCGATAATGGTTTCCCTGCCTCTTGCGAGACCAACAACAAAGGTGACCGCAGCAATAATTAATATCAGATATGTCAAAACACGACCTAGTCGTATTAAGTTTTCTTGCAAAGGTGTCTTCGTTTCGTCTGCAGCCTCCAGCATTCCAGCAATATGACCAATTTCAGTCTGCATCCCCGTCCCAATGACAACGCCGACGGCACGACCGTAAGTCACGTTAGTATTCATAAAAGCTAAATTAGTACGATCACCTAATGGCAAATCTTTATCTGTTAGGGCATCAGACACTTTATTCACCGGAACAGATTCCCCAGTCAGCGAGGCTTCTTCAATCTGTAATGAAGCAGATTCAATTAACCGCAAATCGGCTGGTACAATATCACCAGCCTCTAACCGAATAATATCACCAACAACTAGCGCTGTTGATTTCACGGACATTTCCTTCCCATCACGAATAACATTGGCGTTGGGTGTTGACATTTCTTTTAGTGCGTTAATAGCATCTTCCGCTTTGGCTTCCTGAAAAACACCAAAAACGGCATTAATGATGACAATGGCCAAAATAAAAATAGCATCAACTAGTTCACCAGTGAAAGCTGCAACGACAGCTGCAACTAACAAAATTGCAATCATAAAATCTTTAAACTGATTAATGAATCTTTGCAATAAACTCGTTGAGGCTGCCTCTTTAAGCTGATTATAGCCATTTTTCTCTAGCAACGCTGTTGCCGCGTCTTGACTCAACCCATGATGACGATCTGTCTTTAAATCAGATAATATCTCCGTCGCATCCTGATTATACAATGGCCGATTTGGCATATATTTTCCTCCCACGCATTTTGCGCTCATCACCCTGTGTCTCACCAGAAACAAAAAGACTCATGTAAATAACCCAACGAACAACGTCTGGTTTTTACATGAGTCTCACCGTTTCAGATAGTACCGGAACATAGTGTTCGATATAAGTAATCTCTTTGAAATTACTTGCTTTGACGGTATTATCGCGGAAAATCCGCCAGTTACTCCCTCAGGAATGATTTAATTATACTTTAATTTTATCAAAATCATGTGAACTACGCAAGCTGAACCCCGTGTCACAGCTAAAAAGCACCGCCGCCACCGCCGCCACCGCCGGAAAATCCACCACCAGAGAAACTACCCCCATCACCAGAAACGTTACTCTCAAAGGCACTATTTGTTTGGATATTCTGGGCTAAATTATCAGCCCAGTCGACACCAAAACTACTGTATACCATATAGAGTGGCAAATTAGGGACAACGACGTTTTCATCTTGTGCCCATAATTTCAAAGTTTGGGACACCTTTTTAGCTTCGCCAAATATCACAGCATATGCCAGTAACTTATCCCACAATTGCACATCCAATACTGTTTTATCTTTCAAATTAGCAATGTCATGTAACATCAAGCGAAAGCCGTCCCATGCCCATTTTTCTGAAAAGCCATCGGGCACAGTATATACTGTTGTATTTTGATAATAAACGATACCAAACATGGCAATACTTATAATCAGTTCAAGCACTGCAGCTAACCATATTTGCCAAATACCACTATAATTGGCCATTAGTATATTGGCGATAAAAATAATAAAGCCACTAAAACCAATCAATCCATTGAGACTGATTTTCAAATTATTATAATAATCTGTGCGCTTTTGGTTGATTAGCGCCTTTGTCTCATCATGGTTGCGTATTTGTTGCGTGAACAAGCCAACACCTTTCCGAATTCTGTCAGAAACAGCCGAATCTTGTCGCTTAAACTCAGATTGAAACACATTATCACGCGATGGACCAAAAATCATGCGAATAAATGTCCGCTCATAATTTTGCAAACCATCTTCATTGATTACTTTGTAAACCGCATGCGAAACATCAGTGACTTGCGTGTATGCTATTGTAATTTTATGCTTAGCGACCAAATCTAATAATGTTGCCACAATCACTTTTGACACATCAGCCTTATAATCAATACGCGCATTAATAATTGCTGGTCCCAAGTCATTAGGAATATCGTAAACATGCACAGGCGGTTGACTGGCACCGCTGGCTTGCTTTCCCTGCTTAATGGCTCGTCTCACATGATACATAAACCCTAGCATGGCAAGTAGTAATAATAACGTTACCATTGGCAATACCACTAATCCGAATAGTTTAACACGTTGCAAAGCGCGATAGGCTTTGATCGTTTTTGCTGCTTCCTGATTTGAAATTACTTTAGCGCGTTGACCCGATTGGCTATTCTGATTACGCGGTGTCTGCATTTTGTCAAAATAACTTCTTAATTCTAATCGTTTATGGCGTGCAACTTCATCTGTGGTAACAGTCAGCTGTGACTTGGCCTTATTGATAGCTACACGTCCTTGTATTCCTTTATCATTGTGTACCCAAGCTTTCAGAGTTTGACTGGGTTGATGAGGTAATGACATGGTCACTTTAACATCATGTAACGCCACATCCCAGTTAGTGATCACTAACCAATTTAATTCTGATACATCATCCCAATTAACGACAAGATTGTTGACTTGGTAAAGGTACTTAACAACTAATTGTTTATCAGCTTTTATCGGATAGTAAACTTTTTCTTGCACCTCATCCTGATGCTGCGTTTCTACGTAGCCTATGACTGCTGATTTTTCCATTGGCGGAACAGACTTAAAAGGTCCACCATTGTCAGATATAGTAATAGCTTTTAATCCGCCCCAAGTGTAGTTGCGTTTCTGGTCAGCAGCCCCCTTTAACGTTTCATTAAGATAAATACCATTCATCTGCTTATCAAAATGATAATGAACCTCTTTTTCAATCAAAGCACTACCATCCTCATTAATTGTGATGTGCTGTTGATATTTTGTAATTTGATAATCGGCTTGCGCCATGCCGATGCCAATCACAAACGTCGTTATCATAGTTAAGATAATTGTGATTATTTTTTTCATTAGCTCTCCTCATTGCTCATATTATAACAAATATGATGACTAAAATAAGTTTTTTCCGTTTCTAATGATGCTATTTTCAATTGTTTTCACCACGTATCACATAAAATAGCGTAAAATAGAAAGGTAAATTTTATCGGAGAATCGACACAGGCCAAAAGAATCACACCGGCGCTGCTGTCCACAAAATTATGTCAGAAAACACGATTAACCACCCCATTCACGAGCGCCTCCCGATTGCACTACTGTTAGCCACTAATTCTGGGTTTGTCGACGCTTACACGTTTCAATTTCATGGTGAACGTTTCGCCAGTTTGCAAACAGGCAATATCATTCAGGCTGGCATCGTGCTTGCCAAGGGCAATTACACAGGTGCGGTCAACTTCATTTTGCCTATCTTATTTTTTCTTTTGGGCGCAGCTTTCAATGGTATTATTAAGCACCGTTTCAAACCTAAGCAGTTATCGACACAACAACACAGTATCCTCGTTGAAACCATCGGTATCATTTTAGTTGTGATATTATCACATCATATCAGTAGTACCACATATATCACTTTGCTTTCCTTTTTTCTAGCGATTCAACTAGATGCTTTTCCTAAAGTGCAAGGGTTACCTTTCACAAGTGTGATGTCAACAGGTAATCTGCGTAACGTTGGTGCAAACCTCATGACTTTTATTTACACCAAGGATCATGCTGCTTTGAGAAATGCTGGACTATTTACATTAATTATTTTAGCGTTCTTCTTTGGCGCCCTGCTTTCTACACTATTTGTCCCTTGGTTTGGACAATACACACTATTTGGTTCGACTGCTATTTTAACTGGTATTTTTCTCCTTATTTTTGACAATACGAAATAAAATAGTTGACAAACATAATCGAGATATGTATTATTAGGTTTAACGATTTTAGAGATAAACAAGTAGAGCAGAAAAGTAGCAATTAAGCAAAAATCAGAAAGCTAATGGTTGATGAAAATTAGCATGCGTGCGATTGCGAAAATGACCTGTGATTGGTGTTGACGAATTGGTTTACCATTTAGTTGACAACGGTTTGGCCCTCGTTACTGGGCACACCATTCAGCTAGGGTCATCTCCCAATGCTCGATGGTTAGTGAGCAAGTTATTAGTAATAATAACTGACAACTCAGAATGGTAACGCGCTATTTAGCCGCTTCTGTATTTAGGTATACAGAAGCGGCTTTTTTTCGTTTAACTGCTGCTGCTTAGCCTATCTCTAAAATGAATATATTATTGGGAGAATCAATTATGAGTAAAACAAAAAACTGGCTGATTGGTGGCGCTGCCATCATTGCTATTGGCGCCATCGGATACCTGAGTTTTGGTAAACCAGCATCAAACCAAACTGATGGTAAAGTGGTTAAAGTTGGTATTATGTCTGGATCCAAGCAAGACATGTCTATTTGGGATTCAGTTTCTAAAACAGCTAAAGATAAATACGGCATCACACTTAAATTCAAACAATTCTCAGATTATAATCAGCCTAACAAGGCCTTGTCTGATGGTGAAGTAGATATCAACGCCTTTCAACATTATGCTTTCTTAGATGCCTCTAACAAAGCAACCGGCAATAAGATTGTTGCGATTGGTGATACTGTTATCTCCCCTATTCGACTTTACTCAAACACTTATCAAAAAGTATCAGATTTCAAAGCGGGTGATACCATTGCTGTACCAAATGACGCTACCAATGAAAGCCGTTCACTCTACGTCTTAAAGGCTGCGGGACTAATTGATCTAAAAGCCGGCTTAAAAACAGCTACCGTGAAGGATATCACCAAAAATCCTAAATCACTTAAAATTAAAGAGTTAGCCGCTGACCAAACTGCACGAACACTATCTGATGTACAAGGCGCTGTGGTGAATGGTACCTACGCCGACACTGCTGGACTTGATTATAAAAAGGCTATCTTTGTAGAACCAATCAATAAGGATTCTCATCAGTGGGTTAACATTATTGCTGCAAATGACAAGGATAAAGATAAACAAGTACTAAAAAATGTTGTCAAAGCTTATCAAACTCAAACAACAAAAGATGTGATTAAAAAAGTATACGATGGTGCAGAATTACCCGCTTGGGATAGTAAGCAATAATCTGAATAGAAAAGGAGTTTATTTATGCGTAAAAAGAATTGGTTAATTGGCGGTATCATCGTCGTTGTGATTGCTGTTGCTGCTTATTTTAGTTTTGGTGGTCACGGTAGTCAAAAAGCGAACAAAACTGTCACAATTGGTGTGATGGCTGGTGACAAAAATGAAGACGAAATTTGGAAATCTGTCATTAAAACAGCCAAAGATAAATATGGTATTACCTTAAAAACAAAGAAATTTACAGATTACCTTCAGCCCAATAAAGCGCTATCTGCTGGTGATATTGATTTAAATGCATTCCAAAATTACCCTTATCTAGCAAACTGGAATGCACAATATAAGACAGACATTGTATCGATTGGTGACACATGGACAACACCATTGCGCATTTATTCAGATAAGTATCAACATGTTTCAGATATTAAAGATGGCGAGCAAATCACAGTTGCTAATGATCCTACCAACGAAAATCGTGGCATTCACTTATTAGCAGATGCCGGTTTAATTAAGATTAAAGAGACTGACAAAGCTACGCCTAAAGATATTATTGACAACCCTAAGAATCTTAAAATTACGCCCGTTGATGGCTCACAAACACCCTCATCATTAAAAGATCCAAAGGTTGGTGCTGCCGTAGTTAACACAAACTTTGCTAAATCTGCCAAGTTAAATATTGACACAGCTATCTACATTGAACGTTTAAACAAAGATTCAGAGCAATACTTTAACTTCATCGCTGCCAATAAGAAAGATAAAGATAAGCAAATTTATAAGGATGTTGTGAAATCACTACAAACTGATAAAACAAAGGCGCTTGTTAAGAAATATTATGGTTCAGCTGAAATCACTGTTTGGGATTATAAAAAATAGTCCCACTCATCTGCAAACTAAGTTTGCAGGTACATAACTTCATCACAAAAAAAGGGGAAAGCCAGTGTCTATTCGTGATCATTATCTCAATCTTTTAAAAACATTAATCGCTATTCCTAGTGTTTCGGCGCAACAATCGCATCTACCAGAGGCAGCAACTTGTATCGCTGATGCTTTTAGATTACTCGGCGCTGAAGTCATTTATGATGACACTTACTTTGCACCATTCATCATGGCCCAATTACACAGTCCCCATCCAGATGCGCAAACTATCGTGATATATAATCATTATGATGTGCAACCCGCCGAGCCACTGGCATTATGGCAAACTGATCCATGGTCATTGACATCACATGATGATAAATTATTTGGCCGTGGTGTCGACGATGATAAGGGTAATCTCACTGCACGGATGGCTGCTGTTGCAGAATATATCGATGAACATGAGACATTACCAGTTAACATTGTTTTTATTGTTGAAGGTTCAGAGGAAACGGCCTCTCGTTACTTACAAGAATACCTGATTAAGCATACGCAAGGTTTAACTGCTGACTTAGTTATTTGGGAATCCGGTGGTAAAAACGATGACGGTGTACTTGAAATTTTTGGTGGTAATAAAGGCATCGTCACTTTTGACTTAGCTGTCACAACAGCTAATACTGACTTACACTCTTCGTTAGCAGGCGTTGTCGATTCCGCAGCAATACGCTTGTCGCAAGCCATTGCGACACTGTTCGATAAACACGGTCGCATTATCGTTCCACATTTTTTTGACGACGTGTTGCCGCCTAATCAGCGTGAAAAAGATTTAGTCGCTGCGCTACCAATTACACCTGAATCTCTCATTGAGAAATACAGCCTGAACGCACCACTATATACTAATCGCTATGATGCTGATTTTAAAGAAATCTTGTACTTTCAACCAACAATTAGCATTGAAGGCTTAATCTCGGGTTATAATGGTAAAGGCGTCAAAACAGTTTTACCAGCGCAAGCTCATGCTAAATTGGAATCACGACTAGTGCCAAATATGTCCCCAGAGTCAACGATTCAACATATCAATAATCACCTAGTCCCGCAAGGCTTTCCAGATATCACATTGACTATGACATTGGGACAGCCGGGTTACCGAAGCGACATGTCTCACCCAGAAATTGCACGCGTGATTAATGTTGCCAGACAATACTACCATGCTGAACCAAGTGTGATGCCAACCTCCCCTGGGACTGGACCAATGGCCATTATTCACGATGCGCTGCAAGCACCAATTGCCAGTTTAGGCATTGGTTATGCGCAAACATATGATCACGCGCCAAATGAAAATGTTCGTTTATCGGACTATAACGAGCATATTGATGTCATCAAAGCGCTTATTAACAGCTACAATGAGTCAAAACATAAAATCATAAATCACTAAGGGAGTAACTCTATGAGCCAACCAATTATTGCACTAGATAATATTAATGTTACCTTTCACCAAAAAAAACGAACAATCAACGCGGTAAAAAATGTTTCTGTTCACATCGAACGTGGGGATGTTTATGGTATCGTTGGTTATTCGGGTGCCGGTAAATCAACTCTTGTTCGCGTTATCAATTTGTTACAAGAGCCAACTAGCGGTTCTGTTGTTGTTAACGACGAAACATTTTTCAAAGCTGATACAGAAGCAGGGGCTAAAACACATATTTCAGCAAAAGATTTACGCAATCGTCGCCGTAAAATTGGTATGATTTTTCAGCACTTTAATTTACTAAACGAACGTACCGTTACCGAAAACGTTGCCTTCGCCCTACAACACAGTTCGTTGTCCCAAGCACAAAAAGAGGCAAAAGTTAAAGAATTACTTGCCTTAGTCGATTTAACAGACCGTGCTGAACAATATCCCTCACAACTATCGGGTGGGCAAAAACAGCGCGTTGCCATTGCGCGGGCATTGGCTAATGATCCGGAAATACTGATTTCAGACGAAGCCACTTCAGCTCTTGACCCGAAGACAACCAACCAAATTCTTGCACTTTTGAAAAAATTAAACGTAGAACTTGGTCTAACGATTGTCTTAATCACACACGAAATGCAGGCAGTAAAAGAAATTGCCAACAAAGTTGCCGTGATGCAAAATGGTGAAATTATAGAACGCGGTTCACTACTAGAAATTTTTGCACAACCAACTGAACAACTGACTAAGGAATTTATCGAAACAGCAACTAATATTGATAAAGCTATCGAGACAATTTCTTTCCAACCACTCGTTCAAAACTTAAAGTCAGACGAGGTCTTTGTTCGCTTATCCTACGTGGGTGATACGACAGACGAACCACTAATTACTGGATTATTCCGCGATTTCAATGTCACGGCCAATATTTTATATGGTAATATTGAAATTTTGCAGGATACGCCGGTAGGGTCTTTACTGGTTGTACTTTCTGGTCATGCCGAACAAGTGAAATCAGCCATATCAACACTAGCTGATCATCATGTCGAAGTAGAAGTTCTTAAAGGAGGTTCAACACTATGAGCCAATGGTTTACACAAACATTTCCTAACGTCGTTTATCAAGGTTGGACCGGCGATACCGGTTGGCTAACTGCTATTACACAAACATTATTCATGACCTTTTGGTCTGCATTATTTGGCGGTTTGCTGGGCTTGATTTTTGGTATTGGCTTGGTTATTACTGCACCAAATGGTATCGCCCCAAATCGGGCTCTATTCTGGCTCTTTGATAAAGTCGTTTCAATATTCCGTGCCGTGCCATTCATTATTTTGCTGGCTGCTATCGCACCTTTCACGAAACTAATTGTCGGTACACAAATTGGTACAACTGCTGCATTAGTACCTTTATCATTGGGTGTCTTTCCCTTTTATGCACGTCAAGTACAAGTAGCATTAGCTGAAGTAGATGGCGGCATTGTCGAAGCTGCACAAGCAGTTGGCGCCTCATTTTGGGATATTGTATTTGGTGTTTATTTACGCGAAGGTCGTTCAGAAATTATTCGTGTGTCAACTGTAACACTAATCAGCTTAATTGGTTTAACCGCTATGGCTGGCGCAATTGGTGCCGGTGGGCTTGGAAATATGGCTATCTCGTATGGCTATAATCGCTTTGCTTCAGATACGACATGGGTAGCAACAATTCTTGTATTGATTTTTGTCTTAATTGTCCAATTAGTTGGGGATTTCCTAGCTAAAAAGCTCAGTCATAAATAAAAAGCCTTGGTGTATAACCAAGGCTTTTTTAACGTGCTAATTGAAACTCAAATCGTTCACCAACATAATACGATCTCACATATTCAAAGGGACGGTCATTTTGGTCAAATGACACTTGACGTACACTTAAAATAGCATCTCCACGCTTAATTTGTAATAATTCCGACAAACGTTCGTTCGCTAGGCTCGCTGATATCGTCTGCTCCGCTCGGCCTGGTTTGATACCCGCTTTTGCTAAAGTATGATACAACGACTCCGTTAGATCATGGCGCGAAAAGCCATGCACAAGTGTTGCGGGCACCGTTGCCCGTTCCAGCAAAATTGGTTCGTTATCCCCCATTCTCAAGCGTTCCATGACCAACACTTCATCATTTTCTGATAAATTCAGTTGTGCCATTTCTGAGGCCGAGGGTGAAGTCATTTTATAACTGATTGTTTGTGTTTTTGCTACGCGTCCAGTCGCTGACATCAATTCCGTAAAACTAGTCATCCCCAAAGCACGCTCGGCTACTTTCTGCTCGGCAACATAAGTCCCAGAACCAACTTTACGTTCAAGTATGCCTTCATCTACTAGTGTTTGAATAGCTTGTCTTAGCGTCATTCGTGATACGCCAAATGTTTCCGCCAACTCACGTTCAGCCGGCAGCCGTTTTTCGGACTGCCATTCGCCGGCTTCAATTCGCGCTTTTATTTGATTGTGAATTTGAATATAACGTGGTGTGGCGGATTTTGTCATCATTATTCCCTTGCAAAGCGGCGACCCATTGAGTAAGTCGCCTGTAATCGCATATCCTTCTTATTAAATAAATTGAAATCAGCATCTTTACCAATCGCGAGATGCCCTTTTTGTGTTAATCCAAATTCAAGTGCCTGGTTAACAGAACTCATCTGCACCGCGTCTTGAATACTGGCTGAAGTCATCGTTTGAATATTGCGGAAGGCATCATCATAAGCTAGGACTGACCCAGCTAAATGACCATTATCTAGACGTGCTTGTTTATCCTTTACGGTGACTTTTTGACCACCAAGTTCTGAGATACCATCACCTAAACCTTCAGCACGCATTGAATCAGTGATTAATTCAAGTCGTTGCGCACCCTTCAAGCGAAAAGCCAACTCTAACATGTCAGGGGTAATATGGAAACCATCAGCAATTAGCTCACCAGTAATTGCTTCTTCTATCATACCATGCCCGGTGACACCTGGCTCACGATGATGTAATGGCCGTTGGGCATTATACAGATGCGTGATATGCGTTGCTCGTGAATGGCACAATTGTGCGCGTGTAGCATTAGAATGTCCAATAGAAGGAACAATATGATGTGCCAACATAAATGCTTCAAAATCAGGAATGCCGCCATTTTCTGGTGCATAGGTCACTAGCCGAATGCGTTCACCTGATAAAGCATACCACTTTTTAAGTAAAGCCGTATTCGGATTAATAATGTATTCTTCTGGTTGTGCGCCCATAAAGACTTTATTAATAAACGGTCCTTCCAAATGAATGCCCTGAATCACAAGATTTTTTTTTGCAACCTGATTAATTGTGACAAGTGCGCGCTCAATGTTCTCGGGCGATTGCGTGATTGTTGTGGGAAATAATGATGTAATCCCTTCAGTAACCATCAAATTAACCATGTTATTTAATTTATCTGGATCACCATCCATCGTATCTAAACCATAGCCACCATGTTTGTGGACATCAATAAATCCTGGGACAACCAATCGTCCTGTTGCCTCCGCAATTAGCTCATCATCTGCTTGCTCTGAAAAATCTACCATATAGCCAACATCTTGTATAACATCCGTGAAACGCACATAGGCATCTGCTATATGTTGATAACCCGTATATAAATCAATATTTTTCAGTAACTTTGCCATAATTATCTGCGAGGTAGTCTAGTTACTAACACACCGCACACCACAACATGTTTATTAACGTAGACATTTGAGCACCTCTCCTCCTTGTGTCTATACTTATTATAATTGGTATAGACCGATTATGCAAATCAAGGCAATAAAAAAAACGTCAACGCGTTTTTAATTAATTTTATCTGAGTCCAAAATACCAGTTGGGTATTTATGAGCAACTTTAGATGCTGCAGCTGCAGCTAAAGCACCAACAATATCGTCTGCAAAAGTTGTTACAGCTGAGGTGGTTTTCCCTTTACGGTCAAGTTCGCCCACCAAACCAATTTTTAATTTATCGATATAGCCATAATTCGTTACCCCAATGGTATCGTAAGACATAGCAATAGCAGTGGCTAGTGTTTCATCCACACCAAACAAAGAATCATCGCTTTCAACAAGATCTTGCAATGGCGACTCGAGTAAATGTGCTTCTGCTAAACGATCAAGTTCTAAGGCTACCCAGACTTGGTGTTGTACAACACGTTTATGCAAAATACTGATAACAGCTTCTTCCACTTGCTCAATAGATAAATTCGGCAGATAAGCTTTTTCGCTATTGTAAGCAATGTCTGCAATGGCACGAATTGTAATGTGATGACGCTCTAGCTTCTCAACGGTATTTTCATAGGTTGCGTACTGCATGGTATCCCCCTTAGTCTGTTTCCTAAGTATAACGAAAAATCTTATTTTTGACAAAGACAAATTTCTACTTGCAAAATGGTAGGAGACCCTGTAAAATATATAGAGTAATTGCCCCTTGGCCAAGCGGTAAGGCGGTGGCTTCTGGTGCCACTATGCGTTGGTTCGAATCCAACAGGGGCAATTTCTAAACAGTCTTCGGACTGTTTTTTTTGGTTTAAAAACGCGTATAGTAACAATTGATTGACAGAACAAAGTCATGTTATGCTTTTTGCCATTGAATGTCGGCCCATTTTTAGATGCAAGGTTAATAAAATGTTGCAAATTCCGAACCCAAAGATGGATAAGCATACAAATTTGCCTGTGTTTCCGCTAATGTACGCCGTTCATTAATCGCTGTCACAAAATAATTAATCACTTCTTCTGCTTCAGCTGCAATGACGCTCGCGCCGACAATGCAGTCATTGTGGTCCAATACCACACGTACACGCACTTGATCATGGTAACGGAAAAAAGTAATCACATCGCTCATATCCATATCTATCACACGATAACCTGCTGTTCGACCGGCGGCAACCGTTAAGCCCGTTTGGGCGATGTGCTGTGATCCAAATACGACAATTGGTGTTGTTGGATAACTTATTGGCGCGTTCGTTTTTCCGGCAATCACTTGTGCCACATAACGTCCTTCATAGTTACCCGTTGGGACAAGTTTTGGTACTGGTGAGCCGCCAACATCCCCGACAGCATAAACATGGGAATTACTGGTACGTAAGTGCTCATCAACAGGCAAATCGGCCACCTGACAAGCCACACCAGCTGCGGCCAAATTCATCTGATCAAAATTGCCAATACGTCCAGCCGTAACAAACACACGGTCTGTTTCAAATGTTGTTCCGTTGGTTAGTTTAACGACCAAGCGACCAGTTAAAGCCTTATCAATGCGGCACACAGTAGCATTAAAATACCATTCAATCCCTGATTCCTGCATCTCTGTCATCAATTGTTGTACCAATATCTGATCAAATGCCCGCAAAGCAGTTTGTCCCTCAGTAACAATACGCGTGTGTGCACCAACCGTATTCGTAATTGTTGCAAATTCAACGCCCACAAAACCAGCCCCAATAAATGTCACGTCTTCTGGCATATTTGGCATGTTCAAAAAATCTTCTGAATTTTGTGTATAGCCTGAGCCCGGAAAATTTAATGTCTGCGGTCGCTGACCCGTTGCAATAACCCAATCACTTGCTCTAATTGTATCCTTGAAATCTCCGACACGAACAGTATCTTCATTGATAAAGCTGGCATGACCATAAAAGCGCGCAATACCTGCTTGATCCAAACCACGAATTTTACGCGGTTGCACAGCATCAACATAACGCTGTTTGTGAGCTATTAAATCAGACCAATTAATTTGTGAATAGCCATGCAAACCTCGCGTTTGTAAGGCTTTTTGTCTTTTAATGTTCTCAACTGCTGCAAGCAAAATTTTCTTAGGATCACAGCCGTAATTTGGGCAGGTTCCACCCCATAAGTATTGCTCTAAAATGACCACTTTTTTACCCAAAGCTTTTGCGGCAAAAGCGGCTGCAAGTCCTGCTGGACCAGCGCCAATAACACCAACTTCATACTGATATTCAACCATCATTTACCTCGTTACTTATATTATATCAGGCAATGTCAAGTCAATATACTGGTCGTTTTCATGAAAATAATTGCATATCTACACAATTTATGTTAAGTTTAACGTGTAGTTTTATATTTAACAATCTGGGGTGCCATTTGGCTGAGAAACACCCATTGAACCTGCTCTGGTTAGCACCAGCGAAGGGAGCATTGCGCTTTAGTGTGTATTTTAGCAAACGCATGGCTCATCTAATTGCCAGGCGTTTTTTATTTGCTAAAATTCAAGCATCAGCACACCATAACTGCACTTTGCCAGACATAAAATAGAAACTACAAAAAATTTTATGGAGGCATAACTATTATGCAAACTGTTTCAGAATCTAAACAACACCATTGGGCGCTACGCGATGTCTTACTGCTCGCTTTTGTTGCGGTGTTTATTGGCTTTATCTTTTGGGTCCTCGGCCCTGTTTATAATATACTAGCAGCTGCTTTGACACCCATGGGATTAGCCCCATTTGCTAACGATTTATTAATCGGGGGTTGGATGATGGCCGCGCCACTAGCCAGCATATTAATTCGTCAGGCTGGCGCTGGTGTATTAGGCGAGCTCTTTGCCTCAGCAGTCGAAATGTTGCTTGGTGGTCAATGGGGGGTTGCAACATTGCTCTCAGGCTTGGTTCAAGGTGTGGGTAGTGAAGCCGGATTTGCCGCTTTAGCTTATAAAGATTGGCATTGGCGAGGTATTTTCGCCTCAGCAATTACTGGTACAATTATCACTTTTATTTGGTCATTATTCCGTGATGGCTATGCTTCATATCATGTTGGTTTGTTGGTGGCCCTATTTATTACACGGTTCATTTCATTGTTTTTCTTTGGCGGTGTACTAGTTGTTGCTATTCAAAAATTAATTGAAAAATCAGGTGTCTTGCATCGTGGCTAATCTGGTTGTCAAACAGGTCAGTTTTGCTTATCAAGACACCACCGTACTCAAAAACGTCTCGATGACGTTGCGACCTGGTAGTCTCAATTTGCTAGTTGGACCTAGTGGTAGCGGCAAATCAACACTACTTAAATTAATTGCTGGTCTTTATCCAACATTTAGTGGTGGTAAACTGACAGGAGAACTAACACTTGACAACTATGCGATTCATGATATCGTCCCTTATCAACGCGTTGACCATATTGGTTATCTTTTCCAAAACCCAACCCGCCAGTTCGTGATGAAAACACCATTTGAAGAATTGCGTTTCAGTCTGGAAAATTTACAGCGTTCTCCTCAAATAATACCTAATCTTATTACGCAATCACTTGCACGTGTCGGTATGAAAGAATTTATCACGCATGACCTCATGACATTATCTGGTGGTGAAAAACAAAAGGTAGCCTTAGCAGCTATCTTAGCAGCAGACAGCGATTATCTATTACTCGATGAACCCTTTGCTAATGTAGACCCTCAATCACGGTTACAGCTCATTCATTTAATTAAGGATTATCAAAAACAAGGTAAAACCATTCTGATTGCTGATCATGATTGGAGTGGTTATGCTGATGTCATTGACGATATTTTTGTGATGTCTGATGGCCAACTCCATGTAGCAAATGCCGAAGAAAGCCATCATATTTTATCGCAGTTACCTATTGCCCCTGAAATTCATACAAAATTACCGGCAGCCCAGACTGGTGATTTAGATCTCAAACAAGTCTCCCTATCAAATGGTGACAGACTACTACTAAATGAGACAAGTTTGTCTTTTCCTACAGCTAAACGCACCCTGATTACTGGACCAAATGGTGTAGGTAAATCGACTCTTTTTTCCGCGTTAGTCAAACTTTACCCTTATGGTGGTAAAATCAGCTACCAAGGCCAAGACATTGCTAAACGCCGTATTGCACAGCATGTACGTCAGGTTGCCCTGATCTTTCAAAATGCTGAACAACAATTTATTGCAATGACAATGGCAGAAGAACTCAAACAAGCGCAAGCTACCAGTCATTTCGCCAAACAATGGTCAGATGATGTCATTACTTCCACCTTGCAACGCTTAAATCTCGCACATGTTCGCGACCATATTGTTTATCAACTATCTGGTGGACAACAAAAAAAGCTGCAAGTTTTGTTGATGCTAATTACAGGTACCCCAGTGTTATTATTTGACGAACCGCTGGCCGGACTAGATGCTGAATCACAAAAACAACTATTAGACTTAATTGCCGAAGTAACCGATAAACAATCACAGACTGTTATCATGATTAGTCATCAACTGCATGCTGTAACGGATTGGTTTGACTATCATCTCGAATTCGAGCAACAACACTTAACATTTCAGGGGGATGCCTCATGAATCCACTAATGAAATTTGGTGTTATTATGTTGATTGCGTTGGAACTAACTTTTATTAAAAGCGTCACTGTTAATTTGGTAATTATCATCGTTAGTGCCCTCATTTATACTGTCCTTAAATTGCGTTGGCAACAATGGCTTTGGCTATTGTTACTTCCAATTTTGCCTGGCCTGGGATCATGGTTCTCACTGATGTATTTTGGTACCGGTGATCATGTTCATATGGCATGGATCATGTTATCTCGTGTTTTTGCTTACTTATGGCTTGGTGGTTTATTCACATTAAAACTCAATGATGAACGTGATATTTTCCTGGCGACACTTGAGCAACGCGCACATTTAAGCGCGACATTTGTTTATGCCCTTGTTGGCGTCTTGAACTTCATGCCAGCAGTGAATCAACAAGTTAAAACTATACGCGTAGCAGCACAAATGCGTGGCCAAACACTTCATATTTGGGCACCACAGTTATATTTCAAAGCCATTTTAGCTGCGATTCGTTGGTCTCAAAATTTAGCAGAAGGTATGGTTAGCCATGGCTTCACAGAGGGGGCAACCAGAACACATCTGGCAGTTGTAAAAATCAAATTGCGTGATTGGGTTATTGCCGCGATTATCTTACTTATGTTTCAGCTACTATTATTCCCAGGTTGGTATTAAGGAGAAAAAACATGTCTTTTTCAGAAACACTTTTAGAACGTGCGCAACCTATGATGAGCGCGATTATGAGCCACCCATTTGTCGAAGCTATCGCCAATGGTCAGGTGCCTCACAACGTTTTAAATTATTATGTTGAACAAGATGAACACTATTTAAAAGATTATTTGCAGGTCACTTCATTAGCTATTACAAAAACAACGAATGCCGAAGATATTACCAATCTTTTAGCGACCGCCGCCTTTGTTCAAAATGAGTCACAAGCACATGAAGTCATGCTTGGCATCACTGGTCACCACATAGAAAATTGGCAACGTGAACCAGAAACAAAACGCTATACTGATCACATGTATGCATCTGCATATCACGGTACTTATGCGGACGCCATCGCTGTTTTGCTACCATGTGCTTGGAGTTATGCGGTCATTGGTGAACAACTCGTTTCACGTGGCGCTAATCGAGAGCAAAACCCCTTGAAAGAGTGGATTGAACTTTATGCACCACAAAAAAATTCAGATACACCTGATTACAATATTTGGCGTTTTGAAGCGCTAAACCGAGCAGTAACGACTCTAAATAATGAACAAAAAGAGCATGTTGCACAAACATTTTTATGCAGTTTAGAAATGGAATGGCACTTTTGGGAAGCTGCTTGGCAACAAAAAACATGGCAATTTCAACATTAAAAAATAACCTTGCAGGCAACCAACGCCTGTGAGGTTATTTTTTAATCATTCTAGTATGTTATTTTTTTCATTTCACCATTGTCTTTATCCATCCAATAGCGTTGATTGCCGATTACACGTTGCTGCCCTTTGACTTGCCTACCATCTGCGTCAAAATATAATGTTTGGCCATTAATCACTTGCACGCCAGTTACGGGTACGCCATCTTGGCCAAAGTCAACCCATGAACCATCAGATAGCAATACAAATCGATTACGAACTAATTCGCCAGTATCAGCGTCGTAATAACGCATGATACCATTTTCAAGACGTAAGTGGCCTTTCATTTGGATACCATTTTGGTTGAAATAGAGTTTTTGCCCTTTAATGATTCGGTCCCCTGTTACTGCAACACCATCATAACCAAAATAAGCCCATTGATTATCACCAACACGTTCAAAACGATCAGTTATCATATTACCTGAGTCTGGGTCATAGTAACGGCTTTCACCAGTAGCATTTATATGTGTTGTCCCTTTAAATTGACGACCATCGTTACCAAAATAAAGTGTCTGCCCATTAATTATTTGCTCTCCTGTTACTGCAACACCTTTATTGTTAAGATAAATCCAAGAACCATCTGCTAATTCTTTAAAGTTATTTTTGATTTGACGACCATCATCATTAAAGTAAACCGTTTGATTATTAATGGTTTGTTTGCCTGTAACCGCATTACCTTTCTCGTCTACATATAGCCAAGAGCCATCTGCTAGTCTACCCCATGATTTAAAGAGCATATTCCCTGACGCACCGTCAAAGTAATGTAAATGACCATCTGATCCTTTGACCGCCACGCCTTTTTGTTGCTTACCATTTTCATCAAAGTACTGTGTGACTGGGGTGCCATCACTTTGAATGATGGTGACAATACCCTGTGCCATGTGCCCATCTTCAAAGAAGTAATGGAAATTTTTTTGTTTATCTTGAAAATATGTGTTGTGCAGTTGCTTGCCAATATTATTATAATAATAGTACATACCATCATGTACTAGATAGGCATCTTGTAATTCGATACCATTCGGTAAAAAGTAATAATTGATGCCATTGATAACTTGGTTTCCAACAACCATTTTCCCTTTGTCATCAAAGTAGTACCAATTACCATTATCACAAATAAAGGCAGATTTTGCTTGATAGCCACTAGTGGAATAGAATGAAGTCTCCTTACCACGCGTAACAAAACCAGTTTTGGCCTTTTCACCCAATAATTGCTTTGGAAGGAAGGTCTGCGCATCTGACACATTAAAATACTGTTGTGTGCCCCAGTCCTTCAAAACATACCAAGCCCCACGCCCCTGAATGTTCGAACCGTTGAAGTACTTGGCTTCCCATGACTTAATTTGAATATCTGGGTTCATTGGCTGATCTGTGGAAATCTGTTTTTGCTGGAAAAGTTGCGGGTACTGTGTTTTTAATTGATCCAAGAAGGCCCCACCATATTGTTGCTGATAAATGCCCCCGCCAACTGTTTTTGATGCATACAAAGTATGGTCAATAACTGAACCATAAGTATGATCACCTGAACCGTCTGTTCGAATAGCCGTGACTAACTGTTCATCGGGTAGATTATAAATTTGATCTGGTACCCAGTCGTTAATCGCTTGAATCCCCTGACCATGCAATGCACGTAAAGCATCTAACAAATTATCTGCTGTCCCATACTTTGTTGGTGTGTTGTAACCAATATCATATCGATCTGTAAATGCATAACCATTTTGTACGATAGCATCTAAGAAACTTTTATCTGAGCTGGCGCGATATTGTGGTGCCATTTCAAAGCTAGTAATACCCCAATCCTTAAATAAGTTAACATTTTGAGCAATTTTAATGTTCGTAAACTCATCGGGTGTTGTTGGAAAGTCTTGAAAATTTGAAAAGCCTTCATAAATGACTTGCGAATCTAACGCTGCATTAGAATGATAAACACTCCCGTCAGTTGACTGCGTTGTTTCACTTTTCGTTCGAGCATCTTGATTTTCTGAAGCCCCTACTGGTACCCAAGCCGCAATGTACCCTGACACTTGTGGGTCGTTTACACCATATACCATGTCTGCCTTAAAAGTTAATTGGCCATTGGCGTCAGTTCGAACGACAGGTGCATTTGCATCAGTGCTGTAGACTTTTAATCCTGATTTTGTCGTCAACAAAACTGGGCGATAATCTTGGTTTTTATGTGCCGCACCCATATCCATTTTGACTTCATCTTTGTCAGATAGTTTCAAATCTGGGCGATTGTTGACAACAAGTCCAATACCTTGATAGCGTGTCTCTTGGTTACCAGAGTCACTTGCCGTCATTGCACCCTTACCATAACGAACTGATGTCATAACAGATTGTTCATCTGGAAAATAGTTCATTTTCATGGTTTGACCACCAGCAGCATACTTGATACGAGCTTTCAACAACGCATCAATGGCTTGATAGTAAGGTGATTGTTTAGCCATGTATTGGCCATCATCCGTGAACATATCACCATAATAAACACGTGGAATTGTGTCTTTATTAGTTAATAACAAAGCGTATGAAGCTGGAATATTGTAAGGTGTGTAAACTTTATCTGCTTTCAATTCATCAGCATTATAGATGTCAAAAGCCTGCTTAATTTGATCCAAAGTCACTGTTGAATCTAACCCTGTTGAGACCGGGTTGATTTTATCTTTAATAATATCAGCAATAATCGTTTGTACTTCACTGTCATGAGCTCGGATAAATGAATAATTTGGTTGTGCAACATTTTCTTTATCATCTGTAATTCGTTTGACTAAACTGTGTTCACGGGTTGGCTCAAGGCCACTCCGTTTATCATTAGGCATGTTGAGCGCGTATTTAATCGCTAAATGCAAGGGGAAATCCATTGTAATTTGCTGGTTGCCATGTGCTTTGACATAGTCTGGATCTTCATCTCCCCAGTCTTCCAAAATTGATAGATGTTGATTCGCTCTCGCGTCATTTTTGTCAACACCATAGGCAGCCTTAGCATATTCACCAGCAATCTGTAGTAAGTCAGCGTCCACATTATCGACAGCATCAACACGGTAACCATCAAAATTAGCTTGATCATCATTTTGTAAAATACTACCGATATTCATCATATAATGTAACCAATTAAGTTGTTCTGCTTGCACAACTGGATTAGAATTATCGACATCGTTTGCTAGTAATAATTCAAACCCACCTTGCTTATATTTATCAGCAATTTGACCCTTTTGATTTTTAGGCGTACGGCTCAGCTTACGATAATCAGAATTGGCCTTTGGCGACATATCACTATTTGTATAAAGCAGTGCACCACCTTGTAGATGATCATCTCCTTTCGCCTCACTGTCAATATTCCAATTGGGCTGGGCATCAATGTATTGCTTCATCGCCGTTTTCAACCAATCCGTATTGCCAAGTTGCCCAATTTTTTTCTCAATGTTTACCTGTGCCTGCATGGCAGCTGCCGTTAAGGTCCGCATATTTTCATTATCGGAAAAGTGATGAGTACCAGACAAGAGGCCCTGATCTTTCATGTAATTCAGATAAGTGACTTGCGTACTCTTATCCGGCCACCAGGCCATCAATAATGGTCTGAAATCAGTCACTGTTGAAGGTACCCAACGTTTACCATTTTTCAAAATATCTTTTGGACGATACCAACTACTTGCCGTCAGATGTCCTTCTAATTGCGTAAAATTATCTGATGATGTGTTATAGACGGCGTTATGTTTATTGCCAATACTGAATAATTCCGATACATATTGCTTATCGTTATTAGATAGTGCCCCTGTATCTTTATCAAAGTAGTAAGGTTTACCATCTATAATAGTAGTAAAATTCTTTTTTGGTTGCCCATCATCTCCATAAAAATAAACTTTGCCATCTACATGCTTAACATTAGGCATCGTGTCTAACTCTGTACCAGCAGAAATTTCTGCTGTTGTTTTGGTTTGAGGTGCTGAATTTGCTGGTGCTGTAACAACCGCTAACTGTTGATTTGTCTGCTTTTTTGGTATATTACTATTTACGGTCGGTTCTAATACTTGCTGTTTTTCTAGTGAATCGTCCTGCTGGTCCGTATCATGCTTTGGCGGCACTACTGGTGCATTAGTCACTGATTGTTTATCTGGGGCATTTGCTGGCATAACATCAGCAGGGACGTTGTTTGCTTCGATTTTATGCGTATCTGTGACATCGGTAACAGGTGTAGTTGGTTTTGCAGCCTGTTGATTGGATTGATTAGTCACTACTGGTGGCACGCTGTTTTGCCCGCTGACCGTATGCATATCTGCTTGGTCAACTATTTTATTAGTAGGTTCCGCTGGTTGAACAGTTGCCGGTTCGACTTTACTTTTTACTATTTTTGAAATAGTTTGTGTTTTGCTATCATTATCACTACTGCTCGCGTTTGCTTGTGATATGGCAGTACCAAAACCCATAACAGCAAAAATACTTGCTGTAACTAATATCTTCCCTGACTTGTACAGTTTTTTACGCTGACACACTTCGCCGTTTTGCATTTTTGTTCTCCTATGAACTCATAATTTGCTTGTATAATAGGTCAATGACTTCATATTGACGCTTAAGCACAAGACTCTCATTAAATCATACATAGCAAAAACAGCTTATCTTAAATTATGCAAAATTGAATATTACACCCTTTATTTATAATAGGACAATAAAAAAGCAAGGATCACAGGCACTCCTTGCTTTTTTACTATTTATTCATTTGAGATTTGGATACATGATTTTGTAAACGACTAGTCATTAATAACCCTATAATCGGCACGAGAACAAACCACGCGCTCGTTTGAGATAATGCGGTACCAATCGTCTTAGTAGTACTAAAGTAAGTAATTAATATAGACGCCACAACAACACTCGCTGCGCCGATGACTTGCCGCATTGTTGTAATTAGAGCTGTCCCATGACTCATCAGGTCTTTCGTTAAGGCATTGTTAGCAGCTGTTATCGCGGGCATCATAATAAAGGCATTGCCACCTTCTAGTAGCATCGCCGCCAGTAAACCAATGAGCCAGGATGTAGTGCCGGCAATACTTAATAATAAATACCCAAAAATCATCATACTAGTTCCAATATAGACTAGCTTTTTTAGGCCAATTTGATTAAGTAAACGTCCGGCTCTTGGATTGAGCTGGCTGAGAAAGATGGCGGCGGGTACCATTAATAGGCCTGACCAAAGGGGTGTTAAATAAAAAACACGTTGATAAAATAACGGCATTAAAACGGTAGCAATAATGAGCCCTGAATAAGAAATACCAGTTAACAACATACCTGGTAAAAACCCTTTATATTTAAATACCGTTAAATTAAGGAATGGTTGTGTTAATCTGTGTTGCCGAAACACGAAAAAAGTCAGTAATATCAGACTGACAACTAAAATCAGCCACCACTGTACACTAAAGCCATTTTTTGGCAAACTAGAAATATCGTACAAAATACCCCCAAAGCCGATGAGCGTAACAGCTGATAACCAGTCAAATTGCGACTTTTTAAGCTCGTGTGTGTTTTGAATCAACTTCTGGCAGCCTATTAAAAGGCCAAGTAGTATAACAAAAAATAAAATAAATAGTGCGCGCCAAGATACCCATTGCAACACAACGCCAGTTATAATCGGACCAACAGCAAGTGCTGAACCCATCACTAGACCAACAACCCCCATTGTTGTCCCACGTTTTTCTTGGTTAGTGTTTTCCATAATAACACTTTGAAAAGTTGGAAATAGTGCGCCAACAGCCATGCCTTCTAATAACCGACCAATAATAATACCCGAAAACACAGGCGTCACCATAGCTACTGCTGTGCCAACTAAAAAAACGGCTACAATTCCGTTGAGTAATGGTTTTAGTTTAATATTATCTAATAGCCATGGACTAAGTGGCATAACAAGTGTCATCGCAATCATGAAGCCAGTAGTTAGCCATTGTACTGTACTAGCATCAACCCCAAAATTTTTCATTAAAATCGGATAAGCTGTTGTCATAGTTGATTGACTAATTGACATTGTAAATGAAATAGCGAGTAAAACGAGCGAAAATGGGGTTAATTGTTTCACATTTTTAAACATTTTTTGTTTCTCCCTCTGTAAATAACTTATAATCATTCTAAACTTTTAGAATGATTTTTTCAAGTTAAATTAGAATGATTCTTGATTAATGAATTAAAATAGTGTACGCTAATGTTGCAAATAAAATCTAACTTTTGGAGGTTATCACTATGGCAATTACCCCAAGTAAAGCACAAGATGTGTGGAAAGACGTTGGTGAACATGTACAATTTACCGTTTTAAAATTAACAAGACACAATCAAGCGCTAGCACAAGAGGCAATACAAGAATTTGCCGACCGTTCACAAGCTATTATAAGATCACTACGCATTCGTGATTCTCATTTAGCCGCAGAATCTGGTTTGAAAGTAGCCTTTGGCTTCAGCAACCAAGCATGGACATATTTATTTCCCAATGCAGCCAAACCAAGTGAATTAGAAACATACCAAACCTTGCGCGGCCCTGAATATAGCATGCCAGCAACTGACGGTGATATTTTCTTTCATATTCGTGCTAGTAATGAAGCCGTTGTTTACGAAGCACAAACACAATTTATGCGCTTTTTAAAAAATATTACTAGTGTGGTGGATGAAACGAAAGGTTTTCGTTATTTTGAAGGTCGCGCAATTATTGGTTTTATTGATGGCACAGAGGCACCTGCTATTGAAGATACCGCAGAGTATGCATTAATTGGTGATGAAGATGCACCTTTCATTAATGGATCTTATGCTTTTGCACAAAAATGGCAACATAACATGGATTTCTGGCACAATTTGAAGACTGAAGAACAAGAAAAAGTCATTGGTCGCGAAAAATTCTCAGATCTTGAATTAGCAGATGAAGATAAATATCATAATGCGCACAATGTTGCCTCAAAATTTGAACCAAACGGTGAAGAACAAAAAATAATTCGTATGAATGTCCCTTTTTCTAATCCCGCCTCAGGTAAAACTGGCACCTACTTTATGGGTTACTCACGTCACTGGCATATTATTAAAGGCATGCTTCAAAACATGCTAGATCAATCCGATTTCTTACTTAGCTTTTCTGATATACTTTCTGGTCAATTATTCTTTATTCCATCGCGCGATTTACTAGCTGCCATAGCTGATGGTGATTTAAATAAATAACAGTATTTGATTCAAAAAGCGGCTCACACCTTATTCGTGTTAGTCGCTTTTTTTGCTTATCAGACATACTGATCATCCATAATTAATTGGCGTAACTATCTATTTGTAACAGCGTATTAACAATATCAGCTGCTGTCAATGAGAGATTCATTTGATGAATTGTTTCATTAGGTCTTAATACTTCTTGTGCAATCTGATAAAGTATTTGTCGATCTCGTGTTAATCCTAAATCCTTTAGACAAACTGGCAAACCTAAGGCTCGCAAAAATTTGAGATATTTTTGATATAATACACTAGATGATTGCGAGAGTACTAGTTGACCCAACAATCCGAAAGCTACTTTTTCACCATGCATAATGGTAGGCGAAACAAATTGCGTTAAACCATTAGCAATACTATGGGCTGCCGCCTCACCACCGCTCTCAAAACCGATACCGCTTAATAAGATATTCGCCTCAACAACATTTTCAAAATGTTGATCTACAGTGTGTGCACTATTGGCTTTAATCGCTAATTTTGCTTCTCTAAAAATTGTTTTAGTCGCTTGTTCTGCCAACACGCCTGCTGCGATCGTAGCCTTATCCCCAAACATATTTTGTCCATGAGCACACTTGACAGCACGATATTCAACAAATGTTGCCAGTGCATCAGCAATGCCTGCAATCAGTGTACGTGTTGGTGCATTGACTATGATGTCCGTATCGACCATCACGAGGCTGGGGCTGCGATCAAAAAAAATATAATTTTCAAAATGTCCCTGTGCATTATAAGTTGCCGATAATCTTGAGGTTGGTGCATCTGTCGATGCCAATGTGGGCACAATAACTAATTGACAGTCAATTTTTGCGGCGACAATCTTAGAAATGTCTATAACTTTACCGCCACCAACAGCAATGACAATATCTGCTGCTCTTTCTTTGATGAGTGTCGTTAAATTAGTCAATTCATGATCATTAAAATGATCACTAATTACAACAACTTCACTCACTAAATTTTGCGTATTTAATGTCTGGCATAGTGGTTCTGCTGCAACATTAACTGCAATACCGTTACTCAGAATAATTGCACGGTGACCAAGACACGTTATTTGATCGTAATCTTGTGATAGAATATTTTGACCCTGCATATATAAAGCTGGACTAGAATAGCTTTTCATCATACTTCCTCCTCTAAGTTACATACTTTGACCGCCATCGACCACAATTGTTTGCCCTGTGATATATGGTGCTTCAGCTAAAAATGCTGCTACTTCAGCTAATTCAGCTACATTTCCAAAGCGTTGCATCGGTATTGTCTCTAGAATTCGAGACTTAATCTTATCAGATAACACATCAGTCATATCAGATTTAAACATACCAGGGGCAATTGCATTGACGCGCACTTGTCTTCTTGCCGCTTCTTTGGCTAGCGTTTTTGTCATGCCGATTAATCCTGCTTTACTTGTAGCATAATTAACCTGTCCAATATTACCATGCAGACCGACAATCGAGCTCATGTTAATAATGCAGCCTGTTCTGGCTTTAAGCATGTGTTTTAAAATTGGTTGCGTCACATTAAACGTCCCCACTAAATTAGCATTAATAACCTGTGCAAAGTTGTCTGATGACATATTGATAGCTAGTTGATCGGCTGTAATGCCTGCGTTATTAATTAAAATATCAACCCCTTTAAATGCCTGACTTCGGTACAAGGCAGTTATGCCATCATCAATGGCTTGCTGATTAGTCAAATCAAACATCACTTCCAATGGTTGTGTCTGGAATTGTGCTTTTACATTGTCTGCGACACCTTGTCGTGAATGTAAAATGACTTGTACCCCGAGAATATCAAAATGCTTAGCCATTGCCAAACCAATACCTCGAGAAGAACCTGTTATTAAAACCGTCTTACCTTGTAACTGTTTAACCATATCTATTCCCCCTATTTTTCAAGCACGATCTACTAAATTTTGCTGCGATAAGTGTCGACGAATTAAGTCAAGTGCTACAAAAATCGCATCTTCAACGTTATCTTGATGATCTTTTGCAAAGCTTTGTGAAGTGACTAGTAACCTCTCTTGATGGCTAACTAAGCCAAACCAAACTTTTTCATTAACATAATCATGCTGTCCATTGGATTCGGGTGTTTCTGCTAAAATTGCCAACCCTATATCAGCGCCTAAACGCTGTTGCGTTAGTTGTGCTAGACGTGACACTAATTGTGCGCCATTATCACCAGATAGTTCAATTTCATCGTCAGTTAGATCTAGTAAAGCACTCATACCATTAAAGCCACCAGCTAATGTTTCCGTTTGCGATAACGCATTTTGCAATGTTGATTGTACCAAGCCACGTGTAAAAACTTCTGTCATCGCAATCGTTTGCTGATTTTCTTCAAGTAAATTTGCAACCACTTTTTCGAGTGAATTATGGGCACCATAACCATAAAAGTAGTCTCCAACCAATGTATTAATCTTAGCAGCCGCTTTTTGATTTAAATTCTCTGCTAAGGCTTCAGATGATGCCTTAGACGTTAACCTAATGGTTACTTCGTGTTTTTTAGCATCAGTTGTCATTGTTGGATTCGTTTGAGAAATCATTAAATCACTGATTAGTTGAGATAATCGCGATTCACCAATACCAAAATAACGCATGACGAGCGAGTTCAATACCTGGCCATGCAAATACTGTCTTTCAAGTAACGGGACAACATAATGATCAAACATTGGCACCATTTCCCAAGGTGGTCCAGGCATTAATAAAAAATCTGGCCCATCATTACTTTGATAAAAACTACCAACAGCAAAACCAAAATCATTTTTTAATGGCTTACCCTGTTCTAAGAAGAGCACTTGCCGATAATTATTATCGGCCATTTCAACATCAACAGCATCATGCCACTTTTTTAATTTACGCAATGCTTCTGTATCTGGTATCAGTGAGCTATTAATGAATTGCGACACAACTTGTTTTGTGAGATCATCAACGGCAGGCCCTAATCCACCAATTAATATAATTAAATCAGAACGATGTGCAGCTAAACGCAGCGTTGTTAGAATATCGGCCGCATTACCGCCCACAATTGACTGATGATACGATTCAATCCCCATATCGTGCAAAGCCCGTGCAATGTATGGTCGATTCGTATCTGTTATTTGACCTAGTAACAATTCGGTGCCGACAGATATAATTTCAGCTTTCAAAGCAGCCTCACCTTTCTTTTTTAACTTGATTTAATGCCTCAATAATGGGCTGAAATGCACTAACTTCTTGATACCGATCGCCAATAAGCACCCCATCATAGCCAATCTTTCGAGCTACAGAAATACCTTCTGCCGTAATATGTCCACCCATTACTAAACTATAAGACGCTAAATTGCTGTTTTTCACTAATTCAGACAGATATTGATTTAACTTCAAATAAACAGCTTCCATTTCTACATAAGAGTACGCTGAACTATTAGACTGTGTGGAACGAAGCGATTCATAAGCAACAATAATACGTTGCCCCATAAAATCAATATTTTTAAGAATAGATTTTAATTCACGTATAACCAAATCTGGGCCACTATGCATCCCCAAACAAATAATTGGAATCATATCATTATTCAGACAGTTGGCTAAACGTTCATGGATGATATCCGTGGTCTCGTTCAATAATTTTCGTCGTTCTAAATGACCAACAAAAGCGTATCTAATGTCTAATGCTTTAAGCACATTGGCAGACATTTCACCAACGGTACGTTGTGCTAGACTAATGTTTTGCGCAATAATTTCATAATTTTGATACGTGTTGTGCTCAGGTAGTGTTGGTGCAACCAGTAACTTAAAATTAAGTGGCAGTTGCTCAATATCTTGTAACCATTGTAGCTGTTTCTTATAGCACATCAGACTCTTAAAATTAACGATACAAATCATGCATTAACCTCATCAATAAATTGCGCTTGCTGCGATAAATACAGCTCAAATTGCGGGTTATGAATCACATCGTGATAAGCAATGACACCATCACGTGACCAAGGTGCTACACCAACAAATTCTAATGCTTTAATTGTGGGCATCAAGATGTCTACCACTCGCATACCATTAAAGAATTCATTATTATCATTAAATGCTGACTCAGGTGCATTCCATGTTGTCGATAACATGAACTTTTTACCTATTAATCGGCCACCTTGACCATATTTTGTATAATCTAGCCCATAAAAGATGCCATAAGCGAATACATCATCAAAGTAACTTTTCAGTTTTCCTGGTACATTAAACCAATAAATAGGGCATTGTATGATGATTAAATCAGCCCATAACCATTTATTAATTTCATCAGCACGTTGATATTCTGTTGCAAATGACACACATATGTTGTGTTGTGTTTTTAGTTGTCTCACATATTCTGTAAACAAACGGTGATTCAACTGACCATTTGCATCGCGGTGTTCTTCAAAGCCATTAATTACTAGTATATTCATTTATTTTTCCTTATTTTAACTAAATTTAGGTGAATCCGTAGAATGTAAAGCATTCGGTATAGCAACACAAACTGGATGTACCACTGTTGTCCCATCGATTTTAAGTAGCCCTTGACCTGGTGATAACTTTTGATATGCAGCGACCTGCTCTGCTTGGTTATTTAGTAAGCTCGTTATCTCTGCTTGATTATTTAGCTGGTGTATCAACAAGCTGCCAAATTGTCCGCTTAATTTGACTGGTAAGTCCAATGGCGATTGCGTCGATAACACAACATACAAACCATACTTACGTCCTTCACGTATTAATTTAAAAAGTCCTGAATCAGAAAGTGTATCATTGTTATTTGGTAAGAAACGATGTGCTTCGTCTAAAAATATAGTTAGCGGAAAACGGGCATCACTTGTCGTGCGAATAGTCAGTAATTCTCTTAACAAAATGGATAATACTAGCCTACTTTGTGCCCCATGCTTCATTAGCATGCTCACGTCAATCACCAAAGTAGCCTGACTTTTTCGTGTTGCAAATAACTTAAGTACATAACTCATATCTGTTTGTGGCTGTTGCGCATTGACTTGTTCATGCTTAAATAATCCAGCCAAATTCGGTGATGATAATTGTTCTTGCATGGCCAATATTTTTGACCAATGTCTTTGAATAACTTGATAGTCTAATGTCTGACCCAATAAATTGTAGTCAGCCTGATGATCAGCATATGGTACAATATATTCTTGAATTAATTGATTAATTAATTGAGACGTATCATAGTCATGTCCGCAGAATTTTAGCTGCGATTTATCATTTCTGTAACTGACTTGTGTGCGATTAATTTTGTTGTATATCCCTGGTTGCTTGACGACTTGTTTTTGTATTTGTAACGCAGCAATTGCACTCTCAAACCTGTCAACAAACTCGCCCTCATGATCACCAAGAAGCTTGGTAATTTCCATGGCGGTTAACTGACTAACATCTATACTGGCATTTTCTCCTAATTTATAACGAACAACATGCCCAGCTGTCTGATATTCTCCTGTTGGGTCAAAAATAATTGTTGCTTGTTTTTTGTCTCGTAAACATTCCACTAGCCTCAGGAGTGAGGTTGATTTACCACTCCCTGTGGCGCCAGTAATAAGCAGATGGTGTGCCAGCAAGCTATTGGCATCAATAGACAATGGCTGAGAGGCATCTAATGCTTCAGCAAAGTGATCAATCTGCATGGGAGGCCTCCTTATCTTGCTAAATAATATTGCATAGTTTATAATTAGCCATGTGAATTATTTTACTATATTTATCTGTAATCGCACATAACGCACTATTTTGTGCGTTAATGACTAAATCGAGGAAACATACCCACTATTTCAACATCTACAAAGCAAGTCATGAAGCTAATGGGCGCCAAATGGTCAATTGAAATATTATTGACCATTGCAGATTTACAAGTTACTGGTTTCAACCAATTGCATCAGTCTTTACCGGGAATATCGCACAAGGTACTCACTGATCGTTTAAAACAACTAGTGACTTATCGTCTAGTTAGTCGCACAGTTGTGGAACGTATTCCACTGCGTGTTATCTATAAAATCTCACCAAAAGGTTCGACTATGCTGATCATATTAGAACAACTAAATAATACATCAAATTAAAAAACATCTAACAGTCATTAATGTACTGTTAGATGTTTCATTTTTTGGGCTTGGGTTTTAACTTGAAGCCATAAAAAGTACGCCCTTTATATGTTTGTTTTGCCATTGTGCCTGTAGCCGTATATAGTTTACCACGTTTAGATTTAGCTTCAAAACTAATTTCAGCGCCATTGAGTAACTTGGTTAGCTCCTCGTCCGTAAAAACATGCCCGCTCCATTCTTTAGCAAAGGTGATTTCTTCACCTTTAAATTGGCCCGTCGTCTTTTCACTTACTGGGCGTTTCGGTTTTATTTTTGGTTGTCCAAGTAACGTTTCTAATTGCTCAGCATTTGCTACCATGATAGGCATGTCATGTACCACAACTTGGGTAACAGAGTCCAATAATTTAGGCATTGTCATTTCAAAACGACCGACTTGGTCCATCATCTCAAAGAGGCGCTTAGTTATTTTAGGGGACGCAATCCATGTGCCTTTAACCATAACAGCTGAGACATTACCTGTTTCAGTCAGTGTTAATTTACCACGCGTTTCCTTAATCATAGCTTTCGTCCCCCGACTCATATCAGATAAGGTCGAGACGCGCGTCGCACCTGTTCCAACATTGTGTTTCTCTAAAAAGGCCATGATCCACTTCGTGCTTGGCGCCTGTGGCTTTTTATTGGCCCCTTCATACAAATAAGGTTGTGCAGTTGGTCCAAGCTGACCCATTACAGCTGTTTCATCATCATCATCTACCTTAATGGCACGCTGTGAATCATACACAGCCTTAAAATTTAACTGAACTGGCACATTATAAGCTGTCTTAAAAATTGGATAATCAGTCAAATTTGCCGTGACATGATCATAGACATAATCTTCTGCCAACATGGCCAAATAGTTTTTGGCCAATACCTCATAGATAGCTTGTGCACTCGCTCCAAATTTGGTTAGGGTTGCCAAATCAGTAGGTACATTTTCTCCAGGTCGATTAGCCCCGTGTGCTCCTTGGTTCTTAACATGGGTCGCCCGTGGTTGCCTATGTGTCAGCAGAGCTGTATCAACATGCACAACTTGAGCAATTTGATCAATTTTAGGTAATAGTTCATTAAATTGTTCTGGGGTCACTGTCTTATCTTCGGTACGCGGATATGAAACAACCTGGGCCTCATACATTTTTTGGTAGGTACTTAATACTTCTTTGGCAGAAAAACCACGTGGTGCTAATATGGCTGCTAATCCAGCTAAATCTAATAGTTTACCAGGTGCTTGTGTACGGGTTTGGTACCGCTCATTAGTAACCGCACTCTCATGATATTGCAATAAATCCTGCTGTGCAACTGCTTTGCTATCAAAACGCCAAGGTATCACATCCCCTTCTGGCGTAATACGACCAAAAATGTGCCCCGCGAGGTCTTTAAACTTAACTTCAAAATAAGGTTTTTTCACATATCGTTTAATCGCTTCTAGCTGGGCATAAATCTGCCAAACAATCACTGATTTCAGTCGGCCCTCACGTGCCACAACTTTGAAACCTTGCTTCTTGGCAGCTGTCGTGGCGATACGTGTCAATTGCATGGACGCAAAATCCCATCGATTACGACTTTCACCTTTAATGTACTCGCCATCTTGATTTTTATCAGAAACATCACGTAAATGCTGCATAGACGTCTGAATACCCTTAACCGATTCATCCATAAAATTGGCACGTAATACTTGTCCGCGCCATTTAATTGCTTCTAATGCTTCCCAAGCCAATAACTCACCTTCACCAGAAGGATCCGTATCGGTGGCAATCACGATGGCATCATAACCATTTGCAGCTTCTTTTTTGAGATCGTCAACTAACTGCTTAGTAGATGCAACTTTACCTGTCCGCAAATTACGTTGTCGAATATAGGTACGCGCCCAATTAAAATCGTTTAAATTCCAAGGTAAATGCTTAATTAACCAGGATTTATACTGTTTTTTTAGGTCTTCTGACACCATTTCTTCAGGATCTTTTAGCGTCATCACATGACCACGCAAATTGGTAATTGTGTAAGTAAACGTGTCAAATTGACCGTTTTTACCGCCTAGCGCTTTCACAAAATTTGCGGCAGCTGACGGCTTTTCAGTTAAAATAAGATAATTGGGCATGTCCTATCCTGTGTCACTTCTTCTCTAATACTTTCTCTCATTTTACCAGATTATCACATATTTCACTAAAAACTGGTATTGCTATGGCAAAATTTGATATGGTGAGTTATCCTTTGCTTATCGTTAACATCAGCAAAAAAGCACAGTTGAATGCGTTCATTCAACTGTGCTTTTTATTGGCCAATTGTTCATTAATACGTCGAGCATTGTCATGTCCTTGTTGACGCATATAAAGAAAAATCGCTAAATAGATAATCACAAAAGTTGGTATATTTGTTAATGCGATGCTTGTTTTACCAAAAGTCAAAGCAATAAAGATCAAATAAGTTAACATCTCTAATACAAAATGTAAGACTAGTTGCGTCATGAAGCTGAACTTATCATAATCAAAAATTATTGATAATATTCCCATAATGGCACTCATGGTCATTAACAAAGCAAATTGTGTCAATGAAAATATTGCTTGATTTAACGTGATTGACAATAAGGAGAAAAATGATCCTATCCCGATACCGATGAAAGCTAGCATGATTATATACTTAAATTGTCTCATTTTCATCATTCCCTTCTAGTCGATTTAAAATATGCTTAATATATCGTCTCGACACAGTAACACGTGTCCCATCTGTTAAAAAACCATAATAATTACCAGAAAAAGCCGATGCCATTCGTGATAGTTGGTTTAAATTAATCGCTGTTGCTTTAGATATTTGAACAAACAACTGCGACTTGTCTTCATTTAAAAATTGTTTTAGTGTTTTACGCGTTACTAATTGCTGATGATTGTTACGTGTCACTGTTAATTCGTTACCAAAACTTGATACCATTAAAATATCTGATTGCGTAATCACATGAATATCATCAACCGTTTTAACCACAAATTTACTTGTTTCTGATTTTTTTGTTTGTAGTTGTTTGGCGATGGCTGTCATTTGTGTCAAATCGTTGCCCGAAATGACAACTTTAATGCCATCAAGTTGCTCATCGACATTGATTTTAATTTCCATGTCTCTCCCCCATGTGGCAATTAGCTTACCAATATAACCTTATTCTATCAAATTCTGTTATCAGACGGCGTGTATTTTGAGACGGCGATAAAATTCTGCCAGACCAAATAAGAATAGCGTGATTAATAAGAAAACAATCAGTTTAAACCACTCTGTCTGCATATCAGTCACCGTATTACTGCCCCAATGCATTTTGAGTGTCTCTCGTATGGCAGCAAATGGAATCCATTCTATGGCTTTTTCAAGCGTACGCGGCAATTGAAATGTGCCCATACTGCCTGTTAAGAAGGCAATACCAAAGTAACACACCATCGCCACGCCCTGAATCATATTGAAGCCTTTAAAAACTTGGGCAATGGCAAAAGACAAAAGATATAATGCTGCAGTTAGAATCATGGTGCTAGCAAAGACGTTGGCTAAGCTCAGCATACTCATTGAAGGCAACGGTAATACCTGATACAAAACCAAACAATAAACTACTGTCACCAGTGACACCAAAATGGCCACTGAGACAAATTTAGCGACCAACTGTTTAGCCATACGATAGCCAAACAAGACAAATCGTGTTGTGACACCATCAGCCATATCTCGACCAAAAGAAATCGTGAATGGCAAAATGACTAAGCCAAGCGGTATCATCGGTAATAACGTTGCAAATAAACCTTTAGCTAATGCTTGATTTGCTAACGTGTTACTAGTGGCATGATAATTGCCAATAGCCAAAATCATCGGTAATAGTCCACCAACAATCATCGCAAGACTATACCCTAGTGTATTTTTAAGTTCAAATTTAATATAGTGCTTCATGATGTCTGCCCCAATCTGTTTATTTCACGACGGTGTAACGCGTTCAAATAGATAAGTGTCACACTTGTTCGTGTTGCCGAAAAGGTAAAACCGTGTTGATTTAAGTGCGCAATCACTAACTGTTGACTATTCTGATTGTCACAACCAATCACAGTTTGCCCTGCTTCACCACGTATAATATCGCACCCTTTTGGCAAGGTAATCGCTAACTGCGGTGCATCTACGACAACCGCCGAATAACCCACATATTTTGCAAACAACATCGTCGCTAAATCGTAATCTACGACGTGCCCTTGATCAATAATCAATAATTTATTGGCTAATTTTTCCAATTCATCAAAATAATGTGTAATCAGTAAAATCATAGCTGGCTTATTAGCATACCATGCTTTAATTTTAGCCATTAAGTTAAAGCGTGTTTCAAAATCAAGGCCAGTGCTCAACTCATCAAAACAAGTTAATGGCGCATCCTGATATAACACCATAATAATCGTCAATCTCTGCTTTTGCCCACCCGATAACTGGGCCACCTTTTTTTTCAAATTCTTTTCAAAGTCAAAAAATTGTACGAGCGCAATTAATTTTGGATCTTTCTTGTAGGTTGTTTGTAATAAACCTTCCAAAATTGTGCGACAAGTGACAATGGCTGGGTAATTGTTTTCTTGCAAATGCACCGCAATTTGCCCTGGTTTAACGATTTTACCAGTATAAGCTACTTGATTCGTTAATGCCTTGATTAAAGTTGATTTACCAGCCCCGTTACTGCCAACAATGCCAACGATATCATGTGCATCAACAATTATATCGCGTCCCATATCAAGTGCAACAAACTCACCATAATTGACTTTAATATGCTTCATCTCTAACATATCATTCCCCCTGTTGTTCCTATCTTTATGATGTTAGTTTACCAAGTAGCATCAAAAAAAAAACCGCTTTTGTGATAAGCGGTTTTAATTTACCTTTATGTTGCACTGCCTTGCAATGTAAAACTTACTGCGTTAGCTTTTGTTTAATATTATCTAATGTCACGCTTGCTGTATCGGCAAACCACAGCTGTAAATTGTCTTGCGACACAGCTGGGCCAATACCCAATGCTGTTTGCCCAGCATCTTGAATGGCTTTAACGCCTGCACTGGCATCCTCTAGACCAATAATTTGTTGTGGTGCTAACTTTAGCAATTCCCCAGCTTTGATATAAATTTCAGGATTTGGCTTACCATGCGCCAATGTACTTGGATCAACAATACCAATAAAATAATCTGTCAAACCCAACTGTTTTAAAATTGTCGGCGCGTTTTTTGAGGCACTAGCGATACTAGCCACATAACCTTTCTGTTTTATATCAGCAATAAAGTCAAACATACCTGGTAGAATATCATTTGGCGTCAACCCGGTAATTAATGTCACATAGTGCTTATTTTTACGTGCTGCAAAATTTGCTTTTTCATCATCCGTATAGGACTTATCCCCCTGATCAAGAATCATTTGCAAGGAATCCATCCGGCTAATGCCCTTTAGTTGACGCGCAAGTTCATCTGGAAAAGGCAAAGATAGTTCTGTTGCTAATGCATGCCAAGCTTGTTCATGAAATTTAGCGGTATCAGTTATTACCCCATCTAAATCAAAAGTAAATCCTTTAATATCAGAAAACTCAACCATGGTATTTTACCTCTTTCCTTTCATCTGGTTGTAATATCATCTGTTCGCCAGCAATTATCACAGAAATTTTTTTATCTGCCTTAGCTATCACGTGATGATGCGAAATTTGTAAATCAATAGTGACGCCATGATATTTTTGCGTGAAAGAAATACTTGACCATTGCGATGGTAACTTTGGCATCACCCGAAATGTGTCATGCAGCATGTCAACTCCAGCATAATCATTTTGAATGACCGCTAAGGTTTCGCCCATCACACCCATATGCACACCTTCAGCGGTGGTCCCGCCCTGAATATCATAATAATCAGAGCCAATCGCCTCAGTCAGAAAATCATAGGCTTGTTTTTCAAATACTTGTTGTCCTTGCCGCGCTAACGCAACATAAATACCAGCAAAAACTGGTCGTGACGTAGTTGAACCATGCGTTGTACGTGCTAAATAATAAGCCGTATTTTTCGCTAGCCAATCACTTGGTAAGGTATATCCAAGTTGTGTGACCAACGCCTCGGTCTGACGGGCCCCAAAATTATAAAGGAGCATCAACAAGTCAGCCTGCTTAATGACCTGAAATTCATCTGGTGACTGACCTTCGGCTTTTAAGAGGCGATCAATACGATGAATATCACCATATTTTGTTTTGTAGGCTTGAAAATCTAACGATTTTAAGCTGAAAAAACCCTCGTATTGTTCGATAATACCTTCTGAACTAATTGATAGCTTCATCTGATGTCGCATCATAACAGCCTTATCTTGTAATGCTTTCGTGTAGCCGACTGTCGCAGCAATCAAATCAAAGGCTGTCTTATCCTGCTGTTCTAAATCATGCACATAGTTTAACAACCAAACCACCATTAAGTTCGTATAAGCATTATTTTTTAGCCCACCAATTGACTGTTTAGGCATGGCTTCATGAAATTCGTTAGGCCCCATAACACCACTGATATGATAACGTCCAGCAACTTTTTCCGCTTTACTCACCCAAAAACGTGCAATCGCCAACAACATAGCCAAGCCATCATTCTCCAAATGATCTTTTTTGCCACTGATTTGTTGATAAACCCACATGTTATAGGCTATTGCCAGAGAAACGTGCCGCTGCAATCTCGAATTATCAGGAATCCAAGTTTGATCTACCGTGTTAAGATGAATCCGTTGACTTTGTTCATCCCCATACATGCCTGATTGCCACGGATACATCGCCCCAACCTCATTTTCAAAATCAGCATTTTTTTCTGCTGCTTGTAGTCGGCGCTTACGATAATTCAATAGCTGACTAGCCATAGTAGGTTCATTGGCTGAATAGTAAGGCAAAACAAACAATTCATCCCAGAAAATATGACCACGATAGCCTTCTCCGGTCAAGCCACGTGAACCAATTGAAACGTCTAAGTGGCTATTAGCATTGGGATTAGCCATTTGATTAAGGTGAAAAATATTCATTCGCACTAGACGTTGAATTGCATCATCGCCGACAATATGAACATCTTTTTCATGCCAAAACTGTTGCCAATAATTTTGACTACTCATCTGCATTTGTTTAAACGTTTGCTTTTCGATTGTCTGCGTTGTAAATGTGGCCAAGTTACCTGGTGTTTCCAAACTTGTGGCAACTGCCATCACTCGGCTCAAAGTGACTGTTTGCTGAGGTGCCAATTGCAGCTGATAACGATCGGATAACTTTGTAGCTTCTACGACAACCTCTTTATGGGCTGCTACATCCAGGCTTGATTGCGCCGCAATGGCAATATCGACTGCAGTCGTTTTAGTAGATAGCAACATCAACCCTGGTTTAGTAGCGGTTACCTCAAATTCTTGACTATCAAATTGTCGGTAGCGCGCGACATTTTGATTCAATACTTGCCCATCAATTTCTGCCTTCAAAGTCAGATTAAATTCATAACTTGTTTTGAGTGCCAATGTTAAGCCTAAACAATGCCAATTCACAGGATCAATCACTTTCACTGTAGTGATATCAACATAATGCAAGACATTATCATCAACTTGTACACGAAATGAATCTGTTAGTGTCCCTGTTTTAAAATCTAAAGTTTGTTTTAGATGTTTAACTGTTTCAGCGTTAACACGTAAAGGCTGTTCATCAATAATGATATTAATACGCTGTAAATTGGGCAAGTTGACTAAATCTTCATTTACCACTTGGCGGCCGGCCACCGGTGTTGTCGTATGATTAAAAACACCGGCCGCATACAACCCAGGGTATGAATCATCACTGAAGTCGTTGGTCACTAGAGCACCACGCCAGCCTAGAAAACCGTTGCCAAGGCTTAATAAACTCTCACGACCATAATTTTTAACCCCCGTTGCCATCGTATCGTATGTTAAGGTCCATCTTTGATCCACCATGTGTTGTCCTTTCTACTTTTTTACTGCGTCTTTAAAAGCATTTTTCTTTTCGACAGTTTTAATTTGTTGTGTATCTGTATCTTTGAAGCCAAAGAAGTAAACCATCAGGAACGCAACAGCGATGGTTGCTATAGCTGCAACCCAGAATATAAGCATATTGTTTGCTGAACCAGCTTGTCCCTTTGGTACCGCAAATGATGGAAAACCAATTAATGACCCTGTAAAGCCATACATGTTCAGATTAAATAACCCAGCAATCAAACCGCCAACAGCACCACCAATATTAGCCATCCAGAATACACGACCATATTTCAAATTAATACCATACATTGCTGGCTCTGTAATACCAGCCATCGCTGACAAGAAACCAGCACCAGCCAACCCCTTTAATGATGGTATCTTGGTTTTTGCCCAAACAGCTAATGCCCCAGCACCTTGTGCAATCATTGTAAAGTTCACGATTGCATTTAGAGTTGAGTGCCCTGTTTGTGCAATTTCATTGGCAATCAATGGTACAACCATCCAATGTAACCCGAAAATAACCAAAGCTTGATACAAGCCACCAATAATCAATCCAGACAATGGATAATTCAAGTGCAATAACCAATTAATTATGGTAGAAATACCCTGCGATAGTAATGTAATCGCTGGGCCAACAAAGACAAGAACGACTGCCCCAACAAGCAAGAGCGTTAACAATGGTTGGAAAATTGACCGCAAAACCAATGGTAAATGTTTCTTTAACCAATTACCTACTGGTCTTGCTAGCCAGGCTGCAAAAATAATTGGGAAAATTGAATAGGCATAACTAGGGATGTTAATTGGTAGCCCGAAAAAAGTCGCATTCAGCGATACGCCGAATAATGAACCAACTGCCTTGGCTGGTTCTGCCAACTTACCATCGACAACATGCGGATTAGTTATCCCAATAAACTCAGGCTTAACTAAGAAAGCCCCAATCGCTGCAACGACAAATGGGTCACTTTTAAGTTGTTGTGCAGCAGAAAACCTACTAAAATTGGCAGGAAATAGAATGGTGCCATCGCCATGGACTGTAAAATAGTAAAAGTACTTGATGCAGGATCAATAAAATAAATCGCTGGAAACGACGCTTTATTAGAAAATAAACTTAAGAAACCATTCAGCATTCCACCAGCAGCCAATAACCCAATAATAGGCATCATAGAACCTGTAATTGTACCAATAATTGCTTGAAAACCACGTATTATTGGATTTTTTGAGGCACTATCCGTATTATTGTTGCTTTTGGCTGAATCATCGGCAACACCATCACCAAGCTGTGAGATTACTTCATCATAAACATCAGTCACAGCTGGTCCAATCACTACTTGATATTGTCCCAGTGATTCTGCATAGTTCACGCCAGCAACGCCATTTAACTGTGAGATTCCCTGGTCGTCAGCAAGCTCATGATTTTTAAGATAAAATCGTAACCGTGTGATACAGTGAATGACTTTAACTACATTTTGCTTACCACCTACGCCAGCTATAATATCAGCTGCCAATTTTTCGTATTGGCTACCAGTTGGACTGGCGGCTTCTGTCAGTTGGACTTTTTTCAACGTTACTTTAGCAACTGATTGCCCCATATTGACTGTACTTTGCGACAAAATATTAACATGCTCTACGACATCATCAGTATTTGTCATCACAACCATTGTTGTTGCATCTAAATTTGCTGCCGCAATTTGTGCCAAATCGACATGACCAATAACATCTCCTGCATGAACCATTTCGCCTACTTTAATTGACCATGAGTAGGGTTTGCCATTCAAGGTAACTGTTTCTAAACCAACATGCGTCAGTACTTCTAGTCCATTGGCTTGCTTGATGCCAAAAGCATGTCCCTGCAAAGCTATCACTTCGCCATCGACTGGCGCAACGATTTCTTGCCCAGTCGGTATAATAGCAAAACCTTTCCCCATCACTTCTCGACTAAAAACGTTGTCCTTTACAGATGACAACGCTATCAGTTGCCCAGTAATTGGTGCCAATATCTCCACATTATTCATCATTTTCTCCTTCATATCGGCTGTTAGTGCATGAGTCACGTAGTAATTTAATGCCGTCTAGCAAATTCGACGCTCTTAAATTTATCAGCGCGATGACGTGATTCAGTGTACGACAATGTCCTGCCATCGCTTAAAAACGTTTCGGAACGCACAACAACGACGACACCCGCTTCGGGTAATTTCATTAGTTGTTTATCTTGTATACTTAGTGCTTCAATGGTAATTGTTTTGGTCGCATGACTAATCGTTAAGCCTAGTTGCTGCTCAAATAATTCAAATAGAGACAATGATTTTGGAAGTGCTAGAATTTCCGGAATCACAGCTTTCAAAACATAATCTCTATCAATGATGATTGGTTCATCATCTAAATAACGCACACGCGTAATTTCTGTTGCTAGCACCACTGTTTCTGCTTTACTATCAAAAGTTGCTGGCACCTCAGCGTCCTGAATCGCAACTAGTTGTGTATGTTCTTTAAGGTGTAATCTATTGGCTAATTCACGATAACTCTCAACATGAGAGATTGGAAATGAATAACGATTATGTTGAATCACAAATGTGCCCTTGCCTTTGATTCGCATGGCATAGCCTTCATCGACCAACATAGCAATAGCTTTGCGAGCAGTTTCGCGCGCAACATGATAGCGATTCATTAACGCATAATCACTAGGTAACATTTTTTCGTGATATTTACCCGCCAGAATATCTTTCACTAGGTCATCATGAATTATCTGATATTTATTCATTTTAATGCCCTCCCCTGTGTTAACAACCCCAATATATCACGTAATGTAACCGCTTACAAATTAGATATACGCACTTTTTAAAGAAATGTATAGACAAGTTGATAAGCAAGCACTCTATCTCGTTATTCTGTCCCTAGACAACTTTTTATTAAAAAAAATAGCCCAGAAATAATTCTGGGCTACTACAAAAATGAATCACTGTCGTATTGACATTCATTGTCTTATTGTATAGACTGAGTGTAACAATTAAATCACGTGTTATATCGAGAGCTAGTGAGTGATTACACACTTCGACCTAGCAGCAACCTACCACTTTGGCAAGGTGCTCCACTGTAATAGGATATACGTCACTCTTAACGTGCGCGTATATCGTGCACGTTTTTTATTTGTTTAACTAGTCCTTTGGACGTTAAACAGGAGTATGAGATGGTTTCATTAAATTTATCAGACGCACTGCGCACACAAGCGTTATCACAACTAGGTTTTGACTACGTGCTGACAATGCCAGATGTGACAATTAACGATTTAAATCTTATGGCACATGCCACGAAAGATAACAATATACATGCCAAAATTAACCAAGTTGCACAATCTCAAGCAGACGTATTAATTGCTCATTACCAACATTTACAACATGCCAAAGGCATCATCGCATACCAAGGGCGTCAACACTTTATAGCACAATTATGTGCGTTAGAAACATATCTAACAGTTGCGCAACGACAAACTTTAAAAAAAATACTTAACTAGCAATTAAAAAGTATTGACACCCACCGTGAAAGTTGATATGATATTATAGTTGTCTGATACAAATTAGACATCACTGACCATGGCTCGTTGGTCAAGTGGCTAAGACGCTGCCCTTTCACGGCGGAATCGAGAGTTCGATTCTCTCACGAGCTATATCAAGTCGCAACTTCGGTTGCGGCTTTTTATGTTGGTTTGAGTTAAAAAAAGCTTAATGATAATATGTCTAATCATTAAGCTTTTAAAAAAACATTCAGTTATCTAAAATGTAATGAACCTATGAAATCGAGCCTGAGCTTTATAAACCTTTTAGAATCCTAATATTCATAATTCATAATCTATCTTGTTTCAATGATACTAATTTTTACCGTAAATCAGTATCCAAAGCATAAATATACAATCCATGCACTCCTCTATTCAACAGTACATTAATCACGTTTTTTAACAAAGCTTTATTTTCTCATTTTTGTTTAATTAATTTGTGTAAATTCATAAGTCGATTATCTTTCTCCCCAAAAATAAAAAGAAGCAATAAGTTGTTTTTTGAATTTTACTCAACTAAATTTAGTTAAGCATATAAACCAACTAACTAGAAAAAATATTTACACTCGTTTAGTCTCATCAAACTTTGCCTTCATCGTTGGATTGCCTCTTGTCAGTTTCTTAACACTCACATCTTCCAACTTGTTATTGGCTAACCGTAATTGATTTTCCGAAGTTGTCAACGCGCGTTTAACAGCTTCCATTCGGGCGATTGACTTATCAATTTCCTCAATTGCTTTTTTAAAGTTATTTGAGGCACTTTCGTAATTTTTACCAAACGCATTTTTAAATTGGGTCAAATCACTCTCAAAATGTGTAATATCAATGTTTTGTTCTTTAACTTGTTCTAGTTCTTTTTTATAACTAACTGAATTGAGTGCCGCATTACGCAACACACCAATAAATTGAATAAAAAATTGTGGTCGAATCACGTACATTTTATCGTAATCCGGCACCTGGACAATACCGGTATTGTATAAGTCGCTATCGGCTTCCAACATGGACACTAGAACTGCATATTCGGTTTTCTTTTCTCGGCGGTCCTTATCTAATTCTTTAAAAAAATCAGTATTTTTATGTTTAGAAGCTGTTGTATCAGCCTCATTTTTCATATCGAACATAATACTAATAAACTCTAAATCATCTTGGTAGTCTCTAAAAATAAAGTCGCCTTTGGAATTGGTTTCCGACAAGGTATTATCTTTCTCAAAATAAGCATTTGGGAAAGCATATGGCCGAATCTTATTAAATTCTGTCATGGCATATTGCTCTAGACTTTCTCCAATTTCCTTAGTTGACTGACGTGCCTTAAAATCTTTATAGAATTCAACTTGTTCATTAGCTGTTTTAAGTTGTGTTTCATAGTCATTTTTAACACTAGCTAGCTGTAATTGTTTTTCTTGTTCCTTGAGCTGTAATTGTGAGCGCAGTTCGGCTAAAACCTTTTCTCGTGTAGCTAATTCATTTTGCACTTCTGCGTCTTTTTTGATTAAAGTTGTTGTCAATTCAGATTGGCTTTGTTGTTTCACAGCATCAATTTTAGCTTGTAATTCAACGATTTCAGCCTGCTTTTTAGCTAATGTTTCTTGCAAATCAAGGTCTTTTTGTATAAGTTTTGATTGTAGTTCAGCCTCATTTTGTTGTGATAATGCTGTTAATTTGGTCTCTAGTGCCACAATTTGTTGTGACTTGTCATTAAGTTGTTCTTGTAAACTTTGTTTTTGCGCTTGTAATTGGTTTTCTAATTCTATTTGCGCTTGCTTTTCTTGTTGTGCCTGCCATTCCACCTTGGCCTGCACCAACTTATCATCTAAAATATCTGCAATCTTACCATTAATAATAGACGTATCAATATTTTGTTCATCAGTCAAATCAATCACATCCCCGATACGAGCTTCTTGATCAAGGACTAATTCTGTTTGTGATGCAATGTGAAATCTAACTTTTGCCATGTCATTACCTATCTCAAATTATTGCCCTAAATGGGTATACCATTTTTATTATAGCAAAAAGGCCACTCATTAAGCGACCTTCCAGCTATTATCGTATGATATATTGTTACTTAATGACGACTCTTGAAAAGACGTCGGTATTTATCTAATTCTGCAATAATTAAGACAATTGTGCCTGTTGCGATAATAACCCCCCAGTTTTCTAGACGCAATGCAGCCGTCGAGAAGACACTTTGCATAAATGGCACATAGGTGAAAACCAACTGTAATAGAATCATCACAGCAATTGTCACAAATGCCATTGGATTCGTCCAAAATGAACGACTTAGCGCAGGCGCTGCTGTTCTAATATTAAAAAGATAAAAAATTTTCCCGAAAATAATCACATTCACTGCCATCGTACTGGCAACAGCAAAACTCGTTTTACCATTAAGGTATTCAAAGACGCCTAAAGCTACCGCAGCAATAATTACACTTACATAAACCATCTGAATAACATCATGACGTGTCATCAGTTTTGCCGAGGCCCGACGTGGTGGTCTTGTCATAATACCTGGTTCAGCTGGTTCAAAAATCAAGGCAAGTTGTAACGTCAGTGCTGACACCATATTTATCCACAATAATTGTGTTGCTGTTAGCGGCATTGGTTGGCGTAGCAAGATACTAAAGACCACAATCAGCCCCTCAGCAAAACTTGTAGGTAATAAATATAAAATTGTTTTACGAATATTATCATACAAGCGGCGTCCCTGTGCAATGGCTACTTTAATCGTTGAGAAATCATCGGTTGCTAGTACCATATCCGCAGAATCTTTGGCAACATCCGTACCTTTAATCCCCATAGCAACGCCAATATCTGCCTTTTTTAACGCTGGTGCGTCATTAACGCCATCCCCAGTCATCGCCGTTACAAGACCGTTAGCTTGATAAGCAGCAACAATGCGTAACTTATCCTGTGGGGTGGTACGAGCAAAGACATCATATTTTGGAACGATTTTTGCTAAGGCACGATCAGAAAGGCTTTCTACCTCAGCGCCTGTCATTGCTTGAATATTATTAGCAAGGCCGAGTTGACTACCAATGGCTCTGGCTGTATCCGCACTATCGCCAGTAATCATTTTAACGCGAATGCCTGCCCGTCGCATGTCAGCAATTGCTTCAACTACCTCTGGCCGTGGTGGGTCGATAATAGCTGCCAAACCAAGCAATTTAATCCCTTCAACAACTAAATGCTCATGTGTCACTTCAGACAATGTAGTAGCAACGTCTAAGTAACCCACAGCAATCACACGTTTACCTTGTTGCGCAAAATGAGTCGCTTGTTTTTCCCAATACTGACGATCGAACTGATCATCATGCGCTGCTAAGTCAAATAATTTGTCCGGGGAACCTTTTATAGCAATAAAACGTGCGTGTTTCTGGTTTTCAACTAATCTGGCAATATACCGATAATCTGAATCAAAAGGAATACGATCTATTTCTACTAACTGAGGTGTTTTCTGTCCAAAAGCTTTATAATAAGCTGACAAGAATGCTGCATCCGTTGGTTCACCATTAACTTCCCAAATACCATTTGTTTCTGTTAAAAACGTATCATTAGCTTGATGCCCCATAGTCAAAAACATAGCTAGTGGTTTATCTTGTGATAATTCAACTGGTTGTTGGTTATATAGAATTTGACCATTGGGTGCATAACCTGTTCCTGTGACTTGATAATGTTTCTCATCAATCACAATATCTTGCACCGTCATCTCATTTTTTGTGAGCGTCCCAGTCTTATCAGAAGCTATAATATCAACGGCTCCCAGTGTTTCAGCAGCAGGTAAAGTTTTTACAATCGCATGTTTTTTGGTTAACTTCTGTACACCAGTTGCCAAAATAATTGATGTTGCAGCTGGAAGGCCTTCCGGCATTGAACCAACAATCATAGCAATAATAGCCATTACCAAAGTTGGCAATGTATAAATATCTAGTAACCATCCAATAACAAACATCACAACAGAAGCCGCAACAATAAACCAAGAAATGCCATGTCCCAGTTTATCTAATTCTCGCGTTAATGGTGATTTGTTTCCAGCGACATCTGATACACTTTGAGAAATTTGTCCAATTTGTGTTTGTAGCCCTGTAGCCACAACAATACCTGTAGCACTACCGTTAGTCACTGCTGTTGAAGCATAGGCCATATTATAGCGCTCAGCTAATGGCATATTAGCAGATAATACAGCATCATTTTTTAAAACCGAATCTGCTTCCCCGGTTAAGGATGACTCCTGTATGCGTAGGTTATCAACATCTAATAATCGTAAATCTGCAGGGACATTATCCCCAGCCTCTAAGTATACTAAATCGCCAGTCACTAATTCACGCGCTGGTATATCTACACGTTGTCCCTGTCGAATCACTGTTGCTTCCACTGACAACATGCGCTTAATCTTTTCAAGTGCATTACTTGCATTAACTTCTTGTAAATAGCCAATTAGCGCATTAATAACCACGACTAATCCAATAACCACTGAGTCAGAGTAATGCCTCATCAATAACGTTAAAACAGCGGCAACAACTAAAATATACACAATGATATTATTGAATTGCCGTAAAAACATGACCCATTTTGGTGTTGGTTTTAACGTCACCTCATTATACCCATTGCTGTGTAACCTATCAGTTGCTTCCTTGGTACTTAAACCATCAGGATACGGCGTTGATAGTTCATCAACAACTTGGGACCATTCTTGATTGTGAAACTTAATGTCAGGCGATAACGGCCCGTCGTCCGTTTCACTAGTTTGTATGCTCATATGACACACTCCTTTAAGAGAAATTTACTTTGCGTCTTGCTGTTTAAGGTTGGCCGCTAGATATTAGATTACCCAGTTAGTCAGTTTCCCACACATTTGTGCCGCTACTCCCGCAAGCATGTCAATACTGAGCAAAAAAGATTTAATTAATAAAATTTTACCATGTCATTTTTCAAAATGCTACTGGTTCGCTTTTAAGCGTGGTTGGCGAAAATAAAAAACACCTGACAATCGTCAGACGTTTTACTGATTTATTTACGCTTTTGCATGAAATAGTACAGTGGCAACCCAGCTAATGTTGCCAAGACACCAATCATAGCTAATTTAAATTCAGTCATCAATGTCATGCCAATAATGAATACACCACCTAAAATAGCGATAATTGGCACAACCGGATAAAATGGCACACGGTATGGGCGCTTTAAGTCTGGTTCTGTACGACGCAGCTTAATCACCGCAATAAAGACCATTGTGTAAAATAACCAAATCACAAAAATCAGCATATCAGTTAATGTATCAAACCCACCGACAAACATCAAAGCAATCGCCACTATCAATTCAAATATACCAGCAATATAAGGAATCTTGAAACGATTAAGTTTAACTAAATGTTTTGAGAATGGCAAGCTGTTTTCTAATGCCATAGCATAGGGCAAGCGCATTCCGGTCATGGTATAACCATTTAAAGTACCATAAATTGAGATTAAGATACCTATTGTAATTAATTTACCACCGAAACCACCAAATATTTGTTGTGCAGCATCCATAGCGGTGTTTTGATTGCCTTGAATAGCATGAAATGGTAATGCATGCAAGAAAGCATAATTAACTAACAAATAAATAATCATGATGCCTAGTAAGCCACCAGCAATCGCACGTGGTAAATCACGGGTTGGATTTTTCATTTCACCGGCGATATTACCCACGTGAATCCAACCATCATAAGCATACATTGTGGCTAATAATCCAGCACCCATCGCAGTTGCCCAACCGCCAACTGCGTGTCCAGGTGACACAGGGAATAAGCTGACATCAACCCCGCCTGGCTGTAATAAGCCAAAAATAATAATTAAAGCTAGTGGTATTAGTTTGAAAAATAATGTAATTGACTGGAACTGCCCAGCAATTTTTGAACCCAACATATTAATCATTGCAACTGATACCAAAGCGGCAATACCAGAAGGAATAATCGCCGCACTACCCCAATGTAGCAAATTAGCGACCTGTGTCCCAAAGATGACACCCTTAGCTGCAATGCTGGCTGGGAAATAAATAATAATTTGTGCCCAACCTAATAAATAACTTGCTAGCTTGCCATAGGCACGTTCAATATAGACAAGCATCCCACCCGTTTGTGGCAAAGCGGCCGCCAATTCAGCGCCTGTCAAACCAGCTGCTAAACTAATTAATCCACCAACTAACCATACAAACAACGACATGCTTGTCGAACCAGTTGCATCAGCTACACTCGATGCCTTATAGAATACCCCTGCCCCAATCACTGTACCCATCACAGTTGAAATCGCAGGGACTAACGTCATGGTCCGATTAAGTTTTTGATCTGTCGCCATGTTTACTCCTCTATTTCTCCATTTATGATTAAACATATTCTTCTATCATAACAGGTTATATGTTACAAACATATCTCTTTTCATGAAAATAATCGTCAATTGTTTGCTTTGTAATTGTCTTTTTTGTCAATTGGTACGTCATTTATACGCAGTTAGCGCGATAACCTATTTTAGTATACCGTTATCGTTTCCTCGCTGCTATTTTACTACGCCAGCTTGACTAGTTGACACAACTTTTTTTTGATGATATTGTATAGTGATTAAGTAAATACCGACGTGACTTCACGTATGCGTTAACCCTGCAGAATGGGTATAGATTGGACGTTGTCAATGCGACGTCCTCTTTTTTATACACTTTTTTAATACTGAAAGAGAGCGTGAACATTTCATGACAAAGATTCAAAAACGTGCATTAACTTTATTAGTTGGATCACAATTACTCATTATGTTGGGTATTGGTCTCATTATTCCAGTTGAACCCTATATCAAAGATGATATGGGACTGACAGCCACTGATATGGGCATTATGGCTGCACTGTTTGCAGCTGTACAATTTGTGGCCTCACCCATTATTGGTAAAATTTCTGATAAATTTGCGCGTGTCCCCTTAATTGCTGCTGGTTTATTCTTTTTTGCTGTATCGGAAGCTGTTTTCGCTTTTGGCATAGGCAATGCTTTGTGGTTACTCAACCTAGCTCGCGCATTAGGTGGTCTTGCGGCAGCATTGTCAATTCCTTCAATTACCGCACTAGCAGCCGATATGACAACTAACGATAATCGTGCGCGTGTGATTGGTTGGTTATCCGCTTCTTTTAGTGGTGGTATTATCTTAGGCCCTGGTATTGGTGGTGTTTTAGCTAATATTAATCATACACTGCCTTTCGTTGGTTCAGCTGTACTCGGTGCCACTGCTTTCCTCATTTTTATGATATTCATGCCAAAAGACGAGGACTTACGCGTCAAAAATATTGCTGAGACGACACAATCTCAGACTAAAACTATTCGTAATTTTTGGACAGTCGCATTAGTCATGCTTTTATTAATGATTTTTGTGGCATCGTTTGGTTTGTCTGCCTTTGAGAATATGTTCAGCCTATACTTTCATGATGTTCGTGGTTTTAATTTAACAGAAATTGCTTGGTTTTTAGTAATCAACGGTGCCGTATCTCTTTTTTTCCAGGTTATTTTGTTTGAAAAGCTCGTCATGTTAGTCGGTGAGCTGATGGTCATTCGTATCAGCTTTATGGCTGGATTTGTTGCTATTTTGTGGATTTTATTCTCGCAAAGCAAATGGGAAGTATTTATCGCTACCTTAATTATTTTCGTTGGTTTTGATATTCTACGACCCGCCATCACAACTATGCTATCCAAAATTGATAATGAACAACAAGGATTTATTAATGGCTTAAATATGTCTTTGACAAGTGTCGGTAATATTATTGGTCCTGTTCTGGGCGGTGTGCTACTGGACATTAATAGTTTTTTGCCATATAGTTTCGTGGCTGTCATATTAGTCATTGCGAGTGTGCTAACTTTCACTGTTAAATTTAAGCCAGCTTAACGACATTTTAAAAGAGACGTCCAATCCATTAATAGATTGCACGTCTCTTTTATATTAATAATTAACAGCAATACCGCGTCTCGGACACTTAGCCAGATCCTGAATTATCCGTTCAGTTTTTCGCATAATTAAGATAACTTCGTGGTCGGCAACGGCAACTTGTGTTTCATAGCGCACGGCTAAATCGCCACTATTAAGATCATTTGGATGAACTGCGCGTTGCTTACGTTTAAGTGTTGTTAGGTCTTTTTGGTAATTTTTAATATATGGTATAAGTTTTTCTCTCTCAGCCTCATTTTGATTAGCTTTTGCCTGTAATTTTAACAATGCGTGTTTAATGACTTTGTACAAATAATCGCTATTCATGCGCCAACTCACTTTCAACAATTGTCATTTAGACTCATTAAGCTGATAAATGCGCACAATGCCTATTGTGATTATCGTTTAAATTTTTGGAGACAGCTTGATAGCACAATATATACACGTGCGCATGAAAAAATCTATGGCGAACTAGTTACAATTCTTGAGCGTATTTTTCGATATATAATTTCTAAGTGTAAGTCAGCTAGTATGTTAAAAATCATATTCATATTTCTTGCTACCCCTTTAATGGCTGCGCCAAATTAACGTATGAATACTCAAAACTTTCTGTGTTGCTACTGTCATTATAACAAATATTTTCAGAAAGCAATGAAAAAAAGCCCTTCGGCTTTTAATAACTTACATTTGACGATAAACATAGTAATACGGGTAACTGTCACGTTGCGCAAATTCATTATAACGCACTTCTTGAACAGCTGATCCTTTTGCCCCTGCTGTTAAATAACATGTTGAAATAAAGTATGGGTCATTTTCTGTTGTGGTCATAATCCCAACGTGACCAAAAGCTCCCTCACTAAATCCGCGCTTACCCCAGATCACAATATCGCCACGTTTGGCATCCCAACTAGAAGCATTTTCAATAATTAATTTGAATCCATTATTTGTCAAATAATCATGTAATGACTCTGTACTGTACAAGTAATCATATGGTTTAGCCCCAGCCTCATACAAAGCTTGTGTCATTGAACCAGAACAATCGGCTGTACCATCGGCGCCATTACGTGAACCATACATTGAATAAGTCAAACGACCCTTATTATATTCAAACCAATTAATGACTTGATTAACATCCACGTGAAATTGTACCGGAGACGATTGTAAGTCTTGCTCTAAAACATGACTAATAATGTTATTATTAGCCAGCCTAACCGTATAATAGTATGAAGAATTTGAATAATTCGTCTGTGTCTTGTTGAGAATTGTAACATTTTGTCCAGCCAGCTGCTTCAAGTCATGACTACCGCCTAATGTTGAATCAGCAAACTTTGTTATATAAGCTGTGTCCCAGACGTTGAATTTCGATACGGCGACCACATTGCCATTGGCATCAACAGTATCAATCGTGTCAGCGTCACCCCACCGGCCAAAATGGTATCTTTTATGACCGTATATTAAGTATTTGTCACGGTACTGAACAAAATTATCTCCATAGTACTCTAACATGTTATTGCCATAATGCCGAAAGCCTCTCAGCGCGTCGCCATTAGATTTCATATAGTATAGCACACCATTGTCGTGAACATAGGCGTCTCGAACTTGTTTGGCATCACTACCATAGTACTCCATGTTATTATTGCCATAATGGCGAATCCCTTTAATCGCCAGACCATTTTGATCCATATAATAAAAGGTACTGCCAGTAGCGACATATTGATTGATAACTTGTTTATAATCGTTACCGTAAATTTCAAAACTATTACCAACGTTGCGAACACCCTTGAAAGCATCCCCATTACTAGTTAAATAATATCGGCCAGCAGCATCTTGTGCATAATTATTACGTACTTGCTTGAAATCATCACCATAAAATTCCATATTGCCATTACCATAATAACGCACACCTTTAACCGCATCGCCATTTGGCTTCATATAATAAAATGTGTTACCAGCCCAGACATAAGCATCACGTACTTGCATACCAGAATTATCGTAATACTCCATGCTGTTATTACCGTAATGCCGTTCACCCTTAATCATGTGACCATCATAATCATCAAAGTACATAAAATCATTATTGTACCAAAGATACCCATACACCATTCGCCCAGTTTGCGCATTGTAGTACACGATTTTATTTGGTAATTGTGTCAAACCACGTGACATGACATAGTTGTTATCAAAATTATACCAGTAGTTATCTATTTTCTTCTCACCACTGATAAAATGACCATTTTCTTGGTACTTTCTTTGACCATTATCATTTACCCAGCCAGAACGAGCTTGTATTTTAGAATCCCGATTAGAATCCCGAAAGGTCCTTTGGTTTTGAAAACTAGTTAATGTTGCTACTTGCAGAGAATTAGTATGTTCATGTGTCTCTTGATTGACCACTACCTTACCAGCACTGGCAGATTCCGATGTCTTGTCTGTGTCTGTCGTTTCAGTAGCAGATGTGTCATCACGCGCCACTGAATGAGAGACTTGTATATCTGTTGGTATATCATTGCCAGCACTCGTTTGTTTGTCTGGGGTTTGAACAATCTCTTGTTTCTGACTCTTATCTCTAGCCGTTGTTACTGAAACATCATTTTTTGTGTCACTGGCTTTATCAGGTACTTTACTCGTTACCGTTGCAACATTTTGGTGACGGTTAACATCAGTTGCAGTTAACACCATAGTAGCGTCAGCTGTTATTGGCGTTGTTACTGTCTGCGTTTTATTGTCGGCTACTGCTGCGCCAGTTATTGTATCCGCGCTTGCTTGCTTTAAACTGATAGTAGTTAGTGCTGTTGCGATGATAACAGACGTTGATAAAATAGACCAAGGTTTAAACATGATTTTCTCCCATTATTAAACGGCTATACCTTTGGCACCAATGGGAAGCAGTAAGTTGAAATACTTAGTACTTAGCTATTTTGCAAACAAGTAGACCATCACCACTGAGTCATCAGGCAAGTCAATTACACCGCCATTATTGTATCACATCGATTCGCAATAACAGCCATTTTAATAAGAATAACAACATATTGTAATCAAATTGTTTTTATCTTTTGTTAGTAAGTATTTTGTACCTCGTCATTTGCTTATTTTTCAAATTACCAACATAACACTGAGCTAATCAATTAGTCTCAACATTACAAAAAAACCTTCAATCACGAATCATTCATGATTGAAGGTTTTAAACTGATGCCGACGAGAGGAATCGAACCTCCGACCCCAGGTTTACGATACCCGTGCTCTACCAACTGAGCTACATCGGCAAGTAGATAACACTGAGGTTACCTGATAACTCCGACTGCCGGGCTCGAACCGGCGACAACCTGATTAACAGTCAGGTGCTCTACCAACTGAGCTAAGTCGGAATAATTGCTTAACACAACTATTTAATTATGCCAGTTTTGACTAAAAATGTCAACACTTTTTTCGATAAAGATACCCAGAAAAATGGCACAAAAAAAGCAAATCTTTTAAGATTTGCTTCTCATATAACTCCGACTGCCGGGCTCGAACCGGCGACAACCTGATTAACAGTCAGGTGCTCTACCAACTGAGCTAAGTCGGAATAATTGCTTAACACAACTTAATTATTATAACGAATAACTAGGCGATGTGTCAAGCGTTTTTGATAATTAGTTTTTACAATTTAACGCATTGTTGGGAAAAGCAAAACATCACGAATCGTATCAGAATCTGTCAGCAGCATGACCAAACGATCAATGCCAATGCCCAAACCACCTGTTGGCGGCATACCGTATTCAAGTGCTTCAATGAAATCTTCATCGATATTTTCTGCTTCATCATTCCCATTTTCACGTTCAGCAACTTGCGCTTCGAAACGTGCGCGCTGATCAATGGGATCATTCAACTCAGTGAAGGCATTGCCATACTCGCTACCCATGATAAACAGTTCGAAACGATCTGTAAAACGAGAGTCCTCAGCGTTACGTTTAGCCAATGGCGATACTTCGACGGGATGACCGTAAACAAAGGTTGGTTGTACCAGTGTGTCTTCAACAAACTCTTCGAAGAATGCATTGATAATATGACCAACACCCCAATATTTTTCGTATTTAACATGCTTATCGTCAGCTAACTTTTGTGCTGCCTCGACAGACATGTCTTGCCAGAAATCAATACCTGTTTGTTCTTTAATCAAGTCAACCATATGCTTACGCGCAAAGTTTGAACCCAAATCAATTTCTGTCCCTTGATACGTCACTTTTAAATCGTCAGAGACTACCGAAGCTGCTGCCTTGAATATGCCTTCAGTTTCGTCCATAACGTCTGTGAAGTCCATATATGCAGCATATGTCTCCATTGTTGTAAACTCAGGGTTATGCTTAGGATCCATACCTTCATTACGGAAAATACGGCCAATCTCATAAACACGTTCAAAGCCACCAACAACCAAACGCTTCAAGTACAATTCAGTCGCAATTCGCATATACATGTCAATATTAAGTGCATTATGATGTGTGATGAATGGCCGCGCAGCAGCACCACCAGCTTCTGTTTGTAAAATTGGCGTCTCAACTTCCATAAAGTCTTGTGAATCCATATAAGCACGAATTGCTGAGATTATCTTCGAGCGTAATTGGAATTTCTTGAATGATTCCTCATTAGCAATCAAATCTAAATAACGCTTGCGATAGCGAGTTTCAACATCAGCAATACCATGGAACTTGTCAGGCATGGGACGTAAAGCCTTTGTTAAATGCGTTAATTCGGTTGCCAAAACGGTTAATTCACCCGCTTCAGTTTTCATTATAATTCCTTTAATACCAAGGAAATCGCCCAAATCAGCTCGCTTAATAATTGGATAATTTTCACCCAAATCATCGCGCTTAGCATAGACTTGAATTTTGCCTGAAACGTCGCGGAAATCAGCAAAAATCACTTTCCCTGCACCACGCTTAGCAATCATACGACCAGCAATCACAACTTCATGTTGTTCTGATTCGAGCGTTTCCAATGTACTGTTGTCATATAAATCGTGTAATTCCTGCGCCTTTGCTGTACGCTCAAAACGCTTACCAAATGGATCTAAATGCAAATCATCAACAATAGTTGCTAATTTTTGACGACGAGCCAGCATTTGATCGTTGAGGGCTTTTTCTTCTGCCATGTGTATAAAGTGCTCTGAATTGAGCACGTTTCCTCCATATTATTCTGGTTATATTAACCAGTTCTAAAAGTTCTCACTAATAATAACTATACCAAAAAACAAAGCTAACCTCAAAGGTTAGTCCTGATTATTCTTCTTAATTTCTGCAACAATACGGCTTAATTCTTCAGCTGTGAAAAAGTACCGTTTACCAGAGAACTTACCCACAACCTCCGCACCGCCATCTTCATCAATCATCGCTTGTACTTCTTCTGCGGGCAAAGTTGTCAACATATCCCGGTAAGCCGCTTTTGATGGCTCTGCAGCTAAACCAACCCCTGCTACTTGTAGTATCTCGACTTCACCTTTACCAAAAATTTCTTCTAAAATATCTAGTGGTGTGTAACTATCAACTAGCATATCCGCCAAGGGCTTCATTTGCTTTAACGCTTTTTCTAGGGTATCAAGTGCTTCGTCGGTTGCATCCGGTAATGCTTGAATGAGAAAACCACCGGCAGCTTCAACTGTGTTATCAGCGTTCATATAAACTGATACACCAACAACTGATGGTATTTGTTCAGATTGCGCCAAGTAATAGGTAAAGTCATCACCTATTTCGCCTGAGACCAGCTGACTCTGCCCTATATAAGGATCTGAATAAGGTGCAAACTTAGTTATTTGTAAGAAACCATTTGAACCAACAGCTTGCGCAACATCCAATTGTCCTTTGTCATCAACGATTGATGCAACTTGCGGGTTGGTCACGTAACCGCGAACGCTACCCTTAGCATCTGCCTCGACCACAATATTCCCAATTGGGCCACGGCCATTAATTTGAATAGCAAGTCGTTCTTCGCCCTTTAAGACTGATTGAGCAGTTAATGTCGTTGCCAACATACCACGCCCTAAAACAATCGCTCCTAAGCGCGATGTGTCATGTGTCAAAGCTGCAGCACGAACAAGCTGCGTCCCATCTAATGCATATGCTCGAAAAAATTTGTTTTTTGTCACTGTTTTAATAAATTGATCTGCCATAATATACTTTCTACGCCATGCGTCATTAAAATAAAAAAGTTGACGTTAAACGCCAACTATCATTTTACTTATTTTTATCGTTTTTGTCATCAATTGGCGCATCATCTGGTGTTTCAACTTCTGACTGACTATCATCTTGTTTTTTTGGTTCATCGTGATGTTCATAACGCTCTTCAGCCTCTGAATCTTTAGCATCAACGGCTGCTTTTGCTTCTTCAAATGATTTAGCTGTTGCCAGTTCATCATCATCTTGTATATCTTTACGTGTAAATTTACCAGTTTCGTAAATATCTCTAATTTGCTTTTCGTCCAATGTTTCAACTTCTAGCAATGCTTCGGCAATCGCAACCAGCTTATCCTTATGTTCAGAAAGAATTGCTGAAGCGTCTTCAAATGCTTCCTTCGTAATACGACGCACTTCTTCATCAATCAATCTTGCGGTTTCTTCAGAATAACTACGATTCCCAGCCTGTTCAGCGTAACCGACACTGGCATTACCTTCAAGCTGTACCATACCAACTCTGTCAGACATACCAAATGCCGTAACCATCTGTCTTGCTAAACCAGTAGCTTGTTGAAAATCGTTTGACGCGCCAGAACTAGCTTCATTAAACATGAATATTTCCGAGGCACGACCACCCATCAAACCAGCTAGCTGCTCTTTTGCCTCAGAGTAGCGTAAGTTGTAACGATCATTTTTAGGCGTCATCAATGCATAACCACCAATACGACCACGTGGTACAATCGTTACTTTACGGACAACTGATGCTTCTGAACGTACCAAACCAACTAATGCATGACCCGCTTCGTGGTATGCTGTTGTTCGACGCTCTTGCTCTGACATACCACGGTTTGTTTTTGCTGGGCCTTGGAAAATACGATCTTCAGCTTCATCAATATCTGCTGCATCAACTTTTTTCTTATTGCGACGTGCTGCAAGTAAAGCAGCTTCGTTCAACAAGTTTTCCAAATCGGCACCAACGTACCCTGGTGTCTGCTGCGCAATGGCTTTCAAATCAACATTATCTGCCAATGGCTTGTTCTTGGCATGAACATTTAAGATAGCTTCACGGCCCTTAACATCAGGTGCCCCAACTAAAATTTTACGGTCAAAACGACCAGAACGAAGCAATGCTGGATCTAGCACATCAGAACGGTTAGTTGAAGCCAAAATAATGACACCTTCTGATCCTTCAAAACCATCCATTTCAATCAATATTTGGTTAAGTGTTTGTTCACGTTCATCGTTTCCGCCACCCATGCCTGTACCGCGTCGACGACCAACGGCATCGATTTCATCAATAAAGATAATGGCTGGTGCCGACTTTTTAGCATTTTCAAACAAATCACGTACACGTGAAGCACCAACACCAACAAACATCTCAACGAAGTCAGAACCTGACATTGAAAAGAATGGGACACTCGCTTCACCAGCGACTGCTTTAGCTAATAATGTTTTACCAGTTCCCGGAGGTCCCTCAAGCAAAACACCTTTTGGAATACGGGCACCAAGATTGACGAACTTCTTAGGTGACTTTAAGAACTCAACAACTTCAACCAATTCTTGTTTTTCTTCTTCGGCGCCAGCGACGTCAGAAAAGCGAACTTTGTTGTCTTTAGGATCAGATGGCTTTGCTTTTGATTTTCCAAAGCTCATCATGCCACCTTGGCCGCCTTTACCCCCAGCCTGGCTCATCATGACATAAAATACTGCCACGATAAGCAAAACAGGTATCAACGATACTAACAAATTTAGCCAAAAGCCTGACGACTCTTGTTGCTTTGTAACCATATCCGTATCAGTTGATGAAGCAACTTGTGTCACTGACTTCAGAGAAGCATCGTTAGGTAGCAATGTAGAACTGAAGCGTGTTACTTTTTGAGATGACTGCAAGAAACTTAATCCCTTGTCAGCCTTCGTCTTTTGTGCCGTACGATACTCACCTGAAACATTATAGATACCATTTCCAGGTTGCACTGTAATTGACTTAAGTTCCTTGTCATTCAGTGCCTTCATAAATTCACTTGACGTTAGTGTCTTAGAAGATGACTTATCATTACCAAACAAACCATAAATCATCCCAACGACAGCTAGGAAAATGAAAATATAGAAGACAGAACTTTTTAAGAAACCACCTTTTGGATTATTATTCATTAAGTTTCCCCAATTTCTAGAAGTTAGTCAGTATAAACTTCTTTTTTCAGAATACCAACATATGGCAAGTTTCGGTACATTTCTTTGTAGTCTAAACCATAGCCAACAACAAATTCGTTACGCACATCAAAGCCGACATAATCAGCATCAATTGATACCTTACGACCTTCTTTTTTATCTAACAAGGTTGCTACTTTAATTGACTTTGCACCACGCTTGCGTAACAAATCTTTCATGAACAACAATGATTGTCCAGTGTCAACAATGTCTTCAAGAATGATGACCTGTCGATTTTTAACATCGGAACGAATATCTGTCACCAGTGTAATTTCATCGGTGCTTTTAACGCCACCATGGTAGCTAGATACGTTAATAAACTCTAAGTCAACGTATAAATCAACTTCTCGCAACAAGTCAGCTGTCCAAAGATACGCGCCCTTCAACACTGACAAAACAATCGGTTTTTCGCCTGCATAATCTTGTGTAATTTTTTGACCTAAGCGTGAGGCAGCATTATGAATACTAGCCTGGTCAAATAACACTTCTTGTATATCGTTATCCACTACTTTTCCTCAATTCGCCATGCAAGCCAATAATTGGTTGCATCTTGTTTGCTGACAAAATTTGCACTTAAACGCCAACGCTGACGAACACGTACGGCTATCACATCGTCATTTGGTGTTGATAAAACGACCATATCATGCCGTTCATTTTGTGATAATTTCTCATCAATCGCTAAGCGTCGCAGTTTTTTATGCCCATGTATGAGTGCAAGTTTATCACTTGTTTTTACTGGGCGCAAGTATATAGCTGGCAGCTCATCAACCAAGCCAAAGACAAAACTATTGTCAGAGTTAACTGGCTGATTTGTTGTCCAACAATATACATCATCTGCAAAATTTTGCCATTGATTTAATTTTAACATAAGTGTCGGCAAATCTTGCACTGTATTTGGTATTTCTGTTGTTTTTTTAAGATAAACCTGCCGATAATTCTTAATTAACACAACCGTGTGAGATAATTGAATCGAACCAGTCGGTTTTTTCTCATTAATCAGCAATTGATGAATTTGTTTTAATTGCTGTTGCTTAAACCGATATACCTTCTGCTCATGTAAATAAGCGGCTAACGTGACTTCAAGCCACAAATCAGGAATTTTGGTCCAATCCTTTGTCAATAACGGTAAGTACTGTTTCGCTTGAAAAGAGATAAGTTCAGATTGTTCGGCTATTTGCTTGGCAAAGCTATTCACATGATTAACCACTTGCGGATTAATTGTCTTCAATTCGGGTATGACAATATTTCGCAAAAGATTTCTAGGCGTGTATGTCGCATCAAAATTAGTGTCGTCTTCGCGCCATGATAAATGATGTTGTTGTGCATAAGTTATCAGTTGCTGCTTAGTTATCCCCAAAAAGGGACGCAAAACTAAGCGTTTTTTTACTGACATCCCCGCCAGCTGTTCCAACCGTCCGCCACGGATTAATTTGAGTAACACTGTTTCAGCCTGGTCATTGGCATGGTGTGCAACAACAATAGTCTTGGTTCGATACTGGCCAGCCAATCGCGCAAAAAAACGATAGCGGAACTCACGTGCTTGTTCTTCCACAGCATGACTAGGCATAATTGACCAGTCTATTTGTTCAAAAGCTGCTTGATAGGTCGTAGCAAGCTGACGCACAAAAAGCGCATCACCGTCACTTTCTTTACGAAGATGATAGTTAACATGCGCAACCACTAACTTGGTGTCAGGTAAGTATTGACGCAAAGCATGGAGCAAGACAACCGAGTCTACTCCGCCTGAAACAGCCACAATAATCGTTGCTTCCCAAGCATAGCGTCGTAATTGTTCATCAATTTTATTAATCATATTAGAAAAAGCACCATTCCGGTGCCCTATTACTGCTTATCCGAAGGCAAATTATAGATTAGTTCACCTTGCTTAGTGTAACCGTACTTATCTCGCAAAATTTGCTGCAAATAAGCTGGATCATTCAGGCGTTTAACATCAGCCTTAAGATTATCATTTGTTTTTTGTATTGATGTCAAGCGACTTTGTGTTGTTGTTAAAGTCGCATTAGCCGTGTGTAGTTTCACTTGGCTAACAAGCAGCTGTACTGCAAAAATAGTTGCGATGACCGCGCCAAAAAACAGAATCTTTTTTTCACGACTAGCATGCGCCTTTTTATAGTGACGCCTTGCCTGCATGTTTGCCGATTCTGAGTTTCGGATAATTTGCTGTATTTCAGGATTAACATGCTGCCTATTCAATTGTCTTCTTTTTTGAGTCGACATGAACTTTACCTAGTCCTAGTTTGGCACGTTCTTATCATTTTTACAAGAATATTTAACAATACTTAAACTTTTGGCGTCTCATCACTCGGCGTACGAAAATCATTCTCATACTTTTCACTAATCACTTCATACATATCTGCAGATGCCTCTTTTTTAGTCGTTTCGACAATTTTCAATACTTTAACGGTTAGTGTTTTGTTGCCAAACCTTATTTCTAGTATGTCATTTGTACTAATATCAGAAGAAGATTTGCCAACCTTCCCATTGATTGAAATGCGCCCTTGATCGGCGATTTCTTTTGCAACAGTGCGACGCTTGATTAAGCGTGACACTTTTAAATATTTATCTAAACGCATAATTTATTTCCTTTTAATTAAATTTGGTTGCTCGTCATATTTTGCTCTTTTTCTAAGACAGTCAATAAATACTGACGTAAAATAATTAACCATATACTACTTTCAGCAACATCATCAACCGTCATTATCACCTGTAAATCTCCCGCTTCTGTTCGGACGGCGACTTTAAGTGGCACATCAGCTAAGGTTTCAAAAATTGCTTCTCCAGCTAATTTTTCGGTTGCATCATGATTAAACTGTAGGGTTAACTGATTTTTTTGTCGTCTAATATAGACTAACTGCGTTTGATCAGCTAGTGATTTAATTTGCCCAACCAATAACAAGCGTGCGACCTCATCTGGCATGTCGCCAAAACGGTCTAACATATCAGCTTCAATATCTTCAAACTGTTCATTTGATTTTGCTTGTCTAATACGCGTATAAAGTTCAATTTTTTGCGCATTATCAGGAACATAGTCGTCAGGCAAATAAGCCAACACACCCAATATCAATTCTGTATCTGTTTCTGGTTGCTGATTTTGCGTTACTTTGCCTTGTTTTTTTGCCACGGCGTCTTTTAACATTTGTGTATACATGTCATAACCAACAGAATCTATGAAACCGTGCTGCTGCTTACCAAGTAAATCACCTGCACCTCTGATACTTAAATCTCGCATGGCAATTCTAAAGCCAGAGCCAAGTTCAGTGAAATCTCTAATAGCCTCCAGCCTCTTTTCGGCTTCCTCACTAGGTGTACGTGTGAATGGATAAGTAAAGTAAGCATAGGCCAAACGTGTTGAACGACCAACGCGACCACGTAGTTGATAAAGTTGTGAAAGCCCCATGTGATCAGCATTTTCAACAATCAGCGTGTTCGCATTAGGAATATCCACACCCGTCTCAATAATAGTTGTGGTCACGAGCACATCATAGTTGCCATTTAAAAAGTCATAAAGCACACTTTCTAATTGCGTTTCTGACATTTGCCCATGAATACTGGCTACACGTGCAGATGGCACTAAGTCTTCTATTTGACTGGCAACGCGATCTAAATCTGCCACACGATTGTGCAGATAAAAGACTTGACCGTCTCGTGCTAATTCTTTTTCAATCGCATTTCTGACAATTGTCCAATCCGCTTCAAGAACATATGTTTGAATTGGATAACGATTAGCGGGTGGCGTCTCGATGACGGATAAGTCACGCGCACCAACCATGGCCATATTAAGTGTTCTGGGAATTGGCGTGGCTGTCAACGTTAACACATCAACATTGTTTCGTAATTGTTTCAGACGTTCTTTATGTTTCACACCAAAACGTTGTTCTTCATCAATGATGAGTAGGCCTAAATCAGCAAAGTTAACATCTTGACTTAATAATCGATGTGTACCAACCACTACATCAAGTTCATGTGCTTCAAGTTCCTTGATCACTTTTTTATTTTGCGCTGGTGTTTGGAAGCGACTCAAGACGCCAATACGAATATCTGAAAAGTCACTAAACCGTGCCAGCATCGTTTCATAGTGCTGCTGCACTAAAATTGTGGTTGGCGCCAAAAATGCAACTTGTTTCCCAGCATGTGCTGCTTTAAATACAGCACGCAAGGCAACCTCTGTTTTTCCAAAACCAACATCTCCAACTAATAACCGATCCATCGGTCGTTCTTTTTGCATATCTGCCTTAATTTCTTCAATAGAACGAATTTGATCTGGTGTTTCAGGGTATCCAAATGTAGTATCAAATTGTAATTGGGCGGTGTCATCTGGTGGAAAGGCATATCCTGACAAAGCCTCTCTTTGCGCATACAAATCCAAGAGATCATCAGCAATATCCTCTATTTTGGCTGCAACTTGTCGCTTCGTCTTTGCCCATTCTGCACCACCCAATTTATTTAACTTGGGCGCCTTTGCTGCATCCGAGGCACCAATATACTTTTGAATCAGGTTTAACTGTGTGACTGGAATAAAAATCTTAGCATTTTTTTGGTAGGCAATCGACAAATAATCTTGCTTACCACCATCTACAGTGATAGTCTGTAAGCCTTCATAACGACCAATACCATGATTAATATGCACAACATAGTCACCAACATTGAGCTCGTTATATGATTTTAAACGTTCAGCATTGGCTATTTTTCGTTGCCGCGGTGCAGGCCGCCGCGACTGGGTAAACAATTCGTGCTCTGTTAAAACAGTTAAATGAAGTTTAGGCCATTCAAATCCAGCTGATAGATTGCCATCTGCCAACTGTACTTCATTAACTAATAAATGATTTGATTCATGCAGTGGCACCGTTAAGTCCTGTAACGATTGACCGAAATGTTGCCTTCTTTGCGGTTCACTAATTAGCATAACAACCGTTGTTCCCGATTCTTGCGCGTAAACAAGGTCATTTTTGATTGCCGGTAATTGACCATAATACTGAGTAGCAGGCCTTGTCGTCACTTCAACAATGTTAGTGAAATGAATTTTATTGAGACCACGTTGAAAATTAGCTAAGTAAATAAATGGTTGGGCCATACTAGAAACAATATGATCAAAGTCTGCACGTAAGGATTGATGTGGCAATATTTGATAAGTTTCAAGTTGATGGGATAACCACTCTTGGTCACGCGTCAACTGCTGTAATCTTGTTTCTTTGAGGCGTGTATACTCATCAATAACGACTAATGCTTGCCCATCAAAATAGTCTAATAAATTGGTTTCTTTACCAAAGAAATGCAGTGCATAAGGTAACAGCTGGTTATCACGGGTGTGATTACTAAGCCTATATTGCGTTGCCGCAAAGCCCTCTGTAATATGCTTTTTATCAATGCCTGATAATGTCGTACGATAAGTATTAAATTGTGCTTCAATTATTTGTTTTGCTTGCTCATAGCGCGTTTCCGAGACAATCAAGTCGGTTGCCGGCTGTATCGTTGTCGCTTCAAGCACAGCGATACTTTTTTGTGTCTCAACATCAAATATTTTAATCTGATCGAGCTCATCATCAAAAAAGTCTAATCGAATAGGATTGTCTTCAGTTAGTGGGTAAATATCAACAATTGCACCACGTTGTGCAAACTCACCAGGTCCTTGTACTAGCTTAGTGGGTATATACCCCATCATCATCAAAGTATTTTTAATCTGATGAATGTCATATCGTGCTTGCACAGTCAACGATAGTGACGCCTGATCTAAAGTACTTGGCTCCGGTAAAAAGCGTTCGGCACCTGCAAGACTAGTCACAACAATGCATGGCTGTTGTGTACGCAGCCTGAGTAACGTTAAGACGCGCTGCAAACGTAATTCAGGTGAACTAATGGCCATCTCAGTTGCTAAGGATTCTTCAGCCGGAAAGCTTATTGCTTCAGGGGTTAAGCCAGATAAATCGGCTAACATTTGGTCAGCATGTGCCTGGGTGTCCGTAATGACTAACATCTGTCGCGGATTTGACTGATATAAAGCGGCAATGCTTGCAGCTCTAGCACTACCATTCACGCCTAGCAAAAGTTGTCGTGTTGTTGGGCGCGCATGCTGATTTAATGTTTTAATTGTGTCGGTTTGTGCTAGAAAATCAGTTAACACATTTGTCATAATTATTTTACTACCGCCTATTATCCGTTAAATTGATTACTTAGTTGTGATACCTCGGCCCCTGATAGCCACATGTCAATGGCCTGTGTACTCCGATCTAGCATTTGATCAATTTCTGGTTGTTCACTACGTGTAAACTGACCAAGAACATAATTAATCACAGCCTCTTGCTCATGCTGTGGATGACCTAACCCAAATTTTAAACGCAAAAAAGCTTGTGAGCCAGTATGCGCTATGATAGATTTTAGCCCATTATGCCCACCAGCTGACCCTTTGCCTCGAAAACGCAACTTGCCAAATGGCAAATCCATATCATCAACTAATACTAAAACATCACTATCGATGTGCCCGCCATAGTAGTCTAACAGTGCACGCACTGCTTTCCCTGAATCATTCATGTAGGTTGTTGGCTTGACGATTAGCACTTGCTCCCCATTAGTCGATGTCTTGCCCACAATTGCAAATTGTTTGCTGGGCGAAAAAGCGACATGATGTGCTTCAGCAAAATTATCTACTGCCATAAATCCAATATTATGACGTGTTTTCTCATATTTCGTGCCAATATTTCCCAATCCAATAACATACTTCATATTGATTATACGTGTGTCCTTAATAAATTTCTTAATCTTATATACCAGTATAACAGAATTCTGTGTTATCATGATATATGGCTATTTCATGATAAAAAAATTAATTTTAGGATATAGATATGATTCATAAGTCATTTATCACACCAAAATCAGATATTACAACCGTAACTGAAAATACAACGATTGCACAAGTAAATGAATTATTTAATTCTCCTGAAGAGGCTCACACACGGACAATGCCAATTTTAGATGAATCTGGCAAGCTTTTTCGGGGAAACGTTTACAAACAACACGTCTATGAACACATTGCAAAGCAAGGTGATATGAATTTGCCAGTTACCGCTATCATGCGTAACTCGACTAAGTTCATTTATACGACTAGTCAGTTTTATGAGGTATTTTTTGCTATTCGCGATTTACCATTTATTGCTGTTCTAGATGAAAATCATTATTTTACTGGGATTTTCACGCATGATGCTTTAATGGACTTATTGTCACAAAGTTGGTCTGTTCGCACTGGTGGTGTGGCTGTATCGATTGCATCACATAATACACAAGGTGATCTCAAGCTCATTTCTGGTATCATTGCACGTTATTCAAACATTGAGTCGGTACTAAGCCTACAAGCCGTTAGTGAAACAGTAACACTTATGTTCACACTGCCAATTAGTGTCGATAGTCCACAACTACAAAAACTGGTAAAGCATCTTGAGAAAAAGCGTTTTCAAGTAACTAGTATTGAAGATTTACAACGTTTCAATGCATAAACTGATATAGTTCAAACAATTCATGAGTCACTAACAATGGTGCTTTCCAAAAGTATCAAATTAGTCACTCTTTTTTTGTTACATAAAAATGTAAGCGCTTGCATAAAATGACACTTAGGCATATACTATAGTTGATAAATGGAACGTTCCATTTTAGTCGTTATGACAATAAAGGAGATGTATCACATGAACAATTCAAAGTGGTGGCAACAAGCCGTTATTTATCAAGTTTATCCCAAAAGCTTTCAAGATAGTAATCAAGATGGCCTAGGTGATTTGCGTGGAATCATCAGTCGACTAGACTATATTAAGCAGTTAGGTGCAGATGTGATTTGGCTTAATCCGGTCTATAAAACTGCTAATATTGATGGTGGCTACGATATCTCAGACTACCAAAGTATCAACCCTGACTTAGGCACAATGTCTGATTTTGATGCATTAGTTACTGAAGCTCATCAACGTGGTTTAAAGATTATGATGGATCTTGTCGTTAATCATACTTCTAGCGATCATGATTGGTTTAAACAAAGTCGTTCATCAACAGACAATCCTTATCGCGACTATTACATTTGGCGCGACCCAGTTGACGGTCATGAACCAAATAACTGGGGATCGTTTTTCTCTGGCCCTGCTTGGACCTACGATGAACAGTCCCAACAATATTATCTACACCTATTTGCTAAAGAGCAGCCTGATCTTAACTGGGATAACCCGGAAGTTCGCAAGGCCATTTTTCGTATGATGAATTGGTGGGCGGCAAAGGGTATTGATGGTTTTAGAATGGATGTCATTTCACTAATATCTAAACCAAACAATTTAACAGATGATCACGCAGGTAAAGGCCAACCTTATGAAGATGCTGGCCAAGCTGTTGCCAATGGTCCCCATGTACACCAATATCTCAAAGAAATGAACCAAGAAGTCTTATCAAAATATGATTGGATTACCGTCGGCGAAACTGCCGGTGTCACAACGGAACAAGCTGACAAATACGCTAACCTCGATGGTTCAGAGTTAAATATGGTATTTCAATTTGAACATGTCAGCTTAGATGGTAATGTGAACCCTATACTAGGAAAATGGTCTGATCGTCGTGTCTCATTAGTTGACTTGAGAGAAAATCTTGTTAAGTGGCAAACACAATTAGCCGGCAAAGCGTGGAATAGTCTCTATTGGAACAACCATGATCAACCGCGCGCAGTCTCACGTTTTGGTGACGATGATCCACAATATCGTGACTATTCAGCTAAAATGCTTGGTGCTATGCTACACTTCATGCAAGGTACGCCTTATATTTATCAAGGTGAAGAACTGGGAATGACCAATAGCGCGTGGCATGATTTATCACAATATCGTGATTTGGAATCTCTCAATGCCTATCATGAATTCGTTGATAAAGAAGCACTTGTCTCACCTGAAACTATGCTACGTTACTTACAGACAACTTCTCGCGATAATGCACGTACACCGATGCAATGGGATAACAGCCAGTACGCCGGTTTTAGTCAAAATAAGCCTTGGTTGCCTGTCAACGATAACCATACCGAGGTAAATGCGCAACAGCAACTATCAGACAGCAACTCTGTTTTCAATTTCTATAAGCAACTCATCAAATGGCGCCACACTTTGCCTGTTGTAACAAACGGTACTTTTAGTTTAATAACAGGCAATGAGAAAGATACAGAAGTCTTTGCTTATACGCGTCAAAACAGTGATCAAACACTGCTAGTCATAGCTAATTTTACTGCAAATCAACTCACGCGCCATTACGACATACCAAGTGATCATAAATTAATTGTTCAAAATTATACCGATGATCAAGGCAGCACACTACGCCCTTATGAAACGAAAGTCTACCTTTATCAATCAACTGCTGCAACTGATTAACAAGGAGGTCTTGTATCATGGATAATCATATAAATGCACAGGATAATTATATTACAGGAAAACTGCCTTGGCGTGAACGACTCAGTTATGGTGCCAGTGACTTTGCCTGCAGCTTTACTTTTAGTCTTATTGGCACTTATTTAATGTATTTTTATACGGATGTATTTGGTATTTCTGCTGCCGCTGTCGGTACCTTAATGCTAGTTGCTCGTGTTATTGATGCCTTAGATGGTCCTTTCTGGGGTATTATGATTGACCACACACATACAAAATGGGGTCGTAGTCGACCATTTCTCTTATGGTTTAATGCCCCGTTTACTATTTTTACCATTCTCTGTTTCACCACACCCAATCTCCCCATGACCTGGAAAATCGTTTGGGCCTATGTCACCTATATTGGTATTGATGTGTTATATTCGGCCGTCAACATCCCCTTGACATCGATTCTGCCAAGTATGACTGCAGACCCTGATGAGCGCGTTGTCTTATCTACGATACGCTCACTCTTCTCAAATTTTGGTGGTACTTTAATTTCTGTTATAGCGTTACCATTAGTTGGCCTGTTTGGTGGCGCAAATAATCCACGGCGTGGCTTCTTTTGGTTAGCTGTCCTTGCTGCTTTGGTATTCTTCGTCATTTATTTATTTGTTTTTGCTAACTTAAGAGAGCGTGTCCAAACACGGCAGTCTCAAAAACCATTGCCGATTAAAACATCTCTCAAAGCCCTTAAGCGTAACTGGCCATGGTTAATTGTGATTGGTCTCAATTTTGTCTACTGGCTGGGTATGCAAACTAAAGGTCAAGTCACTATTTACTTCTTCAAATATAACTTACAGGAACCTGGTTTAGTTTCTCTTGCACTGTTCTTTAATGCCGTTGGTCTTGTCTCTGTTTTCTTAACCCCTTACGTCGTAACAAAAATTGGCAAGAAACGAACCTTGCTGGGCGGTCTACTGATTAGTATTGTCGGTCAACTTATTTTGGGCCTCGGCGCTTGGACTTTAAGCACAGTAACTGTTATTTTAGGCACAATTGTCGGTAACTTTGGTAACGGCTTTGTCGGTGCTTTAATCGCGGTATTATTAGCTGACGCCGTTGATTATGGTGAATGGAAAAATAACGTTCGTGCCGAAGGTATCGTGACTTCTGCTTCAAGTTTTACAGCAAAATTCGGCATGGGCTTAGGTGGCGCCATTACTGGCCTACTACTCTCAATCGGTCACTACGTCCCAAATAAAACGCAAACAGCTGCTTCGCTCTTTAGTATTGAAGCAAACTACGTTTGGGTCCCATTACTCGCACTCGTACTATCCTTTATTCTTATTTTATTCTATCAACTCACGCCAAACAAAGAACGGATTATGCGACAAGAACTTAATGCAAAACACCAAAAAGAAGCTGCCGAGGATGCAGCCTTCAGCAACTAATGAAATGAGGAAATAAACATGCTATCCGAAGACAAATTACAAATCGATCCCACTGAATTTGCGATGACAATCATTCGCAATACACAAAAAGAGCCGAAAACAACGAATACACAGTTCATCAAACAACAATTAACACTCTACTTAGAAACATATTATTTAATTAAAGATTTTAATCACCTTGAAATTAGTCAAATGGATCAGATGAAACAAAAGCAAATTTCCGAATTATTTGATAAAATACTATCAGGTAGGTTTCAACCTTAACATGTCAAAACGTCTGTATCAGACGTTTTTTTAGAAAATAAAAGTAGGTATGACTAGTGGTTAATATGAATGATGTTGCGCGCGTTGCTGGAGTATCGAGAGGGTCGATATCTAATTACATCAATGGTCGTCGTACAAAACCAGCAACACAATTGAAAATAGAAGCAGCTATTGAGCAATTAAATTACGTGCCCAATGCTACTGCACGAGCGCTCAAAACCAACAAGTCAAATTACGTTGTGCTAATTATTCCAACGGTCAACACCCCTTTCTTTTCAGAATTGAGCTACCACATGCAGCTATCATTAAATCAATTTGGCTATAAAATGATTTTATGCAATTCTAATAGTAATCCCGAAGATGAAATTGATTACATTCAAATGGCTAATATGCAAAAAGTAGCTGGCATTATTACCATGTCATATTCCGATATTGCTGATATTGTCTCTCCTAATATTCCACTCGTGGCTATCGAAAAACCTGTTTCGCCTCAATTTCCTCTCGTTGTATCTGACAACTATGCAGGCGGTCAATTAGCAGCCAAACAATTACAGACGCTCGGTGCCAAGAAACTGCTCTTTATTTCTAAAGCACCTGTTAAAAATATATCTAGTATTCGAGAAAAAGGGTTTAAAGATTTTTGTACTAAAAATAACCTATCAGTTAGTACCTTTCTGGCCTCTGACTCACCTGATTTCATTAACGACTTTGAAGCATTCATTATTAATCATACTCACAATCATGATTTTGCTTACGATGGAATATTTTCAGATGCCGATGAGTATGCCAGTGATTTTTGGCATCTGCTTATGCAACAGCATATTGATGTTCCCAACACTGTCCAAATTATTGGTTTTGATGCTGCGCATGTTTATAAACGCCAAAAAATTTTTTTATCCTCAATACGTCAGCCTGTAGAAGCCATTGCCAAAACAACTGTGGAAAAATTATACGAACAAATGGCGTCACAGCATCCCGTATCCCAAGCAACAATTACAACTTTGCCTGTTACTTTTCAACAAGGTTTCACTACAAAAAAAGTTAGACCATAAACGGTCTAACTTTTTTAATTCAAATCAATATACCAGCAAGAATCGCTACTGTCATACCGAGCATAACAATGATTAAGTTTTTGATAGCCAATATGAAGGTCTCTTTTTTGATTGGCCGGGCAGTAAAATGACGCGCATTACTGATAATCAAAGGTAACAAAATAATAATTGCATAACTTGTCACCGGTAACCAACCAACGTACGTCACAATCAACAACGCCACCACGGCTAATATTGCCCAAAATAGATAAAGCTTTTTTGCGGCAGCGATACCAGTATAATGAACAATCGTATGTCTGTTGTTACGTTCATCTTCAGCATGGTCTGCGATATTATTGGCCAACATAATTTCTGCAATAAACACTGTCAAAGGCAAGCTGACCATAAACCATTGCCATAATACACTTGGCATCGGTACCATACGTGTATTGACATATACCTGGGCAACAAAAATGAAATAACCCATGGTGATGCCTGAAACAATTTCTCCAAAAGGCGTATTAGTAATTGGTTTGGGTCCTGCCGAGTACAAATAACCAATTAAAAAGCTGACGATACCAATAATCCATGTCACATAATCAGTACGCACAGCAACTACAACACCAGCAATGGCGGCAATCAATGCCAACCCTGCAGCAACGTACAGTACCTGCTTGTTAGAAATCACTTCACCTTGTGCTGCTTCACGCAAAAACTCATTTTCTTTTTGTCGTTTTGAGTCTTCATAGCGATTAAATGTATTAACTGCTAAATGAACGCATACTGTCGCGATTATGAGTAATAGTGCGTTGGTCCAATTTAAACGGCCATATTGCCACTGACTATAGGCTAATCCGACCATTAAAGGGGCCACACTAGGAATCACAACACGAATCTCAACTAAGTCTAAAAACTGTTTTGGTGTCATTTTTTCAACCTCTAGTCTTTTATTTTACCAGAAAAATATCGTCAGCTAACTTTGAGTTTTATGATAAGCAACTAACCGCACCTCACCATCAATAAATTCACCAATAAAGATATCGCCAATGTGCTGATAACCTTGTGCCTTAACCTGATCATTGAGCCAGTCTTCTGTTTTATCAACCATCTCTAATACATCCACATTAATTTGGCCATCGTAAATAATGGGATACTTAATGCTATCATCACCAAATTCTATCACAGTTAATTGCCCATTCTGCTCCAAAATAGCCCGCTTGACGTCTGCAATTTTATAAATCCCTTGTGTCCGTAGCTTAAACATTAATTCATCAGCCGTCATACTGGCACGTAACACATTATCGACACGAACTTGACCACGTTCAATCACGACGCGTGGTTGCCCATCAATTAGCTTTTTAACAAGGTTGTTATGTTGCTTAGCAAATTTCAACGACATCACGAGCATCGTCCAAATAATAAGCACAATCGTAAATTGGAAAATAGTAATGGTATCGGAATAAATCACTGCCCCAATAATGCCACCTAATACATAATTTTGAACCTGATCTAGTGCTGATGTAGGCGCTAAATTACCTTTACCCATAATATTAATTTGGATAATTAACGCTAACAAACCAATCGCTAATTTAATTAAAATCGGAAAATAGGTTGTCATTTGATATAGTTAATCTCCTTTGCTGTAATATAAGTTCGCGTTAATGTATAAGACTGTTGGTCAGGACTAATTGTCATCCGAAAAAACTTGTCCTTTATTTTAACAATCATGCCATCATTGATCGTTTTTTGATTAAAATAGAGGTCATTTTTACTTACATGTTGTGTCTCAGCAACTTTTTGTGCAAAAGAAGGCATCTGCGTTACTTGTGTATCATTTGACTTTGCTTGTTCATAGTCTGTATATCTAGCACCTGCTAAAAATAAAAACAACAATAATGCAATAATACTTAAGTCTCGATATTTAGTATTATAACGATTTCGTAATGAGGCAACTGCACCAACCGCCATTAATCCAAAAACAACTACCATAGTATAAATGACAATCGTATCGTTCAAGTTAGCATTCTGACTTAAAAAATTAACACTATAAAAATTCACAATCTATCTCTCCCCCGACCGCTTTTTAAAACAATTCAAACAACAATAAAAAGCGCAGTTTATGTTTATTACAAACAGCTGCGCTTTACTCATCTTAATTAAAAAACACTTCTATAACTGTTTAGGATCAAAACTGTTATCGATAACACTATTTGAGGCTAATTGTTGGAGCGTTTTGAGACTCATACTAACGGTGCTTGTTCCGCTCGTTATGAAAGGCTTAATCGTCTTTCCGGATAAATCATTTACTGCCAAAAATCCGCGCATAGCGTGTGCCATGTCCATGCCATACATTGGATAACCGAGATATATCGTATCATCTGATAACACATCTGTCGGCGCTTTTTTGACTTCTGGTATGCTCTGTGTAGCAATTTCCTTAGTAATACGTGGCGTTGCTAATATTGTACTACTTGGATAGGGTACAACTGGTTCGATAGCATATAAGCGATCGCCTGTTTTGTTGGCTATCTCCTCTGCAACCTTTTTCGTATGCCCACCCTGTGAAAAGTAAATAATCATATACGCCTCCAATGATTGCTCGCTGGCAACTCTTAATTAGTTTCTATGACAGTATACCGCAACCCTGAAGCTTTATCAATTCACAAAAAAACGATAAACCCTATCAAAAAGGTTATCGTTTGACTGTATCACTTCATTACATCATGCCTGGCATACCACCTTGTGGCATAGGCATAGGTGTTTCATCTTTTGGTTCTTCAGCAACTACCGCCTCAGTAGTCAACAACAAAGCTGAGACAGAGGCTGCATTTTGCAAGGCAGAACGTGTTACCTTAGTTGGATCCACGATACCAGCGGCAATCATATCAACCCATTCATCAGTTGCCGCATTGTAACCAAATCCTTCGTCTTGATCTTTCAACTTGTTGACAATTACTGAGCCTTCAAGGCCAGCATTCTCAGCAATCTGACGTACTGGTGATTCAAGCGCCTTAATCACTGTGTTAATGCCAGTCTGTACATCGCCAGCCTCTGACAAAGCTTCTACAGCAGAAATGGCATTAACAAGCGCTGTGCCACCACCAGCAACGAAACCTTCTTCAACAGCTGCACGCGTTGCGTTCAAAGCATCTTCGATACGATACTTGCGTTCCTTGAGTTCAGTTTCGGTTGCTGCACCAACGTTAATGACGGCAACACCACCAGCCAATTTTGCCAAACGCTCTTGTAACTTTTCGCGATCAAAGTCAGAAGTTGTTTCAGCGATTTGTTGCTTAATTGTTTCCACACGCGTTGCTACAGCTGCTTTGTCACCACCGCCTTCCACAATCGTTGTGTTGTCCTTTGTCACATTAACCTTGCTTGCTTGTCCAAGCTGATCAATTGTAACATCTTTCAAATTCAATCCAAGATCTTCGGTAATAACCGTACCACCAGTTAAGATAGCAATGTCTTCAAGTTGTGCTTTACGACGATCACCGAATCCTGGTGCCTTAACCGCAACAACATTAAATGTACCACGCATCTTGTTTAGTACAAGTGTTGGTAATGCTTCACCGGTGATATCATCAGCAATAATTAGCATCGCACGACCTTGCTCAACAACAGCTTGTAACACAGGCAAAATATCTTGAATGTTACCAATCTTCTTATCTGTAATCAAGATGTATGGATTATCCAAGTTTGCTTCCATCTTGTCATTGTCAGTTACCATGTACTGTGACATGTAACCTCGATCGAATTGCATACCTTCAACAACATCGAGTGTTGTTTCAATACCCTTTGATTCTTCAATGGTAATGACACCGTCATTACCAACCTTATCCATTGCCTCGGCAATTAAAGCACCTACTTCTTCATTAGCCGCTGAAATTGAAGCAATCTGAGCAATTTCATCTTTTGTATTAACTGTATGTGACATTTCATGCAATTTTGCGACAGCAGCCGCAGTTGCCTTTTCAATACCCGTACGGATACCAACTGGGTTAGCCCCAGCTGTGACGTTTTTCAAGCCTTCTGCAACGATTGCTTGTGTCAAAACCGTTGCTGTTGTTGTGCCATCACCAGCAATATCATTTGTCTTTGAGGCGACTTCAGCGACTAGTTTAGCGCCCATATTCTCAAAATGATCTTCTAATTCAATTGCTTTAGCAATTGTTACACCATCATTTGTGATCGTTGGTGCGCCGTATGACTGTTCCAAAACAACATTACGGCCCTTAGGACCAATTGTTGTCTTAACTGTGTCAGCAAGCTTATCAACGCCAGCCTTCATCTTAGCACGTGCATCTTCTGAAAACTTTAATTCTTTAGCCATTGTTAAAATACCTCTTTAGAATTTTTATCGTTATATTTTGAATTCACTTAAAAAGTGACTACGTCTCTTTTGTTGTTACTCAACAATCGCAACAATATCCTTTTCATGAAGTGCCAGATAATCTGCCCCTTCAAATGATACTTCTTGCCCTGCATACTTATCAAACAAGACCTGATCACCAGACTTAACTGTTAGGTCTTGCTTTGAACCATCGTTTAGAACATAGCCTGAACCAACAGCCACAACTTTACCTGTGACTGGCTTATCCTTGGCATTATTAGCTAAAACAATGCCACCAACTGTTTGTTCTGCAGCTTCTGTTACTTCAATAATCACGCGATCACCTAATGGCTTCAACATGAGACAATACCTCCGATTTTTAAGTTTTAGCACTCTTTTACAATGAGTGCTAATTACAATTTTAAGTATAGCACTTTACCATGAATTGTCAATAAAAAAAGCACATTTTCATCATTAGAAAATGACTTCATCTGCTTAGGTAATTGTTCTCTATAAGAAAGTTCCACCATGTGCTTCACTGATATCATAAGCTATCATAAATGCTTCTGGATCAACTTGGTGCACACCGCGAATTAAACGATTATAATCGTGGTTATCTAAAATAACCATTAACATTTCACGACCATCACCAGTATAACCACCACGAACATCCATTGCTGTATAACCAGTCTCATTTTCTGATAAATAGTCTTTAACTGCATTGATGTGATGATTACTTGTAATATAAACCATCTTGCGTCTATCTAATCCAGTTTCAATATAATTCATGACAACTGCGGTAATCATCAAAGAAAAGAAAGCTAATAATAATGCTTCGATCCCTTCCGTTACTAAGTTACCTAACGAGACAACCATATCAATAACTAACAATGAAACAGCTGGCGCAATACGAAAATATTTTTTTAAAATCATTGGCGGCACTGCTGTACCCCCACTCGATGCATCAACACGATACAATAATGCCACGCCAATAGCAAAAATAGTACCGCCCACAAGCACAGAAAAGGTTCTATCTGTTAAGACTTGTTCACTAGGTGTGATTTTTAAAAGAATTGGTAAGATAAGACTACCAAATGTTATTCTGGCAGTTGTCCCTCGATCAAGAAACACAGCTGCTAAAACAATCATAATGATATTAATGTTCTTTTTTATTTTCCATTTTTCCCCCTTGATAGGTTGTCACAACGTTACTTTACTTGCTAATATTTACGCACTATTAGCTAGCGAAATCACTAGTTTACTCGTTTGACACCACCCTTTGATTATAGCTAGTGCTTATATTAACATCTTAATTTTTTAAAATCATTGTATTTTTTGGCCATTAATATCAAAAAAGGGATTTCTATTTTTTAAACATTATCACGTCACAATGTGTTCCTTTAAAACATGGTATCTTGTTATACGGTTATACGAATAATGGTATTTTTTTCAAATAAAAAAAGCGGTTAACCGCTTTTGTATTACTTTAGTAAACATTAAATCGAAAAAATATCCCCGATAGCCATTTCTAGCCCATCCGCTATCTTTTTGGCTGTTGGTGGTGATGGAAATTTTTTGGTATTTAGATATTCAACCATCAGCGAGTAATTAACGCTTATTCGTCTTGAAAATCCAGCAATTGTCTCACCTTGCATGGCTATCTTTTCTTTGACCTGTTCCGGATTTTTAAATTTCAATGTTAATGCCACAATATTGCCCCTTTTTTAATTATTACTATGTTGTTATTATACAGTCGCTGTATCACATCGTCAAACGTTTTTTCAGTTATTTGTTTTACATTTGTTTATTGTTTGCTTTATAGTTGTACATAATACATTGCAACAAGGAAAACAATTGATAATATGATATCTAAAGAAATTTTCGGTTTAGAAATTAAAAGAATACGCGTGCAAAAGCATTTTACTGTTCGTCAAACAGCACTCCAAGGGCACATATCACCTGCCTACTTATCTCAAATTGAGAATGGTAATAAAAATATACCTAAGGTTGAAACACTCTATAAAATTGCTAAAGGTCTAAGAATTTCTGAGAACGAAATTTTAGATATAGCAGGTATCACTACCCATGAAAATGATAAAACTGATCGTTACACAATTGACTTAGGTGAACAACTTGATAACGATAAACTGCTATTATCTTTTGAAGGTAAAGAGCTATCACCAGAATATCGACAAGCTATTCTCTCTATTTTAAAAACATTACCTGATGCTAAAAAATACTGAGCAGCGACCTTCATTTAAAAGTGATGCGATTCAAGAATATTTTGAGCGTATTATTTACCAAAATAAATTAACTATACTTCACCTTCACGGTTCAGCCTATGATCCTGATGTGGTGAATTTAAATAAGCGTGTGATTATTATTAATTGCAATTATGAAACGCACTTTAGTTATGATTTTCGTGTTGCACATGAAATAGCACACCTTTTGCATCAACTTTCTTCATCAAACTATCACCGCAATTATTTTGCGAAAGTAACAATTGAAAAAAGGGCACATATAGATGCAATCCAATTACTCTTAGATTTTTATTTTGCTGATTTGACATCACAAAAGTGGCGTTGGGACAACCGCTTCAATTTTATTAATACCTTTGGTTTAGGTCCATTGACGCACTTAGTGGAACGTTTATTAACGCCAATCAAAAAAGTATGTGAGTAAATTAAAAACACACATACTTTTTTAGTTACTATAATTTAAAACCTTTACGCGTTGGATAATTTGATAAAGGTTCCATATCTCGGTCCCTAGTCAATAATTTCGTGTTATTTTTAAACCACGAGCTATCAACCCCACGATCAGCATAATAGGCCTTCATTGTGTTGTCATAAGCCATAACTGTTTTTTCTAAAGTGGTTTGATCATAACCGTCTTTCATAAGTACACCTGACAGAGGAAGCTTTGGTTTAATGCCAGGTTCTTGATCTGGATAGCCTAAGGAAAATCCCATAACAGCCTTAACAAATTTTGGTAATTTCAAGCGCGCTTCGTATAATTCAAAAGACCCCAACGCTCCGGCCATGGTCACGCTTCCCAAACCTAGTGATTCAGCAGCAACTTGAGCACGTCCTAAGGCAATACCAGCTGAAACAATTGCCCCCTCCAACATAGGGTAACTGGCTAACCGTTCTTCTGCCAGTTGACGCACCTCTGGCGTCAAGCCAATTAAGTCCTTATTAAAATCAATTGCCACAACAAAATAGCGCGCAGCACTTTCAATATATTTCATGCCAACCTGCGCTGTAATTTCTGCTTTGAATGCTTGATCGGTAATTTCAATAAAAGTCACTGGTTGAAAGTTATTGATATTTGGTCCAGCAATAGCCGCACTGAAAATCGTTTCAACGATATCATCTGATATAGGCTTATCGGTATAGGCACGAATAGATTTATGATTCTTGAGTAAATCAATTACAGGATTTGTCATCGTTTTTATATAATTATGTATACACGCTCGAGCGCGAACATAATCATTATTCCTCCATTATTATAATAAATAGATTTTACCATGTTTTTATGATAAGATAATAAGAATATTAGTGGAGGCGACTATGCAATTCGGAAAATTCCGTATCGGGTTACGCACACTAAAGACAGCAATGGCCGTTATGCTCATTATTACCGCCTTCTATTTCTTCAAGCGCCCACCATTTGTTGCCGCATTGGCATCAGTATTTGCGCTAAGAGAAAGTTGGGATAAAACATTAAGCTTTGCTAAGATCCGTCTCATTTCAAACATGGTCGGCGGGTTACTAGCCTTAGTCTATTTTATGGTTCATACGTCTACGTCTCATGCAGTATGGGTGTCAATGATTTTCTTACCTTTTTTAGTTGTTGTAGCCATTGTTTTCTTAGACGGTTTTAACTATAATAGCGGTGTCATTGGTGCACTAGCGGCACTATTAATGATTTCACTAAACATTCCAAGTGGGGCAACTGTGCTTTATGTCATTGATCGTATTGCTGATACATTTATTGGTGTCTTTGTAGCCATTGCTGTTAATCGATTTGCGTCCCCCGATCCAAAAAAATAAGGCTTGACGCCTTATTTTTTTTGCTAACCATTAACTTTTTTTGACTAATTATATACCTAGAAAATGTTCTATTGTTTCCAATACGCCATCATTGACATTGGTATTTAAAGCCTTGTTTTGAACTGCGGTTAGCATGAATGAATTGGCATTTGGCATGACAAAACTATTAGGATACTTTTGAAGCATCTCTAGATCGTTCCCATTATCACCAAAAGTCATTACTTCACTGTCTAACACATCATAATAATCCTGCAACACCTGCAAACCGGCAGCCTTATCTACACCTTTACCCAACACATCCACCGAACCAAATCCCGAACCGGTTGCATGAAGTTCACTACCAAATATTTCTCGTAATTCAGCAACATGTTGTTGCACTTCATCATTCGGCCAAACAAACGTAATTTCTAAAATATGGTCATCAACCTCCATAAGCTTTTCAACTTGTTTAACATTAGGATAAAATTGAAATACCATCTCAGCTACTGGCCCCGTAGCATGATTAGAAACATATGTTGCCCGATCACCAGTCATAATAATAATATTTTCCGCTGATTCTGGGTTTTTAGCATTCCAAGCAATCACTTTTGATAGCTGTGCTGGTGATAAATGCACAGCGTATAGCTGTTCTTGACTCGTCGCGACCATAGCCCCATTTGAACCAACAAAGTCAATTTCGTAACCTTTACCAATTGTTGGTTCAAATAGTTCTTGTAAGTTTTTAACTTGTCGCCCAGAAGCCGCGACAAAACGCATGTCGCGCGCTTTCATATTATCCAAAATACGCTCAAAACGACCTTGGCTATATTCGTCATTAGCTGTTAAAAACGTGCCATCCATATCAGAGGCAATCATCCTAATGTTCACTGGTCTCCCACCTTTTAAAAAATGTTAATGCGTAATCTATTACGCCATATTAAACTTGTTAATGAATAAAAATCTATGCGAAGCCAAACAAAATTGTATCAGAAAGTAGTGATACAGTATTGTTCAATTTAACATAGATAACTCATTAATTATAACATATTAATTTTAAAAACCGCCTTTTGGCGGTTTTTAACTAAATTGCTCAAGATACATCTGATATGCACTATCATCAAGAACCCAATCAAGCTCACCAATATATTCAGCATGCGGATCATGATAGGCAAAGCCATGTTTAAATTTATATAGCCCATCTGTTGGCACAAAGTCCCCCACACCACCAAAATCGTAGGCTACTTTACCCAGGGCCAAGCCCCATTGTAACATATGCCACTGCACTGCATAAGGCCCATAATGCTTGGCATAACGACGATCAGATCCAGCATACATATACCAAATTTCGTCCCCATAACTAAAGCCAATGCCACTAGCAACAACATGGCCCTCAAAGTGAGCTAAGAATACCTTAAATAGTCCTGTCCCTTGCCATAGTTTTTGCATACGCAAGAAATAATCAATTGGACGATGTGTAATACTTTGAGCTGTAGCCATCATCACATAGGTCTCAAAGAATGCCCGGACATCGGCTTCGCTATCACCAGAAGTTACTGTCACACCATCCTTGGCTGCACGTCTAATTTGATTACGATAATCACGCTTAAAATGCAACATCAAGTCATCTTCATTGGTAATTGGTTTAGCGCCTTCACCACGACCATCGTAATATAAGACAACGTTCTTTCGTGGTTGTATATTGCCATGCATGTGCGTAATATCGCGATTACGAGTGACAAAACCTGCGTTTTGATAAGCTGTATTACGTGCTGGTGTGTAAGGCACTTCAGGGTCCATCCGAATTAAAAATACATTATCTGGTAAAGCTGTCAAAGCTTCTTCAATCATAGACTTTATCAAATCAATATCGTCGATGTCCGCAATCGGCCCGCGACCAGCATAGCCTAGTAACTTGCCAGTAACAGCTTCAACCGTTAAGACTGACAAAACTGCATCAATACGGCCATTAGTCTCATGGTAAACGTAGACATGACCCCAATTAGATTTTAATTCACCCCAAAGCGGATCCTGTGTTACCTGCCCTCTTGGATCACGACGAACAAATTCTTGGTAGGCGGTAACTTTCTCTGCATCATTTAAATCTAAAATAGCCATCTGAATTATAACCCTGTCGTAATTGAACCATAGTTATCAATAAAATAAACCAATGTTTGCAATTCATTTGTTAAATCAACGTTCTGCACACGCACATTATTTGGTACAGTCACACGCAGTGGTGTAAAGTTCAAAATACCTTTAATCCCTGCTTCAACAAGCTTATCAGTAATCTCTTGTGCGACACCTTGTGGAACAGTTAAAATAGCAATATTAATGCGCTGTGCTGTAATCTGTTCTGTCAACTCACTCATGGCATAGATAGGCACACCAGCCATAATCGTTCCAGCTCGAGTTTCATCAACGTCAAAGGCAGCGGAAATACGCATATTTGAAGATTGATGGAAGTTAAAGTTTAGGAGCGCTTGTCCAAGATTACCAGCGCCAATCAAAGCAACATTAATTAAGCTGTCTTGATCTAAAACATTAGCAAAAAAATCTAATAGTGCTTTCACATCATAACCATAACCACGCTTACCAAGTGCACCAAAATAAGAAAAATCACGACGTATTGTTGCCGCATCAAATTTAATAGCATCACTAAGTTCTGCTGATGAAATGCGATCAGTCCCCGCATCGTGTAAAAATGTTAAGTAACGGAAGTATATCGGCAATCTTTTTGCCGTAGCACGTGGAATTTTTGGTTGTTGAGTCATAATTTCTCCAATTCATTTAAGTCACCATCTGAACGTGGTCACTTTCTATTTAATATTAAAGCACACTCTATGTTCACCTTGTGAACTTTTGCATAACTATTATATCACATAAATAGGCTTTTCAAAAAAAGATAGTGATTCATTCACAAAGTGACTATTTATTTAATAATTCAAAATCTAAGCCAGGGTTAGTATTAAGATCTAATCCAGCAAAAATATGTTGTTTAAAGTTCCAATAACCAGCAGCACCTATCATCGCCGCATTATCGCCTGTGTATTCTCGTGGCACTGGAATAAAGGTCGTCTTGGGGAATTGTGATAATAATACGTCTAACTCATCACGTAGCTGCCCATTGGCCGCTACACCACCGGCCAAAACAAAACTTTTAACGTCATAATCCTTCAAGGCTTTTCTGGTACGACCAATCAATGCATCAACGACAGCATTTTGAAAACTTGTCGCCAAATTGTTATGATCGATTGTTTCACCCTTTTGTTCAGCATGATGAACATAGTTAATAACTGCACTTTTTAAGCCAGAAAAACTAAAATCATAGTTATCTTCATGTGCCATAGCAGTTGGAAATTTAATGGTTGCTTGTCCCCTATGCGCCATTTCGTCAATTGTTTTACCTGCTGGATAAGGGAGTTTGAGTAATCGACCAACTTTATCAAAACTTTCACCTGCCGCATCATCACGAGTCTCACCTAAGACAGCGAAATTATTTTCTGATGTCATTAATACTAGCTCAGTATGGCCACCGGAAACCATCAATGCTAACGCTGGATAAATAATTGGGACATTGAAATTAGCAGCGGCAATATGACCCGCCAAGTGATTAACCGGTATGATTGGCAAATCATGTGCCAGAGCGAAAGTTTTGGCTCCCATCAGCCCAACTAGTAACGAGCCAACCAATCCTGGGCCATAAGTCACAGCTACACCATCTAAATCTTCAGGCCTAACTTGTGCTGCATCTAGTGCATCATCTAAGACACGCGTAATCCATTCAATATGATGGCGACTAGCAACTTCTGGCACAATCCCACCGAAGCGTTGATGGGAATTAATTTGTGTAGCTACCGCATTACTAAGTACAATATGACCATCTTCAACAATCGCTACACTAGTTTCGTCGGCACTTGATTCAAAAGCTATAATTTTTGTCACGGTTAGATGTTCCTTTCCATCATGATTGCTGCATGGCCGTTTTTATAATATTTTTCACGGCGAAAATAAGCCTGAAAACCATTTTTTTCGTATAATTGAATGGCTGAAATATTGGTTTCATCAACTTCTAATAGAAATCGTTTGACCTTTGGCTGCTTAAGGACTTGATTTAACAACTGCTGTGCTATACCTCGCCGTTGATAATCAGGATGAACGGCCAAACTGCCAATTTCGATTTCATCAATTATCTGCGTCACACCAATAAATCCAGCATTTGCAATAAAATACCTGCTTCGCGGGCTAGATAATTCATGCTCAAAAACAGCCATCGGCCAAGGCGACGGCACAAATGCTGCTTCGGCAATATTAAAAATCAACCGTGCATCTTCAGTTTTGGCTTGTCTTATTATCAATCTCTCTTACCATCGAAATCGCATCTTCATGATCACCTAAATAGTAGCCTTTTTTAATCCCAACATTTTTAAATCCTAGTCGTTGATATAGGGCTATTGCTCTAACATTTGATGATCTAGCCTCCAAGGATACTGTGTGTATACCAATATTTTTAGAGAAGTTAGCGATATCTTCAATCAGCAAGCGTCCTAACCCATTGCCTTGCCAGACCGGTACGACGGCAATATTTGTAATATGCATGTCATATATTTCACGCTGATAAGCCGCACCAGCAAAACCGATGACCTGGTTATGACGCTCAATAACTAAATACAGTCGGATATGTGGTCGTGATAGTTCACTTAAAAAATCTCTCAATAACCAAGGCGCCTGACCAGCATAAACAGCTTCCTCAATGTTCACCAGCGTATCAATATCTTCAACAGTTGCACGCCGTATCAAAAAACTATAACCCTGACTGTCAATAGCACGCTTTTGATATTGTGGGATTGTTAAAGGTAATTTACCTTGACGATTAAACTTCAAAAACATAATTTTCAGGCTTATCCTCATTTGGGTGGGCAGCTAACCAATTTAATTCTGCTTGCGTGCGACGCAAATAATTTGGATTAAAATCCGCTACCCTCTTAGCTGGTAATGTCCTGTTTCCAAGCGACACAATACCCTGCCCATCTGGCAAACTCTCAGTAGGTGACAAAATTTGCGCTCGAGAAGCAAAGTGTTCAACAATTGCTGTGCCAAACACATCAGTATCACCAATAAAAAGCAATGGTTCTGGTCGAGACGCCAACCAATCAAATAAACTTTTTACTGGCCGGTGCGCATCCGGCAATACATTATTTCCCATCGCGTACACCCCAGTAAACACGTTGTCATTACGTGCGTTGAATAATGGGATGGTTAGCCCATCAAATGTTTGTTGTTCAGCCAAAATAGCTAAGCTAGATACCCCAATTAACTCACACTTAATTGTATCGGCTAATACTTTAGCTACAGTAACGCCAATACGTAATCCTGTAAAAGAACCAGGCCCTTGTGCAACAATGATTCGATCAATTGTCGATAATGTCCAACCCTGTTCTGCAATTGTTTGCTGAATCGCTGGTAGTAGCTGAATAGAATGGTTACGTGCTTCGTTGGTTGAAAAAACACGAATAACCTGATTATCTTGCGCCAAACTCACGGTTAGTGGTTGGTTACTTGTATCAAATGCTAAAATCTTCATAATCTATATTCTACCACAAAAAAACCGCCAAACGACGGTCTTGAACTGTTATACTGATTTCAAACAAATACAATCACCATTTATTTAATTGGCGACTGGTATGGCATGATAGGTGTGGTTATACCGACATTACTTGCATAAGTATAAGGTAATTGGTCTAACTTCGCAAGATTTTCTGTACGTCCAGTGACGATAACCCCAGCAAACTCAGCCGTTTTAAGCGATGGTACAAGTTGCTTTTCCGCATCTTTAGCAATATCAATATGATCAACATCTTTTCTGTTAATTTGACTTTTTAAAGCCTTCTTCAGACCTTGATAATCATTATATTTCGTTTTATCAGGTAGCCCAGCAAATTGATCGTTCAATTTCCCGCTGCCGTCATCTTTTGCATTCAAACCAACATAACAACCAACATGACTTGACGTATCAAGTGCAGCAGAATGGAAACCAAGCCAATAATAGTTGATCATAATATTGTGTGGCATCATCTTTAAAATATCTTCGTATCTGTATCGCTTATCAAACGTGATAGCCACTTCGCCTAGTGTGTTGGGTAATGCTTGTAGGGTTTTCGCTTCATGTGTCGGTGTAATCGGTGACATCAACTTGTCTTTGTTCTTTTGGCTACTATACCAATTTGGGTAGGCCCGATTGAAAAATATCGGTTCTTTTTGCCCTGTTTTAGGGTTTGCTGCCATAATGTTAATGTTTTTAATGGTATCGTTCTTATAGATATTAGAGGATGTTTCACTGCTACTCTCTGGTCCACTCAGATTGAGTATCACTTTTTTTTCAGGATAAGCAACGCGATAACCATCAATATTCTTTTGACGATCACTAGATAATGTTGCACGCGTCATTGCCGTAAGCCTATAACGTTGCGATGTTGACCTAATATTTGGTGAATAAATAAGATCAGCAATATTAAATTGATTAATCTGCTTTTCAGCTTGAACGTCCATCTGTTTTCCTAAAATAATGGTTGTTGCCATAACCGCAACAAAACCAATAGTTACTGTAACGATGCTTGAAATAACTGCTGTTATGAGTAGTTTTTTACGCTTTTCTTTTTTGATTATTCGCTCAAAATTTTGGTTATCGTTCATTTTGTGCCCTTTCTATTGTCTGCCTCAGTTGCTGTCTTGTGCGATATAAATCAACTTTTATTTTTGAATCACTCGCATTATATATTGTGGCAATATCACGAATACTGTGGCGACTGTCATAATAAAGTAATATCAACGATTTTTGATAGTCATCTAACTTGTCTAGTGCCTGTTGCAAAAGCTCATTTTTAGTCATGCTTGGCGCAATTTCAGAATATTGTGCATACTGTGCTAGTAAAATATCGCGATACTTTTTTTGCCGACGATATAAATCGTAAAAACGTGATAAAGCAACACGATATAGCCACGGTCTTAATTTCTCAGGCGGTAACATGATGTCGGCTTGAATCAGTCTGACAAAGACATCTTGTATAATGTCTTCTGCATCTTGTTTTTGAATCCGATGATTAATCAAAAAACCGGTGAGCTCATGTGCTATGTCAAGTAAAACCTGTTCATAGTAATCTATTTTCATCTCCCCCGCCTTTCTATAGATATAACGAATCAAAAACAAAATGGTTACACAAAAAAACAAGTACTTCTCAATATGAGTCATACTTGCATTTTAAAAAAATTTAACTATTTATTTTGTTGCTGCTTCAACTAATGCAATTACTTCATCATTTGTTTCAGCATCCAAAGCCTTTTCAGCCAATAATTTCATGTCAGCTGTATTTAACTTTTTCATTAATGAACGTGTCTGCAAAACAGAAGGGGCACTCATTGAGAATTCATCCAAGCCCATGCCCATCAAAACTGGGACGGCAACTGGATCACCAGCCATTTCGCCACACATAGCGACGAACTTGCCTTCTTTATGAGCTGCCTCAATCACGTTATTGATTAGGCGTAAAATTGAAGGGTTGTAGGGTTGGTACAAATAAGCAACCTTATCATTACCACGATCTGCAGCCATTGTGTAGCCAATCAAATCGTTTGTGCCAATTGAGAAGAAATCAAGTTCTTTAGCAAACTTGTCGGCCAAAACGGCAGCAGCTGGTATTTCAATCATAATACCCAACTTGACTTCGCCCATTGCAACGCCGTCATTTTCCAACTTAGTACGTTCTTCTAAGTAAAGTTTCTTAGCAGCACGGAATTCAGCCAATGTGGCAATCATCGGGAACATAATCCACAAATTACCATAGGCAGATGCCCGCAATAACGCGCGTAGTTGTGTACGGAAAATTTCAGTCTGGTCCAAAGAAATACGGATAGCACGGTAACCCAAGAATGGGTTCTCTTCATCAGGTAGCTTCCAGTAACTTAAGTGCTTGTCGCCACCAATATCCATCGTTCTCACTGTCACAGGCTTACCGGCCATTTTTTCGACAACAGCCTTATAAGCTTCAAATTGTTCGTCTTCGGTTGGTAAGTGATCCGATTCCATATATAGAAACTCAGTACGATACAAACCAACGCCTTCTGAACCATTTTCCAAAACAGCAGCCATATCTTTTGGTGAACCAATATTGGCCCCAACTACGAAAGTCTTGCCATCCGCACTCACCGACTGTTGATCTTTTAACAAAGCCCATTCAGCACGTTGTGCTGAATAGTCTGCTGCCTTTTGTTGGTAAGTTGCCAAAGTATCAGCATCTGGATCAACGATCACATCACCAGTTAAGCCGTCGACGATTACTGTGACGCCATCTGTTACTTCTTGCGTTGCAACATCTGACCCAACAACAGCAGGAATTTCGAGCGTACGTGCCATGATAGAAGCATGCGCAGTACGACCACCCAGATCAGTTAAAATGCCCTTAACAAATTGTCGGTCGAGTTGTGCTGTATCAGATGGTGTCAGGTCTTTAGAAACCAAAACAACTTCTTCATCAATCAACGCTGGATTTGGTAATGTTACTTGCAACAAATGTGATAGAATTCGTTTCGTGACGTCACGAATATCTGCCGCACGTTCTTGCATATAAGCATTGTCAGTCATTGCTTCAAACATGCTAATATACATGTCTGTTACTTCTTTAACTGCTTCTTCAGCATTGACCTTATCGTCAGCAATCTTTTGCTTAAACGCACCTGACATTTCAGGGTCAGACAAAACCATCAAATGTGCTTCAAAAACTTGTGCTTCATCAGCACCTAAGTTTTTTTCAGCTTTACGCTTAATAATTTCAACATCAGCACTGGCAGCCTTCAAAGCATCGTCGACACGAGCCTGTTCAGCTGTCACATCAGTAATTGTTGTCTTTGTAAAAGACAAATCTGGATCAACTAACAAATAGGCCTTAGCAATTGCTACGCCATTACTTGCCGCGATTCCTTTGAAGTTCTTAGCCATTGTTATTCTGCAAGTCCTTCTGTTCCCATTGCTTCAACGATAGCAGCCATTGCAGCTTCTTCATCATCGCCTTCAGTTTTGATAGTAACATCGGCACCTTGACCAACACCAAGTGACATCACACCCATGATTGACTTCAAGTTAACATCCTTACCTTGATATGACAATGTAACATCTGAAGTGAACTTTGAGGCAGCTTGTACCAACAAAGTTGCTGGACGTGCATGAATTCCTGTTTCTGCTATGATATGAAAGTCTTTTGATTGTGCCATGATTAATTTCTCCTTTTTAGCTGTGAATCAGCTTCTGCTATTAGTGTATCAAAGCGCTTACAAAATATCAAGTAAAATGTTGGCTTAATCCCTGATATATCAGGGAATTAAGCTGAAAATGCCTATCTGGCGGGCTTTTAAATGTAAACGTTTACACAAACAGAACAGCCTTTTTCTGTAAATAAAAAAACAGCACGAAGCTGTTTTTGATTAGCCTTGATATTCTTGGTTTCCCGAGGCTTTCCCTAAGCGATTATTGAAAGCTTTTCCCAGACCAATTGGTGGCATCTTCTCAACATAGATAGTTTTGACATGTGCCACATCATCATAATATCTTAAACCAGCAAAAAGTTGTTCTGTTGCATTTTCTAACGTCGTGCCTAATGACCAAGTTTGTGCTAAGGGTAGTGCCATGCGTTGCAACGTTTCTTCTTGCGCCATCACAACGTCAGTCGGTGCTAAACTTACTTTCAAAGCCAGCGCGTCTAATCTATCAAACATAACCACTTGCTTATCAGGCGCATAATGCCTATATTTCATACCTGGCGCTTTTGGTGTGACATCATCAGCAACTGACATCGTACTTGTCGCATCAAGCACATGAATACCTAAGACATCTTCTAGTTGCTGCTGTGTGACAGCACCAGGTCTTAGAATAGTCGGCACATCTGCCGCCATATCAACCACTGTTGACTCAACGCCAACTTGTGTTGGCCCATCATCAACAATGGCCGCAATTTTACCTTGCATATCGTGCCAAACATGCTGTGCTGTTGTTGGCGAAGGTTTGCCTGATGTATTCGCACTTGGGCCGACAATTGGTACGCCTGCTTCGCGAATAATCGCACGTGTCGTTTCATTATCTGGCAAACGAAAGGCAGCAGTGTCTAACCCACCAGTCACCATCATAGATACTTGTCCTGGTTTAATGGGTAGAATAATGGTTAGGGAACCTGGCCAAAAGGCATCTATTAATGCTTTCGCTGCTTCAGATACGCTCACAAAATTTGTTAACTGCTCAGCATCTGCCACAGTCATAATCAACGGATTATCGGCCGGCCGCCCTTTAGCCACAAATACTTTTTGGACTGCTTCTTCATGTGTTGCGTCAGCACCTAAACCATACACTGTTTCTGTTGGAAATGCGACAACTTCACCAGCTTTGAGTAAGACGCCAGCGCGCTGAATATCTTGATTTGTTAAACGTTCTGTATTCATCATTTATTATCTAGTTAGTCATGCCTAACTTGTTATCCTTTCACTACACGGACCATACGATCTAGCCCAGCAAAATCTTGTTTCAATGTGACTGTGGCTTTGGGTAAAGCCTTCTGCATGATGTCAACAACTTGCTGCCCTTGCTTATACCCTATTTCAAAATAAGCACGACCTTGAGGTGTTAAGTGCGCGGCCAGCCCTTCAGCAATTTTTTGATAAATAGCTAATCCCTGATTATCAGCAAATAATGCGTCATGCGGCTCATAAGTCAACACACTAGCATCCATTTCATCTTCGTCTGAACTAGCAATATAAGGTGGATTGCTGACGATTAAATCAAATCTAAGGTCTGCCAAGCCTGAAAAGACATCACTTTCTACAAAACGAAGTTGTTTAATGTTTAATTGCTGCGCATTTAACGCCGCAACAGTTAACGCATCGCTTGATATATCTGCTGCAAATCCTCGAACACGTGGATTCTCTAACATGAGCGTTTCAATAATAGCACCAGAACCTGTCCCAATATCTAGCACAGATACCGATTCGCCGGTTGTGCCACTAGCATCTGCAAGTATCCATGCAACTAATTGTTCAGTCTCAGGACGTGGAATCAAGACACGCTCATCAACGATAAACTCACGACCATAAAAAGGCGCATGACCTAAGATATATTGTGGTGGTTGTTGTTGTATAAGCATCGCAATCCACTTTGGCCAAACAGCCGCCAACTTTGCTGGCATGGTACGTGTAATATTAGCGCGTAAATAAGCATAGTTAATATTTAGCGCGCCACTCAACAAAAAATCAACATTGTCGGTTGCATCATCTTTGGGCATGCCAGCATCTAATAACTCATTAATGGCCCATTTTCTAGCCTCTAATAAAGACATTTTGACATGATCAAGTTGTGTCGGCTTCTTAATATCGTCCCAGTCATACCACTTAGGTGTCGTTAGTCGGTCTGATTTTAGCTTCTTTTGTGCCACCAAAGATTTAAATTGTTTTGGTGTTTCAAAGTGTTTTTCTGTCATTTTATGCGTTATTCAATTCGGCCAATTTGGCTGTCTGATCGGCAATAACTAGCGCGTCAATCACCTCACCTAACTCACCATTCATGACACGGTCTAACTTATTGAGTGTTAACCCAATACGATGATCTGTCACGCGATTTTGCGGATAATTATATGTTCTAATACGCTCAGAACGGTCACCTGTCCCGACAGCTGATTTACGTTTCTCAGCATATTCGGCTTCGTTTTGTTGGGCATAAAAATCATACACACGACTTGCTAACAATTTACGCGCCTTGTCACGATTTTTAATCTGTGTCCGTTCCTCTTGCATTTTGACCATAATACCGGTTGGCTTATGCACTAGACGCACAGCTGTCGAGACTTTATTGACGTTTTGCCCACCAGCACCACCTGATCGAAAGAATTCCTCTTCCAAGTCAGACTCTGCTAATTCAAAATCGATTTCTTGAAATTCAGGCATCACACCAACAGTTGCCGTTGATGTGTGCACACGTCCCTGCGTTTCTGTGGCTGGTACGCGTTGCACACGATGCGCGCCTGACTCAAATTTCAATTTTGAGTAAACGTTGTCTCCTGTAATCATCACCGCAACTTCTTTATATCCACCAACCTCTGTCAGCGTTTCATCAATAATACTTAACGTCCAACGTTGCTTTTCTGCGTAACGGCGATACATATCAAGCAAATCAGCAGCAAATAAGGATGATTCATCCCCGCCTGCGGCACCGCGAATCTCCATAATGATGTTCTTGTCATCATTAGGATCTTTGGGTAGCATCAAGATTTTTAATTGTGACTCTAATGCTTCTTTTTCTGGCTTTAACGTATTTAAGTCTTCTTTAGCTAAAGGCGCCATTTCAGCATCATCTAGTAAGTCCTCAGCATCAGCAATATCTTGCAACACCTGTTGGTAGTGCAAGTATGTTTCCACTGTTTCACGCATTTCACCGGCTTCTTTTGATAAAGCCATATATTTTTGACCATCTCCGGCTATTTCCGGGTCAGCTAACTGTTCATTCAGTTCATCATAACGGTCAACTACTGTTTGTAGCGATTGGAATATTGGGTCCATTTTATTTCTCCATGACACATGTGCTAGCAGCATGTCTTATTTTATATGTACGCGTCACCATAAGGTGAGTGTTAATTTGCAGGAAACATCTCTGTGATTTTGTCTAAATCAGGATGATACCAATGGTGTCGGCATGTTGGTATATAAGCTTCATCACCGCCAATAAATACTTGTGCGCCCTTTCGCTGTGGTTGGCCGTTCACAATACGTAATTGTGTGGTGGCTTTCTTACCACAAAACGAACAAATTGTTTTCATTTCTTCTAGCTTGTCAGCCATTTCTATCAAACGTTTGGAACCTTCGAACAGTTGATTAAAAGCATCTTGCTTAAGGCCAAAAGTCATCACTGGCATATTCAAATGATCAACAGCATAGGCCAGCTGATCCACCTGTTTTGTCGTCAAAAATTGTGCCTCATCAACTAACGCCACAGCCAGATTATCGTTATTTTTCATTTGCTTGATTAACTCATACAAATCGTCTTCGGGTTTGACGGCGACGGCTTCACGCGATAAACCAATACGACTCGCTACGATGCCAACACCAGCTCGTGTATCAATATTAGGGGTCATCAGCAGAACCTTACGTCCTTGCGATTCATAATTATGCGCGACTTTCAGGATTTCAATTGACTTGCCTGAACTCATTGCGCCATATTCAAAGAATAATTGTGCCATAATTTATATGTGCTGGCGGATTCATTCGTCAACACACCCTTTCCCAATTCTTCATCGTTGACAAAGAATTGTCACTCCTTAACATTATATCAAAATTCAAGCAAAATGATTAACTACTTAGACGAGTCGTCTAATGAAACAACCTGACTAAGCATGTGACAAATATGAACTAAAACTGCCAAAACAAGCCTTCCCGTGGTAAAATTATAAACATGAAAGTGGGGATATTTATGACACTTAAAAGTACACTTGCACGTACAACAGCCAAAAGCGCTCATTGGTTGCTACATGACGTGCTCCATCGTGGTGGCACTAGCTTACCAGGTAAATTAGCTGTATCTATTGATCCTGATGTTTTAAAGTCTATTCAGCAAGATTTTGATTTAGTTATTGTTACCGGTACAAATGGTAAAACGTTAACCACTGCCTTAATCACACGTGTTTTACAAGCTGGCGGTTATGAAGTCATTACCAACCATTCTGGCTCGAATATGATTCAAGGTATCACTGGTACGCTAGTTACTAGTAAAATTAAGCCATCAGCGAATGGCAAGAAGCCCGTTGCTGTATTAGAAGTAGATGAAGCTAACGTCGAAAAAATTGCTTCTGCAATTAAGCCTAAGATGTTTGTTTTGACAAATATTTTTCGAGATCAACTTGACCGCTATGGTGAAATTTACACCACTTACGATAAAATTATCGCGGGTATCAAGCATGCCCCCGAAGCGGTCGTCTTAGCTAATGGCGATTCACCAATTTTCACACGCGGCGATTTCCCGAATGAACGACGTTATTTTGGATTTAATCATGTACAGCCTGCAGAATATCAGCCAGGTGCAGCACCAATTAATACAGACGGTATTTTATCACCAACAGACCACAGTGTATTGCACTATGATTTCATTACTTATGCTAATCTTGGTAAATATTTTAGCACCACTGATCAATTTGCTAGGCCTAACTTACGCTATCAAGTCACACATGTCGATGAGCTCACACCAAAATACTCTACTTTTTCAATTGATAATACACCACTGCGCATTGAGATTGGTGGTTTGTACAACATTTATAACGCCCTCACCGCCTTTGCTGTCGGACGCGAATTTAATGTTTCAGCCGATCAGATAAAAACAGCTTTTGAGTCAAATGCACAAATATTTGGTCGCCAAGAAGCCATTCATGTTGATGGTAAGGATGTCACCATTGTCCTCATTAAAAACCCAGTCGGCACCAATTCGGTTATTGATATGATGCTTACCGAACAGGATGATTTTTCTATGCTCGCATTACTCAATGCCAATTATGCCGATGGTATTGACACAAGCTGGATTTGGGATGCTGAGTTTGAAAAACTGCATGATACCAACATTCAAGCTGTTGCCACCGGTGGTCAGCGTTATAAAGATATTCACGTTCGTTTGAAAATGGCCGGCTTTGAAGATCAGGCCATTTATCAAGATCTTACACGTATTGTTGAAGCAATCAAAGCCATGCCAACAGATAAGGTATACATTGTCGCAACTTACACGGCAATGCTACAATTACGTGAACAATTAGGCTCGGCTGGCTACATTAAAGGAGGCTTTTAATGGCGACATATGACATTTCGGTCGCACATCTTTATGGTGACCTCATGAATACCTATGGCGATTATGGTAATATTATTGCCCTAAAATATTATGCTACCAAAATAGGTGTAACGATGAATTACCATCTGGTTTCTTTAGGGGATCGTTTTGATAGTTCAGCGTTTGATTTTGTTCTCTTTGGTGGTGGACAAGACTATGAAGAGACTATCGTCGCCGAAGACCTCAAGCAAAAAGCAACAGATTTAAAACAATATATCGAAAATGACGGCCCACTCTTAGCTGTTTGTGGTGGTTTTCAACTTTTAGGACATTACATGGTTATGGCCGATGGCAAAAAAGTTGACGGTATTGGCGTGATGGATCATTTTACAACAAATATGTATGATAAAAGCTTAACCGTTTTGTCGGGTAAACGTTTAACTGGCAATATTGTCATCAAAAACAACGACAATGGTGAAGAATATCACGGCTTTGAAAATCACCAAGGACGAACTTTCCTTGGCCAAGGCGAACGTGCACTTGGTACCGTTATTTCCGGCAACGGTAACAACGGCATGGATCATTCTGAAGGTGTCATTTATAAAAATGTCTATGGTTCTTATTTCCACGGACCTATTTTTACACGAAATGGTAATCTAGCAAAGAGAGTGCTTGCTACCACACTACAACGTAAATATCCAGACATCGATTGGCAAAGTAAACTTAACACTGTGCCAACCGAATCGTTCTAAAAAAGCAGTCAAACGTCTGACTGCTTTTTTTGTCCCTTATTTTTTTGGTATTCGTTTATTGTCTAGTACCTGCTTCTCTTGTTGTGCACTTTTAACTTTTTTAACTTCGCGGTGGTACCATCTCATGATAAGAATCAGGCCAACTGTTGAAATTGTCATAGCGATCACAACCCAAATAAAAAACAAAATTAATTTTGTATCAAATGACATAGATTTTAGCCTCTAACGTCGAATAATGGCGTCGCCCTTTCCTTTAAGTAAAATTACGGTTAGCTATTGCGCTTGTTTGTGTGATGTACACAATTTATTCTGATAAGTGATAATAATACGTTGACACAGATATATCATTACGTGAAGCAAATGCTGTACGTAACCTTAACGAATTTTGGTTGTGTAGGATATTCTGCCACGGCTTTTTCGGTACGAATTGTGGCAACAAAACAGTCACAGAATGGTTACGCTTTTCAGCCTGTTTCACAACGGCATCTACGAAACTTAATGCCGGTTTCACAATTGACCGATAAGATGAATGGATATCAACATAACGCACATCTGGAAAGTCTTCTTTGAAGCCATTGGATGTTTCTAATTCTTTTTTAGGATTAACATCAAAACTCACGTGCATCGCAACAACATAATCGCCAATTGATAATGCATAATCAATGGCCTCTGTTGTCACCTTAGTGATATTTGATACTAATACAATCACCGTGGCACCATCATAGTGATGTCGAACCGCACGATCATTTTTAACATATTCTAAACGCAACTGACGTGCAATGCTAACATAATGATGCTTAACATTTAAGAACATAAACATCACAATTGGCATAATCAACAAATATGGCCAAACGTGCTCGATACGTGTCGCAAATAGCGTGATAACTAGAATTGCCGATATCGCGGCGCCAATAAAATTAATCAGGGCTTTAAACCACCAATAACCTGGTTTTTTACGCCACCAATGGATAATCATACCTGATTGCGATAGTGTAAATGGTACGAAAACGCCGACAGCATATAGAGGAATCAGCGCATCTGTTGAACCATGGAAAATCAATAACAGAATAATCGCACCAAATGCCAGTGATAAAATACCATTTGAATAACCCAATCGATCACCTTTATCCATATAAAGATGTGGCAAGTACTTATCCCGAGCGAGATTAAGTGCCAACATTGGGAATGCAGAAAAACCGGTATTAGCCGCCACTGCCAAAATCAAAGCCGTCGCAAGCTGAATGAAATAAAAACCAACACCATGTCCGCCAAATGTTGTTGCCGCAATTTGAGACAATACGGTCGAATGGGCATTTGGCTTAACCCCGTACCAATAACTTAGAAAAGTAATACCACCAAAAAATAAGGCCAAAATTAAGGCCATCATACTCAGTGTCGTTGCTGCATGCTTCTCTTTTGGTACTTTAAAGTTTGGTACAGCATTGGAAATTGCTTCAACACCTGTCAATGATGAGGAACCACTAGAAAAGGCTCGCATAAACAACACAAATGACAAGCCGGAAAAACTCGTGCCAACACGTGCAGCAGCATGGTAAGGCAATTGCCCAGTTGCTGCTTGATAAACACCCCACAGTATCATTATGCCTAAAGCCATGATGAAGAAATAAACGGGAAACATCAAAAAATTAGCACTTTCACGTAATCCGCGTAAATTCATCCCTGTCAATAACACCACAATAACAATCGATAGTGGCACAACATAAGGTTGGAACATCGGGATAGCTGCCGTGATTGCATCAGATGCAGCCGAGGCAGATACTGCCACCGTCAACATATAATCCACAAGTAAGGAGCCACCAGCGACCAAGCCGGCCTTAGCGCCCCAATTTTCACTCGCTACCGCATACGCACCGCCACCTGAAGGGTAAGCATGAATAATTTGTCGGTAACTCAAAACAATTGCTGCCAATAGTATCAGAACCAATAAAGCGATTGGTAGCTGGAGCCACAACGCAACCGCGCCTGCAGCCAGCAAAGTTGTTGTAATCGATTCTGTACCATAAGCAACAGATGATAACGCATCTGATGACAATAGTGCAAGCGCTTTTTTCTTAGAAAGTGATTGTCCGCCCTCATCTAGTGTTTTTAGTGGCTTACCAATCAAAATCTTTTTTATATATTGAAACATTTTCTTCTCCAGGATGACGGTGTTTTATTTCCCACCTGCGCACCCAAAAACTTTTTTATTCATCACTCATCACATTGTACGCTATTTTAGCAATGAAAAAAAGCCGTCCTATATAACGACTTTATGACAAACAAGTAGTTAAACCCTACTAATGAACGCATCAAAAACAAGTTGTGCATTTTTATCCGCCATCAGCAGCATTTCCGGATGCCATTGAACACCGTAAATACGCCGTTCTTCATCTGAAAAGGCTTCGATGACGCCATCAGTGCTAGTAGCATCTAACTGCAAACCTGTCGCCAATGTTTTGACTGCTTGATGATGAAAAGAGTTGACTAACGCCGTCTTTGACATATGTGCTGTTAGCCAGTTACTACTTTGCCAAGCCAAGTGATGTGTTGGTGTCGACCATTTTGTTGGATACTGGTCATGTTTGACCGCTAATGCCGGTACTTGTGTTGTTAAATCTTGGTATAGTGTACCACCCAAGGCAACATTAATTATCTGTGCGCCACGGCAGATACCAAAAATAGGCTTATCTGCGACAATTGCGGCTTGAATTAACGCTATTTCAAAAGCATCACGTTGCGGATCTATTTCACCGATTTGTGGTATAGGTTCTTCACCATAGTCATCTGGTGAGACATCTTGGCCACCAGGTAATAGTAACGCATCGATTGTTGCGATGTAATCTGAGGCTAATTCGGGGGCGCCAATTGGCAAAATAATCGGAAGTGCCCCACCATTAGTGATACCTGCCGCATAATTTTTCTGAATATAATTCACATAATTCGTGCCAAACCTCGGATTAGCATGCATCAAGTGATTACCAGCAATGCCTATTTTCTTCATGATTGTTCTGTCCTTCTTTCGCGCTACTTAGCATATTTATAATTTTGATAACCAATTACTGGATAAGTTAAGCCACGTACGTGTGATTGTAATAAATGAACATTGGCCATTTGGTAGAGTGGTGTGACACCATTTAAGTCATTATTTAATTTAGCTGCGTCTTTTTCTAATTTAAAGCGTGTTGTTGTTGCATCACCTTGCTGATTAATTTGTTGAATCAATTGGTCATAATCCGGATGCTGCCATTTTGTGAAATTAATTGCGCCATCTGAATAGGCCATGTCCAAGAAATCAATTGGATCGTTATAATCTGTCGACCAACTCAACGTACCTGCCTGGAAATTACGTGCATTAAATGCGGAAATTTCTGCATTTAACGGCATTCGGTTAATATTAATTGTAACATCAGGTAATACACTTTCAATTCTCTCTTTCAGGTAAACACTTAACGAACGATAAGCATCGGTATCTGCCAAGTTCAAATTGAGGCTAATTTTTTTGGTCCCTAATTCATCCTGTGCTTTTTTCAAATATGCTTGCGCTTTTGTTTTGTCAAAAGGTAACGATAAATCATGGTTAAAGTCTTGCCCATCTATTGTGATTTCACCACTAGGTACGATAGATTTTGCTGCTGTTGAACCATCTCCCAAAGCTTGTTGTGCCAAAACATCCCGATTAATTGCATAGCTCACTGCCCTTTTAAAATTGGTATTGCCGGCAATTTTGTCTTGTGCGTTCCAAACAATAAACACCATACGACCTTTTTGTTGTGATTTAATATCTTTGTTATGCTGCTTTTTTAAATCAGATAGGACACTTCCAGTAATTTCGGCTTCATCCACTTTACCGGCCAAATACTGTTTACTAGCTAACGTTGCATTCGTGACAACAGTTGTATTAATCGTTTGATAATGGACCTGTTGCTTGTTAGCATAATATGGGTTTTTAACAAATTGCCAAGTGGTAGCTGATTGATTCCAATTTTTAATTGCATAAGCCCCATTAGACACCGTCGTCTCGGCTGTTTGCCCATACCTTTTACCATATGCCTGCACCTTTGCCATATTAATTGGGTAAAGTTGGTTAGCTAAGATAAAATTAAAATACGGCACGGGATGTGATAGTTGAATTTTAACTGTTGCCTTATCCGGTGCACTAATACCAAGTTCATTGATATCTGCACCTTGCTTGCGGATACTATCATAGTTAGCTAAATCTTTAAAATGATTCGCTCGTGTTGATTTTGAGGCGGGATTAACTTGTCTCTTAGCCGAATTGACAAAGTCATCAGCTGTAACAGGCGTGCCATCCGACCATTTTTGGTTAGCCTTTATTTTAATCGTATAAACCGTATTATTGACCGTTGGCTTAACGACTTTTTCCGCCATACCAGCGACCACCTGACCTTTATCATCCAATGTATATAAGCCTTCCAACGTTTGTGTTTCAGCCCAGTTAGAACCAATATCATCAGCAAAATTTGGGTCTAGTGTTGTAATTGGGTTTTGAACGGCAACTTGCAATTGGCTTTTTGGCTGTTCTTTTGGTTTTTGCTGTAAAAACAAATAACTACCTATTATTAGCACAACCACAATGGCAATACCCGTCAGTTTTTTTCGATTCATATTGTTATCCTATTCCCTAAATAATTTAACCTATCACACAATTTTTCTCAAAGTAAATAATTAAAGTATAGCGCGAGTGGCGATGTGATTCAATTCATATGATTTCAAACTGCTTTGGTTCTCCATATGATTATCCTTTATGTATGGCGATAACTCGCCTGATTATTTATTGCCATACTTCATCAATAATCGATTTCACATATGCCAATTTTGCCCATTGTTGTGCTTCCGTAATCACATTGCCTTCTTCGGTTGAAGCAAAACCACATTGCGTTGATAACCAAAGTCGTGAGAGTGGCAGATACTTTGACGCATCATGAATACGGTCAATAATAGTTTGACGATCCTCTAATTCACCACTTTTAGTTGTTACCAAGCCCAAAACAACACACTTATTTCCTGACACTTTTGCTAATGGTTCAAAACTACCTGATCGCGCTGTATCATATTCCAAGAAATAATTAGCAACATTTTCTTGCGTAAATAATGGTTCAGCAACAGCATCGTACCCACCTGTTGCTGCCCAATCTGAATGGTAATTACCACGACAAATATGTGTGTTAATCACTAAATCATCTGGCAAACCAGCGATCGCCCCGTTGTTTAAGTCTAAATAAATTTGCTTAATCGTATGAGCATCAAAATCGTCGCCAGCCATCAAAGACCAGAATTTCGGATCCACCAACATGCCCCAAGTACAATCATCTAATTGTATGGTACGTGCCCCCGCCTCATATAATGCCAACATTTCTTCATGATAGACACGCTTAATATCATCATATAATGTCTCATAATTGTCGTAATACTTTACTATACGTGCTGCATTATCCCCACGCACAAGCTCAGCATAAAATTGCGCTGGTGCAGGTAGCGTGATTTTAGCAGCCACACCATGCTGGTCTGCCAATTTTTTTAAGAATACAAACTGTTGAATAAAAGGATGCACCTCAGCGTCAAAAGTTAAACGCCCCGTTAAACGTGCTGAGTCATCACGTGTTTCTTCATGGGCAAAACGATACCCTTCGCCAAACTTGAAACGTTCAACACCACCAAAACCCCAAAAATTATCAAGGTGCCAATACGAGCGCCGAAATTCCCCATCTGTAATTATGTCTAACCCAGCAGCCACTTGTTTTTCGACTAACTGTTTGATTTTTTCATCCGTTACCTTGTCTAATTCGGCTGCAGTAATTTTATGCGCTTCATAGTCTGCGCGCGCTTGTTTAAGTTGTTCTGGCCTCAAAAATGATCCCACATGTTGAAAGCCAATTTTATTTAAAGTCTTGTTTGTCATATACTTTACCTTTTTCAAATATTAATTTTTTCCGCTTAAATAGTGTTTTAACGCTTAGCAGTCAACCTGTGCGCCATCCCCACAAAGAAAGATAGCAGTGACAACTTGATTGGCATGTAAATAATAGATTATTTGCTTCTTCATCATCTACCACCCGTTTCATTTGACTAATAAAAAACCGCAGTCTAAATTATTAGACTGCGGGACGTGTGATCGTGTTACCACCCAGCGTTTATATACACAGGTATATCTCATTGTTAATCGGATCATTCCAATTAACCAAGCAATAACGCGCTCACCGACTAATGCTAACTGTTTATTCAGCTCACAATAGTAACCAATAATATACCGAGACCATATTCATAGTGCTACCCTGTTCAATTTCAGCCAACTTGAACTCTCTGTTTAGTGTATGACACAATTACTCATCTCGGCTATTTTTAATACTTATACAACATGACGTTCGAACGCATCACTTGAAATGCCTTGAGCCAAAATTAGTTTGGCCCATTCTTTAGCAGAATGTAAGCTATGATCTTTATAGTTACCACAACTCTCAATTTCCGCAGCAGGTACCTCAGTAATATCATCACTGGCTATTTTTTCCAAGACTTTCTTAAAGACCTTGGCCAAAGTTTCTGAATCATAATTTACCCAAGAAATGACATGAAACCCAGTACGGCAGCCAAATGGCGACATATCAATAATGCCATCAATTTCATCACGCACTAAGCCAGCAAAAAGATGTTCTAGCGTATGCAATCCCCCAGTTTCGATAGCCGTTTCATTAGGCTGGGTTAAGCGTAAATCGTAATTAGTAATGGTTCCACCATTTGGGCCACTTTGTGTCTCGATGACACGAACATAAGGTGCTTTAACCTTTGTATGGTCTAGTGTGAAACTTTCAACAACTGTTTCTGACATAATTTTCTCCTTTTAATAATGCGTTAACCTAAGTATACGCGCCTCGGTTAGCGACAACAAATGATATTATTTTTACCCTAAAGCTTGATCAGCAATGCTTTTGACCAAGGCTAACTTACGCCATTGATCAGCAATTGTTAAAATGTTGCCTTCTTCTGTTGATGAGAAGCCACATTGCGTGGATAGCGCTAACTGAGATCTTGGAATAATAGCTGCTGCCTCGTCAATACGCGCAATAACCTCTTGTGAGGATTCTAAATCAGCTGATTTAGACGTTAATAGACCTAATACAATTTCAACATTTGGCCGGTTATTGTAAATCGCTTTCAGTGGTTCAAAGTCACCTGAACGATCATTATCATATTCTAAGAAAAAAGCATCATAATTTAATTGTCCAAGATATTGAGCTACTGGTTGATAACCACCCTCAAATAAGTAAGTGGATTTGAAATTCCCACGACAAATGTGCGTCGATAACTTTAAATCTTCTGGCAAACCTGCTATGGCTTTATTAATGACATACACATCATCTGCTGCTATTTGTTCAAATGGCGCACGGCCAACTGGATCATCACGGTAAGCGTTGAGCTGTGCAATCAAGTAAGCCCAAGTTGTATCATCAAGCTGAATATAACGTGCACCCAAGTCATAAAATTGCTGCAGTGTATCATGGTAAGCTTGCGCTAAGTCATCGAGAAAATCAGACCAGTTGTCATAGTATTGTGCCCATGCATCTGACCGTTGATCGCGGTTGATAATCAAACTTGGCGACGGTATGGTTTGCTTAACTTCAATACCATCAGGTACAATGCGTTTTAAATAGTCAAAATCTTCAAAGAACGGATGCTTTAAATTAGCATGAACCTTGCCATTTAGTCGTATATTGGTTGATCGTGTTTTTTCACCATGAAATTTGTAAGAATCTACTTGATCGTAAAATTCAAAACCACCCAAGTTCCCTAGAAAATCGAGATGCCACCACGACCGATTAAATTCGCCATCAGTGACAGCCTTTAAGCCGGCAGCCACTTGCTGGGCGACAAGCTTTTTAATCTCAGCATGTTGTACTGTTAATAAATCTTCTTTTGAAATATCACCATTTGCGTATTGTTCACGCGCTATCTTTAAGTTTTCAGGTCGTAAATATGACCCCACTTGATCGAAATGATAGTTTAATTTTCCTGCCTGTGTCATAGTTATCATGCTCCTTTTTTTATCTTGTTTAATGCCTGATTTAAATCATTTATGAGATCATCGGCAGATTCTAATCCTACGGATAATCTGAGTAAACCAGGAGAAATTCCGTTTTCTAATAATTGTGTTGTTGTTAATTCTGCATGGCTCATTTTTGGCGGATAACTAATGATACTTTCGACACCACCCAAACTGACCGAGAATACAGGTATTTTCAAATTAGCAACAACAGTTTGTGCATTATGCTGGCTACCGACATCAAAGCTGAGAACTGCACCACCGTTTTTAGCCTGTGATAGCTGAATATCATAACCTTGATGCGTTGATAAGCCGGGATATAATATACGGCTAACTTTATCGTGCTGAGCTAAAAAAGTGGCAATTTTTTTAGCGGACTGACTGGATTGCGTCATCCGTACTGCTAACGTCTTCATACCACGCAACAGCAGCCATGTATCAAACACACCAAGGGTAGCACCAACCGCATTTTGAATAAAATAAATGCGATCAGCTAATGCTTTCTGTTTAACGACAACAGCACCAGCCAATATATCCGAATGACCAGCTAGAAACTTAGTCGCAGAATGGACAACAATATCAACACCCAGATCCAATGGTCGCTGCAAAAATGGTGATAAAAAGGTATTATCCGCAATTGTTAGCAGATGATGCTTTTTTGCGACAGCAACAATAGCTTTAATATCGGTAACTTGTAATGTTGGATTTGAAGGTGTTTCAATATATAATGCTTTCGTATTTGGCTTAATGGCTTTTGTAGCAGCTGCCACATCAGCAAAGTCGACAAAATCATGTGTAATTCCCCATCGTGGTAGGATATCTTCTAGTACACGGAAAGTACCACCATAAACATGCTTGCTCACAACAATATGATCACCAGCAGATAAGGTAAACAAGACACTACTAATAGCTGCCATCCCCGTACTAAAAAGAAATCCATGCGTGCCATGTTCGAGTGTCGCAATTGCTATTTCGCCTGATGCACGTGTTGGGTTCCCAGACCGTGCATAATCAAACTCACCAAAATCATTAAAAGATGATTGATGAAAAGTAGAGCTGAGCTGTATTGGCGTATTGATGGCGCCAGATAATGGGTCATGTGTTGTTGCAACGTGAATAATATCTGTCCAATCACTCATAGTTTTGCCCCCACCACTGCTTGTTCAATATCTTCAAATATGTCTAATTTGTTTTCCAAACCGGCACTAACACGGACAAGCTGGTCCGTTATGCCTAATGCTTCGCGCTTTTCAATGGTCATATCATGATGTGTTTGTATTGCTGGTATTGTAATTAACGTCTCTGGTCCGCCTAAACTTTCAGCAAACGAAGCAAGTTGTAATCGTGTTAAAAAGCGATTAACATCATATCCTTTAGCCAAATAGAAGCTTATCATACCGCCTACTCCTGCGTACTTTACACTAGTTATACCAGCTACATTCAGAAGTTTCTTAGCTAGATACTGGCCATTTTCATTGTGCCGTGCCATTCTCAGGTGCAACGTTTTCAAACTACGAATCAGCAGCCAAGCACTAAAATTATCCAACACTTGTCCATGTGTTATGAGTGTATCCATCAACTGTTTGGCAAGCAACTGGTTACCGGCAATGACCGCGCCAGCTAATAAATCATTATGTCCACCTAAATATTTTGTTGCAGAATGGACAACAATATCTGCCCCCAATGCTAAAGGCTGTTGAAAAATTGGTGTTAAAAATGTATTATCCACAGCAATCACAATATCTGGACTGACACGACGTACCTGTCTACATAACTCTACGATATCTATCACTTTCATCATTGGATTAGAGGGTGTTTCAAGCCAAATCAATCGCGTGTTCGACTGAAGCTTTTGCATCAGATGAGAAACAGTATCAAATGTGTCATAGGTAATCTGACTTTGAGATACAATGGCATCAAAATAACGATATGTCCCACCGTATAAATCATCACTCGTCAAAAAATGGTCGCCACTTTTAAGACAAGTTTCAAAAACTAAATCAATCGCTGACATACCCGAACTAGTTGCAAAAGCTTGCACCCCTTTCTCTAATAATGCAAGTTGTTGTTCAAGTACAGCTCGTGTCGGGGTGGTTAAACGTGCATAATCAAATCCAGTTGATTCGCCCAAACTAGGATGCCGATAAGCCGTTGAAAAATATAATGGCGTCACAATCGCACCAGTTTTGTCATCATCACTACCATTCCCTGCTTGTGCTAAAACAGTATCAATACTTAATTCCATATTCAAAGGCTCCTTTTATCCGAGTGCAGCGATGTAATCAACAGTTTCAGGCAAATGCTTCTGCATCAGCAATAGCTTAGTCCAATTGCCGAAAAAACTTTTAGCGCTTACATGCCATGTATTGTTAGGTTGACCAAAACTATCATAATTTTCTGGTTTTTGTGGTAGAACGCCTTGCTGAATATCCCTATAATATTCAGTTTGCAGGGTATTCGTGTCATATTCTAAATGCCCAGTGGTATAAGTGGAATGTCGCGATGCATCTCTTAACAACACTGTTCCTACTTGATTGTTCCCTGCAATCCTTAAGTTCTTGGACACATTGTCATCTGGAATTGTAAAATAACGAGAGTGTGGCATGATCAGCTGGTCAATATTCTGCACTAATTCTGGGTGTTGATTATCACTTGCCACACTTGCTTGATAGACACCAAAAATTTTGTGTACTACTGATTCAACCGGAAAATTTTTTTCAACGTAACCAGCACCATAGGCTGCCCAACAAGTAAATAAGCTTTCAGACACATGAGATTGACGCCAAAACAATAACTTCTGAAATTCAGACCAATAGTCAATTGATTCAAAGGGAACTTGATCAACTGGCGCACCAGTTACAATGAGACCGTCAAAGTATTCTTGCCAAATATCATCTAGCGTGACATAATGTCCTTTAATTAAATTACTCTCATGCTTCACTTTATGCGCAGTTGGCACTGCAAAAGTCAGCCTGATATTAATACGTTGTGATGCCAAATGTGCCACAAATTGTTTTTCTGTCTGTAATCGATTTGGCATTAAATTAACCACCAAAATATTCAACGTCGGTGCTAAAATATTAAATTCCCCCACAATTATTTTTTTTCTACGTAATAAGCCATTTTGCAATGTCACACTCACTGTTTACCCCTCCTGGTCCTGCTGTTAACAAAAAAATCCCGTAGTCTAGATTGCTAGACTACGGGACGTTCAATACACGTGTTACCACCCTGTGTTCATGTTGTGCTTCCGCACAACACCTTAAGCGTACGCCTCAAAGTATTCGTCGAGAACATCTGTGAATACTTTTGGTTATACGTCGTGCGTTAACGAACACCCTCGATTTCAACTTACTACGTCACACATATGAGTGCTCGCTGGCTCATCTCCATAAAAAACTCCAAGACCATTTTCGACTATCCGCACTTACCCGCTTACACCAAATACGGGCTCTCTCATTAAGATTAAATAGTGTACTTATCTCATCAACGTTTATGTTGTTTATACTTTAACGCAACATTTGTGTGATGTCAAACATTTTTCAAATCCTTTTTTTATTTTTATCATTTTAAACTCACAAACATAAAAAATATTATCCATTAGAATTTGTGGTATACTTTTCAAAAATAATGTCACTAAGGAGAATAACCATGTATCAGCCTGTCAAAAATACCAACGCTGTTGTGACAGAAAATATTCACAAGCCTGGTCGTAATGTCATGTTTCTTTCAGCGGATTGGTGTGGCGATTGCCGTGCTATTAAACCATTCATCCAAAATATTAAAGACACTGTTATCCAAACAGCAAACTGGTTCGATGCTGATCGTGATGATAACCTGGACGTTGCAACAGCATATAATTTACGTGGCATTCCATCTTTTGTTTTGTTTGAGAATGGTAAAGAAATATCTCGCATTGGTCACGGCGAACGACTCACACCAAAACAAATTCTCGATTGGTACCAAAGGACGTTGAATTAAAAAGACACATATAGGCTATGTGTCTTTTTTTAGTTATAAAATTTGACAAAACTCAATCGTTTCTTGATTCGGTCCCAAAATGTTAAAGTAACGTATGCCATTTTCCCAGAAAGTAGGGATACTTTGTATCTCTTGATCCACCAAGGTCAACTCAGCTGCTTTAACAGCTGCAAAGGCTTTATCAATGTCTGTTGCATTCAAAGATATGTGGTTAATTGCCCCCGCATGATTTATTGTATCGCCCTCCCATGTCTCAATAACGAGATTATTAAATTGCATGAAAGCACAACGACTGTCATTATTTCGAAATAAACCGGCTTTTTTGAAGCCAAGTGTTTCATAAAAGGCTATTGTTGCCTCTAAATTCTGAGTTGGTATGCCAACATGTTGTATCCCAGTAAAATAGTCATTGATTGCCATGAGTTTCTCCATTTCGTTCAATCATTCAATATCGTGCTTGATTTCAGTTGCAAAATAGTAACTGACTAAAGCAAATGCTACGGTAGGGACGATAAATGATAGTTGCATCGAACCCACCGCATCCGATACAAGTCCTTGGATAGCTGGTACCACAGCACCACCAACAATAGCCATGACCAAAATGGCACCTGCTGTCTCGGTATGACGCTTATCTGCGACGTTATCAAGTGTATGCGCATAGATAGTTGGCCACTGTGGTCCAAAGAAGAAGCTGGCGCCAACGGCTGCATAAACAGCAATCATACCTGGGGCAAATGTTGCCAGCAGTAGTGATAAGGTCCCTAAAATTGAATAAGCAGTCAATACTTGCGTCGGCTTAATTTGAGTAAATAGCCATGTCGCTACAACCTTTCCAAGGAAAAAGACAATATATGAATAAATCATAAAATTAGACGCTTGTGCATCAGAAATACTGTGATTCATCACCAAAGCTAGACGAATGGTAAATGACCAAACTGCTGTCTGCATGCCGACATAGATAAATTGCGCTAAAATACCTTTTTTAAACCGATAATTATGAAACAAATAAGCAATGGACTCACTAAAACGCACTTTAGCGTGTTTCGTTTCATCCACAATTGGCTTAGCACTTGGCATTTTAGTAAAAGCCAAGACAATCAACATCGCAATCAAGACAAACAAAATGTATTTATACGGTTGCAAGGTCAACTGCAACATTTTTTCACCGTATGCAATTCGTTCTGCACCTTGCATACCAGACATTTTCTCTGATAAATTGCCCACAGAACCAAAAATCAAATACTTACCCAACAAAATACCCGTAATACTACCTATTGGGTTCAAGATTTGTGAAATATTCAAACGTAGGTTAGCATACTTTTTGGGACCCATCATGGAACTATATGTATCACTTGCTGTCTCAAGAAAGGACAAGCCAATCGCAATCGCAAAAATCGCCACTAAAAACATTGAGTAAGTTGCTACACGTGAAGCCGGAAAAAATAACCCTGCGCCCAAAATATAGGCGACTAACCCTGTCATTATCGTTACTTTATAAGACGCTTTGCGAATCACAAAGCTCGCTGGAATGGCTACCAGAAAATAACCGCCATAAAATGCAGACTGAACAAAAGCTGTCGCTGCATCATTTAATTCAAAAACAGTTTTGAACTGCGTAATTAAAATATCATTCAAACTTGCTGCTGTTCCCCACAACGGAAACATAAGTGAGACAACGACAAATTGGAAAATTGGTGTCTTTTTCAGATATCCATCTGCTAATTGCCCAAAATCATGATGATGCTTAGCACTTTTGCTAACAGTATTAATCATGCTACTTCTCCTCTAGTAGAAACAAGTGTTATCACTTGTAAGCGTTTACAAGTTTTAATGATAGCACATCACTCTTATTAATGAAAGCCCTTTCATATGTTTTACTAATATATTTGAAAATCCGTTGAAAAGTATCAAAAAACACCATTACATCGATAATTATCGACGCAATGGTGTTTTTAACTCATATTATTTTTCAGTGTTTTTTATGAAGCTTTGTACGACATCAGCAGGAATGGCAAAGCCCATGCCTTCTACACTTGTCCCGTTGTCTGAAGCGGCTACTTTTGAAGAATTAATTCCAATTACTTGCCCATTTAAATCAACCAAGGGGCCCCCTGAATTACCAGGATTAATAGCAGTATCTGTTTGGATCACTTGCTCTGTATTACCGCCAGTCTGTTGACTTGTTAAATCACGGCGAGGAGCAGATATAATACCACTGGTTACTGAAGTGGCATATTGTGAACCTAACGGCGAACCAATGGCTAAGACCGGCTGTCCCGATTGGATATTCTTCGTATCGCCAAATGGTGCAACCGTTTTAATTGCATCTGTCTTGGCTTTAATGAGAGCCAAATCTTTTTGTTGATCAGTCCCTACAATAGTTGCTTTGATTTTTTCACCACTAGCCGTGATGATTTGTAATGCATCGGAATTAGCCACGACATGATTGTTAGTAATCATGTAGACATAACCATTATCAATTTTATAAACAACACCTGACCCTTCTGATGCTGTTTGAACGGCACCATTTGGATTATTTTGCTTAGGTTTTTGTCCGAATAATGCAGCAAAACCATCTGTTGGCTGCGCTGTCTCTCTTTTCATATTCTGAACTGTAACAACAGCATCTTTAACTTTATTGTAGGCTGTCGTTGCTGTGTCTTGGCTTTTATAAGATGTTTTAGCTATGGTTGCTTGCCCTGTGACATTAGCTTTTTTCTCAATTGCTGGTTCTCTTTGAAACCACGAGTTTGGCTGCGTACCTGAATAAACAACTCCGCCACCAACAATTGCCGAAACGGCAGCCACGACAATTAAACTATGTTTCATAACGACCCTCCTAAGATAAAAGTAGTATAGCGTGACAAGTTTTACTGAATATTAAAGTGGTAAGGTAATTCTAAAAACGGTGCCTTTCGGCTGATTGTCTGCTACAGTAATTTTACCACCGTGTGCCCTGACAATCCATTCCGCAATAGATAGTCCCAGACCAGTACCACCTGTTTCGCGACTGCCTGTTTTATCTTCACGATAAAAGCGGTCAAAAACATGCTTTTTGGCTTCATCGCTAATACCGCGTCCCGTATCAGCTACTGTCAAAACAAACTTACGTTTTTCAATGCTAGCAGCAATTGCTACCGTGGCACCTGCTTCTGAATATTTCATAGCATTATCGACTAAAAGTACAATTAACTGATGAATGCGCTTTTGATCAATATAAATAGGCTGATTAACATGTGCAGAAAGTAATACCTGCTTGCCATCAAATTCTGCCATTTCTTGATAAGGTGCTAAAATACGAGACAAGAAATCGGCGATATTAGTCGGTTCTTTTTCAATACGCGTCATATTGGATTCTGACTTTGCTAATGTGAGCATATTGTTCGTTAAGGACGTTAGACGTCGTACTTCTGATAGCGACAAGATAATTGCATTCGACTGCTCGCGGACTGTTGATTCTGGGTGCGTCAACATATTTTCTAGTTTACCTTGAATGACTGCCATCGGTGTTCGTAATTCATGTGCCGCGTTATTAACAAAATCTTGTTGCTGTTGCCAAGATTTAATGATTGGTTTCATATTTTTAAGGCTAATCCAATATGAGACCATCAATGCGAGTAGACCAAAAGTACCAAACGACCACAAAATAACTTTTTTGAAGTGGTTCAGGTTAAAAATTGTATCATTCACATTGACAGTGATAATCCCATACTTAACAAGTTGCCCACTATTATTACGGGTATTGTCAATAAATTCTACGCTGGCGACACGATAGTAATTACCTTCTATTTGTACTGTCTTGGGTCTTGACGAGATAAAATTACCACGATATTTGAACTGCTTGCGGTAGATCTCTTGTAATGATTCTGGTATACGGTCATCTAACAAGAGATGTTTGTCTTTATCATAAACCCAAACATCCGCCAATGTATTAGATTGTAACAGCATTGGTGATTTACGGTTAGTATCTTCCGAATCTCTTAATGCCCCTGCTAAATTAAACTGTTTAATTTGTTGGGTAATGGCAGAATCAGAATTCTGAAAAATTGTCCGTGTGTACGACCAATAAATCACCCCACCAAGAACTGAGAAAATAACAAAAAAACTCGCAATCAAAAGTAAAAATCCGCGAATTTGTTGTTGTTTATTAATGACATTAGGCATCATCAACCTCTAAAATAAAACCGATGTTGCGTAATGTTTTTATCAAATCATTTTGCCCGACAGCTTCTAATTTACGTCTAAGATTGTTCAAATAAATATTGACAACATTAATCGTCGTATCTGAATCAATTCCCCACACACGGTCAAAAATTTGATCTCGTGTCACAATAATGTTCTTGTTTTGAGCTAAATAAGTTAAAATATCAAATTCCTTACCCACTAATTTAACCGGTTGACCATGAACTTGTACCCCGCGATTTTCCAAATTAATGAGTACATCACCAACAGTTATCATGTTATCTTCAGAATAGACACCTGCTCGGCGCAATAATGCCTTAACACGTACTAGTAACTCTTCACGATAGAAAGGCTTTGTCAAGTAATCATCAGCACCAACATTGAAACCTTCAATCTTATCATCCAAAGAACTTTTAGCCGTTAAAATTAAGACAGGCGTCTCAATATCATTGTCTCTCAAGTGCTTAATCACCTCTAGCCCATTTTCGCCAGGTAACATTAAATCACAAATAATTAAGTCATAAGGGGATTCTTGTCCCTCGTATTCCCCATCTAATCCATTGGTTACAACATTAACGTCCGCAAAATCTTGCAAAAAGCCCACAATATTATCTGCGAGATTAGCATCATCTTCGATTAATAAAATTTTAATTGCCTTTGACATTTTGCATCTCCATTGTAGCGTTATGTTGTTTTTATTGTACTTGTTTCTGATTAATAGAAGATTAAAAACAACTGACACAATAAATTTATATCCTACCATTAATAGTAGCATATTCAACCGTTGTAATGGTTAACGCATTTATTATACGAAAAGAATCTTGCTTAGTAACAGACATTCTTTTGCAGTTTAGTGAGATAACACATCTTTCTCAGAGAGCTTTAGTACACGCCACAATGTTAAGGCAATAATCCATGTTACGGCAAATATTGCCACTAAAATAATCCCTAATTTATTGAAATCTAAAGCTTGTGCCCAATCGGTCAAACTATTATGCCAATTAAGCATCACACTGATTGACTGAATGAAATCAACAAAACTAATAAAGCCTGCAGCCATAATCGAAATACCTGTCAAAATCAAGTTATAGTAAACCTTACGATACGATGACGACACAATCCAAGTATAGGTGGTACTCATGAAAAAACCATCCACTGTGTCCATCAAACACATACCAGCTGTAAATAACAGCGGGAAAGCAAGCGTGGTATACCAGGCAATGCCTGCATTTGCAGCCGTCGCTGATGTCGCTAATACCGCAATTTGCGTCGCTGTGTCAAAACCCAAACCAAACAAAAAGCCAACAATTGCAACTTGCCAGTTGTGTTTAATTAATTTTAGCAACTTTAAAAAGAAGCGATAGATTGCTGTTTGCTGATATCGTTCATCAGTCGTGTGTTGCTGTCCACCACGTCCAATGTGCCTAAACTCTCGCCAAATACCACGCATAATAAACGTATTAACAACCGTCAATAATAACAGCATAACAGCAGCTATCATTGTCCCAAAAACACCGCCAATTTGCTCAAAAATCGGCATGGATTGCTTCGCCCACGCCACAAATAAAACCGTCAACAATGCCATTAAAACAACCACCATTGAATGTCCAAATGAAAAACTAAAGCCCACACCACGTGTATTTTTGCCATCGTTCAGCATTTTACGTGTCATATTATCAATCGCTGCAATGTGATCAACATCAAAGGCATGACGCAACCCAAACGTAAAGGATAAATAAGCCATTCCTATGATTTCAGGATATTTTGCAACACCTGACATTAGTAGCAAAATACCAGCTACTAAAATGAGTAAAATAAAGCTACTATACCGTAGAATATCGGTTTGTAATGTGGTGCGGTGCTGTTTTTCTATCATACTATTCTCCTAATTGTTCTGTTGCCCACTTAATAATAGAAACCATGTCGGTAATCCCAGGTAGTGAAAATATCACTCATGTGCTTCATAATTTTATCAACATCTAATCCCTTACGAATAACAATAGGTGCTGGTTGCACGCCCACACGACCATGCTGTTCTGGAATAAGGTGCCCTTTGTCATCAACCATTGAAACCATAACACCTTGTTCATAGCGTGTATCAACTGTTTTATCAGGTTGAATGCTAGCAACATAGTCATTAGCTTCAATAATTAAGTCTGCTGCCCGCTCAATCTGTTCCCCAATACCTGTGACAAGTCCGCGGTTCCCTTTGCCTGATGGGTTTGCTGAACTCGCAAACGAAAACTTATGGTAAGTTTCCCACATTGTCTTGGCAATTTGTTCGCTTGGTTTACCAAACTTAATCACAAAACAACTCGTCTCACGTTGATCCATCATCAATTCTTGACTGCCATCTGCTGGAATCATGGCCTTACCGGCCGCTTTCCATGGCAAAATGCATCCAAGCAAAATATCGTCATCCCAATGTTTTTGGTACATTTGCTCAATTTCGGGCGTCATTTGTGCCAATGCTTTGACTTGTGCCATTGAGCCACATAAAACAACCCCAGGTTTATTTCGTCGACGATTTTTTGCAGAAAATTTGCGTTCTAATCCTTGCTTATCAGAAGTCATAATAATGTAACCAACCTTTGTTGGACTAACAATCATGCCCCCTGCTGCTTTCAAAATCGTGATGGCCTCTTCTTGAACACCACCGTTCCATGTTATTGTTTTTGTAGTTGTAGCTGTTTCTGACATTTTCAATACTCCTTTTAGTTCATTGTAGATTTTTTCGTTTCTGGTCCCCAGATGGCGACAAGTGTTGCGTCCATGCTCTGTTGCAAGACAGTTGCACGATTCATCTGGTTTCCTCCTAATCAAAGTTTGGCTGTTTTTTTTCAAACGCTGTAATGGCTGCTTCAAATTTCATTGTGACATCGATATCATCTTCACCATTAATAAACTTTGCTTGCCACTGCGGATTAATATCAAAGTGAAATTGATTATTGTTATAAGTGACTATTTGATTTGGCAAATCAATCGTTATTGTTTCATCAGGTTTTATATCACGTAAAATTTGTCGTTCTGCTTCTGGTAACACAATAGGTAGTAACCCATTTTTAGTGGCATTCATATAAAAAATATCTGAAAAGCTGCCACCTATCACCGCACGAAAGCCATAATCAGTAAGTGCCCATACCGCATGTTCGCGCGACGAACCAGAACCAAAATCAACCCCAGTAATCAGTACAGTAGCACCAGCATGTTCTGGCTTATTGAGCTCAAATTTCGGGTTTATTTTGCCATCTGCAAGATAGCGCCAATCATAAAATAAATGTGGCCCAAACCCCGTTTTCAATATATTTTTCAAAAACTGCTTTGGTAAAATGATGTCGGTATTAATACTGTCGTTTGGGATCACCACCGCACGACCTGTTTCTTTAATAAATGCTTCCATAGATCCCCCTTAAATCAGATTTCTGTAATATCAACAAAGTGTCCGGCAATACCCGCAGCAGCAACCATTGCTGGTGAAGCCAAATGTGTACGAGAGCCAGCCCCTTGTCGCCCAATGAAATTACGGTTAGACGTGGAAGCCACATGCTTGCCGGCTGGTATTTTATCTGGATTCATGGCCAAACATGCTGAACACCCAGGTTCTCGCCATTCGCAACCCGCCGCTTCAAAAATTTTAGCAATACTGGTTGCAATCGCACGATTACGAATGGCGCGACTCCCTGGCACAATCCATGCTGTGATATTGGGTGCCAAATGCTGCCCTTTCATCATGGCAGCAGCGATTGCCAAGTCTTCGTAACGACTATTTGTGCAAGAGCCAATAAAAATATAGTCTAGTGGAATATCGGTCACTGGTATTCCTGGCTCTAAACCAATATAATCGTATGCTGCGCGATCATTATCATCTCTTATTTCCGGTAATATTTGATCTACTGCAGTTGCCATCCCCGGATTTGTTCCCCATGTTACCATCGGCTTAAGGTGACTGACATCAAAAGTGATAATCTCATCGAAGGCCGTTTCATCGTCTGTATAAAATTGCGACCAATAAGCCTTAGCCGAGTCAAATTTTTTTGGTACAAACTCTCGACCGGCTATATAATCAAATGTGGTCTGGTCTGGCTTCACCATCCCAGTTTTTGAACCTGCTTCAATTGACATATTACATAATGTCATCCGTGCAGCCATAGACAGCGCCTCAATCGTTTCACCATAAAATTCAATCGCATAACCGGTACCAAAAGAGACACCATGTTCTGCAATAATAGCCATAATAATATCTTTAGCATAAGTATTTTTTGGCATTTCACCTGTTACTTTAATGCCCATCGTTTTTGGTTTAACTTGCCAAATCGTTTGCGTAGCCATCACATGTTCAACTTCAGATGTACCAATACCAAACGCAATGGCGCCAAATGCACCGTGTGTAGCTGTATGTGAATCCCCACAAACAATGACTTTTCCCGGTTGTGTTAGCCCGCGCTCTGGACCAACAACATGGACAATGCCTTGCTTATCATCACCAATTGAAGCCAATGGCACCCCAAACTCTTGCGCATTTTTTACCAAAGTATCCATTTGTAAACGAGACATTTGGTCCTCAATATTAAAAATGTCTTTTGTTGGTACATTATGATCCATTGTGGCAAAGGTTAAATCCGGTCGTCGTAATTGCCGCTTTGTACTACGCAAACCATCAAACGGTTGTGGTGAGGTCACCTCATGAATTAAATGTAAATCGACATAAATCAGTTGTGCCTCACCCGGCTCACCAGCCACTACATGCGTATTCCAAATTTTATCAAATAGTGTTTGCTTCATTGCTTACCCTCTCTCACATGTTGAATAGATTGAATCACGTAGTTAGTTACTGTGAGCGTTGTATCATGACCACCCATATCAGGCGTCATAACCTGAGCATTAATGGCAGCCGATACAGCATCAGTAATTTGCCTGGCCAAGTTCACTTCCCCAAAACTTTCGGAAAGCATCATCGCTACAGCATGAATCATTGACATTGGATTCGCAATACCTTTTCCGGCAATATCTGGCGCTGATCCGTGAATTGGCTCATATAAATTCGGCCCGCCTTGACCAACTGACATTGAAGGTATTTGTCCGATAGACCCAGTAATTTGTGCTGCCTCATCACTGAGAATATCACCAAATAGATTCGGCGTGATAATCACATCAAAGGCTGTAGGTTTAGCAATAATAGCCATCGACATAGCATCGACATAATAATAATCAACATAAATATCCGGGTAGGCTTTTGCCACTTCTGTTGCAATTTGACGCCACAATTTAGACGTTGCCAGCACATTTGATTTATCCACAATCGTGACATGTTGTCGTCGTTTTTCGGCAAGTTGAAAGCCTGTCTGCATGATTCGAGTGATTTCAGAAGTACTGTAATACATGGTATCTTTTGCAAAGTCTGCTGCTAACACACGGGGTTCACCAAAGTAAGCGCCTGACGTTAATTCACGTACAATCACAAAGTCGGTGTCTGCAACGTACGATTGTTTTAGTGGTGAACGCGCAATTTGTGCTGCTGTGATATGCGTTGGTCGGATATTTGCGAACAAGCCTAAAGCCGATCGCATACCAAGTAATCCCTCTTCGGGTCGTTTCGTTGCGTCATCCCATTTAGGACCACCAATCGCGCTCAATAAGACGGCATCCGATTGTTTCGCTACTTGAATCGTTTTTTCAGGTAGCGGGTCGCCTACACGGTCTATGCCATCCCCACCAAAAGGCAGGTCGATTAACTCATATTTAAAAGTAGAACCCGCCGTCGCGGCTTCTAAAACTGCCAGCCCTGCAGCCATAATTTCCGGTCCAATGTAATCGCCTTTTAATATCGCTATTTTTTTGATGTCACTCATGAATGGCCCCCATCATCTTGTTGGTTTGAATCATGGTCATCATATCTTGCATTTGTTGATCGGAAACCGTTGATGTTTTTTCAGCAATACGCTTAAAAATAGGTAGAATGGTCACCATATCTTGACGAGAAATATGATAGCCCAGAGAGAGCAACTGATTCATGACAGCATGCGAACCGGATAGTTTTCCTAGTGGTAATGAGGCTTGCGTCCCGACCATTTCCGGTCTCAAGATTTCATAAGTTTCAGGATTCTTAAGATACCCATCTTGATGAATGCCTGACTCATGTGCAAACGCGTTACGCCCCATGATGGGTTTATTTTTAGCTACCGGCATGTGAGTGGCCTGAGCAACAATATCCGAAATGTGCTTTGATTGCTCTAAAATAATTGCTGTTTGTTTCGCAAAAGTTTGTCGTCGAACATAAATAGCTGCAGCAGCCTCAATAATATCGACATTCCCCGCACGCTCACCTATACCGTTAATTGTGCCTTGAATTTCTGTAGCCCCGTGCATAATACCTGCCAATGCGTTGGCGTTAGCCATTCCCAAATCATTGTGTGTATGTGTGGCCCAAGTCACTTGATCAAAATCTCGTACATGTTCGCGTAAATACTCAAACAGTTCACCATATTCATATGGTGTGGCGTAGCCTACGGTATCCGGTATATTAATCATCGTTGCGCCGGATTCAATGGCTGCTTGAATCACGCGCGCTAAAAATTCTGGTTCAGTTCGCGTGGCATCCTCTGGTGAAAAAATTATTTCTGACATCATTGTTTTTGTGTAGCGAATATCTGATATTACTTTTTCAATAATTTCTGAAGGCGACATATGTAGCTTATAGGTACGATGCACTGGTGATGTGGCAATAAAAACATGGATCATGGGGTGCTTTGCCTGCTGTGTGGCTGCAACCACGGCATCAATGTCTTGACGCACAAGTCGCGCAAGACCAACAACCTTAGCTGTGTGTACTACCTTTGAAATTTCTACCACAGCATCAAAGTCTTTTTTGGATGCTGCTGGAAAACCAGCCTCTATAGCAGACACCCCATATTTTTCTAGTGCTTGCGCTAATTTTATTTTTTCATCAATCGTAAAATTTACTCCTATGGTTTGTTCTCCATCACGCATGGTGGGGTCATAAAAAGTGATTTGATTTGTCATTTTGACCCCCTTAGTCATCAAAAAATCCCAAACCTGCCGTTAAACGGCTTGTTTGGGATTATCACATGTCCTCGTCAGCCAGCCGTTAGAGTTTAACTTAACCCAACAAACCAGCCTTAAAAGCCCAACTTGTTAGGAGTTTCTAAGCAAGTTGAGAAGGCGCACTGCACTATTATTTATTTGTGTTGTCATGCTACTCATCATGTGATTTTTTTCCTTTTCATTTAATAAACTCATCATAATCATTTTATGTCTCAACGGCAAGCAATTATATCAAAATATGCCAAATGGATATAATATCACGCATTATTTTAAGCCTAATGCCATTTTAGCGTAACGTGACATGCGATCTATGGTCCATGCTGGTTCCCATTGCAATACAATTTCTGTCGTATTAACTTCTGGTAAAATTTTAAGCGCATCGTCAATCATCGTTTCTAATACTGATGTTAACGGACATCCCATTGTCGTTAACGTCATATTAATGATGACATGTCCATCTTCTTCATAGGTAACCTGATTGATTAAACCAAGATTGACAATATCAATCTGTAATTCAGGATCAACAACCATACGCAACTGTGCCATAATAGCTTCTTCAATTGTAGCCATTTAACCCACCGATCCAATCATTTCAAATTTCATGAGACGATTTAATTCTACAGCATACTCCATTGGCAATTCTTTTGTGAAGGGCTCCACAAATCCCATAACAATCATTTCTGTGGCTTTTTCGGGAGAAATACCACGACTCATAAGATAATAAAGCTGTTCTTCAGACACACGTGATACTTTAGCTTCATGTTCCATCGATACATTGCCATTCAAAATGGTATTATAGGGAATCGTATCAGCAGATGACTGGTCATCCATCAAAATCGTATCACATTCAACATGGGCAAAAGACCCATCAGATTCACGGCCAAATTTAATCGTGCCACGATAATCCGTTGCACCGCCATCATGAGCTATTGATTTAGACACTATCGACGAAGAGGTGTTTTTAGCATGATGAATCATTTGCGCACCAGAATCTAGTGTCACCTCTTGTCCAGCAACAGCAATGGACAGCATGGTTCCTCGCGCGCCTTCACCTTCCAAATAAACTGATGGATACTTCATGGTTGTTTTTGAGCCAAAATTGCCATCCACCCACTCCATTGTGGCATTTTCATGTGCAGCAGCACGCTTAGTTTCTAAAGAATAAACGTTATTTGACCAGTTTTGAATGGTTGTATATCGGCAATAGCCGTCTTTTTTAACAATCACTTCCACTACGGCCGCATGCAATGCATCACCAGAATACATTGGTGCCGAACACCCTTCAACATAGTCAACATGTGCCCCCTCATCAACAATAATTAGTGTGCGCTCAAACTGTCCTTCATTCGCTGTATTAATTCTGAAATAAGATTGAATGGGCGTAGTGACATGGACACCTTTTGGCACATAGATAAAAGTGCCACCTGACCATACTGCCGCATTCAAGGCCGCTAATTTATTATTGGTCGGTTTTACTAACGAACCAAAATAAGCTTTCACTAATTCTGGATATTCTTGTACTGCTGTATCTGTATCCGTGAATACGATACCTGTTTTTTCAAATTCAGCTTTCATCCGATGGTAAACAACTTCCGATTCGTATTGTGCTGAAGAGCCTGCTAGCCAACGCCTCTCAGCTTCTGGCACACCCAACCTTTCAAAGGTTTGTTTCAAAGTATCTGGTACGTCCTGCCAATCACGATATTTTTCATGTGTTGGTTTATTATAATAATAGATAGCATCAAAGTCGATGTCACTTAAATCTGGTCCCCAAGTTTGCATCGGCATATCTAAATAAGATTGATAAGCACGTAACCGATAGTTAAGCATCCACTCTGGTTCTTTTTTCTCAGCAGAAATCGCGCGAATAACTGATTCGTTAAGCCCACGTCCAGTTGAAAAAACAGCCTGATAATCATCTTGACGGCCTAATTCGTCTATTTTTTTGGTTTGAATTGCTATTTTTGTGCGTTCCAATGCTTCTTGGCGGTCAATTTCCATGACACTATTCCTCCTCAATTTGTTGTATTAACAGCGACAATGCGTGCCATGGCAACGTGGCACACTTCACACGTGCTGGAAACTGTGTGACGCCAGCTAACATTTGTGCATCCCCCAACATTTTATAGTCACCATCATCTCCTGTCACCATACGCGAAAATAATTTGATTTGTTCTTTAGTGGTGACTAACGATTGCGCGATAATAAGGTCCATCATTATTGATGCTGAAGCCGTCGAAATAGCACATCCCTCACCATCGAAATGGCAAGCAACTATTGTTTGATGTTCAACTGTCAGCGCTAACCGAATAATATCCCCACAAGTTGGATTATACTGTTCAATTTGACAACTATCCGCTTTTGTCACTGGTGCTTTGTGGTGGGGATGTTGGGCATAATCAAGTACAGCTTGTCGATAAATTTGATCTAAATTATGCAAAGTCATTTTTTAAAGTAATCCTTTATTTCCTTTATTGCAGCAACAGTGTCATCAATATCGTCAAGCGTATTATACACATAGAAACTCATGCGCACCGTTGCAGCTACGCCTAAATAACGCATTAGTGGCTGCGCACAGTGATGCCCAGCACGTACTGCAATACCCAATTGATCTAATGCCGTGGCTAAATCATGTGCATGTACGCCTGCCATGTTAAAAGTAATAATCCCTGTTTGGTGGACATCATCAGCACCATAAACCGTAATAGCATCAATTTTATGTAATGACTCTAATGCGTATTGTGTTAGTTGTTGCTCATATTTGGCAACTTCCACCATATCTAATGTCAGTAGATAATCAATTGCAGCACCCAAACCAATGGCTCCAGCAATATTAGGTGTCCCAGCCTCAAATCGCCAAGGCAATGGTTGAAAATGAGCGTCATTTTGTGAAACAGTTGTTACCATTTCACCACCAAATTGCGCAGGTGGTATGTGTGCCAAAAGGTCACGTTTGCCATATAAGACGCCAATTCCTGTTGGACCCATCATTTTATGACCTGAAAAAACAAAAAAATCAGCATCTAATTGTTGCACATCAATTGGCATGTGGGGTACAGATTGCGCACCATCAACCAACAATACTGCGTGTTGAGCATGAGCCAAAGCTGCGATTTGTTTAATTGGGTTAACAACACCCAACACATTTGACGCCTGTGTGATAGAAACAATTTTAGTACGTGCCGTAATTTGTTTGTCTGCATCGTGCATATCTAATGTGCCATTGGCAGCTAACCTAATATATTTTAGGGTTGCACCACGTTGTTTAGCAAGTTGTTGCCACGGCACAATATTGGCATGGTGCTCCATATAAGAAATAACAATTTCATCACTAGGATTAATATGCGTCATGCCGTAAGTTTGCGCAACCCAATTAATCGCTTCGGTTGTACCACGCGTAAAAAGAATTTCTTCACGTTTCTTAGCATGGATAAAATGTTGTACTTTATCTCGTGCTAATTCGTAAGCAGTGGTGGCTCGTTGTGATAAATCATAAATACCACGATGAACATTTGCATTGTCATGGGTATAGTATTGGTTCAAAGCTGCCAGTACGCTTGCTGGTTTCTGAGATGTTGCTGCACTATCCAAATACACTAGTCGATGTTGGTTGACCTGTTGTGCCAAAATAGGAAAATCTGATGGTTTAATTTTCATTTTTTAGTTTCTCCGCAATCGCATTAATAACAGCTTGTTGTGCTCTGTTTGTCGGTATTTCTGCTAAAACATTACCCATAAAACCGCAAATAACTAGTTCTCGTGCCAATTTTTCACTCAAACCACGACTCATTAAGTAATACATTTGATTTTCATCAACGCGACCAACTGATGCTGCATGCCCAGCAGTGACATCATTTTCATCAATGAGGAGCAAAGGGTTTGCATCGCCACGTGCCCGACGTGATAGCATCAATACACGTGATTCTTGTTGTGCATCAGAACCCTTGGCACCCTTAATGATTTGTCCGATACCGTTAAAAACCAAGGTTGAATGATTCAAAATGACACCGCGTTGATAAATATGACCAAGTGAATGACGGCCACGATTAACCATGTTCGTCATAAAACCCTGCGTCTGTTTATGGTGGGTCATCGCCATAATATTTGCATGTGAAACAGCCCCCTCACCATTCAAGTGACTCACTAATTTGGTCACCACTTGGCCATCATTAAAAGCCACATTTGACCAATCTAAGGTAGCATGGTCACGAATATCAGCTTCACGATGAATGTAAGCTGTTGTTTTGCCAGAGAACGCGTCTAGATTAGCATAGTGAACCGAGGCGCCAACGTCAGCAATCACTTCAACGACAAGCGATGCTTTTGTTGTGTCAGAGCCTATTGTGTGGGCTGATTGTAAAATAGTGACTGATGACTGACGACCAACATAAACTAATACCCGCGCAATATAATCATTTCCGCCAACCGATAATTGGTTCAAATTAAGATGGATCACGTCTTTAATCACTGTATGGTCAGGCACATAAAGTAGGATGCCTGTGTTAAATTTCTGGGCATTTTGCGCTGTTAGTCGATCAGTGTTATTGGCAATGACTTGTCCTAACAGCTTATCCAATTGTTGCGGATAACGTGATTGAGCAGTATTGATGTTGGTCAGCAACACGCCTTGCGCAACAAGATATTTTGGTAAATAATAATAGCTCGTTGCTGTTCCACTTACTTCAATGCCTAATTCGTCTGTTAAAAAATGGGACGTTGCGCTCTGTGCCTGAGAAGGGTTCATTTGATCTAACTGCCAAGTACGATACTTCACCTTGGTAAATTCAGGCAAGGGTAGACTTTCTTCATTCATGCTTCACCGCCACAAGACGATCAGCGTCTTCGTCAGTTAACACAATATCCAGTCCAAGTTCATCACGTAAACCAGCATAGCCCTCCAGCTCTAACTTTTTTGCCAAATCTGCAGTACCCGTTTTAACAATTTTGCCACCCATCATAACATGGACAAAATCTGGGACAATGTAATCTAATAACCGTTGATAATGTGTAATCATTAATGTGCCAAAGTTATCTGAGCGCATATGGTTGACACCTCGTGACACAACTTTCAAGGCATCAATATCTAGGCCTGAATCAATCTCATCTAAAATAGCAATTTTAGGTTGAATCATCATCATTTGTAAAATTTCATTCCGCTTCTTTTCACCACCTGAAAAACCTTCATTGAGATAGCGTTCTGCCATTTCCGATGTCATCGATAAAAACTCACGTTGACGATCTAAGGTCTTTAAAAATGTCATAATACTCATCTGATCGGATTCAGGTCGTCGCGCATTGATGGCTGCACGCATGAATTCCGCATTAGTGACACCCTGAATTTCTGATGGATATTGCATAGCCAGAAATAAACCCGCCCGTGCGCGTTCATCAACAGCCATTTCTGATAAATCTTGTCCATCTAAAGTAATGCTTCCCGATGTTACCTGGTAAGCTGGATGTCCCATGATAGCTTGAGACAATGTTGATTTTCCGGTACCGTTTGGCCCCATAATGGCATGCATTTCGCCAGTATGAACTGTTAAATTCACGCCTTTTAGTATTTCTTTGCCACTGACTGCCACATGTAAATTCTTAATTTGTAATGTTGTCATTGTTTTCCCCCACTTTGTTGATTTATTTTGTCTAATATCCACTGGTTGCCATGCATTTTAGCCAAGCAACACGCATTTTTAGTTAGTTCGGTTACAACGAAATGCTGACTAGACCACGTCGGACTAGCATCTATTATTAACCAAAAAAAATTTTCTAAAAATGCTGTTTGATCATATTGATTTGATAAAGCAATACCCTTTGCCGCCGTAGTGACTGATGCTTGAGTATGTTGCATATCTCGTTGTGACATAGCAATGGTGTAAATTGTCATGATTTTCACAATGCTATACTCACCAGACATTATACTATCTTTTCGTTCTAACAAGTCGGACACTATTTGTCCTGCTTCCTTTGTGCGCCCAATTAATTGATAATAATACGCCGTAATCGCATAAAAAAAATAACATTGCGCCGTCGTTAACTTACTAACTACGATTGTTTTCAATAATTTTTTCGCCTGTTGTGTGTTTTTTGTCACTAATACCACTTTAAAGTAACGACACAATTGAAGTAACTGATATCCCGCCAAAGAAAACTGTCTCACATCACAAGTTCTAACAACTGTTTCAAATAACATATCATTTTGGCTACTTAATGCTCTAAAAATTTGTTGTAAAAGATATTCTTCTTGGCGCTTGTTCAAATTCTCAATAATAAAAATATCATCTAAGGTCAGATTAAGTCGTGAACAAAGTGCACTTGTTATTTCTAGAGAAGGTGTCTGCTGTTGATGCTCAAATTTCGACAAGGTTGCTTGGGTACAAATGCCTGCCGATAAGGCCACTTGTGATATTTTTAGCTGTTTACGTGTATTTATAAATTTATCAATATCTACAATCATCTTTTCTCCTAACAAAAAAGCATTCTAACTGCTGATCAGTTAGAATGCTTTTCCCATCAACTAACTGTCTACGTACTTACCAGATACCGTAGACAGTGCTCAAAATGCCTACTCATTAGGAAATGAGTAGGTTGAGTTGCTTTTTCAATTGCTTAATATATTTCATTGCCATGTTGCTGTCCCCTATGCAATTAGAAAAATGTTATTAATATGAGATATTTTATAATTTTAAGATGCAAATGTCAATAAAAAAAACGCAATCTGCGTTTTTACTTTTTTTGCCCTGCCCATTTCGGCTTACCTTTATCTTTTGATGCTTTAGCACGCTTTTTCTTTTTTGGCTTTTCAGAAATAACATGGTTTATGTCGGATTGAGGTGCTTTAACGTATGCCGACTTTTTGACATCCGAATCTCTAGCGGTTAACTTTGCACGAGATAGCGATGCTGCATTACCAACTTGTACCGATGTCTTTTCTGTCTTGTCAGGAAAATCATTCACTGCCTTCACTAAGGCAAAATCGTCTCCTAATTCGTGTTTGAGATTACGAATATCATGATCATTGCCGAGATTCAGTACTCGCCCTGGCTTACCCATTCTACCAGTCCGACCAGCACGGTGGATATAAGTCTTTTTTCGTTGTGGTAGTTGCGCATTAACTACCAGTGGTAAATCATCAATATCTAAACCTCTGGCCGCAACATCGGTCACGAGTAATAACTTAACGTCACCTTTCTTAAAGAGACGCAATGCATCTGCACGTTGTACCTGTCGTTTGTCATTACTACCGATGCTCATCACACTGGCATGTGCGTGACGCAGTGTTGCCTGCATATTCACCAGACCACTAATTGTATTAAAAAATACCAGAGCCTGTTGGTTGTGTCGCGCTAATTGAATGAGTATATTTGCTTTGGCTTTTTGATCAACATATTGAAACTCATGACTTATTGCTGCTGGCGCATCTGTACCAACTGAAATAGGTTTGACAATCTGATTAAAAGTGTCTGAAACATATTTCAAATCAACACCAGAAGTCGCCGAAAAGAGGCCTAGTTGTACTTTTTCTGGCAATTGAGTTGCTAATTCTTGCAAACTATCATGCCGTTCGTCATTTAGCATGGCATCTGCTTCATCAAAGATAACAGTCTGAACCATCCCAAATTTTAGCGTACCACCCGCAGCCATAGTCAATACACGACCGAGCGTACCGATAACAACATGTGGCTTATCTTTTTTCAATTTATCTGCCTGTCGACGGCCATTGGCACCACCAATCAGGCTCGTAACAGTTACCCCAATCGTAGCACCCCACTCTCGCGCAACAGACGTTGTCTGCATAGCTAATTCTTGGCTGGGTGCTAAAATCAACACTTGTGTGCGTTTTGCGTTTGTATCTATACGCGACAAAATTGGTAATAGAAAAGCCAATGTTTTCCCAGTACCCGTTGGTGCCAATCCAAAAACACTTCCGCCATCTGTTAAACGTTCCCAAACTGCATCTTGGATTGGTGTCGGTTTGTCAAATACTTGATTAAATTTTTCCTGTAACTCTGGTCTAATAGCCATTAATTTATTATTCTTTCTGGTCTGCTGGGAATTCAATCCCCGCAGACGAACGCAAATCAAACAATGTTTGGTTGACTTGTTTTGCAAGTTGGAACCACTGATTATATATCACGTGATTACCTACTGGATCATTGATGACATTGGCAAAGTCTTGTGCCTCACGAATCATAGGATTATCATAAGGTGTTTCCCCGATATTTTCAGTCTGACCCTCACCATCATAATAAGTGACATGCTCTAGTTCGGCTATATTTGACGTTGAAATGGTTTCTTTTAAACCATAAAATTCACTAGGCAAATAAGAGTTAGCATTCTTACCGAAAATAACCGTCACATTATATTTATCATAGAATAGGTTTGCTGTACCACGGGCATCGGCCCCATTTGCCAGTAATATTGGTAAATATTGAACAGCTTGTGGTGCACCAAACAAGGCAATGGCAGCATATATTGGATAAATACCTAAATCATACAAAGCGCCCGCACTAAACTCACGTGTCAAGACATTTGGTTCTTTGCCAGCTAGATAGGCATCAAATCGTGATGAATACTTTTGATAGACTAGTGTTGCCCCTTGTATTTCTGATAACTCACCAATGGTCTGCGCGATAATTTTAAAATTCGGTTGATGAATATGCCTTGCTGCTTCGAAATAACGAACGTCTGCATGTTGAGCGAGTAATTGTTCAATCTCAGCAAATTCAACAGGATTACTTGTTGTTGGTTTTTCAACAATCACATGCACATCAGCTTCAATCGCCGCCTTTGATTGCTCAAAGTGCAAAGCATTAGGTGAAGCAATGTAAACGACATCAATGTCTGCATACAAATCACTTAAAGTTGTGACAACAGATGCATCTTCAATCCTTAAGTCAGCTAAAAATTTTTCCCCACTGTCTAACGAGCGTGAATAAACTGTCGTTAATACATACTCATTGGTTGCCAATGCCGCTTCTACGAACATTTTGGTAATCCAATTTGTCCCAATAATACCAAGTTTTATCATTTTATCTCCTTAAATTGTTGTCTTGTACCATTAAATACACTAGTTGGCATTTTAACCGCCTTCAAGCCCTTACCAATTGTATGATCTTCACTATACTGAATAAATTGATTTGCTGTTGCTCTATTATCAGTATTATCTGCAATTAACCAATATTTTGTCTTTTTGATGACTTGGTTTAATTGTTGTTGCACGTTAGGTGTCGTGTAAATGACAATATCGCGATTATAATGTGTAGACAGCGACTGAATAAGTACGGCTAATCGTTCTTTGCTGCTTTTCGTAGCAATTTGATCATTAGTTACATAAATGGCAATTGGTAATTGCCCAATATTATTGCCAACTTTATCAATGAAATATTGTGCCTGTGTTGCAGCGTCAACACTCGCATCATATACTTGAATACTCCCGACTTTCAAATGTGCCCCTTGCGCACGGTCATAGCTTGCCTGGTAACCATCATCTGCAAAAGTAACCCCTGAAGTTGCACGCAGGTAGGTAAAATCAATGCCATTTGTTGCTAGATTATTATAATCCACATAACCTGAAGTTTGGTTAATGGCAACACCTTGAACACTAAAACCACTTGGTGCCGTGTTTTTCACAACAGTAATTGGTGGTTTGGCCATTAGCCAAATGACAATTGTTGCTATAATACCAACAATAATAATTAGCCAGGTAATGAGCGACAAAGATTTTTTAGTCTTAACTTTTTTTGGGGTTTCAGTGTTATTTGTCATAATATTAATTATACAAAATTTCTTAGCCAAACGCTCATAAAATACATTAAGCTTAGGTCACAAATATCACAGTAGTTGATGTCTTATATTTTTCATGAGATAATGATGATATTATTTTTAAAAAATGAAGGGAAACGTTAGATAAATAACATCTGACATTACTAAAAAACATGACACTTGACCACAAATTAGACCAATATGCTGAATTAATTGTTAAACGCGGTGTGAACGTTCAACCGGGCCAAACTATCATACTCTACGCCGCCGTTGATGAAGCTTATTTTGCACGTAAGATTGTTGCCGCGGCTTATCGTGCTGGTGCACATGAAGTTGTCTTAGAATGGTCTGATCAACAAATCAATAAGGCGTTTTTAACGCATACATCCTTGGAACGTTTAGCGAATGTCCCAGAATATGATATCTTAAAAGCTAATACGCTAATGGCTAATAACGCTTCACGTATTTCGCTTGTATCGCAGGACCCAGATGGTCTTGCTGGCGTTGATTCAACACGTTTGCAGACAATGACCAAAGCCAATCAAAAGGCCTTTACAAGTGTGCGTGAAGCAACAATGAAGGATGATATTTCCTGGCTAGTTGTCGCTGCGGCTGGGCAAGCATGGGCTGAAAAAGTTTTCCCAGATTTGTCTGGTCAAGCTGCTGTTAATCGCCTATGGGAAGAGATTTTGAAAGATGTACGTATCGATGACACATCAGACGCCATCGATAATTGGAACCACCACATCAAAAAATTACAAGCCAAGGCGGATTGGCTGAATCAACAAAACTTTAAAGCGCTCCATTATAAAAATGCTAAATCAGACTTTACAATTGGTTTAGCTGAAGGCCATATTTGGGAAGCTGCTATTTCACAAGATAAAGCCGGTAATATCTTTATTCCAAATATGCCAACCGAAGAAGTTTTCACTGCCCCTGACAATCGTCACATTGATGGTCATGTCGCAGCCACTATGCCTCTATCATATCAAGGTAACCTCATTGACAACATTGCACTGGATTTTAAAGATGGCCGTATCATTGACGCGACAGCAACAAGAGGTGAAAACGTCTTGAAGCAATTGATTGAGACAGATGATGGGTCAAAGTCATTGGGCGAAGTATCGCTTGTGCCTGATCCATCACCGATTTCACAAAGTGGTATTTTATTCTATAACACACTCTTTGATGAAAATGCTTCAGACCACTTAGCAATTGGCGCAGCCTATGCTTCGAACATCTCAGATGGTAAAACTGCTAGTCCCGAATCTTTGGCTAGCCGTGGTTGGAACATCTCCGATGTACATGTCGACTTCATGATTGGTTCATCTGATATGATGATTGATGGGATAACACAAGACAATCACAGCGTTCCCGTTTTCCGTAACGGTGATTGGGCCTAACAATAAAGAAAACCGCTCAATAATACATTGAGCGGTTTTCTTTTGTGCAAAGATTAAAGATGCTTATGCTTTATTGTTGCTAAAATGGCATGCGCAACAACTGCGTCAAAATTTTGGGTATCAAAATCGTCCAAGCCAGCACGGGTTGAACCCCCAGGTGAGGCCACTGCATTTTGCAAGGCTTGTGCTGTTAAGTCACTCTGTTTCAGCATTTCAGCTGAGCCAAGGACAGTTTGTGTGGCTATTTTTGTAGCCAGTGTTGCTTCTAAACCATTTTGCGTTCCTGCCTGAGCTAATGCAGCAATAAACTTGAAAACATAGGCTGGTCCAGAACCTGCAACTGCAGAAAAAGTTGCAAACTGGGATTCACTCACATCAAAATGATGCCCTAAGCTGTCAGCAAATTGTTGAAATACTTTCTCATGCGTTGCCGATAATACTGTACTTGCATACGCAATAACCCCTTGATTAATTGCCACATTGACATTAGGTAGTGTGCGTACAATTTGAGTTGACTTTGTCGCCGCAGAAAGCGTTTCAAGTGTAACACCTGCTAACACAGAAACTACTAACTTATCTTGCAAATTTAATGGCTGAACAATTTTCTCTAATTGGTTAGGCAAAAAAGCTAAAACAACGAGATCACTGGCAGCTACCAATGATTCTGGCGACATAGCCACAACACCTAGTTCTGCCGCCAATTTTTCAGCAGAACGCGGTGAAGTGATGTGGATATCTTTTGCTGGGACACCTTGACGCAATAGGCCTTTCATCATGGCTTGTGCCATATTACCAGTACCAATAAAACCATATGTTGACATAGTCGCTCCTTTACTTAAAGCAATTGGATATACTGACAGCAACTTAATCTTTCAATGTTGACAATTTATCATCAATTGCTGCTAATACTTGATCACGTGCTGTGGTGTTAGTCACAAAATCATAGTGATCACCATCAATTTGGATTTTTGGCGAGCGGTCATACGCTGCAAACCAATCATCATAACGTTTGTTAAGTTCTTTATAGTAAGCATATAACCCAGGATTTTCATCGATTTGTTCAAATGAGCGTCCGCGTTTTTTTATACGTGTTAACATTGTCTCAAAACTAACACGTACATGAATTAAAAGTTCTGGGTTTTTCAGATTTGCTGTACCAGCAATCTCAGCCATCATATTATCTAGTAGTGATTTATATATATCAACTTCTGTTTGTGTTGCCCGATCTAAATCAGCCGTTAATTGAAACAGCAGCGCATCTTCATATATTGAGCGATCTAAAATGTTATGACGCCCAGTTGCTTGTGCAACTTGAATTTGCGATAGTCGCTTGTTTAGAAAATAAATCTGTAATAAAAAGCCATATTTTTTAGGGTTTTCATAAAAAAGTGGCAAAATCGGATTATCATCTACACTTTCATAAAACGCCTCTGAACCCAAGTGTTCTGCTAACATTTCCGTTAAACTTGTTTTGCCGGCGCCAATAGTGCCTGATAATACGATCATGCCAATTCTCCTAATTTCTATTAATTTAGTCCCTAACTAGTATATCAAAATTTGGCCTATTTTTCAGAATTAACGTTGTCCTAATTGTGACAAATACTTTTCTAAGGTCAAGTGATGTTTAGTGATATACTGTGCATTGTCAATACCAACATAGCGAAAATGCCATGATTCATAATCGATTCCTGTCTCACTTATGGCTTGTTTATCACTCGGATAACGTAAAATGAAACCATACGCTGGTGCATGTTGAATTAGCCACTGCTGTGACTTAAATTCATCCATTTGCGCCATTAATTGTGGATATTTTGCCACTGCATCTGTGCCTGCTAAATCAACCGCTAACCCGGTTTGATGCTCTGATGAACCTGGCGTTTGGATGACTGTTTGCGTTAGTTTGACGGCTTGATCATGGGTCATACCATTGGCTTCATGTTGCGCAATGGACTGATCATACACTTGTGTTTGGTAAGCTATTGATCGATACGCTGAAACAAGCGTGGTGGCATAACCTGCTCTTTGAGCAGCTTGTCGAAATGCTGCTAACGGCGCCACAATGCGTTTATCCATCTGTTTATCATCCACAGTAACATGCGTAAAAGGTATTTCTGATTGCCGTGCGTGCTGTTTATTAACTAAAATAAGTTGCCAATCTGACACGCTTGCCTGTTTGGGTAACCCAGAATCTTGAGATACAGCTTTTGATGTCGTGGTTGTCTGCATCTGCGCTTTTTTACGCGTAGGCTGCAAAAAACTAATAATTAGTATGCCCACTACGATAACAATAACGATAAGTGTAATCTTCTGCCAAATCTGACGTCGTCCCATCATATGTTTAACTCCCCAATAGTTTTGCCCACATCGCAAGGTACTCACTTGCTTCATACCATTTCATTCTACCACGTCATGGCACATTAAGCCGTGCATAAAAAAAACCGATACAATTTGTATCGGTTACTTAGTGGACAGTCAGGGGCTCGAACCCTGGACCCACGGATTAAGAGTCCGTTGCTCTACCAACTGAGCTAACTGTCCATGTGTCGCTTTCACAACAAAAAATAGTATATCATGTATTTTTGTTTTGCGCAATAGTTTTAATTCACTGTTTGCCTGTCAATTATCACGTAGCTCATAAAATAATCTTGTCACATAAAACAATTGCAAAAGAAACGCAAGTATTAACAACACGATACCCACACTGGATAAAGATATTGTTATTTGATCCAATGATCGTGAAAAACTAACACACAAAATACCCAGTATTGCCAACACCTTAAATGCAGCGTGTGTGGCAAAGCGGTTGGCAATCATAATGGCATTTAATTCACGCTCATCGTTGTATAATTCATCCAATTTAATAGTCAGCTGTGCTTTTTTAGACAGTTGGCCTATTGTCTGTTTTTGTGTCCTATAATATTTTAATAGCACGATGCCATAAATAAAGTAAATGGCAAATAATGCCATGTTCCCTGTCACGCTGTATGTCACAGAAATGATGAGTAGCCCAAACACCATAAGTGTTGTCATGAGTGCATTCTTTTTGACGTTAATCATTCTCGTCCTCACTTTTGGTAAATAACTGATCCACCGTCGTTTCTAATATTGTGGCTAATTTAAAAGCTAACGCTAACGATGGGTCATATTTTGCATTTTCAATAGCATTTATTGTCTGTCTCGTGACATTCGCCTTTTGGGCTAACATGTCCTGTGACAAATGTCGTTCTTTTCGTCGCTTACGGATATAGTTATGCAATGCCAACTCCTTATGTAAAAGATATTTTACATATATATAGTAAAACATCTTTTACTTTTCTTGTCAAACCAAATAAAAGAACAACCTAATGGTTGTTCTTTCTGTTAGCAATTTACTTATCGTTATAGCCTGTTGGATGACTCTTGTGCCAATTCCAAGCCGTCTTAATAATGTCTTGTACGTTATCATATTTTGGCGCCCAACCAAGCACATCACGGGCTTTGTCAGAGTTAGCAATCAAAATATCTGGGTCCCCGGCACGACGTGGTCCAATTTTAGCTGGAATGTCAACACCTGTTGCTTCACGTGCGGCTTCAACCATTTCTTTAACTGAAAATCCAGTTGCTGACCCTAAGTTGAATTGGTTAGAATCATGCCCATCTGCCAAATACTTTAGCGCACGAATATGTGCATCTGCCAAATCTAAGACATGAACATAATCACGAACATTAAAGCCATCTGGTGTCTTATAATCATCGCCAAACATTTCAATATAGTCACGTTGTCCCAACCCAGCTTGCAAAATAATAGGCACTAAATGAGTTTCAGGCTTGTGGTCTTCACCAATTGTGCCATCTTCAGCTGCACCAGCAACGTTGAAGTAACGTAAGGCTACCCACTTCACGCCATCAGCTTGGTCAGACCAAGCCATGATTTTTTCCATCATCAACTTTGATTCACCATAAGGGTTAATTGGATTTTGTGGATCCGTTTCCTTGATTGGAATGTTGACAGGATTACCATAAGTTGCTGCTGTTGATGAGAACACAATTTGCTTAACATCATGTGCTTTCATCACTTCGAGTAGCGTTATCATACCGCTTGTATTGTTATCAAAATATTTCAGCGGATTTGCTACTGATTCGGGTACGATTGAAAAAGCAGCAAAATGAACAACTTGTTCAATATTTTCTTGTTCAAATACTGCCGATAATGCTGCTTTATCGCGAATATCAACTTGATAAAACTTGGCCGCGGGATTTACAGCGTCACGATGTCCTGTAAATAAAGCATCAACAACTACCACTTCGCGACCAGCTTCAACAAGTGTTTTGACCATATGTGAGCCAATGTAACCGGCACCACCTAGTACTAATACTGACATAATAAGCCTCTTTATTCTAAAATGATACTCTCAGTGTACACTATAATGTCACGTTACGCCAATTGAATTCTGCCTCAGCACTAACAACATCCCCCAACATAATGCGATGCTTACTGGACTGATTGCCAAGCACAACTTGTGATTGAATTGTATGACCTAAATGTATTTCATTCTCATATTTTAGATTGATTGATGTAATTTCATGGGTTTCTAAAAATTCTGTTGGGACAACATCTTGCATCCATTCAAAATACTTCGAATTATTGACATGTTGATTAGCATCAATATCGAGATAGCGCACGTGATAATCTTTGCTAATCATGTCATCATTCGGCAAAATTTTAATTGGATTGGGCATACGCGGAATTTGCTTCACGCGTTCAGCTTGATACTTATCAACGATATCCTGTGGTAATCGCGCCATCCGTCGATTATTAATATCAATCATGGTCCAAATTGAATCTACGCGAATAATCTCCTCACCCTGTGCATCAAAAAATGCAAACGGACGTCTCACAAAAAACGGATTATATTTCGCGGCATAAGTTTGAATCGTAATTTCTTCATTGACAGCTGGGCGTCTGGTAATATGTACCTCATACTGTAAAATAATCCACCCCAAGCCACGTGCTAAATGTGTTGATTGTCCCACACCTAACGCATCACTCTGTAACTTAGAAGCTAAAACAGCCCAATTTAATATCATTGGCAAAGCTAACTTGCCTGTGACGTCGGCTTCGTAATATTCAACGCGACGCTTAATTTCAAAAGAATTCATTTTTTGCCCCTTACATTAACCCATGATAATCTGTATAAACTGCTTGTCTATCTAATTGCCGTTCTTTTGCGACTTGCTTAATCGCAGCATTTGGCTTAAGCCCCTTTGCTACCAGTGCTGAGACCGCGTCATGAACAGACAACATGGTTAAATCTGTCTCTGGTTCAGACTGGCTAGCACCAGTAAAACCAGCAATCATCACCACGAATTCGCCACGAATATCATTATTTTTGGACCATAAAACTAATTCTTCAATATGGCCTCGCAAAAATTCTTCATATCGTTTAGTTAATTCACGCGCCAAAACAACTTGTCTATCATTGCCCATTACTTTTTGAATGTTTGCTAAGGTTTGTTTTAAACGATGCGGCGATTCATAAAAAATAACCGTATCTTTTACTGTGGATAACTGTTTTAATTCTGACAGTTGTTCACTATTTTTCCTTTGTAAAAAACCATAAAAATAAAATGGTTGTGGCACCAAACCACTTGCAATTAAAGCTGTTACACCAGCTGTTGCCCCAGGAATCGGGACAACTGGTATATTGTTTTCCACAGCCGCAGCAACCAGTTCTTTACCAGGATCAGAGATAGACGGCATTCCCGCATCACTGACCTGTGCAACATCCCCCCCTTGGCTAAGCGTTGCAATTAAACTCGGTATTTTTGACTGCCAATTGTGCTCATGAAAGCTCGTTTGTTTCGTTTCAATATCAAAGTGGTTCAATAACTGCTGGGTGTGTCGGGTATCCTCAGCTGCAATTAGGGCCACTGCATTCAAAGTATCAATTGCCCGTGGTGTCATATCTTGTAAATTACCGATGGGTGTTGGTACTAAAAACAACGTGCCCGTCTCATGCTTTTCAAAGCTTTTTTGTTGATTCATGTTACGCTCCTAACGCGATAGCAACATCTAATACTATTTTTTCAAGTCGCGCTTGTAAAGTCATATTAAACTGTCGAAAAAAATCATCTCTGAGTATGGCATCGCTAGCTTTCACTAATTGTGCCTGATTGTACTGCTTATTTAGCACTTTATATAGCCCAATTAGCTTAGGAAATTTCAACTGTGTTTCAGGTATTTGACCAAATACAATGGTATCGCGCGTTAGTTCATGTAGCCAATTTAAAAATAATGCTTGCTGCTGTTCATCTTTTAATTGGCTAACTAAATATTGTTGCACGTAAACAAAGGCTTCAATACGTCTTTGCATCATTAACTCAAACCATTTGAATAATAGGCTACGGGTTAATTGTTGCCACGCTTCAAAATCTGCTATTGTTTCATCGTTGTGCGGTGTATCTAATTGTATTTCCGGTCTAAGGTGTACAATTTGTGCACGCGATTTGATTGTTGGCAAAATATCATTAACATTTTCTGCTAGCATTACCATCAATTGTGGCCCTGCTGGTTCTTCAATATATTTCAGTAACGCATTACCAGCTTCTGCTTGTAACGTTTCAATAGCATCAAATACAAAGACTTTACGTGGACTTTCTCGCGACATAGTAATAAACTCAGGCTTTAAACTCCTAATTTGGTCAACTTTCCATGTACGCTTTGTGCCACTACCACTCTTAGGTAAACTTGGTCGTGTTATTTTGACATCTGGGTGTTCGTTTTTATTAATGCGCATGGCATTTAGCTCATTAGGACCAACAACTTCCCAAGCTAGCCAATGCGAAAAAGCCAGCTTAGTCTGCTGGCTCGGTCCAACAAATAGGTACAAGTGACTAAGCTGATTACTGCGAATTAACCCATGAAAATGTCCCATTTGTGTTGGATAATATTGTTTTGTTGTCGTTAAAAAATCTGGTTGCATTAGAACTGATGAAATGACTCAATGCTCTGTGTGTATACTGTTGCCCCACCAACTTCGACTTCAATTGGATAGGCCCCCATGTGGTCACCACCTGCATCTAAATTAATTGGCGGTACCATAAACTGCTTGCGTTTCTGAGATACTTTTTGAATAATATCTAACACATCTTGTACACGATCATCATCAATCGCAATCAAAAATGTTGTGTTGCCAGAACGTAAGAAACCACCTGATGTCGTTAAACGTGTCGCACGTATATTTGCCTTAACAAATGCATTACTCAACCTATTTGTGTCTTTATCTTGAACAATCGCTGTAATTAATTTCATAAATTATTACCCCTTTCGCGAATTCAATGCCTCTTGTAGCAACGCACGCGTATCTGATATGACATCTGTTAACGGCTGTGTTGCATCAATTATTTTAATTCTATCAGAAAAATCATGTTGTAGCTCAAGGTATGTTGTTCGAACACGTTGATGAAAGGATAAACTTTCTTTATCCAAGCGATCTATTTTGCCCTGACGGTTAGCCATCACACGACTCAAGCCTAACTCTGAAGGTACATCAAAATAGATTGTGAGGTCTGGTAATAGACCATCAATAGCAAATTGATTAATTTGCCAAATGTTGTCGACCCCTAAGTCGCGGCCACCACCTTGATAAGCTAACGAGCTATCAACGTAGCGGTCCGAAATTAGGACCTTTCCTGCAGACAAAGCCGGTAAAATAGTTTCAACGATGTGTTGCCGTCTAGCAGCAGCATATAGCAACGCCTCGGTTCGATCATCCATCCCATTGTCATCTTCTGGTTGTAAAATCTGACGAATGGCTTCAGAAATAGGATTTCCCCCTGGTTCTCTTGTTGTCACAAGTTGATCACCAAGTATTGGTTTTAATTCAGACACTAGTGCTTCCAATACACTCGTTTTGCCAGCACCTTCGGGCCCTTCAAATGTGATAAATAATGGTCTAGTCATAATCCCCAATGTTTTCTCAACGTAATTGCACGCAACGGCTACTACACTATATGCGGTCAGTTTTTAAGACATGCGTCTGCATATGACCAACTGTTTTTCGCCGACGTGCCTCACGATATAAATAATTAAATTTTGCTTTGGCTAATGCCGTTTGTGCTTGAATGAGACGAACATTCACCTGACCATCAAGCAATGCTTCTTCTGAATTTTTTGCAGTGTCCCAATCTATTTTAGCTTTGTCAATTTGAAAAACTAATGCCTGATCATATTCACGTCTTAAATTTGTCTTTTTCTTACCAAATATCATAGTTCTGTTCGTCCTTGTACAGCCTTTATTAATGTCAATTGGTCAGCGTAATCAATATCAGACCCAACAGCTAAGCCATGCGCTAATCGTGTCACTTTAATGCCTGCTGGCTTTAACAGTCTCGCCAAGTACATCGCTGTTGCCTCACCTTCAGCATTAGCATTGGTACCAACAATAACTTCATTGATTTCTTGATGGTCTGATAGTCGACGAATCAAGCTTGGCAAGTTAATATCCTCTGGTCCAGTCCCTGCACTAGGCGAAATCACACCATTTAAAACATGATAAAGACCGTAATAATCTCGCGTATTCTCCATAGCCATGACATCTCGTGAGTTTTCAACGACAAACACCGTTGATTGATCACGCGACTTATCTTGACAGATGGCACATGGATTGACACTATTTTCAGTTATATTACCACATATTCGGCAGAAGGTGAGATCTTTTTTTGCCGACAAAAGCGACTTTGAAAAATCAACAACATCGTCTTCCTGCATGCCTAATGTATAGAAAGCTAAGCGAGTTGCTGTTTTTGGGCCAATACCTGGTAATTTGGTATAACTATTAATTAATTTTGCAATTGGTTCTGGATAATCCATAAACACGACCAGGCTTATTTGTCAGCCAATCCTTTCATTTCATTTCTTAGTCAACAACTGTCACAATATCATTGCCAAACAATTTTTGCGCTTCTGTCACAACTTTTGGCGCTATCACCGCATCTGTCGCTGTTATGGTAGCATCTGTCGCTGTCGTTAATACTTCTTGCTGACTGACATATGGCACATCAGATAAGCTAATTGTCTGTGTTGTCCCAGCTTTAAGCTGCTTAACATACTCTGCACGTTCCTGCTGCCAATCATATTTTGAAATAAGCACTAAAGCTGTTGGCAAATTTTGCTCGCGCAACGCCGCAATCAGTTTTTCTTGTAAGACGACATCTTTTAACGCTTGATCTAGTAGGGCTGGGTAATCAAAAGCCACGACCAGTCCTTCTTGACTTGCTGCAACTGGCGATGCTATTGTCAACAAAGCTTGATGTGCAACATTAAAAGTGCTTATTAACGTTGCCCAAGTACTTTTTGACCGGCTAAGGGTGTCACGCTTAGCCGCCTGTAAAATAGCAAAAACAGCTAACTGGCCAGTACGCGCTAAGCTATTATTGTGGGACACTGCTTCTGACTCATCATACTGTGATGATTGTGCTATTGGCTTAACAGTATCATGTGTCGCTTCCAAATTTTCTTGAGCACTTACACCCTCATTTTGAGTTGGTTCCGCAATTACCGTAGTTGTATCTGGTTGTGTATCTGAAGATACAGGTTGCGTTGTGACTGTTGGGTCATTGAGGGATTCTGGCGACGCAAATGACGATGTATTGCGCGTTGCATGTTGAGTCGATTCAGTATGCGATTGATCACCTTGTATCATCATCCCTAGTTTAACAGTTAATAATTCGAGGTACACATCACTCTGCATTGTCTGCAGCAACTGCTTTTGAATATCATCTAGTTCGCCCATCATGGCTTGAATTTGTTGCGAATTTAATTGTTGTGCTAATGTGCGTAAGTCATTTAAAGGTGCGGTTGATTTGATGAGTTCCGGTGCAATATTAGCCAGCATGATATCTCTTAATAGACCGATAATATCACTAACAAAACGTTGTGCATCTTTGCCGGCAACTAGTATATCATGTAACAATTTCAGTGCTTCTGGTGTTTGGCTATTTGTTACTGCTGTGAGATACTGCATTAATTGTGTTGTGGTGGTTGACCCAGTAACCTGTAAGGCATTATCAACTGTCACAGTGTCAGTGCCAAAAGCAATTACTTGGTCCAAAATAGACAAAGCATCACGCATGCCGCCTTCAGCCACATTGGCAATGATACGCAAAGCATCTTGGTCAAAATCAATATGCTGTTGCTTTAGAACATCAGCTAAATGAGCTGCTATCGCTTGACCATCAATACGTTTAAATTCAAATCGCTGTGTCCGTGACAAAATAGTAACTGGGACTTTTTGTGGTTCAGTCGTTGCTAAAATGAATTTCACATTTGCTGGTGGCTCTTCCAACGTCTTAAGTAGCGCATTGAAAGCACTATTTGATAGCATATGCACTTCATCAATAATATAAACTTTGAATTCAGCTTCAATCGGTGCATAATCAACATTCGATAAAATATCGCGCATATCTTCGACACGACTGTTGGAAGCCGCGTCAAATTCAACAATATCTGATATTTGTGAATCATCAGTTTCGGGGGCAATCCCATTCACTTCACGAGCAAAAATTTTGGCAGCAGAAGTTTTCCCAGTGCCTCTTGGTCCTGAAAACAAGTAAGCATGACCCGTTTGATGAGTCTCAATAGCATTTTTCAAAGTCTGTGTAATGACTTCTTGCCCAATCATGTCTTCAAATGTTCGCGGCCGATATACACGATATAATGCTTGATACGCCAATGTTTTCTCCTCCTGCACCTGAATTGTATTTGCAATTTTTGCTTGCCTATTTTATCTTACGATAACTCAACTGACAAAAAAAGACCGCTAAGCGGCCAAATATGTACACAAGCACAACATCGAACAACCTTAGGGCTGCTACATTCCTGTCCTGACCCGGTTCGAGAGCCGACATTTGCCTGCTTTATTATTATATCTAATTTCTCTATTTTAAGCAAACACTTCAGAAACTTTCTTGAGCCACTTTGTATGCCATTTAAAATAAGTTAGATACGCTTTTGGAATAAGATATTCATTGACAGCCGCAAAATCATCAACGATCGATACAATCCAGCTTTCACGATATTTTGGCAAGGCAATTGTTGCGCCAAACATGTGTTTCACAATAATATCAGCTTCTTTATCACTAATGTGTGTTATCTTGCGTGCGTTTTGTAAAGCAATTCGGGGATGAACATACGCATGTGATCCCTCTTCAAACTTTGTCACGCGCCAATCATAGTAGAACATATCATGTAGAAGCCCGGCTCTGGCTGTTGCCTCAGCATCTGCACCGATTTTCTTAGCAATAGTATATGATTGGTACGACACTGAAATGGAGTGCCGTAAGCGGTTAGAAAAATGATGCTGCGTGTATTGTGCGAGTTGCTGTACTTCGTCATGTTGTAATAAATCATCAACAATATTAAGATAATCTTGGTCTTGGCGCCAAGCATTAGGGTTATGCATGTATTTTTTGCCTCTTTATTAATCAGTCTAGGTCTATTATAGTACGAATTTTTAATTTCGTGTATTATTTGTTTGGTAAAACCTTTTTTTCTTGACGTTTCAGCCGAATTTGTGCAAAAAACTGTTTAAGTAATTGCCCACAATCCTCACTTCTTATTCCATGATGTACAGCCACACGATGATTTAAGCGAGCATCCTCTAATAAGCGATAAAGTGATCGCGTTGCGCCACCCTTAACATCATCTGCCCCATAATACACAGCAGGAATACGCGAGTTAATAATTGCCCCCGCGCACATCACGCATGGTTCAAGCGTCACAAATAAGGCTGTATTTTCTAGCCGCCATGATTTTAATTTGAGATTAGCCTTTTCGATTGCCATCAGTTCAGCGTGTGCTGTTGCTAATTGTTCTGCCTCTCGATGATTATGCGCTTTGGCAATAATTTGATTATTTTTAACAATTACCGCGCCAATCGGCACTTCGCCCTCATTAAAAGCAATGCTTGCTTCGTTTAACGCCACTTGCATGAAATAATCAATTTGTTCATCACTAAATGTTGGTATTTGAATCATAAGTGCTCTCCAAAATATAATAACCTTTATTCTTAGCAATAATACGAGCATTACCAAATATGGTCATCATATTTTTTTGCGCTGATGGTGCCCCTTGTTTTTTTTGTAACACAGCAATTAGCTTGCCACCTGGCTGAAGGTGCTTTATCGCATCTTGCAACATGACTGTCACCACAGCTTTTCCTGCTCTAATTGGCGGATTTGTTAAAATCAGTGCATACTTATCCGTAATTTTGTCATAAATATTAGACTGAAAAATTCGCGTTAATTGCGTCACACCATTTTTCTGCGCATTTTGTTGTGCAAGTTCTAAAGCGCGTTCGTTCACATCTACCATATCAACCTGCCGCGACATTGCTTTTGCAATAGCAATGCCAACTGGGCCATAACCTGTGCCTAAATCTAATATTTTGCCATCATTAATAATGACCGTTTCAAGGGCCTCAAGCATGGTGCGCGTACCAAAATCAACTGTAGATTTTGAAAAAACACCGCTATCTGTCGTGAAATGTAGCTTGTGGTTTAACAATTCGAATTCAAAATTTTGATAATGGTGTTCGGAATTTGGATTAGCAGTAAAGTACATTTCATTTGCAGTTTTTCCCGATTTAGTTGGCATAGTATACCCCTTTAAATATTATGTACAAAAAAAGAAGTACCGAAGCACCTCTTTTAATATAACGGTTGTTTAGTTGTAAGATAACATAGTTTATCATCCAACACAATACAAATCCGTAAATTTTAAAAATTGAAATTACTTCAAAGTAACTGATGCGCCAGTTTCTTCCAAAGCTGCCTTCAAATCGTTGGCTGCTGCTTCGTCAAGACCTTCCTTAACGATTGAAGGTGCATTGTCAACTAAGTCCTTAGCTTCCTTCAAACCAAGACCAGTTGCTTCACGAACTGCCTTGATAACCTTAACTTTAGCAGTACCTGCTGAAGTCAATTCTACGTCGAAGTCTGTCTTAGCTGCGGCTGCACCGTCAGCACCACCAGCTGCTGCTACAGGAGCTGCTGCTGAAACGTTAAATTCTTCTTCGATTGCTGAAACCAAGTCAGCCAAATCCAAGATTGTTGCATCCTTCAATGATGCGATAATCGCGTCTTTATCAAAAGCCATGATTAAATCCTCCAATTTATATGTTTAATTTTTATTAATACTGTGTCATTGATTGGTTGTCCAACCAAAAATACTTATTCCGCTGCAAGTGCTTCTTCAGCAGCTTCGCCGCCCTCTTCTAATTTGTCTTGCACAGCCTTAACAGCATATGCAAATGAACGAATTGAGAATTGGAATTCGGCCATCAATTGACCAAGCAAACCTTCGCGTGATGGCAAAGATGCATACTTGTTGATGTCTTCGATGTTAGCAATAGTGCCGTCAACAACACCACCCTTGATTTCCAACTTTTCGTTGGCGTCAGCAAACTTCTTCAAAATACGTGATGGTGCAACTGCATCATCATTTGAGAAGGCCACGGCTGAAGGACCGGCAAAAATGTCGTTCAATTCAGCAAAACCAGCTTTTTCAGCAGCACGTGTCAAAATCTTGTTTTTGATAACTTCAAGAACAATACCTTCTTCACGCAACTGATGACGTAATTCTGTAGATTGCGCAACTGTCAATCCACGAGCGTCAACAACAACTGCTGAAGCAGCATTCTTGAATTGATCAGCGATTTCTTCAACTTTTTGCGCTTTAATCGCAATAGTTTTTTCACTCATGTTATAACTTCTCCTTCCTTAGTATTATTTTGCAAAAGAAATCCCGTGCGCTAAAAGACACACGGGAAAAGTTTTTAAACTTCCTCGGCAGGATATTAAGGTATAAATACCACCTGAGTCTTAGGCAAAATGATTTAATTCACTCAATGAGTATACCAAATGAAATTGATATCGTCAAATAATTATAATGTATTAAGATCTAATGCAACGGCTGGGCCAAATGTTGAAGCAATAGATACGTGTTGTACGTAAGTGCCTTTAACAGCTGCTGGACGTGCTTTTAACACAGTATCAGCAATTGTCTTAATGTTTTCAGCTAACTTACCTTCTTCAAATGATACACGACCCACAGGTACAGCAACGTTTCCGTCACGATCTGTACGGTATGTCACTTGTCCGCCCTTAGCATCTGAGACAGCCTTAGCAACATCCATTGTTACTGTGCCAGTCTTAGGGTTAGGCATCATACCCTTAGGTCCCAAGATACGAGCAACGCGACCAACTTGTGCCATCATATCAGGTGTGGCAATGGCTGTATCAAAGTCCATCCAGCCACCTTGAATTTGGGCAACTAAGTCAGCAGCACCAACAACATCAGCGCCGGCAGCTTCAGCTTCCTTGGCCTTGTCACCTTGTGCAAATACGATAACTTTCTTATCTTTACCAGTACCGTTTGGCAAAACAACTGCGCCACGCAATTGTTGATCAGCTTGACGTGTATCAACATTCAACTTAAATGCAACTTCAACTGAAGCATCAAAGTTAGCGTAGTCAATTTCTTTAACCAATGCAACAGCATCGTTCAAGGCATAATTCTTTTCAGCTTCTACCTTTGCCAATGCTGCAGTATATTTTTTACCATGCTTTTGAGTCATTATTCTGCGTCCTCCTTGATTGCTGTTCCTTCAACAGTCAAGTCAACACCATCAACAGTAACACCCATTGAACGTGCTGTACCTTCAATCATACGCATAGCTGCTGTAATATCGTTGGCATTCAAATCTGCCATCTTATTTTCAGCAATTGCACGAATTTGATCCAAAGTAACGTTTCCAGCTTTTTTAGTGTTAGGTTCACCTGAACCCTTACCAATAAGCTTACGCAATTGATCAGCAGCAGGTGGTGTCTTTGTAACGAATTCGAATGAACGATCATCGAAAACAGAGATTTCCACCGGAATAATTGAACCTGCTTGGTCTGCTGTACGCGCGTTAAATTCTTTAGTGAATTGCGCGATGTTAATACCGGCTTGTCCCAAAGCTGGACCAACTGGTGGTGCTGGCGTTGCTTTAGCAGCGGCAATTTGTAGTTTAACTACTGTTGTAACTTTTTTAGCCACGATTTTTTCCTCCTCGTGTTGTGGTAGACGCAGCTTAAGTGCTGCTCCCACGTATGTCGATGACATACTCGTCTATTATACAAAAAAAAAACTATCTTAGCAATAGTTTTTTTAAGCTTCATCTAAAACAGTGTCGACATCAGCAAAGTCAAGTTCTGTCGGTGTTTCACGACCAAAGACTTCAACTGTGGCTTCCAAAGTTTGCTTTTCTGAATCAATAGCAGTAACTGTTCCTTCCATACCTGAAAAAGGTCCAGCAATAATTTTGACAACTTGACCAACTTCGACATCAAGATCGACCACTTCGCGTGTTACCATACCCATACGCTTCATCAGCAAATCAACTTCTTCTGGCAACAATGAATTTGGCTTGGAACCCGCACCGTGCGAACCCAAAAACCCTGTAACGCCTGGTGTGTTACGGACAACGTACCAAGCTTCATCAGTCATATTGTAGTCTTGTGGCGTTGCCATTTCAACCAAAACATAGCCTGGGAAGTCATTTTCAACTGAAGTCTTAGCTTCACCATCTTGGATTGTTGTCACTTCTTGTTCTGGTACCAAAATCCGAAAGATTTGTTGACTCATACCCATTGTCTGTGTTCGCGACTCTAAGTTTGCTTTTACTTTATGCTCATACCCTGAGTATGTATGAACGACAAACCAAGACTTTTCGATATCATCTGTGTTTGTAATGGGGGTTTCGTTATTTTCTGACATGTTATTAATCGATTTAACGATAATCATCTGAGTGAATTATCCTTAAATGCGCCCTTTCTTTTGTAATATAAAAAAGAACTTCCACAGAAGTTCTCCTCGCTATAAACAGTATACTACATTTTTGAATATACTGCTATTATTTCATGATCATATTAAAGCCACTTTGCATTAGCCAATCGGCGCCGCCTAAAAATAGCGCAAACACAACTGACACAGTAATAACTGTTACTGTCTCTTTTGAGGCTTGATCTGGTGACAACCATGTCACATTTTTCATTTCTGCTGCAACGTTTCTAAAATATTTCAACATTTTCGTAACCTTTACTTTGTTTGTTGATGTAACGTGTGCTTCCCACAAAAAGAACAATACTTACTGACCGCTAAACGTTCTGTGCGATCTTTTGATAAAGTGACTGTGTAATTGCGAGAACCACATACTGTACACGCGAGTGATACTTTTTGACTTGCCATATATGTTCTCCATTAATTCTTATACAAGGATAACATTTAAGCCTTTAAAACTCAACGTTCTGAGACACCATAAAAAATGAGATCCAATAACTGTTGAATTCGCGCCGTCATGTTCAAGTTGTCATCAAGTGCGTGAAAGCTGCCAAATAACGGGGCTAAACTAGTAATATAAAAGGAAGCTGCCATACGCGCATCGATATTTTCCCTACGTTTCACGGCTGCTTGCTCAAAAAAATGGGTAATTGGCATAACATAGTCATGACCAAACACGCGACCTAATTGCTGTTGACTTTCTGCTGAAAGCGTTGCAAAACTACCGTGAATCAAGGTAAACACGTCTCGCGGATGACGCGTCACAATCACTGTTGTTAATGCTGTTAACTGATCAATTGGTTGCGCATACTGTTGGGCTAAAATATCAGACATGTCTGAAAAAACCTGGTGCCCAACACGTTTAATTACTGCGACGAAAAGTGCCTCTTTGTCACCAAAATAGTGATAAAGTGCTGGCTGGCTAATGCCTAGTAATTTTGAAATATCTCGTGTCGTTGTTTGTTCGTAACCGTGTGATAAAAATACTGTCGTTGCGGCTAGCATAATTTTTTCACGCGTTGCTTCATTTGCTTGTGTTTTAACTGTCATCTTGCTTGTTACCTTTTACATCAAGTCTATTGCTAAACTTTATCAGAAATACATCTTATTTGCAGCAAAATAATTACTGCTCAATAGCTGCTTTAAAATGACGTCTTTGCTTGACACGATAGTAACCCACGACAAATATTGTCAGAGCCATAAACCAAATAACTATTGTCACAATGCCTTGCTGTATATCACCAGCAAAAATTACCCCTTGTAGCGTATCATGCAAAGCTGATAATGGTAACAGTTGTCGCATAAGTGTTGTCACTGAATTTGCCGCCAATATAGGTTGGGCAAAGATGATTTGGATAACTAATAATAAGACAGACGCCCACCAGCCAACTAAAACTAAGCATTGTTTCAAAAACCAGACCAGCGCAATCATTGCCCAAGATGTCAGGAGTGAAGCACCTATAATGATGACTATATTCCCCACTGAAATACGCCATATCACAGCAGTCGAAGACATCAAAATGACGGCAACTGTACTCAATACACCAGTTATTCTAAAGATACGCCACCATTGTTCTAAAGCAAGAATATCTTGATTAGCTTCCATATTTGGAAGCAACAAGCCAATTAAAGCGGCCAAAAGTGCTACCCCAATAACTAATAGATAAGGTAAAAACACCTGTCCATCTTGCTGAACAAGTTGTGTGTCGTCCGTTTTGAAAACCATTAATTGCGTTAGTGGTGACGTATTTTTATTAGCATCATTGTCACCAAACAATGTTTTTAATTTATCTGCTATGTCTGCTTGTTGACTTTGGATTGCTCTAGCGCTGGATTGAATACTACCATTGTGGTCGCTAAGTGCTTTTGTCTGAGCTAAATTAGCGTTCGCATTGCTAATGCCACCAACAACACTACTTTGCATCGTGTATGACAGATTGTTAATCGCTACCGCCATTGCTTGCGTTTTAGCACTATCGCCAGCATTGATGGCGTCATTTAATTGCGCTGAATAATTAGCTAATTTAGTTGCCACATCACCAGCTGTGTCCTGCAAATCCCCTAGGGTCTGCGAATCAATACCATTACCTATTGCTTGCAAATTAACTTGCAAATCATTGGATTGCTGAGCTAACTTGTCACTTTGACTAGCAATGTTTTTGAATATTGTATTATTTTCTGCGCCGACCATAAGCATTGTATTTTCTTGCGCTAATACTTGGTTTAATTTTTCCTGTATATACTTAGCAGCAAATTGATTGCGACCACTGGCCACTAAGCGTGTGATTGCTGTTGCTTGGCCATTTTGTTGGAACTGACCTAACTGTTGCGTTAATTGCTTAGGAATAATAACAGTGCTGGCCACACGACCGTCTTTAAGTGCTTGCCGAGCTTGTTTTGCGTCTTTAAAAGTTATCGTTTTAAATTGCTGCGTACGCTTAAGCGTTGCAACGACTTCCTGTCCAACTTGTCGTTGCTTGCCTTGATACTGACCACCCTGATCTAAATTAACAACCGCTACACGTAATTGTTTTGCCTGTTCTGTCCGATGCCCAACTACCCCTATCATACCGATAAGTAGGCATACTGGAATACATATCGCACAAAGCCATGTGATTAATTGTCGTCTGTCTTCTAATACATCATGCCACTTTAACATAAAAAACCTCTTCTATCTGCTAATAATAGCATACCGATAAAAACAGCTTTTTTGTTAGGCTTTATAAAGTTTTATGACTTTTAAAACAATTCTGTCATATAAGGTTTTTGTACATCAAAAAGGAGCTAAACGTCATGACGCCGCTCCTATGTCAATCAAAATTAGTCTTCGACTGTTTCCAGTAAGCCATACTTACCATCTTGACGCTTATAAATAACAGAATCTGTATTTGTATCAGCGTCTCTGAAAATAAAGAAGTTATGCCCTAACAAATCCATTTGTAGCGCTGCTTCTTCAGGTGACATTGGCTTTAAATCAACTTGCTTCGTACGAACAATTTGCAATGCTTCATCATCAGAATCAGTTGCAGGAATTTCATTTTTTGAATCAATGCCCTTAAAGCCCGTTTCCCTTGACTTACGATTAATCTTAGTCTTATACTTACGAATTTGACGTTCTAACTTTTCAGAAACGGCATCAACCGCAGCATACAAATCTGGGTTTGTATCTTCCGCACGTAAGACAACATAAGGTAGTACAATTGTGACTTCCGCCTTACCGGAATTATCCGACTTATAGGTCCGTAAATTAACGTTAGCACTCGACTTTTCTTCAATGTATCGGTTTAACTTAGTTAAACGCTTTTCGACATAGTCACGAAGTGCATCAGTTACCGCGATATTCTCGCCACGTACATTATAATCTAACATAATTAATTCCTCCATTGAGTTACTATAGTTATTATACCATAAGTGTAAGCGTTTTCTGTAAAAATAATCATTTTTTCATATTTACCGCGCTAAAGACAAACTTTTCACATTTTTAGCCCCTAGTGTGTAGATTAATTCTGCTGCATAATAGAGCGTTCTTCCGGTAGTATACACATCATCAATCAGCAAAACGGATTTTCCGCTTAAAGATGTATGGTTTGCTATAACAAAAGGTTGCGCACGCGTTAGGCGCTTTTGCCGATTAAACCGGGATTGATCTGTTTTTTTTGCTTGAGACACTGATAATAATTGTTGATATCGTAAGCCTTCAAATAAGCCAAGCGTTTGATTAAAACCTCTTGTCAGTAATGTGTATTGGCTAACTGGTATTGGAACAACCAAATCTATCTCTATATTTTGAACTGCCTGTATTAATTGACGATTAAATACATGACGCAAAGCGTACTCACCATTAAACTTATAGCGCTGCATATAGTCATGCATAGCGTCATTATATACATATAATGCTTGATGAGTTAGCAAGAGTTGGCCCTGATTTTGCCAACGACAGCAATCATAACAAAGCTCATTATGTTCTTGCTGTCGACCACAACCGGAACAAGACAACGTAATGCTTGCAAACTGAGTGGCACACTGCTCACAGATTGTTTGGTGTTTTTGTTTAAGTAAACCTAGTGTTTCTAATAGGCTAATTGTTTCGCGTCGCTTTTTTTGACAAATAAGGCACATCAACGTTTGCCACCTAACGTTGCCCCACGACGATTCATTAATTTAATCTGCCGTTTGGCAGCTAAAACCTTCAGATTAATGTGTTGGACGTAAGCTCGAACCAAACCAGTGGGCCTTTTGTTGTCTCTGCCGACCCGACCAGCAATTTGAACAAGTGCGTTTTCACTAAAAGTTTCCTCCTCAGCACCCAATATCAGGACGTCAATACCAGGAAAAGTTACACCTCGTTCTAAAATGGTTGTTGTCACCAAGTACTGAATTTTTTCATCCCGCATATTTTGCACTTTCTGTTGACGTGAGACATCCCCTGCATGAACAAAATCACCCAACATATCGGGAAAGCGTTGACTAATCTTGCGATAAATAACTAGCGTATCAGCAACGCGTGGTACAAAAATCAGGAAACGTTGCATCCGCTTTTGAAATTGACGTAATTGCCGCAGCAGTTTCTGTGGCAACTTTTTTCGCCAACGTCCGACTAAACTCACGTTTAATGTTGGTAATGGGTGCTGATGAAATCGCAAAGGTAAGTAGGAAACGTTTATCTCACGACGTTCAGCACGCTTTTTCATGATTTTTGTTGGTGTAGCAGTCAAATAAATGACTGTACTTTCAGCTTTTTTTGCTTGTTTAACAGCATATGCTAGCATGGCATTATTCACATAGGGAAAACTATCCACTTCATCAATAATTAATAAATCAAATGCCGATTTAAAACGTAACATTTGGTGTGTCGTGGCCAAAACTAGCGCTGTATAGCGATAGTTTTCTTCTTGCGTCCCATATAAGACAGCCATTGGCGTCGTATTAAAAGCCGTTGCTATTCTAGGTGCCAACTCAACAATAACATCTACTCTTGGTGAGAGGATAGCTACGCGGTGCTTGGCCTGTAAAGCATGAGAAATTACCGGGAACATCATTTCAGTTTTACCAGCACCCGTAACTGCCCAAACAAGATGTTCTTGTTGTGCGCCCAGCGTATCGATTAAAGCCTGACTCACTAATCGTTGTTGAGCCGTTAGTGTCCCTTGCCATGTCAAAGTCATCTCGTGATGGGCAAAAGCATTGGGCTCTGGTAATGACCATAGTACATCTAACGAACTCACACGCCCTAGTGACAAACATGCTAAACAATAGAACTGCTGGTTCGGCAAGGGGGCAAGTTGTTGCTGTCCGCAACGCTGACAAATACCAGAAATAAAAGCTGGCCTGACAATAATACCTGCTGGTACTGATGCAATTTTAGGATTAACAATCTGACGTCCATAGTAGTTATTCATGCTGTATAATACGATATATGAATAATTATGTCACAATCGCACCACACGACTACACTTGGGAACAAGTTATTAAAAAATCACGTTTCATTTTCAATATAGCCCGCGTAAACTCAGAAGAACAAGCACGTGATTTTATTAATCGTATAACGAAAACACATCATAAAGCAACACATAACGTATTTGCCTACATGATTGGCGACCGTGATCAAATTCAACGTTATTCTGATAATGGTGAACCTAGCGGTACAGCAGGTGTACCCATGTTAGAAGTCTTACAGAAAAATCAGGTACACGATGTCGTTGCTGTCGTCACTCGATATTTTGGCGGCGTTAAGCTAGGAGCCGGTGGCTTAATTCGTGCCTATGCCGGCACCACGGCTGACGGCATAAAAGCAGCTGGTTTGGTTACACGCTTGACCCGAATCAAAGTAACAATCACGGTAGATTACAAGCATAGTGATACTTTAAATTATTGGTTGACCAATCAGCAATATCATATTTTGGATGTCATTTATGACACAAATGTCCACTTTATTGTGCCCATTGCCGAAGAAAATATTACAGCAGTAGAGACGACTTTGAACGATTTACTCGCTGGACAAATTAATATCGCTATTGGTGACGAAACTTTCTTTGAAATTCCAACCAAATAGGCTATAATTAAATAGTTATGATCCGCTAGTGTAATGGATCGCACGCAAGATTCCGGTTCTTGAAATCCGGGTTCGACTCCCGGGTGGATCATTATAAAAAACAGCACAGATTAATCTGTGCTGTTTTTGTTTGTTACTATATCTGGTTAACTGATGATACTGGCTGATCACCCATAAGCACTCGAACAATATCATGTGCTGCATCAATAGCCATACGTTCTTTCGTTTCTACCGTATTGGAGGCAATATGTGGCGTTAATAGCACATTATCTAATGCGACCAAAGGGTCACTTACGGGTAGTGGTTCTTCTTCGAAAACGTCTAAAGCTGCGCCAGCAATATCATGATTTTTTAGTGCAGCAACCAAATCTGACGTCACGATGATGTTACCGCGTGCCATGTTGATTAAATAGGCATCATTTTTCATCATGTCAAACTCTGTTTTACCAATCGAATGAATCGTTTCCGGCATGGCTGGTAAATGAATCATCACATAATCTGATTTTTTAAACACCATCTCACGGTCAACGATGGTGACTGTGTCAGTAGACTTTGCAAATGGATCAAAAGCTATGACGTGGAGACCAAAACCACTCAACTTTTCAGCGACTTGCTGCCCAATTCTGCCAAAACCTAATATACCAACCGTTTTACCGGCAACATCGCGTCCTGGGTGTTGTTTACGGTAACCCCAGTTATCCTCATGAATAGCCTTAGCATTTTGGTATAGATTCTTACTAATTGCCAATAACTCAGCAACAGCTGTTTCAGCAACAGAACTAGATAGTGCTTTTGGCGTATTGACAACATAAATACCCCGTCGCGTAGCTGCTGCAATATCAACAGCATCATAACCAACGCCATTACGCGCGATGACTTGCAGGTTTGGCATAGCCCGCATAATGTCTTCGTCAAAAGTTTGTGTGCCAATAAGCACAGCATTTGCCTCGGCACCTTCTTTTTTCATGATCTCGCGTTGGCGACCGGTACCAACAATGACTTCAAAACCTGCAGCTGTCAAAATGTCTTTGCCCACAGCAGGAATATCATCTGGTAAATATACTTTTTTTGTCATTTTCTAACTCCTTGTACGTTGCTTGAAAGAAATTCAGCTAACTCTGATTGTGTGGGATAGCCATCGTTATCCCCTGTTGTCTGAACCTGCAAGGCACCGACTGCATTGCCACGTGTTACTGCCTCTGTCATAGTGGCTCCCTCAATCAGAGCTGTAATAAGACCAAGTGCAAAACCATCCCCGGCACCAACCGTATCAACGACTTTAGCCACCTTAAAGCCAGGAACAATTGTACTTTCACCTGATTTACTTTTAATATAAGCACCCTTAGTGCCTAATTTAACAACAACAGTGGTCGTACGTTCACTATTACCTAAGTAAAAATCAGCAATTGCTTCCGGATCACGCGTACCGACTAAAATTTCACCCTCATCAATACCAGGCAACACAATGGTACCATATTTTGCTAATGTATTGATGGTTGTTATCATTTCTGATTCAGTTGCCCACAAAGCTGGCCTTAAGTTAGGATCAAAAGTCGTTGTAATTCCTTGCGCAATAACCTTTTCAGCAAAATATTTAAAGGTCTCACGTGCTTGTACAGAAATCGCCGGAAAAATACCGGAAAGATGCACCATTTTGGTAGTTGTTAAGTCAATAGCATCAATTTTGTCCGGTGTTAAATGCGCGGCAGCAGAATTTTTTCGAAAATTAAAAGTTTTAGGATCACCTTGGTCAACTAGTTCTTTCAATTGAAAGGCTGTCCAATGCTTCGCATCTTCTGAAATATATTGATTGCCAACTTGATGACGCGCGATTTCTTTAATCGTAAATTGTCCTAATGGGTCGGCCCCTACTTGAGAAATATAGTCGGTTGTATGTCCTAAACGAGTGGCGCCAATTAAGACATTCAATTCGGCACCGCCTAAAAACTTGTAATAATTAATACTATCTACTAAACCAGCATTTAAATCAGTTGCTGTAAACGTGACGATAGGTTCGCCTAACGTTAGTATTTCACTCATATTTCCACACTTTCTATATATTATTAATGTCCGAAAAATACATAAACTAATAGTTCATTCACAATAGACACAGCCCACATGACTGGTATGCCCATTTTTAAGAATTCTTTGGTTTCCAATTTGGAATAGGTCAATGCCCAAGTATTCCATGATTGGGTTAAGTCAATTGAAACCGCCATAATGCTAGCCGTGTAAAGTAGTGGCAGTAAAAACATTGGCGAAAATGTGCCAGTTGCTGCTAATACTGCCGCGGTAGCTGCCCCCGCACCCCAGACATGTAAAGGGCCTCTAAACAAGGCTAACGGTGCTAATATACCAATTGCTACTGCTAATATTAGCGGATTATGTGGCAAAATAACCTCAATCATACTTTTAAAATGTGGCACATTGGCAGTTGCTGCGCCAGCAAACATCACCAAAGCCATCAAAAAAATAATGAGCCCAGAAATATCATTAATAGCTTGGCTAACTGTTTTGTTAATGAAAGCAACCAGTTTTGTATATGATGCCATTTGTCCTGTGAACAATAGCGCAATAATTGTTGCTAACAGTAAAGCTGGAATCGCATCCCAATGACAAAACATATTTAAAGCAACTGGCAATATGGGAATAATATATGTGATAGGATGTGTCTGCGTTATGGTAGTTTCTTCAGAATCGGCGATAGTTTCAATCTTGCCATTTTTAATTTGTTTAGCATGAAGCAGAATAAATAGTATCACACCTAATAATTGCACAGACATTGCTACTAAACCAAAAACGAGATATTTTCCAGAAAAATTAACAGATGGAAAAAATGCTTTAATTTGATTAAATAGCACAACATTGATATACATTGGCGCACCAATTGCCATAGTGAATGCTGGTATTGCAACTTTTTTCGGTACACCAATTGATAATAGTATTGGAATTAAAATAACACCTATGGCAATCACTGAACCAACACCGTAAGCTGATGAAAAAATCAAAGCAGTGACTAAGACGACTAAAATAGCAGCAAGTACTGGTGCTTTCCGGCCCACTTTTTGTGTTTGAGCAGAGATTGAGCCGGCAATGCCAGAATCAACTAACACCCGCCCAAACCATGAACCAAATACGATATAAATAATAGTGGGGCCATAATTTAAGGCTGGTTTTGCAATCACATTTTGAATGACTTGATTAAATGGTATCAGTCCGATGACTGACCACAAGATAGCCATTACAAAGAAACCAATGACTAAATTGCCACCTTTAATGATGAAATAAATAAAACCAATAAATGTTAACAATAATAGTATACTGATTATAATATTCGTCATGATTGATGCGCCTCATAGTTTAGGAGATCATCAATTCCCCTTTTAATCACCGTGTCATCTTGTGTTGGATATTCAATAGCAACAGGGACATTACTTGGTAATAACTGTAAAATATTTTGCCACTGAATTTCCCCTTCACCTAAGGGCACTGTTTTAAGTGTTTCTGCAACCCCTTGATCATCCTTCACATGAATATAACGCACGACGTGACTTAATTGCTGAGCAGCCGCCACTTCATCCTCGTTAACATATCGCCAGTTACCCATATCATAAACGTAACCAACGTCTAGGCCAGACTGCTGCACACCGACCATAAAACGTTGAATAGGCATTAATCGACCTGAAACTAATGTTTGGTCATTTTCAATATTTGTCTGAATGCCACGTGCCAATAATTGCTTGAGCTCACTGACATCCGATTGCGAAAATGCTATAAAATCGCCAATGTTAAACTTGATGGCAGTTACGCCCATCGCTTGAGCCTCATCATAATATTGCGTTAATTTCGGATTTAATTGCTGATTAACGAAGAGTTCATCAGGCACAGAATAAAACAATTGTAATTGATGTTCTTTGGCGTAACTAGCAATACCTGCAATTTCAGCTGTTACATCATCAAAATATTCACGACGTATTTCAGCTGCGCCAATTCCCAAATCAACAACATGGTGTAACATAGCCAATTGTTGCATCCCTGCTTTTCGTGATTGATCAAAAACCAAAAGATTTAATACAATTTGTTCTGTTTTCATAATATTTCCTCTCAATAATTATTTAAGTTGGTCACATGCTTGAGTAGCTCGTCAAACCCTAAATGCGACAAATCTGTCTTGGCTGGACGGTTAAAATTTTGATGCTCAATCTGATTAAATCTATCAGCAAGATAATAGGCCGATAAGTAAGCAGCTAATTCTTGTTTCGCCTGTTGTTCTAAATGTTGCGTATTGAAATCAAAATGATAGGCCTCAAGAAATTTGAAAGCGAATTTTTCTGGATCAATATGCATCGGTTGGTCATTCATGACGTGATTCTCCTTAGGTTAATCGTTTACGGAAACCGGTTTACAAGATAAGTGTAAACGCTTTCAATTTCTTTGTCAATGACTTATTTTAAAATTAAAGTATAATAAGTTTATGAATAAAAAAGTGACAATTGTTGATATTGCTCGCGAATCCGGCGTATCAAAGACCACGATTTCTCGTTTTCTAAATGGTAAGTTCGATAACATGTCTGCCAATACGCGGTCGCGTATTGAAGCAACCATTGCGAGGCTAGATTATCACCCCAACCGTCAAGCGCAATCACTCAAAGCAAGACGCTCTTTTTTGATTGGTGTCGCAATTGCCGATATCTCAAATATGTATACTTCTCGTTTGCTTAAAGGTATTGGTGACTACTTTCAATCAACACCCTATCAAGTATTAATCATGGATGCTGATAATGATTCGACACGTGAGGCAAGTAATCTAGAAAAAATGATGACCGAACAAGTCGATGGGGTTATTCTGCAACCACTGACTAATCATCCCAGTCATTACCAAAATATCATCGATGCACAGTTACCAGTTGTACAGGTTGATCGCTACACTCACCCTGTCATTTGGCCAGCCATCGTTTCAGATAACTATCAAAAATCACGTGAGGTCGCTAACCTATTAAAACAATCAAATTACGAACAGGTTGTTGTTTTGTCTAACCACATTCATGGCATTTCAAGCCGTATGAATCGTCTAAAAGGACTTGCCGACGCCTTGGCAACAACAACAATTAAAATTAGTCAAATTGAGATTACTTCAGATCGCCATTGGGAAGGCCAATTACTGTCTTACTTAAAGTGCACAAAAAAAACAGCCATTTTTGCTTTAAATGGGCATGTTTTATGGTCAACTATTCGATTTTTACAGACACAAAAGATTCTTATTCCAGATCAAGTTGGCATTATTGGTTATGACGATGACCAATATGCAGATATGTTAACACCTGCCATTACGGCTGTTTCACAAAATCCCCAAGAAATTGGGCGTGTTGCAGCCGATACACTCATCCAAAATATTGAACGAGATCAATTTCCTGCAGATATTGTTCGCATTCCTGCATTTCTACACATCAGAGATTCACTGTGATACATCCTCGGTGTCAACTGTCATAGCAGCAGGCTCCGGTGATACAACATCGTGTCCTGTATTCAAAGTAATTTGTTCGAATAAGAACCCTTCGCGTAACCCACTCTGAGAGAATATCACTTGTCGGCTTTCGGTGTAAAGCAATAACTCAATAAGAGGTAAGAGGCCACCAACAATAATATCCCCACGTTCTTTAGCTAGGCCGGGGATTTTTTTACGTCCCTCTAAATTTTTTCCTAAAATTTCTTGATATATTGTCGCAACATCTGACATGGTCAAATGATAGCCATGAATGGCCATATCTTGAATTTTTTCTTTTTTGCGACTGATTTTAGCTAATGTTCGGTTGCTCCCACCCAACGCAATCAGTGGTAAATTCATCGCTTCGTGTAACCATGCAATATCGCCAAATAGCTGTCTCAAACCAATAATGGCCTGAAACAGTGCACGAGCCGACACGATATCTCGTTCTAGATAGCGCTCAGAAATATTAACCGCACCAACTGGTAAACTAACAGCATGAATAGCTTTTTTATCTCGTACTAATACAATTTCTGATGACGCGCCACCGGTATCCAAAATTAAAGCATCATGAATTGGAAAGGTATTCACAACACCAACATAATCATAATGGGCCTCTTCTTCACCAGTTAAGACGCGTAAATTGAAACCCATAGTCTTTTTAAAAGCTGATAAAAATTCTTTTTGGTTGCTGGCTTGACGTACCGCCGCTGTTGCTACAGCGTGTACTGACAACTTATCTTGATTATATGCTTCTAATGCCAACTTAAATTTTTCTAAGGCAACTAATGTCCGCTTAATAGCTTCTGGTTGTAGTACTTTTTCCTTACCCATTCCTGCTGATAAGCGAACCATTTCCTGAAAGCGCGCTAAAACATCATACGACCCATTCGCATGATAGCGACTCACTGTCATACGAACAGAGTTAGAGCCTAAGTCAATGACTGCAATGACTGTCATGATTTTTCCTCCTCATTTTCATTGGTAAACGGGTTATTTAATGGTTCAAAGCGCTGGGTCATTTCAGTTAATTTTTGTTGTTTTAACTCTTGATCCGTTTGCCGAACAGCGGCTTCAATGAAGGTTTCTTGTGCATTTAATCTTGCAACCCCCCGCCGATCTTTCTTCTCATACTGTCCATCAGCCTGTAACACACGCGTTTTAACATTATCCTGCCACATTGTTTCAAATATTTCTAATACTTTATCGCGTAACTTATCATCCTTGAGTGGGAACAATAATTCAACACGTCGGTCTAAGTTACGAGTCATTAAATCAGCTGATGATAGGTAAACTTTGGGGTTTCCATCATTTTCAAAGCTATAAATGCGACTATGTTCTAAGAACCGACCAACAATCGAGTGCACACTGATTGTCTCGCTTACATCAGAAATTCCAACTTTTAAGATAGTAATACCACGTACAATGAGATGTATTGGTACACCTGCATGACTGGCTGCATATAGATGTTTTACCATGCGTTCATCTGACAATGAGTTAAATTTCATTTTAATACCAGCTGGCTTACCAGCCTTCGCATTGGCAATTTCACGATCAATTTGTTCATAAATAAATTCACGAATACCATCAGGGGACATATGTAACTGGTGAAAATAACCTGGATCTGAATAGCCTGTCAAAATATTGAAAATTGACGCCACATCAGCGCCTAATTCAGCATCACTCGTGAGCAACCCCAAGTCGGTGTAAAAATTAGCCGTGACATCATTATAGTTCCCTGTACCAAGATGAATGTAACGGCGAATATCACCTTCTTCACGACGCACAATTAACGTCACTTTCGCATGTGTTTTTAAACCACGTAACCCATAGACGACATGAACGCCCTGCTTTTCTAATTCTCGCGCCCAATGAACATTATTTTCTTCATCAAAACGTGCCTTGATTTCTACAAGAACCGTCACCTGCTTACCACGTTGTGCGGCTAATCCCAAGGCCTTAATAATAGGGGATTTTCCTGACACACGGTAGAGCGTCATTTTTATAGCTAAGACTTGATCATCTTGAGCTGCTGTCTGGATAAAGGATAATACAGATTGAAAAGAATCATAAGGATGATGTAGAAGGTAATCTTTTGCACGAATACTTTCAAAAATACGACTAGGGGCTAAATCTGGGTTATTGAAACCTTTAAACGGCAAGAATTTAAGTTGCGCATTCACATTATTTTTTAGCCATACATTTAGAAAAGTTAAATCAATTGGCCCATTAACGGCATAAACACGCTGTTCATCAACGTGCAATAGCTTGACTAGCTTGGCTGTAAACGCCTTACTTGCTGTACTAGATAAAATCACACGAATAATTCGACCACGTTCACGCTCTTGTAGCTTGGATTGCACTTCTTGTAAAATATTTGGCGTATCCTCATCATCAGCAACATCGAGTTCCATATCTCTTAAAATATGGAAAACCATAGATTCTTTGATAGTATAACCAGGAAATAGTGCAGCTAAAAACATCTGAACAGCATCTTCTAATAAAATGGCCTGCTGTTCCTCTGGCAAAGCAATTACACGTGTGAAAGTTTCAGGTACTTGCAAAAAAGCAAGATATTTTTCTGATTTTTCACCTGATTTTTTTAATCGTACCCCAATATTCAAAGTGTCATTTGCTAGAAAAGGAAATGGTCGCGTAGAATCCACTGCCATCGGTGTCAAAACAGGCAAAATTTCTTGTTCAAAAAAATGTTTTAAAAAATTGTGCTGTGTTTTAGAAAGCTGCTCTGGTTTTAATAGTGTTAAGCCTTCTCGCTTTAGTGCCGGTAACAAACTACGCGTTAATACTTGATACTGATCTCTAATTTGTTGCCCAGCAATCGCCGACACATCATCTAACTGCTGTTTTGGTGTTAGCCCTGCAGCATCAACTTTATCATGACCTAGCATGACTTGTTGTTGCAGGCTAGCGACACGCACCATGAACCATTCGTCCATATTTTTTTGTGTAATCGCCAAAAAATTAGCTCGCTCAAACAATGGATTAGCAGTATCGCGCGCTTCTTCTAACACACGATCATTAAAAGCCAGCCAACTAATTTCACGATTAACATAGTATTTTGGCTGTTTAAAATCGACCATTAACTTCTTCTCCCCTTTTTCTTTAACACAATTGGTAAGCCGAATACCGTTTCAAAGAAACTGGCTTTTTGTCTGAAAACATAAATTTCTAATTGTAAATTAGCAACTGTCTGTCCTGTGACCGTTATCTTTTCCTTCCCGATTGAAACTGACAATTTATCTATTTTTTGTAGTCTACTGTCATCTAGAGCATCTGCTAGGCGCAATAGCGCCGCCAACTTAGCAATGCGTAGGCGTTCTTGTGGCAAAAATTCATGTGTGCCTTGTAAGGCACTATCTGGCGTTTCGGCACTATGGTAACGGGCAATAGTGGCAATCATACGTTGTTCTACGGTCGATAAACCATGAAAATCTATTCCCGATAAAATTTCTTCGGAATACTGATAATGTTTTTGAGAGTTGATGAAACTGCCCACATCGTGGACAAGTGCAGCAATACTGAGTAACAGTCGGTCACGCTTTCCCAGATGATGCACTCGCTTTAAGCGGTCAAATAACTGGTTTGCATAAGTTAAGACAATTTCACGGTGATTCTCCTCAACCATATACCGATCAGCTATACCACGCGCAGCAGTAATAATATCGTTATCATCACGAACATCCTGTACAATGAGACCATCTAATACCGTTAAATCACTGATTTGAACTGTTTTAACGTTAGTAGCCTGCATAACATTCATTAAAAGTAACATTTCGGTTAAAGCAAATGGTACGTCGTTGAAATCAACGGCATATTTTTCAATAATGGCTTGATCATTTAAGCGACCCAAATCACTAATAACTAACTGAATGTCTTGTTTTGATACTGCAACCCAATGCTTGTTTTCGGGCAGAAAAATACGTTGCGCTGTATCTGCTCCTAATAAAATCAATCGGTCAATAGCATTGAACGGTGGTAACATATGCCAAAAATCAGCCAGTTTACTGTTAATAAATTCACTGGCCAAAGCTGTTTCTTCCGTGACTTCAACAGCCATATCATGAATCGTTTGAGCCAATCTAATCGGACCAACAGACGAATGCTGCGAAAATTTAAAATAATCATGTTCAAAATAGCCCAAATCCACTCGAGTAGAACTCATACCCAGTACAAAAACATCTTCATCAACCAATAACGTTTTGCCATCAAGCTGTGCTCGTCTAACTGCTAACTGCCGATAGTAACTTTCTTGATTACCATTAAGCCAGCTCAAATTCAAACCCGTGATGTTTTGAATTTGATCTGCAAAGTAAACAGCATTTTTCATTTGTGAGAGCGCTTCACTACCATACAATCTAACGGCGGTCACATCATAATCACGGAGTAATTGTTGAAAACGTTGTACTTGTGCTAATGCACGATGCATAATCTCATTTGAAAATACTGGTGCATTAATATCGCTTTCATTAAACTCACGCGTGACATTTTCAATTCGTTTACCAGTCGTCACGTTGACAATTTGCAACGCAGCGGTGCTGGAATTTAATAAAATTACACCCTCTAATTTTGCCATAATTTCCTCAATTTTTATTTACACTTAGTTTATCACATGAACTATTTATTTATCCCCTAAAAAATTAGTTGTGATATTTAAAAGTACAATTTGACTCATGATCATTAATGATTCCAATACTCTGCAAGTAAGCATATATAACAACTGGCCCCGTGAACTTAAACCCTATCTTTTTCATTGCTTTTGAAATATATTCTGACAATGCATCTTTTGACGGCACCTCTGCTGGTATCTGAATATTGTGATCTATCACCTGATTTTCCGTAAAATGCCATATATAATTTGAGAAACTACCATATGATGTCTGTATTTGCTGAATTACCTTTGCATTATGAATCGTGGCTAAAATTTTTTGCTTGTTACGAATGATATCAGCGTTCTGGCACAACCGATAAACATCATCATCACCCATTTTTGCCACAGATTCGAGATCAAACGACCAAAAGGCTTTTTTTAAGTGATGACGCTTTTTTAATACAATCTCCCAGCTCAGACCAGCTTGAAATATTTCTAATGTTAATAGCTCAAATAACAAGCTATCATTATTTTTTAGGGGATGTCCCCACTCCAGATCGTGATATGTCATCATTAAAGGCGTCGTTTTACTACCAGAGGCCCATGCACACCGCGCTATTTTTGTTGTATTAGCCATCGTAATATCCTACTGATTGGTTCCTTCTCTCTAGTCCTTGCATCACGAGTTTGCCAATAAATAATATGTGCAATAGTTGCTATAGTAATTCCGGCAGTTATTGTTATCACAAGTGGTTTCTGTTTCATGCTCTTAACCTACCATTATAATTTTTACTCTTGTTAAAATTAATCATACCATTCATTGTTAATTATATGTAAAAAAAAATCATACCCAAAGGTATGATTTCGGCATTAAATTATTACTTCGCTTGAATAGCTTCACGAGCAGCAGCTGACAAGTTGTAGAATGAATGAATACCCTTGTATTGTGCTGTTGTATCCAACAATTCTTCGATACGGATCAATTGGTTATACTTTGCAATACGATCAGTACGTGACAATGAACCTGTCTTAATTTGACCAGCATTTGTAGCAACAACCAAATCAGAAATTGTTGTGTCTTCTGTTTCACCTGAGCGATGTGACACGATAGCTGTATAACCAGCTTCCTTGGCCATCTCAATGGCTTCGAAAGTTTCTGTCAAAGTACCAATTTGGTTTACCTTGATTAGAATTGAGTTAGCAGCGCCCATGTTGATACCCTTTTGTAGGTATTGCGTGTTAGTAACAAAGAAGTCATCACCAACCAATTGAACTTTCTTGCCCAATTCAGAAGTGATTTCAGCCCAATCTTCCCACTCGTTTTCATCGATAGGATCTTCGATTGAAATGATTGGGTAACGATCAGCCAAGTCTTCAAGATACTTAATGAATTCAGGTGTTGTGAATTCATCACCTGTTGACCAACGCAACTTGTATGTCTTTGTTGCTGCATCATATAATTCTGATGAGGCAACATCGACTGCAATTGCGATATCCTTACCTGGCTTGTAACCAGCTGCTTCAATAGCGCGGATCAAATATTTCAATGGTTCTTCATTATCAGCAAAATCAGGTGCAAAGCCACCTTCATCACCAACTGAAGTTGCCTTACCGTCTGCTTCTAACAACTTTTTCAAAGCATGGAAAGTTTCAGCACCATAGCGAATGGCTTCTTTAACTGTTGGTGCACCAACAGGCATAATCATGAATTCTTGGAAGTCAACCTTGTTAGCTGAATGTGCACCACCATTAATAACGTTCATCATTGGTGTAGGCAATACGTATGAGTTTGCACCACCCAAATATGAGAACAATGGTACACCCAATTCGTCGGCAGCAGCACGTGCTGCTGCAATTGAAACAGCTAAGATAGCGTTTGCGCCCAACTTACCCTTGTTTTCTGTACCGTCGAGTTCGATCATAGCTTGATCGATTGCACGTTGGTCAGTTACATCGAACTTACCAACCAAAGCTTTAGCGATAACATCGTTAACATTGGCAACAGCCTTTGTTGTACCCTTACCACCGAAGCGTGACTTGTCACCATCACGCAATTCAACAGCTTCGTGTTCACCAGTTGAGGCACCAGAAGGCACCATACCGCGACCGAAACCACCTAATTCTGTGATAACTTCTGCTTCAAGTGTAGGGTTTCCACGTGAGTCAAGAACTTCACGTGCGATAATATCAGTGATTAAAGACATATGTCTATTTCTCCTTTGGTTTATGGTTTTATACCATGTATATTATATCACAGAGAGCTCGTTGAAACACACGTTGTCGCATAATTATTTCACAATGGGGCTTCAATCGCATGATTAATCGCCTTTTTTAGGCGATATTGCATTTGCTCCAAGCGGCGCCCGCTACTTGAAGTAGTCATTGCTTTTACACCCAAAAAATGTAATGCTGCTTTTTTAAATTCGGCTGTTTGCGCTAGTTCAGTATGCTGCAACATATCTTTTAAAATAACTAACTTTTCTGGATTATAAGTATCTGTTCCTTGTTCGAAACAGTAACCATCCGCTTCAGCACTGTCTGACATTATTGTTTTTTCAAAATCGGATTTAGCAGTATAATGTGCTCTAACTAAATCTGTTGCATGATTTGATAATGCCGTAATAAAATAAGTGGAAAATTTAGCACGTGGTTGTCGTGTATCAAATTTATTAACACATTTAATCAATACTTCCAATCCATCAGCATACCAATCATCGGCCGTCATTCTACCACTTATTTTACGACGATGGACATCAAATACAGCACCCTTTAAATGTTTTATTAAAACATGATAAGCAAAATCATGTCCTCTTTGTGCTGCATGTACAACTGGAACTAATTTGTCCTTACCCAAATATATTATCCTCACTATTTTATAGTGGGTGACGTGAATTAAATCCTTGATAAATTAACAAACTCGCTGCAACGCTAGCATTTAAACTTTGAACATGACCAACCATCGGAATTGTAAGCATACTATCAACTTTCTTTTTCAAAAGTGGTGATATGCCTTTCCCTTCATTACCAATCACTAAGGCAGTGGGTCCCTCAGCATCCCAACGACGATAATCATCACCCGACATGTCAGTTCCAAAAACCCACACACCACGATCTTTTAATTCCCCCACTACATTAACTAAGTTCGTGACACGCGCAACAGGCACATGCTCAATGGCACCTGTAGAAATCTTAGCAACCGTTGCCGTCAACTGAACAGCACGTCGCTTAGGAATAATAATGCCATGAACCCCAGCTGCATCAGCAGTTCTCAAAATGGAGCCTAAATTATGTGGATCCTCAATACCATCAAGAATGAGAAAGAAAGGGGCTTCATGATGTGCGTCGGCAAAGTCAAACAAATCATCAACAGTTGCATATGCAAATGCAGCTACGCTTAGAACAACCCCCTGATGATTACCGCCATCAGTCAATTCATCCAATTTAGATTTAGGTGCTTGCTGAATAACCAAACCCCTTTTTTTAGCCAATTGCGTTATTTCATTTCTAATTTTGTCCTGCAAACCTGTCTGCAACCATACTTTGTTTATCTCTTGTGTTCCTTTAAGAGATTCGACACTGGCATAATGCCCATAAACAAATTCTGCTTGATCTGCTGTTCCCTGTTCACGTTTCATTCACTTGTTCTCCCTGTCTCAACTTGTTCAAAAATCCAGCGCATCAATTGACTAATGCGTTCATGTTGTTCAGATAAATAAAGATAACCGAACAAGGCTTCTACACCCGTTGAAATGCGATACGTTACCACATCAGTATTTTTTGCCTTTGTATGTGATTTGGCATTACGTCCGCGCTTAAAATACACAAGTTCTTGTTCAGTCAGTATGTTATCTGTTGTCATATGATTAAATAAAGCCGCGTGTGCTTTGGCAGAAACGTAGAACTTACTTTGTTTCTGTAACGCATTCACTTTAGTTATTCCTAATGATAATAAATATTGGCGCACTTCAAGTTCGTATATTGCATCACCGATATAAGCCAACGACAACCCATTCATTTGTTCGTATTGTAAATTATGCATAATTATATTATACGCGAGATTTTCACAACGCGTACAAGTTTGATAAATGTTCTGCAGAACTATTTTAGTTTAGCGAATAAAACATTTGTTGCCCATCTTTTTGGCCTAATTGGACATATTTTGGCCTAATTAGATTATTGTTAAAAAAAAACCAGCCACATATAAAAGTGACTGGTTTTTTAATATTTAAGTGCTATGTGGTTGAAAGTCTATTCTTCAAAAGACTTAGCAACATCATCTAACTTAGGAATATCAGGCGTTGGTTCTTGCTCAACTTCTGGTTGCGCAACAACTTCCCCAACGACTTTACTCTTAATTTTACGATACTCTGCCATACCTGTTCCAGCAGGAATAATCTTACCAATAATAACGTTTTCTTTCAAACCTACCAATGGATCGTTCTTTCCTCTGATAGCAGCATCAGTCAAGACACGCGTTGTTTCTTGGAATGATGCAGCAGACAAGAATGAATTCGTTTCCAAAGCAGCTTTCGTAATACCAAGCAAAACAGGACGTGCTGTTGCAGGTACTAAGCCATCAAACAAAGCTGGTTCGTTGGCTCGTTGGAAATCGGCAATATCCATTAACATACCTGGCAAAAGACTAGTTTCACCTGGATCCATGACGCGTACCTTACGCAACATTTGACGAATCATAACTTCAATATGCTTATCAGACACTTCAATACCTTGCAAACGGTAAACCTTTTGGATTTCCGTCAACATGTATGATTCTGTCGTTAATGTATCAGTGACCGCAAGCAATTCCTTAGGATCAATTGGTCCTTCATTAATGGCATCACCACGTTGAATGTCATCCCCTTCAGCAAAACGCATACGCGCTGCCAATGGTAGTGTGTACGTACGTGTATCAGTTTCGCCTTCAATCGTTACAGCCTTTGTACGTTCAGCTGGATTTTCTTCGATGGCAACCACTGTACCCGTTACTTCAGAAATTTCGGCGCGTCCCTTAGGAATACGTGCTTCAACAATTTCTTGCACACGAGGCAAACCTTGGGTAATATCGTTTCCACCAGCAACACCGCCTGTATGGAAGTTACGCATGGTCAATTGTGTACCTGGTTCACCGATTGACTGTGCTGCAACGGTTCCAACTGCTTCACCAACTTCAACTTCTTCACCAGTAGCCAAGTTGCGACCGTAGTCTAACACTGACACACCGTGTTCTGTTGTTGAAGTAAAGACGGAACGAATGGTTACTTCTTCAATGCCAGCTGCAACGATTGCTTTAGCAACATCTTCATCAATCATTTCGTTACGTGAAACTAACTTATCACCCGTTTCTGGATTAAAGACTGATTTCATTGCGTAACGACCCAAGATACGATCGTACAATGGTTCAACAACAGATGTACCATCCATGATTGCTTTAACAGCAACACCACGGTCAGCGTTATTATTCCATTCACGAACGATAACGTCTTGCGCAACATCAACTAATCGACGTGTCAAGTAACCAGAGTTGGCAGTCTTCAAGGCCGTATCTGACATTCCCTTACGCGCACCGTGAGTTGAAATAAACATTTCCATCACAGTTAAGCCTTCACGGAAGTTGGCAGTAACCGGCAATTCAATAATCTTACCACCAGGACCAGCCATCAAGCCGCGCATACCAGCTAATTGAACGAAGTTCGAAATGTTACCACGCGCACCTGAATCTTGCATCATGAAGATTGGGTTAGTTGGTTCAAACGACGCAATCAACTTATCTTGGATAACATCTTTGGCTTTTGTCCAGATTTCAGTAACACGTTGATAACGCTCACTATCAGTAATCAAACCACGACGGAACTGCTTGGTCACTGTTGCAACTTGCTTGTGTGCATCTTCCAGAATAGCTGGCTTTTCAGTCAATTCTGTCACATCATTCATCGAAACAGTCAAACCAGATTCAGTTGACTTTTCATAACCAAGATCTTTCATACGATCCAAAAGCAATGATGTTTCGGTTACCTTGTAACGCTTATAGACTTCAGCAATAACATCTGATAAGAAGCCTTTTTTGAAAGCGCCAATAACTGCTGTGTCAGCCAAATAGTCATGAATATCTTCACCGGCTTCGATGAAGAATTGTTCACTAATACCCTTGAAGTTATCTTCAGATGGTTCATTAATATATGGAAAATCAACTGGCAAAATTTCATTAAAAATCAATTTACCAACAGACGTCACCATAATCTTTGAACGTTGTTCATCAGTAAATGGTTTTGCTTCTGGGAATGAAGACGTCTGGATACCAATACGTGTGTGGTAATGGACTACCTTACTTGCAAAGGCAATTTTTGCTTCTTCAACTGAAGAGAAAATCATACCTTCACCTTCACGACCAGCTTCTTCGGTCGTTAAGTAATAGTTTCCAATAACCATATCCTGAGATGGTGCCACAATTGGCTTCCCATCTTTAGGTGCCAAAATATGACCCGCAGCAAGCATCAACAAACGTGCTTCAGCTTGTGCTTCATCAGATAATGGTACGTGAATGGCCATCTGATCGCCATCAAAATCGGCGTTATAGGCTTCGGTAACCAGTGGATGCAAACGCATCGCCTTACCTGAAACCAATACCGGTTCAAAAGCTTGGATTCCCAAACGATGCAGTGTAGGTGCGCGGTTCAAAAGAACTGGGTGTTCTTTGATAACGTCTTCCAATACATCCATCACATCTTCATCAGCTTTGTCAATCTTACGCTTAGCTGACTTAACATTGCCAGCCAACTTACGTGTGGTCAATTCTTTCATGATGAACGGACGGAACAATTCAATTGCCATTGGACGTGGCAATCCCATTTGGTTCATTTTTAAGAATGGTCCAACGTCAATGACTGAACGACCTGAGTAATCAACACGCTTGCCCAACAAGTTTTGACGGAAGCGACCTTGCTTACCCTTTAGCATGTGAGATAGCGACTTCAATGGTCGATTACCTGGTCCAGCTACAGGACGGCCACGACGACCATTATCAATTAATGCATCAACGGCTTCTTGCAACATACGCTTTTCATTTTGCACGATAATGCCTGGGGCATTCAAATCAAGCAAACGCTTCAAACGATTGTTACGGTTGATGACACGACGATACAAATCATTCAAATCAGATGTGGCGAAACGACCACCCTCTAATTGAACCATTGGCCGCAAATCTGGTGGAATAACTGGAATCACATCCATAACCATCCATTGCGGCTTATTATCTGACTGCAAGAAGGCTTCGATAATATCTAAACGACGTACGGCACGTACACGTTTTTGACCTGTTGCTTCTTGTAATTCGCGCTTCAACTGATCTGCTTCGGCAGCTAAATCAACACTTGCCAACAAATCTTTAATTGCTTCAGCACCCATGCCAGCCTTAAAACTAGCACCATATTCGCGCTTCAGTTCACGGTACTCACGTTCTGTCATCAATTGCTTCTTTTCAACTGGTGCATCACCAGGTTCAATGACAACATATGACGCAAAGTAAATAATTTCTTCAAGTGAGCGTGGTGACATGTCTAAGACAAGTCCCATACGTGACGGGATACCTTTGAAGTACCAAATATGTGTAACAGGTGCAGCTAATTCGATGTGCCCCATACGTTCACGACGAACTTTTGATGATGTGACTTCAACGCCACAGCGATCACAAACGATTCCCTTGTATCGGATTCGCTTATATTTACCGCAGGCGCATTCATAATCCTTTGTAGGTCCGAAGATGCGTTCATCAAACAGGCCATCTTTTTCTGGCTTAAGTGTTCGATAGTTAATCGTTTCAGGCTTCTTTACTTCACCATAAGACCATGAACGGATCTTATCAGGAGAAGCCAAACCGATTTGCATGCTTTCGAACTTGTTAACATCGATTGCCATCTATTTGCTGTTACCTTTCATTATTTATGATATCAACATGTCTCGCAATCACTGCACGTTTGCTATAAGTTACTCTTAATCACGCGATTAAAAATAACTTATAACAAACGTGCCATGACAATGACACATTGTATTTGTATTTTAATTTTCGTCGGTTACTTCAGTATTATCGCGAGATTCTACCTTAGAGAATGCTGCAGCAACTTCTTCATCTTCTTTATTTAACAACTCAGGGTTAGAACGAACCAACTTTTCAAGTGCATCAACTGGCAAAATTGAATCATCTTCATCCATTTGACGTAATTCAACTTCATCACCTGCATTATCCAAGACTTGCATATCCAAGCCAAGTGCTTGCAATTCTTTTACAAGCACACGGAATGATTCAGGCACACCTGGACGTGGAATTGGTTCACCCTTGATGATTGATTCATAAACCTTAACACGACCAGCAACATCATCTGACTTATAAGTCAAAATTTCTTGCAAAGTGTATGCAGCGCCATAAGCTTCAAGGGCCCAAACTTCCATTTCACCGAAACGCTGACCACCAAATTGTGCTTTACCACCCAAAGGTTGTTGCGTTACTAATGAATATGGTCCGATTGAACGCGCATGAATCTTATCATCGACCATGTGGGCAAGCTTCATATAGTGCATGACACCAACGCCGACACGTTTATCAAAGGCTTCACCAGTACGGCCGTCATAGACAACTGACTTACCGTCTTGTGGCAACCCAGCTTCGCGTAAAGCTGCTTCAATCTCATCATCACTTGCACCGTCAAAGACAGGTGAGGCAACATGAATACCCAGCTTCTTAGCCGCAAAACCAAGATGCAATTCAAGAACTTGACCAATGTTCATACGTGAAGGCACACCCATGGGTGACAACAAGATATCAATTGGTGTACCATCTGGCATGTATGGCATATCTTCTTCAGGAACAACAACAGAGACTGTTCCCTTGTTTCCATGACGGCCGGCCATCTTATCACCAACTTGAATCTTACGTTTTTGTGCAATATAAACACGAACCATCATGTTAACACCCGGTGCTAATTCATCCCCGTTTTCAGGCGTATAGATACGGACATTTTGCACAACGCCGCCACCACCATGAGGAACACGCAAAGATGTATCACGTACTTCACGTGCCTTTTCACCAAAGATAGCATGTAACAAACGTTCTTCAGCTGATAATTCAGTCACACCCTTTGGTGTCACCTTACCTACCAAGATGTCGCCATCATGAACTTCTGCTCCCACACGAATGATGCCATCAGCATCCAAATCCTTCAATTGGTCTTCGCCAGTATTAGGAATTTCGCGAGTCATTTCTTCCGGTCCGAGTTTTGTATCGCGGGCCTCTGAATCATATTCTTCAATATGAATTGATGTATAAACATCTTCACGAACTAGGCGCTCGTTCAAAACAATGGCATCTTCGAAGTTATAACCCTGCCAAGTCATAAAGGCAATCAATGGGTTTTGTCCCAAAGCAAGTTCACCTTTTTCCATTGATGGGCCATCAGCCAAAACTTCATCGGCTTCAACATGCTCACCTTCATGGACAATTGGCTTTTGGTTATAGTTTTTACCACCGTTTGAGCGGCGGAACTTCATTAGTTCGTACGTATCAAGTTGACCATCTTCACGACGCACACGAATTTGACGCCCATCAACATATTCAACAACACCAGCAGCACGAGAAATCATGGCAACACCAGAATCGTGAGCAGCCTTATATTCGATACCTGTACCAACAAGTGGTGCATGTGGGTCAAGCAAAGGTACGGCCTGACGTTGCATGTTGGCACCCATCAAGGCACGGTTAGAATCATCATTTTCTAAGAAAGGAATCGCTGCTGTACCAACAGAAACAACTTGCTTAGGCGAAACGTCCATGTAATCAATGCGATCTATTGGTGTTTCGATGTTTTCTTCACCAAAACGTGCCATAACTGTATCGTGAACGAAACTACCATCATCGTTCAACGGTGAGTTCGCCTGTGCGACAATATAGTTATCTTCTTCATCAGCAGTTAAATAGTCGATTTTGTCAGTAACCATATGGGTTGTCCAATCAACACGACGATAAGGTGTCTCAATGAAGCCATACTTGTTAATGCGACCATAAGTAGCTAATGAGTTAATCAAACCAATGTTTGGACCTTCTGGTGTTTCGATTGGATCAATTCGACCATAGTGTGTATAGTGCACATCTCGCACTTCAACACCAGCACGATCACGTGTCAAACCACCAGGTCCAAGGGCTGAAAGACGACGCTTGTGGTTCATTTCGCCCAATGGATTTGTTTGGTCCATGAACTGTGAAAGTTGCGATGAACCAAAGAATTCTTTAACAGCTGCCACAACAGGTCGAATGTTGATTAATTGTTGTGGTGTAACTGTATTTGCATCTTGAATTGACATACGTTCACGCACAACACGTTCCATACGTGTCAAACCAATACGGAATTGATTTTGTAGCAACTCACCAACCGAGCGAATACGACGGTTACCAAGATGATCAATATCATCAACGTTTCCAATGCCTTCTTGTAAATTCAAGAAGTAGTTCATACCAGCTAAGATATCTGCTGGACGCACTGTCCGGTCATTTTCATCAATGTGCCCATTACCAATTAATAGTAATGTTTTTTCAGGATTCTCAGGTGATTCAATTTTAATTTTTTGGAGTGTTACAGGTTCTTCAAGTACTGCGTCTCCTGATGGTGTATAAGTTGTTGTCTTGAAGTCTTCACGATCCAAGAACGGACTCAATTTAGACATCACAGTCTTATCAACTAATGTGCCTTTTTCAGCAATGACTTCACCAGAATCCGGATCAGCTAATGTTTCAGCTAATGTTTGATTAAGCAAGCGTGTTTTTAATGACAACTTCTTGTTAATCTTATAACGTCCAACTGAAGCTAAATCATAACGCTTTGGGTCAAAGAAGCGTGCGACCAATAAAGCACGTGATGAATCAGCTGTCTTGGGTTCTCCTGGACGCAGACGTTCGTAAACATCTTTCAAGGCTTCCTCAACACGTGAATCCGACATGTCTTTATGCACATCTTTTTCAAGCGTCATGTTCAAAGCATCATATTGGTCAGAGAAAATATCAATGATGTCAGAATCTGATCCAAAGCCTAATGCACGTACTAGTTCTGTCATCAACAGCTTACGTGTACGATCAATACGGACGTTAGCAATGCCCTTAGCATCTGTTTCGTATTCCAACCAAGCACCACGGTTAGGAATAACTGTTGTTCCATAACGTGGGCGACCATTTTTATCATTTTCTTGGTTATAGTAGATACCCGGAGAACGTACTAATTGGGATACAATAACACGTTCCGCACCATTAATAATGAACGTTCCTTGTTCTGTCATTAATGGGAACTCACCAAAGAATACATCCTGAGACTTAATTTCACCGGTTTCATGGTTCGTCAAGCGTAAAGTCACATGTAATGGTGCTGAATAATTGGCGTCGTGTTCACGCGCCTCATCAATATTATACTTTGGTTCCATCAATTGATAATCAACATATTCCAAAGACAATGTCCCTTGGAAGTCATCGATTGGCATGATGTCACCAAACATTTCTTTGATACCTTCATCTAAGAACCATTGGTAAGATGCCGTTTGAATCTCAATCAAATTCGGCACATCAAGTACTTCTTTGATGCTAGCATATGAACGACGGGTACGGTGCTTACCGTACTTTACTAAATGTCCTGCCACATTTATCACCTCGTTTGTTTTTTGCTGCGTTTTGTTATTACAATTTGGTTACAAAACGGTCTTTTAGACTATTTTTGTTCCCGCATAGGCACAAAAAAAGCAATCGCCGCTGTTTCCGCAGACAACGTTTGCTTCAATATAAAGGCATTGCGGACAATATTTCGCAAAATTCCGTATTTATTCACAGTACTACTATCAATAATTATACGCTTTTACCACTAATTTGCAAGTCCAATTAAATGTGATCAATATCAAATTCTGGAACAGTTGGGTCCCGAGCAATTTCAATTAATTGTAAAAATTTTTTAGGATCTAATGCAGCCGTTCCTACCAAAACACCATCAATATCATTTTGTGACATAATCTCACGCGCATTATCCGGTGTTACCGACCCACCATACAACACCCTAACCTGTTCGGCGATAACCGGTGAATAAAGCTTTGCTAATGTTTGACGAATTAAATGTGCTGCTTTTTGCGCTTGATCAGCACTTGCCGCTTCGCCGGAACCAATAGCCCAAGTTGGCTCATAAGCAATCGTCACATTACGAATCTGATCTACTGACACACCTGCTAATGCTGCTGCAACTTGTGCAACAGACGGTTCTGCATCCATAAACTGTGCATAAGTACTCATATCTTCATCAACATCAATAATCGGGCGTAAGCCGTTACGTAATGCAGCGGTTACTTTCAAATTCACAGTCGAATCTGTTTCGTTAAAAAATTTACGGCGCTCAAAGTGGCCAATTAAAACATAGGTTGCGCCAATGTCTTTCAAAGCCTTAGGAGAAGTCTCCCCTGTATAAGCACCACCGTCTTCCCAATGTACATTTTCAGCGACCACATGTATAGGTGTGCCCGCCGTCGTCCGAACCATGTCAGCTAAAAACAAATCCTGTGCCGCAATTCCTGTTTCAACAACTTTTTGGTCGGGCACCTTATCATTGACTTGTGATAAAAAATCCATGACATCAGCTTGCAATTTATTAATTTTCCAATTAGCAACGACAAATGGCACACGCTGTTCTTTATGCATCTTTGACATGATTATTTATCATCTCCTTGTAACATCATAAACATAAATGCTGCCTCAATTAATAGTAACATTGCTGTATATTGCACGTCTTCATTAACAAGGTGGAGCAAAACGTAACTCACAACTAACACGCCAAGCCCCATACTTGTTTTAATCAATTTACGTTGATACTTGCTTTGATTTAGCTGTTCAACTAGTCGGTCATTTTCAGACCTTAATTCTGATACATCTAACTTCAATGCTTCTATTTGATCTAATAATTGATCATTTTCTTGTTGCATATTTTCTAAAGCAGATTGTGGTATAACGTCTTCTGCCTTTTCATCTCGCTTTGTTCGTTTAAAAAGTAGCATCGTTGTTCTCCATTGCTTCTATTTTACCACAAGGAAAAACTGAATAGCTTTTAAAAGTAAAAGGCACCTCCCATTTTAGTAATGGGAAGTGCCTTGATTATGCAGCCGGCGGGAGTCGAACCCGCACGCCCTAAACGGGCACAGGATCCTTAATCCTGCGCGTCTGCCAATTCCGCCACGGCTGCGATGTCGTTTGTATTGACAACCATATTATTCTAACCCAGCCCAATGAAAATGTCAAGATAACAGACTTCTAGCGCACTATTGCATTATCAAGCGCTTATCAATTCATATTATACTTGATTATTCTCACCAGTATGTTACACTGTGTTTGTAATAAAAGTTATTGATTTTGATTTGTTTTTCTCGGAAGGCGCTCAAGTACCAATTATTTAAGTTACAAAATAAAATCATTGGTGGAGCACACCAAAGGAGAAACATATCATGGAAAAAGGCACAGTAAAGTGGTTTAACGGCGAAAAGGGTTACGGTTTCGTAACTCGCGAAAACGGTGAAGATGTGTTCGCACACTTCTCAGCTATCCAAGGTGACGGCTTCAAGACTCTTGAAGAAGGTCAAGCTGTTGAATTCGAAGTTGAATCATCAGATCGTGGTTTGCAAGCTGCAAACATCGTAAAGTTGTAAGATTAAGTTCTGATACTTTCAAAACTCGCTTAGGCGAGTTTTTTTGTGTCGAAAAATCGTGGTATAATGGATATGTTATATTAAACACAAATTAAGGAGTTTAGCACACATGGCTAAGTTAGTATTAATCCGTCACGGTCAAAGTGAATGGAACGCATTGAACTTATTTAACGGTTGGATCGACACAAAGTTGTCAGACAAAGGTATCGCACAAGCTAAGGAAGCCGGCGAATTATTGGCAACTGAAGGCATCCAATTCGATCAAGCTTACACATCAGTTTTGACACGTGCCATCACAACATTGCATTATGCATTGGAAGAAGCTGGACAATTGTTCATTCCGGAAGCTAAGTCATGGCGTTTAAATGAACGTCATTACGGTGCTTTACAAGGCCAAAATAAAGCTGAGGCTGCAGAAAAGTGGGGCGACGAACAAGTGCACATTTGGCGCCGTTCATATGATGTGTTGCCACCATTGTTGGACGGTTACGATAAAGAAATGACTGTTCAAGGAAAGACATACCCCGCCTTTGATCGTCGCTACGCAGATGTTCCTGAAGGCGAATTGCCATTAGGCGAAAACTTGAAGATTACTTTGGAACGCGTTTTGCCTTTCTGGGAATCAGATATTGCCCCACAATTGCAAGCTGGTAAAAACGTTGTTATTGCTGCCCATGGTAACTCATTGCGTGCTTTGGTTAAGCATTTGGAAAACATCTCTGATGATGACATCTTAAATGTTGAAATTGCCAATGGCCAACCATTGGTTTACGATTTAGCTGATGATTTGTCAGTTGTTTCTAAGAAGACTTTGAGCAAGTAATAAAAAAGCCAACACACTAATCAATGTGTTGGCTTTTTTATGTCGTCTACAATTAAGAAAATAAAAGACCAACCACAAATGGTTGGTCTTTTAAAATTGCCCCTGCTGGATTCGAACCAGCGCATGTCGGTACCAAAAACCGATGCCTTACCACTTGGCGAAGGGGCAATAGTTAATCTTTTTAGCCGCTAACTATTAAATCGGCTATGGGAGCGGTAGGATTCGAACCTACGAACCCGAAGGAACGGAGTTACAGTCCGTCGCGTTTAGCCAGACTTCGCTACACTCCCATGTCTCAAACAACTATACTATCATAACAAATTATGGAACTATTGACAAGTCTTTTTAATGTTTTAATTAAAACACCCACAACCAAGCGTCAGTAATTTTATATTCGTGGCCGAATAGCCTTGTTTATATGTACGCCATTCATTATACTAGAATAAGGTAAAATTCTTCATCTGGAGTGATATTATATGATTATTGCTGTGACAAACAAGCAACGTCGGCAAGCAGTGCTCGTACTAGCTATTGCCTTATTGTTAGCTATTCTCGTTAAACTCAATTTCATAATCCCCGTCGCACTAGATGGTTGGATGCATAGCTGGTTTAATAGCTTCCAAAGTAACTTTGGCGACGTTATTATGACTATAGCTACTTTTTTAGGCAACCCTGTTGTTGATATCGTTTATACACTAATTTTAGCTGGCGTATTAATTCTTGCTAGATTGCGTATTCCAGCCGTTTGGGCCATTATCACACTATTAACAGGTGATATCGTCTTAAAAATAATACAGTTTTTAATCCAGCGATCACGTCCTGTTGGGCATTTAATTGGTGATAGCTCACCAGCCTTCCCAAGTGGTCACGTATTCGGACTATTCGTGGTTATATTCATAGTTAGTATCCTTATTATCCCAAACATTAACAATATTGCCATACAGTTCACCATGCAATGGGCTGCCTTCTTGATTGGCGGACTAACCTTGATGAGCCGTATCTACTTCAATGCCAATTTCTTCAGTGATACCATTGCTGCTATACTATTTGCTTATGCTTGGGTTGTTTTCGCGGCAACCTGTTATGCTAAATTGGCCAAATATTTGAAAGCACGTATTCCGTTTTTCAAATACGACGAAATTTAATTTAAAAAGGACATGATGTTATTATCATGTCCTTTTTCATATCATAGTTTATTAATCCATCATTGTCCAATGGTGTAATCTGAATCATCCATCGCTTCAACCGCACCCAGCAAATAGCCATTACCTACACCAGAGAAGAAATCATGATTAGCTGTAGATGTTGAAATACCATTCATGACAACCGGATTCACATCCTCTGCACCATCTGGGAACATTGGCTCTTGCCCCAGATTCATGAGTGCCTTATTGGCATTGTAGCGCAAAAATGTTAATACTTGTTCTGTCCAACCTAAATCATCATACAATTCGTGTGTATACTTTTCTTCGTTTTCGTATAATTCATAAAGTAAATCATACATCCAGCTTTGAAGTGCTGTTGCTTCTGATTCAGGCAACTTATTAAAGCCTATTTGAAACTTATAACCGATATACGTTCCATGAACAGACTCGTCACGAATAATTAATTTAATAATTTCAGCAACATTTAACATTTTATTATGTCCCAAGAAATACAACGGTGTATAGAAACCAGAATAGAACAAAAATGTTTCAAGAAATACTGAAGCTATTTTCTTTTCTAATGGCGTACCTGTTTGGTAAATATCATTGATACGATTAGCTTTGTACTGTAAAAATTCGTTAGAATCTGCCCAATCAAATATCGCTTCAATTTCTGATTTTTCGTTTAATGTTTCAAAAATAGAAGAATATGACTTAGCATGCACAGATTCCATAAATTGTATATTGTTTAAAACGGCTTCCTCTTTTTGATTCACAACGTCTAACCTCAGAGAGGCCATACCATCTTGTGATTGTAATGTATCAAGCGTTGTTAAACCACCAAAAACTAAATTCAAGGTTTGCCGCTCTTGGTCAGACATATTACCACGCCATGTCCTCAAATCATTAGAAATCGGAATACGTGTATCAAGCCAGAATTGCTGTGTTAGCTTTTCCCAAGTTGCCTTGTCTAACTCATCTTCAATATTATTCCAGTTAATTGCTGTATATGAATTATCTTTTATATGTTTCACAGTTATTCTCCAAATAATGGTTTCATTAAATTATACACTTTTTCGGCATCAAATTTGCTGCCTCTCAGTTCGTAAGCAAACAACATTGGCACATCAAATTGTTCGGCGTAACGTTTCCCAGTAAGATTAAATTGCACATTGAAATTTCGATTACCGGATCCAACGATTCCCCTTAAATAACGTCGATTATTGCCAAAGGCAATATATTCTCCCAGCGCATTCGTAAATATTTCTGTCACTTCTGGTCCAGCCCCGGTTCCACCCGTTAAGTAGGTGGGGACAATAGCGATAAAAGGCGCTGTTTCATTAGCATAGTCCGTTTCTTCCCCAATCATTCGGGCGTCTACTTTATCACCATACTGCGCCGCAACCCGTTGTAATTTTTCAACAAAGGACTTGGTATTACCCTCTGTTGAAGCATACAAGACTGTCATTTTTACCATAGGTCCCCCTGTCTCCTTAATCAAATATTCATATCTTATGTACAGATAAACACCTACTTAGCATTTATCTTTTAACTCAGATTAGATTGAGCAACTTTCACATTCATTAACACCAGACTCTTGGTTGTCGTCTGTAAAAGTACGTACATAATATAACGACTTGATACCCTTATTAAAGGCATAGTGACGCAAAATAGTTAAATCGCGCGTTGTCATTTTATCCGTTCTACCTTTTTTCCATTCGTAAAGCTTATCAGAAAGTGTTGAGCGCATAAATAATGTCAACGCCATTCCTTGATCAATATGCTCTTGTGCAGCAGCATAGACATCTATTACTTTACGCATATCCGTGTCATAGGCCGATACGTAATATGGCATAGTTTCATCACTTAAACCAGGCGCTGGATAATATACCTTACCAATCATCCCTTCTTGACGTTCTTCGATCTTATTCACAATAGGTAATAACGTTGCCGTTGTGTCGTTAACGTATGAAATAGAACCTGTTGGTGCAATCGCATGGCGGTATGCATGATACATGCCATATTTTGCAACGTCGTCTTTCAATGTCAACCAATCATTTTTAGTTGGCAGATGGTGTGGCGCAAAAGCTTGCGCAACCTTTTGCGTTTTAGGCTGCCAATCATTGTTAATATACTTATCAAAGTAGGCACCATTAGCATACGTTGACTTCTCAAACTCATAAAATGTTTCGTGACGCTCTTTTGCAATGCGCATAGATGACTTAATAGAATAATAATTCAGCGTCATAAAGAAAGTTGTTGTAAAGTCCAGCGCTTCTTCATCACCATAGTACATTTGATTTTGTGCAAAATAAGCTGCTAATCCCATTGCGCCAAGACCAATAGCATGCTTTTCTTTATTACCTTTATCAATTGAAGGTACCACATCAAGATTAGATGTGTCTGATACAAATGTCAAGGCACGCACCATTGTATCAACAGATGTATCAAAGTCTTGCGTTGCCATCATATTAACGATATTGATGGATCCCAAGTTACAACTGACATCTGACCCTAAACGCGTATACTGCTGCCCATTATCAATGTCTGAAGGTCTTTGCACTTGCAAAATTTCAGAACAGAGGTTAGAAGAGACAATTTTACCTGCAATTGGGTTTTCTCTATTAGCTACATCAATGTTGATAATATAAGGATACCCAGACTCTTGCTGAAGTTTTGAAATTTCTTCTTCTAACATGCGTGCATCAACACGATACTTGGTAATTGCATCATTTTCAACCATATTATCGTATTCCGCTGTTATATCAACATAATTGAATGATTGGCCATACACTTTTTCCACATCAACTGGGCTAAACAAGTACATTGTCTTATTTTGGCGAACTAATTCGTAGAATTTATCTGGTACCGTAAGCCCCAAAGATAGTGTCTTCACACGCACTTTTTCATCAGCATTTTCTTTTTTTGTTGACAAAAAGGCCATAATGTCTGGGTGGAAAATAGATAAGTAGACAACACCAGCACCTTGACGAGCACCAACCTGCGATGAAAATGTAAATGAATCTTCTAACAATTTCATAATGGGTACAACACCACCAGCTGAATTAGCAATGCCCATAACAGGTGCCCCAGCCTCGCGAACATTGGAAACATTAATACCAACCCCGCCACCCATCTTAGATAACTGCAATGCTGAATTAATTGTACGTCCAATTGAATTCATATCATCAGATGTTTGAATGATAAAGCAAGATACCAACTCACCTCGCCGTGCACGACCAGCATTTAAAAAGCTAGGGGTTGCTGGTTGATAACGTTGATGAATCATTTCATCAGCCAACTTAAGTGCCAATGACTCTTGACCGTTAGCATAATACAAAGCATTCATAGCCACACGGTCTACATATGTTTCGACATAGTATTGGCCATCATTTGTTTTTAGTGCATACTGATTATAAAACTTAAAAGCAGCCATAAAAGACTTGAAATTAAAATGTTCACCTTCAAGATAAGCATATAATTTTTCAATAAATGACAAATCATATTGTGCGATAAATTCTCGTTCAATGAATTGATTATCAAACAGCCAATCAAATCGTTGAGCTAATGAATCAAATTTCAAAACATTTGGCCAGACATTTTCTTTCAAAAAGGCATCTAGCGCCTCTTGATCTTTATCTAACTGTATTTGATTATTCTTGGGTATATTAACCTGATTATTTAGGTCAAAATATGTTACTTCATCTATGTTAATCTCTTTTAACGGCATTATACTTATCCTTCCGATTGGCTAATCACTTGGCAAATAAAAAAACATCGATTGGTCGCTCGATGTTATCAATCACTTTAAGATTAAGCCGAAATCTTTTTTAATACATCTGGACGGAATCCAGAAAACTTAGGCATTCCTTCAATTGATACAACCGGCGTCTGACGGAAACCATCAGCTTTTAATTCATCAACATACTCAATCTCTTCTTCAATATTTATTTCTCGAAATGGAATACCCTGTGTTTCCAGAAACTTTTTAGTCATCTTGCACTGTACACAATCATATTTTGTATAAACGGTTACTTTCTCCATAATGTTAACACCCACTTTTTAAAATATTTAATCAATTAAATTCAAAGAACTATGTACTAGTTAGTTTACCTATTTTTCAAAAATAAACAAGGACAATATGTGTGTTCACAAACAGTTGTTCGACACAAGTCAATGAAACCAACATATCTCTGATTCAAACAGGCGAAAAATTCACAATGTCAAGAAATGCTTGTTGAAAACATTGCCATATCAAGCGTTTAGCGCATTTGTTCACAAATGAAATATCTAGTTTTTTATCATAAAACAGGCAGTATACCTAGTCTACCAAATTTTTACCGACTATCATTCATAAAATTAGTTTTCATGTTGCGAAAATATGTTCGCTTTTATATCCATTTAGCATTTTATTAAGGTACATTGTTCGTCTTATTTGAAAAAGTTATAATTTTAATAATTTTACAATATTCAGTCTGATTTTCTGGTATAATAGCCGGTAGTTATAATAAGAAAAGAGGTTTACGAATTTGGATTCTGGTCCGTCTATGCTCCTTAACTTTTTCATTATTGTTTTGGTGCTGTTGCTAGCTATTTTGTTCACACTGACTGAATATTCTTTGGTTAAGGTGCGTCTCAGTGCACTTCGTGATTTACAGGAAAATCGAGAAAAGCCTTCACGAAATATAGCAAATGCCATCCACATGGTAACACATTTAACTGAATATCTTTCCACTGCACAAGTTGGTATTACGCTAACCAGTCTGATTTTGGGTTGGGTTGGTGAAGCGACTGTTGCAAAAATTATCCTCGGCACTGGACTTTTACCAGTTGAGTACTCAGCCATTGTTTCTTCTGTATCAGCAATGATTATTTTTACCATTGTTCACGCTGTATTTACCGACTTGGTACCAAAAAACATCGCGATTGAGTCTCCTGTCAAGGTACTACTTTTCATTGTTCGTCCCGTGCGCTTTTTCCATATCGCACTCTTCCCAATGATTTGGGCGTTAGACCACTTATCCAACGTCATCACACATTTGTTAGGCTTTAGAACTGATGGTGAGGAAGATATCTATTCTCAAACTGAAATTCTATCATTGTCTAAAAATGCTGCTGCGGCTGGTGAGTTGGACGAAGAAGATTTAACCTTTATGCAGCGCGCATTTGAAATGAATGATAAAGTTGCGGTTGATATTATGATTGATCGTACTTCTATGACAGCAATTGATGTGAAAACGCCAATTGCTGATGCCCTCAATTTGTACTTACAAGAACGCTATTCTCGCTTCCCCGTGATTGCTGATAACGACAAAGACAAGGTGCTTGGCTACGTCTTTAACTATGACCTCGTCAGACAAGCACGAATTAATGACAAAGACCCCGTATCAAAAATCATGCGTGATATCCCAGCGGTACCTGAAAATATGGATCTTCATGATGTCATGGATGAAATGATTATTAAGCGCTCACCAATTGCCATCGTAGTCGATGAATATGGTGGCACTAGTGGTCTAATTACCGATAAAGATATTTATGAAGAATTATTTGGTACGGTACGTGACGAAATTGATGATGTTTCAGACGACTACATTGAAAAGCTCGGTGATCATCGCTACAAGGTGTCAGGTAAAATGACGCTTTATGATTTTGAAAGATACTTTAGTCAAACGATTAAAGAATTAGAAGAAGATGATGCCGTCACATTAACTGGTTACGTTTTAAATCACGATCCAGAATTCAGAGCTGGCGATACCATGAAAGTGGCTAACTTCCAATTCACAGCTTTAGATTACGACAATGCCTATATTTCCGAATTTATTGTTCAGGTGTCTCCAACACCACGACAAGATCGTAACAATAATGGTATTTTTGATGAAGATGAAATGACTAATAAAAATAACGAGCAACCATCTGAAAAAGCTGCCACGAACTAAAACCACAAATGTGGTTTTTTTTTACAAGCTTTTACATACAAATGATAAAATAAAAGTAATCTATTATTAGGAGGTTTGTACTTGTTGCTAATCAATATTAATGATTAAACAATAAGCACACCATATTATGGCTATTAATCTTTATATTGTTCGCCACGGCGAAACTTACTTTAACTTCTTACATCGTTTTCAGGGTTGGTCTGATGCACCACTAACGCCTAAGGGTATCCAACACGGCATTGATGCAGGTGAGCGCCTTAACAATATCCACTTTGATGGTGCCTATTCATCTGACTTAACCCGTGCAATCCACACAGCACGCTATATTCTACAAAACAACACGACGCAATCACCCAAAGAGCCTACCCAACTTTTTGATTTCCGCGAACAATTCTTTGGCTCATTTGAAGGTATTAATGGTGAAACTGTCACCACAACACTACAAGCCTATAAAACAGAGAACTTTGGCACCTACGCCAATCTCGTTGCAAAATATGGTATGGCTGATGCAATGGACACTGTTGCATTAGCTGATCCTTATCATTTTGCTGAGAATGATCAAAAATGGTGGCATCGCGTATCTCACGGTTTTGCAGATATTCAATCACGCCATTCAGATGGTGATAATGTATTAATTGTATCCCACGGCACCACCATCCGCGGTATTGCTGAAAAGTTAGGACGCCATGATTTAGCTGGCGAACCCGTTAAAAACGGTGCAGTAATGCAAATTGCGCTATCAGTAGATCATGCTGACATTATTCGTTTTAATGATGATAGCACCGTTTTTTAACCCGTTTTCGTGGACAAGTCACTTGAAAACTGTTACACTTTAAACATCATATTAATGAAGGAAGTAAAGCACATTGTTGAACAAATTTTAAGATTCCGCATATCAAAATAGATTGTCTATTTTTGTGTGCATTTCTTGAGATTGGTTTGCAGCTTTGCCCTTAACACGTCAAAATGCCCCCAGTCTCGTTTATAAGTTACTGGAGGTATTTTTTTATGACTGAACAACATGTCACTAATCAAGGACAACGCCGCGTCTTTTTAATTGGTTTATCGACTAATGCAAGTAATATTGACTACGAATTAGAAGAATTAGCTAATTTAGCCAAAGCTAATCAACTCATCCCCGAAATCATTTTTTCACAAAAGCTTGAACGACCAAACCCAGCAACTTACTTTGGTAAAGGTAAGGTTGATGAACTTGCCGAAGCGGTTAAAACATATGATGTGGATATGATTGTCGCCAACGACGAATTATCCCCATCCCAAATTCGCAACCTAGAAAAAGTAACGCAAGCAACTGTTTTGGATCGGACAGGTTTAATTTTAGACATTTTTGCACAACGCGCACAAACGAAAGCAGCAAAATTGCAGGTCCAATTAGCGCGTCTGCAATATCAACTTCCCCGCTTGCGGACCAGTATGTCGGTTAGTCTCGATCAACAAACAGGTGCCGGTGGTGGTGGCTTTACATCGCGAGGTTCTGGTGAAACAAAACTCGAAGAGTCGCGTCGTCGTATTACGTCGCAAATGGTTCATATTAGACAAGAATTAGCTGATTTATCGAAGGGTGAAGATACACGTTCGGCACGGCGAACGGCTAATAATCTGCCTAATGTCGCATTGGTTGGTTACACCAACGCCGGCAAATCAACGTTAATGAACCGCTTATTGGCTCGTTTTGGTATCGGAGCCGAATCTGATGACACCAAACAAGTTTTTGAAAAGGATATGCTATTTGCCACATTAAATACAACTGTACGGCAACTCACCTTACCAGATAAGACACAATTTTTACTCAGTGATACAGTTGGCTTTGTTTCTAAACTGCCACATAACCTTGTTGCAGCTTTCAAATCAACATTACAAGAAGCTGCGCAAGCTGATTTACTCTTACAAGTTGTAGATATCTCGGACCCACATTATAAAGATATGATGACTACGACAGAAAACACCTTACGCGAAGTTGGTATTACTAACATACCAATGGTGACTGTTTACAATAAAGCCGATAAGACAACGCTCAATTATCCAGATGTTTCGGGCGAAAACGCAATTACCTTATCAGCACTTGAAGCAGCATCTCAGGATGCGCTCATTACGTTAATTCAAAAACATGTCTTTAAAGATAACGAAACTGTGACGTTACATATACCATTTGATCAAGGGGCCGTACAAGCAAAATTAGCAGCCAATCATACTTTTATTGCGGAAAATTATGATGATTCAGGTACGTTGTTGACAGTCGAACTATCACAATTAGAGCTTGAACAATTTAAAAAATATATTATTTGATTAAAAAACATCAACTTTTTGTTGGTGTTTTTTTATCGGGATGACGAGATTTGAACTCACGGCCTCTGTGCCCCGAACACAGCGCTCTACCAAACTGAGCTACATCCCGTAATGAGATTATTCTATTACAAAAAAGCAATAAATGCAAAAAAATCGCCACAAAAAAACACCATCTACTATCGTTAATAGATGGTGCTTGATATAGTTCCCAATTGAATAACGCAAATAAAATATTAACGCTTTGAGAATTGTGATGCCTTACGGGCTTTCTTCAAACCTGGCTTCTTACGTTCCTTCATTCGTGAGTCACGTGTCAACAAACCTGCTGACTTCAATGCTGCACGGAAATCAGGATCAACTGTCAACAACGCGCGGGCGATACCGTGACGTGTTGCACCAGCTTGACCAGAATAACCACCACCAATAACGTTAACTAATACATCGTAGTTACCCAATGTTTCAGTAGCGTTGAATGGTTGCAAAACAACTTCACGCAAGTTAGCGAAAGGAATATATTCTTCGATTGACTTGCCGTTCATTGTGATTTGGCCATTACCTGGAACCAAACGCACACGAGCAACTGAGTTCTTACGACGGCCTGTGCCGGCATATTGTACTGCTGTAGCCATAATTTAAATTCTCCTTTCTTAAACCAACTTGTTGATGTCAAGTGCTTCAGGTTGTTGTGCTGCATGGGCATGTTCTGCACCAGCATACACGTGCAAGTTCAAGCCTTGCTTACGTCCCAAAGTGTTCTTTGGCAACATACCGTGGATTGACAATTCAAGCAACTTTTCAGGGTTGAATTCACGATAGTTTCCAGCTGTGCGAGCCTTCAAACCACCTGGGTGGTTTGAGTGGTGGTAGTAAACCTTATCTGTGGCTTTCTTACCAGTCAACTTTACTTCGGCTGCATTGATAATGATTACATGGTCACCCATGTCAACGTTTGGTGTAAACGTTGGCTTGTTCTTACCACGCAAAATTGAAGCAACTACTGTTGACAAACGTCCCAAAACGACGTCTTTGGCATCAATAATATACCACTTCTTTTCGATTTCACCTGGTTTTGCTAAAAATGTTGTACGCATGTTTGCGCTCCTTTGATTAGTTGTTTACAGGCGTAGCCGTTCCTTGCTACGCAATTACAATAAGTTTCCGGGGCTTATCGTGAGGTAAACAATACCGTGTTCTATCTTACCTAAAATAAGGGTTATTGTCAATGGTTTTGGCAAAATCCATTCACAAATCGTGCTTAATTGGCAGGGTGCTCACCATAGTCAATTTCGTCCAAGTACAAGCCGCTCGCTGGTGCAGTAAAACGGGCCTGCTCACGGTCCTTGACTGCAATTAAACGTTGAATATCGTGTATTTCACGGCGACCATTGCCAATTTCTAGCAACACGCCTACCATGATTCGAATTTGATTATATAAAAAAGCATTTCCCTCAAAAACAAATACCAATTCTTGCTCGTCTGGCTTCTCAATCAATTGTGCTGAAGTAATCGTGCGAACTGTCGATGCCGTTTGATTACCCGAAGCAGCAAAACTAGCAAAATCATGTTCGCCTATTAAATCAGGTAGTGCTTCCTGAATTCGACTTGTGTCTAAATGCCAATGAAAATGGCCAGTGTAATGGCGTTTAAACGGGTCCGTAAATGCTGTCGTAGACACACGATAAAAATAACGTTTGGCATGTGTACTGAATCTAGCATGAAAATCATCAGAAACTTTCGTAACTGCTTTGATAAGAATATCTCTTGGTAAGAGTGTATTCAATCCCTTGCTCACGCCGACAGGATTAATATCGAATGGTAAATCAAAATGCACCACCTGCCCAAAAGCATGCACGCCAGTGTCTGTTCGGGAAGCCCCGACTACTTTAATGGGTGTGACAGGCTGCTTAGCCATTTGATTGACGGCTTTATTAAGTTCACCTTGTACCGTGCGTTGGACTTCAACACCACTTTTAGTTTGTACTTGAAAACCAAAAAAATTGCTGCCATCATATGCGACTATTGCTTTATATCGTGTCATGACTATTGCACCTCATTGATGCACTCCTTAATTTTCTAAAATCCTGTGACTATTTTGATACCAAAAAAGATAATCACAAAAAAAACAATGGTAAAAAAAGCAATATAATCATTCCGGTCATAATGCAGTATACGATAGCGTGTGCGCTGAACTGCATCTTTAAATCCTCTGACTTCCATTGCGTTGGCTAGATCTAGCGCGCGCTGTAGTGCACCAACAAACAACGGAATAAGTAATGGAATAATTGCTTTAGCCCGCTTAATTGGGCCACCAGTTGAAAAGCTCATGCCTCGTGATTTCTGGGCATTCATAATTTTTTGCGTCTCATCCATGAGTAAAGGTACAAAGCGTAACGCAATTGATAGCATCAGCGCCAATTCGGCAACTGGCACTTTGATTTTTTTTAGAGGTCCCAACAAGGATTCAATAGCATTAGCTATGCTCGTGGGGGGTGTTGTCAAAGTTAGAATGGTTGACATTAAAATAATTAAAACAAAGCGCACCATCACATAAATCGCGTTCACTACCCCTGGCACAGTCACACTTAGCGGGCCTAAATGCCATAATACTGGCGAACCTGGAGTAAATAGTAACTGTAAAATAACAGTGAATAAAATTAACCAAAAAATGGGCTTCAAGCCATCCCAATATAATTTAAAAGATTGGCCAGTAAATTTAATTAAACCAACAACAAAGACAGCTGACCAAAGATAGGTTTGCCAATTGTTCGCCCACAACATCACAAAAATGTAGATAAATGTCCCAATCATTTTAGTACGTGGGTCAAGACGGTGAATGAGCGACTCGCCGGGCACAAAGCGACCAATCATAATATTATTCATGTTGCGCCCCCTTATTGATTAATGAAGCTAAATCTTGTAAATTGAGTGGTCTGCGTGGCAAAATAAGCCCAGCCGCCTTCATTTTTTCAGCAAATTGGCCTGCTTTGGGTAAATCTAGCATCAAGTCTTGAAACCAAGATAAATCACGATTAAACAAAACTTTTGGTGCTTCTTGCGCTACGATTCTGCCCTCATGCATCACAATAACTTGGTCAGCAACGGTGACTACATGTTCCATCTGATGGGAAATAAATACAACAGTCTTGCCCATTTTTTTCAACTCTAAAACAAGTGCCAGTAATTCAGCTTGCCCACGCGGGTCAAGACCGGCTGCTGGTTCATCTAAAACAATCACCGAAGGATCACTAGCTAAAGTGCCTGCCATTGCCACGCGACGCATTTGCCCACCAGAAAGATCAAATGGTGATTTCGACCATAGATTTTCTGACACGCCGATACGCGTTAATGCTTGCTCAGCGGCTATTTTGGCTGCCGCTTTCGTCATACCAAAATTTAATGGCCCATACATCACATCTTCAATTACCGTATTAGCAAACAATTGATTTTCCGGAAATTGAAAAACAATACCCACTTTTTGTCGCAATTGGATAAGTTGCTTTTCCTTGGTACCTGATGTGAGTTTAAAATCATCAATCAAAACTTGCCCTGTTGTTGGCTTTAATAGCCCATTAATATGTTGAATAAGTGTTGATTTACCTGAACCAGTTTGTCCAATAATCGCCGTTATTTCACCAGTTGGCATATTCACATTAATATCATGTAATACATCTTGTGATAATGTTGTCCCAGCCCCATAAGTAAAGTTTACTTGCTCAAATCTGATAGCCACTGAATTAATTCTCTTTCGTCTAAGTATTTTTCAGGATGATTGTGCAACTGTGAGGCCAACTCTCCTGAAAAAGGTAATTCTAAGCCGCTGTCACGTAGCATAGTCTGTTGGCTAAACACTTGATGCGGTGTGCCGTCCAAAATGAGTTGCCCATCATTAATAACTACGACACGATCCGCTAATGCAGCCTCATCCATATCATGTGTAATCGTTATTAACGTCAATGCTTTGCCAAATCGCTCTCTAAGTGACGTTAAAGTCGCCATGACCATTTGTCTACCCGCTGGATCCAGCATTGCAGTTGCTTCATCTAAAATAATAATTTTAGGCTTTAAAGCAAGCACACTAGCGAGCGCTACACGCTGTTTTTGACCACCAGAAAGCATATGCGGCTCGCGATCTTTAAACGCCTGCATATCGACAATCGTGAGTGCTTCCTCAATTAATCTTGGCATCTCGATACTAGCAACTTGCTTATTTTCTAAGCCAAAGGCGACATCATCAGCCACTGTTGCACCGACAAACTGATTATCTGGATTTTGGAAAACCATGCCAATCTGTTCTCGAATACGGTAAACCGTTTCGGGACTTAATATATCATCAAAAACACTAATGGTTCCGCCAGTCGCGGCAATTAGTCCTAATATCAGTTTAGCTAATGTTGATTTACCTGAACCATTATGCCCAACTAATGCTACCCATTCACCAGTTTCAATATCGAGATTAAAATCATCGAATAAATTCTGATCAGAATCATAACTGTATTTTAAATTGTTAATTTTAATTGCTTTTGTCATTAGACCTTATTTTATCATAGGTTGCTCGTATTATACTATTATTAGTTTATGCCATATGTTATTAACAGACACGTTACTTCACAAACTTATTTTCAGGTAAACTCTTTTAAAATAACGGAAATTAGTCTATAATAAAATAGATATTTCACAAGAATATTAGACAATTCACAATAAGGAAGAAAATAGTCATGGCAGAAAAAAACATTGTCATTGTTGGTGCTGGATTTGGTGGTGTATTTGCAGCAAAAACTTTGTCAAAGAAGTTAAAATCACATAAAGAATATAATATCATTTTGATTGATAAGCATTCTTACTTCACGTACATGACAGAATTGCACGAAGTGGCTTCACAACGTGTTGCACCTAAACACGTACAAGAAGATTTAGAACATCTCTTCTATCAGAATAAAAATGTTAAATTGTTGACTGCTGAGGTCAATGGTATTAACAAAAATGATAAAATTATTAAAACAACACATGGGGATATTAATTACGAAAAGCTTATTCTAGCTATTGGTGGTCAATCAAATGACTTTGGAACCCCCGGTGTTAAAGAACATGGTTTTGAAATGTGGTCGATGGAAGAATCCTTGAAGATTCGTAATCACGTGGAAAACATTATTGGTCAAGGTGCTGCTGAATTAGACCCTGTAAAACGTGCCCAATTACTAACGATTGCAGTTGTTGGCTCTGGCTTCACAGGTGCTGAATTGATGGGCGAATTTATTGAGCAACGACGTGTCTTGGCCCAAAACTATAAGCTAGATGAAAGTGAAATTAAGCTGGTTTTGTTGGAAGCATCACCTTCAATTCTAAACATGCTAAAAGACCGTCATTTGGCTGATAAGGCTTTCAAATATATGACTAGCAACGGTGTTGATATTCGTCTCAACTCACGTGTCACTGGTGTCAATGAAGACGGTGTCATCTTTGCTGATGAATCAACATTACCTACAAAGTCGTTAATCTGGACAGCAGGTGTTAAAGCTAAGTCATTTATTTCTGACTGGGGCTTCAAATATGGACGAGGCGGTCGTATTGAAGCTGATGATTATATGCGTGCCAAACTAGATAATGATGAATCAGCAACAGATATTTATGTTGCTGGCGATACCTTATCATATGTTGATGAAAAGACAGGCCCTGTCCCACAAACCGTAGAAGGTGCTGAAAGTGCTGCTCGTACAGCATCTCATAATCTGTTAGCTGATCTTGGCTTTGGTCAAGCTAAGACATTTTCTGAGTTGGTTAAGTATCATGGCTTCGCTGTGTCTATTGGCTCACATTACACCGTAGCTAGTCTCATGGGCTTAAATTTCTCTGGTTTCTTCGCTAGCTTGGCAAAACACGGCATCAACCTATTCTTTTACTCTCAAATTCGTTCAATGTATTCAATTTTCCACTATATGATGGATGAGTTTTTCCGGACAGAAAATGGCCGTAATCCTTTCCAAGGTACGATTTCACGTCTCGGTAACGTGTTATGGTCTACACCATTACGTCTGTTTCTAGGTATCTTTTGGATTTTAGCTGCAGTTGGTGGACTCGGTGACCTCAACATGCTCTTCTGGCAGCATGGTCTAGCTAGTTTCATTGAAATTGTGGCTGGTGCAGGTATTTTACTTGGTCTCTTCACTTGGCCACTTGCTGTTGTTTCAATTATTTTAACAATCACAGCGTGGGCTACTAATGGCTTTGATATGACACACTGGTTCATTTTGCTTTCAAGCATTGCTATTATGAATGGTTCTGGCCGTGGATTTGGTTTGGATTTCTATGTTGTGCCATTACTTCAAAAGCTATTCGGTGGACTTTGGTATGGTAAAGCTAAGTCAATTTATGATGATTTAGATAAGTAAGTTATAATAATAAAGTGCGATACTTAGTTTCTCGCACTTTGTACATAATACCTGTATACTTATCAGTAAGTATACTTGAGAGAAATAGAGAAAAATTAACATGTCTACGCCTACTTTACCCAAATTTTGGGAAGATTTTCCTGAATTATCTGCACCTTTGCAGGCTGTCTTAGAAGATATGTCTGCAAGTTGGCACATTGGTTTTGAAGAAATCGACACTGCCATTCGATCCCAGCTCAATGCTGGAAAACTTATTAGACCAGCACTCACCCTATTATTTTCTAGATTAAGTGATAACCCTTACAACGCTAAGGCTATTTCACTTGGTGCTAGCCTTGAATTACTCCATCTAGCAACGTTGATTCATGATGACATTATTGATGAATCTAAATTACGTCGCGGCCATGAAAGTATTCAAAGTCAATTTGGCAAAGATACTGCCGTCTACGCCGGCGACTATCTATTGACTGGTATGTTTTCACTTTTGGAGCGCGCCGACAAACCCGCTGCTAATAAACTCGCTCTAAAAGCCTTACAAGAAATACTGTTTGGCGAGCTTGTTCAAAAGCAAAATAGATATAATTTGTCTGCTGATTTTAACTCTTATTTAACTCAAATTAAAGGTAAAACAGCAGCATTGTTTAGATTGAGCGTTAGTTTTGGTGTCATTAGTGGAGACAATTACAGTGAACCTTTACTAGAAACGGTCAGTCATCTCGGAGAAAATATTGGTGTCACCTTCCAATTACTAGATGATTATTTGGATTTTGAGTCAATCACACAAGATTTATCACTTGGCAAGCCAGTGGGCCAAGATATCCGTAACGGCATCTATACAGCCCCCATACTCTTTGCGCTAGCAGATCCGGTAATTTCTGACAAAATAATACCTTTATTAGCCAAGCGTGATGATATTAGCGACATAGAAATGATGACTTTGCATACCTTGATTACTGAAAGTAATGCCATGGTGAAATTATCAGATTTATTGACTAACTATACTGAATCCTTAAAGCAGATGATTCAGTCATTACCTGATGAAGGCATTCGATTACAGCTCGAACAGCTAAGCGGTATTTTACTCAACCGTAAATATTAATAGAACATATAAAAAATCCTTGAAGTTTTTATAACTTCAAGGATTTTTAGATGTGATGATAATTATTAATCAACAAGTTCCAAGATGACCAATTGAGCGGCATCGCCACGACGTTGGACAGTCTTGAGAATTCGTGTATAACCACCATTACGTTCAGCAAAGCGAGGTGCAACGTCATCAAACAACTTTTGCAAAGCTGATTGGACTTTCACGTTGTCGCCGTCTTCGATAACGTCAGCAACTTCGTTGCGGACAAAGGCAGCAGCTTGACGGCGAGCCGCCAAGTCACCACGCTTACCTAATGTAATCATCTTATCAGTAGTCTTACGAACTTCTTTGGCGCGAGCTTCAGTTGTTGTGATACGACCATTAATCAAAAGATCAGTGGTTAAATCACGTAACATCGCTTTACGTTGTGAAGATGTACGACCCAACTTACGATATGGCATTGGTGAATCCTCCTTTTTAGTAGTTTAAAGACATGTGTTAATCTTCCTTGCGGAATCCTAAGCCCATTTCTGTTAGCTTTTCTTGGATTTCGTCAAGTGATTTCCGACCGAGATTACGCACCTTCATCATGTCGGCTTCAGTGCGATCTGTCAACTCCACAATGGTGTTGATACCGGCCCGTTTGAGACAATTATAAGAACGAACTGATAAGTCCAAATCTTCAATTGGCGCTGAATCTGACGCACTAGCTGCAACAGGTTCTGCTTCTACCATAACATTGGCTTCAGCTGCCACTGGAGATATGTCCATGAACAAGTTCAAATGTTCGGCCAAAATCTTTGAACCGAGGCTCAAAGCATCACTTGGCTTGATTGAACCATTTGTCCAAATATCAAAAGTGAGCTTATCATAATCATCACGTGATCCAACACGTGTGTTTTCAACATGATAGTTCACACGTTCGATAGGCGTATAAATTGAGTCAACTGCCAACACGCCGATAGGCATTTCGTCGCGCAATTGCTTATTCTCGTCAGCCGATGAATAACCACGACCTTTAACTGCCGTGACCGTCATATGCAATGACTTACCTGCTGCCACAGTAGCGATATGCAAATCAGGATTCAAAACTTCTACATCAGCTCCTGCTTGCAAATCAGCAGCAGTAACATCTGCAGGACCTTGAACATCAATTTCAAGGCTACGTTCATCATCTGAATCAATCGCCAACACAACTTTCTTAAGGTTTAAGATAATTTGTGTGACATCTTCAACAACGCCATCCACTGTTGAAAATTCGTGGACAACGCCGTCAATTTGAACCGTATTAACGGCTGCGCCCGGAAGCGATGAAAGTAAGATACGACGCAATGAGTTACCTAGCGTTGTACCGTATCCACGCTCAAGAGGTTCTACGACAAACTTGCCATAGTGCGCATCCTCTTCGATGTTATGAATATTTGGCTTTTCAAATTCAATCATCTGTAATTCTTACCCCTTCTTTCAAAGCAAGAGCAATGAAAATCAATTAAACACGACGACGCTTTGGTGGGCGTGATCCGTTGTGGGGAACTGGTGTAACATCTTTGATTGATGTTACTTCCAAGCCAGCTGCTGCCAAAGCACGGATAGCTGATTCGCGACCAGAACCTGGCCCCTTAACAGTAACCGCAACAGTGCGCATGTTCATTTCCATGGCACCCTTTGCTGCTGCTTCCGCTGCCATTTGAGCAGCGAATGGTGTTGACTTACGACTTCCTTTGAAGCCAAGTGCACCGGCTGATGACCAAGCAACTGCGTTACCTTGAACATCAGTAATCATGACGATAGTGTTGTTGAATGTTGAATGGATGTGAGCCACACCAGCTTCAATATTCTTTTTCACACGACGCTTACGCGTTGTACGACCTGCCATAATGTTTGCCTCCTTTTCAATACTTTTCGTATAATTTCTCGGGTTAACTTAATAACCAACATTACGCAACTATGGTTGCGATAATCATGTGCCGTATCGATTAGGATACAACAGAAAAAGATAATCTTAGATTACTTTTTCTTGCCAGCAATTGCCTTAGCTGGGCCTTTACGTGTACGAGCGTTGTTCTTCGTGTTTTGTCCACGAACGGGCAAGCCCTTACGATGACGAATGCCACGGTATGAAGCGATTTCTTGCAATGATTTGATATCCAAAGATACCTTACGACGCAAGTCTCCTTCAAGTTGCAAGTTTAACTTGTCAACTGTTGCACGGATGGCGTCTTCTTGATCTGCAGAGAGATCACGAACACGGACGTCTTCAGATACGCCAGCTTCAGCCAAAATCTTTTGTGCAGTAGTATTACCGATTCCGTAGATGTATGTTAAGCCAATGACAATACGCTTGTCACGTGGCAAATCAATACCTGCTATACGAGCCATAACAAATTACCTCCTATTTATATTTTGAAAACGACGATTATGTCTATTTACAATAACTATTTATTCTGCGTAGTTCTGAAAATTACTTTCCAGCGCGTTGCTTATGCTTAGGGTTAGCTGAGCATATGATCATTGTCCGACCATTACGCTTGATAACGCGGCAAGCATCACACATCTTCTTAACTGATGGGCGTACCTTCATAATCTATTCCTCCTATTCGGTTAACTGATTATTCCAAATCACTTCTTAACGGAAACGATAAGTAATACGACCCTTTGTTAAGTCGTATGGTGACATTTCGACTGTGACACGATCACCTGGCAAGATTCGAATAAAATTCTTACGAATTTTACCCGAAACGTGTGCCAAAATTACAGCGCCATTTTCGAGTTCTACTTGGAACATCGCATTTGGTAAAGTTTCTTTAACTTTACCTTCAATTTCGATGACATCATTGGCCATGCACTTAACCTCCTGTATTAATCATGTTCAACATTGCTGATAAGTGCTTAACCTATCAAATTATACCAGAAATACTGGCATTTCTCAATGTGATTTTAGAAACTTTTATAAGTTGTCCAAAACTGCTTTCACATCATGATACACCTCGGCCAGTTCACGTCCGCCATCGATTGTGTGAAGCACACCTGCACGCTTGTAATAATCTACAAGTGGCAAATTAGCGGCTTTATTAACTTCCAAACGGTTATCAATAACTTCAGGTGTATCGTCTGCGCGACCACGTCCTAACAGACGTTCACGCAGTAATGAATCAGAAACTTCAAAATAAAGTGTTGCAGAAACGGCAGAGTTGTTTTCAGCTAAATAGTGATCTAAAAACTCAGCTTGTGCTTCATTTCTGGGATAGCCATCTAACATAAACCCATTAGCCTGAACATCATCTTGATTCAAACGATCGGCAACCATCGCATTTGTGATTTCGTCAGGGACCAAGTTCCCAGCGTCCATGTATTCACGCGCCTGCTTACCTAATGATGTATCATTAGCTAAATTGGCACGGAAAATATCTCCTGTAGAAATATGAACAGTAGGGTAGTCCTTCACAATAAATTCTGCCTGTGTGCCTTTACCAGCACCTGGCAAACCCAACAAAATCAAATTATTAGCCATTAGTTGCCTCCCGAGTTGCTAACTGTTTTTTCGTAATAAACCCAATATAATTTCTCTTTTGCATCAAACCATCAATTTGACGTATTAAGTCAAGTGCAACACCAATAGCAATTAATAAGCTGGTGCCCCCTAGACCAATTTTTTCGTTCAAACTCCATACATCTGACGCGATGAGTGGCACTAGTGCCACGAAACCTAAGAAGATAGAGCCAACAAAGCTCAAGCTCAAAAGTAACTGTGACACAAATGCTTTTGTCTCATCACCAGGACGTACACCAACGATGTAAGCCCCCTGCTTTTGCAAATTTTCAGCTAACTTTTCTGGGTTAACTTGCACAAAAGCATAAAAGTATGTAAAGACAATGATTAATACGGTATAAAGAATTGCACCTGGTAGTGTCGTCATACTGAAAATCTGTTGCATCACTTGATACCATTGTGCCGAAGCAAATTTATCTTGGAATGCAAACAAAATTGTCTGTGGTGTACTAATAAACGACGAAGCAAAGATAACCGGAATAACGCCAGAAACGTTAACTTTAAGTGGCAAATAAGCTTCACTACCATATGATACTGCAGAACGCGTGTACTGCATTTGCAAACGACGAGTAGCTTCATAGAACCATGTTGTAATACCAATAATCAAGATCATTGCTGTTATCAACACAGCCATAAAGACAATACCGTTTGTTAAATCATTTGAATTTGCTTGTAAAATATTTTCTTTGAAAATTTCATACAAACCTTCAGGTGCCTGTGCAATGATGCCAGCAAAGATGATCATAGAAACACCGTTTCCAAGTCCCTTTTCAGTTATCATTTCACCTAGCCACATCGCAAAAAATGTCCCAATCGTCATTACTGAACCAATGACGATAAATGACATGACATTGTTTGTTTGGCTAACTAACCCGTAGGCAGACAGCGAGTTAAACCCTGCTGTAATACCAACGGATTGAACAAAGGCAAGTACAAGGGTTAACCAACGTGTGGCATTGTTCAACTTTCGCCGACCAACTTCACCCTGCTTACTCCATTCAACAAAGCGAGGCACGATATCTAATTGCAAAAGTTGCACAACAATTTGTGCCGTCACGTATGGTGAAACACCCATTGCAAACAATGAATAGTTCATCAAGCCACCACCAGAAAAAATGTTCAAAATGTTCATTAATCCTGAGTTAGCCATATTCGCCATAGCTGAAGGGTTGACACCTGGCACCGTAATATGTGTGCCAATTCTGTAAATAAACAGAATTAAAAACGTCCATCCCAACTTTTTACGAATATCTTTTTCACGTACTGCATTAAATAACGTGCGTAGCATTAAAGTACCTCAGTTGTTCCACCGGCTTGTTCAATAGCAGCCTTAGCAGCGCCAGAAAACTTATGTGCCTTAACAGTCAACTTCTTTTCAAGTTGACCGACAGCCAAAACTTTGATACCTGACTTTTGATTTTTAACAATACCGTTTTCAATCAAAAGTGCTGGCGTCACTTCTGTACCATCAGCAAATGTGTTCAACTTTTCCAAGTTAACCACAGCGAATTCCTTACGTGAAATGTTAGTAAATCCACGCTTTGGAATACGACGGTACAAAGGCATTTGTCCACCTTCAAACCCCAAACGCACTTTGCCACGAGCCTTTTGACCCTTTTGACCACGTCCGGATGTCTTACCGTTTCCTGATGACGTACCGCGACCTACACGGTTACGCAACTTGCGTGAACCGGCAGCAGGTTGTAATTCGTTCAAGTTCATCTTTCGGTACCTCCTATTTTAATAGTTTATTACTTTACTTCTTCGACGCTTACTAAGTGTGCAATGTGGAAAATTGCGCCACGAGTAGCTTCGTTGTTAGGCTTCACCACTGAGCTAGACACACGACCAAGCCCCAAAGACTTAACAATCGCACGTTGCTTAGGTAAGCGATGAGCCGCACTTTTAATCAAAGTGATTTTCAAATCAGCCATTTTATCGCTCCTTATTCAGCCAAGTGTTCCAAAGAAACACCACGCAAAGCTGCTACTTGTTCTGCATCTTTCAAACTTGTCAAAGCATCAAAAGTTGCGCGAACAACGTTAACTGGTGTAGCTGAGCCAAGTGACTTCGCAGTCACATCAGCAATACCTGCTAGTTCCATAACAGAACGTGCGGCACCACCGGCTGCAACACCAGATCCTTCTTCGGCTGGCTTGATCAAGATCTTACCGCCGCCCCATACGCCAAGGACGTCGTGAGGAATAGTCGTTGAAACTGTAGGAACAGTAATCAACTTACGCTTAGCGTCTTCGATAGCCTTGCGGATAGCTTCAGGCACTTCTTGTGCTTTTCCTGTACCAAAACCAACATGTCCTTGCTTATCACCAACGACAACCAACGCAGCAAAACGCAAACGACGACCACCCTTGACAACCTTTGTGACACGGTTAATAGCAACAACGTTTTCTTCTAATTCACCAAGTGACTTAGGGTTAACGAATTCAACCATTTTTTATATTCCTCCTTTCCTTAGAACTTCAATCCGTTTTCACGGGCTGATTCTGCCAATGCTTGAACACGGCCGTGATATAGGTAACCACCACGATCAAAGATAACATCTTCGAATCCTGCAGCCTTACCACGTGTTGCGATCAATTCACCAACTTTAGTAGCTTGTTCTGTTTTTGTACCTGATACTTCTGCATCATGGCTTGAGGCACTTGCTAGCGTTACACCCGCTACGTCATCAATTAATTGCGCGTAGATGTTTGCATTAGAACGAAAAACGTTCAAACGTGGGCGAGCAGCAGTACCAGAAATCTTTCCACGAACGCGCTTGTGACGCTTAACGCGGAGCTTGTTTTTATCTGGTTTTGAAATCATAGCTGTGCTTTCCTTTTCTGATGGCTATATGCCATTTAAAATTTATTTTGAGAGTTAAGATAATCGTGCTAAGTAAATTACTTTTACTTACCAGTCTTACCTTCCTTACGACGAACAACTTCGCCTTCGTAACGAATACCCTTGCCCTTATATGGTTCAGGTGAACGAACGGCACGAATTTCAGCGGCTAAGTCACCAACACGTTGCTTTGAAATACCTGAAACTTTAACAGTCAAAGCATCTGGTACTTCAACAGTTAAGTCTTCACGGTCTTCAAAATCAACAGGGTGTGAATAACCAACTGACAAAGTCAATTTTGAACCTGACTTTGCAGCACGGTAACCAACACCAACAAGCTTCAATGTCTTAGTGAATCCTTCTGAAACACCTTCGACCATGTTCGCAACGTTAGCACGTGTTGTACCGTGCAAAGCTTTTGTTTTGTTGTCGTCACTTTCGCGAGTGAATGCTACTTCAGTACCTTCGACAGACATTGAAATTTGTGAAGCAATTTCACGTGACAATGTGCCTTTAGGGCCTTTAACAGTAACAACTGTACCTTCTTGAGATACTTCAACACCAGCAGGAAGTGTAATTACTTTATTTCCAATACGGCTCATGGTAAGTCTCCTTTCTTAGATATATTACCAAACGTAAGCGATTACTTCGCCACCAACTTGCTTTGATCGCGCTTCTTTGTCAGTGATAACACCGGCAGAAGTTGAGATAATTGCGATACCCAAACCATTCAAAACCTTTGGTAATGAATCAGCTTTGGCATACTTACGCAAACCTGGCTTTGAGATACGCTTAATTCCTGTAATCACGCGGTTACGGTCTTCCCCATACTTAAGAAATACACGAATAACACCTTGCTTGTTATCCTCAATGTACTCTACGTCGCGGATGAAACCTTCTGATTTCAAGATTTCAGCGATGCTCTTTTTAATTTTTGATGCTGGAATTTCAACGACTTCGTGATGTGCCAAATTGGCGTTACGAATACGTGTCAATAAATCAGCAATTGGATCAGTCATAGACATCTATCGATATCCTCCTTTTATTTTTGAACGGACATAATGAAATGACACGCTCTTAACTATTATAGACTATTTTGGTCTATAACAGTTAAAAACGTGTCACTCTTTTTTAAGAGTAACAAACGTTTTTAAAATGCCTAATTACTTAGCAAATGGCATGCCCAAGAGTGTCAACAATTCGCGACCCTCTTCATCGTTTTGAGCTGTTGTAACAACAACAATATCCAAGCCGCGAACACGGTTAACTTGGTCAAAATCGATTTCTGGGAAGATCAATTGCTCACGAATTCCAAGTGTGTAGTTACCACGACCATCAAAGGCCTTTGATGATACACCGCGGAAATCGCGGACACGAGGCAATGAAATGTTGATCAACTTGTCTAAGAATTCATACATACGTGCACCACGCAATGTAACCTTAGTTCCGATTGACATACCTTCACGCAAACGGAAACCAGCGATTGATTTCTTTGCCTTTGTAATTACTGGTTGTTGTCCAGCAATTAGCTTCAATTCTTCAACCGCTTCATCCAAGTTCTTTGAGTTTGAAACTGCATCACCAACACCCATGTTAAGAACGATTTTGTCGATCTTTGGGGCTTGCATTGGTGATGTAAAGTTAAACTTTTCGATCAAAGCAGGTTGAACTTCATTAACATATTTTTCTTTTAGTGCGTTAGCCATGAAAATGATTTCACCTTTCAATATTAGCCTAGTACGTTACCAGACTTTTTAGATACGCGAACTTTCTTGCCATCTTCAATCTTGAACGCAACTTTTGTTGGTTCGTTAGTTGAAGGGTCAAGCAATTGCACGTTTGATACATGGATAGGTGCTTCGATATCGATAACACCACCTTGTGGATATTCGTTAGAAGGCTTTTGATGCTTCTTAACGATGTTCACGCCTTCGACAACTACGCGATCTTTTCCAGCAACAGTCTTAGTGATTGTGCCTTCTTTTCCCTTATCTTTGCCGGCAATGACGCGAACCTTATCACCTGTTTTTACAAACATGATTTGGCTCCTCCTTGTCAGTATTAGAGCACTTCTGGTGCCAATGAAACAATACGCATGTAGTCGCTGTCACGCAATTCACGTGCAACAGGTCCAAAAATACGCGTACCAACTGGTGACTTGTCGTCCTTAACGATAACAGCGGCGTTTTCATCAAAGTTGATGTATGAACCGTCTGCACGACGAACGTCAGAAACAGTACGAACGATAACAGCCTTTACGACGTCACCCTTCTTTACGTTACCACCAGGGATAGCTTGCTTAACTGTAGCAACAATCATGTCACCCACACCAGCAAACTTACGGCCTGAACCACCGAGCACTTTAATCGTTAAGATTTCACGTGCGCCAGAGTTGTCAGCCACTTTTAAACGACTCTCTTGTTGAATCATGGTTCTTCCTCCTTAGTTAGCAATTAATTACGACGATTTGATATCAATCGAATTAGAGAACAACAGCCTCTTCAACGATTTTAACCAAACGGAAGTGCTTAGTTGCAGACAAAGGACGTGTTTCCATAATTTGAACAATATCATTCATCTTAGCAGTATTGTTCTCATCATGGGCTTTAAACTTCTTTGTGTACTTAACACGCTTACCATAGACAGGGTGTGTCACATAAGTATCAACAGCGACAGTGATTGTCTTGTCCATCTTATCTGAAACAACACGGCCTTGATAAACCTTACGAGCATTACGTTCTTCACTCATTTTTCAGCTTCTTCCTTTCGTCTTATTTGTTGGCGTTTGCCAATTCTTGCGCACGAATAACTGTCTTAACTCGTGCAATGTCCTTACGAACTTGTGCAATACGCGCCGTGTTTTCAAGTTGGCCAGTAGCCAATTGGAAACGCAGGTTGAATAATTCTTCCTTGAATTCGGCTTCGCGCTTTTGCAAATCCGCAAGTGACAATTCTTTCAATTCACTTGCTTTAGCCATTATTCAGCCTCCCGAGCAATAATCTTTGTACGTACAGGCAACTTGTGCTGTGCCAAACGCAATGCTTCACGTGCAGTAGCTTCAGGAACGCCACCAACTTCAAACATTACTTTGCCACGCTTAACAGGTTCAACCCAACCTTCGGGTGCACCCTTACCGTTACCCATTCGAACACCGACACCTTTAGATGTATATGACTTGTGAGGGAAGATTTTAATCCAAACCTTACCACCACGCTTCATATAACGTGTCATTGCAATACGGGCAGCCTCAATTTGACGATTGGTAATCCAGCTTGAAGTTGTTGCTTGCAAGCCAAATTCACCGAACGCAACCGTCTTTCCACCTTTTGCTTCGCCACGCATGTGACCACGGTGTACACGACGGAATTTAACACGCTTTGGTACTAACATGTTTGCTTCCCTCCTTACTTACTGTTCTTTTTTTGTGGCAAAATATCACCACGATAGATCCAAGTCTTAATACCCAAGTTACCATAAGCAGTCATTGCTTCGTCCCATGAGTAATCAATGTCGGCACGCAATGTGTGCAAAGGCACTGTGCCTTCAGTGTATTGTTCAATACGAGCAATATCAGCACCATTCAAACGACCTGAAACCATAACTTTAATACCCTTAGCACCTGAACGTGTGGCACGTTGAATAGCACCACGCATTGCGCGGCGGAAAGCCACACGACGTTCTAAGTCACCAGCAATTTGCTGTCCAACTAAATGAGCAGACAAATCAGGCTTCTTGATTTCAACAATGTTAATGAAAACGCGCTTTGAACGACCCTTTTCATCTCTATCTGTCAATTTTGCTAATTGTGTACGAAGCTTTTCAACTTCAGAGCCACCCTTACCAATAACCATTCCTGGCTTAGCAGTGTGGACAGAAACGTCAACACGTGATTTTGTGCTGCGTTCAATTTCGATGCGATCAACTGCGGCGTCCGCTAAGTTCTTTTCGATATACTTACGAATACGCAAGTCTTCGTGAAGTTGGTTAGCATAATCAGCCTTGTCAGCAAACCACTTTGCATCCCAGTCGCGAATAACGCCGACACGGAATCCAGTAGGGTTAATCTTTTGACCCATTACTTTGCCTCCTTCTCAGCAACCACAATTGTGATGTGGCTTGTGCGCTTGTTGATAGGTGAAGCAGAACCCTTGGCACGAGGACGGAAACGCTTAAGCGTAGGTCCTTCGTTAGCAAAGGCTTCCTTCACAATAAGATCTTCTCTGTCTAATGAGAAGTTGTTTTCAGCATTAGCAACTGCTGAGTTCAAAACCTTGTAAATATCTTCAGTAGAAGTGTTAGGTAGGAACTTCAAAATTGCGTATGCTTCGTTAACGCTCTTACGACGAATTGTGTCAAGAACTAGACGTGCCTTACGTGGGGCAACGCGAACAATCTTGGCTGTCGCACGAGCTGAAGTAATTTGTTCAGCCATTTTTCAATTTCCTCCTTTATTTTTTACCAGTCTTTTTGTCATCAGCCTTGTGGCCTTTGAACGTACGAGTTGGTACGAATTCACCCAACTTGTGTCCAACCATGTCTTCTTGCACAAAAACTGGAACGTGCTTGCGACCATCATAAACGGCAATTGTAAAGCCGATAAAGCTTGGGAAGATTGTTGAACGACGTGACCAAGTCTTGATCACTGACTTCTTTTCAGAATCAGCTTGCGCTTCAATCTTCTTAAGCAAGTGTGGGTCCGCAAATGGTCCCTTTTTTAAACTACGAGCCATTAGTTGTCTCCTTCCCTTACTTACTCTTGCGACCGCGAACGATAAACTTTGTTGAAGCCTTCTTCTTATCGCGAGTCTTCTTACCAGCAGTCTTCTTACCCCATGGTGACATAGGACTTGGACGACCGACAGGGGCTTTACCTTCACCACCACCGTGTGGGTGGTCGTTAGGGTTCATAACTGATCCACGAACGTGTGGACGCTTTCCACGCCAACGGTTACGACCAGCTTTACCCCAGTTAATCAATGAGTGTTCAGCGTTACCAACTTCACCAATAGTTGCACGGTTAGTTGCAAGAACCAAACGTACTTCACCTGATGTTAGGCGCACGATGACATACTTGCCATCCTTACCCAAAATTTGTGCTGATGTACCAGCTGAACGTGCCAATTGACCACCCTTACCAGGCTTTAATTCGATGTTGTGAATCAAAGTACCTTCAGGAATGTTGCTCAATGGCAAGGCATTGCCGACCTTGATGTCGGCATCAGGACCAGATTGTACTTTATCGCCAACCTTCAATCCCTTTGGCGCCAAGATATATGACTTAATACCATCTTCATAGACAAGCAAAGCAATGTTTGCTGTACGATTTGGATCGTATTCGATAGCTTTTACAGTAGCTGTCGTGTTATCTTTAATACGCTTGAAGTCTACCAAACGGTAGGCTTGCTTATGTCCGCCAGCGTGATGACGAACAGTCATACGACCAGAGTTATTACGTGCACCAGTCTTTGACTTCTTTGCCAACAAACTCTTTTCGGGCGTTGACTTCGTGATTTCAGCGAAATCTGAAGCCGTCATGTTACGACGTCCGTTTGAGGTTGGCTTATACTTCTTGATAGCCAATGTCTTTTCCTCCTATTTAGAATTAACCTTCGTTAAAGATCTGAATATCTTTTGAATCTTTAGACAACGTTACTGTTGCCTTCTTCAACTTGCGTGTGTAACCAACATAACGACCTTGGCGCTTTTTCTTACCGCGAACGTTAGCTGTGTTCAAACCACTTACTTGAACGTCGAAGATCTCTTCAATTGCCTTCTTAATTTCAGGCTTTGTTGCGCGAGTATCAACTTCAAAAACATAACGCTTGCGTTCTGTTTGTGCCATTGAGGCTTCAGTGATAATCGGGCGACGGATAATATCGCGTGCATCCATTAGGCAAGACCTCCTTGGATTTCTTCGATTGATGATTGAACAATCACCAGCTTATCTGCATTAACAACGTCGAGTACGTTGATACCCTTTGTTGTCATAACTTGAACGTTAGTCAAGTTACGTGCTGACAAGATTGCGTTTTCGTTGTCTTCATCAACAACTACTAATGTCTTTGTGTCAACTGACAAGTTAGCCAAAACCTTCTTGAAGTCTTGTGTCTTTGGTGCTTCAAATGACAAAGCATCAACAACTACTAACTTACCTTCAGCAACTTTTTGTGACAAAACTGACTTCAAAGCCAATTGGTATGCCTTACGGTTGATACGGTATGCGTATGAACGTGGTGTAGGTCCAAAAACAATACCACCGCCACGGAATTGTGGTTCGCGGATTGAACCGGCACGTGCACGACCAGTACCCTTTTGCTTCCAAGGCTTACGTCCACCACCAGATACCGCTGAACGGTTCTTGACAGCGTGTGTCCCTTGACGCATTGATGCGCGTTGCATCAAAACTGCATCAGTGATAACGGCGTTGTTAGGTTCGATGGCGAAAACTGCGTCATTCAATTCGAGTTCAGCAGCTTGATTACCATCTTGCTTTAATACAGCAACTTTAGTCATGATTGATTGTTCTCCTTTCTATATATTTTATATTAAGCTTCTTCAGTTGTAGCAGATGCAGATACACCGGCCATCTTAACTTCAGGATGCTTTGCGTTAACTTTAACTGTTGACTTGATAGTCAATAGTGACTTGTTGGCACCAGGGACATTACCCTTCAACAACAACAAGTTGTTTTCAACATCAACGTGAACAATAGCAACATTTTGCATAGTACGCTTGTTGTTACCCATGCGACCAGGTAATAGCTTACCCTTAAATACACGGTTAATGATTGCACCCATTGAACCAGGACGACGGTGGTAGCGAGAACCGTGGGCCATAGGACCACGTGATTGTCCAAGCTTTTTGATAGCACCTTGGAAGCCATGTCCCTTTGTGATACCGGTTACGTCGACGTAATCACCTGCTTGGAATGTGTCAACCTTAATTTCATCCCCTGCGTTAAATTCGCCTTCCGCATCGCGGACTTCACGAACGTAGCGCTTAGGGGTCGTGTTTGCTTTAGAAGCGTGACCTTGTTCAGGTTTGTTTGACAAAACTGTGCGCTTGTCTTGGTAACCAAGTTGGATAGCATTATAACCATCAGTTGCAATATTTTTAACTTGTAATACAACGTTTGGTGTAGCTTCAACAGCAGTTACGGCGATCAATTCACCAGATTCTGTGAAAACCTGAGTCATACCGACTTTGCGGCCTAAGATACCTTTAGTCATGACTAATCTCCTTAATTTTTTCTTGACTTTATTTTGCCTCGATGAGGCGCGAAGTGTAATCCGATGAATTACAACTTAATTTCGATTGCAACACCTGATGGCAATTCAAGCTTACGCAATGCGTCAACTGTCTTGTCAGTAGGGTTCACAATGTCGATCAATCGCTTGTGCGTACGCATTTCGAATTGCTCACGGCTATCCTTATGCTTATGTGGTGAACGTAGAATTGTGTACAATGTACGTTCTGTTGGCAATGGGATAGGACCAGCAATTTCTGCACCTGTGCGCTTAGCTGTCTCAACAATCTTTTCTGCTGATTGGTCTAAGATACGGTGTTCGTATGCCTTCAAACGGATACGGATCTTCTTTTGTGCCATTATTTCGTGCCTCCTCGTTGATTTTGTAAATCAGCTAACTCCGATTAAAAACCGACAACACTGCTTGTGTTTTGCGCGCCCATGGCAACGCGGCCGCGCGTGTCGCAACCTTAATCATCATCGCTAAATATTGATACACCAGGCTTTCGGTAGGTTTATGTGACTACCGTTCCAAAAGCGTACTTAACTATATTAACAGATTAACAGCGCCATAGCAACCCTTTTTTAAATTAATTTGTGCTGTTGGGCAATAAAAAAAAAAACCAATCAATCATCATTGGTTTTTTAAGGTTATCTCTGCGACATTTTAAATTCTAAGAAGGCATCATTATATTTTTCGGTCCATCGTTGACCTAAGTCATCATATACCTGAAGATTATCTAATGTTTTCTTATCAGGATAGAACTGTTTATCATGACGAACTGCTTCCGATAAGAATGGCATCGCACGCTTATTCGGTGTAGCATATCCAACATACGTTGCATTTTGGGCAGCGTTTTTCGGTTCACTCATAAAATTAAGAAACGCATAGGCGGCTGCTTTATGTTTTGCTGTTTTTGGCATCACGATATTATCAAACCATAGGTTAGAACCTTCACTGGGCACAACATAGTGCAAATGACTATTGTTGCCCATTGCTTGAGAAGCCTCCCCTGAATAGGTTACAGCAATAGCAGCTTCATTTTGCGCCATATACATTTTAATCTCATCAGCTATAATTGCTTTTATATTAGGCATTAGCGTGGTCAATTTAGCTTGGGCTGCAGCCAAGTCGGCTGTTGACTTATCATTGACTGATTTATTCTGTGTAATTAAAGCCATAGCCAAAGCATCTCTGGCCGAATCAACTAGCATGATTTGGTTTTTGAATTTAGGCGCCCACAAATCGTCCCAGTGTTGGACATCCTGAGGCTTGACATATTTATCATTATAAATAATGCCTAAAGTACCCCAGAAATACGGTAATGAATACTTGTTATTTTTATCAAATGTTTGATTCATGAAACGCGTATCGTAATTATTGATACCTGTCAGCTTACTATGGTCTAAAGGCAACAATAAGTTCTCACGCTTCATTTTTTTGATCATGTAGTCAGAAGGTACTGTTAAATCGTATGACGTCCCCCCTTGCTTAATCTTCGTGTACATCGCTTCGTTTGAATCAAAAGTTTCATAGCTGACCTTGTAACCAGTTTCTTTAGTAAATTTAGTAATCAAATCAGGATCAAGGTAATCGCCCCAATTGTATAAATTTAACACTTTATCAGAAGATTCTCCGGTACCTGTCTGAGACGCCAAATAACGTTGCGTTCCAAACAGCAGGACAACAAGTACTAAAATAGCTGAAATACCTGTGATAAGCTTTTTCATACTATAACCCCTCCGATGCCGGTAAAACTAATCTAGTGCCTTGTTTTTTGCTTTTAGCGGCACGTGTTGAAATCACATAATAAATTAACACCAGTGCTAATGACACCATAAACATCATCGCCGACAAAGCGTTGATTTCTAGACTAACACCTTGACGTGCACGCGAATAGATTTCTACAGAAAGCGTCGAGAACCCATTGCCAGTCACAAAGAAAGTCACAGCAAAATCATCCAAGGAATAGGTAAAAGCCATAAAGAAACCGGCAAAAATACCTGGTGAAATAACTGGTAATATCACACGTGTTAACATTTGCCAATTATTAGCACCTAAATCCTTAGCTGAGGCAACTAGCGAGCGATTCATTTCTTGCAGCCGTGGTAATACCATCAAGACGACAATCGGAATGCTAAACGCAATGTGTGACAAAAGTACCGAAGTAAAGCCCAGTGAGAAACCCATAACCGTGAAAAGAATTAAAAACGCTGCACCGATAATCACATCCGGTGAAACTAATAAGATATTATTCAAAGATAAGAAGACATTTTTAGTCAGTGCATGCTTAATATTATAAATGTACAATGCCCCTGCTGTCCCAATAACACTAGATAGCAATGACGACAATAAAGCAACTAAAAAAGTATTCACAACAATTTCCAAAATACGCGTATCTGCAAATAACTCACCATAGTGTTTCAGCGAAAAACCCGACCACCCTTGCATAACTTTGCCGGCATTAAAAGAATAAGTAATTAAAAATATGATGGGTAAATATAACACAACAAACATCAGCCAAAGATATAAATTACCCCATTTGATTTTTTTCATCATTGGTTTATCTTCCCTTTCTAGCAGAGCGGCGTGCACGATCACGTGTCAAAATCATTGTGATAACCATTGCCACAATTAACACAACGCCAATTGTAGAGCCCAGTTGCCAGTTCTGCGTCACTAAAAAGTGTTCTTCGATGGCTGTTCCTAAAGTAATAACACGATTACCACCAATCAAACGCGTAATCATAAATAGTGACAAACTCGGGATAAATACCGCTTGAATACCGGCTTTGACCCCCGGCATCGATAATGGCACAATCACACGTCGCAACGTTTGCCAGCGATTAGCACCTAAATCTCGGCTAGCTTGTTCTAATCGTGGATTGATTTCAGCCAATGAGTTAAAGATAGGTAAAATCATAAACGGTATCTCAATATATGCTGCGACTAATAAGAAACTCCAATCCGAAAATAAGAGTTGCTGTGGTACAACCCCCCACAAACCAATAAAATTATTAACCGTGCCTGATTTGGATAACAAACCAATAAACGCATACGTTTTCAACAGTAAATTAATCCACGTGGGTAAAATGATGAGCAGCAGCCAAAATTGTTTTTGTTTTAATTGATTTAACAAATAAGCCATTGGATAACTCACAATTAAGGTCACTGCTGTAATCAAAAACGCATACCACACCGAATTAAATGTCATCCGCAAGTAAGTACCACTAGCAAAATAAATCGCATAGTTATGCAATGTAAAGTGACCTGTTGGTGTTGTTAAAGATTGAAACACTAACAACACTAATGGAGCAATAACGAACAGAACTAACCATATCCCATAGGGAATAATATAAAAGAATTGTCGTTGACGCTTACTCTTTGGCATCATCAGCATCATCCTCATAACTTTCCAGACGGGCATCAAAATCATCTTCCGACTCATTAAATCGCATAATATGAATATCTTCAGGATCGAACGTTAAACCAACGCGTTCCCCAATTTCCGCTTTGTTGGTTGCCTGTACCTGCCACTCATTCCCATCATCATCTAACGCAGTAATTTCGTAGTAATCCCCTCGGAACGATTGGTCATCAATTGTGACGACTAGTTTGCCATTCTCAATGGTTGTAAGATCTAAGTCTTCCGGTCGCAAAACAACTTCGACACGTTCGTTAGGCCGCATTCCCGCATCAACGTTCTCAAAATCTTTACCGGTAAAGTGCACTAAATAATCGGTCTTCATGATGCCATCTAGTATATTAGATTCGCCTATAAAATCAGCAACAAAATGATTAATTGGTTCATCATAAATATCTTCTGGTGATCCATTCTGTTGAATAACCCCATCATTCATCACAAAAATCCAATCAGACATAGCCAGTGCTTCTTCTTGATCGTGTGTCACAAAGACAAAAGTAATGCCCAAACGTTGTTGGATTTCCCGTAATTCATATTGCATGTCCTTGCGCAATTTATAATCTAAAGCTGACAATGGTTCATCTAAGAGCAATACCTCTGGATCGTTTGCTAACGCTCTTGCAATCGCCACACGTTGGCGTTGTCCGCCCGACAGCTCGTTAATTTCTCGATCAGCATAGTCGCTTAATTTAACCAAATCCAGCATTTCGGTAACTTTTGCATTGATGTCGGTCTTGCTCATACGCTTAATTGTCGGACCAAATGCCACGTTATCAAAAACATTCATATTTGGAAATAAGCCGTAATCTTGAAATACCGTATTCATATTACGTTTTTCGACAGGCACATCATTAATAATGTTGCCTTCAAATAAAATGTCACCATGTGTCGCGGTTAATTGCCCAGAGATTAAGTTTAATATGGTTGTCTTTCCCGATCCCGATGGTCCTAATAACGTATAAAATTTGCCTGCTTCCAAAGACAAATCAATATTCTTAAGTACCTCGTTATCATCATATGATAAGCCAACATTTTTAAATTCAATAATTGGTGTTGATGTGTTAGTCAATTCCCAACCCTCACTTTTAGTCAATAGATATATTGTAACAAGAAAAGCATGCCACTTCACGCGTGACATGCTTTTTTCTCACAATATTTTATTTTGTTTCTCAACCGTAATAATTGCAATAGTCATCAAGATAAATAAGAACAATACAACCACTAATTGTGGTTGCCAACTCTTAAACCAATTATATGCATAACCAAATAAAACTGGTCCCAAAGCTGCCAATAAATAGCCGCCACTCTGTGTCATACCAGATAATACTGCTGTTGCTTTTGGTGAGCTCGTCTTCAAGCTTAACGTCGTCATTAGATAAGGAAAAAGTACGGATGTGCTCCCACCAATCATCAGGTTAACGATTAACCAGTACCAAAAATTTCCTACAGGGTGAAGCAATAATAGATAACCCAAGATGCCAACAAGCGATGTCATGCCAACTAATAACTGGCGCTGCTTGCCATTTAATCGCGAGACAATTGTTGGTACTGTTAACGCAAAGGGTAATCCAATTAAAGCATTAATTCCAGCAAATATACCAGCTACGGCTGTTGATATACCTGTTTGCACCGCCATCGTTGGTCCCCAAGCCATTAATATATAAAACATCGCAGATTGCATACCAGCAAAAAAAAGTAAGAGCCAAGCATATTTATTACGCCAAACTGATGGTTGATCATCTTTTATGTCCACCGGTACTGTTAATTTATTCATTATTCTTTGTTTTGCCGCAAAGTAATCATTTGGCAACCATATCAGCAATGCTATCACGAGCAATACAGTGAGTAGCAAAATAAATATGCGCCAATTAGTTGCCATAGTAATTGGTGCCGCTAATCCGGCGCCAACGGCTGTCGCCAACATCATACTAAACGTAAATAGGGAAGTCATCGATCCAAGACGTGTTGGAAAATAAGTTCGCACAACGCTTGGCAATAAAACATTCATGTGTGCAATACCAATACCAACAATCAATGTTCCAATGTAAAGAAAGGTAGTATCAATAATCCTAAGTACTGAGCCAACAATCATGACACAGAGCATTAGTGAGAAAGCTCTTTCCAAACCTAATTTTTGTGCTACTTTAGGTGCTATAGATGAAAATAATGCAAATGCTAGAAGTGGAATGGTCGTTAAAATACCTAATTGTCCAACAGGCACATGTTGTGCTTTAGCAATATTGCTTATAATAGGCGGTATTGAAGTAAATGGGAGCCGTAATACCATGCCAACAACAATAATTCCTGGTACTAAATAATGACTATATTCTTTTTTCATATTAAGCCTCAATATACTTAAAATAAAACGGCACCACTCTGAGTAGAGTGACGCCGTTTATACTGAACCATCTGTCAGTTAATCACATTGGTTTTAAGAAGTTGAGAATTAAGCTTCTTTACCGCTGTTTTTGATAATTTCTTCTTGAATGTTCTTAGGAACAGCTTCATAGTGATCAAATACCATTTGGAATGTACCACGACCTTGTGTTGCAGAACGCAAAGTTGTTGCATAACCAAACATTTCTGACAAAGGCACCTTAGCCTTAACAGCCAAAACAGGTCCACGAGATTCTTGACCTTCAATCATACCACGGCGTGCTGAGACGTGTCCCATAACATCACCAAGATTGTCTTCAGGTGCAACAATATCAACCGCCATAATTGGTTCAAGAATAACTGCACCGGCAGTCTTGGCAGCCTCTTTCAAAGCTAATGACGCAGCAATCTTAAAGGCAGCTTCAGATGAATCGACATCGTGGTATGAACCATCATACAACTTAGCCTTCAAATCAACTAATGGGAAGCCAGCCAATGGGCCAGCGTTCAAAGCATCCTTCAAACCTGCTTCAACTGATGGGATATATTCACGTGGCACAACGCCACCAACGATAGCGTCTTCGAATTCAAATCCAGCGCCTTCTTCGTTTGGTGAGAATTCGATGTAAACATCACCATATTGTCCCTTACCACCAGATTGGCGCTTGAAGTAACCACGCGCCTGCACTGTTTGTGTAAAGGCTTCACGGTAGGCAACTTGAGGTGCACCGACTGTTGCTTCAACGTTAAATTCACGGCGCATACGATCAACCATGATATCCAATTGCAATTCACCCATTCCAGCGATTAATGTATCACCAGTTTCAGGGTTTGTTGTCGCACGGAATGATGGATCTTCTTCGGCTAACTTTTGAATAGCATTAGACAATTTGTCTTGATCAGCCTTCGTCTTTGGTTCGATAGCCAATTCAATAACTGGTTCTGGGAATTCCATTGATTCAAGAATCAATTGATGATCAACGGCTGTCAAAGAATCACCAGTTGTTGTATTCTTCAAACCGATAGCTGCTGCAATATCACCTGAGAAAACTTCATCAATTTCTGTACGTGATGTGGCGTGCATTTGTAGCAAACGACCAACACGTTCACGCGTGTCAGAAGATGTGTTTTGTACGTATGAACCTGATTGCAAAGTACCAGTATAAACACGCATAAATGTCAAACGACCAACGAATGGATCAGTCATAATCTTAAAGGCCAACGCAGCAAATGACTTGCTATCATCAGCAATCAAGTCAATTTCTTCACCTGTTTTTGGATCATTAGCAACATATGGCTTAACATCCAAAGGTCCTGGCAAATAGTCAACAACGGCATCCAACATCATTTGAACACCCTTATCTTTATAGGCAGAACCTGCAAGAACTGGGTAGAATTGTAATGCCAAAGTTGCGCGACGAATTGCGGCCTTTAATTCTTCAACAGAAATGTCTTCACCTTCAAGGTACTTTTCCATCAAATCATCATCAACATCAGCAACAGCTTCAATCAAAGTATTACGCTTTTCTTCCGCTAATTCTTTTAATTCCGCAGGAATTTCACGTGGTTCCCACTTTTCACCCAAATCATCAACTGGGTAATAAGCTTCTTGTGTAATCAAATCAATTACTGCTTCGAATTCATCTTCAGCGCCAATAGGCCATTGAATGGCTTCAGCATTAACTTGCAAACGTTCATGCATTGATTCAACTGACATAGCAAAATCAGCACCCAACTTATCCATCTTGTTGACGAATACGATACGTGGCACGTCATAAGTCGTTGCCTGACGCCAAACTGTTTCAGTTTGTGGTTCAACACCAGCAGCACCATCCAAGACAGCTACAGCGCCATCCAAAACACGCAAAGCACGTTCAACTTCAATTGTAAAGTCAACGTGACCTGGTGTATCGATGATGTTAACACGGTAGGGTGTCTTTGCGAATTGGTCAAAGAAACCGTGCCATACGGCTGTTGTGGCAGCTGATTGGATTGTGATTCCACGTTCCTTTTCTTGTTCCATGAAATCCATTTGTGAAGCACCATCGTGTGTTTCACCAATTTTGTGAATTTTACCTGTGTAATACAAGATACGTTCCGTAGTTGTTGTCTTACCCGCATCGATGTGGGCCATGATACCAATATTACGTGTACGTTCTAGTGGGTATTCACGTTTTGCCATTGTGAGTTATCTCCTGGTTTTGTTCTATATGCAACAAAAAGCGACACAGAATTGTGTTCGCTTTTTGATGGTAAAAGCCAATAGTGCTTTACCATCTACTGTCATTTTACACTATTTATTGCGATGTGAACGATTAAATTTAGCATCCCAATAAATGATGGTTTAATTTAAGCACAACACACAAGGTTGTGCCAAAAACCTTACCAACGATAGTGCGCGAATGCACGGTTAGCTTCAGCCATCTTATGCGTATCTTCACGCTTCTTAACAGATGCACCAGTATCATTAGCTGCATCCATGATTTCTTTAGCTAAACGTTCATCCATTGTGTGTTCGTTACGCAAACGTGAGTAGTTTACTAACCAACGCAATCCCAATGTTGTACGACGGTCAGGACGTACTTCGATTGGCACCTGATAGTTAGATCCACCAACACGGCGAGCCTTAACTTCCAATACAGGCATGATGTTTTCCATGGCTTGTTCGAAAACTTCCAATGGTTCGTTACCAGTAGCTTCCTTGATACGATCAAAAGCATCATACAAGATTGTTGAAGCAGTTCCACGCTTACCATCAAGCATCAACTTGTTGATCAAACGTGAAACGAGCTTTGAATTGTAAATTGGGTCAGGCAAAACTTCCTGACGCTTAGTATAACCTTTACGTGGCATTTGTCAGTCTCCTTCTTACTTCTTTGGCGCCTTTGTGCCGTACTTTGAACGTGATGTCATACGTCCGTCAACACCAGCTGTATCCAATGCACCACGAATAATGTGGTAACGCACACCAGGCAAATCCTTCACACGACCACCGCGAATCAAAACAACAGAGTGTTCTTGCAAGTTGTGACCAATACCTGGAATATAAGCAGTAACTTCATACAAGTTTGAAAGACGCACACGAGCGTACTTACGCAAAGCTGAGTTAGGCTTCTTTGGTGTCATTGTACCAACACGTGTGGCAACACCACGCTTTTGTGGTGCAACGTTATTTGTTGCTTTCTTCTTCATTGAGTTATAGCCGAAGTTCAAAGCTGGTGACTTTGACTTAGTCGCATTTGACTTACGGGGCTTGCGAACCAATTGGTTAATTGTAGGCATGCTACGGTCTCCTTAAATTTTTTATTAATTACACAGTTCCAGGTGTGTCATTTTTGTAATTAAACAAAAATGCTTACTGGGAATCTGCTGACAATTGCCTTTACAGCGCCGTTCAGCACGTTGTGATGATTTCACAGAACAGATTACTTAAAAGCACGTTCAATATAATACCAGATTATAGACTAATGTCAAGAGTGAATCAGCACATCAAATGATTATATCCTTTTGTATGAGTCATCGCTTATTTTTCCGTCTAATCCCTTATGCAAACACTATTAATTATTCTATTTAACGCAGTGCTCACTTCTACAATATTATGCCTTGCCGAGCGCTTAAATCACAACATACCCCTAGGTATTAAACGTTCCTTTTGTTTTAGATGCCAACATCAGTTATCTTGGTATGACTTAATCCCGGTTATATCTGCTATTTTGTTACATGGCCATTGTCGTCATTGTCAATTTAAATTTGGTATGCACTATGCACATATCGAACTACTTGGCGCAATGATTGGTTGGTCACTTTTTTCTGATATTACAGTGTGGATAACTGCGGTATTACTATTTTTTCTATCGTGTGAAGATATCTACAGCCACACGATACACATAGGCGTTTTATACCCTTGGCTCATTTATTTGTTTATGACCAGCCATTTCAATCAGTTCGAGGACAAAATAACAGTTTTTTGCCTCGTCATCCCTGTGTGTCTCTATTTAGTTTATCGCCACAAGCTTGGTTTTGGTGACATCCCCATCCTGCTGTGCTTTATCTTAATTAATGATAGTCTGATTTTCGCTTACACATTGTTAATTGCCACAATACTAGGTTTTACTGGCTTACTCTTTGCCAATCAAGCACGTCTGCCTTTTGTGCCTTATTTATTAGCCGGCTGGCTCATTGCTAATCTCGGTGAAAAAGCCATCACTTATTTTGTTAAGTGATGGCTTTTAAGCTTTAGCTGCTACTTTATCGATAGGTTTAATGCTTAGTCTAATATCACCGTTTTTCGCACCAATTGTCACAGTCGTATCAGTGGTAATCTGACCACGCAACAATTCTTCACTCAAAACGTCTTCAATCTTTGTCTGCAAAGCCCGTCGAATTGGTCGTGCGCCATACTCTGGATCAAATCCGGCACTAGCAACGACATCAATAGCTGCAGGCGTTATTTTAACAGATATACCTTGCTCTGCTACGCGCTGTAGTACTGTGCGGCTCATTAATTTAACAATTTGATGTAACTCATCTTTTGTTAGTGGTTCAAATACGACCGCTTCATCCAAGCGATTAATAAATTCTGGACGGAATGTTTCTTTTAGCGTCTCACGAATTTTTTCAGCCATCGCAGCATGATTATTTTTCAAATCAACTGCGCCAAAACCAACTGATTTTTCATCACGCAAACGTGTTGCCCCCAAGTTAGAAGTCATGATGATAATTGTATTACGAAAATCAACTTTACGGCCTTTTGAATCCGTCAAAAAACCATCGTCAAAGACTTGTAGCATCAAATTAAAAATATCTTGGTGCGCTTTTTCTGCTTCATCCAGTAACACCACGGAATAAGGATGGTTTCTCACTTGTTCGGTTAGCTGTCCACCTTCATCATATCCTACGTAACCTGGTGCTGAGCCTACAAGTCGAGAAGCTGACCAACGTTCTTGATATTCCGACATATCAATACGAATCATATTTTCTTGACTACCAAACATGGCTTCCGCTAATGCCTTAGCAAGCTCTGTTTTACCGACACCTGTTGGACCCAAAAACATAAAAGTACCAATTGGCCGATTAGGGTCTTTCAAGCCTGAACGTGCACGACGAATTGCACGTGCCACAGCAGAAATCGCTGCTTTTTGACCAATGACACGTCGACCAAGGACAGCTTCTAAATTGACTAAACGCTGCTGTTCATTTTTCTCCAGTTGCGTTAACGGTACACCCGTTTGCTGTGAAATCACTTCTGCAATATCTTCTTCAGTCACGTGAAGATGGTAATTTTGTTGTGTATCATCCGCCAACTTTGCTTCAGCTTTATTGATACGCTTTTTTAAGCGTACTTCTTCGGTGCGCAATTTAGCTGCACCTTCAAAATCAAGCGCAGTAATTGCTGCTTCTTTAGCCGCAACTGTCTCAGCCAATTTGGCTTTGTTTTTATTCACTGGGTTTGGCCGATTAATCGCATCAATACGAACCTTCGCACCAGCTTCGTCCATTAAATCAATCGCCTTATCAGGCAAAAAACGGTCTGTAATATACCGTGATGATAGTTTTACTGCAGCAATAATCGCAGCATCATCAATCGCTACTTGATGATGACTTTCAAATTTAGAACGAATACCCTTCAAAATACTGATGGCATCTTCTTGTGATGGCTCATCCACCGTCACCGGCGCAAATCGTCGCTCCAAGGCTGCATCCGACTCGACATATTTTTGATATTCATCAAAAGTCGTTGCGCCCAAGGTCTGTAATTCACCTCTTGCTAAAGCTGGCTTTAAAATGTTTGAAGCGTCGATAGCCCCTTCAGCCCCGCCAGCACCAATTAAAGTATGTAGCTCATCGATAAACAGAATCACCTGTCCATCTTGATAAATCTCTTCAATAATTTTCTTCAAGCGATCTTCAAATTCACCACGGTACTTTGTGCCAGCGACCAGAGAGCCCATATCTAATGCCATCAACCGCTTATTTTTCAATGTGTCTGGAACATCATTAGCAATAATTCTTTGCGCTAAACCTTCAGCTATAGCTGTTTTACCAACACCTGGTTCACCAATCAATACCGGATTATTTTTTGTACGTCGTGACAAAATTTGTACAACACGACGCACCTCTTTTGAGCGCCCAATAATGGGATCCATTTTACCATCTTTAGCACGTTGTGTTAAGTTACGTGCCAAACTATCCAGGGTTGGTGTCCCTTGTGATTGCTGTTTGTCACGTTGCTTCATTTGCTTGCGTACATCGGTGACACCAAGTTTCCGCAAAATTGCTCGGCGCATTTCTTGTAAATTGGCATCCAACGCTAATAAAATACGCGATGATAAGATACTCTCATCCTGTAATAAGGCTAACAGTACATGCTCTGTACCAACTTGGGTCTGTGCTAGCGCGCGTGATTCTTCGCCTGATTGACGAAGTATGTCGCCAGCTTTTGGCGAATAGGGTAAATAGATATTTTTATCATAGCGCGATGTCATGCCATAACCGGTAAAATGTTCAATTTCCTCGCGAATATCATCATCGGTCACGTTGAATTGGCCAAGAATTTTGCTTGCAATGCCTTCTTTTTCAATTGCTAAGGCTAACAATAGGTGCTCTGTTCCTACAGCCTGGTGTTTAAAATATTTTGCTTGTTCTTGTGCCAAAACCAGCACATTCTGTGCACTTGATGTATATTTGTTATCCATGTTATGCCCTCCATTTTTTAGGCAGTTAATGTCTAATGTTGACTTATATTATAACGCATTAGACTATTGTTAGAAACTAATATGTTTGATAATGGAAAAAGCCGAAACATATTGTTTCGACCTTAATTTGGATTTTTTAAGCTTAATTGCCATTGTAAATAAGCATTAATGAACGGGTCCAAATCACCATCTAATACTTGCTGTGGTTGATTTGTTTCATAATTTGTTCGGTGATCTTTAACCATCTGGTAAGGATGCAATACGTATGAACGAATTTGTGATCCCCAACCATTTTCCATTTTTTCACCAGTTAAAGCAGCCCGCTCAGCCTCTTGTTTCTCAAGTTCGAGCTGGTATAATTTACTTTTCAAGAGCTTCATGGCGTAATCACGGTTACCGTACTGTGTTCGTTCCACTGTTGATGACACAACAATCCCTGTTGGTTCGTGGGTTAGGCGCACACCAGTTGACACTTTATTGACGTTCTGCCCACCAGCACCACCAGAACGAAAGACATCCATCTTAATATCATCGTCGCGGACTTCAACTTCAATAGTGTCATCTAACTCTGGCATCACATCAACACTGACAAAACTAGTATGACGGCGGCCTGCTGAATCAAAAGGTGAGATACGAACAAAACGATGTACGCCTTTTTCACTTCGTAAAAAGCCAAACGCATTATGCCCAGTAATTTTTATTGTCGCACTATCAATGCCGGCTTCATCTCCAGCATGGTAGTCTAACACATCAACTTGGAAGCCATGCTGTTGAGCCCAACGCGTATACATGCGATATAAGTTTGCACCCCAATCCGTTGATTCTGTTCCCCCCGAGCCAGGATGAACTTCTAAAATGGCATTATTAGCGTCGTATGGTTCCGTTAGTAACTGTTCCAGATTGTAAGCCTCAACATCTTTTTGGGCTTGTGCAATGCTGTCTGCCAATTCAGTAGCTGTATCAACATCTCCAGGATCTTCAGCGAGCATATCAATTAAGACTTCAATTTCTTCAGCCTGATTCGTTAAATTCAAAAATGAGTCGCGCCGATTCTTTAGCACATTGTTTTCTTCGATAACTTTTTGCGCTTTTGTATTATCATCCCAAAATCCAGGTTCTGTCATACGGTTTTCAAAATCGGCAATTTCTTCCGTTAACGCTTCTAGATCTAAAGTGCCTTGAAAACGCGCAATATTTTCTTGTATGTCTGCTAACGCATGCTTAGCATCAATAATTTCCATGTCTTTACCCTCTCAAAATAAAAGCGAACACTTTGGCTCGCTCCTGTTATTGCATTATCTATAAAGGAATCTAAAAACTACGCCTTCAAGTTCTGACGAATTTCAGCTTTCATAAATGTACGCGTCGCATCATATTCGACATCAGCAATCATCTTATTAAAGTTTTCAAAAGCTTCATTCTGATATTCGATTAACGGATTCAACTGGCCGTAGCCGCGTAAACCAACCCCTTGACGCAAACGATCCAGTGCGTCAATATGATCTGTCCAATGTTGGTCTACAGCACGCAAAATCACAACCTTCTCAAATTCTAACATTTGCTCCGGTTCATATAATTGCCGCTTTTTGTTAGCGTAGTTTTCCTTTGCTAGGGCATATAACTTCGCTTCAATATCTTCTCGTGACAAGCCAGACAAATCATTTTCAGTCAGCGCACCTTCGTTGACAAGCACATTTTCCGCAAAGACAATGATTTGTTGTAACTGCCATTCTGAAGGCTTTTTACTTTTTGTTTGTGCTGTCACTACGCGATTGATCGTACGTGAAACCATTGGCATCAAAACCCAATCCAATGATTGTGACTCATCAATGATGATATCTCTTTGATGATAAATTAATTCACGTTGTTCTCGTACCACATCATCATATTGCAAAACGTTTTTACGTGTATCATAGTTATTGCCTTCCACACGCTTTTGAGCTGATTCAACTGAACGTGTAATTAAACGATTTTTAATAACCGTCTCTTCTTCATCCAGATTCATCCGTTCCCAAACAGCTCTAATACGTTCCGCACCAAAACGAATCATCAAGTCATCTTCTAGTGATAAGAAAAACTGTGAGAAGCCATCATCACCTTGACGACCTGCACGACCACGCAATTGATTATCAATACGTCGTGACTCATGACGTTCTGTAGCAATAACTGCCAAACCACCCAAATCAGCTACACCAGGGCCAAGCTTAATATCAGTGCCTCGACCCGCCATGTTCGTCGCTACTGTCACGGCCCCGCGTTGCCCCGCGTTAGCAATAATTTCAGCTTCTTTGGCATTATTTTTAGCGTTAAGTACGTTATGCGGTACATTTTGTGCCATCAAAATTTTTGATAGTAATTCTGACGACTCAACTGATCCCGTACCAATAAGAATAGGTTGACCCTTTTCATGTAATTCTTGGATTAATTTGACAACGGCATTATATTTAGCACGAATAGATGGATATAGCAAATCAGGGTAATCAACTCGCTTGATTGGCCGATTGGTTGGAATAGTAATGACTTCCATATTATAAATTTCGCGTAACTCTTCTTCTTCAGTCTTAGCTGTTCCTGTCATACCAGACAGCTTTTTATACATTCTAAACAAGTTTTGGTACGTGATTTGTGCCATAGATTTGTTTTCTTCTTGAATTTCAACACCCTCTTTAGCCTCAATTGCTTGATGCAAGCCGTCAGATAGGCGTGTGCCTTCAGAAATACGGCCAGTAGATTGGTCAATTAACTTGACCTCACCATCTTGTACAACGTAGTCTTTATCATTGATATAATTGAAATTCGCACGTAAAGCTTGGTCAATATGATGTGTTAAAGCTGTATCTCCAGCATCATAAAGGTTATCTAGATTAAAGAAAATTTCGCCTTTATGGATGCCATCGTTGGTAAGCATTGTCGTTTTTGCTTCTTCGTCAATCTTGTAGTCTTCATCTTGTTGTAATGTTTTTACAAAACGGTCTGCACGCCCATACAACTGAGAGACACCCGATCCTGGTCCCGAAATAATCAACGGTGTACGTGCTGTATCAATCAAGATAGAATCAGCTTCATCAATTAACGCAAAATTCAAACCTCGCTGCATGACACGTTCTTCAGCACGTCTCACCATGTTATCACGTAGATAATCAAAACCAATATTAAAGTTCGTTGAGTACGTGATATCTGCATCATAAGCAGCACGTTTTTCCTCAGCTGGCGCGTCACCTACGTTGACCCCAACAGATAGACCTAACCAATTATATAACTGCCCCATTTGCTCGGCATCTCGTGCGGAAAGATAGTCGTTTACAGTGACTACATGTACGCCACGACCTGTTAGCGCGTTCAAATAGACCGCCATAGTGGCCGTCAATGTTTTTCCTTCACCCGTTCGCATTTCAGCCAAGTTACCGTCATTTAAAACAGCAGCACCCATGATCTGCACGCGAAATGGATACAATCCCAACACGCGTTTTGCTGCTTCACGTGCAACCGCAAATGCTTCCGGCAAGAGTGCATCTAATGTTTTTGCTAGTACTTTATTTTGTTTATCTGTCTCTGTCACATCACGCAAAGCATCAGCAATTTTTTCTTTAAATACCGGCGTTTTGGCCTGAAGCGCTTCATCAGACAAAGCCGCCATCTCGTCAGCGTAGTCCTCAACTTTATCAGCAATATGATTTAATTTCTTTAGTTGTTTTTTTGAATTATCAACTAGTTTTCGTATTGGATTTGCCATTATTTTTAGCACACAACGCTAGTAGGTTGTGTGTTTCTCCTCTGAAATATAAATTTGTGTGTTTTAGCGCACAATAGTCTACTGTCAATTGTAGCAAAAAAAGCCTGATAAATACAGACTTTTAGTACATTAATGATGTGGCGTTGCCATCAATTTATCTTGGCCACCCAAATAAGGGCGTAGCACCTCAGGCACTGTCACACTACCATCGGGATTTTGGTAATTCTCTAATATAGCAGCTACGGTTCTTCCCACAGCAAGGCCAGAACCATTAAGCGTATGAACCAGAGCTAGTTGTCCTGCTTCATTGCGATATGTGATATGCATGCGACGCGCTTGAAAGTCCTCCGTATTTGAGACAGAAGATATTTCTCGGTAAACTTGTTGTTGTGGCATCCAAACTTCAACGTCATATGTTTTAGCTGCTGAAAAGCCCATATCGCCGGTTGACAGCATAATGACATGATATGGTAACCCAAGTTTCTGCAGAATATTTTCTGCATTGGCCGTCATACTTTCAAGCTCTTCATATGATTGTTCAGGCTTAGTAAACTTCACCATTTCAACTTTATTGAATTGATGTAACCGAATTAAGCCACGCGTATCTTTACCAGCAGCACCTGCCTCTTTACGAAATGATGGTGATAACGCTGTAAATTTAATCGGCAAGTCTTCAGCTGGTAGTGTTTCCCCTGAATAATAATTAGTTAATGGCACCTCAGCAGTCGGAATATAAGTCTGTTCAAGTCCCTCAACACGATATGCATCGTCTTGAAATTTAGGATATTGACCGGTGCCAAACATCGCAGCATCATTAACCACAATTGGCGTAATCATTTCAGTGTAGCCTTCTTGACGGTGCTCATCTAACATGAAATTATACACAGCTCGCTCAAGTCGTGCGCCATCACCCACATAATAAAGAAAACGTGCTCCTGATACCTTAGCACCCCTTTCAAAATCTAAAATACCAAGCGTCTCGCCGACTTCATAATGTGCTTTTAACCATTCTGGTGCCTCTTGGTGTGCTTTCAATCTTTGGCCATATGTCTTAGGTTCCCAAACACGTTGTTCAACATTTGCTGCTTCATCAGGTCCTACTGGCACATCAGACGCAGCTAAGTTAGGAAGATGAGCTGCTAAATTTTTAACTTCCATATCAAGACTTGCTTGTCTTGCATCCAGTGCTTTGATCTTTGATCCGACTTCTTGCATTGCAAGAATAGCCTCACTAGCATCAGTTTTATTACGCTTCGCGTAAGCAATTTTATCAGAGACTTCATTTCTTTGAGCTTTTAGGCTTTCTACCTGTTGTATCGCCTCACGACGCGCTTTATCCAAACTTAATAATGTCGTTAACTTCTCAGATTCGATGCCTCGATCCTGTAAACGGCGAGTTGCCTCTGCCACATTTTTCCGTAAATATTTTATATCTAACATAGTTTATCCTCCATAATATCTATAGTATGCAAAAACGCGTTTCCCCTCTAAACCTTGTAGGAATAGGGACGAAAACGCGCTTCCGTGGTACCACCCAGTTTTTATCTACTTTAATGCCAAAGCAAATAACACTTATTATCACCTGATAACGGAGCTAACCGAGTGGCATTACCCACTATTGGAACTTACTGGAATTTCAACTGGTTGTTTTTCATCACCCAACAACTTTCTAGAATAGTCTACTTATGGTAAGTTAAATTATGTATTAATTGTAACGGAAACAGTAAGAAAAGGCAAACAAAAAAGGATGTTTCCATTGAAACATCCTTCATCATGGGCCTGACAGG